>NZ_BAAFVK010000001.1:0-1192366 GCF_054661535.1 Actinophytocola sp. KF-1 | reverse complement strand
CCTGCCAGCACGGCCTTACGGCCCGGCGACCCGTCCCGGCGACGGCCCAGGACGGCCAGAGCGAGCGACACCAGGGCGGCCGCGGACCACAATCCGCGGGCACCGTAGAGCAGCTCCACCAGCACCAGCGCAACCACTGTCGCGACAGTGAGCGCGCCGGTGACCTTCCAGCGGAACAGTGTGAGTGCGCGGATCTCGGTGAACTTGTCCGCCAGTTTCTCCGACGACTCGGCGGCCTCGCGGTAGTCCCGCACGGTCACCCACCGACGCCACCACCGCACCGCAGCCACCAACCCCCGCACCACCGCGCGCAGGTACCGCCACGGCGATCGCCCCACGGCCGCTACCGCGTCCTTGAACGCCTGCCGGGCCTGGCCCCGGTCCTTCAACCAGACCGGCACGCGCGGCGACCGCAGCCACCACGACCAGAAGCGGCCAAGGCGCGGCTGGGAGTAGAACGGCTGCGACTCGTCAACCAGCTCCGCCTCATACACCGGACCTGCGTTCACCACGTCCGACGGGCCGGATGGGACCGGTGGGGGAGCGTTCACGGCGTTGCTGTCATCGGTGATCGGCGTCGACTCGTAGTCGTTCACGGCCGCACCTCCTCGGCCGTGGTGCCGTGCCCTAGCGACGCGTCGATCTCCGCTGCAAGTGCTGCGGCGAGGCGCGGGGACAAACCACGCGAGCAGTCGGTGACCTGGCGAATCCACGCAGGACTGATGACCACGTCCGGCGTCCACGCCTGCCGCGCTTCGTTCAGGTACTCGGCGAACAGCTTCCTCCCGCCGGTCCGCCGTGAACGGGCCGCAGGCTTGTGGACCCGCTGGCTTTCCCCGTTCACCGGCGCCGTCCGAGCGAACCTCTGCTCAGCCTCAGTGAACGCGGCGTTCACGGCTTCGGTGAGTTTGTCGCGTAGGTCGGTGACGGCCTCTGCGGCGACGAACACCACCAGGGGCGGTACCGAGTGCAGCACGATCCCGGACAGTGATCCGGCGGCGAACGAGGCCCACGTGTTCATCACGTACGTGGCTGCGAGCGTGAACCACTTCGCCCGCCGCACCCACGGCCCCGTTGAGACCTGGTAGCGAGCGGTGACCTGCTCGGCGCGCAGGATCGCCAGCAACACCACCGACACCGTGGGATCGAGCAGCCACGCGGCCAGCCACGGCAGCGACCACGCGGCAGCTCCGGCAGCGGCGAAGGTCTGGACGTTGGTCATGGTGAACGCCAGCCCGCACACGATCCCGGCCCAGCACAGCCGGTCCACCTGCGACCGCACGCGCTCGACGCGGAGCGCGATCACGTCCGGATCGGTCTGGTAGGCCCGCAGCTCGGCGGCCTCGGCCGCGTCCTGCGCGAGCCGCTGCGCACGGGTCAACGGAATGTGCCGGGCGTCCTGGGGACCGGCGGGTGGCCGCCCAGCGGTAGCGGCCACCCTTCCCCTCTTGTTCGGGATCATCGCCGGTCCCTCCGGCTGTCCACAGCCGTCACGGTGAGCGCGCGGGTCAGCGAGTAGGAGGCGAACAGCGCCGGGAACCCCAAGACCGCGAGCAGCAGCCACGGGTTACCGGGATGCGTGATCACCACCCACTGAACCCCCACGATCAACCCGGCGGTGAACAACACCCGCCCGGCCAGCGACAGCAACCGCGCACCACTCCGCGCGGCATCGCGCGCGGCCTTCGCGCGGCGCACGCTCGCCCGCCACACCCACAGGAAGACGAGCAGCACGCCTACTCCGGCGAGGATCTGTGTCGGCGTCAGGCTGATCTCGGTCACGGCTGCTCACCTCCGTCCGGGAAGTCGTGGTCGTCGAGCGGCTCGGCGCGTTCGCCGCGCTGTCGCCAGTACGGATAGAGCGCACGGCGGTCCCGCTCGTTGAGCGAGCCCCACACACCGGTGGTCTGCTCCCCGGCCGTGCGCAACTCGAGTTCCAGGCACTCGTCCTGCACGGGGCATCCTGCGCACAGCCGGGCGGCCAGCTCCCGGTCGATCGACTCGTTGCCGGTCAGCTCGGGCGGGTCGCCGTCGGTGAACGCCCACACGCATTCGCCGTCCTTCATCACGAGGTCGGCGAGGACATCACGCGGCACCCACCGCAGCCGGTCCAGCCGCCACGCGATGCCCACGAACCGCGAGTAGTCGTCGGAGGTCACCATGCCGCACCTCCGCGCACACGCTCGACCTCACGGGCCGTGCGACGCTCGGCGGCCATGCGAGCGGGATCGACTCGACCGCCGAACTGCTCGGCCTCGGCGATCAGCTTGCTCAGCACAGCAGCAGGGACGACGTATCGAGTGCGGACTTGGACGGCAGGAAAGGCGTCTTCCCTGATCGCCCGGTAGAGGGTTGACGGGTCCACGCGCAGAATCCGCGCGGCCTCTCGGACTGTGTAGAACGCCGGTTGCCCGGCATTCGGCAGAGCTGTGCTCATGATTGGTTCCCTAAGAAGTGTTGAAGAAAGAATGATGAAGTGCCGATATCGGCACTAATGAAGACACGAATGGCCCAATCGCGGGCGAAGTGGCGCCCGCGAAATGGGACAGCCCCGCTAATGTCGATGTTGAGGCGGAGCGCGGAGGAATACGTGGCGGAAGACTGGTCGGCAGTCGCGAAGGCGATCAACGAGCGCCTGACGGAACTCGGGCTGAATCAGCGCGAGCTGTCGGAGCGATCGAACATCGCGCTGTCGATCGTGCGCGAGATCCGGAACAACACGGTCCAGCGCAGGCGCAGCGGCCGCACGCTCGAAGCGCTCTCGGTGGCCCTCGGCTGGCACCCGCGGCACCTCGCCGCGGTCCTCCTGGGACTCACCCCACCAGCACCGAACGACCCCGTGGACCTGGCCGGCGACAGCGTGCCCGCCAGGCTGGCCGCGATCGAAGACCAGCTCCACGAGATCACCAAGCGCCTCGAAGAGATGTCCGCGAACCTGGCGACCGTGTTCGAGCGTGCGAACCGCGAGAAGTAGGGGCTCCCGGTCCGCCGCAGGCGTCTCGGGTGCCAGCGAGGCGATGTTTCGGCGTGCGTTCATGCCTCAAAGAAACGGCGAATCCGAGCCGTTAAACAGCTGGCTGCGGTTAACTAGGCTGGAGATAACTTGAATTAACTCCGCAGGCCAGAGGGGATAATCGGGGGACCATTCGGATGCCAGCAACCAAGCTGCAAGAGGTGCGCCGACAGCGCGGCTACTCCGCGCAGACGGTCATCGACATGATGCTGCGACGTGCACAGATGCTCGGCATCCCGGTCATGTCCGAAGCCAGCTTGAAGACGAAACTGTCCGTTTGGGAGAACGGCCGAACAGCCGTCAGCCCGACATACCAACGCCTGTTCCGGGATATCTACGGCCTCACGAACGAGGAACTCGGATTCCCGCCAGAACTCGACGACGGCGAGGTCGAGGAACTCCGCTCACGGCTCACGATCGCGCGTTCCGTCGACGCCGGGACAGTCAAGCTGTTCCGTCAGCAGGTGGAGAACGTCCGGCACGTCGACCGCCAGTTCGGCGGGATCACGGTGCTCGACGAGCTGCGGAGCCAGATAGCCCAGATCGAACGGCTGCTCAGCTACAGCACGATGCGCGGCCAGCGCGAGACACTCGCCGGAGTCCTCACGGAGGCGGCAGCGCTCGCAGGGTGGGAGGCCCTCGACCGCAACGCCATCCGGCAGGCATGGGACCACCACGAGCGCGCAAAGGCCGGAGCACGTGAAGCAGGCTCACCGCAGCTGCTGGCGCACGCCATGGCGCAGCAGGCGTTCATCCTGATCGACATCGGCGAGGTGAACGCGGCCGTGGAGCAGCTCAACCAGGCCCGCGCGCTCGTCGCGCACTCAGCCCCGGCCCTGCTGCGCACGTGGCTCACCGCAGCATACGGCGAGGGCCTCGCGGCAGCCGGACGCCGCGACGACGCGCTACGCGCGTTCGACGAGGCAGACGCGCTGTTGCCCAACGACCCCGTGAACCCGGAACTCCCGTTCCTGTTCCTCGCAGGCGCACACCTCGACCGCTGGCGCGGCAACGCCCTCAGCCGCCTCGGCGAACCAGACGCGATCGACCAGCTCAGCCACGCCCTACCACGGCTCCCACCCGACTTCACCCGCGCGAGAACCGTCATGCTCGTCGACTTGGCGTACGCCTACGCGGCAGCAGGCGACCGCGAGGCCGCGCAGGCACACGCCCGTCAGGCAAAGCGCCTAGCGATGCAGATCAAGTCCGACCGGCAGCTAGGCAGGCTCAATCGCCTCATCCTGCCCACCGGCAGTACCCACGCCGCGTGAGGCGAGGTAGTAGAGCAGCGGCACGAGCGCCCCGGCCCCGAGCACCTCACGACGCTTCACGAACTCCAGGACTCGACTCAGCGGCACCCACTCCAAGCGGCCGACCTCTTCAGTGTCGGTGGGCTCGCCCACCTTCTCCACCTTGCGCCACAGGTAGACGTCGGTGTCAGCCGTGACCTGCCCCGGCAACGGCTCGAAGCTGACCAAGTGCTCCGGCTCGCCAATCGGTCGATAGCCGGTTTCCTCCTCGACCTCACGACGAGCGGTATCAGCCGGGTGCTCCCCCTCCTCGACGAGACCACCAAGGAGTTCGTACCCCCACTGATCCGTCGGGAATCGGTAGCGCCACAGCATCAGCACCCGGTCACGCTCGTCGACGATCAGTCCGATGGCGATCCGCGCCAGATGGACAACGTGGTACTCCCAACGCTCGCCGTTCGGAGCCTGAACATCGGCAAGCCCCAACTTCACCCACTGGTTGTCATAGATCAGTCGCTCCCCGTAGGTCTTCCACGCTCCATGCTTGTCCACCACGCCGAGCAGCCTACGAGGTCCCTGAGTGACGCCCACGCATCGTGGTGAGATCGGGTACGTATCGAACTGGGTGTCACCAGCGATGCGAAGTAACGGATCCCTGAACTGCGCGAGAGAGAGCCTCATGATTGACCATGCAGTAGAAGCGTTCGGACCCGAAGTCGTCAGATACATCCTTGCCTGCGATAAAGAAGACCTAGATTCCCTTAGCATGACGAAGGAGCGAACTGAGGTACTGCAAGTCATAAGACCAATTACCGACGGGATTCTCGCCAGAGACGGCATTGATAGGCAGTTCGCGCGGATGTCCATCGTCAACTACCACGATGGATACGAGGGAACCATCGCACGCGAAGCTCGCAAACACTGCCATGGTGCGGTGGCTGACTTCAGGTCCGACGATCCAGTCGAAGACACCTTGATACGGCTCGGACTGGACCTGTTCGCCGCAATCTTGATGCCAATGACCGAAGAACGGTTCACGTGGACATTCCCAAGTCTACCTACTCACAGCCACCCACTTAACGAACAGTTCGTAAAGGCACTGCTGCAAGACGAAGAACTCTCCAAAATATTTCCGGGAAGTACGCCGTCCGACTTGGAAGGCGAGGACTTCGTCAGCCTATACACTCTTCCAAGCAACTACCTATTGTGGTCCAACGGCAACGGTGGCACGAATCAGATAACCGCAGCGGCGGAAAGCATGATCCATTACGCCTTTGATATCTGCACCATTGGCGAAAATGTTTCGGAGCAAGCACTGATTGATGCCCTTCGAGAAACAATAACAACTTGCAGACGCTTGGCCACCGGCAAAAGCGCGCCCATCCGAGCAGCAGCCCTGCTTTCCAACTTCACTCTTTCCGACAATCTTTCATCGATCACGCTCAGTTCGACAGCAATTCGAAAATTCTCCCCGCGAAAGAAATACTTGTTCATGGGCGGCGAAGGTTCCGCCGTGCTCGACTTCAGGGTCGACTTGAGATTGCTTGATGCGACAGCATGGAAAGCAGAGACATCCGACGACCAAGACATTGATGCAAAGTACGAGCGCACACGACCTGCGATCGAGGCTTTCCAGAATGAAGTCAGGAGGCAGATAGATCGCACTCGTTTCGCCCTGCTACTCGCATCGACCGCAGATGCGATCCTTGCACCTGTGCTGACGTCGGTTTCAATTCTTAATCCGCTGATGAGCGGGCGCAGCGCATCAGTAGATTTGAATAGATTGCCTGCCGCACCCCTTCCCGCCCAAGAACTATCTACCGACCGAATATCACTCATCCAGGATTGGGCACGAAGAATACAAAATCAACCAAAATCTGTCGATATGGGTATGCGCCGTTTACTTGCGGCGGTTTCTTCCCGCATGGATGCCATGGACGGATTCGTCGACGCAGTAATTTGCTGGGAGAACCTCTTCGGAACTCCTGAAGGAGAGAGCACCTTTCGCATCAGTGGAGCCATGGCGGTTCTTCTTGAGCCAGACTCTCCAGAACGCCGCATAGCCCTGATGAACGAGATCAGGGACTTGTACCGAGTGCGGAGTCGCTTGGTACATGGCGCGAATGAACCCAACATCACGACTGCGTACAAGCACAGGGACCGTGCGGTGGAACTCGCACTCGCAGCATTCCAAGCGGTATACGAAAATGAACAACTATTGCAGGCGGAGAATTCAAGTGTGCGAAGTAGAATTACTCTCCTAGGCTTCTGATAAGTCAAGGACGCTTGGGCATCCTCGCTCCCAATATTTCTGCAGCTTTTCGGTCAGACGCAGCAACCCAAGCGGCATACACGCGAAGCGTTGTGGCGCCTCCGCCGCCATGTCCCAAGCGACCAGCAACAGTTCGGATGTCGACGCCAGCGGACAGCAACTCCGTCGCCGAGTAGTGTCGTAGTGCGTGCAGATGGGTTTTGACCCCAACTCGCGTCGCCATGTCCTTATACCGCTGGGTCACAGCGTTTGGTGAGTATGGCGCCGAGTGGTCCGGCGTCTTCGTACTGCTGAATACAAACAAATCGTCCAGAAAGGTGTCTCCAAGGCTCTCCACTCGTCTCTTCACCCTGTCCCGCTGCTCCTTCAACAGAACTAAAGTTTCGGTATCGAGGGCGATGCGACGGTTCTGATGCGTCTTCGTGTCCTTCTCTTTGCCATTGACCCAGTTCTTGCGGAGGTCGATCACTCCTTCGTCGAAGTCGATTCGGGAGAAGCGAAGACCGCAGAGTTCGCCTCGGCGGACGCCTGTCGTCATCACCAACCAGACGAGCGTGCCCCAGTCATCGTCCATTCTGAATGCCTCTTCGGCCAGCTTGGCAGCCTCTGCGGGGGTCGGTGGATCCGGCTCCGGTGGTTTCGGCCGCGGACGACGCGCGACACGGGCTGGATTGGTATTAATCCAGCCCCAGCGTTCCGCCGCGCCCAGCGTTCCGCTGAGCACCGAGTGAATCTGGCGAACTGTCGACTGCGCTAGCGGCTTGCACTCGTGGACTGTGCACTTCAGTTCCGCGCAGTCGTGTTCGTTGTCCGTCTTGTGGGTCTCTATGAACGGTGCACCGTCGCAGCGGATGCGACAACGGCGGAGTTCCGTGTAGAAGCTTTCCAGCGTGTGCGCATCGATCTTTCGGACGGGCTCCTCACCCAGGACCGGCTTGATGTATCGGTTGATGTAGTTGACGTACCCGTCGCGGGTGCTGTCCTCGATCTCGCTCGTACGCAACCACTCGTCTACGGCATATCCCAGGGACAC
This sequence comes from Actinophytocola sp. KF-1, assembly GCF_054661535.1. Classification (NCBI taxonomy): domain Bacteria; kingdom Bacillati; phylum Actinomycetota; class Actinomycetes; order Pseudonocardiales; family Pseudonocardiaceae; genus Actinophytocola; species Actinophytocola sp. KF-1. Next base: position 1,184,798 of record NZ_BAAFVK010000001.1, on the reverse strand, counting down.
AGAGGACGCAGGAGAACGCTGGTCGTCGACCTGCGCAAGCAGGCGGTTCATGACCTTCTCGGCACGCTTGTAGGCCGCCTTGTCGGTGCCCTTGACGCTCTCCCGCAGGTAGACGCGCTTGCTGGTCACTGGATCAATACCGGCGTAGACGATCACGCGGAGTGAGCTACCGCGTTCTTCGATGCGGCCGCGCTGGCGGCCGTCAGAGCGTGCACCAGCCATGACTCTGAGTGTACTCGCACCCAAAGCCGCACCCAATGATCAAGTTTTGCGATCTTGCTTGAAGCATTGGCGCTGGTCAGACGTTGTGGGGCCGAAGGGAGTCGAACCCTCACTGGCTGGAACCTAAATCCAGTGCCTCTGCCTGTTGGGCTACGGCCCCGGGGTGGTGCGGTCACAGGGTAGCCGGACGTGCGGTGGGCGAATCAACGACGTCCCCGCCCCTACTCACCGGTAGCTCCACAAGGTCGTGGCCCGGTGCGCGAGTCCGCAGCGCCTCAGGACGACACTCCCTGCAAGCCCTACCACGTCACCGGCGCCACCTCGTGACACCATTTCCCACATGCGTCTGCCGCGCGTCTTCGTGCGTCTCGTCGATCGGTTCGAGGAGCGTGGCGTCTACGTGCCCGGCGAGGACAACAAGGCGATCTCACCCTGGCGGGACTTCGGGTGGCTCATCGCCGGGTTCATGATCACCATGGCCGTGTTCGTCCTGTTCTTCGCGCTTGCTGCTTGAGTGGCGTCGATCACTCCGGGTGCCGCTCTGGTCACAGCTCGGCCACGGCACGACACCAGCTCCGGCAATTGACCCCTGCACCAGCTGTCGCACCGGCATAGTGCATTCAGACGCACCAACCTCTCCCGGGAAGGGACCCCTTCGTGCCAGTGGTCAGACTTGCGGTCGCGGCATGCCTCCTGCTGCTGGCGGCCTGCGGCGCTGGTCATGCGGCCGACGGCGGCAACGTGAGCCAGTCGTTGCGTGCACCAGCCCCGTCCGCGGCCGCGGAACGGTCCGACCTCACCTCCGGTGAGCACGTGCGGTCACTCGGGGAGGGGATCACTCTTTCGGTGTCGGAGCCCACGTCGTTTACACCGACGGCGACCGCTTACCCGCCGGCCGCGCGTGCGGTTGCCTTCGATCTGGTGATCGACAACGGGAGTGACACGGTGTACCGGCCCGCTCAGCTGTCGTTCGTGGCGACGGCGGACGGCGTCGCGGCTGACCAGGTCATCGACTCCACACAGGGCTACACCGGCACCGTCGGGGCCATCGAAGAGGTGCAGCCGGACAAGACGCTGCGGTTCGCGATCGCCTTCGAGGTGCCCAGCAAGCCGTGCACGGTGCGGGTCGCGGTGCGTGCCGCCTCGTCGGGAGCGAGCGCCATCCCCATCTTCGACGGCACCGTCTGAAATTGTCGGTGCCACGGGATAACGTCCCCGGCATGACCAACCGACTCGCGGAGGGCGACCCCGCCCCCGACTTCCGGCTCCCGGACGCGGACGGCAACGAGGTGTCGCTGTCCGACTTCCGCGGCAAGCACGTCGTCGTCTACTTCTACCCCGCCGCGGGCACGCCGGGCTGCACCAAGCAGGCCTGCGACTTCCGCGACAACCTCGCCGAGCTGAACGACGCCGGCTTCGCCGTGGTGGGCATCTCGCCCGACAAACCCGAGAAGCTCGCCAAGTTCGTCGCCGACGAGGGGCTCACGTTCCCCTTACTTTCGGACGTGAACCGCGAGGTGCTGAACGCGTGGGGCGCGTACGGCGAGAAGCAGAACTACGGGCGCACGTACATGGGCGTGATCCGCTCCACGTTCATCGTCGACCCCGAGGGCAAGATCGAGAAGGCGATGTACAACGTGCGCGCGACCGGTCACGTGGCGAAGCTGAGGAGGGAGCTGAAAGTTTGATTCGTCCTGACGCACAACTGAATAAGGATCGCGGGCAACCTGACGGCTTCGCTCCCCGTACGCCGTAGACGCGCGAAAAGTTGTCGCCCGACCGGGTCAACTTTGCCGAATCAGGCGGCGTATTCAGGGCATGCTCAACTTCGCTGCCCGCCGCGTCACGCTCCTCGCCGTGCTGGCCGCCACCACGGTCATGACCGGCAGTGGGTGTGGCGCGCGGCCGACGGCGTCCGTCGGCGAGCACGTGATCCTGGCGGCACCAGCACCCGCGCCGGACGCTGTTCCGACGCCGCTACCGCCACCCCGGCAGACCGCGACGCCGACACCGGATCCGCGGCCTGCCGGGAAGCCACAGCTCGACCCGAAGCCGGTGCTGGCCGCGGCCACGTCGGTGGAGCCGAACACGACGCTGGGCGCGGTGGTCTACGACAGGGTCACGGACACGACCCTGCTGTCGGTCGACGCCGACCGGCAGTTCAGGTCCGCGTCGCTGGTCAAGCTGATGATCGCGATCGACATGCTGGACCGCGGCGCGACCGAGTCGGAGCGCCGGCAGATCAGCCGGATGCTGTCGGTGAGCGACGACGACATCGCGAGCGAGCTGTGGGTGCGGGGCGGACCGGACCTCGTCCCGAGGGTGGTGACGCTGGCAGGGCTGCGGAACACGGAGGCACCGGAGCTCGCCGGCAAGTGGGGCGAGGTCAAGGTGACCCCGGCCGACGTGGTGCGCGTGTACCGGTACGTCATGGACCGCATGCCGCCGGAGGACCGGGCGCTCGTCGTGGACGCGCTCGCCGAGGCACCGGAGTACGCGGCCGACGACTTCGACCAGTACTTCGGCATCCCCGACGGGCTGGCGGCGCAGTGGGCCGTCAAGCAGGGCTGGGGCAACAACGACCACGCGATGGTGCTGCACAGCACCGGCCTCGTCGGCGAGGGCTGGCGGTACGTCGTGGTCTTGCTGACCGAGCACCCGCTGGGGTCCGGCTGGCGGACGAGCGCGGACTCGGTCACGGCCGCGGCACGCGAACTCGACGGCAGGCTGCCCGCCGCGTGAGGGGCTACCGGTCGCCGAGGCTGCGCAGGTGGGGCAGCAGCAGCGACAGCGCGCGGCCGCGGTGGGAGATGGCGTCCTTCTCCTCGGTCAGCAGCTCCGCCGACGTCCGCGTCTCGCCCTCCGGGACGAAGATCGGGTCGTAGCCGAAGCCGTTGGTGCCGCGCGGTTTGCGCACGAGCGTGCCCGGCCAGACGCCACGGACGACGATCTCCGTGCCGTCGGTGAGCACCAGCGCCGCCGCGCACACGAACTGCGCGCCGAGGCGCTCGTCCGGCACGTCCGCGATCTGCTCCAGCACCAGCTCGAGGTTGGCCTGGTCGGAGCGGGCGCTGCCGGCCCACCGCGCGGACAGGACGCCCGGCATGCCGTTGAGCGCGTCGACGGCGATGCCCGAGTCGTCGGCCACCGAGGGCAGGCCGGTCGCGGCCACCGCGTCGCGGGCCTTGACGACGGCGTTGTCCTCGAAGGTCGCGCCGGTCTCCGGTGTCTCCTCGAACGGGGGCACCTCGTCGAGGCCGACGACGGTCACGCCCTCGATGCCTGCGCGTTCGATGATGCGCCGCATCTCCTGGAGCTTCTTCGCGTTGCGGGAGGCGACCAGCAGTTGGGTGCTCATGCCGCCCCCTCGCAGGCTCCGGCGAGCCGCTCGCGGTCGCCCTGTGTTCGATTCGCTCCGCTCATGACTTGACCGCCTTCGGCGTCGGCAGCTCACCGGGGTAGGGCTCGGCGAGCGCGGCGGTCTGCAGCGCGTTGATGCGCTCGCAGCCGGCGAGCGCCATGTCGAGCATCCGGTCGAGCGTGGATCGGGTGAACGTGGCGCCCTCGCCGGTGCCCTGCACCTCGATGATCGTGCCGGCGTCGGTGGCGACGACGTTCATGTCGACCTCCGCGCGGGCGTCCTCCTCGTAGGGCAGATCGAGTCGCACGCGGCCGTCGACCACGCCGACGCTCACCGCCTGCACCGCGCACGACAACGGTTGCGGGTCGGCGAGGCGGCCCGCGGCGCCGAGCCAGGTGACGGCGTCGGCCAGCGCGACGTAGCCGCCGGTGATGGCCGCGGTGCGGGTGCCGCCGTCGGCCTGGATGACGTCGCAGTCGATCACGATCGTGTTCTCACCGAGCGCGGCGAGGTCGATGCACGCCCGCAGCGAGCGCCCGATGAGACGGCTGATCTCGTGGGTGCGACCGCCGACACGGCCCTTGACCGACTCGCGGTCACCGCGCGTGTTGGTCGCGGACGGCAGCATCGCGTACTCCGCGGTGACCCACCCGAGGCCGGAGCCCTTGCGCCAGCGCGGCACGCCCTCCGTCACGCTCGCCGCGCACAGCACCCTGGTCTTGCCGAACTCGACCAGCACCGAGCCGGCCGGCCAGATCTGAAAACCGCGGGTGAGCTTGATGTCCCTGAGCTGGTCGTCGTTCCTGCCATCGCTTCGTGCCACGGTGGAAACAATATGCACTGTGGCCGACGTTACCCCGTTCGGCCTCCTCTTTCGGATTGACCACGGAGCCCGCCGGGAGGACCATTCAACATGAGTTGAAATTGGAGGCGGCCATGTCCGAGGGGGATCAACGGGCCACGCGGAGGCATCCGGTGCTGGTCGGCGCGCTGAAGGCGGCCGCGGCGGTGCTGCTGCTGGTCGTGGCCACGTTCTCCCTGCAGGGCAAGCTGCCGAGCCTCACGGCGGTCGGGGACGCGATCGCGGGCGCCGACACCGGCTGGCTCGCTGTCGCGGTGGTCGCCGAGTTCGTCTCCATGGTCATGTTCGCCCGCCAGCAGCGGCGCCTGCTCGCCGCGTTCGGCGTGCGGATGCCGCGTCACCGCGCACTCGCCCTGTCCTACAGCCGGTCGGCCATCGCGATCAGCCTGCCCGCCGGGTCGGCCATCTCGGCGGCGTACGCGTTCCGCCAGTTCCGCACGGACGGCGCCAGCAAGCGCACGGCCGCCACGGTCATGGTGCTGTCCGGCCTGCTGTCGTTCGCCGCGCTGGCGCTGCTGTACACGACGGGCGCGCTCGCCGCCGGCGCCGTGCACCTCGGCGTGGTGTGGCGGCGGGAACCGGGCCTCGCGTCGGTCAGCGTGGCCATCTCGATCGTGATGATCGCGTTCGTCGGGCTGTTCGCGTGGCAGTCGAGCTGGCACATCCACCCCGCCCACCCGCGCGCTCATCGGCCGGTCGCGACGCGCTGGCCGCGGCTCGCGGTGCTGCTGCGGCCGGTGACCGACGCGATCACCAGCTCCCGCGACGTCGACGGGCGGCACTGGACGCTCGCGCTCGGCGCCGCGCTGACGAACTGGCTGACCGACCTGCTGTGCCTGTACGCGGCGGCCCGCGCGTTCGGCCTGCCGGTGAGCATGTGGGAGATCGGCGCGGTGTACCTGACCGTGCAGATCGTCCGGCAGGTGCCGTTGACGCCGGGTGGGATCGGCGTGATCGAGGTGAGCCTGCTCGCCGGGCTGGTGTCCGCGGGCGCGGACAACGCGGCAGCGGCGGCGACCGTGCTGGTCTACCGGCTGCTGTCGTGCTGGCTGATCATCCCGGTGGGGTTGCTGTGCTGGCTGGTGCTGCGCAGGCCGTCACACCAGCACCCGGTCGAGGACGTGCCCGAGGTGGCCGGGCAGGTCGGCGACGGCGTCGTCGTGGCCGGCGATGTGCCGCAGCAGCGCGTGCTGGAACACGCCGTCCACCAGCGCGTACGCCAGCCGGGCCGACATCGCGAGGCGTAGGCCCGACAGCTGCGCGTAGTGCTCGACGATCCGGCCGATCATCCGCTCGAGGCTCAGCTCGATGGCGCGGACGTCGTCGCGGAACGAGTCGACGAACATGCTCTGGTTGCGCAGGTCGTACCAGAGCCGGTGCATGGGCGCGTCCTGGCGCAGGGTGGCGACCATCGCGTCGATCCACTGGCCGCGCAGCTCGTCCGCCGTGGTGGAGGTGGCGACGACCTGGTCGTACCGCGCGACGGCGGCCGCCTTGTACTGGCGCACGCAGTAGGTGATCAGGTCGACCTTGTCGCGGAAGTAGTAGTGCAGGACGCCGTGGGAGAACTCGGAGTTCTGCGCGATGTCGCGGAGGCTGGTGCCCGCGTAGCCGAGTTTCGAGAGCGTGTGGAGTGCCGAGTCGGCGAGCTGAGCCCTCCGGACGGCGAACTTGTCGACATGACGGCGGACCGATTTCCGCTCGGCGACCTGGGACACGGCGTTCCTTCGCGTCGTCCCTCCCCCGGCCCGCGCCCTGCGGACCGAGGGGAAGTCTACCCGGCAATTGCCGGGGCCAAGATCATGATGGTGGTGGTCCAGCCAGATGGCGGAGAGGCGACGACAGTGAGTGACGGGCGGCGCCGGGGTTCAGCCGGGGTGCTGTGAAAGGCGCTTTCGGAGCGTTGAGCGTCCTGAAGGCGCTTTCAGGACATTGGCGTGGTGATCGCTGACCAGGCACACACGTGTGCCGGTCAACCAATTCCTTGCGCGAACCCGAACGAACGGTCCATTCGCCCGCCCCGGGGCCCCCCGATTTCCACGTTACCGGCGAGCACCGACAGAAACGCGCCTCGAGCGAAGGCTGTGGACAACTCGGCCCGACAAGCCCGAACGAACGGTCCGTTCGTACGGCCCTGGGGGTCCCCCGATATCCACGCTACCAGCGGGCACCGACAGAAATACCCCTCCCGGCATGCCTGTGGACAACACGATGCGGCGAATGCCGGACGAACGGTCCATCCACACGCCCCGGGGGTCCCCGATATCTACGCTACCGACGGGGACCGACAGAAACATCGCGCCCGGCGCGCCTGTGGACAACACAATCCGGCGAATGCCGGACGAGCGGTCCATTCGCATGCCCCGGGGACCCCCGATTTCCACGTTACCCGTGGGCACCGACAGCAACTTCCCTTTCTGCACGCCTGTGGACGGATTCGGCGTGCGAGTCCGGGCGAACGGTCCATTCGTGCGCCCGGGGCCCCCGGTTTTCACGTTATGAGCGGGCACCGACAGGGGACGGGGCTCGGCGTCGGGGGTTGTGGACAACCTCAGATTTCGTACCGCGCGCCTTTGGTCACCAGTTCCACCGGGCCCGCGTACGTCGTGCGCGCCTCCGCCAGCACCGCCTGCGGGTCCGTCCACGGCGCGACGTGGGTGATCAGCAGCCGTTGGACGCCCGCCCGTGTCGCCAGCTCCCCGAGTTCCACGCCGGACATGTGCACGCCCGGCGGATGGTGGTCGCCGTGGGTCCAGGATGCCTCGCCCAGTAGCACGTCCACGCCCGCGACTAGGCCATCCAGGGTGTCGCACACACCGGTGTCACCCGTGTAGGCGAGTGAGACGCCACTGTGCGTGAACCTGAAGCCGTACGCGTCGCAGGGGTGGGCCACCTCCGCCACCGTCACCGTGAACGGGCCGATCTCGCGGACGCCCGGGGCCAGCGGGTGGAAGTCGTAGACATCCGTGAGGAGCTCGTCCTCCATCTCCGCGCGGTCCGGGGCGTACGCGGCGGCGAACCGGGTCGGTGCCTCCTTCGGCGCGTACACCGGCAGCCGGTTCGTGCTCGGGTCGGCCGGCGGTGCCGGGTGCCAGCGCCGCATGACGGTCAGCGCCGAGAAGTCGGCACAGTGGTCGGGGTGCAGGTGTGAGAACACGAGCCCGTCCAGCGTGAACGGGTCCCGCACCGCCTGCAGCTCGGCGAGCGTGCCGTTGCCCAGCTCGACACCTAGCGCGAACCCGTCAACCTCCAGCAGATAACCGGACGACGGCGAGCGGGGACCTGGAGTACTGCCGGAGCAGCCGAGCACGGTCAACAGCACAACTCACACCCTTACACACGGGTGGCCGCGAAGGCACCGAGATCCGGACCGAGAAACCGCCGCGCCAGCCGGGCGAACGAATCGGGGTCACCGGTCGCCACCAGCTCGTGCCGGGGCTCGGTGCCGGGTTCGGCGAGCAGGTCGAGTTCCGTCAGCACGCGGACGACGTCCTTCGCGGTTTCCTCCGCGCTGGACACGAGTGTCACGTCCGGGCCCATGACGATCTGCAGGACGCCCGTGAGCAGCGGATAGTGCGTGCAGCCGAGAACCACCGTGTCGACGTCCGCCTGTTGCAGCGGCTCCAGGTACGCCTGCGCGAGCCCCAGCACTTGCCTGCCGGACGTGATGCCGCGCTCCACGAAGTCCACGAACCGCGGGCACGCCGCGCTGGTGACCGTCAGGTCCGGCACCGCGCCGAACGCGTCCTCGTACGCACGCGACCGCACCGTCCCCGCCGTGCCGATCACGCCGACGCGGCGGTTGCGCGTGGTCGCCACCGCACGCCGCACGGCGGGCACGACGACCTCCACGACCGGGATGCCGTACCGCTCCCGCGCGTCGTGCAGGCACGCCGCCGACGCCGTGTTGCACGCGATGACCAGCAGCTTCACGCCGCTCTCGACCAGGTCGTCGGCCACCGCCAGCGCGTGGCGCCGGACGTCGGCTACCGACAGCGGGCCGTACGGGCTGTGCGCGGTGTCGCCGACGTACCGCAGCCGCTCGGCGGGCAGCTGGTCCGCGATGGCGCGGGCGACGGTCAGGCCGCCGACGCCGGAGTCGAAGATCCCGATCGGGTCGTCTTGTTTGCGATCGATACCAGCCACGCCGCGAGTATGCCGCCGATCGCGCCGAACAGGTGGCCCTGCCACGACACCCCCGGGTTGCCCGGCAGCACCCCGAGCAGCGTGCTGCCCCAGTACAGGAACAGGACCACCGCCACCACGACCTGCCCGAACGCACGGTTGAACAGGCCCCTGACCAGCAGGAACGCGAGCCAGCCGAACGCGAGACCGGACGCGCCGACGGTCGTTCCGTCGCCGCCGGTCAGCCACACGCCGACGCCGCTGAACAGCCAGATGGTGAGCGTCACAGCGACCCACTGACCGACCCCGTTGGACATCGCGAGGAAGCCGAACAGCAGCACCGGCAGCGTGTTGGAGAACAGGTGCTCCCAGCCGTGGTGCAGCAGCGGCGCCCACAGGATGCCGTCGAGGCCGCCCACGGTGCGCGGCTGGATGCCGAACTGGTCGAGCCTGCCGGACATGGCGGCGTCGACGATCTCGATCAGGTACAGCAGCACGGTGAACGAGCCGATGACGATCAACGCCTGCAGCGGCCTGGGCGGCAGGATGCGGTTGACCGGGTTCTTCGGCTTCGCCGCCGGGGCGGGCAGAGTGCTCACGTGATCGAGGTTACGTGGCGGACGCGGTTCCCGCGTCCGGTTCAACCCTGAGAAGACCCTGGTATCGGCGCCAGGCCCAGTGCGTGGTCGGCGGCCAGCTCGGCGTGCAGGCGGGTGGTCGGGAAGACCGGGACCGGGCTGTCGTCCTGACCGACGAGCAGTTCGATCTCGGTGCAGCCCAGGATCACGCCCTCGGCGCCGCGGTCGACGAGGCGCTGGATCACCTTGCGGTAGGCGTCGCGGGAGTCGTCCTTCACCACGCCGACGACCAGTTCCTCGTAGATGATCCGGTGCACCTCGGCGCGGTCGTCCTCGTCCGGGACCAGCACGTCCAGGCCGTGGGCGGCGAGGCGGTCGCGGTAGAAGTCCTGCTCCATGGTGAAGGCCGTGCCGAGGAGGCCGACGCGGGTGACGCCGGCCTTCGTGACGGCGTCGGCGGTCGCGTCGCCGAGGTGCAGGAGCGGCAGGACGGTGATCTCGCCGGCCACCTTGTGCATGGTGTTGGTGCACAACACGATGAAGTCGGCGCCCGCCATGGCGAGCGCGGCGGCGGCCTCGGCCAGGCGGTTGCCCGCCTCCTCCCAGTCGCCGCTGACCTGCAGCCGTTCGATCTCGGCGAAGTCGACGGAGTACAGGACGCAGTGCGCGGAGTGCAGGCCGCCCGCGCGTTCGCGGACGCGTTCGTTGACGATCCGGTAGTACTCGATCGACGATTCCCAGCTCATGCCGCCGAGCAGGCCGATGACCTTCATGACAGCAGTCCGGTGAGCCGCTCGAGGGATCGGTCCATGTTGCGTTCGATGTCCTTCGTGCCGATGCGGCGCATCAGCCAGCCCTTGAGCGGGCCGGCGGGCACCTGGATGGAGCGCAGCCGGACCGTGGTGGCGTCGCCGGCGCCGCTCAGTTCGATGCGGAACTCGGTCCGGACGGCGAACTTCGGCGCGGGTTTGCCGTCGATGCGTTCGGCGACGTGCCGCCAGGCGAGGACCTTGCCGGGCTCGAACTCGGTGATCTCCTGGTCGACCTCGGAGCGGCGGTGACCCCAGTGCCCGTACTGCGTGCGGCGCTGGCCCTTGCCCTCACCCTCGACGACCTCGGTGCGGTCGGCGAAGTCGAACCAGTCCCCTGCTCGGGCCGGGTCCGAGACGATGGCCCACACCTGCTGCGCGCCGGCCGGGACCTCGGCCTCGCGCGTGACCTCGATGGCGCTCACGCCGCGGGATGCTAGTCCTCGGGCGGCCTCCGGCCCCCTCGAACCACGTTACGGCACGGCACCGACATTCACGGTCGGCGCGGGGCGAGTTGTCCACAGCCCGGGTGGTTGTCCACAGATTCGCGCTCGGCCCCGGAATTGTCGGTGGGTACCGGTAGACTGGCATGGCGGGTGGCCCCCGGGATCGGGTGGGGGTTCAGGTACGTACTGGGGGCGGCGTTTTCGCAGGTCAGCGGCTTGCTGCGGCTCGGATAGGCGGTGCGGCGGTGTCCGGGAAGACGCCTTTCGGACCTGGGGTTCTGGACGGGACGTGTGCGGGGCTTACGCGCAGACGTTTCCGGCCGCCGCTGGGGGTTCGGGTACGTACCAGGGCACCGTTTCGAAGATCAGCGGCCGGTCAGGGGCTCGACTCGGCGGCGCGGCAGTGACAGACGCTTTCGGGACGTTGAGTGTCCTGAACGGCGCGTTCGGGACGTCGCGGTCCTGAACGAGGACGTGTGCGGGGCTTACGCCCAGACGTTCCCCGCCGCCGCTGGGGTTCCTTGTACCTACCCGGGACGCGTTTCACAGGTCAGCGGCCGGTCAGGGTTCGGCTCAGCGGTGCTCTCAAAGGCGCTATCGGGACGTTGCGGTTACGGGCGGGGACGTGTGCGTCACGCCCAGAGGTGGCCGTCCAAGCGGGCCGCTGCCTCGTCGACCGAGCCGCTGTACGCGCCCGTCGACAGGTACTTCCAGCCGCCGTCCGCGACGACGAACACCACGTCCGCCTGCTTGCCCGCCCGCACCGCCTTGTCGGCGGCGGCCAGGGCGGCGTGCAGGATGGCGCCCGTCGAGATGCCCGCGAAGATGCCTTCCGTCTCCAGGAGTTCCCTGGTGCGCCGCAGCGCGTCGTACGAGCCGACCGAGTACCGGCCCGTCAGGACCTCCGGGTCGTACAGCTCCGGCACGAAACCCTCGTCGAGGTTGCGCAGACCGTAAACGAGCTCGCCGTACCTGGGCTCGGCGGCGATGATCTGCACGTCCGGCTTGTGTTCGCGCAGGTACCGGCCCGCGCCGACGAGGGTGCCCGTCGTGCCGAGGCCGGCCACGAAGTGTGTCACCGACGGCAGGTCGCGCAGGATCTCCGGGCCGGTGCCGTGGTAGTGCGCGCCCGCGTTGTTCGGGTTCCCGTACTGGTACAGCATGATCCAGTCCGGGTTCTGCTTCGCCAGTTCCTTCGCCCGCCGGACGGCCTCGTTCGAGCCGCCCGCGGCGGGCGAGTTCACGATCCGCGCCCCGTACGCCTGCAGCAGCTGCCTGCGCTCCTCGGACGTGTTCTCCGGCATCACGCACACCAGGCCGTAGCCCTTGAGCTTCGCGGCCATGGCCAGCGAGATACCGGTGTTGCCCGACGTCGGCTCGAGGATCGTGCAGCCGGGCCGCAGGAGCCCCTCCTCCTCCGCCTTCTCGATCATCCGCAGCGCGACGCGGTCCTTCACCGAACCGGTCGGGTTGCGGTCCTCGAGCTTCGCCCACAGCCGCACGTCCGCGGACGGGGACAGCCTCGGCAAACCCACCAGCGGCGTGTCGCCGAGCGCGTCGAGCAGGGAGTCGTAGCGGGCCAACGTCAGCCGCCGGCGACCGCGGGCAGGATGGTCACGTTGTCGCCGTCGGACACGGCCGCCTCGAGGCCACCCGAGAACCGCACGTCCTCGTCGTTGACGTAGATGTTCACGAAACGGTGCAGCGTGCCCTCCTTGACCAGGCGGCCCTTGATGCCGCCGTGGTTCGACTCGAGGTTGTCGATCACCTCGGCCAGGGTGCTGCCGCTCGCCTCGACCGTCTTCTCGCCACCCGTGTGGGTGCGCAGGATGGTCGGGATGGAGACGGTGACCGCCATGTGGAACCTCCGCTTGAGGAAAGGGACTTACTCCGAAAACGCCTGTGCGGACGAGCTGTATTCCGTGACGACCTCGACCTGCTCCTCGCTGATCTCGCCCTCGACGATCCGGAAGGACCGGAACTCGTCGGTCTCGTCACGGGTGGAGACCAGCACGTAGTGGGCGTCCGGCTCGGACGCGTAGGACACGTCGGTCCGCGACGGGTACGCCTCGGTCGCGGTGTGCGAGTGGTAGATCACCACCGGCACCTCGTCGTTCGCGTCCATCTCCCGGTACAGCTTGAGCAGGTCGGCCGAGTCGAACTCGTAGAACGTCGGCGAGCGCGCCGCGTTCAGCATCGGGATGAACCGCTCCGGCCGGTCCGACCCCTCGGGTCCGGCGATGACGCCGCACGCCTCGTCCGGGTGGTCCCGACGAGCGTGCGCGATGATCGCGTCGACCAGGTCACGGCGTATCCGAAGCACACCCCGATCTTACTGGCCGGACGCCGTGCTCCCATCTGATGAGACAGAATCCTCTGGGGAGCGATCCCCCAGACCCCCGACAGGCCACACGTCCCGGTACGCGGGCAGGCCGGGCACCGCGGTGGCGGCCAGCACGCCGTGCACCATGGCGCGCGCGAACACCTCCGCCGCTGCCGTGCACAGGCGGTCGAGCGCGGCCGCGCGTGCGACCGGGCCGAACGGCCCGTCCGCGATGCCCAGCGACCGGGCCCTGGTGGCGACCGCGAACACGGTGTCCCCGTCGAACAGGGTGTGCGCCGGCCGGACGGCACGCGCCAGGCCGTCCTGCGCGGCGACCGCGAGGCGGCGGCACTCGGTCTTGGTGAGGTCGGCGTCCACGGCGACCACGCCGATCGTGGTGTTCAGGTCGGTCGGGGCCACGTCCGGCAGCACGCCCGGCGCGTTCGGCCACACCACGCCGAACTCGCCCCCGACCTCGTGGTCCGCCGCGTACGGCACGCCGGTCGCCACGTCCACCGCGCTGCCCGCCGCGTTCACCGCCGCGAGCGCGCCGACCGTGAACCCGTCGACCGCCACGGAAGCGGTGCCGATCCCGCCCTTGAGCTGCCCGACCTTCGCGCCGGTGCCCGCGCCGACGGTGCCCACCGCGAACTCGGCGGCCGCGTTCTCGCAGGCCGCGTAGCCGAACGACGCGTCGGGCCGGTTGCCCCACGCGCTGCGCGGCAGGTCGTAGAGCACGGCGCCGGGCACGATCGGCACGACCTCGTGCTCGGCCTGCCCCACCCGCAGGCCGCGGTTGCGCTCGGACAGCCAGAGCATCACGCCGTCCGCCGCGGCGAGCCCGTACGCCGACCCGCCGGACAGGCAGACGGCGTCGACCTGCTGCACCAGGTTCTCCGGCACCAGCAGGTCCGTCTCGCGGGTGCCGGGTGCGCCGCCGCGGCCGTCGACCGCGCCGGTCGTCCCCGGCGGCAGCAGCACGACCGTCGTGCCGGTCGCCCAGCCGTCACCGAGCCGCTGGTGGTGCCCGACGAGCACACCGTCGACGTCGGTGATCGCGTTAGGCATCGTCGCCGCCGGTGAGCGCCGTGACCAGGCTCTCCTGCATCCAGGTCAGCCAGTGGTAGACGCCGAGGTGCGGGGCGCGCGGGTCGTCGTCGGGCAGCTGGTCGGGCATGTCCTCGGTCACACCGAGGGTGGTGCCGAGGGCGAGCCGCACGTCGTTGAGCGCCGACAGCCACGCGTCGGCCTGCTCGAGCGACAGCTTCACCACGCCACCGCCGGGCGGGCACGTGTCGAGCAGCACACCGGCGACACCGGTCTTCATGTCCAGCAGCTCCGGCTCGTGCAGCGAGCGCAGCGCGGCGGCCGAGTCACGGTCCTGCTGCTTCGCGTCCTCGGTGTCGAGCCGGTGGAAGTCCGGCAGCAACCGGGACAGGATCGGGTCGTCCGGCGCGCTGGTCGGGCCCGTGCGGATGCCGGTGAGCTCGGCCAGCTCGTCCTGCGGCGCCTCCGACTGCCGCGACCTGAGCATCTCGTCCAGCTGGCCGACGAGGCCGCGCAACACGGCCGCTTCCTGCCGGTCGACCTTGGTGGTGACGGTGTCGCCCGCCCGCTCCCAGGGGATCACGACTCGTGCTGCATGGTCGCCCAGAGCCCGGCCGCGTGCAGTTTCGCGACGTCGCCCTCCACCTTCTCCTTGGAGCCGGACGACACGATCGCCCGCCCCTTGTGGTGCACGTCAAGCATGAGCTTCGTCGCCTGCTCACGGGAGTAGCCGAACAGCTTCTGGAACACGTACGTCACGTACGACATGAGGTTCACGGGGTCGTTCCACACGATGGTCTGCCACGGCTTGTCCTCGGCCGTGAACTCCGCCGTTACCGGTTCGACCCGCTCGACGGGTGTCGACATGGAAACCGACATAAATCCATGGTGGCATGTCTACGCTGACTGCTCATGACCGGTACCAGCACCGCGTTGCTCACGGACCACTACGAGCTGACCATGCTCGCCGCGGCCCTCGCCGACGGCACCGCCGAGCGGGAGTGCGTGTTCGAGACGTTCGCCCGCAGGCTGCCCAACGGACGGCGCTACGGCGTGGTCGGCGGCACCGCACGCGTGGTGGACGCCATCAGCAGGTTCACGTTCGGCGAGGCCGAACTGGCGCAGCTCGACGGCGTCCTCGACCAGACCACACTGGACTGGCTCGCGAACTACCGCTTCGCAGGCGACGTCGACGGCTACCCCGAGGGCGAGCTGTACTTCCCCGGGTCGCCCCTGTTCACCGTGCGTGGCACGTTCGCCGAGGCGGTCGTGCTGGAGACGCTGGTGCTGTCGATCCTCAACCACGACAGCGCGATCGTGTCCGCGGGCGCACGCATGGTGAGCGCCGCGAACGGGCGGCCCATCATCGAGATGGGCGGGCGGCGCACGCACGAGGAAGCGGCCGTCGCGTCGGCGCGGGCCGCCTACCTGGCCGGCTTCGCGACCACGTCCAACCTGGAGGCGAAGCGCCGCTACGGCATCCCCACCGCGGGCACGTGCGCGCACGCGTTCACGCTGCTGCACGACAGCGAGCACGCCGCGTTCACCGCGCAGGTCCAGGCACTGGGCACGGACACGACGCTGCTGGTCGACACCTACGACATCACGCAGGGCATCGAGACGGCCATCGAGGTGGCGGGCCCCGAGCTGGGCGCGATCCGCATCGACTCCGGTGACGTCGGGGTGCTGGCGCGGCAGGCCCGCCAGCAGCTGGACGCGCTGGGCGCCAAGAACACCCGGATCGTCGTGTCCGGCGACCTCGACGAGTACGCCATCGCCGCGCTGCGCGCCGAGCCCGTGGACGCGTACGGCGTCGGCACGTCGCTCGTCACCGGCTCCGGCTCGCCGACCGCCGGGATGGTGTACAAGCTGGTCGAGGTGGAGGGCCGGCCGGTCGCGAAACGCAGCTCCCACAAGGAGTCCAAGGCCGGGCGGAAGGCGGCGCTGCGGCGGCACAAGCCGACCGGGACGGCCCTGGAGGAGGTCGTGTACGTCGTCGGCGCGGCCGTCGAGGAGGGCCCGCACGACCGGCAGCTGCAGGTGCCGATGCTGCGGGGTGGACAACCGGTGGGTGATCCGCCCAGTCTTGAGTCGAGCAGGCAACGCGTGCGGGACGGGTTGGTGAGCCTCCCATGGGAGGGTCTCAAGCTGTCCCATGGCGAGCCCGCGATCCCGACCGTGTACGTGGAGAAGTGATGACAGCGCTCATCGTCGTGGACGTGCAGAACGACTTCTGCGAGGGCGGCTCGCTGGCCGTGGCGGGCGGCGCGGCCGTCGCGGCGGCCATCCCGGCGCTGTACGGGTCCTACTCGCACGTGGTCGCGACCAGGGACTACCACATCGACCCCGGTGCGCACTTCTCCGACCAGCCGGACTTCGTCGACACGTGGCCGGTGCACTGCCGTGCGGGCACGCCGGGCGCGTCGTTCCACCCGGCGCTGGACGTGGCCGGGATCCAGGCGGTGTTCTCCAAGGGCGCGCACGCGGCGGCGTACTCCGGGTTCGAGGGCAGCGCGCCGGACGGCACGTCGCTCGCCGACTGGCTGCGCGCTCATGACGTGTCCGAAGTGGACGTGGTCGGGATCGCGACGGACCACTGCGTGCGGGCGACCGCCCTCGACGCCGCGGCGAACGGGTTCCGGACGCGGGTGCTGCTCGACCTGACGGCCGGGGTGGCCGCCGCGACCGTGGAGAGCGCGCTCGCCCAGCTCGGTGCGGCGGGTGTGGCGTTGACGGGCACGCCCCGCGTCGGCTGACGCGGGGCGGTGGCCGGGTGGCCGCTTCGCTGCCCGGGCCGGGTCACACCGCCGGGACGAGGACCTCGGTCGCCGGGGTCGCCGCCAGCAGGTCCGCGATCGCCGTGCACACCCGGGTAGCCGCGTTGCCGTCGCCGAACGGGTTGTTGTGCAAGGGGACGCGCAGCCGCGTCTGCAGCATCTCGTCCGCCTCCAGCAGGATTCGCGCGCGGTCCGTGCCCACCAGCCACGCGCAACCGGCGTGCACGGCCTCCATGCGTTCCGTCACCTCGCGCAGCACCAGCACCGGCACGCCGAAGCTCGGCGCCTCCTCCTGGATGCCGCCCGAATCCGTCAGCACCAGCGCGGCCCTGCGCAGGACGCGGACCAGGTCGGGGTAGGCCAACGGTTCGGTGAGCGTCACCCGGGGGTGCGTGCCCAGTGCCGCCACCACCTGGGCGCGGACCGCCGGGTTCGGGTGCATCGGCAGCAGCACCCGCACGTCCGGGTGCCGTTCCGCGAGCGCGGCCACCGCGGCCAGCACCTCGTCCAGCGGCTCGCCCCACGACTCGCGGCGGTGGGCGGTCACCAGGACCAGCCTGCCGCCGTGGGCCTCCAGCTCCTGTTCCACCGCGACCAGGTCCGGGTTCTCGGCGGGCGCGGCCAGCGCGGCGATCCGCAGCGCCGCGTCCACGACCGTGTTGCCGGTGACCACGACCGGACCGCCGGACAGGGACTCGGCCGCCAGTGCCGCCGCCGCGGCGGGGGTCGGGGCCAGGTGCAGTGCGGCGATCCGCGCCACCAGCTGGCGGTTCGCCTCCTCCGGGAACGGCGCGGTCAGGTCGCCGGTGCGCAGGCCCGCTTCCAGGTGCACGACCGGGATCCGGCACCAGAACGCGGCCAGCGCGCCGGTCAGCGCGGTCGTCGTGTCGCCCTGCACCAGCACCGCGGCGGGGCGGCGTCTGGTCAGCACGGCGTCGAGCGCGGGCAGCAGCCGCGCGAACAGCTCGGCCTGGCCGCCGTTCTCGCGCGGGTAGCGCAGGGACTCGTCCGGACGCAGGCCGAACGGCGCGAGCGCCTGCTCGACCATGTCCGCGTGCTGTCCGCTGTGGACGATCGCGGGCCGCAGGTGTTGGTGCTCGGCGAGGCACAGCGCCACCGGGGCGGCCTTGACCGCCTCCGGGCGGGTGCCGACGAGCAGCAGGACTTCTTCCATCACTCCCCTGGGACGGGTGGGTCGGGCGGCGGCCCCGGCAACGGGGCCGCCGCCACGGTTGTGCGAATCAGTCGGCGCTTCGCCTGCGCCGCGCGGAGTGCGTCGCCAGCAGGCCGGAGATCACCAGGACGATGCCCAGTGCGATCCACCAGCCGACGTCACTGCCGGTCATCGCGAGCCCACCGGCGCCGCCGATGGCACCTCCGGTCGGTGCTCGGTACACGGTGCGACTCCCCGCCTCAGACGGCCGCGGCGCGACGCTTGCGGACCACCATGCCGCCGACCGGGATCGCGGCGAGGCCGAGCAGCCCGAGGCCGAGCCACAGGCCCGCGCCGGACGCGAGCGGCACCGGCGGCGCGGCCGGGCCGCACGTGGCCGAGGCCAGGACGATGTCGCCCGTGCCGACCAGCGCGTTCAGCTTGATGTGCACCGCGTTGACGGTCAGGCTGCCGTCGGGGTTCTCGATCTGCTCGTTGAAGACGATCGACACCAGCGGCAGGTTGACCGTGGTGTTCGGCGCCGGGTTCACCGGCACGGACACCCCGGGCAGCTGCACGTTGACCAGGTTCGCCGAGCCGCTCGTGCCGGCCTGGGTGGCGTCGCAGGTCGCGTTGACGGCGCCGATCGAGCCCGTCAACGCCGAGAGGCCGATGTTGACGTTCGCGATGTCGGCCTGGGCGTGTACCTCGCCGGTCTCCTCGTTCAGGGTGGCCTCGCTGGTCACCAAACCGGTCGTGACGATCCCCGGCACGTTGACGCTCGCGAGGCTCGCCGACGTCGGGCCGTTGGTGTTGGACGGCGCGAGCGGGCCGACGTTCACCGCGGGCTGGCCGAGCAGCGTCACGGCCACCTTCACCGCGTACGCCGAGCCGTCGCCCGGCGCTGCCGACGCGGGCATCGCGCCGAGCACCAGCGACGCCGCGACGGCCACCCCGATGGCACCGCCACGGCCTGCAAATCGCATGCGCATGTGTGTTTCCTCCGATTTTCTCGCCGGCACGGCAGCGCCGTGCGATTAGTTATCGCGGCAACGGGTTCGGAGGGATACAAAGTTTTCCGACTATGACCGGAAAGAGGTCGATCTTCACGATCGAGCGTGACGCCCGCCGAAATTGATCACCTCTGAGCAACCTGACCAGCGCCGATATCACCCGATCAAGCGATGTACCGAACCCGGTGCTTGGCCGGAAGATCGTGAGCTGTCCCCTGTCGGATTCACGATTCGAGGCACCCGTGACCGTGGCCAACGCGTTCCCCAGGCCCATTCCCTGGCACCGGGCACTCGCCGTGGTGCTCCTGCTCGTCGCCGTTTCGCTGGTCGTGTGGCAGCGCGCGTACCGGACCGTCGAGATGACGCTCGCGGGCGGGCTGATCCGGCTGTTCACCTCCGACGGCGTGTACGTCGCGGAGCAGCGCCAGTCGGTCTACTTCGGACTCGGCGGGGACACGCCGTTCGGGCTGCGGATGTCGCCGGAGTGCACGTCGGCGTTCCTGCTGCTGCCGCTGTTCCTGGTGGGCGCGGTGATGATCGTGCTGCGGCCGCGGATCACCCGCCAGGTGATCGGGGCGCTCGGCATCGCCGTGGTCGCGCTGATCCTGGTCAACCAGCTGCGGCTGCTGATGCTGGTCGGGCTGGTCAACTGGATGGGCACCGACCGCGGCTACTACCTGGGGCACACCATGTTCGGGTCGCTCATCAGCGTCATCGGCGGCGCCGCCGCGCTCGTGCTCTTCGTGTGGCTGGCCACGCGCGCCCCGGAGAAGGAGACCGGGAAGAAGGCCGCCGCGTGAGCCTGCCCGTCATCCTCGGCGTGACGCAGGCGCTTGCGCTCACCATGAGCGTCGCCTTCCTGACCTACGTCTGCCTCATCGTGATCCCGTACCTGCGGCACAAGCCGGCCACGCCCGGCGACCCGGACGCCTTCGACTGGCACTTCTTCGTGCCCTGCCGGGACGAGGAGGCGGTCATCGGCGACACCGTCTCCTACCTGCTGACGACGTTCCCGCGGGCGCGGGTGTGGGTGATCGACGACGCGTCCGACGACGACACCGCCGCGGTGGTGGCCGGGTTCGACGACCCGCGCGTGCACCTCGTGTGCCGGGTGCGCCCGCACGCCCGCACCGGAAAGGGGGACGCGCTCAACGCCGCCTACCGGGAGTTGCTGGCGTTCCTGCCGGAGGCCGACCGGGAGTCCACTGTGGTCGTCGTGGTGGACGCCGACGGGCGGCCCGCGCCCGACTGCCTCGCGGTGTGCGCCGCGGACCACCTGTTCGGCGACCCCGAGGTCGGCGCCGTGCAGGTCGACGTGTGGATGAGCAACCGGGGCGTGCTGCCGTCGCGGGGTTCGTGGCTGGGCAAGCGGTTCGGCGCCGGGCTCGTGCGCATGCAGGACCTCGAGTTCCGCACGGCCATCGCCGCCATCCAGACCTCGCGCGGCGTGACCGGCACGATCTCGATGGGCGGCAACGGGCAGTTCACCCGCCTGACCGCGCTCGCGTCGATCGCCGACGAGTCGGGGCCGTGGCGGGGCGCGCTGCTGGAGGACTTCGAGCTGGGCGTGCACCTGCTGACCGTCGGCTGGCGCACCGGCTTCACCCGCGACACGCACGTGGCGCAGGAGGGGCTGTACAGCCTGCGCCGGTTCCTGTGGCAGCGGACGAGGTGGGGCCAGGGCACGATGCAGTGCGCCCGTTACGTGCGGCGGATCTGGGACTCCCGGCACCTGTCCACATTGGGCGCCGCGGAGATGCTCTACTACCTCGCCCAGCCGTGGCTGCAGTTGCTCGGCACGCTCGTGTACCCGATCCCGTTCCTGCTGCTGGGCATCCGCGCGTCGGCGGACCCCACGGCGGTGTGGGAGTGGTTCGCGGGCGGGGCGTGGCTGCTGTTCGCCGTGTACGGCTCGTTCGGGCTGCTGCCGTTCCTCGTGTGGGGGCCGGTCTACCGGTCGCGGTGCGAACCGTCGGTGGGCGTGGCGCGGGGCGTGTTCTACGGGTTCGCCTACGCGGTCTACATCTACACGTTCTACATCACCTCGTGGCGGGCGCTGTACCGGTTGGTGCGCGGCCGCAACGGCTGGGTGAAGACGCGGCGCAACACCGAGGAGCACACGGGCGTGGTGGCGCTCGATCACTGAGCGCGCTCGCGGACAATGCCCGCATGTCCCACTTCGCCGACGGCACGCCCTTCGCGCGCGCCGGTGACGGCAGGCGGTTCGCCGCCTGGCTGATCGACTTCGTGGTGTTCGTGCTGCTGTACGCCGTCGCGTTCGTGGCGCTGGCGCTGGTCGACCGGGCCCGGCCGCTCGACGACGACGTCGTCACGGTCATCGCGCTCGCGCTGCTGTTCGTGGTGCCGCTGCTGTACGGGCTGTTCTTCGCCGGCGGCCGCGCGCTCGGTGGCGTGCTCACCGGCACGCGGCTGGTCAGGGCGCGCGACGGGCGGCGGCCCGGCTGGCAGGGCCCGTGGGTCATGCTGGTGCGGACGATCCTGCTCCCCCTGCTGATCGTCGCGGTCGTGGTGAGCAACGCCTCGCCCGCGGGCGAGCTGAAGCGGATCTGCGTGGTGGCCTGATGGCCATGGTGGGTGTGGGCGTATCGAGTCCGCGGAGTGGATCGCGGCGATTGCGGACGACGGGCCCTGCCCACGTGGTTCCAGTTCGGTAACTCCGCGACCTGGCACTCCGGGCCTCCGGCAGGCTGCACCGGCGATCCGGGGGCTGGTGGTGTTCGCCGCGGCGACGTGGTGGGCCCCGTCGTGGCCGGTCGAGCAGGCGATGCACAGCTCCCTCACGGCGGTCGCGGTCGGCGTCCTGTTGTGGGTGCACAGGCGGGTCGGGCTGCCGGTCCGCGTGTGGGTGTGGGCGCTGGTCTTCCTGACCCTGCACACGATCGCCGCGCGCTGGCTGTACTCGTACGTCCCGTACGACGACTGGACCTCCGCGTTGTTCGGGTTCCGGATGTCGGCCGTGTTCGGCGGCAGCGCAACCACTTCGATCGGCTCGTGCTCGCGACCAGTGCGCTGTACGAGCTGTTCGAGTGGAGCATCGCGGTGACGCTCGCGCCCGACATGGCCGAGGCCTACAACTGGTTCGCCACACGCCACTGCACGCCGCGATACTCACGCGGTGGCGCGAGCGGACTGGCTGAACGAACGCGTGCGGGAGTTCACCGCACTGCGTGGCCGGACGGTGCGCACGTGGACCGGTGTGGAGATGGCGTTCTTCGAGGACCCGCCGCGGTTCACGGACCCGCGCGCGCCGTTCCTCCAGTTGCTCAGCCTCGACGCGACACTGGACGGCGAGGTGCTCTCCATCGTCACCTACCAGGACGACGACGCGTGGGGCCTGTGGACCCAGCCGCCCGGCCCCTCGTTCAACGGCGGGATCTACCGGGAGCGGCACCTGGCCGAGCTGCCGACCGGCCGGATCGACGACGTGACCGTGCGCATCGAGGACGGCGTGCCGGCGGCGGTGCACCTCGTCATCGGGACGCGGCCGCTGCTGCTCCTCGCGGGCGAGGCGTACGAGGACCGCGGCGACGACCTGTACTTCTGCCGCCTCGACGAGTCCGTGCTCGCGTTCACCGATCCCGCCGCGGCGGCGACCGTCCCGTGGCGCAATTGAGTGGCCCGCACCCGCCACCGGGTGGGAGCCTGCCCGGGTGAGCTGGGACGAGGCGCTCGCGGACCGGTACGCGGACTGGTCGGCACACATGACCGAGGACATCCCCGCGCATGCCCAGGACCCCGACAGCCGCGAGTACGTCTTCGTCGCGCGCAAGGAGAACGCATGACCGAGGAACACACCTACCGCGTGCTGGTGCGCGGCCGGTTCGCCGACCTGGACGACGCGGGCCGGACACGGCTGAAGGCCGTCGCCGCGCAGCACGACATGCTCACAGCGGGGTTCACCGAGGCCGGGTCCCTCGCCTACGACCACGCGCTCGACTTCTTCTCCTTCCGCGTGCAGCTCAAGGAGAAGGACGAGCGGGCCGTGTGCGACCGGGGCAAGGCGCTCGCCGCCCGCGCGGTGGAGGACCTCGGCGTTGACTTCCGCGACCTCAAGGCGGCCGCGACCGACATGGACACCATCAAGGTGAAGCGGCGCCGGTAGCACCGGCGCCGCCGGACCTCACGACACGGGCGAGCAGTGCACCGTGCCCACGTACGCGTCCCCGGACGTCGGTCCGCCCTGCGGGAACATCCGGATGTGCATCAGGTGCACGGTCATGCTGCCGTCCGGCGGGCTGGGGAGCACCAGCTCGTTGAACGTCACCGTGGCCTTCGGCTTGCCGTTCGGCCCGCCCGGGATGGTGACGACGTGGTTCGTCGGCAGCTGCGACGGCACGCTCACCCCGGACAGCCCGGAGAACTGGATCGACGAGCTGCTGCCCGTCAACGTGGTCGCGCACTTCGCGGTGTAGCTGGACAGGCGGATCCGGGGGCCGCCGTACTGCCGCAGCCCGTCGAAGCGGAACCGGCCGCCGGTCACGGTGGTCTTGGCGATCTCGCCCGCGTCGTCGACGGTGCACGTGCTGGTGCCGGACGAGTAGGTCACCACGTTCGGCACGGACACCTCACCCGACTGGCCCGTGAGCGCCCCCTCCGTGCTGCACGGGGCGATCGGCTCGACGGTCACGTCACCGATGGTGACCGCGCCCGCCCAGCCCTCCGCGACCGCGTCGCCGGGGGACGCCTGCGCCGGGACCACCGCGAGCGCCAGGCCCGCCGCGGTCAGGACCGCCACGCTGAGTGTTCTTCGCAGTGTCATGGCACGAGGAAATCTCGCACCCGCGCCGCAGGCCAGGGCTGCCACTCGGTCGTGCACACAGACAACCCGGTCGAGCTACCCGGGTGGCT
Organism: Actinophytocola sp. KF-1; assembly: GCF_054661535.1. NCBI lineage: Bacteria > Bacillati > Actinomycetota > Actinomycetes > Pseudonocardiales > Pseudonocardiaceae > Actinophytocola > Actinophytocola sp. KF-1. The sequence goes on along the minus strand of NZ_BAAFVK010000001.1, from coordinate 1,161,213 downwards.
GCGCGGGACTGTCGGGGGTCGGAGGTACGGTCTGCTCGTGCCGTCTTCTGCCGACCTCCCCGGGGTGAACGAGCTGCTCTCGATCGCGGTCGAGGCGGTCGGCGGCAAGGAACGCCCTGGCCAGGTCGCCATGGCCGAGGCGGTGGGCCGCGCGATCCGCACCGGCGACCACCTGGCCGTCCAGGCGGGCACCGGCACCGGCAAGTCGCTCGCGTACCTGGTCCCGGCCCTGCGGCACGCGGTGGCCACCGAGTCGACGGTCGTCGTCTCGACCTCGACGATCGCGCTGCAGCGCCAGCTCGTCGACCGCGACCTGCCGCGGCTGGAGAAGGCGCTGTCCAAGCCGCTGGGCCGCAAGCCGACGTTCGCGATCCTCAAGGGCCGCCGCAACTACCTGTGCCTGAACAAGCTGGACAGCGGCGTGGAGGACGACGCGGACGACGCCGCGCTGTTCGACCCGTTCGAGGTGTCGCGGATCGGCCGCGAGGTGAAGCGGCTGCACGAGTGGGTGTCCGACACCGAGACCGGCGACCGCGACGAGCTGGTGCCCGGCGTGTCCGAGCAGGCGTGGCGGTCGGTGTCGGTGTCGGCGCGGGAGTGCCTCGGCAAGGCCCGCTGCCCGATGGGCGCCGACTGCTTCGCCGAGAAGGCCCGCGAGGAGGCCGGCCGCTCGGACCTGATCGTCACCAACCACGCCCTGCTGGCCATCGACGCGCTGCAGGGCTACCAGGTGCTGCCCGAGCACGACCTGGTGATCGTCGACGAGGCCCACGACCTGGTCGACCGCGTCACCTCGGTCGCGACCGCGGAGCTGACCTCCGGTGTCGTGCACGCGGCCGCCCGCCGCGCGAGCCGGGTCGTCGACCAGGAGATCGCCGACCGGTTGATGGAGGCGGGCGACGGACTCGCGCTGATCATGGAGGACCTGCCGGTCGGGCGGCTGGACGAGATGCCCAAGCCGCTGTCCGGCACGCTGGTCGCGCTGCGGGACGCCGCGCACGCGTGCATCACCGGGCTGGGCAACGAGAAGTCCGGCGACGTGGACGTGCAGACCATGCGCAAGCTCGCCCTGTCGCAGCTGGAAGAGGTGCACGACACCGCGGTCCGGCTGCTCGACGCGTGGGACGGCGACGTGTCGCAGCGGCGGGACGTCGTGTGGCGGACCGGTGACAGCGGCAACGGCCCGCCCCGGCCGCCGACCATCAGGGTGGCGCCGCTGGCGGTGTCCGGGCTGCTGCGGGAGCGGCTGTTCGGTGTGAACACGACCGTGCTGACCTCGGCGACCCTCACCCTGGGCGGCAATTTCGACTCCATGGCGCGGTCGTGGGGCCTGCCGCCGGAGAGCGGTCCGAGCGAGCAGCTGCCGGGCGCCGCGACGGAGAAGTCCATCGAGGGTCCGAAGTGGACGTCGCTGGACGTGGGGTCGCCGTTCGACCACGCCCGCAAGGGCATCCTCTACCTGGCGAAACACCTGCCGCCGCCGGGCCGGGACGGGCTGCCGCCCGCGTACCTGGACGAGATCCGGGAGCTGATGGAGGCGGCGGGCGGCCGCACCCTCGGCCTGTTCTCGTCCATGCGCGCGGCGAAGCAGGCCACCGAGGAGCTGCGCAAGCGCAGCGGCCTGGAGATCCTGTGCCAGGGCGAGGACTCGACGGCGCTGCTGGTGCGCAAGTTCGCCGAGGACGAGGCCACCTGCCTGTTCGGCACGCTGTCGCTGTGGCAGGGCGTGGACGTGCCCGGTCCGTCGCTGCAGCTGGTGATCGTCGACCGCATCCCGTTCCCCCGCCCCGACGATCCGCTGGCGTCGGCACGGCAGCGGGCCGTGGAAGCACGCGGTGGCAACGGTTTCCTGTCGGTCGCGGCCACCCACGCCGCGCTGCTGCTGGCGCAGGGCACGGGCCGCCTGCTGCGCAGCACGGACGATCGCGGTGTCATCGCGATCCTCGACCCCCGCCTGGCCACCGCGCGCTACGGCGGCTTCCTGCGCTCGTCACTGCCGAGCTACTGGACGACGAGCGACCCCGGGGTGGTCAGGGCGGCGCTCGGCCGTCTGAACACCGCGGCGAACTGAGAAGGAGAATGCGTGTCCACTGCTGACACCGGCATCACGGTCGACGACGACGGCGTCCGGCGGCAACTGGCCGACGGCTCCGAGGAGTCGGTGACCTGGGCGAAGCTGTCGGAGGTCGCGATCAGGACCACCCCGGAAGGCCCCTGGAAGGAAGACGTGTTCTTCCTGCTGGTCGCGGAAGGCGGCGGCGGTTGCGCGGTCCCGGCGGGCCACCCGTCGGCCGACGACCTGATGAGCCGTCTGCAATCGCTGCCAGATTTCGACAACGACGCCTTCATCGAGGCCATGACGACCGTCGAAGACGGCCTTTTCGTGGTGTGGCAACGGAAGAAGTAGCCCGATCGGGTGGTGAGATCCCGCATGCGCACGTGCGCGGGGAGCCTTGTCATGTGGCAACACACATCAGCCCGGTCGTGCTGCGCCAGGAGGTCGGCCGCCGCATCCGCATGGCCAGGCAGCACGCGGGCCTGACCGTGGTCGAGGCGGCGGCGCGCCTGGAGATCACCCGGAGCGCGCTGAGCCGTTTCGAGAACGGGGCGGGCGGCGTGAACGTCCACCTCCTGCGATCCATGATGGACGTCTACGACGAACGCATGGACGACGTGCTCGACATGATCCGCGAGGCCCGCGCGCCCGGCTGGTGGAAGCAGTACGGCATCTCCGACAAGGACTTCGTCGCACTGGAAACCGCCGCCAGCCGGATCAGCAGCTACGAGATCGCGGTGGTTCCCGGCCTCCTGCAGACAGCCGACTACGCACGATCGATGTTCCAGTCCGGCCGCGAACCACGCCGCGAGGACTGGATCGCGAACCAGCTCGCGGTGCGGCTGACCCGCCAGGAACGGCTCACCGACGAGGACCACCCGCTCGCGATGGACGCCGTGGTCCACGAGTTCGCGCTGCGGAACCCCGTCGGCCCACCGGCCGTGATGCGAGCGCAGCTACGCCACCTCGCCCTGATCAACGAGTTGCCGACGGTCGTCCTGCGGGTGCTGCCCGCCTCGAGGTTCACGTGGGAAGCCGCCTACGGCGGGTTCAACATCCTGGACTTCCCGCCCGGTGTCCACCCCAGCATCGCGCAGGTCTTCCACACCCTCGGCGACGAGCGCCAAGACAAATCCGAGCACGTCGAACCGGCTAGACTGAGGTTCACCCATCTTCGATCGCTCGCACTGGCTCCCGACGAGTCCGTCGCGCTGATCGAGCAGGTGGCCGACGAGATGTGGTCTAGCTGAGATGAGGCGGACACTGTGAACCTGAACGGCGCGCGGTGGCGGAAGAGCAGCCTCAGTGGCGGAAGCGGTGACGGCAACGACAGCTGCGTCGAGGTCGCCCTCCTCGGGAACGCGACCGCTCTCCGGGACTCGAAGAACGCGGAGGGCCCGGTCCTGCGCCTCCCCAACTCCGCGTGGCAAGCACTGCTCGACACCACGAGGTGAGAGACATGAAGTGGCGCAAGAGCAGCTTCAGCGGCGGCACAGGCGGCGGGAACGACAACTGCGTCGAGGTGGCGCTGCTCGACGGCGCGACCGCCATGCGGGACTCCAAGAACACCGAGGGCCCCGTCCTCAACGTCCCGGCCGCCGCGTGGAAGGCCCTCCTGACCGCGGTGAAATGACCAGGACGGCCGTGCTCGTCGCCGTGCTCGCGATCTGCGCGGCGACGGTCCTGGCCGCCAGGGAGCACCCGGTCACCGGTCATCCGACGCCCGTCGCGCGGTCCACGCAGGTCTCCTTCGACCCCGTCGCCAGGGTCCCCCGCTGCGCGGACTACGTCGGCACCGGGCTGCTGCCCGCCGAGGGGCACGCCGCCCTGTTCATCCAGCCGCCCGACGCGACCACCATGTACTTCGCCGCCGAGCTGCGCTTCGACGACACGGGCTGGGTCGCCGAGGACGTCGTCGTCGGCGAGGAGAACGACGTCCGGCACTTCACGCTGCACATCTACGCCGTCACGGCGCCGTTCCTGCGGTGGCTGCGGCTGCTGCCGCCGCACTACCTGATCAACCGGCTCCCCACCCGCTACCTCGACTCCCTGATCGCGATCCGCACGAACGGACCCGACACCTGCTGACGAACCGGTCAGGAATCGAGAAGCGCTGGTCAGCGGCCTGCCATAGCGTTGTCCACATGAGCGAGACATACGACGGGTTCACCGCCGAAGAGCGGGCCGCCATGAAGGAACACGCCGCCGACATGAAGAAGGCGGCCCGCCGCGGGTCGAAGGTGGACAAGGCCGAGGCGGCCAAGCAGGACCTCCTCGACAAGATCGCCGAGATGAACGACGAGGACCGGGCGCTGGCCGAACGCGTCCACGAGATCGTCACCGCCACCGCGCCGATGCTCGCGCCGAAGCTCTGGTACGGCATGCCCGCCTACGCACTGGACGGCAAGAACGTCGTCTTCTTCCAGCCCGCCGCCAAGTTCAAGGCCCGCTACGCCACGCTCGGCTTCGAGGAGGCCGCCAAGCTGGACGACGGTCAGATGTGGCCGACGGCCTTCGCGCTCCTCGAGATCACGCCCGAGGTGGAGGCGCGGATCGTGGCCCTCGTGCAGCAGGCCGTGAAGTGACCCGTCAGTCCTGCCAGTAGAACAGCAGGTCGTGGACGGTCAGGGGCTCCCGCGACCCGAAGAAGTACACCGGCAGACCGGTGACCACGATCCCGCCGAGGGTGTCGTCGATGCGGCGGAACCCCGGCAGGTCGGGTCCCCCCTCGGACCAGTAGAACGGCCCGAGCGTGCTCACCGTGACGCGGCCGGCGTCGGTCTCGATGACGTGGTAGGTGCCCTCGCCCTGCCGGTGGTGGTCGCCGGCGGGCACCGGCCGTTCCGGGTTGACCGGTGCGAGCGCGGCCATCGCCCGGGGCAGCACGTCCTCGGGTACCGCGGCCGGCAGGCAGGCCGCTTCGAGCAGCCACAGGGGATCGGTCTCGCGGGTACCGGGGACGTACTCGCGGACAATCGCTTCCCGCACGTCCTCCGGCAGACCGGGAACCTCCACCCGCGGCCGTCCCAGTGCCTCCCACCGGTCGGCGATCGGCTCGCCCCGGGCCGCCAGCACGGCCAGCGCCCACAGGTGTCCCGGCGCCCGGTCCGTGACCATCCGCCGCAGTTCCCCGTGGTGGTCCGGGACGTTCGCGAGCCGGTCGTAGGCCTCGCGGGCCACGGCCCGCGACTCGTCGGCGAGCGCCTGCGTGATGTCCGGGTCCGACCACCGCACGCCCAGCGCCCGCGCGGCCGGTGTCGGGCCGAACAGCATCAGCGACAGGGCGGAGTCGAAGCCCAGCTCGTCCAGCACCGCCCGCTCGCCGAGCAGGTCGATGCCGAGTTCGGCGGTCGTGCGGCGGCGGTGCCACTCGCTTTCCCGCAACCGGACCAGGTCCCGCGCGACCGACCGGTCGCCGAGGCGGGCGCGGGTGCGGAGGATGGCGAGGTCGAGGTTGTAGGCGTCGTCGGTGGTGGTGCGCAGCCACGTCAGCAGGTCGTCCGACGGGGGCAGCACGTCCAGCAGCGCGGCCCTGACCTCGGTGGTGACCCGGCTGTCCCGCACCACGTCGAGCAGCGCGGGCACGTGCGCGGCGGCGATCCGGCCGGACAGCGCGAGCGCACACGTCCGCCGGCGCCACCAGTCCTGGCGCGCGTCGAGCACTGTCGAGACGAGGACGTCGTCGGGGTGGTGGGCGAGCGCGGTCGCGGGGGTGGAAGGGGTCATGTCGGGGATGTCGACGCGCACACCGTGGATTATCGGGGCGGGCATCCGAGGTGATCACTCCTGCCCATCATATCGGGAAAGCGCTTGCCTAGGCTAGATGGGTTAGCTTTCGTCCGAAACGTCGTCCAAACGGCCTCACTTTCACATCTAGCAAGCCTTCTTTTGTTGACTTGCGACGAAAGTTGTCTTCTTCTGTGAGGCGACAGAGTCGTCAGCACCGAGGAGGTAAGCCTCCATGCGGCCGTTGGTCCCCTTGCTCGCCGCGCTCACCACGATCCCGTTCCTCACCGTCCAGGCCTCCGCCGCGCGGTCCGACATCCCGCCCCAGGAACCGGGCGTCACCATGCGGGTGTTCGACGTGCAGGTGATCCTGGACGACTACTGCACGCTCAAGACCGGCCAGACCCCCAACGTCGACAAGCTGATGCCGACGATCAACTGGTCCACCCCCGCGGACTTCGGCATCGCGGACAAGTTCGTCACCGAGGTCACCGGATACCTCACCGTCGACGACCCCGGCGAGTACCACTTCCGGGTCACCAGCGACGACGGTGCGCGACTGCTGCTCGACGGCGACACCGTGGTCGACCACCCGGGCAGGCACGGCGCGACCCCGAAGGACGGGTCGGTCACCCTCACCGCCGGGCCCCACGCCCTGCGCATCGACCACTTCGACGGTGAGTTCGGGCAGGCGCTCAAGCTGGAGTGGCAGCCGCCGGGTGCGGACGGGTTCACGCTCGTGCCGAACAGCGTGCTGAGCACCGACGCCGAGGTCACCCGCGTCACCTCACCGGGCCGCAAGGAGTGCGAGGGCGTCACCGACTCCCCCGGCGACGGCCTGCCGCTGAACGGCGTGCACCCCGACTACACGCTCACGAACCTGCGCCCCGACGGCTTCCAGCCGCAGGTCACCGGCATGGACTGGCTGCCGGACGGTCGTCTGGCGATCAGCACGTGGGGCGGCGACCGGGAGTCCGTGCTCGGCGAGGTGTACCTGGTCGACGGCGTCACCGGCAACACCGACCCGTCGCGGGTGACGTACAAGAAGATCGCCACGGAACTCCAGGAGCCGATGGGGCTCGCGTACGTGGACGGCACGATCTACGTGTCCGAAAAGGACGGTCTGACGGCGCTCGTCGACACGAACGGCGACGAGGTCGCCGACGACCACCGCACGATCGCGACCTGGCCGTTCGGCGGGAACTACCACGAGTTCGCGTTCGGCCTGCTGTACGAGAAGGGCTACTTCTACGTCACCACGGGCATCGCGATGGTGCCGGGCGGCGCGACCGCCGACCCGCAGCCGGTGCCCAACCGCGGCTCGACACTGAAGATCAACCGGTGGACGGGCGAGGTGTCCTATGTGGCCGGCGGGCTGCGCACGCCGAACGGCCTCGGCTGGGGTCCGGGCGGCGACCTGTACGTCACCGACAACCAGGGCATGTACGTGCCGACGTCGAAGCTGGTGCGGATCAAGCAGGGCGCGTTCTACAACCACCACACCAACCCGGACGGCCCGTACGACGACCAGCCGGTGACCGAGCCGGTGCTGTGGCTGCCGCACGGGGAGATCTCCAACTCGCCGAGCAACCCGCTCATGCTGCCGAACGGCGTGTTCAAGGGCCAGATGGTGTTCGGTGACGTGACCTACGGCGGTCTGCAGCGCGCGTACCTGGAGCAGGTCGGCGGCGAGTACCAGGGCGCGGTGTTCCGGATGACGCAGGGCCTCGAGTCGGGCGTCAGCCGGATCAGCCTCGGTCCCGACGGCGCCATCTACACCGGCGGCATCGGCTGGGAGGGGAACTGGGGGCAGGCGGGCAAGCTCAAGCACGGCCTGCAGAAGCTGTCCTTCGACCAGGCCCGCACGTTCGACATCCACTCCATGCACGCGATCGACGGCGGCTTCGAGATCACGTACACCCAGCCGCTGTCGGAGGAGACCGCGCAGGACCTGGCCGCGAAGTACGAGGCGGAGCAGTGGCGGTACGTGGCGACCCCGCAGTACGGCGGCCCGAAGATCGACCAGGAGACGCTGGCGGTCACGTCGGCGACGCTGTCGGAGGACCGCAGGAAGGTGACGTTGACGCTGGCCGGTCTCAAGCCGGGTCACGTGGTGTACGTGCACTCGCCGCGCCCGTTCGCGTCGGCGTCCGGGAACGAGCTGTGGAGCACGGAGGCGTGGTACACGCTCAACCGGCTGCCCGACGGCACGACCGCGCCGAACGAGTACGAGGCGGAGTCCGCGCAACTCGCCGGTGGCACCGGCTGGAACACCAACCACACGGGCTACTCGGGCGCCGGTTTCGTCGACCGCAACTGGGCGCCGGGCGCCGGCACGACGTTCGCCGTCCGCACGGACCGCGCGGGCAGGCACGACCTCACGCTGCGGTACGCGAACGGGCAGAACGCCGACCCGAGCCCCACGCCGAGGTCGATGAGCCTGTACGTCAACGGCACGAAGGTGAAACAGGTCTGGCTCGCGAGCACGGTCGCGTGGAACAGGTGGGCGAACCACGTGGAGTCCGTGCCGCTGCGCAAGGGCGCGAACACGATCTCCTACCGCTACGAGGAAACCGACATCGGGCACGTGAACCTCGACAAGCTCACGGTCGCGCCGACGAAGCGGATCACGCTGTTCGACGGGACGAACCTCGACGCGTGGGAGAAGACGTCGGGCGGCGCGGCGACGTGGCCGATCGCGGACGGGGCGGTCGAGTCGCTGGGCGGTGACATCCGCACGAAGGAGAGGTTCGGCGACTTCCGGCTGCACGTCGAGTGGTACCAGCCGCACTACCCGCCGGAGGTCACCGGGCAGGCACGCGGCAACAGCGGCGTCTACATCCAGGAACGGTACGAGATCCAGGTCCTGGAGTCGTACGGCCTGGCGCCGCAGAACAACACGGCGGGCGCGATCTACCTGAAGAAACCGCCGGACGTGAACGCGGCGCGGCCGTCGGGCCAGTGGCAGACGTACGACATCGTCTTCCGCGCGGCCCGCTACGACGCCGCGGGCACGAAGGTCGCGGACGCACGGGTCACCCTGGTGTGGAACGGCGTGGTGGTGCACGACGACGTGGCCATCGACGGCAAGACCGGCAACGGCCAGGCCGAGGGCCCGGCACCGGGCCACCTGCGCTTGCAGGACCACGGCGATCCCGGTGCGAACCCGAAGTTCCGCAAGATCTGGATCGAACGGCTGTAACCGGTGACCCCGGTCCCGGAGCGCGCGCTCCGGGGCCGGGGTCACTCGTCGGGTGACGCGAAGGGGTCGGGCGGGAGGAAGCAGCCGTAGTCCTGGAGCGGCTGGGGTTCGGTGTCCACCTTCAGGAGCCAGCCCGCCGGGTGCAGACCGTCGGGCTGCCCGGTTTCCCGATCCCCGGGCAACGGGGCGTTCCTGCCGACCTCGGGCCGGTTCCAGTCCGGCCACAGGGACGAGCCGCCCGCAGGCCAGGTGTGCTCGATCAGCGCGAAGACGGCGTCGGTCACGTCGGCGACCGCTTCAGCCGCCTCGGCGTCGCCGCAGCCGGGGTGGAGGTCCCGGTAGGCCGCCCGAGCCGCGGCGAGGAACCGCCCGGGGTCGGTGATCACGACATCGCGCCGCAGACGCACGCTGACGGTCATGCCTTCGCGGGGAGTCACGGGTTCGGACACAGGCACAGCGTAGAAGCGGCACCGGCCACGAGAGCACCCGATCAGACGAGCCTGTCGGAGTCGATGCACAGGTGTTTCCGTGGGGGTCGCCTGCACCTCGACGCGTTCGAACCTGGACCAGAACCGCTCGGAGCTGTCCCGGCCACGGAGAGCGTTTTCAGAAGTGGGGTCACCAGCCGAGGCGGTAGTACTCGAGGGTGGTGATGATGCGGTTCCAGACCTGGGCGGTCGGGTCATGGTGGGCGGGCGTTTGCGCCGCGGCCGGATCACCGTGATAGCCGAGGGTGGGTGTGTGGGCGAGGAGCTGATCGAACCCCAACACCGGCCGCCCCCGCTTCGCCGGAGCCATGACCTGGTGGATGCGGGCGATCAGCTCCTGGCCCACGGAGATTCGGCCCGATGAACTCCCAACCCGCGCTGCTGTCGGGCATCAGGTCGTAGTAATCCACCACGAAGTCGGTCAAGCGTTCAGGTTCTCTTGGCGGCGTTCTTCGTGACTCGCGGCGTGCTTGCCCGCTGGATTCCCGGCCACGCGTTCTGTTGGTTCGTTTCCTGCCGGGCGTCGACCTTCGACGGCGTCAGGGCAGTTGGGCCAGCACGGTCACCGTGCCCGGGTCGACCTCCGTGAAGCCCGCGTCGCGGACCGCCACCACGCGGCGGCGGCGCCACGCGTTCAGCGGGTCGTCGCCGGGGTGCAGTGACGCCCACGTCCGCTGGTCGGGTGTGCGGACCGCGCAGCGGAAGTCCTTCCAGCCGTCGAAGTACGACTCCTGGCCGTCCGCGCGCAGGGCCGCCGCCAGCAGCATCGACGCGTGCCCGACCTGCGCGGCCGCCTTGCCCGCGGTCATGCTCACGGTCGGGTTCAGCCACAGGACCGGGACGCCGTCGGGCACCGGGCCCGGCTCGTCGGCAGGTAGTTCGCTGCCCGAGATCTGCAGGCGCGTGACCTCTTTCGGCATGTCCACGACCTTGCTCGGGACCAGCGCTCGCGCCTGTGCGCCGTCGACCTCGATCGTCACGCCCGGCAGCGACTGGACCGCGTCCCAGTGGGCGCCCCGCGCGCGGCGGGCCACCTTGCGGATGGCGACGTCGACCCACGACACCAGCGGCTCGTACCACTCGTCGTCGGCCCTCGGGTCCAGGCACACGGCCACAGCGGCGGCCGCGGCGGCCTCCAGCAGCGGGGTACGGGACGGCGGCTCCGCACGTTCGATGCGCAGCACCACCGGCATCGCCCGGACCTCGGCCGGGTCGTCGTCGATCTCGGCCCTGGTGGCCGCCGCGGGCAGGCGCAGCCAGTCCGCGTACCGCGCGGCCAGCGGGTCGAGTACGGCGCCGCGCTGTGTCATTGGTTCGCTCCGCAAGCTCCGCTCACGGCCGGGGCAGTTCCAGGCCGTCGGCCGCGTCGGCGGCCTCGACCTCGGCGCGGGTCACGCCCAGCACGAACAGCACCACGTCCAGGTACGGGTGCGACAGCGCGGTGTCGGCGACCTCCCGCAGCGCGGGCTTCGCGTTGAACGCCACGCCCAGCCCGGCGGCCGACAGCATGTCGATGTCGTTGGCGCCGTCGCCGATCGCCACGCACTGGGCCAGCGGCACGTCGAACTCGGCGGCGAACCGGCGCAGCGCGGCCGCCTTGCCCTCGCGGTCGACGATGTCGCCGACCACCTGGCCGGTGATCTTGCCGTCGACGATCTCGAGCTCGTTGGCGACGTAGAAGTCCAGGCCCAGGTCGTCGGCGAGGCGTTCGATGATCCGGGTGAAGCCGCCGGACACGACACCGCAGCGGAAACCGAGCCGCTTGAGAGTGCGGACCGTCGTGCGGGCGCCCGGCATGAGCTGCAGCGACGCCGCCACCTCGTCCAGCACCGACTCGGGCAGCCCGGCCAGGCACGCGACCCGCCGTTCGAGGGACTGCCCGAAGTCCAGCTCGCCGCGCATCGCGGCCTCGGTGATCTCGCGGACCTCGTCCTCGCAACCGGCGTGCGCCGCGAGCATCTCGATGACCTCGCCCTGGATGAGCGTCGAGTCCACGTCGAACACCACGAGCCGCTTCGCGCGCCGGGTCAGGCCCTCGCGCTCGACCGCGATGTCCAGGCCGACCCGGGACGCCACGTCGGCCAGCGCGGACCGCAGCTCGGCGTCGGACTCACGCGTGTCGTGCGCGACCGACACCCGCAGCTCAAGGCCGGTGACCGGGTAGTCGGCGACGCGGCGGATGGCGTCGATGTTCGCGTCCAGCGCCGCCAGCCTGCGGGCGACCTCGGCGAACGCCCGCGCGGGCATCGGCCTGCCGAGCACCACCAGCACGTGGCTCGACCCGAGCCGGGCCGGGGACTGCGCCTCGGCGCCGACCTCGACCGTGACGTGCATGGTCACGGTCGCCATGGCCTGCTCGATGGCCTCCTGCAGGCCCTCCGGGTCGTGGTCGGTGCCGACCAGGACCCCGAGGACCAGCTGACCGCGGATCGTGACCTGCTCGACGTCCAGGATCTCGACGCCGTGGCGGGTGAGCACCGCGAACAGGACCGAGGAAACCCCCGGCTTGTCCGGTCCCGTCACGGTGATCAGGACCGGCGTGCTCGTGGGTGGCTGGGTCACCGTCGGTCAGGCCCGGTCAGTCGCCGTCGACGGGCTTGTCCGGCTTGTCGGACGGCTCGTCCTCCATCGCGTGGGACAGCCGCTCCGACGGCGCGTCCGGCACCGCCACCTTGTGCTTGCCGCTGAACGCGCCCACGTACTTGTCGCGGTGGGCGTCCTCGATGGCGTGCGGGTAGTGCAGGTCGAACGCGGGCCGCTCGGACCGGATGCGCGGCAGTTCCAGGAAGTTGTGCCGCGGCGGCGGGGTCGTCGTCGCCCACTCGAGCGAGTTGCCGTAGCCCCACGGGTCGTCGGCCGTGGTGATCTCGCCGTACCGGTAGCTCTTGAACACGTTCCAGATGAACGGCAGGGTCGACGCACCCAGGATGTAGGCGCCGATCGTCGAGATCGTGTTCAGCGTGGTGAAGCCGTCGCTGGCCAGGTAGTCGGCGTAGCGGCGCGGCATGCCCTCGTTGCCCAGCCAGTGCTGGACGAGGAAGGTGCCGTGGAAGCCGATGAACGTGGTCCAGAAGTGCAGCTTGCCGAGCCGCTCGTCGAGGAACCGGCCGGTGATCTTCGGGAACCAGAAGTAGATGCCGGCGAAGGTCGCGAACGCGATCGTGCCGTAGAGCACGTAGTGGAAGTGCGCGACCACGAAGTAGGTGTCCGACACGTGGAAGTCGATGGCGGGCGCGGCCAGCAGGATGCCGGTCAGACCGCCGAAGAGGAACGTGACCAGGAAGCCGACGCTGAACAGCATCGGGGTCTCGAAGGTCAGCTGCCCCTTCCACATGGTGCCGATCCAGTTGAAGAACTTCACCCCGGTCGGGACCGCGATGAGGAACGTCATGAAGGAGAAGAACGGCAACAGGACGGCGCCGGTGGCGTACATGTGGTGCGCCCACACCGCCACGGACAGGGCCGCGATGCCCAGCGTCGCGTAGACCAGGCCGCGGTAGCCGAACAGCGGCTTGCGGCTGAACACCGGGAAGATCTCGGAGACGATGCCGAAGAACGGCAGCGCCACGATGTACACCTCTGGGTGGCCGAAGAACCAGAAGAGGTGCTGCCAGAGGATCACGCCGCCGTTGGCCGGGTCGAACACGTGCGCGCCGAGCAGGCGGTCCGCCAGCAGGCCGAACAGGGCCGCGGTCAGGATCGGGAACGCGATCAGGATCAGGATCGACGTGATCAGGATGTTCCAGGTGAAGATCGGCATCCGGAACATCGTCATGCCGGGCGCACGCAGGCAGACCACGGTGGTCAGCATGTTCACGCCACCGAGGATCGTGCCGAGACCACTGAGGGCGAGGCCGACGATCCACAGGTCACCGCCGACACCGGGCGAGTGGATCTTGTCCGACAGCGGGGTGTAGGCGAACCAGCCGAAGTCGGCGGCGCCACCCGGCGTCAGGAAGCCGGAGATCACGATCAGGCCGCCGAACAGGAACAGCCAGTACGAGAAGGCGTTCAGGCGCGGGAACGCCACGTCCGGCGCGCCGATCTGGATCGGCAGCACGAAGTTCGCGAAGCCGAACAGGATCGGCGTCGCGTACAGCAGCAGCATGATCGTGCCGTGCATGGTGAACAGCTGGTTGTACTGCTCCTGCGACAGGAACTGCTGCCCGGGGAACGCCAGCTCGGAGCGGATGAGCATCGCCATCGCGCCGCCGATCATGAAGAACGCGAACGCCGTGACGAGGTACATCACGCCGATCTTCTTCGGATCGGTCTCCCGGAACAGCTGCAGCAGGTAAGAACCCTTGGCTGCCGGACGCGCCGGGTACGGCCGCGTTGCGATCGGCTTCGGGGCTACTGCCGTCACTCCATGCCTCCTGCGTGTCTGCAACCACGCCTCACCGTGATTCGGAGCGATCGTAGCCCGCGCGCTCCGGGCCAGCTCGGTTGGGCTGGCGAGGGTAAAAGCCGAGCGCAGGCGGCGTTCGCAGGCACACCATCCCGTCATGTCGATCAGTACGCAAGCCGCGGTGACGGTCGCCACCTCTTTCGCACCGGCCACCTGCGCGGATGACGGGCCTGGAGGGAGTTGTCCACAGGTGCTCCGGTTATCCACAGCCCACTGTTCGCGACCCGGTTCTGTCGGGTCCCACTGGTAGACTGGCAAGGCGGGTGGCCCCCGGGATCGGGTGGGGGTTGGGCACCGGGCGGTTTCGCGTTCGGGTCGTGGTCTGGACGGCGCTGGGGAGCGGCGTTTGGGGTGGGCTGGTCTGTGGGGTGGGCTGGTCTGTGGGGGTTGGCCGGTCTGCGGGGTTGCCGATCGGTGGAGTTGCTGGTCCGCGGGGTGGGCCGGGCCGTGGGGTCGCAGATTCGTGGGGTTGCCGATTCGTGGGGTTGCCGGGCCGTGGGGTTGCCGGGTCGTGGGGTTGCCGGGTCGTGGGGTTGCCGGGCCGTGGGGTTGCCGGTCTGCAGGGCGGGCCCATCCACGGGGCCGCCGACCCGAGGAGCCGCCGGGCCGCAAGGCGGGCCCATCCACGGGATCGCCGACCCGAGGAGCCGCCGGGCCGCAAGACGGGCCCATCCACGGGATCGCCGACCCGAGGAGCCGCCGCGCCACAGGGACGGGCCCATCCACGAGGTTGGCCGATCCGCGGGGTTGGCCGATCCGTGAGGTTGCCGGGCAGTGGGTTGCCGTTCCGTGGAGCTGCCGGTCCGCAGGGCAGGCCCACCCGCGGGGCCGCCGATCTGAGGAGCCGCCGGGCCGCAAGGCGGGCCGATCCGCGGGGTTGGCCGATCCGCGAGGTTGCCGGGCAGTGGGTTGCCGTTCCGTGGAGTTGCCGGTTCGCGGGGCTGGCCGGTTCGTGGGCGGGGCTTGGCTGGGGAGCAGCGGCGACTACGCCACCTGCGGTTCAGCGCAGCAGTGCCACCGTGACCGCCGCCGCGGCGGTCAGTAGCGCGCCCCACCACGGCGCGCCCGCCATGAAGGCCAGCGCCAGTACGCCCAGGTCAGGGCCCCGAACCGTCTGCATGACCAACCGCAAGGGCAGCGCCCCGAACGGGGTGTCCACCGGCATCAGGTTGTCGTACGTCGGGGCTCGGCGGGTCATCGTGCGGACGGCGCACGCGGCCAGCACGGGCACGGTGACCAGCACCTCCGCCGGCCAGCCGCCGACCAGCCACACCGGCACCGCCCACACGCCCGCCACCACGACAGCCACCACGAGGTGGTGCCACCGCAACGCCACGTCGCCCAGGCCCACCCACCTGCGCCTCCCCGGCGAGCGCCACAGCTCCCCCAGCCCCGCGACCAGCGGCACCAGCGACGCGTACCCGAACACTGTGAACACCACCACGCCCGGCAGCGCCGGGAACGTCCGGTGCACCGCCACCGCCGTCACCGCGAGCAACACGGCCGTCGGGACGTGTCTTGCCCGGCCCAGCACGCCCAGCCAGGCCAGCCGGAGACCGCCGCTCACACGGAGGCGGCGGGCAGGGCGGGCGGCGGGCAGCAGCAGCGCCACGTCCATGAACTGCACACCGCTCACCCGCAGCACCCGGTCGCGCCACCCGTCGACCAGCTCGTGCCTGCCCGCGGCCGCGATCGGCGGCACGCCCGGGCGGAACCGGGTCGCGCCCGCCAGCGCCAGGGCCGCGGCCAGCACGAACAGCGGAATCGGGCCCGGTTCTGCGGTCACCGCCGTCGCCGCCAGGGCCAGTGGTACCACCCACTCCAGCCGTCGACGGGGCGTCCTCACCACCGCCAGTGCCAGGAAGGCCGCGCCCGCCAGGGCCGCCGTCCCGGCCAGGACCCACACGGCGGGCGCCGCGACCAGCGCGGCCAGTACCGCCAGCAGGTAGGCCAGCACGAGCACGCGACCGAGCCAGTGGCCCGTCAACCGTTGCGACACGATCGTCGCCCGGTCGGTGTCGGTGAAGTCACGCCACGTCAGGTCCGCCGGGTCGCGCCACACGAACGAGCGGGGCAGCAGTGTCCACCACGTGACCGCCGTGATCACCAGCAGCAACGCCAGCGGGTCGGCGCCGGAGCCGAGTTCAGCGCGCAGCTTGTCCAGGCGGAAGAACGCCATCGTCAGCACGCCGATCACCAGGAACGCGCCCAGCGTGCGTTCGTCGCCGGACAGCCAGCGGCGGGCGAACGCGGTCACGGGCGGCCGAGGCGCACCACGTGGTCCGCCACCTCCAGCAGCGGCGGGTGGTGCGTCGCCATCACCACCGTCCTGCCCGCGGCGCGTTCCCGCGCGACCAGCGTCGCCAGCCACTCCTTGCCCCGCACGTCCAGCGCCCGCTCCGGCTCGTCCAGCAGCAGCACGTCGTGCGGGCGGGCCACGGCACCGAGCAGGAGCAGGCGGCGGCGCTGCCCGGCGGACAGGTAGTAGGCGTGCACGTCGGCGCGTTCGGCCAGGCCCGCCGCGGCCAGCCAGTCGTCCGGGTCGTCGGGCGCGCCGAACGAACTCGTCAGCAGTTCCAGGTGCTGGCGGGGCGACAGCTCGACGAACAGCTCCGAGTCGTCGAGCAGGACCGACACCTTCCTGCGGAACGCGGCCGCCCGCTCGTCCGGCTCCCCGCCCGCGATCTCGACCGTGCCCTCGGTCGGGGCGCGCAGGCCGTACAGCAGGTGCAGGACGGTCGACTTGCCGCTGCCGTTGTCGCCCGCGAGCACGAGGCACTCGCCTGCCGCGACGTCCAGGTCCAGCCCTCGGAACAGCCACTGCTCGCCGACGTGCATGCCGAGCCCGGCGGCCTTGACCGTCACCGCTGCGGGCCGAGCAGGTCCGGGCGGTACATCCGCACCCACTGCCCCATGGCACCCCGCTCCCAGTCCGGGTCGATGCCGCTCAGCGGGATGGCCACCTCCGGACGGCCGTCGTGCGGGTGCACCGGCGCCATGGCGAGGTCCTGCCGCATCCAGCCGGGCGCGGTCGGCGGGATCACCCGCTGGCCCCAGCCGATGATGCCGTACGTCGTCACGGTGCCCGCGTTGCCGCGCATCGAGCCCCGGAAGCCGACCACGCTCGGGCTCGCCATCCGGCTCCTGACCTCACCGATGCGCGTGACGTCCGGCCAGCCGAGGCGGATCTGGAAGCCCAGCGTGTCGGCCAGCTCCACGCCGTGCTCGGAGAAGCGCACGACCGTGCCCTGCCTCATTCGGTCGAACTTGCCGTACAGGACCGCGACCAGCGCGCCGGTGCCTACCACCGCGGCGACGATGCCGCCGGCCAGTCCGGCCACGATCGAACCCAGCAGCAGCATCACGGCCGCGAAGAACACCAGCAGGAACACGAACGGCAGCACCATCCTGCCGAAGCCGCCGCCCGCCATGCGGAACTCCCGCGGCAGCGCCTGGTGTGGGTAGGTCACCCTCCCGAGGATGCCACGGCCATCACCGACTCGTAGGCGACGATCGTCTCGCGGAGCACCTCGTCGCCGGGGCGTGCCCACAGGCCCGCGTTGAAGACCTCGACCTCGATCGGGCGGTCGTAGCCGGTCGCGAGCACGGCCTCGACGAGCGGGGCGAAGTCGACGTGGCCGGTCCCCGGCAGCCCGCGGCCCACGAGCACGTCCGCCGGCAGCGGCACCACCCAGTCGGCCAGCTGGAAGCACGCGATCCGGTCGCCGTTCGCGCCGATCAGCGGCAGGACCTGCTCCTCCCACCACACGTGGTACGTGTCGAGCGTGATGCCCACCGCCTCGGGCGGGAACGGGGCGCACAGGTCCAGTGCGCCCGCCAGTGTCGCCACCACGCTGCGGTCCGCGCAGAACATCGGGTGCATCGGTTCCACGGCCAGCGTCACGCCGACGTCCAGCGCGTGCGGCGCCAGCGCCGCCAACCCGGCCGCGACCCTGGCACGGGCGTCGGCGAGCGTCCTCCCGAACAGCCCGCCGCACACCAGGACCAGCGCCGGGGCGCCGAGCTCCGCCGCCTCGTCGAGGGCACGGCGGTTGTCGTCCAGCCAGTCGTCGGCGCCGAAGAAGCCGCCCCGGCACAGCGACGTCACGCTCAGGCCCGCGTCCCGGACCAGGGAGACCGCGTTCCCGAGCCCGTACTCGGCGACCGGTTCGCGCCACAGGCCCACGTGCCGCACGCCCGTGGCCGCGCAGCCCTTGACGACCTCCTCGAGCGGCCAGTACTTCGCGGTGGCCTGGTTGAAGGACAGCGCTCTCACCGCGTCACCCCCGCCGTCGCGAAGAACGCCCGGGCCCGTGCCGCGGCCAGGTCGGCGTCGGGCAGCAGGCCCACCTCGTCCGCCAGCACCAGCAGCTTCGCCAGGTGCGCCACCGACCGGCCCGACTGCAGGCCGCCGACCATCACGAAGTGGTCCTGGTGGCCGGCCAGCCACGACAGGAACACGATGCCCGTCTTGTAGTACTGCGTCGGCGCGCCGAACAGGTGGCGTGCCAGCGGGACGGTCGGGTCGAGCACGGCGCGGAAACCGGACCGGTCACCGCGGTCGAGCTTGTGCAGCGCAGGGCCGACCAGCGGCGCGAGTGCGGCGAACACGCCGAGCAGCGCGTCGGAGTGGCCGTGCTCGTCGCCCGCGATGAGGCTCGGGTAGTTGAAGTCGTCGCCGGTGTACATGCGCACGCCGGACGGCAGCCTGCGGCGGAGCGCGATCTCGAACCGGTCGTCCAGCAGCGACATCTTGATGCCGTCCACCGTGGCCGCGTGGTCCTTGAGCAGCGACAGCACGGTGTCCGCGGCGGTCTCCGGGTCGGCCGAGCCCCAGTAACCCGCGAGCGCGGGGTCGAACATCGGGCCCAGCCAGTGCAGCAGCACCGGGTCGTCCACGTCGGACAGCAGCGCCGAGTACACCGACAGGTAGTCGTCGGGGCCCTTCGCGGCGGCCGCCAGGTGCCTGCTGCACATCAGCACCGGCACCGCACCCGCGTCGAGGACGTCCGCGAGCTGCTCCCGGTAGGCGTCCAGGACCTGCGGGACGGTGGGTGTCCCGGTCAGCTGGTCGGTCGCGACCCCCGCGACGATCCGGCCACCGACCGAGCGGGCCTCGGCCGCGCTGCGCCGCACCAGCTCACGCACGGCCGGGTAGTCCAGGCCCATGCCGCGCTGGGCGGTGTCCATGGCCTCCGCGACCCCGAGGCCGTTGCGCCACAGGTGGTGCCGGAACGCGAGCGTCGCGTCCCAGTCGAGGACCGCGGGCGCACCGGGCACGTTCTCGGCCAGGGGGTCGGCGACGACGTGCGCGGCCGCGTACGCGATCCGGCTGGTCGACGGGGCCACGGGGGCGCCGGAGACCGCCCTCCCCCGCAGCTCGTGACGGCCGCCGCCAGGCAGCACGAGCGAGGTCATGTCAGCTCCGGGATCTCGACGCGCCTGCCCTCGCTCGCCGCCCGCAGGCCCAGCTCGGCGAGCTGCACCCCCCGGGCAGCCGCCGCGAAGTCCCACGGGAAGGGCTCGCCGAGCACGACGTGGCGCAGGAACCGCTCCCACTGGACGCGGAACCCGTTGTCGAAGTGCTCGTTGTCCGGCACCTCGGCCCAGTCGCCACGCGCGTCGACGTTCGGCGGCGCGTCCGGGTCCCACACCGGCATCGGCGTCGCGGCCCGCGACTGGGCGCGGCAGCGGCGCAACCCGGCGACCGCGCTGCCGTGCGTGCCGTCCACCTGGAACTCGACCAGCTCGTCGCGGAACACCCGCACGCACCAGGACGAGTTGAACTGCGCCACCACCCCGTCGTCCAGCTCGAAGATCGCGTACGCCGCGTCGTCGGCGGTGGCCGCGTACTCCTCGCCGTTCTCGTCCCAGCGGCGCGGGATGTGCGTGCGGATGGTCGCCTGCACCGCGCGGACCGGCCCGAACAGGTTCTCCAGCACGTAGTGCCAGTGCGGGAACATGTCCAGCACGACCCCGCCGCCGTCCTCGGCCCGGTAGTTCCACGACGGCCGCTGCGCGCGCTGCCAGTCGCCCTCGAACACCCAGTACCCGAACTCGGCGCGGACCGACAGCACGCGGCCGAAGAACCCGCCGTCCACGAGCCGCTTCAGCTTCCGCAGCCCGGGCAGGAAGATCTTGTCGGCGACCACGCCGTTGCGGACCCCCGCCGCCTCGGCGGCACGCGCGAGGTCGAGCGCGCCCGCCAGGTCGGTGGCGAGCGGTTTCTCGGTGTAGACGTGCTTGCCGGCGTCGATGGCCTGCTTGACCGCCTTCTCGCGGCGCTGCGTGGTGATCGAGTCGAAGTAGATCTCGACGTCGTCGCGCGCGAGCGCCGCGTGCAGGTCCGTCGTCCAGTCGGACAACCCGTGCCGTGCCGCGATCTCGGCGAGCTTGCGCTCGTTGCGGCCGACCAGCACCGGCTCCGGCCACAGCACCGTGCCGTCCGGCAGCGGGAGGCCGCCGTCGTCGCGGATGGCCAGGATCGAGCGGACCAGGTGCTGGCGGTAGCCCATGCGCCCGGTCACGCCGTTGAGCACGATGCCGATCGACCTACGAGACATGTGATTACTCCTGATTGAACTAGTGTGACTCGTGCGCGCCGAGCAGGTTGCGGATCTCGCGGGTGAGCGACCCGAACCTCGGATCGGTCATCACCTGCGCGTAGTCCCGTTCCCTCGGCAGGCCGACCTCGAGGGTCCGCATCAGCCTGCCCGGGCGCGGGCTCATCACCTCCACCCGCGTGCCGAGGAACACGGCCTCGGCGATGGAGTGCGTGACCAGCAGGATCGTCGTGCCGGTCTCGCGCCAGATCTTGTTCAGCTCGGCGTTGAGCTGCTCCCGCGTGAGCGCGTCCAGCGCGCCGAACGGCTCGTCCATGAGCAGCACCGGCGGTTCGTGCAGCAGCGCGCGGCACAGCGCCACCCGCTGCTGCATGCCACCGGAGAGCTCGTGCGGCAGCGCCTTCTCGAACCCCTTCAGGCCGGTCAGCTCGATCAGCTCGTCGGCCCGCCGGGCCGCCTTCGCCTTGTCGAGACCGCGGATCTCAGCCTGCAGCAGGATGTTCTTCCGCACGCCACGCCACTCGAGCAGTGCGGAGCGCTGGAACGCGAACCCAATGTTCCGCTGTGGACCGTGCACGTCGGACCCGAACAGCGACACACCGCCGTCGCTGGGCTTCACCAGCCCGGCGATCACCTTGAGCAGCGTCGACTTCCCGCAGCCGGACGGGCCGACGATCGAGATGAACTCGCCCGCCTCGACCCGCATGGTCACGTCGTCGAGCGCGGTGGTGGTCGACCGCTTGGAGCGGAACCGCACCGAGAGGTTCCTGACGTCGACCGCGGTACCCGTGAGCACGCCCGTCATGAGCCGTCGCCCTTGGCCAGGCTGCCGTCCCAGTACTTCGCGGGGTCGCCCGCGTCCTTCAGGCCCGCGTTGTCGGCCATGATGCCGATCGTGTCGGCCCACTGCTCCTCGGTGTTGACGCCCGGCGAACCCGCCGTGTCCAGCTGCAGCAGCGGTTCCGCGAGCTTGAGCTGCTTGACGAGGACCTCCTCCGGCGGCTCGTTCTCCGCCAGGTCCACCATGGCCTTCGCGGCCTCCTCCGGGTTCTTCACGGCCTCGGCCCACGACTTCTGCGTGGCGCGGACGAACTTGCCGACCAGCTCCTTCTGCGAGGACAGCGTTTCGTCGCTCACCACGATGCCCAGCCCCATCAGGTTGAGCCCGGAGTCGGCGAACAGCAGGTGGTCCACCTTCTTGCCGGTGCGGGCCTCGATGGTCGGGCCCTGGTCGTGGAAGAAGCCCATGATCGCGTCGACCTGGCCCTCCGCGAGCTGCGCGATCTTGTTGGCGGCGTCCATGTTCACGACCGTCACGTCCGACGGCTGCATCCCGTTCGCCGCCAGCAGCGCCGGGAACGTCGCGTACATGGCGTCACCAGGGGTGCCGCCGACGCGCTTGCCCTTGAGGTCCTTGATGGACGTGAAACCCTTGTCCGCCAGGAACTCCACGGACGCCGGGCCCTTCTGCAGGAACACGCCCACGCTCTTCACCGGCATGCCGGTGCTGATCGCGTTGAGCAGCGGCGGTGTGTCGGCCCAGCCGAACGTGGTCTGCCCCTGCGCGACCGCCTTGATCGTGTTGCCGGACCCGCTGCCCGGCTCGATCTTCAGGTCGATGCCCTCGTCGGCGTAGTAGCCCTTCTGGATGCCGTAGTAGAACGGCGCGTGCTCGCCGTAGGGCACCCAGTTGAGGGTGAACGTGACCTCGGTGGCGTCCGCGGGCGCGTTCGTGCCGCCGCCGGAGTCGCCGCTGTCCTGCCCGCCCGGGGCGCACCCCGCGATCAGCAGGGCCGCTGCGGCTGTTCCTGTCAGTAAACGCTTCATTGGGTTGCCTCTCAGGAAGTGGTGAGCGGGGTCGCGGACCGGCGGCTGGCGTGCCACGGGATGAGCAGCGCCTCCAGCACCTCGACGATCACGAACAGGAGGATGCCGATGAGCGACATGAGGATCAGCGCGGCGAACAGCAGGGGCGCGTCCAGGTTGCCGTTCGCGATCATCAGCTGGTAACCGAGGCCCTCGCTGGCGCCGACGAACTCGCCGACCACCGCACCGACCACGGCGAGCGTCACCGCCACCTTCTCGCCCGCCATCAGGTGCGGCAGCGCGTTCGGGAAGCGGATCTTGCGGAACGTCTGCCACCGGCTCGCACCCATCGTGGCGGACAGCTCCAGCAACTCGGGATCGGTCGACCGGAGGCCCGCGACCCCCGAGACGACCACCGGGAAGAACGCGATCAGCACCGCCAGGATGATCTTCGGGGCGAGGTCGTTGCCGAACCACACCACGATCAGCGGCGCGATCGCGATCTTCGGGATCACCTGTGCGAACAGGACGATCGGGTAGAGCGTCTTCTCCAGCGTCCTCGAGTACGCGATCGCCACGGCGGTCGCGAGGCCGAGCACGCTCGCCAGCAGGAAGCCGACGACCGTCTCGTACAGCGTGACGTAGGAGTGGTACATCAGCGAGGACCAGTCGTCGACCGTCCGCTCCCACACCTGCCCCGGTGTCGGCACGAGGTAGTTCGCGACCCAGCCCTGCGCGGTCACCACCCACCACGCCACGAAGATCAGCGCGAGCAGCACGACCGGCCGCCACATCGCGTCGAGGAAGCGCAGCAGCCGCGCGCCGATGTCGATCCGCCTGACGGGCTCGGGCGCCTGCGCCGGCGGCGCCGGATCGGCCCTGGTCTCGTTGGTCACAGTCATTCTTCCTCCGAGCCGAACTCGAACCAGTCCACGTTGAACAGGTCGCCGGTCACGCCGGGATTCCTTGCCACCAGGAACAACTCGTGCGTGCTCCCGGGGTCGACGACCGGGGTGCGCACCTCGGTCCACGTCTGCCCGCCGCCGGTCACCGGTACCGCGACCGAACCCAGCAACGGACCGTCCGGCGCGCCGAACCGGACCTCGATCGTCCCCCCGCCTGTGCTGCCGGCGACCCGGAACGTCAGGCTGCCCACGTGCCGCAGGTGCACGGGTGTCACGCTGAGCCAGTCCCCGTCGGACACCCCGGAGACCAGGCCGCCGCCCTCGCTGTTGCGCACCACGCGGACACCGCTCGCCCGGTCGTAGTGCTCGGCCTCCTTGCGCCGCGGCTGCAGGGTGACGCGGTCGCGGTCGGTCAGCCGCGGGCGGCCCGTGTCGGTGTAGGTCGCCTCGAGGACGTACGTCAGGTCGTCGGCCGCGGTGTGCCCGTCGACGATCGACGGCACCAGCGCACCGGCGCAACCGCGGGTGCCGCTCACCGGGTGCACCTGACGTGCGTGCCCCACACCGCCGGTGACCAGCGGCTCCTCGCAGTCGACGCCGCCGTCCGGGTCGGTGACGCGCGCCTGGTACGGGATCGGCACGCCCCAGTCGAAGACCTCGCCGTCCAGCGGCGACCGGAGGCTGACCTTCGGCGCCGTGTTGCCGACGGTCACCCTGACGTTGACCGGCTCCCGGCGGCCCGTCGGGTCGGTGACGATCAGGCGGGCCAGGTGGGTGCCGTTCGCCGTGAACGTGTGCACCGGGTTCGCCGCGGTCGAGTCGATCCGGCCGTCGCCGTCGAAGTCCCACTCGTGCGTGAGGGGCCGGCCGTCGGGGTCGGTCGACTTGTCGGTGAACCGGACCGTCAGCGGCGCCTTCCCCGAGGACGGGCTGGCCGTGGCCTTCGCGAAGCGGGCCAGGCCCGCATCGGTGAACAGGGCCGCGTCGTCGGACACGACGACCTCGAAGCCGTGCTCGGCGCCCAGCTCGGTGATCGCCTGCCGGCCAGCGGGGATGGCGTCGTGGTGGTAGCCGTTGACCTTGTCGAACACGAGCACGGTGAAGCGGGGCGCGGCGGTCGCGGCCGGGGCCAGGACGGTGCCGAGCACCAGGGCTGTCACCAACGCGAGTACGCGTCTGCGGTGTCGCACGAAAGTCCTCCCGCCGGGGGCCGCGTTGCCAGGCAAGCGCTTTCCTAGGATGCTATTTGTCCGAACCGGCCGGAGGCAAGGGCTTTCCTGTGATCAGTCGTAACGGTAGGTGTTCAAGAGCCCGCACATCCCGAGACGACCTTCCTCGTCCGGCCCCGGCTTGCCGCTCACGCGGGATTCACGCAGGTGGGCCGGGTTGCCGTCGATCAAGGCGGCGATCTGGCGGCCGGTCCGCTCCGCCGCCTCGCGGGCACCGCTCTCCCACCGCTCGCGCCAGTCGTCGAGGAGCGGTTGCTTGAGCTTCATCGCCGCCGCGTAGAACTCGTCGAGGAGACCGCCCTCCCGCAGCTCGTGGAAGCCCTGAACGGCGAGGTCGCGGCGGCGGTAGGCGGTCGTGACGTCCGTGCCGGGCGCGCCGCCGTCCGGGAGGGCGCACGCCGCGGCGTACCGCTCGGGGTCGCGGACGACGTCGAGCGGGAAGGTGAGCACCGCGTCGCCCGCCTCGGGGAGGCCGCTGTTGCTCATCAGGACGATGATCTCCAGATCGCCGTCGTTGACGAGGCGGTGGATCGTGCCGGGCGTGAACCAGAGGACGGTGCCGGGGCGCAGGTCGTGCTCGGCGAAGCCGTCCTGGCCGGAGAGCGTCTGCACGCGGCCCGCGCCGCCGACGACCACGTACGCCTCGGTGCAGCAGAGGTGCAGGTGTGGCGTGCCGCCGTGGAGGCCGTCGGGAGTGACGGTGTCGTATACGCAGAGTTTCGAGACGCCTACCGCACCCGGCAGTGGATCACGCATCGGTACCCCTCGGCGTGGCGGCCTTGCTGTCGCGGGGCCGCACAATGGACACTGGCGGTAATCACGCCTGCCGGCGCGGGGAAAGGGCTTTCCCTTGTAGTCTGACGCTAGGCGGGCAAGGAACGGGTGTCAACGGCGGAGGTCTGGCATGGCGACGCTTGCCGATGTCGCGCGCAAAGCCGGGGTTTCTGCCGCGACCGTGTCACGGATCGTGAACGGCAGCCCCAAGATCGTGTCCGAGGAGCTGCGCGAGCGGGTGCTGCGCGCGGTGCAGGAGCTGCAGTACGTGCCGAACGCGCACGCGCAGCTGCTGGCGCGCTCCCACCGGACGACCGTGGGGGTGATCGTCCACGACGTGTCGGACCCCTACTTCGCGGAGATCACCCGCGGCCTGCAGCGGGTCGCGTCGGAGCAGGGCAGGCTGGTGATCATCTGCAACTCGTACCGCGACCCGGACCGTGAGCTGGAGTACGTGGAGCTGCTGCGTGCCCACCAGGTCGAGGCGATCATCCTGGCCGGGTCCGGCTACCACGACCCGGCGTTCACGAAGTCGCTGAACGCGAAGCTGTCGGCGTACATGGCGACCGGCGGCCGCGTGTCCGTGGTCGGCCGCCACAAACTGGCGGGCGACGCGGTCATGCCGGCGAACGAGGAGGGCGGCTACCTCATCGGGGCGGCGGTCTTCGCGGCCGGGCACCGGCACGTGGGTGTCGTGGCGGCCCCGAAACAGCTCACGACGACGACCGACCGCCTGGCCGGCCTGCGCCGGGCGGCCCGCGAGCACCACCGCACGCTGCCCGCGAAGCGGATCGAGTACGCGGAGTTCGACCGCGACGGCGGCGCCGTCGCCACCGCGGCCCTGCTGGACGCGGACCCGCGCCTGACCGCGATCATCGCCTTGAACGACTCGATGGCCATCGGCGCCCTGTCGGTCCTGCGCGAACGAGGCCTGTCGGTCCCGGGCGACGTGTCCGTGGTGGGCTTCGACGACATGCCCATC
This sequence comes from Actinophytocola sp. KF-1, assembly GCF_054661535.1. NCBI lineage: Bacteria > Bacillati > Actinomycetota > Actinomycetes > Pseudonocardiales > Pseudonocardiaceae > Actinophytocola > Actinophytocola sp. KF-1. The sequence goes on along the minus strand of NZ_BAAFVK010000001.1, from coordinate 1,135,074 downwards.
GCCCGCGACGTCACCCCACCCCTGACCACGGTCCGCCTCCCCCTGGTGGAAATCGGCGCCCGGGCAATCACCCTGGCCCTGGACACCCCACAGGAGTCCCCCCGCGTGGAAGAGGTCTCAGCAGAGGTGATCCACCGCGAGTCCCTGGCCCCACCCAAGCCCTAACCCCGCGAGTCCCGCTCTCAAACACCGCGAGTCACGCTCTCGTGCACACCGAGTTGCCGGTTTCGTGCACATCAAGATCGGCACGAAACTGACAACTCGGTATGCGTGAGCGCGAGACTCGCGAGGTCAGGCCGGGAGGATGGCGTACTGGCGCAGGCAGAGGTCCGGGTAGGTGACCGGGCCGCGGGGGCCGGGGACCTTGTCGATGTTGATGCCCGTTTCCGGGACGGCCAGCAGTTTGAAGCCGTCCAGCAGGCGGGTCGTCGCGTTCCAGAAGACGCCCGTGCCGGTGTAGGCGTCCATGAACGCGGTCGCCGTGGTCTCCGACGTGGTGACGATCGACGCGGCCAGCCCCGACGTCTCGGCGTTCGCGACCTCGGCCGCCTCCTGCGCCGACGACACCGGCAGCACCGTCACGGTCGCCTCGCGGTCCGAGTCCAGCGCCCACTCGTACCCGATCGGGTGGTTATGGGGCGGCAAGGACACCGCGATGCGCAGGTCCGCAAGCGTTTGCGTGACCCGGGGCAGGAGCGACTCGTACAGCGACGAGTGGATCAGCAGCAGGTTCAGCCGGTTGCACACGCCCAGCCGGTCCACACTGTCCTCGACCAGCGACAACGCGCGCTCGACGTCCGCGTCGACGTCGACGTACAGCACGCCGCCGCCGTCCGCGTGCGCCAGCGTGCGCACGCCGTGCCGGGCGGCCTCCTCGCCGAGCGTGCGGGTGGTGTCGCCGCTCCCCCGCAGGATCACGAGCGGGATGTGCGCCGGCTGCGACACGAGCGCGGTCGCGGCAGCACGGTCCGGGGTCGGCACCAGCTGGATGGCGGCGGGGTCGAGCCCGGCGTCCGTCAGCGCGGGCGCGACGACGTGCTCGAGCAGCGCGGTGGCCGAGCCCAGCGCGGCGCCCCCGGTGCGCAGCACCCCCGCGTTCCGCGACTTGACCAGCTGCGACGCGACGTCGACGGTCACGTTCGGCCGGGCCTCGTAGTTCGCGCCGATGACCCCGACGGGACGGCGGCGCTCGTACAGCTTCAGCCCACCCGGCAGGTCACGCACGAACTCCGATCGCGGCGGGTGCGGCGTGGACGCGAGCAGGTCCAGCGCGGCGGCCATCGACTCGAGCCGCTCCGGCGACAGGCGCAGCCGGTCGAGCAGCCCGGCGCTCATCCCCGACTCCTGGGCCGCCGACACGTCGGCCTCGTTGGCGGCCATGAGCACGTCGACCGAGGCGCGCAGGTGGGAGGCCATCGCGGACAGGGCGCCGTCGATCGTCGCGTCCGGCGCGGTGGCCAACGACGGCGCGGCGCGGTACGCGGCCTGTGCACACGACGCGACAGCGGACGAAACGGACTCGGACACCACAGTCATGTGCCAAGTCTGCCTCACCCGAGAAGCCAGGCCGCCGCGAGTGCCAGTGCGCCGACGTTGACGAAGAAGAACATGCCGACCCACAGCAGCCCTGGCGCGCCGGTGAGCCGCGCGAGCTGGTCGGCGTCGGAGTCCCGCGCCCAGCCGCGGCGCCGCTTGCTCTGCAGTTCCCCGACCGGACGGACCCCGCCGAGCAGCAGGAACCACGTGATCAGGTGCGCGAACGCGGCCTGCACCGGCGGCGGCGTCCACCACGCGATGCCGAACAGCACACCGCCGGTGAGCAGCACGGAGAAGAAGCCGTAGACGTTGCGGACCATGACCAGCACGCCGAGCAGCAGCACGCCGCACACCACGAGGACCGTGCCGGTCAGCCCGCCGCCGACGAGCGCGGCGAACCCGAGGCCGAGCAGCGAGGGCGCGAGGTACCCGGCGAGCGCGGTCGACACCATGCCCGGCCCGTACGGCTTGCCGCGGGTGAGGGTGAGCCCGGACGTGTCCGAGTGCAGGCGGATCCCCGACAGCCGGCGGCCCACGAGCACGGCGACGAGCGCGTGCCCGGCCTCGTGCACGATCGTGATCACGTTGCGGGCGGGCCGCCACAACTCGCTGAAGGTCACCACCACGAGCGCGAGCACCCCGGTCACGACCACGGCCGCCTGATCGTCGAGCACGTCCACGCGGCACAGCGGACCACACCCGCGGTGCGATCGCTGTGAGCGGTGCCCGCACACGCGCCGCACATTCGTGATCACCGCACCGTTCCGCCACGATAGAGTGAGCCGCTTCTTTTGCGGGCTCCTAGGGGGATTCAGCGGTGGTGGGGCCTGTGGCCGGGATCGTCCGGCGCGCGCAGGGGATCGAGCCGGGCACGGCCGTGCTGGTCGCCGGGCTGGGTCTCGCGCTGTACCTCCAGGGGGCCTTCACCCCGGTCGCGCAGGCGCTGGTCGCGGTGACCGTCGCGGTGGCGGCGGTGCTCGCGTCCGGTCAGGCGACGATCACACGGCGGGACGTGCCGGTGGTCGCGGCCGCGGGTGCGCTCGCGTTGTGGGCGCTGCTGGCCGGCGTGCTGACCGGGCACGTGCTGTCCGGCGCCCGGTACGCCCTCCTGATCGCCGGGGTGCTCGCCGTCGCCCACACGTGCCGCAGGCTCGCGCACCCGTCGCTGACCGCCTGCCTGCTCGCGATCTGCTGCGCGGTCGCCGCGGTGGGCTGGTTCGGGGTCGTGGTGCACCACCCCACCTGGAGTTTCCTCAGTCCCGGCATGTGGCGTGCCTCGTCGACGCTGACCTACCCGAACGCGACGGCCGCGGTGCTGGCGATGGCGGCGCTCGTCTGCTTCTCCGTCCGTGCCCGCGACGCCGGGCCGAGGTGGCCGGGGTACGTGGGCACGGCGCTGGTCACCGGCATGGCGGCGACGCTCTCCCGCGCGGGCATCGGCGCGTTCGTGCTCGGCCTGGCGGTGCTCGCGTTCAGCCTCGGCCCCCGGCCGCTGTGGCGGGCCGCGGCGGCGCCGGTGTGCGGCGCGCTGGTCGCGACGGCCGGGCTCGTGCCGTCGATCGTGCCTGCCACGCCGTCGTTCGGCACGGTCGCGGTCGCCTGCGTGGCCGCGGCGGCGGGACTGGCTGTCGGTGGCCGGGCCGCCGGGCGCTGGACGTCGATCGCGCTCGGCGCCGCGGTGGTGGTGGCGGCCGGTGCCGGGGTGTGGCGGCTGGGTTCGCGGTTCAGCCTCGACTCGCCGGACCGGTGGGGCGCGGTCGAGGCCGCGTGGCAGGTGTTCACCAGCCACCCCGTGACGGGCGCGGGCCCTGGCCTGGCGCGGCTCGTGCTGGCACGCGAACAGGGCGGCACGGCCGTGTACCTGTTCGCGCACAACGAGTACGTGCAGCTCCTGGCCGAGCTGGGGCTCGTCGGGGGACTCCTGCTGGCCGCGTTCCTGGTGCTGGTGCTGCGGCGGTTGTGGGGTGACCCGCGGGCGGCCGGCGCGCTCGCGGCGGTGGCGGCACTCGCCCTGCACGCCGGTTTCGACTTCGTGTGGCACGTCCCGGCCGTCCCGCTCCTCGCGGCGGCGTTCGCGGGCGTGGCCACCGGTTCCGGTGAACAACGAGGAAGGGAAACAGAGTGATCAGCAAGAGAATCAAGGCGGCTGCCTCCGCCGTCACCGTTGCCGGCGCGGTAGTCGCCGCGATCGTGGTCCCGGCGACCAACGCCGTGGCCTACAACTCGGGCGGCCTGGTGCTCGACGTGATGGTCCAGTCGCCGGGCCAGCTGCTCGCGCGGGGGGCCGCGGTGTCGGTGCCGGTCTCCTACACGTGTTCCGGCGCGTCGCAGTACGCGGCGCTGTACGTGTCGGTGGCGCAGCGGGTGGGCGGGAAGGCGAGCGCCACCGGCGACGGCGCCGTGCGCACCCTGACCTGCACCGGCGAGATCCAGAACGTCTCCGTGGAGGTGCTGGCGTCGGGGGGCCAGGCGTTCACGCGGGGTGAGGCGTTCGTGCAGGCCCGCATCAGCGACTGCTACAGCGTCTGCGGCGACGAGTACGACAGCCGCACGGTGACGTTCGAGCGCTGAACCGCTGTCCGGGTGGCCGCCGAGTCCCGCGGCCACCCGGACCGGGCGGTCACCGCCGGACCAGGCCGTCCTCGGGGCGCCAGCTGAACGGCTGCGCCAGCGACCTGACGAACAGCGACTTCGGCAGTGCCCGCAACGCGGCGTTCCGCAGCACGCGTGCGGGCGCCCACGTCAGGTGCGAGATGTCCCGGCTCAGCAACGCCTTGCGCCACAACGCCTGCGTGCGCGGCCGCCGCAGCTCGTCGTACCGCCGCAGTGCCGTCGCGAGGTCGGGCTGCGTCTCCACCGCCACCGACAGCGTGGCCGCGTCCTCGAGGGCCTGGCAGCCGCCCTGCCCGATGTTCGGCGTCATCGCGTGCGCCGCGTCCCCGACGAGTGCGACCGGGCCGCGCACGTACGCCGGCAGCTTCGGCAGGTAGTGGATGTCGTTGCGCAGCACCTGGTCCTCGGTCGCGGCGGCCAGGATCTCCGGGATCGGCGCGCACCAGTCGCCGAAGCGGCGGCGCAACTCGGCCAGCTCGCCGTCCGGGCTGCGGCCCCCCGCGGGCACCGTGGCCGTGCCGAAGCAGTACACGCGGTCACCGGACATCGGGAACACGCCGAACACCGCGCCGGGGCCCCACGTCTCCGCCCACGCCGTCACGCCGGCGGGCGCGGGCATGATCAGCCGCCACACCGTGTTCCCGGAGTACCTCGGCGGCGCCGCGTCCGGCCACAGTGCCCGCCGGACCGCGCTGTTCAGGCCGTCCGCGCCGACCAGCAGGTCCGCCGACAGCTCGCCGCCGTCGTGTGCCACGATCGCGCGGTCGCCCTCGATCCGGGCGCCGGTCACCCGCACGCCGGGCAGCTGGCAGTTGTCCGAGACCTGCGCGAGCAACGCGTTGCGCAGGTCGTGCCGGTGCGCGACGGTCGCCTGTGCCGTGTACTCGGAGACGTCCTCCATCCGCACGATCCACCGGCCGCGCCAGTCGCGCAGCCCGCCCGCGGCGCCGAGCCGGCCGGCCGGGACTGCCGCCCCCACCGCCTCGAGAGCGCGGAACGCGTTGGGCCACAACGAGATCGCCGAGCCCACGACGCCGAACTCGGCGGTCTGCTCGAGCACCGTGACGTCCCAGCCCTGCCAGGACAAGCCGGCGGCGACGGCCAGTCCACCGATCCCCCCGCCCGCGACGATCGCTTCCATGACGACCCCCTCCTCTACAGATGTAGTGGACTCTACACCCGTAGAGTGTCGGCATGGCAGACCGGCGAACCGTGATCGCGGACGCGGCCATCGCGACCCTCGCGCGCGAGGGCATGCGCGGGTTCACCCACCGCGCCGTCGACCGCGCGGCCGGCCTGCCGGAGGGCTCGACCTCGTACTACTTCCGCACCCGCGAGGCGCTGATGTTCGCCGCGCTCGCGCGGATGGCCGAGCTGGACGCGGCCGACGTCGGCGACATCCCGGCACGCGGCGCCACGGCGGACCTCGACACGCTCACCGACCTGGTGACCGGCTTCGTGCGGACCTGGCTGACCACCGGCCGCGAACGCACGCTCGCCCGTTACGAGCTGACGCTCGAGTCGACGCGCCGCCCCGAGCTGCGCGCGAAGATGGTCGAGCACGGGTCGCGGTTCCGGGTCATGGCGGAGACGACCATCGCCGCCGCGGGGGCGAGCGACCCGGAACGGCGCGGCCGCACGCTGGTCGCCTACCTCGACGGGCTGGCCATGCACCACCTGACCCGCGGCGGCGCCGGCGATGACGACCTGCGGGCGGCGTGCCGGGATCTGCTCACGATGGCGCTAGCGTGACCGGCATGGAGCACGTGAGCTACGCGGTGTCCGACGGCATCGCGACGGTGACGCTGGACCGGCCCGAGGCGCGCAACGGCTACACGGTGACGATGGCGGACGAGCTGGCGGCCGCGTTCGACGAGGCCGACCGCGACCGGGCCGTCCGCGTGGTGGTCCTGACCGGTGCGGGCAAGGACTTCTGCGTCGGCGCCGACCTCTCCGCGGGCGGCCTCGACCTGTCCGCGGACGGGTCGCAGGAATGGCACGAGCCCGCGGGCCGCTGCTCGATGCGGATCTTCGCGATGAACAAGCCGGTCATCGCGGCCATCCGGGGCGCGGCCGTCGGCGCCGGGTCGACGATCATCCTGCCCGCGGACTTCCGGCTCGCCGCGACCGACGCGCGCTTCGGCTTCGTGTTCTCGCGGCGCGGCCTGTACCCGGAAGGCGCGTCGACGTGGTTCCTGCCGCGGCTCGTCGGGCTGGGCCGGGCCATGGACTGGATGGTGAGCGGCCGGGTGTTCGACGCCGCCGAGGCCCACGCGGCGGGCATGGTGACCGCGCTCCACGAGCCGGACGAGGTGCTCGACAAGGCCTACGAGCTGGCCCGCGAGCTGATCAGGACCACGGCGCCGGTGTCCGTGGCGGTGATCCGGCAGCTGCTCCACCGGGCGGCGCCGCTCGACTCGCCGTTCCCCGTGCGCAGCCTCGACTCCCGGCTGATCGCGGGCAGCGCGAGCAACCCCGACACCGTCGAGGGCATCATGTCGTTCCTGCAACGGCGCGATCCACAGTGGACTCAACAGGTGCCGGACGACCTGCCGGACTACCTGCCCTGGCTGGGCGGACAGGGGTGACCCCGCCGCCCACGCGGAGCGTTGTTGACCGGTCGCCAATAGTGACACCGGCCGCCGAATGTCGTCAATGCCCGGTTTGGCGTGGACGCGGCACTGCCCTGGTGCTTACGATCACGCCCTATTCGGGGGACCGACCCGGCGCATCGGAGCGTGGCACATGACTGAGACATCCCCCTTGCCGCACACGTTGTGCGCGTCCTTCCAGGAGTTCGTCCGGAAGACGCCAGGCGAGGTCATCATCCGCACACCCGGCGGCGGCACCGTGATCACCTGGCGCGAGTGGGACCGGCGGGTGCGCAGGCTCGCGGCCGGGCTCGCAGCCGTCGGCGTCAAGCGCGGTGACACGGTCGGGCTGATGCTCAGCAACCGGCCGGAGTTCCACCTCGTGGACGCGGCGGCCCTGCACCTCGGCGCGACGCCGTTCTCGATCTACAACACCTCGACGCCCGAGCAGATCGCGTACCTGTTCGGCAACGCGGGCAACACGGTCGTCTTCTGCGACGAGCGGTTCCTCCCCCGCGTCCAGGAGGCGGGCGGGGGCGTCACGCACATCGTGTGCGTCGACGACGTGTCCGATGTGGACGGTGTGCTGTCGCTCGCCGACCTGGAGGACCGGGGCGACCCGGACTTCGACTTCGACGCCGCGTGGCAGGCCGTCGAGCCGTCCGACCTCGCGACGATCATCTACACCTCGGGCACCACGGGCCCGCCGAAGGGCGTCGAGCTGACGCACGCGAACGTGATCGCCGAGGCCGACGCGGTGCGGGTGCTGTTCGACGCGCGCGCAGGCGACAAGGTCATGTCCTACCTGCCCGCCGCGCACATCGCCGACCGCGTGACCTCGCAGTACTTCGCGATCCTGTTCGGCATCCAGGTCACGTGCGTCGCGGACCTGACCAAGCTCGCCGAGGCGCTGAACGACGTGCGGCCGCAGACGTTCTTCGCCGTGCCGCGCGTGTGGCAGAAGCTGAAGGCCGCGATCGACATGGGGCTGGCCGCGGAGCCGAGCGGCGCCAAGCGGCGGATCGCGACGTGGGCCATCGAGACCGGCATCAAGGCGGCGCGGCACAAGCTGGCGGGCAAGCCGCTCCCGCCGGTGCTCGCGGCGCAGCACCGGGTGGCGGACAAGCTCGTGCTGTCGAAGCTGCGCCACAAGCTCGGGCTCGACCAGGTCAAGGGCCCGGCGTCGGGTGCGTCGGCGATCTCCGCGGAGATCCTGGAGTTCTTCTGGGGCCTCGGCATCCCGGTGTACGAGGTGTGGGGCATGTCGGAGACCGGCGGTGCCACCACCGCGAACGCGCCGGGCCAGACGAAGCTCGGCACGGTCGGGCGCGCGGTGCTCAACATGGAGATCAAGATCGCCGACGACGGCGAGCTGCTCACCAGGGGCCCGACGATCATGCGCGGGTACCGCAACGACCCGGAGAAGACGGCGGAGACCATCGACGCCGACGGCTGGCTGCACACCGGCGACATCGCGGAGATCGACGCGGACGGGTACGTCAAGATCGTCGACCGCAAGAAGGAACTGATCATCAACGCGTCGGGGAAGAACATGTCCCCGTCCAACATCGAGAACGCGATCAAGGCGGCGACGTCGCTCGTCGGCCAGGTGGTCGCGATCGGCGACGACCGGCCCTACGTGGCGGCGCTCGCGGTCCTCGACCCGGACGCGGCGGCGGCGTTCGCGGCGCAGCACGGTTTCGGCGGCGCGTCACCGGAGGAGCTGGTGGCGCACCCGGAGATCCGGGCAGCGGTCCTGGCCGGGCTCAAGGAGGGCAACGAGAAGCTGGCCCGCGTGGAACAGGTGAAGCGCCTGCGCCTGCTCCCGTCGCCGTGGGAGCCGGGCGGCGAGGAACTCACCCCGACGATGAAGCTCCGCCGCAAGCCGATCGCGAAGAAGTACGCGGCGGAAATCGACTCCCTCTTCGCGGAAACCCCGGACGAAACCATCCTCCAGCCCTGACCCCGGCTCTCGAACCTCGCGAGTCACGCTCTCAGACATGCCGAGTTGTCAGTTTCGTGCACATGGGTACCTGCACGAAACTGACAACTCGGTGTGCGCGAGAGCGTGACTCGCGGGGTTCAGGCTGCCTTGAGGCCGGTTTCCGTCAGGACGTGGGTGGGGGCCTGCGAGGTGGGGTGGTCGTCGTGGCGGGACAGGACCTGGGTGGCGCCCGTCAGGAGGGCCGCGCTCAGGGTGACCGGGTCGTAGGACGAGGTGGTCGTCAGGACCACCGCGTCCGCCGTCAGGTTGACCGCCGCCGCACGGACCTTCAGCTCCTGGTGCGTCAGCAGACCGGACAGGATGGCGGCCGGTTCGCGTTCGTCGCGGTCGCGGGGTTCGACGAGCAGCGCACCGCCGGTCGACAGCTCCGCGCACGTCAGCACCCCCGGCTCGGCGGGTGCGTCGAGCAGCAGCACCAGTTCCAGGGTGTCCGGCAGCACCGGCCGCACCCGCTCGTACATCGCACGGCCGAGCACCACCGCACGCGCCTTCGTCACGGCGAGGAAGTCGGCGAAGACGTCGGCGGGCATGTCCGGGTCGACCGGCGCCGCGACGTTGCCGCTGCGGACGATCGCGTAGAACGCCGTCGGGAAGTGCGTGCCGGGCAGCGCGGCCACCGCCACGGTCAGCCCGTCGCCGCCGAGCCGCTGCCGCAGGCCGAACGCGAGGCGCGACACGGCACGGTCCAGCTCGGCGAACGTGACCGTCGTGCTGGTGGTGCGCAACGCCGCCCGGTCGGGCCAGGCCGCCGCCGCGAGGCTGGGCAGCACGTCGGCCGAGCCGACCGGCAGGTCTGCGAACGAAGTCATCAGGAGGCCTCCCTCTCCGGGGCCGCACTGTCCGAACGGGACTGGAGCAGGTAGGGCACGGAACCGTACTCCGCGGTCCGCCGCAACGACTCGAGCATCGCGCTGCCGACGGCGGTGATCTGCCGCGCGGCCTCGGCCGCGGTCTCCGCGCTGTCGTCAGCGACGCTGTAGTAGTGGTCGAGCGCCACCACGACGCCGACCGCCTTCGTCTCCACCCGCCAGAGCCCGGCCATCGACCTGAGCGGCGCGGGCGGGTCGAGCCGCCGGTACCGCACCTGCAGCCGCTTCTGGTTCGCCTCGCGCACCGAGATCCAGGAGTTGCCCGAGCGCTCGACGATCCGGAACCGCTCGCAGGCCCGGTCGATCCCGAGTGGCTCGACCGCGGCCACCGAGTCGAACACCGACGGCCAGCCCTCGATGTCGGCGACCAGCTCGTACACGCGCTTCGGCAGGGCGGCGACCTTGACCCGCTGGCGTGTCGTCCAGATCCTCAGTTCCGCCATGGCTCCGCTCCTTCCGCATCTCCCAGTGGCAAGGCTTCCTGTGAGTTTCCTCACCGCCACTGGAAGGCAGCTCGAAGGCTGCTCGACAGGTGGTCCTCATCCTGGCCACTCGTGGTAAAGGGACCGCTACCGCATGTTTTCGTGTGTGTTGCGAGCGTGGCTCGAGGCGCCGGTCGCATCCTGGCGACGAACGCGGTGAAGGAGGCCGAGATGACGCATCATGGCGTGCCACGCAGCCTCACCCCGACGGTCGTCACCGTGGACGCGGGGCCGGCCGCGCGGAGGCGTTTCCACGCGCTCATCGTGCGCGCGTACCGCGACTGGGAGTCGGGTACGCGCGGTCCGGTGTGGCTGCGGTGTTCAGCCGACCGTCCAGGTGTCGGCCCCGCGGAGGAGTGACCGCAGGTCGGCCTGCTTCGCCTCGGTCGCGGCCCGCACCTGCGCGCGGGCCTGGTCGTCGTACGCGGGCCGGTCGACGTTGCGGTAGACGCCGGTGACCGTGTACCGCAGGTCCTGTGTGGACAGGCGGGAGAGCGCGAACGCGTAGGCCGGGTCCTCGGCCGACGCGTCGTGGACGACCACCCGGTCGGGGTCGTGGGGTCCGACCTCCAGGCCGCCCCGGTCGTTGCGCAGCACGGCGAGCGCTCCGTCCGGTCCGAACCGGATCGGTTTGCCGTCCTCCAACGGGATGAGGCGTTGTTCTTTCTCGCCGGGTTCTTTGAGGACGTCGAAGGCGCCGTCGTTGAAGATGGGGCAGTTCTGGTAGATCTCGACCAGGGCGGAGCCGCGGTGTTGTGCGGCGGCGGTGAGGATGGAGGTGAGTTGGGCGCGGTCGTTGTCCAGCGTCCGCGCCACGAACGTGGCTTCCGCGCCAATCGCGAGGGAGAGCGGGTTGAACGGGTGGTCCAGTGAGCCCATGGGAGTGGACTTGGTGAGTTTCCCGGTCTCCGACGTCGGCGAGTACTGCCCCTTGGTGAGGCCGTAGATGCGGTTGTTGAACAGCAGGATCTTGAGGTTCACGTTGCGGCGCAACGCGTGGATCAGGTGGTTACCGCCGATGGAGAGCGCGTCGCCGTCACCGGTCACGACCCACACCGACAGGTCCGGTCGCGTCACCGCGAGACCGGTGGCGATCGCGGGGGCGCGGCCGTGGATGGAGTGCATGCCGTAGGTGTTCATGTAGTACGGGAACCGGGACGAGCACCCGATACCGGAGATGAACACGATGTTCTCGCGCTTGAGCCCGAGCGTGGGCAGGAACGACTGCATGGCGTTGAGCACCACGTAGTCCCCGCAGCCCGGGCACCAGCGCACTTCCTGGTCGGACTTGAAATCCTTCGGCTTGAGCCCCAGCTCCAGGTCCACAGTGGTCATCAGGCTGCCTCCGCGAGCGTCGTGCCCAGGTATCGCCCGAACACGTCGACCAGCTCCGACTCCATGAACGGCGTGCCGGCCACCTTCGTGTACGACACCACGTCCACCAGGTACCTGGCCCGCAGCAACAGCGCCAGCTGCCCCAGGTTCATCTCCGGCACGACGACCGTGCCGTACCGCTTGAGCACCTCGCCCAGGTTCGCCGGGAACGGGTTGAGGTGCCGCAGGTGTGCCTGCGCGATCCGCTGACCGCGCTTGCGGAGGGCCCGGCACGCGGCCCCGATCGGGCCGTACGTCGATCCCCAGCCGAGCACCAGCACGTCCGCACGGTCATCGGGGTCCTCGACCACCAGGTCCGGCACCGCGATTCCGTCCACCTTGGACTGTCGCAACCGGACCATGCGGTCGTGGTTGTCCGGGTCGTAGGAGATGTTGCCCTTGCCGTCGGCCTTCTCCAGCCCGCCGATCCGGTGCTGCAGACCCGGCGTGCCCGGGATCGCCCACGCACGCGCGAGGGTCTCCGGGTCGCGGACGTACGGCCAGTGCTCGCCGTCCGGCCCGTTGGGTTCCGTCTCGAACGTGACCGACAGGTCCGGCAGGTCGTCGACGTCCGGCACCAGCCACGGCTCCGACCCGTTCGCGATCGCGCCGTCCGAGAGGACCAGCACCGGCGTCCGGTACGTCAACGCGATCCGGGCCGCGTCGATGACCACGTCGAAGCAGTCCCCCGGCGACTGCGGCGCCAGCACCGGCACCGGCGACTCACCGTTGCGGCCGTGCAGGGCCTGCAGCAGGTCGGCCTGCTCGGTCTTCGTCGGCAGACCGGTCGACGGGCCGCCGCGCTGCACGTCGATCACCAGCAGCGGCAGCTCCTGCATGACCGCGAGCCCGATGGTCTCGGACTTCAACGCGATGCCCGGCCCGGAGGTCGTGGTGACGCCGAGCGCGCCGCCGTACGACGCGCCGAGCGCCGCGCCGACCCCGGCGATCTCGTCCTCCGCCTGCATCGTGATCACGTTGAAGTTCTTGTGCTTGGACAGCTCGTGCAGGATGTCCGACGCCGGCGTGATCGGGTAGCTGCCGAGGAACACCGGGAGCTTGGCGCACTGCCCGGCCGCGACGATGCCGTACGACAGGGCGAGGTTGCCGGTGATCTGGCGGTACTCCCCCGGGGGGAACGACGCGGGCGCGACCTCGTAGGTGGTGGCGAACGCCTCGGTGGTCTCGCCGTAGTTCCAGCCCGCGCGGAAGGCCAGGATGTTGGCCTCGGCGATGTCGGGCTTGCGGGCGAACTTCTCCCGCAGGAACCGCTCGGTGCGCTCGGTCGGCCTGCCGTACATCCAGGAGAGCAGGCCGAGCGCGAACATGTTCTTGCAGCGCTCGGCGTCCTTCTTCGACAGGCCGGTGCCCTCCAGCGCGCCCTGCGTGAGCGTCGCCATCGCGACGGGCAGCAGGTGGTAGGCGTCGAGCGAGCCGTCCTCGAGGGGGTTCGCGTCGTAGCCGACCTTGCCGAGGTTGCGCTTGACGAACTCGTCGGTGTTGACGAGCACGGTCCCGCCCGGCGGCACGTCCCCGATGTTGGCCTTGAGCGCCGCCGGGTTCATGGCGACGAGCACGTCCGGCCGGTCGCCCGGGGTCAGGATGTCGTCGTCCGCGAAGTGCAGCTGGAACGACGAGACCCCCGGCAGCGTGCCCGCAGGCGCGCGGATCTCGGCGGGGAAGTTGGGCAGCGTGGCAAGGTCGTTGCCGAACGCCGCGGCCTCGGAGGTGAACCGGTCACCGGTGAGCTGCATCCCGTCACCCGAGTCCCCGGCGAACCTGATCACCACCCGGTCAAGCTGCACCCGTCGCGCGGGTTCTCCTCCGGTGATCACCAGCCAAGTGTGTGCGCCCCTGACAGAGCCCGGGACGAATCCGACTAGAGCCCCCGCGAGTCCCGCCCCCCGAAACCCGCGAGTCACGCCCTCAAACAGCGCGAGTCGCGCTCTCACGCATACCGAGTTGTCGATTTCGTGCAGGTCGCAGGTGCACGAAACGTACAACTCAGTGTGCGCGAGAGCGCGACTCGCGGTGTTCTGGAGCGTGACTCGCGGGGTCAGGGGGTGGGCTGGCCGCGTTTGACGGACTCCAGGAGCATCTGGCTGACGTCGCGGACCTGGACGTCGGTGCCCTTGTCCTCGCTCTGCCGCTGCACGAGGCCGTCGGTGATCATGACGCGGCAGAACGGGCAGCCGGTCGCGACCTCCTTGGCGTTCGTGCTCAGGGCCTCGTCGACGCGCTCCAGGTTGATGCGCTTGCCGAGGTGCTCCTCCATCCACATCCGCGCGCCGCCCGCGCCGCAGCACAGCGACCGGTCGGCGTGGCGCGGCATCTCCGTCAGCTGCATGCCGGTCGCCGTGACCAGGTCACGCGGCGCCTCGTACACCTTGTTGTGGCGGCCGAGGTAGCACGGGTCGTGGTAGGTGACCGGCGTCCCGCCCTCCGGCGGCTTGACGGGCGTCAGCTTCTTGTCGCGGACGAGGCGGTTCAGCACCTGCGTGTGGTGCAGCACCTCCCAGTGCCCGTTCGTGCCCTCGAACGTCGGGATCATGCCCTCCAGCTGCGGGTACTCCCGGGCGAGCGTGTTCATGCAGTGCGGGCACGTGGTGATGATCTTCCGCTTCTCCGGCTCGCGGCCCTCGAACACGGTGTTGAGCATCTCCGCGGTCTGCTGCGCCATCATCTGGAACAGGAACTCGTTGCCCGCGCGCCGCGCCGGGTCACCGGTGCAGGACTCCTCGTTGCCCAGCACCACGTACTTGACACCCGCGATGTGCAGCAGTTCGGCCGTCGCCCGCACGGTCTTCTTGGCCTGGTCGTCGAACGAGCCTGCGCAGCCGATCCAGTACAGGTACTCGACGTCGGGCTCCAGCACCCCGTCGTACACCGGCACCTCGAACGGCAGGTCCTTGGCCCAGTCCATGCGCGCCGAGTTGTTCTGGCCCCACGGGTTGCCCTTGTTCTCCAGGTTGCGGAACAGGGTGCCCAGCTCGGTCGGGAACTCCGACTCGATCATGACCTGGTAGCGGCGCATGTCGACGATGTGGTCGATGTGCTCGATGTCCACCGGGCACTGGTCGACGCAGGCGCCGCAGGTCGTGCAGGACCACAGCACGTCGGGGTCGATGACGCCGCCGACCTCGGCGGTGCCGACGAGCGGCCGCACCGCCTGCGCCGGCCCCGAGTCGGGGACGCGCCCGAAGCCGGACTCCGGCACGGAGTGGTGGCCGTTGTCGCCCTCGGCGAGGGCGAGCACGTCGACGTCGCTGTGGTCGGGCATCTCCTGCCCGCCGATCAGGTACGGCGCCTTCGCGAACAGGTGGTCGCGCAGGTCCATGATCACGAGCTTCGGCGACAGCGGCTTGCCCGTGTTCCACGCGGGGCACTGGCTCTGGCAGCGCCCGCACTCGGTGCACGTGGCGAAGTCGAGCATGCCCTTCCACGTGAAGTCCTCGATCTTGCCGCGACCGAAGACGTCGTCCTCGCCCGGGTCCTCGAAGTCGATCGGCTTGCCGTTCGACTCCATCGGCAGCAGCGGGCCGAGGCCGTCCGGGAGACGCTTGGTGGAGACGTTGATCGGCGCGACGAAGATGTGCAGGTGCTTCGAGTGGAGCACGATCAGCAGGAACGACAGCGCGACGCCGATGTGGGCGAGCAGCGCGATCGACTCGATCCACTCGTTGGCGGTGTGGCCGAGCGGTTCGAGCAGCTCACCGACGCCGAGCGAGACCCAGGCGCCGGAGTCGTACGGGAAGTTGCCCAGCGCGGCCGCGGCGCCGCGGAACAGGAACAGCGTCCAGACGACGTTGAAGATCATGAACAGGATCAGCCACGCGCCGCCGGTGTGCGAGCCGTAGAAGCGGGACTTGCGCTCCTTGCGCTCCGGGTCGTTGCGCAGGCGGATGATCGCGAAGACGCCCAGCGACACGGCGACCAGCACGGCGATGAGGTCCTGGGCGAAGCCGAGCACGGACCAGCGGCCGATCAGCGGGATGTGGAAGTCGGGGTCGAACAGCGCGCCGTAGGCCTCGAGGTAGACCGACAGGAGCAGCACGAAGCCCCAGAAGGTGAACGCGTGGGCGGCGCCGGGGATGGACCACTTGAGCAGCTTGCGCTGGCCGAAGACCTCTTTGACCTGGGCCCACAGGCGGGCGCCGAGGTGGTCGAAGCGGTCGACGGGCTGACCGGACTTGATCAGCTCGTAGAGGAACTTGGCGCGCCGCGCGGCCAGCCCGAGCACCACGACGGTGATCAGCAGTCCGAGAATGAGTCGAACGACCACGAGCTATCCGCCTCCGGCGACAGTGACGACCAAGACTGGCTTGCAAGGGTGTCAGTCTTGCTTGTTACTCGCCAGTATTTCCGATCGCGTCGCGAGTCGCGCAACAGGGTTGTGACGTTTGCCGCTACTGGATCGGTGCTGGTTCCCGATCCCGGGCGAACAGGGCGGCGAGCACACCCGCGGGCAGGAACATGAGGATGCCGTAGACCGCCGCCGGCACCGCCATCTCCGCGCTGTTCAGCAGCGACGGGGACAGCGCGATCGTGATGGCGAGGGTCGAGTTGTGCACGCCGATCTCGAACGCGGACGCGATCGACTGCCGCTTCTCGATCTTGGCGGCGCGCGGCACGAGGTACCCGATCGTGAGGCTGAACACGCACAGCAGGAGTGCGACGAGGCCCACGTCCTGGAGGTAGCCGAGCACGTTGTCCCGCTCCTGCCAGACCGCGACGACGATCACCGCGACGAGTACCACGATCGAGGCAATCTTGACCGGTCCGCGCATGCGCTCCGTGAACGCGGGTGCCTTGCGCCGGATCACCATCCCGATCGCGACCGGCACGAGCACGATGGCGAAGACCTGCAGCATCTTGGCCGGCTGGAGGCCGATGGCGTCGTCGCCGTCCATGAACCCGGCGAGCGCGAGGTTCACCACGATCGGGAGCGTCACGACGGCGAGTACCGAGTTGATGGCCGTGAGCGTGATGTTGAGCGCGACGTCCCCGCGCGCGAGGTGGCTGAACAGGTTCGCCGTGGTCCCGCCGGGCGAGGCGGCGAGCAGCATCATGCCGACAGCGAGCGCCGGTTCGAGGTCGAAGAGCAGCACGAGCCCGAGGCAGACCGCGGGCAGCACCAGGATCTGACAGGCCAGTGCCACGATCGTGGCCTTCGGGTACCGCACCACCCGGGTGAAGTCGGCGACGGTGAGCGACAGGCCGAGCCCCAACATCACGATCCCGAGCGCGACCGGCAGGAAGACCGTCGTCGCCGTCGACGAGTTCATTGCCGGAGACTCACACCAATCGGACAAACTGACAATCAGCCGAAAGGCCGAACCCCGCGAGTCGCCCACTCAGAACCCGCGAGTCGCCCTCTGGGGACCCGCGAGTCTCCCGTTCGCGACCTGCGAGTTGGCGGTTCGGGCCATCGAGCCGCCCTCGCGAACCGCCGACTCGGGGGTCCGGAACGGGAGACTCGCGGGTTCCGAACGGGAGACTCGCGAGGTCCGAACGGGAGACTCGCGGGGGTTGGGGTTAGTGGCGGGTTTTGATCAGGGATTCCACGCCGTCCAGGATGCGGGCCAGGCCGAACTCGAAGCCGTGTTTCGCGTCGTAGGCCGACTGGTAGGTCTCGCCTGCTATGGCGCCCACGCGGGCCGCCACCGGGTACTTCTCCGCGTCGAAGACCTTTTCCAGCAGGGGGGCGTAGACCGACCACCACTCGTCGTCCGTCTGGCCGGTGTCCCGGGCTGACGACGCGGCCTCCACCGCCGCGCGTGCGGTGCCCTGCACGTAGACGCCGACCATGCTGACCACGGAGTCCATCTCCAGCTCGGTCAGGCCGATGCCGTCGACGGCACGCAGCTGGTGGTCGTAGTCGGCGATGCTGTTCGGGCCCAGCGGCGGCCGGGACATGGCCATGACCTGCAGCAACCACGGGTGGCGCAGGTAGAGGTCCCACGCGGACCGCGCGATGGCGGTCAGCTTCTCCCGCCAGCCGCCCTCGACCTCCGGGCGCGCGGCCGACCCGATCGCGCGGTCGAACATCACGTCGACCAGCTCGGCCTTCGACGGCACGTACGTGTAGAGGGACATGGTGCCGACGCCGAGCCGGTCGGCGACGCGGCGCATGGACACCGCCGCCAGGCCCTCCGCGTCGGCGATCTCGATGCCCGCCTGCACGATCCGCTCCACCGTGAGCCCCTGCTTCGGACCACGGGAACGGGGCGCCTGACCGAGCCCCCACAGCAGCTCCATGCTGCGCACCGGGTCGCCGCGGCCGCCGTAGTGCTTGGTCTCGTCATTTTTCTTCGCCATCGCCGTAACATCCTAGAATCTCCGTACGATGTACGGTAGCGTCCATCCGAACTCCGTACAACGTACGACAAGGGAGATGACTGGTGAGCCCGACCATCGTCGCCGAGAGCCTGCGCAAGCGGTTCGGCGACAAGACCGCGCTCGACGGGTTGGACCTGACCGTCGCCACCGGGACCGTGCACGGCGTGCTCGGCCCGAACGGCGCGGGCAAGACCACCTGCGTCCGCATCCTCACCACGCTGCTGAAACTCGACGACGGCCACGCCGAGGTGGCCGGTTTCGACGTCATGACCAGGCCGGACCAGGTGCGTGCGCACATCGGGCTGGTCGGCCAGAACGCCGCGGTCGACGAGGTGCTGTCCGCACGGCAGAACCTCGAGCTGTTCGGCCGCCTCTACCACCTGAGCGCGAAGGACGCCCGCGCCCGCGCGACCGAGCTGCTCGACCGGTTCGGCCTCGCGGACACGGGCACCAAGGCGGTGAAGCAGTTCTCCGGCGGCATGCGGCGGCGGCTCGACCTCGCCGCGAGCCTCATCCTGCGACCCCGCGTCCTGTTCCTCGACGAGCCGACCACCGGGCTGGACCCGCGTGGCCGCAACGAGGTGTGGGAGGCGGTCCGCGCGCTCGTCCGCGAGGGCACGACGGTGCTGCTCACCACGCAGTACCTGGACGAGGCCGACCAGCTCGCGAGCGCGATCTCGGTCGTCGACCACGGCCGGGTGATCGCGTCCGGCAGCCCGGCCGCGCTGAAGTCCCGGCTGGGTGGCGACCGGCTCGAGGTCGTCCTCCACGACACCGCCGCGCTGCCGGGCGCGGCCGAGGTCGTCGCACGGATCGCCGGCGCGCCGGCACAGATCGACGCCGACAACCGCCAGGTCAGCGCGCCCGTGACCGATCCGCTGGCCGCGCTCGGCGACGCGGTCCGGGCACTGCGGGAGGCGGGCCTCGCGGTCGAGGACGTCGCGTTGCGCAGGCCGACGCTGGACGAGGTGTTCCTGCACCTGACGGGTGACAAGAAGGAGGTGCACGCATGAGGTGGGCACTGGCCGACGGCTGGACGATCACCCGCCGCGACATCCTGCACTGGACCCGCGACCCCGGTCCGGTGATCGTCGGGCTGCTGTTCCCCGTGCTGATGGTCGTGATGTTCGGCTACCTGTTCGGCGGCGCGATGGCGGTGCCGGGCGGCGGCGACGGGTACCGCGAGTTCATCCTGCCGGGCATGTTCGCCATGACCATGGCGTTCGGGCTGGAAGCGACCATGATCGCGGTCAGCACGGACGCGCAGAAGGGCGTCACCGACCGGTTCCGCTCGATGCCGATCGCACCGTCCGCGGTCGTCACCGGCCGGGCGGGCGCGGACATGCTGAACTCGGCGCTCGGCCTGGCCGTGATCATGGCGGCGGGGCTGCTGGTCGGGTGGCAGGCGCACACCGGCCCGCTCGAGGTGCTCGCCGCGGTCGGGCTGCTGCTCCTGCTGCGGTTCGCGCTGCTGTGGGTGGGCATCTACCTGGGCCTGACGATCAAGGGCCCGGAGAACGTGGTCATGGTGCAGATCCTGGTGTGGCCGGTGACGTTCCTGTCGAACACGTTCGTCGCGCCGGGGACGATGCCGGGCTGGCTGGGAACCATCGCGGAGTGGAACCCGTTGTCCTCCACGGTCGCGGCGACCCGGGACCTGTTCGGCAACCCGTCGTGGGGTGCGGACTCGTGGGTCGCCGAGCACGCACTGCTGATGGCGATCCTGTGGCCCGCCGCACTGATCGCGATCTTCGCGCCCCTGTCCGTCCGCCGATTCCAGCGACTCTCCCGATAGGAGACCGATGACCGAGGCCGAGCTGCTCGCACTGCACCTGGTGGCACGTGGGCGCCTGCTGCCGACCGTGACCGAGGACGGGTACGCCGCGTGGCGGGTCGGCCCGCTCGACCCGTCCGATGTGGACCGCATGCGCCGGCTGGGGATCACGCGCGAGCAGCTCGACCCGGTCGCCGACCGGCTGGCACGCGAGGCCGGGGCGAGTGTGACGCCGCGGACGCCGTTCGCCGACCCGGTCCCGCACCACGTGCCGGAGCTGCGCGAGTGGGCCGCGGCGATCGCGGCCGAGCACGACCGGGCCGCGCGCGTGTCGCTGCGGGTCGAGATGACCGGGGACGCGCTCTCCGCCGTGCTCCAGGTGCACAGCATGACCGAGCCCGGGCTCGTCGCGGACGCGGCGGCGGTGTGGGCGGGTGAGGCGTTCGGGCACCAGGAGCGGCTCGACGCCGTGCTCGAGCTCCGGCACGCCGCGCAGGCGTGGCCACCGCTCGCCCGGCTGCTGGAGCTGGCCGTGCCGGACCAGCTGGAGCTGACCGACGAGGAGGTCGGGGACCTGGCACGCGACGGCGAGCGAGCGCTCTCCGACGTCGGCGTCGCCGTGCACTGGCCGCGTGAGCTGGCCAGGGACGTGACGGCGGCGACGGTGGTCGGCGGCACCGAGCTGCCGTCGTTCTTCGAGGGCGTCATGGACTTCTCGTGGCAGCTGACGGTCGACGGGCGAACGCTCTCCGACGCCGAGATGGACGTGCTCGCCGAGGCGCACCGGCCGGTGGTGCGGCTGCGGGACCGGTGGACGCTCGTCACCCCCGACCTCGCACGCAAGGCGCGGGAGCGGGTGCTGAAGCCCCTCACCGCGGTCGAGGCGCTCGGCGCGGCGCTGACCGGGCGGGCGCACGTCGACGGCGAGTGGGTGCCCGTCGCGTCGAGCAGGCCGCTGGAACTGTTGCGGGGCAAGCTCGCCACGACCGAGACCGTCGACCAGCCCGCCGCGCTCACCGCGACCCTGCGCGACTACCAGCTGCGCGGGCTGCGGTGGCTCGCGCGGATGACGGAGCTGGGCCTGGGCGGCTGTCTCGCCGACGACATGGGCCTCGGCAAGACCGTCACACTGATCGCGCTCCACCTCCACCGCGGCACCGGCCCGACGCTCGTGGTGTGCCCGGCGTCGCTGCTCGGCAACTGGGAGCGCGAGATCCGGCGGTTCGCGCCCGGGGTGGCCGTGCACCGCTACCACGGCGGCGGTCGTGCCATCGTGGCGACGGACGGGTTCGTGCTCACCACCTACGGCACGATGCGCGTCGACGCCGACGCGTTGTCCACCGTGGACTGGGACCTCGTGGTTGCCGACGAGGCGCAGCACGTGAAGAACCCGCGCTCGGACACCGCACGGGCGCTGCGGCGGATCCCGGCACGCGCGCGGATCGCGCTCACCGGCACGCCGGTGGAGAACAACCTCTCCGAGCTGTGGGCGGTCCTCGACTGGACCACGCCCGGTCTGCTCGGGTCGCTGGGCGAGTTCCGGGCGCGGTGGGCACAGCCGGTCGAGGCCGGCGACCCGCTCGCGGCCGAACAGCTGGCACGGCTGGTCACGCCGTTCCTGTTGCGGCGCCGCAAGTCCGACCCCGGCATCGCGCCCGAGCTGCCGCCGAAGACCGAGACCGACCGGCCCGTCACGCTGACCCGCGAACAGGCCGGGCTGTACGAGGCGGTGGTGCGCGAGACCATGGCGCTGATCCGGGAAAGCACCGGCGTGCAACGGAAAGGGCTCGTGCTCAAGCTGCTCACCGCGCTCAAGCAGGTGTGCAACCACCCGGCGCAGTACCTCGGTGAGCACGATGGCGTGCTCACCGGCCGGTCCGGGAAGCTGGAGCTGCTGGACGAGCTGGTCGACACGATCCGCGCCGAGGGCGGCGGCCTGCTGGTGTTCACGCAGTACGTCGCGATGGCGCGGTTGCTGGCGCGGCACCTCGCCGAACGGGGTGTGCCTGCGCAGCTCCTGCACGGCGGCACGCCGGTGCGGCAGCGCGACGAGCTGGTGCGGACGTTCCAGGAAAGCGATGTCCCTCCGGTGTTCCTGTTGTCGCTGAAGGCGGCGGGCACCGGGCTGAACCTCACGCGCGCCGATCACGTCGTGCACTACGACCGGTGGTGGAACCCGGCGGTGGAAGCGCAGGCGACCGACCGGGCGTACCGGATCGGGCAGGACCGGCCGGTGCAGGTGCACCGGCTCATCGCGGAAGGGACCCTGGAGGATCGCATCGCGACCATGCTGGCGGCCAAGAAGGAACTCGCCGACGCCGTGCTCGGCAAGCGGGACGGCGCGGAACTCACCGAACTGTCCGACGCCGAACTGACGGAACTCGTGGAACTGAGGGAGGCCCTGTGACGGCGATCGGATTTCCTGCTTTTCCCGCCACGAAACGGAAACCGGGGCGATTCGCGCGGACCTGGTGGGGAAACGCGTGGCTGCAGGCGATGGAGGACACGTCGCTCGATCTCGGGCAGCTCAAACGCGGCCGCAAGTTCGCCTACGCCGGGCTCGTCGGCCCCATCACCGTCAGCGCGGGCAGGCTCGCCGCGCAGGTGACGGGTGACGACGGCGGGGTGCACCACACGGTCGTGCTCGTGGACCGGCTCTCCGACGCGCAGTGGCAGCGGTTCCTCGACGAGGTCGCCGCCAAGGCCGGGCACCTCGCCGCGCTGCTCGACCGGGACATGCCGCACGACCTCGTCGAGGCCGCGGCGGATGCGGATGTCCCGTTGCTGCCCGGAATTGGCGATCTGCAACCGGAATGCGACTGCGAGGGCTGGGAGCTGCCGTGCACGCACGCGGCCGCGCTGTGCTTCCAGGCCGCGTGGCTGCTCGACGCGGACCCGTTCATGCTGCTGCTGTTGCGCGGCCTCGGTCAGGAGGACCTCACCGACGAGCTGCGCAGGAAGGCCGCCGCACGCACCCGCCCCGCCGCCGCGCCGGCCGTCGGCACGGAACCGCTCCCGGCGCTGCCACCGGTTTCCGGTCCGCCGCGAAAACTGGTCGTGCCGCCCGCGCCGGGCATTGATCCCGGCGAACTCGCGGCGATCGCGGCGCGTGCCGCGGAACGCGCCAGAAAACTCCTGACCGAATACGCACAGTGATGTTACGAACAGGTGCCCACGCATGATCAACTCGTGAACTTGCCACCCCTGGTGATCGACCGAATCCGGAACGTGCTTCACCCTAATAACCGTGAAAGCTGGGAATAATCTGAGAGCATAAAAGCCTAAAGCCCAGTTCACCTGGCGATAAGCAACCTTTTCCAACTATGTGTTACCGCCGGTCAGACCGGTGCGGGGGTGGTGTGAACCACTCGGGGAGTGTCAGGATTGCCATCGCCGGGAGGCTTCCCCGGACGACCGTGCCGCTCGGACCCCCGATTACCGAGCGAGACGGTCAGCGATGGCGCTGCCGCAGATGGCCCCCGACGCCACCGCGGCAGCAGGCAGAAAGGCTCCGCATGACCTGGGCACGACACGCCAGCCCGACCCTTGAGCAAGGCCGATTCGCCGAAGCGCGGGCGAACGAGAGAGTTCACTACGCCATTCAGAACCGCAAGGCGGCACTCACCGTCGCCTGTCACTCGTCGGACGCACAGGACTGCGCGAACCTGCTCGCGATGCTGGGCCTCGACACGCTGGACGAGAACGGGGCCATCAAGTCCCCGACGGAGTGACGGAGTACTCCACCACCCCGTCCACGGTGACGGACTGAAGTTCCCCACGCACGACCAGCACGTCAAGGTGTGCCGCGGTTTCCCCCGCCGCGAGCGTCTTGTTGAACAGGTCGAGGTCGTCGAACCGGCGGTGCCGACGGGTCCACCCCAGCTGCCGCGCTGCTTCGAACGCGGTGCCGGCCCCGTCGCGCACCGCCGCCAGCGTCTCGGCGAGCCGTTCCTCGTGATGTGCCAGCAGTTCGTCGACGCGCGCGTGCACGCTCGGCGTGACCGGGCCGTGCGCGGGCAGTAGGCGCAGGTCCGGGTAGGACCGGACGAGGCGCAGGCTGTCGAGGTAGTCGCCGAGCGGCAGCTTCGCCGGTGCGGGCTGGAACCCGATCGACGGCGTGATGTGCGGGAGCACGTGGTCGCCCGCGAACAGCACCCCGGCCTGCTCGTCGACGAAGACGACGTGTCCCTGCGTGTGCCCGGGGGTCGGCAGGGCCACGAGCGTGCGGTCGCCGAGGTCGATCTTCGTGGTGCCGTCGAGCCACTCGTCGGGTTCCTCGTAGCGGGCGGGCGCCTCGCGCTCGTCCCGCTCGACGAACTGCCGCCGCCACTCCTCCATCAGCGGCGTGGCGCCCCACCGGACCATCTCGACGGCCTGCCCGTCGAGCCGGCGGGCCATGATCCGCTCGAGCGACGGCTGCTCCCCGATCCCGAGCGCGATCTTGCTCCCGTAGATCCGCCGCAGCGACACGCCCAGGGTGTAGTGGTCGCGGTGCACGTGGGTGACGAGGAAGCGCTGGATGTCGGAGAAGTCGCGGCCGATCGTGCCGAGGGCCGCCTCGAGCTGCCGCTCCGCGACGTCGAGCGCCCACCCGGAGTCGATGAGGACGAGCCCGTCGCCGGACTCGATGGCGTAGACGTTCACCGCCCGCAGACCGTCCGTGGGCAGGGGCAGCGGGATGCGGTACACGCCGGGGGCCACCTCGAACGCCCCGGGCTCGACCCACGCGTGCCGGTCCTCGGCCATGGCCACCTCCTCGTTAGCAAACCGAACTTAGCAAATCTCGGTTCACTTCCGGGTCGGTGACGTGCCGAAGAACACGCGCGGTGGGCGGCCACCGGCCCCCGGAATCCAGCGTAGACCGGGGGACCGACAGTTCTGCGGTGGTGGGAGCTGGTTGTCCACAGGGGGCGGGGTTGTCCACAGGCGACCTGCTGACGGGCCGGGACTGTCGCCCCTCCCCGGTAGGCTGGAAATCGGGGGCCGGAGGCCAACCCGCGAAGCGGGTCCCACCGCGGACGCGGACTCGCGAGGGCAAGGCCTGAGGCGGGCCGGGCCGGAAGCTCGCCCTGGGAAGTCAACCGCGGGACGGAAGCCCAACTCGAGGCAAGCCCACGGCGAGCAGCCGACCCGGGAGGCAACCTCAGTGCTCAGGCCCAAGCTGGGCGGCAAGCCCGATGGGTGAAAGGCCAACGCCGGAGGCCTGCCCGAGGCGCAACACGGAGGGCGGCCCCGGATCGGGAGCCGCCCCGGGAGGCGAGCCCAGCGCGGGAAGCCAGTGCGAGGTCGACCACGGACCGGGGACCACACCCTGGCGCCACCGAAAATCGCCTCTGGGAAGCAGCCGCGACCACCGGCCTGACAGTTGCCACTTGGTCTGTACCACTTGACGGCGCGTGGTCTAGACCACATAGTGGGAGTGGATCTCCGTTCAAGCGCTGGACCCCCTGCATCCACGAGGAGAACGATGACCCGCACACGATGGCGCCTGTCCGCGCTGGTGGCCATGGTGGCCACGACCTTCGGCCTGGTGGCCGCTCCAGCCCAGGGTTCCGAGTCCACACCCGCCGTGTCGGAGGCGGCGGGAGGGATCACCCTCGGGTACTTCGTCCAGTGGGGCGTCTACCAGCGGAACTACCACGTCAAGAACATCGAGACGTCCGGCTCGGCCGGCAAGCTGACCCACATCAACTACGCGTTCGGCAACGTCACGAACGGCCAGTGCGCCATCGGTGACGCCTACGCGGACTACGACCGGTTCTACGACGCGGCGTCCAGTGTGGACGGTACCGCCGACACCTGGGACGCGGGCGCGCTGCGCGGCAACTTCAACCAGCTGCGCAAGCTGAAGGCCATGCACCCGGGACTGAAGGTGCTGTGGTCGCTCGGCGGCTGGTCCTGGTCAGGGGGCTTCGGCCAGGCCGCGCAGAACCCCGCCGCGTTCGCCGAGTCCTGCTACAACCTCGTCGAGGACCCGCGGTGGGCCGACGTGTTCGACGGCATCGACATCGACTGGGAGTACCCGAACGCCTGTGGCCTGCAGTGCGACACGAGCGGGTTCGAGTCGTTCGAGAACGTGATGGCCGCGATGCGCGCGAAGTTCGGCCCGGACAACCTGGTCACCGCCGCGATCACGGCCGACGGCTCCGACGGCGGCAAGATCGACGCGGCCGACTACGCGGGCGCGGCGCAGTACGTCGACTGGTACAACGTCATGACCTACGACTACTTCGGCGCGTTCGACGCGGACGGTCCCACGGCCCCGCACTCGCCGCTGACCGCCTACGACGGTATCCCCGCCGCGGGCTTCAACTCCGACGCGGCGATCCAGAAGCTGAAGGGCAAGGGCGTCCCGTCGTCGAAGCTGTTGCTGGGCATCGGGTTCTACGGCCGCGGCTGGACCGGCGTCACGCAGGCCGAGCCGGGCGGCGCGGCGACCGGGCCCGCGCCGGGCACGTACGAGCCGGGCATCGAGGACTACAAGGTGCTCAAGGACCGTTGCCCCGCAACGGGAACCGTCGCGGGCACGGCGTACGCGTTCTGCGGCGGGCAGTGGTGGAGCTACGACACCCCGGCCACGATCGGCGGCAAGATGGACTACGCCGCCCAGCAGGGCCTCGGTGGCGCGTTCTTCTGGGAACTGTCCGGCGACACGGCGAACGGCGAACTGATCACCGCGATGGCGGGCTGACACATGGGCGGAGGGCGCGTCCGGGCTCCGGACGCGTCCTTTGCCATGATCAACGGCGGCCCGCCCGACCCCGGCATCCAGTCCAGCGGCGGGCGCCCGCAGGTCAGCGGTCCGCGTGCGGATGACTTTGACCACGGGGCGAGCTTTCACGGGCGCTCGGAGTGGACGAGCAGGACCGGCACCGATCGGCGAGGCGACGGCGGCAGGGGCTGGTCAGCGATCCTGACGAGACCGGAGCAGCCGCCGGACCCGGCATCCGGCCCAGCGGCCGCCACCCACAGGTCGGCGGTCCGCGTGCGGATGGCTGTGCGCCACCGGGCGAGCTTTCACGGGCGTCCACACCGGAAGGCGAACCAGGACCGGCACCGAACGGTGAGGCGACGGCGGCTGGTCAGCGGTCCTGACGAGACCGGGAGCGGCCGCCGGCCCCGACATCCAGCCTAGCGGGCACCACCGACAGGAACGGGCGGCGACGGCCGGGTTGTCCACAGGGTCACGGCATGCCGCGCGGGTCGCGGATGTCGCGGTAGCTCTCGGCCAGTGGGTTGTGGCCGGAGCGCACGACGACGGCGACGAGCAGACCGGCGAGACCGCCGATCGTCAGCGCGAGGAGCTGGAGCACCAGCCCGGCGACGAACGCTGCGGCGGCGAGGAGACCGATCACCCATCGGACGGCCATGTCATCCCCCAAACAGACGCACCTTGACGTTTGGGTTTTCGCCGCAGCCCGCGAAAGTGTTACCGAGAGTGCTGATGTTCACGGTCGGTGAGTGAGTGGTGTCGCCCAGTGGGGATTACCAGTGGCGTTCCGCTCACGGGGTCGGTCGTCACCTGGCA
Organism: Actinophytocola sp. KF-1; assembly: GCF_054661535.1. Taxonomy (NCBI): domain Bacteria; kingdom Bacillati; phylum Actinomycetota; class Actinomycetes; order Pseudonocardiales; family Pseudonocardiaceae; genus Actinophytocola; species Actinophytocola sp. KF-1. The sequence continues at coordinate 1,107,963 of NZ_BAAFVK010000001.1, read as the reverse complement.
CCGCACGTCGAACACGTCCTCGACCAGCGATGGCGTCACGACCTCGGCGGGCGGGCCCTCGGCGACGATCGCGCCCGCCTTCATCGCGATCACGTGGTCGGCGTAGCGGCACGCCTGGTTGAGGTCGTGCAGCACCATCACGACCGTCCTGCCCTCGCGCCGGTTCAGGTCGACGACCAGGTCCAGCACGTCGATCTGGTGCGCCAGGTCGAGGAACGTCGTCGGCTCGTCCAGCAGCAGCACCGGCGTCTCCTGGGCGACCGCCATCGCGATCCACGCGCGCTGCCGCTGCCCGCCGGACAGCTCGTCCACGGGCCGGTCGGCGAGGTCGGTCATCCCGGTCGCGGTGAGCGCGGCGGTCACCGCGGCCTCGTCGGCGGCCGACCACTGCCGCCACCAGCTCTGGTGCGGCGAACGACCGCGCGTCACCAGGTCGACGACGGTCAGCCCGTCCGGCGCGACCGGCGACTGCGGCAGGATGCCGAGCACGCGGGCGACCTGCTTGGTCGGCATGGCGTGCACGGACTTCCCGTCGAGGTGCACCGTGCCCGCCCGCGGGGTCAGCAACCGCGCGAGCGCACGCAGCAGCGTCGACTTGCCGCACGCGTTCGCGCCGACGATCACGCTGATGCGGCCGGGTGGCACGAGCAGGTCGAGGTCGTCCACCACGACCCGGTTGTCGTAGGCGAGGCGGACGTGCTCGGCACGCAACTCCACGGTCATCCTCCCGAGCCTGCTCGGTTGGCCCTGGCCAGCAGCCAGAGCAGGAACGGCGCCCCCAGCGCGCCGGTCACGACCCCCACCGGGAGCTGCGTGTCCGGCACGAGTTCGCGGGCGATCAGGTCGCTGCCCAGCAGCACGACCGCGCCGGTGATCCCCGACGTGACGAGCGGCGGCACCGGCGTGCCCGCGACACGCTTGGCGATCTGGGGCGCGGCGAGCGCGACGAACGCGACCGGCCCCGCGGCGGCGGTGCCGAACGCGACGAGCCCGACGCCGACCACCAGCAGCGTCAGCCGGGCGAGCTGCACCGGGGTGCCGAGCCCGACGGCGACGTCGTCACCGAGGTGCAGCGCGGTGAGCCAGCCGCTCGTCGCGAGCGTGATCGGCACGAGCACGGCCATCGCGACCAGCAGCGGGGTGGCCTGCGCCCACGTGCTGTCGTTGAGGTTGCCGACCATCCAGCCGACGATCTGCTGCGCCTCGTACAGCTTCGCGTGCGCGAGCAGGTAGCTGGTGGCGCTCGTGCACGCCCACGAGACGCCGATGCCGACGAGCACGATCCGGTAGCCGGTGGTGCCGCGCTGCCACGCGAGCATGTAGATCAGCAGCGCCGACCCGAGCGCGCCGGCGAGCCCGAGCGTCTGGGTGCCGAGGCCGGCGCCGACGCCGAGCACGATGCCGCACACGACCGCGGTGGTCGCGCCGGCGGAGACGCCGATGACGTCGGGGCTCGCGAGCGGGTTGCGGGTGATGGTCTGGAAGATCGCGCCGGACATGCCGAACGCGAGGCCCACGAACAACCCGCACAGCGCACGCGGCATGCGCCAGTCGTAGACGACGACCCGGTCGTGGTAGTCGCCCTGGGAGAACAGCGCGGCGACGACCTTGCCGACCGACAGCGGGTAGTCCCCGATCGTCATGCCGACGCAGCACAGCAGGAACGCGACGGCGGCGAGGACCAGGGCGGTCCCGAGCACCCTCGGCCGCACGCGTGCGGAGGCGCCGCCGACGCGGATGGCGATCGCCGTCATAGCTCGGCCAGCCTGCGACGGCGCACCAGCGCGATGAAGAACGGCGCGCCGAGGAACGCGACCACGATGCCGACGTCGACCTCGCCGGGCCGCGCGATGACCCGGCCGACGATGTCCGCGGCCAGCACGAGGACCGGCGCGAACACCATGCTGTACGGCAGCAGCCAGCGGTGGTCGGGCCCGGTGACGGCGCGGGCGACGTGCGGCACCACGAGCCCCACGAACACGATCGGCCCGACGACGGCGACGGCCGCACCCGTGAGCAGCGTGATCGCGACCGCGCCCTGGACGCGGATGAGCGCGACCCGCCTGCCGAGCGCCTTCGCCACGTCGTCGCCGAGCGCCATGCTGTTGAAGGCGCTCGCCGACGCGAGCGCGAGGACCGCGCCGGCCAGCACGAACGGCAGGACGCGGAGCAGCACCGCGTTGTCCTGTCCGGCAAGGGATCCCGACGCCCAGAAGCGGTACCGGTCGAGCGCCCGCGGGTCGAGAAGCGAGATGCCGTTGGTGAGCGAGGTCAGCAGCGCGGTGATCGCGACACCGGCGAGCGCCAGCTTGACAGGGGTGGCACCGCCCCGGCCGACGCTGCCGAGCAGGTAGACGACCGCGCTCGCGACCAGCGCCCCCGCGAACGCGAACCAGATGTAGCCGTACAGGGAGGCGATCCCGGTGGTGGCGACCGCGACGACGATGCCGAACGCGGCGCCCGCGCTGATGCCGAGCAGCCCGGGGTCGCCGAGCGGGTTGCGGGTGAGCGCCTGCATGACCGCGCCCGCGAGCCCGAGCGACGCGCCGACGAGGATGCCGAGCAGCGTGCGCGGGAAGCGGGTGCCCCAGATGATCGCGCTCTCCGAACCGTTCCCGAAGAGCGTCGCGACGACCTCACCAGGCGGGATGGTCCTGGTGCCGATCGCGAGCGACAGCACGCACAGCACCAGCAGGACCGCGATCGACGCGGCCAGGAACGTCGTGCGGCGACGGGCAGACCCACGCGCGGGCGCCCCGACGGGCGCGGCGTGGGTCTGGATCATGTGGCCTAGCCTACTCGGCAGAAGTTAGGGTAGGTATACCTCAGCTCTCCATGTTAGGTTCCCCTTACCTAACCCCGCCTGCGTGCACTGGGAGCGAAGAGAACTCATGAGGTCAGCCAAGATTGCCCTGTTGTTCGTGGTTCTGGCCCTCGCAGGCTGCGGGGTGGGCGATCCGCCCGCGGCACAGGAGCCGACCGGGGAGAACGCTCCCTCGGGCCAGGCCACGTTCCCGGTCGAGGTCGAGCACAAGTACGGCACGACCGTCATCGAGAAGAAGCCGCGGAAGATCGTCACGCTCGGCCTGTCCGACCAGGACGCCGTGCTCGCGCTCGGCGGCAAGCCCGTCGGCGCGATCGACTGGTTCAAGGAGCGCCCGTACGGGCTCTGGCCGTGGACGAAGGACCTGTGGGGCGACACCCCGCCGGAGATCGTCGGCGAACGCGACGACTACAACCTCGAGAAGATCCTGAACCTCAAGCCGGACCTGATCATCGCGCTGTACTCCGGCATGTCGAAGCAGCAGTACGACGAGCTGTCCAAGATCGCGAAGACGGTCGGCCAGCCGAAGGGCTTCGACGACTACGGCGCCCCGTGGCAGGACATGACCCGCATGGCGGGCAAGGCGATGGGCCTCGAGGCCGAGGCGGACGCGAAGATCAAGGAGATCGACGACCGGTTCGCGCGGCTCCGCGAGGAACACCCGGAGTGGCAGGGCAAGACCGTCGCCGTCGTCGACCCGTACCAGCCGGGCAAGATGGTCGCCTTCCAGGAGACCGACCCGAAGGCCGCGTTCCTGGAGCAGCTCGGGTTCACCGTGCCCGAGGAGATCAACGAGGCCGCGCGGGAGAGCAAGGAGCAGAACGCCGTCGAGCTCTCCAGCGAGCGGTTCGACATGGTCGACACCGACCTGATCGTGGTGCTGACGTTCGACCCGGCCGCCGCGAAGAAGAGCCTCGACGCGAACCCGGTGTGGCAGGGCCTGAAGGCCGTCAAGGACGGGCGCGTGCTGTACGTGCCGTACTCGCAGCCCGCGATCGGCGCCGCGCTGTCGTTCAACACCGTGATCAGCATCCCGTACGCGATCGACGAGTTCGTCCCGCTGCTCGAGAAGTCCTGAGACGGTCGGAGAAACCACCATGGGGACAGGTCTGCCTCTCACCGGGGCGCAGGCCGGGGTCTGGTACGCCCAGCAGGCGGAACCGGCCGGCACCGATTTCCACGTCGCGTTCATCGTCGACCTGCGGGGCGCGCTGGACGTGCCGCGCCTGGTCGCCGCCGTCGAGCAGACGCTCGCCGAGGCGGAGACCCTGCACGTCCGGATCGCCGAGGTCGACGGCCGACCGCGCCAGACGGTGGCTCCCGGGGCGGTTTCTGTGCCGGTGCTGGACTTCCCGTCGGAGGACGCGGCCAGGGAGTGGCTGCTCGCCGACCGGGCCCGCCCCATGGACCTCGCGACCGGTCCCCTGTTCCACCACGCGGTCCTGCGGTTCGCGGCCGACCGGGTGTGGTGGTACCAGCGCTACCACCACACGGTCATCGACGGCTTCGGCGCGTCGCTGCTGATCCGGCGCGCGGCCGACCGGTACACGGGGCGCGCGCTCGCCGACGTCGACTGGTCGCTGGCGCGCCTCACCGACGACGAGACGGCCTACCGGGAGAGCCCCCGCCACGAGGCGGACCGCGCGTACTGGCTCGACCGCATGGCGGACGCGCCGGAGCCGGTCAGGCTGCTGGACCGGCCGACCGCGCCCGCCACCCGGCTGGTGCGCCGGGAGGTCGTGCTCGACGCCGCGCGGCTGCGGGCGGCCGCGGCGCGCGAGCACACGAAGCCGTCGCGGCTGCTGGTCGCGGCGGCGTTCGGGTACGCGCACCGGGTCACGGGCGAGCGCGACCTCGTGCTCGGGATGCCGGTCGCCGGGCGCGCGCTGTGGGACGTGCCGGGGATGACCTCGAACGTCCTGCCGGTCCGGGTGCCGGTCGACCCGCACGCGCCGGTGTCCGCGCTGCTGGAGGCGATCGCCGACGAGGTGGCGGGCACCGTGCGGCACGGGCGGTTCCGCGCCGAGGAGCTGGCGCGGGCGCTCGGCCAGGAGGACGGCGTCGACGCGCTGGCCGGGCCGACGGTCAACGTGCTCGGGTTCATGAGCGCCGTCGACTTCGGGGACGTGTCCGCGGAGTTCCACGCCGTGTGGCCGGGCCCGGTGCACGACCTCGCGATCACCGCGCTCGAACAGGCGGACGGCGAGTCGTTCCTGTTCACCGTCGAGGGTGACGCGGCCGTGTGTGGCGACGCGGAACTGGCGGCGCACGAACGCGGTCTGCTCGCCGTGCTCGACGCGCTCGTGTCCACTCCGGACCTGCCGCTGCGGTCGGTCGAGCTGGCGCCGCTGCCGCTGGACTTCGGCACCGACCCGCGCGACGCGGACGAGGTGACGTGGCCGGGGGCGTTCGAGCGCCAGGTGGCGTCGTCGCCGGACGCCGTGGCGCTGGTGTGCGAGGACGTCACGCTGACGTACGCGGAGCTGAACGCGGCCGCGAACCGGTTGGCGCGCCTGCTGATGTCCCGTGGCGTTGGCCGCGACGACGTGGTCGGGGTCGCGCTCCCCCGGTCGGCGGACCTGGTGGTGGCCCTGCTCGCGGTGATGAAGACGGGGGCGGCGTACCTGCCGCTCGACCTGGACCACCCCCTGGACCGGTTGGCGTACATGCTGACCGACTCGTCCACGCGGCTCGTCGTGACCACGTCGACCACCGAACTGCCGCCGTGCGAGCGGCTCCTGCTGGACCACGTCGACCTGTCCGCCGCCGATCCGTCCGATGTGGACGTCGAGATTCCGTTGGCCGGCGCGGCCTACGTCATCTACACGTCCGGCTCGACCGGGCGGCCCAAGGGTGTCGTGGTGTCGCACGACGGGATCGGGTCGCTGATCGCGACCGCCGTCGACCGCATCGGGGTGACGGCCGCGAGCCGGGTCGCGCAGTTCGCGTCCGTCGGGTTCGACGTGGCCGTGTGGGACCTGTGCATGTCGCTCGGCACCGGCGCGCGGGTCGTCGTGGTGCCCGAGCACCGCCGCGTCGCGGGCCCCGAGCTGACGGATTACCTGCACGAACACGGCGTCACGCACATGATCCTGCCGCCGTCGCTGGTGGCCGCGCTGCCCCCGGAGTGCACGCTGCCCGAGGGCGCGGTGCTCGTGGTCGGCACCGAGGCGGTGCCCGCCGAGCTGGTGGCGCGGTGGTCGCCGACGCTGCGGGTCGTGGTCGCGTACGGGCTGACCGAGGCGACCGTGAACTCGACGCTGTGGCTCGCGGAACCGGGCTGGGACGGGCCGGTGCCGATCGGCGGGCCGGACCCGAACACGCGGCTGTACGTGCTGGACCCGACGCTGCGGCCGGTCGGTGTCGGGGTGACCGGAGAGCTGTACGTCGGCGGGCGCGGGCTCGCGCGCGGGTACCTCGGCAAGCCGGGGATGACCGCGTCGCGGTTCGTGGCGGACCCGTTCGGGGCGCCCGGGGACCGGATGTACCGGACCGGCGACCGCGTGCGGTGGACCGCCGCGGGGCACCTGGAGTTCCTCGGGCGCGCGGACAACCAGGTGAAGATCCGCGGGCACCGGGTCGAGCCGGGTGAGATCGAGAGCGTGCTGCTGCGGCAGCCGGGCGTGGCGCAGGCGGCGGTGCTGCTGCGGCACGACCACCGCAAGGCGCCGCGGCTCGTGGCGTACCTGTCCGGTGTGGACGTCGACGCGGCGGCCGTGCGGGCGGTGGTCGCGGACGAGCTGCCGGAGTACCTGGTGCCGTCGGTGTTCCTCGTGGTCGACGGCACGCTGCCGTTGACCCCCAACGGGAAGCTCGACACGAAGGCGTTGCCGGAGCCGGACTGGGCCGGGCTCGCCGGCACCGCCGCGCCCGTCACGGAGACCGAGCGCACGCTGGCCGCCGTGTTCGCGGACGTGCTGCGGCTGCCCGAGGTGGGGGTCCGCGACAGCTTCTTCGCACTCGGCGGCGACAGCATCGTCGCGATCCAGCTGGTGAGCCGGGCCCGCGCGGCCGGGCTGGCGTTGACGCCGAGGGACGTGTTCCGGCACCGCACGGTCGAGGCGCTCGCCGCGGTCGCGACCCCGACGACGACACAGGTGACCGACGTCGGCACCGGTGTCGTGCCGCGGACGCCGATCATCCGGTGGCTGAGCCAGGTCGACGGGCCGACGGACGCCTACTACCAGGCCGCCGTCCTCCCCCTCCCGTCCGATGTGGACGCGGCCGAGGTGGTGCGGCGGCTGGTGGACCACCACGACCTGCTGCGTGCCCGGCTGACCGGCGAGTGGACGCTGGACGTGCCGGCGTCGGCCACGGTCGAGGTGACGGTCGCCGGGGCCGACGAGGCCACGGAGGAGCGGCGGGCCGCCGCGCGGCTCGCGCCGCGCGCGGGCCGCATGGTGGCCGCGGTCCGCTTCCCGGACCGGTTGCTGCTCGTGATCCACCACCTCGTCGTCGACGGGGTGTCGTGGCGGATCATCGCCGAGGACGTGGCCCGGCTGGCGGCCGGGGACGACCCGGTGCCGGTGGCGACGTCGTTCCGCCGCTGGGCCACCGCACTGTCGGCAGTGGACCGTTCCGCCGAACTGCCCTTCTGGGAACGGCAACTCGACGGGCCGGACCCGTTGCTCGGCACCCGGCCGCTGGACGCGCGGGACACCGCCGCCACCGTCCGGACGCACACGTTCTCGCTGCCGCCGGAGGTCACGACGCCACTGCTGTCGCGGGTGCCCGCCGCGTTCCACGGCTCGGTCAACGACGTGCTGCTGACCGGGCTCGCGGTCGCCGTCGGGCTGTGGCGCGACGCGGGCAGCGCGGTGCTGGTCGAACTGGAGGGCCACGGCCGGGAGGAACAGGTCGCGGGACATCCGGCAGGCGGGGTCGACCTGTCCCGCACGGTCGGCTGGTTCACCACCACGTTCCCGGTGCGGCTCGACCCCGGCACCGGTGACCTGGCGAACGCGGTCAAGCGCGTGAAGGAGCAGCTGCGTGCGGTGCCGGACAACGGCATCGGCCACGGCCTGCTGGGGCTGCCCGCCGGGCGACCGCAGATCCTGTTCAACTACCTGGGCCGCTTCGACGTGGCCGGCGCGCTGCGCGCCGGGGTCGACCCGGCCATGCCTGTCGGGCACGCGCTGGAGATCAACGCGCGCACGGTCGGCGACACGTTCACCGCGACGCTCTCGTTCCCGGCCGGTGTGCTGTCCGAGGACGAGGTCGCGGCGCTCGCCGAGCTGTGGGCCGAGGCGCTGACCCGGCTGTCCGCACTGGACGGCGGCGGCCACACGCCGTCGGACTTCCCGCTGGTGTCGCTCACACAGTCCGAGGTGGACGAGCTGGGCGACGTGGCGGACGTGCTGCCCGCGTCGCCACTGCAGGCGGGGTTCTACTTCCACGAGCGGTTCGAGTCGGCCGAGCACGACGTGTACGTGGTGCAGCAGACGGTCGAGCTGCACGAGCCCGTGGACCCGGCCGCCATGCGGCGGGCCGCGCAGGAGGTGCTCGACCGGCACGCGCCGCTGCGTGCGTCGTTCCACCAGCTCGCGGACGGCAGGCTGCTGCAGGTGATCCGGGACGGCGTGCCCGTGCCGTGGCGGGAGTCGGAGGACGCTCCCCGGGACGTGGCCGCGGAGGAACGCGCGGTCCGCTTCGACCTGGCGACCGCGCCCGTGCTGCGGGTCGCGCTGGTGCGCCGGAAGTGGCTGGTGCTGACGCTGCACCACATCGCGACCGACGGCTGGTCCGCGCCGATCCTCGTGCGGGAGTTGCTGGCCGGCTACCGGGGCGAGGCGCTGCCGCCGGTGACGGCGTTCCGCACGTACCACGAGTGGCTGGCCGCGCAGGACACCGAGGCGTCGCTCGCCGAGTGGCGGACAGCGCTCGCCGACGCCGAACCCACACTGCTGGCGACGGCGGGCGGGACACCGCGACCACGGCGCCTCGAGCTGACCGTGGCCGCGCCGACCGAGCGGGCGCGGGAGCTGGGTGTCACGCTCAGCACGTGGGTGCAGACCGCGTGGGCGGTCGTGCTGGGCAGGCTGACGAACCGCGACGACGTCGTGTTCGGCACGACGGTGTCCGGGCGGTCGTCGGACGTGCCGGGCGTCGAGTCGATGATCGGCCTGTTCGCGAACACGCTGCCGGTGCGGGTGCGGTGGCGGCCGGACGACTCGCTCGCCGACGTCGCGCGGCGGACGCAGGCCGAGCAGTCGGAGCTGTCCGCGCACCACCAGGTCGGCCTGTCCGAGCTGCAGAAGGGCACCGGCGCGCTGTTCGACACGCTGCTGGTGTTCGAGAACTACCCGCTCGACGCGCTGCCGGACGTGGCGTCGTGGGACCACTTCGGCGAGGGCCACTACCCGCTCGCCGTGATCGTCATCCCCGGCGACGAGCTGCGGATCCAGCTCGAGTACGACGCGAACCGGGTGCCGGACGCGGCCGGGATCGGCGACCAGCTCCGGCGTGCGCTCACCGCGGACCCCGGCCGTCCGGTCGCGGCCCTGTCCCTCGTGGACGCCGAGCCGCTGACCGGTCCGGCGCTGCCGGTCGAGGACGTGACCGTCGCCGAGCTGTTCGCCCGCCAGGCCGCCGCCACCCCGCTGGCGACCGCGGTGATCGCCGGGGACACCCGGCTCACCTACGCGGAGCTGGACGACTGGTCGCAGCGGGTCGCTAGCGGCCTGGCGCCGGGGACCGTGGTCGCCGTCGAGATCGCCCGGTCGGTGGAGCAGATCGTCGGACTGCTCGGGGTGCTGAAGGCGGGCGCGGTGTACCTGCCGGTCGACCCCGAGTACCCGGCCGAGCGCCGCCGGTTCCTGCTGGCGGACTCCGGCGCGCGGACCGTGCTCACCGCCCCCGAGGTCCACGCGGCACGGGAACCCGGCGCGACGCACGCCCGGCCCGGGCCCGCGTACCTGATCTACACGTCCGGCTCGACCGGCACCCCGAAGGGTGTGCTGGTCACCCATTCCGCGCTGGTCAACCAGCTCACCTGGCTGGCGAGCGCGTTCCCGCTCGACGACCGCGACCGCGTGCTGCACCAGATCTCCCCCAGCTTCGACCCGTCGCTCGTCGAGGTGCTGTGGCCGCTGACCAGCGGCGCGACCGTCGTGGTCGCCGACGACCACCGCGACGCCGAGGCGCTGGTCGCCACGATCCGCGAGCACCGGGTCACCACGCTGATGTCGGTGTCCCCCATGCTGAACGCGCTCCTCGCGTCCGATGTGGACGGACTGCGGTCGCTGCGGCGCGTGTTCGGCGGCGGCGAGGCCATGACCGGCGAACTGGCCACGCGGTGGCGCGTGACCACGGGCACCGAGCTGTACAACGTGTACGGACCGACGGAGACCGCGGTCCAGGTCACGTACTGGCCCGCGACCGAGGCCACCGGCCCGGTCCCGATCGGGCGGCCGGTCGCGAACACCACGGCGTACGTCCTCGACCGCTACCTGCGGCCGGCCACGACCGGCGAGCTGTACCTGGCGGGCCCGCAGCTCGCGCTCGGCTACCTGCACCGCCCCGGCACGACCGCGGAACGGTTCGTCGCGAACCCGTACGCGCCCGGTGAGCGCATGTACCGCACCGGCGACCTCGTCCGCCGCGACGGCGACCGGCTCACCTACCTCGGCCGCGCCGACCACCAGGTCAAGATCCGCGGCAACCGCGTCGAACTGGGCGAGATCGAGGCACACCTGCGCAGGCACGGCGACGCGGCCGTCGTCGTCGACACCGACGGGCCCGGCACCCGCCTGCTCGCGTACGTCGTCACCGACGACCCCGCGTCCGTCCACACGGCACTGAAGCGCGACCTGCCGTCCGCGCTGGTGCCCGACGCGGTCGTCGCACTCGACGTGCTCCCCCGCACCGCGAACGGCAAGCTCGACCGCGACAAGCTGCCGAAGCCGACCCGCGGTACCCGCGAAGCGGAATCCACCGCCGAGCAGACGCTCGCCGGGATCTTCGCCACGGTCCTCAAGCTCGACCACGTGGGTCCCGACGAGGACTTCTTCACCCTCGGCGGCGACAGCATCCTGTCGATCACCGTGTCGTCGCACGCCCGCAAGGCCGGGCTCGACCTCAGCCCGAAGGACGTCTTCGAACACCGCACCCCCACCGCGCTGGCGGCCGTCGCGGCACCGTCGACGGCCACCCAGGACACCGACGGCGTCGGGACCGTTCCGCTCCTCCCCGTCGTGCACCACCTGCGGGAACGCGGCGGCCCGATCGACCGGTTCACGCTGTCGATGTACGTGCGGACGCCGGAAGGCGCGACCGAGGAGCAGCTCACCCGCACGCTGCGGGCGGTGGTCGACCGCCACGACGGGCTGCGCCAGAAGCTCACGCGGCACGCGCCGGACGTGTGGTCGCTGGAGACGCTGCCGTCGGTGCCCGTGGAGATCACGCGGGACCTCGACGACGTCGACCTCGACCCCGAGTCGGGCCGGATGCTGCGGTTCGTGTGGCAGGAGCGCGCGCGCCGGCTGCTGATCGTCGCGCACCACCTGGTGGTGGACGGCGTGTCGTGGCGGATCCTGTTCGAGGACCTCGCCGCCGCGTGGGCGGGCAGGCCGCTCGACCCCGTGCCCACCTCGCTGCGCCGCTTCGCCCGGCACGTCGCCGAGCAGGCCCACGAACCACACCGCCTCGCCGAGCTGCCGCACTGGACGGCGACGCTCGCCCCGGGAGCGGAACTGAAGCCCGGGGCACGGCCCGGTCCGGTGCGCGCGCTGCGCACCCACCAGGTCGACCTGCCCGCCCCGGACGGCATCGGGCACGACCGGCTGCTGACCGCGCTGCGGATCGCCGTCACGCGCTGGCGCGGCGATGGCGATCTCCTCGTCGACGTCGAACGCCACGGCCGCGAGGGCGACCTCGACCTGTCCCGCACGGTCGGCTGGCTCACGAGCGTCCAGCCGGTCCGCCTGCCCGCCGCGGACACCCCGGGCGAGCAGCTGCGGCTCGTGCGGCGAGCGCTGTCCGCGGCGCCGGACAACGGTCTGGGGTACGGGATCCTGCGCTACCTCAACCCGCAGTCCGCGCCACTGCTCGCCGCGCTGCCGTCCGCGCAGGTGCTGTTCAACTACTTCGGCCGCTTCCCCGACGCGCGCACCGAGGACTGGCTCCCCGCACCGGACGCGCCGACCCTGCTGCCGGACCCCGACATGGGCATGTCGCACGTCCTGCAACTCGACACGATGTGCGCCGAGACGCCGGACGGACCGCGCCTGCGGGCCACGTGGTCGTGGACGCGCGACCTGACCGAGGAGGACGTCCGCGCACTCGCCGGGTACTGGGAGGAAGCGCTCGCCGAGCAGGCCGACGAGGTGTGGCCGCTGTCGCCGCTGCAGGAGGGCCTGTACTTCCACGCCACCTACGACACCGCGGACATCGACGTCTACACCGCGCAGGGCGCGCTGGACTTCGACCGGCGGATCGACCTCGACCGGCTGCGGGCCGCCTGCCGGACGCTGCTGGCCCGCAACCCGAGCCTGCGGGCCGGTTTCACCGGTGACGCGCAGGTCATCGCCGCCGCGCCGGAGGTGCCGATCACGGTGTACGGCGTCGCGACCCGCGACGAGGCCGCCGAGCTGATGGCCGCCGACCGCGCGGTCCGGTTCGACCTCGCCCGGCCGCCGCTGCTGCGCATGCAGGTGTTCCGCTTCCCCGACGGCACCGACCGGCTGGTCACCACGCACCACCTGATCCTGTGGGACGGCTGGTCCGAGGGCCGGTTCCTGGAACAACTGCTGTCGCTGTACGAGCGGGGTGGCGACGACCGCGGCCTGCCCGCGCCGGGCTCCTACCGCGACTACCTCGACTGGCTGGCCGCGCAGGACAGGGACGCCGCGAAGGAGGCCTGGCGGCGAGCGCTCTCCGGTCTCACCGAGCCGACCCTGGTCGGCCGCGCGGACACGGCGATGCGGCCGGCCATCCCGCGCCGCCACCTGACCGAGGTGGACCAGGCGCGGCTGCAGGCCACCGCCCGCGAGGCCGGGGTGACGCTGAACGCGCTGCTCAACGCGGCGTGGGCGCTGGTGCTGGCCGGCGCGACCGGCCGTGCCGACGTCGTGTTCGGCACGACGGTCGCGGGACGGCCCACCGAGGTGCCGAACGTGGAGAGCGCGCTCGGGTTGTTCCTCAACACCGTGCCGGTCCGGGTCGCGCTCGACCCGAGGGAGACGGTCGCGCAACTGCTGCGCCGCATCCAGGACGAGCGGACCGCGTTGATGCCGCACGAGTACGTCGGCCTCGGTGAGCTGCAGCAGGAGTCCGGCCACACGCGGCTGTTCGACACGCTGTACGTGCTGCAGAACTTCGTGGACGCCGACGCGTTCGCGGCTCTGGAGAGCCGGTTCGGCGTGACCCCGGCGGGCAGCGTCGACGCCACGCACTACCCGCTCACGCTGGTCCTCACGCCGGGCGAGCGGTTGCGCGTCAAGCTCGAGTACCGGCCGGACGTGTTCGACGACGACACCGCGCGGACGTTCCTCGACCGGTTCACCACGCTGCTCGACCGGCTGGCGGACGATCCACACGCGACGGTCGGCCGCCTCGACCTCCTGCTGCCGCACGAGCAGGAGACGCTCACCGCGGAGTGGTCGGCGAACGAGCACCCGGTACCCGACGACACGATCGCCGACCTGCTCGCGCAGCGGGCCGCGCTCATCCCGGACGAGCCGGCGCTGGTGTTCGGCGACCGGACCCTCACGTACGCGGAGCTGGACGGCCGGATCAACCAGCTCGCCCGCCACCTGCTGGCACGGGGCGCGATGCCGGAAACCGTGGTGGCACTGGCACTTCCCCGGTCCATCGAGATGGTGGTCGCGCTGTTCGCGGTGCTGCGGACCGGTGCCGCGTACCTGCCGCTGGACCTGGACCACCCGGTCGACCGGCTGACGCTGATGGTCGAGGACACCGACCCGGTGTGCCTGCTGTCGATGTCCACGGTGGACCCCGCGCTGTCGGCGGGTGCGGTGCTGCTGGACGACCCCGAGATCCGCGCCGAGCTGGAGACCACACCGGACCACGAGATCAGCGACGCCGAGCGGCCGCTGTTCGCGCACGGCCTGCCCGGCAGGCTGGAGCACCCGGCGTACGTGATCTACACGTCCGGGTCGACCGGCAAGCCGAAGGGCGTCGTCACCCCGTACCGCGGCCTGACGAACATGCAGCTCAACCACCGCGCGGAGATCTTCGACCCGACGGTGTCCTCGGCGGGCAGGCGGCTGCGGATCGCGCACACCGTGTCGTTCGCGTTCGACATGTCGTGGGAGGAACTGTTGTGGCTCGTCGAGGGCCACGAGGTGCACGTGTGCGACGAGGAGCTGCGCCGCGACGCGCAGGCCCTGGTCGCGTACTGCGAGCGGCACCGCGTCGACGTGGTCAACGTGACGCCGACGTACGCGCAACTGCTGTTCGAGGAAGGCCTCCTCGACGGGCACGTGCCGCCGCTCGTCCTGCTCGGCGGCGAGGCCGTGCCGGACGCGGTGTGGACGCGGCTGCGGGACACCGAGGGCACGTACGGCTACAACCTCTACGGGCCCACCGAGTACACGATCAACACGCTCGGCGCGTCCACAGCGGACTCGCCGACACCGGTGGTGGGCAAGCCGATCTGGAACACCCGCGGGTACGTCCTGGACGCGCGCCTGCGGCCGGTGCCGCCCGGCACGCCCGGTGAGCTCTACATCGCGGGCATCGGCCTGGCACGCGGGTACCACGCGCGGTCCGGGCTGACGGCGGAACGGTTCGTCGCCGACCCGTTCGGCGCGCCGGGCGACCGCATGTACCGCACCGGCGACCTGGTGCGCCGCAGGCCCGACGGCAACCTGGACTTCCTCGGCCGCACCGACGACCAGGTGAAGATCCGCGGCTACCGGGTCGAGCTGGGCGAGATCGAGGCCGCGCTGAACGACCACCCGGACGTCACGCAGGCGGCCGTGATCGCGACCGACCACGGTGCCACGAAACGGCTGCTGGCGTACGTCGTGGGTTCGCCGGACCTGCGGGAGTACCTGAAGCAGCGCCTGCCCGACTACATGGTCCCGGCCGCGATCACCGCGGTCGACCACCTGCCGCTGACGGTCAACGGCAAGCTGGACGTGAAGGCGCTGCCCGCGCCGGACCTGGTCGCCGCCGAGCACCGCGCGCCGAGCACACCGGCCGAGGAGACGTTGTGCGGGCTGTTCGCCGAGATCCTCGGGGTGCCGACGGTCGGGGTCGGTGACAACTTCTTCGAGCTGGGCGGGCATTCGCTGCTCGCCACCCGGCTCGTCAGCCGCGCCAGGGCCGCGTTGGCCGTCGACTTGTCGATTCGTGACCTGTTCGAGGCGCCGACCGTCGCCGAGCTGGCCGCGCGGGTCGCGGGTGCGTCGGGGGTCACCCGGCCGCCGCTGCGCCCGGTCGCGCGGCCCGACGAGCTGCCGCTCTCCCACGCGCAGCAGCGGTTGTGGGTGATCCAGCAGTTGGAGGGCACGTCGGCGGCGTACAACTTCCCGCTCGTGTTCCGGCTGCGCGGCCCGCTCGACCTGGACGCGTGGACGGCCGCGCTCACGGACGTGGTGCGCCGGCACGAGGCCCTGCGGACGGTGTTCGGCGAGCGGGACGGGCGGCCGTTCCAGCGCGTCCTGCACGACGTGGTGCCGCCGGTGGCGGTGGTCGAGTACCGCGAGGACGTGGTGCAGGCGGCCGTCGACCGGCCGTTCGACCTGGCGACCGAGCTGCCGCTGCGGGTGACGATCGCCCGGGTGTCCGATGTGGAACACGTGGTCGTGGTGCTGCTGCACCACATCACGACCGACGAGTGGTCGGACCGGCCGTTCCTGCGTGACCTGACCACGGCGTACCAGGCGCGCCGGCACGGCAACGCCCCGGAGTGGGCGCCGCTGCCGGTGCAGTACGCGGACTACACGCTGTGGCAACGAGAACTGCTCGACGGGATCGCGGACGAACAGCTGGACTACTGGCAGCGGACCCTCGACGGGGCACCGCAGGAGCTCGAACTGCCGACCGACCGGCCCCGCCCGGCCCGGCCGACGTTCCGCGGGGCCGAGGAGGTCCTGACCGTCCCGGCGGAGACCGCGGCCGCGCTGCGGGAGCTGTCGGCGCGGACCGGCGCGAGCATGTTCATGCTGCTGCACGCGGCCGTCGCCGCCCTGCTGCACCGCATGGGCGCGGGCACGGACATCCCGCTGGGCGCGCCGATCGCCGGCCGGGTGGACGACGCACTCGACGACCTCGTCGGGTTCTTCGTGAACACGCTGGTGCTGCGGACGCGGCTGACCGGTGCCACGACGTTCACGGAGCTGGTCGAGCAGGTGCGGGAGACCGACCTTGCCGCGTTCTCGCACGCGGACGTGCCGTTCGAGTCCGTGGTGGAGCGGATCAACCCGGCCCGTTCCGTCGCGCGGAACCCGTTGTTCCAGGTCATGGTCGGCTACCACACTGGCACCGACTGGCTGGACCTGCCGGACCTGGTGGTCGAACCGGTGCCGTTCCGCATGACCACGGCGAAGTTCGACCTGGTGTTCAGCTTCGCCGAGCACGCGGGCACCGGGCGGCTCGACTGCCGCCTGGAGTACGCGACCGACCTCTTCGACGCGGAAACCGTGGCACGGCTGGGAGAACGGCTCACGATGCTCCTCGCCGCGGTCACCGCCGACCCGGCGGCCCGGCTCGACCGCGTGGACCTGCTCACCGACGACGAGCGGCGGCAGGTGGTCGAGGGCTTCAACGCGACCGACCGGGTGGTGCCCGAGCTGACCATGCCGGAGCTGTTCGCCCGTTGTGCCGGGGCGAAGCCGGACGCGGACGCGGTCGTCGACGAGTCGGTGACGTGGACGTACGCGCAGCTCGACACGCGGTCCAACCAGATCGCGCGGCTGCTGCGGGCACACGGGATCGGCGCCGAGGACGTCGTGGCGATCGCCGTGCCGCGGTCGGCGGAGATGGTGGCGGCGGTGCTCGCGGTCGTGAAGCTGGGTGCCGCGTACCTGCCGCTGGACCTGTCCCACCCGGCGGACCGCCTCGCCTACATGCTGGACGACGCCTCCGCGCGGCTCGTGCTGGCGACCGAACCGGTGAGCGGCAAGATCCCCGAGTCCGAGGTGGTCCTGCTGGACGCCCCGGGCGTCGTTCCCGCCGACGGCAGCCCGCTGGAAACCGTACCGCCCGGTTTGGACTCGACGGCGTACGTGATCTACACGTCCGGCTCGACCGGCCGCCCCAAGGGTGTGCTGGTGCCCCATGACGGCATCGCGTCGCTGGCCGCGACCGCGATCGACCGGATGGGCCTGCGCGAGGACAGTCGTGTGCTGCAGTACGCGTCGGTGGGCTTCGACGTGGCGGTGTTCGAGCTGACGATGGCCGTGTGCGTCGGCGGCACCCTGGTGATCGCGCCGGACGAGGTCCGCACGGCAGGCCGTGAGCTGACGGACTTCCTGGCGGCACAACGGATCACGCACCTGATCCTGCCGCCGTCGCTGGTGTCGGCGCTGCCGGAGGGCTGCGAACTCCCCGCGGGCGCGACGATCCTCGTGGGTACCGAAACCGTGCCGCCGGACCTGATCGCGCGGTTCGCGGGCAGGCTGAACGTGCTGGCCGCGTACGGCCTGACCGAGGCGACGGTGAACTCGACGCTGTGGCCCGCGGTCCCGGACTGGCCGGGCGCGGTGCCGATCGGCGTGCCGGACCCGAACACGCGGGTGTACGTGCTGGACGAGACGCTGCGGCCGGTGCCGCCGGGCGTGGTCGGCGAGCTGTACGTGACCGGCCGCGGCCTCGCCAGGGGTTACCTCAACAAGGCGGCCCTGACGTCGGCGCGGTTCGTGGCGTGCCCGTTCGGGCCGCCCGGCGCCCGCATGTACCGGACGGGCGACCGCGCGCGGTGGCGGCGGGACGGCAACCTGGACTTCTTCGGCCGGGTCGACGACCAGGTGAAGATCCGCGGGTTCCGCGTCGAGCTGGGTGAGATCGAGGCCGTGCTGGCCGGGCACGACGCGGTGCGGCAGGCGGCGGTGGTGGTCGACGGCGGCAGGCTGGTCGGGTACGTGGTCCCGCGCGGGGAACTCCCCGACCTGCGGGCACACGCGGCGGTGTTCCTGCCGGAACACATGGTGCCGTCGGCGATCGTGGCGCTGGACGGCCCGCTCCCGTTGACCCCCAACGGAAAGCTGGACCGCAAGGCGCTGCCCGCGGTCGACTGGGCGGCGATGGTCGGCGACGACCGCCCCACGACCGCGGCGGAACGGCGGCTGGCGGCGGTGTTCGCGGAGGTGCTGGACCTGCCGGCGGTCGGCGTGCACGACAACTTCTTCGCGCTGGGCGGCCACTCGATGGCGGCGATGCGGCTGGTGGGCCGGGTGCGGTCGGAGTTCGGCGTGGACGTGACGATCCGCGACGTGTTCGAGGCCCCGACGGTGGTGGCGCTGGCGTCCGTGCTGGGATCGTCGTCCGCGGCCCGTCCGGAGCTGGTGGCCCGCGGCTTGACCGGCCTGTCGGCGCCGGTGCAGGAACAGTGGCGCGACCGTCCCGGCGACGACCACGTGTTCACGATCCGCTGGCCGGACCGGGCGGCGCTGGAAGCGGCGGTCGCGGACGTGGTCGCCCGCCACGAACCGTTGCGGGGCCCGGGTTTCCGCGCGGAGTGGTCGGACGTGCTGACGCTGCGGATGAACTACGAGGCGGTCGACGAGTGGTCGGTGGTCCCGCTGTTCCGCGACCTGCACACGGCGTACCAGGCGCGCCTCGCCGGTTCGGCGCCGGACTGGTCACCACTCCCGGTGTCCTATTCGGACTACGCGGCGTGGGCGGCGGAACGACTGGACGTGGTGCGGGACCGCCAGCTCACCTTCTGGCAGGCGCGGTTGTCCGACGTGGACTGGACGGTCTCGTCGACGGACCCGACGGCGGACTTCGTCCCGCTGACACTGCCGCCGGACCTGCACGCGTCCATCGACGCGCTGGCGAACCGCACCGGGACAAGCATGTTCATGGTCCTGCAGGCCGCGCTCGCGACGGCACTGGGCGGCGAGGTCCCGATCGGCACCCTGGTGGCGGGCCGCGACGACGAGCAGCTGACGGACCTGGTGGGCTGCTTCTTCAACACGGTCGTCCTGCGCACCCGCGTACTGCCGTCCTTCGAGGAGACGCTGGCGGAGATCCGCGAGCACAACCTGGACGCGCTGGACAACAAGGAGCTGCCGTACTCGGAACTGGCGACCCGCCCCCCGGCGGTGATGCTGATCCACCACGAACAGGCGACCCTGGCAACCACCGACATCGAGGCGGTCCCCACGGGCACGTCGGCGTCGGACCTCACGCTGGCGTTCTACGAACCCCCGGCGGGCCATCCCGTCCACTGCTACCTGCACTACCGCACGGCGACGCACACCCGCGACGCCGTCGAAACCCTGGCGTCCGACCTGCTCACCACCCTGAAGGAGCACACCCGATGACCAACCCGTTCGAGGACGAGGACGGCACCTACCACGTGCTGGTCAACGACGAGGAGCAGCACTCGCTGTGGCCCGCGTTCGCGGAGGTCCCGGCAGGCTGGCGAATCGTGTTCGGCGAGGACACCCGCGCCGCGTGCGTCGCGTACGTGGAGGAACACTGGACCGACCTGCGGCCCAGGTCCCTCCGCGAACGCACCGACGCCTGACTCAGTCCTGCGGGAACGGGCGCAGGTAGCCGCCCATGGCGCGGAAGTACTCCGTGGCCGCGAGTTCCGTGCCGTCGTCGAGGCGGAGCCTGCGCAGCACGAGCCCGCGGTTGCGCCCGTACCGCGCGTCGGCGCCGGCGACGATCACCACGCCGTCGCCTTCCTTGATGAAGATCCGGCCCGGGGTGCCGCCGTACCGGCCCTCGGAGACCGCCGCCGACAGGACGCGCAGCCGGGTGGCGCCGTGGTAGGTGAACGCGTTCGGGTACGGGTCGGACTGGGCGCGCACGAACCGCTCCAGTTCCTCCGCCGACCACGTCCAGTCGATGCGACTGTCCTCGATGGACCGCTTGTGGAAGAAGGACGCCTTCGACGGGTCCTGCTTCGCGAAGTCCGTGTCACCGCGGGCAATGCGCGCCAGCGCGTCCACCACGATCGGGCCGATCAGGTCGACCGTCCGGTGGAAGAGGTCGGTCGCCGTGTCGGCCGGGCCGACCGGGACCGCGCGCTGCAGCACGATGTCGCCCGCGTCGAGGTCGTCGTTCATCATGTGCGCGGTCACACCGACCTCGGGCTCGCCGTTGATCAGCGCCCAGATCACCGGCGCGAACCCCGCGTACGCGGGCAGCAGCGAGTCGTGGACGTTCAGCGTGCCCTTCGGCGGCAGGTTGAAGATGTGCGGCGGGATCCAGGTGCGCCAGTTGTTCGCGACGATGATGTCCGGCCGCGCCTCCTTCAGCGCCCGCTCGACCTCCTCGTCCGGCCGGTTGCGCACCACGACCGGGACCCCGTTGGCGGCGGCGAGATCCGCCACCGAGTCGCTCCAGATCGACTCGTACGCGTGGTCGCTCGCCGGGTGCGTCACCGCGAGCACCACCTCGTGCTCCGACCCCAGCAACGCCTCCAGTGTGCGATGCCCCCAGGTCTGGTACCCGAACAGCGCCACGCGCATGACTACTCCCCGTTCTCGGTGATCTCCGTCAAGTGAAGCGAGGCTATCCTTAGCCCGCCGCGTTAGGTTAGCCTTACCTCCAAGTCGAGGAGAGGACGGTAATGCCAGAGGAACTCGCCGAGCAGCCCGACATCCACGACGTCGTGGGCATCGGCTTCGGACCCGCCAACCTCGCGCTCGCGATCGCGGTCACGGAGTACAACGCCCAGCCGGACGTCCACCCCGTGCGGAGCCTGTTCCTCGAGCGGCAGCCGCGGTTCGGCTGGCACCGGGGCATGCTGATCGACGACGCCACGATGCAGGTCTCGTTCCTCAAGGACCTCGTCACGCTGCGGAACCCGACCAGCGACTTCAGCTTCCTGTCCTACCTGCACAGCGCGGACCGGCTCGTCGACTTCATCAACCAGAAGTCGCTCTTCCCGCTGCGCGTCGAGTTCCACGACTACCTCGAGTGGGCGGCGGCCCGCTTCACCGACGAGGTGCGCTACGGCCACGAGGTCGTCGCGGTCACCCCGGTGTCCGCGGGCGGCGCGGTCGACCTGCTCGACGTCACCGCCCGCCGCGCCGACGGCACCACGACCACCGTCCGCACCCGCAACCTCGTGTTCGGCATGGGCCTCACCCCGTACCTGCCCGACGGCGTGACGCTGTCGGAACGCGTGTGGCACAACCGGGACCTGCTCGACCGCGTCGAGCTGCTGCGCCGGTCCACCACCACGCCGCCGCCCGTGCGGTTCGCGGTGGTCGGCGCGGGCCAGAGCGCGGCCGAGGTCACCAAGTACCTGCACGACAGCTTCCCGCACGCCGAGGTCTGCGGGGTGTTCTCGCGCTACGGCTACAGCCCGGCGGACGACAGCCCGTTCGCCAACCGCGTGTTCGACCCGGACGCCGTCGACCACTTCTACACGGCGCCGCCCGAGGTCAAGCAGCTGATCATGGACTACCACGCGAACACGAACTACTCGGTCGTCGACACCGACCTGATCGAGGAGCTGTACCGGCGCGTGTACCAGGAGAAGGTGCTCGGCACGCAGCGGTTGCGGCTGTTCAACGTGTCCCGCGTGACGGAGCTCGTCGAGACCGGCGACGGCGTGCGCACCACGGTCGAGTCGCTGACCTCGCGCGAGAAGACCGTGCTGGACTGCGACGTCGTCGTCTACGCCACCGGCTACCGGCCCACCGATCCGCTGGCGCTGCTCGGCGACCTGTCCGCGCTCTGCCACCGCGACGACGCAGGCCGGCCCGACGTCGCCCGCGACTACCGCGTGCACACCGACGGCGAGCTGCGTGCCGGGCTCTACCTGCAGGGCAGCACCGAGCACACGCACGGCATCTCCTCGTCGCTGCTGTCGACCACGGCCGTGCGCGCCGGGCAGATCCTCGACTCGATCGTCACGCAGATCCCGGCGCAGCTGGTGAGCGTCCGATGACGACCACCGAGGCACCGGTCCAGCCGTACTCCCTGTTCCGCGTCGAGGTGGTCCGCACGCGGCGGATCAGCCCGTCCATGCTCCGGGTCACCTTCGGCGGCCCCGACCTGGCGCTGTGCACCACCGCGGGCCACGACCAGCGGATCAAGCTGTTCTTCCCGCTCCCCGGGCAGACCGACCCGGTCGTGCCGGAGGGGCCGGACTGGTTCGGTGAGTTCCGCGCCATGCCCGACGACGTCCGGCCGCCGATCCGCACGTTCACGATCAGCGGCCTGCGCACCGGCACCCGCGAGCTGGACGTGGACTTCGTGCTGCACGGCGACCTCGGGCCCGCGTCGAGGTGGGCGGGCCGCGCGCAGCCGGGCGACCGGATCGCGATCCTCGCGCCCGACGCGCGACACCCGGAGATCCTCGGCTACGAGTACAAGCCCACCGAGGGCAGCGACTGGACGTTGCTGGCAGGCGACGAGACCGCACTGCCTGCCATCACCCAGATCCTGTCCGCCATGCCCGCCGACCGGCAGGCGCTGGTGTTCCTCGAGGTCTCCTCCGCGCAGGAGATGCGGCCGCTCGACTGCCCGGCCGGCGTGCACGTGACGTGGCTGTGCCGCGGCGGCGCGCCCGCGGGCGGTGGCCTGCTGAAGGAGGCGATCGCGCGGACCGAGTTCCCGCCCGGCCGCCCGTACGCGTGGCTGGCCGGCGAGTCGAGCGCGGTGGTGGAGCTGCGGCGGCACCTGGTCAGGGAGCGCGGGCTCGACAAGAAGGACGTGTACTTCTCGGGTTACTGGCTCCTCGGCGGTGCGATCGAGTAGGCATGTGGGGTGCACGACTACTCCACACAGTTCCCGACGCTCCGCTTCGCCGACCTCGGTGACGGCGTGCTCGAGGTGTCCATGTCCGCGCCCGGCAGGCTCAACGCGGTCGGCCACGACGGCCACCGCGAGCTGGCCGAGGTCTGGCAGGTCGTCGACCGCGACCCGGACGTCCGGGTGGCGATCATCCGCGGCGAGGGCGGCGTGTTCTCCTCCGGCGGCGACCTCGACCTGGTCAGCGACATGGCCAACGACTTCGAGGTGCGCATCCGGGTGCTGCGCGAGGCCCGCGACCTCGTCTACAACGTGATCAACTGCGCGAAGCCGATCGTGTCGGCCATCGAGGGCCCCGCGGTCGGTGCCGGTCTCGTGGTCGGCCTGCTGGCGGACGTGTCGATCGCCGCGACCGACGCGCGGATCATGGACGGCCACACCCGCCTCGGCGTCGCCGCGGGCGACCATGCCGCGATCGTGTGGCCGCTGCTGTGCGGCATGGCGAAGGCCAAGTACCACCTGCTGACGTGCGACCCGGTCTCCGGCGAGGAAGCGGAACGCATCGGGCTGGTCTCCCTGTGCGTGCCGCAGGAGGAGCTGCACGACCGCGCCCGTGCGGTCGCGCGGAAGCTGGCCCGCGGCTCCCAGTCGGCCATCCGGTGGACGAAGTACGCGCTGAACAACTGGCTGCGGCAGGCGGGCCCGATCTTCGACACGTCACTGGGGTTGGAGTTCATGGGCTTCGCTGGCCCGGACGTCCGCGAGGGCGTCGACGCGATCCGCACCAAGCGCCGCGCGGAGTTCTCCGGCCCCGCATCGGAATGAGGGAGACCCCGAAGAAGCTCGGCGCGGGAATCCTCCTGTGCGCCTTCGTCGCGCTGGTCGGGCTGACCGTGGGAATCGCCTCGGTGATTCCCGCGGTGGGGGCCGCACTGGGCGTGACGGACGGCGTCAGCGTGTTGTTCACCGCCCTCTCCGGCTCGACGGTCTTCGGCGGCCTCGCGCTGCTCGGGCTGCGGGACCTGCGCAGGGACCAGAAACTGGCCGACACCCCGCGCTGGGGCACCGCACCGCCCGGCACGCTCGCGGACCAGGACCAGGTGCCGCTCCGCGACGGCCCGGGCCTGGCCGTCCGGTGGGTCGTGGCGGTGCCGCTCATGCTGGTGACGACGCTGCTGCCGACCATCGGCCAGCTCGCCGTGCTCGCCTGGGGTCGCGCGTCGCGGTCGAGCACCGGCCTCACGTTCTCCCAGGCGTTCGGCGACAGCCTCGGCGACCTCGCCTATCTCGTCGTCGTCCCCGTGTTCGCGCTGCTGGTGTTCCTCGTGGTGCGGACGATGTTCGCCGCGTGGCCGAAGACGTGCCTGTGGCTCGCCGTCTACACGCTCGCCCCGTCGACGGTGCTCAGCCTCGCGATCCACGACGTCTCCGCGCTGCCGAGCCTCGCGCTCGGCGCGGGGCTCGTCTGGCTCAACCACGAACTGGGCAAGCTCACGCTGTGGCGGTTGAGCCGACCGGTCACCCGCGACCTCGCGCTGTCCGAACTGGAGATCCCGTACCGCGTGCCCGGCGCCCGGCTGCGGGTGCGACGCGAGCGGCTGCTGCTCGACGGGCTCGGCGACAAGTCCGTGCACCAGGTGATCCTCTGGCCGGAGCTGACCGTGGTGCGGGTCGAGCGCGTGGCCGAGCCGACGGTGTGGGAGATCGGGTCGAGCACCATGATCGACGTGCCCAGGGGCCACGCGCTGCGCCTGACGGGTGTGGCCGCCGACTGGCTGCTGCCCGTGCCGGAACGGCTGGGCGAGGACCTGGCCGCGGCCATTTCCCTCCGCGCCACCACGCGCCGCGCCGCCGAAGCGGGCGACGGTCAACAGATCGGATAACTCCTACCTCGGAATGTAGTACACCTGCTATCGTTCGCCGCAGAGGAACGACAGGAGGTGGACCGTGGCCGTCGTTGACCACGCGGAGTCGCAGGCGAGGGGGACTCAGCCTGCGACTGAGGGGAACGTGCTCGACGTCCGTGACTTGCGGATGCGGTACGGCACGAAAGACGTACTGACCGGGGTGAACTTCACCGCCCGGCCGGGTGAGGTGGTGGCGCTGCTCGGCCCCAACGGCGCGGGCAAGACGACGACCATCGAGATCCTCGAGGGGTTCCGCATGCGCTCGGCGGGGGACGTGCGCGTGCTGGGGGTCGACCCGGCGCACGGGGACGAGAACTGGCGGGCGCGGCTGGGGGTCGTGCTGCAGTCGTGGCGTGACCACGGCAAGTGGAAGGTCCGGGAACTGCTGTCCCACCTGGGCCTCTACTACGCGCCGTACAGCACGGACCGCATCACGCGGCCCTGGGACGCCGACGAGCTGGTGGCCGCGGTCGGCCTGACCGAGCACGCCGACAAGAAGATCTCCCGGCTCTCCGGCGGACAGCGCCGCAGGCTGGACGTCGCCATCGGCATCGTCGGGCGGCCCGAGCTGCTGTTCCTCGACGAGCCGACCGCCGGGTTCGACCCGGAGGCGCGCCGGGAGTTCCACGACCTCGTGCACCGGCTCGCCGACGCCGACACGACGATCCTGCTCACCACCCACGACCTGGACGAGGCGGAGAAGCTCGCCGACCGGATCCTGATCCTCGCGGGCGGCACGATCATCGCCGACGGGTCCGCGGACGAGCTGGCCAGGCGGATGTCCACCGAGGCCGAGGTGAAGTGGACGGTCGGCGGGCAGCGGTTCGTGCACTCGACGACCGACGCGACCGAGTTCGTGCGGCAGCTGTTCCGCGAGCACGACGACCGGCTGTCCGACCTCGAGGTGCGCCGCGCCAGCCTCGAGGACACGTACATGGCGATGGTGCGGGAGTTCGAGGCGGGCAGGCAGGAGGACGCAGTGCGCGAGTTCGAGGTGGTGGCGCGATGAGCGGAGCTTGCGGAGCGAACCAGACAACACAGGGCGACCGCGAGCGGCGCCCCGGAGCCTGCGAGGGGGCGTCGTGAGTCCCACGATGGCGGCCGTGCGGGCGGGGCTCGCACGCGGCCGCGCCGAGGTGCGGCAGACGCTGACCAACAGCCAGGACCTGTGGAACTACCTGTTCCCGACGGTGATCTTCCTGGTCGTCATGTTCTTCATGCGGAACTCGACCGTGCCGGGCACGACGTTCTCGCTCGGTTCCCGCACGTTGCCCAGCGTCATCGGCATGGGCATCGCGTTCGGCGGGCTCGTCACCCTGATGATGTCGCTCGCGGTGGAACGCGAGGACGGCACGCTGCTGCGGGCCAAGGCGATCCCCAACGGCATGCTCGGGTACCTGATCGGCAAGATCGTGACGGTGTCCGGGATGACGGTGGTCGCCCAGCTGTTCGTGCTGATCCCGAGCCTGTTCATGCTGGACGGCATCTCGATCGACTGGTTCACGCTGATCTGGGTGGTGGCGCTCGGGCTGGTGGCGACGCTGCCGCTGGGCGCGGTCGCCGGTTCGCTGTTCTCCAACCCGCGCAACTCCGGGCTGATCATGCTGCCGGTGATGGGGCTCGTCGCGGTCTCCGGCATCTTCTACCCGATCGGGTCGATGCCGGAGTGGGTGCAGGGCCTCGCGCAGGTCTTCCCGATCTACTGGCTCGGGCTGGGCATGCGGTCGGCGATGCTGCCGGACAACCTGGCCGCCGTCGAGATCGGCGAGTCCTGGCGGCACCTGGAGACGCTCGGCGTGCTGGGGGCGTGGGCCGTCGCCGGCCTGCTCGTGGCCCCTATGGTGTTGCGCAGGATGGCACGCCGCGAGTCCGGCTCGAGCGTTGCCGCGCGCCGGGAGAAGGCCATGCAGCGGGTGACATGACGGGCAAGAGCACGAACACCGAGACGATCTACAACCGGATCGCGATGCTCCGCGTCGAACGCGGGGTGTCGCGCCGGCAGCTGGCGGAGGCGCTCGGCGTCCACTACCAGACGATCGGGTACCTGGAGCGCGGCGAGTACAGCCCGTCGCTGTTCCTCGCGCTGCGGATCGCCGAGTACTTCGGGGTGGCGGTCGAGGTGGTTTTCTCCACCTCGCCGTTCCCCCGACTCGGCGACTCGGAACAATCGGCCTAGCGCTTCGCGTACTGAGCGTGCGCATAATGGCCAGATGGTGGAAGACGCTGACACGGTCGCGTTCGGCAGTGTGCCGACGGAGCTGGGCGACGTGTTGGCGGCGGTCACCCCTGATGGTCTGGTGGCCACCGCCTTCTCGGACTCCCCGCACATCAGGGCCGCGATCGCCGCGCGACTGGGGTTGCGGGAGTCGCAATCCCCGGCGCGCACGGACGGGATCCGCAGGCAGCTCTCCCGGTACTTCGCCGGTGAGCTGCGGGAGTTCGACGTCGAGGTGGACTGGCGGCTGATGTCCGAGGCGCAGCGGCGGGTCCTGGGCACGCTGTACTCGACGGTGCCGTACGGCAAGGTCGTCACCTACGGGGAACTGGCCGCACGCAGCGGTTCCGGCATCCCGCCGCGCGGCATCGGGGCGATCATGGGGAGCAACCCGATCCCGATCGTCGTGCCGTGCCACCGGGTGGTCGCGGGCGACGGGCTCGGCGGTTTCAGCGGCGGCACCGGTGTCGAGTCGAAGCGGCGGCTGCTCACGCTGGAGGGATATCTTCCACCGACACTGTTCTGACGTGGGGAGAATCCATGGCTGAGCCGGTCGTCAGCCGGCGCCGGGAGGTCAGCGGCGGCAGCGCGCGCTCACTGCTGACGACGCTGCTCGGTGAGTACGTCCTGCCGTCGGACGCCCCGGTGTGGACGTCGACGCTGGTGGACGTGCTGGCGCTGTTCGACGTGGAGGAGAAGGCCGCGCGCCAGGCGCTGGCCCGCACGGCGGCGGAGGGCTGGCTGCGGTCCGACCGCGTCGGCAGGCGGGTGCGGTGGACGTTGACCGACCCGGGCAGGCGGCTGCTGGCCGAGGGGGCGGCCAGGATCTACGGCTTCGGCAGCGGTTCACGCGAGTGGGACGGGCAGTGGCTGGTCGTGCTCGTGTCGGTGCCGGAGTCGATGCGCGACCTGCGGCACAAGCTGCGGACCAGGCTGAGCTGGGCCGGTTTCGGCTCGCCGACCGCGGGGGTGTGGATCACGCCGCACGCGTCGGCGGAGGCGCACGCGAAGGTGATCCTGGACGAGCTGGACCTGTCGTCGCAGGCCATGTCGTTCCTGGCGAACTACGGCGCGCTCGGTTCCGAGCGGTCCATGGTGACGTCGGCGTGGGACCTCGCGGACGTCGGCACGCGGTACCAGCGGTTCATCGACGAGTTCGGCGACCTGTCCCCCGCGACGCCCGACGAGGTGCTGCGCGCGCAGACCATGCTGGTGCACGAGTGGCGGCGGTTCCCGTTCCTGGACCCGCAGCTGCCGTCGGCGCTGCTGCCTCCGAAGTGGACGGGCACCACGGCCACCGCCTTGTTCAACGAGCTGCACGTGCGCTGGCGCGCCGCCGCGCGGGAACGCTGGTCGGAACTGGCGGGTGAGTGAGGCGGGTGGCCTCCGGCCCCCTCGAACCACGCTACCGGACACCACCGACAGTTCCGGCCGGCCGACCGTCCCCCTGTGGACAACCCGCCGCCCTGTGGACAACCGCCCCGCACCACCGAAAATTGTCGGTGCCCGATGGCACCCTCCCGTCCATGACAGCCATCACGAGCCGACCGCGGGCCACCGACCCCAACGACCTGGCCAGGTTCTTCGTCGACCGCGCGAACGCGGGTGACGTCGAGGGCCTGGTCGCCCTGTACGAACCGAACGCGGTGCTCGCGTTCCCGGAGGGCACGATCGCCACCGGGCACGCGGAGATCCGCGCCGTGTACGAGGACTTCCTGGCGAGGTCACCGGTGCTGTCCCCGGGCAGGCAACGCGCACCGCTGGTGAGCGGCGACCTGGCCCTGACCGCGACGGAACTGCCCACCGGCGCCGTGACGGTGGAGATCGCCCACCGCCAGCCCGACGGCCATTGGTTATGGGCCGTGGACCAGCCCACGTTCATCCCGTGACAGCGGTGCGGCGCCGTGAGCGCCGCAGACCGCGTGGTCGAGCTGCGCGCACGACGCGCGGCCCGAGCCGCGGAACGCGCAGCCTTCGAGGAGCGCCGCGAGCACGGCCTGCGTGCCCGGCACGCGGCCAAACTCGCCCACCTGGCAGCGAGAGAGGAACCAGGAGAAACCGAACCCAGACGAACCGGACGAAGATCCGGCCCCAGACGCCGCATAACAGCGGGGCGGGCGTGGTGGTCAGGCCCGCCCCGCGCGCCGAACCCTGCGGCGGGCCCAGCCATGGATGGGCCCGCCGCGGGTCGGGCACAGCGGCCACACCCGGCTGGGGGCCTCGCGAGGGGTGCCCGGCGGGGCGACCCTGCCTGGCCAACGCCGGGCAGGGCCTCACGGGCCCAGCTGAGCAGGCAACACCTGGCGGCGAGACCCCGTGGGCGGGCTCACGGGCGACCCCATGGCAGGCAACGCCCGGCAACAGGCTCCCGCGAGCAGCTGCCTGGCAAGCAGGCTCCGGGCAGCAACGCCTGGCAAACAGCTCCCGCGAGCAGCTCTTGCAGACAACGCCCGGCAGGCAAACGCCCGCGCGCAGCTCCCACAAGCAACGCCCGGCGAGCACGGCCCTGGGGCCACTCGCGCAGGCGACGCCTGGAAGCCAGGCTTCGCGGCAGGCAACGCCAGACAAGCAGGCTCCCGCAAGAGCAGCTTGTGCAGACAACGCCTGGCAGGCGCGCTCCGCGCGCAGCTCCCCCAAGCAACGCCTGGCGAGCACGACCCCCGGGACCACCCGCGCAGGCGACGCCTGGAAGCCAAGCTTCGCGGCAGGCAACGCCAGACAAGCAGACTCCCCGCGAGCAGCTTGTGCAGACAACGCCCGGCAGGCAAGCTCCGCCAGCAGGTCCCCCAAGCAACGCCTGGCGAGCACGACCCTCGGGACCACCCGCGCAGGCGATGCCTGGCAGGCAAGCTCCGCCCGCAGCTCCCCCAAGCTACGCTTGGCGAGCACGGCCCTGGGACCACCCGCGCAGGCGACACCCGGCCGACAAGCTCCGCGGCAGGCAACGCCAGACAAGCAAGCTCCCGCAAGAGCAGCTTGTGCAGACAACGCCCGGCAGGCAAACGCCCGCGCCCAGCTCCCACAAGCAACGCCCGGCGAGCACGACCCCGGGACCACCCGCGCAGGCGACACCCGGCAGACAAGCTCCCGCGAGCAGCCCCCGCAGGCCACACCCGACAGACAAGCTCCTCGGCAGACAACGCCAGGCAAACAGGCACCCCGAGCAGCTCCCGCAGGTGACCTCTCGCAGGCAACGCCTCGCGGCAACTCGCGCAGCCAACCTCCGCAGGCAACGTCCGGCAAGCCTCGCGAACAGTTCTGGCGCAGCCCTGCCGGGCAGTCCCTGCGGGCAAGCTGCCACTGGCAGCTCTCGCGCGCGCCCCTGCGGGCGAGGCCACGCAAGCTCCGCCACCGGCTCTCGCAGGCAACACCCCGACAAGCAGCTCTCGCATCACGCTCTGCGGGCAAAAGCCCGGCAAGCTCCCCGCACGCAGCGGCGGCCAACCTGCGGAAGGCAACCTCCCTCGAACAGCCGCGCAAGCTGACAGGCCACAGAGGCAGGTGCCCGCCACCACCCCAAGCCCCGAAGGCAACTCCCGGAATCACCCCCCGCTGCCCTCCCGAGAACGGGCACCACCTCGGGGAGGCGCGCCCCTGCTGACCACCCCCGTCGACCCGGCACGGAAAAAGAACTTGACCCGTGTGGTTACCTGTACCCACGCCCAACGGCCGAGAGGAGGTGAGGGCATGACCGCCATGACGATCACGTGCTCCCACCTCGCCTTCCGGGCGTTCGCGCGGGGGAGCACGCTCCTCCCGTAAGGAAACAGCACATGCTGGAACTCCGCCCGCTCATCGCGGGTGAAGAACACCTCTTCCTCTCCCTGACCGGCAAGGCGCTCGTCGGCGTCGAGAGCTTCGGTCGTGACTACCGCGAGCTGGCGGCCCTCGGCCAGTACCGTCCCGAGTGGACCTGGGTGGCTCTCCGCGACGGTGTCGTCGTCGCGCGTGCCGCCTGGTGGGGCGGGCCGGAGGACGACGAACCCAAGGCGCTCGACTGGCTCGACTTCGCCGACGGTGAGGACGACGCCGCTGTCGAGCTGGTGCGCAAGGCCGGGTTCGGCGCCGAGTACTGCCTGCTCCTGCCGCCCGGCTGGCGCGAGCAGCCCGAGGTCCGCGTCGCCGCTGAACGGCGGGTCGACGTGGCGAAACGGGCCGGGATGACGCCGTTCGTCGAGCGGTTGCGGTACCGGTGGACACCGGCGGACGGGCTGCCGCCTCGGCCGGGCCGGCTCGTCTTCCGGGCCGAACCCGACGACGAGCGGATCCTCGACGTGCTGCGGCAGATCGTCGTCGGGTCGCTCGACGCGCACGAGCGGCGCACCCGCGACAAGGACGGCGTCGACGCGGCCGCCCGTGACGAGATGGCGTTCCTCCAGTGGATGCCGTCGCCGCGGGAGTGGTGGCGGCTCGCGTACACGCCGGGCGGTGACCTCGTCGGGCTGAGCGTGCCGGGCCGCAACTACGCGGGCCCGGTCATCGGCATCATCGGGGTCGTGCCGGAGCAGCGCGGGCACGGGTACGCCTACGACCTGCTCGTCGAGGCCACGCACCTGCTGGTCGAGGAGGGCGTCGACGCGATCACCGCGGAGACCGACACCACCAACACGCCGATGGCGGCCAACTTCGCCAAGGCCGGTTACCCGATCACCCAGGAAAGGGTCTATCTGAAGTGATGGACACGCTCGCCGTCGCGCGGTACTCCGCGCTGGTGTGGAACACCCCGCTCGGCCAGGCCCACGCGGAGGACCTGCTGGACCACCTCGACCTCACCACGGCGAACACCATCGTCGACCTCGGGTGCGGCTGGGGTGAGCTGCTGCTGCGGGCCGCCGCGCGCGGGCCCGCCAAGGCCGTCGGGGTCGACACCGACCCGGGCGGTCTCGACCGCGGGCGGCGAGCGGCCCTGGTCCGGGGGCTGGACGTGAAGTTCGTCGAGCGGGAGGCCGCCGCCTGGCGCGGCACCGCCGACCGTGCGCTGTGCGTCGGCTCGTCGCACGCGCTGGGCGGCAGCCGCGCCATGCTCGGCACGCTCGCGGAGATCGTGCCGAGCGGCCGCGTGCTGGTCGGCGACGGCTGCTGGGAGGCCGAGCCCACCCAGGCCGCGAAGGACATCTTCGGCGACGACGTCCTGCCGCTCGCCGACCTGGTCACGGCCTGTGGCGAGGCCGGCTGGCAGGTGCTGCACATGAGCACCGCCGACCAGCACGAGTGGGACGACTTCGAGTCCCGCCACCGCGCGGGGGTCCGGGAGTGGCTGCTCGCCAACCCGGACGACCCGCGCGCCGCCGAGGTCAAGGCGCGGGAGGACGCACGGGAACGCGAATACCTGACCGTGTACCGGCGCGTGCTGGGCTTCGCGTACCTGGTCCTGGCCCGCTAGACCGCCAGGCCGGGGAAGAGCTTCGCGGCGTTCCCCGACAGGACGCCGCGAAGCACCTCCTCCGGCCACCCGAGCGCGGCGAGCGCGCGGGCGTTGTGCGCGACGCCGGGGATGCCCGGCCAGTCGGTGCCGAAGACCATCCGCGCGGCCAGGCGGGGCAGGTCGAACCGCGCGTAGTACGCCGGCAGCTTCGCGGGCGGCAGCCCCGCCACGTCGAGCCACACGTTCGGCTTGGACTGCGCGAGGAACGCCGCCGTGTCGTACCACCAGCCGCGGCCGCCGTGCGCGAACACGAAGTCCACCCCGGGGAAGTCGTCGACCGGGTCCAGCATCAGCGCCGGGTCGCCGAAGCGGGCGCGAGAACCGGGGAAGCTCGACGATCCCGTGTGGACGATCACGGGCACGCCGCGGTCCGCGCACACGTGGTAGGCCGCGTACAGCTCCTTGTCACCGGGGTCGAAGCCGCCGTGCACCGGGTGGACCTTCAACGCGACCGCGCCGAGGTCGAGCTGCCGTTCCACCTCGGACGCGAGCGGGTGGTGCAGGTGCGGGTTCACGTTCGCCACCAACCGGAACCGCTCCGGGTTGTGCTCGACCAGCGGCAGGTTGTCCTCGATGGGCTGGACACCGGTGGCGCGCGGGCTGTACTCGCAGAACAGCAGCGCCCGGTCCACGCCCTCGCGCTCGAACAACGCGTCGAGCCGCGCGGGCACGGGCACGCCGTCGTCGTCGTACGCCGACCGCCAGTCGTAGCTGCCCGCGAACCGCGCGGCCCACTCCCGCCACGCCGGTTTCAGCGTGGCGAGCCGGGGCACGTGCACGTGCGCGTCGACCAGCGGCAGCCCGTCCAGCATCAGGTGAGGACCGTCTCGGTCGGCGGCACCAGCTCGCCCGCCACCAGGTCACGCAGCACGTTCCTGCGGATCTTGCCGGTGGCGGTCTTCGGCAGCTCGGCCATGGCAACCACGGCACGCGGCCGCTTGTAGGCGGCGAGTCCCTCGCGGCACCACGCGACCAGCGCGTCCTCGTCGACCGCCCGCCCGGACACCGGCACCACGCACGCGACCGGCTTGTCGAGCCCCTCCTCGTCGCGGCGCGCGACCACGGCGGCCTCGGCCACGTCCGGGTGTTCGAGCAGCCGCTCCTCCACCTCCGCCGGGGACACCCAGATGCCGCCCGCCTTCAGCATGTCGTTGGACCGGCCGAGGCACGTGTAGGTGCCGTCCTCGTTGCGCACGTACGTGTCGCCGGTCCGCAGCCACTCGCCCTGGAACACCGTGCGCGTGGTCTCCGTGCGGCACCAGTACCCGGTCGCCACGGACGGGCCGGACAGGAACAGGTCGCCCGGCTCCCCGGGCCCGGCGATGGGGACGCCCCGATCGTCGCGGATCTCCACGCGGTAGCCGTCGACCGGTGTCCCGGACGACCCGGGGTGCACGGCGCCGGGCCGGTTCGACAGGAAGATGTGCAGTGCCTCGGTCGAGCCGAGGCCGTCGAGGACCTCCACGCCGAACCGCTCGCGGAACCGGTGGTAGAGCACCGGCGGCAGTGGTTCGCCCGCCGAGACCCCTTGGCGCACCGAGGAGAACGTGTCGTCGGGGATGTCGGAGTTCAGCAGCGCCGAGTAGAACGTCGGCACGCCGAAGAACAACGTCGGCGCGGTCTCCCGCACCCGCGCCGCGATGCCGGCCGGGGTGGGACGGGCCCGTTCGAGGATGGCCGTGGCGCCCGCCGACAGCGGGAAGAACGCCGAGTTCCCCAGCCCGTAGGCGAAGAACAGCTTGGGCACCGACAGTGTCCGGTCGTCGGCGGTCACGCCGAGCACGCCCTGCCCGTACCGCACGGCGACGTCGCGGACGCTCCCGTGCCGGTGCATGGCGCCCTTCGGTTTGCCGGTGGTGCCGGACGTGTAGAGCCAGAACGCGGGCGAGTCCGCCCACGTCGGGTACACCTCGCCACGTTCACCCGCGGCACGCAGCGCCGACCACGCGACGCCGGGCAGGTCCGTGTCGCCGTCGACGACGACCTGCGTGACCTCGGTGGCGACGGCCAGCGCGACCCGCGCCGCGCCGGCGAACTCGGTGGACACGCACAGGATCCGGGCGCGGGAGTCGGCGAGCACGCTCGCCAGCTCGGCGCCGGTGACCATGGTGGACACGGGCACGGGCACCGCACCCATGTGCATGGCGCCGAGGATGCCGGTGAGCAGCTCCACCCCGTCGGCCATGCACAGCATGACCCGTTCCTCCGGCCGCAGCCCCAGTGCGCGGAAACCGGCGGCCACCCGCCGGGTCTCGTCGGACAGCTCGGTGTAGGTCAGGGTGCGGTCACCGCACACGACGGCGGTCCGGTCGCCGTCACCGTCGCGGACGTGGCGGTGGAGCAACCAGTCGGTGGCGTTGAAGGTGGTGGGAGCTGTCATCGTGGACCGCCTTCAGGCGAGGTGGACGTATTCGTAGTCGAACGGCTTCCCGTTGATGCCGTTGCGCGGTGGTGCCACCCAGCTCGCGATTTTGCCCCGTTCGTAGACCGGGCGCATCAACGAGCGCACGAACGCCAGGTCCTCGCTGGTGGGGAGCCACTTGTGCGTGCCGGCCCGCCACGTCGCCTCGTCGACGATGGTGCCGTCCGGGGTGACGTGGTAGCCGGCCGCGACCCCGACGGACCGGTTGAACCCGGGGTGCGGCAGCGCGAACCGGTAGCCGATCTCCGCGTTCTCCAGGATCCGGTTCCAGCGCTTGATGCCGGTCTCGCAGTCGGCGATGTACTCGCCGCGCAGGTCCAGGTTCAGCGCCAGCAGCGCGGGCAGCTCCTCGGTCGTCCACGTGCCGTCCGCGGTCGGCTTCTCCAGGAAGACACCGTCCTCGGTGAGCTTGTGGTCGTCCTTGCGGCGGGTCTCCTGCCAGCGCCCCTTGAGGCCGGCCGTGAAGTAGTTGGCGGCGTTCGTGGAGGTCTCGCTGCCGAACAGGTCCAGCGACACCGTGTAGTGGAAGTTGATGTACTTCTGGATGATGTCGAGCGGGAGGCCGCCGCGCGGGCCGATGTCGAGGGTGTCGTGCTCGCGGATCAGCTCGGCACTGCGCTCCACCACGCGGTCCACACCGGTGGTGCCGACGAACATGTGGTGCGCTTCTTCCTTGAGCATGAACTCGCACGTGCGCGACAGCGGGTCGAACGCGGACTCCTTGAGCGTGCCCAGCTGGTACTTGCCGTCGCGGTCGGTGAAGTACGTGAACATGTAGAAGGCCAGCCAGTCGGCGGTCTCCTCGTTGAACGCGCCGAGGATGCGCGGCGAGTCGGGGCTGCCGGAGTTGCGCAGCAGCAGACCTTCGGCCTCCTCACGGCCTTCCTTGCCGAAGTAGGCGTGCAGCAGGTACACCATCGCCCACAGGTGGCGGCCCTCCTCCACGTTGACCTGGAAGAGGTTCCGCAGGTCGTAGAGCGACGGGGCGGTGAGGCCGAGCAGCTTCTGCTGTTCCACCGACGCGGGTTCGGTGTCGCCCTGGATCACGATGAGGCGCTGCAGGTCCGCGCGGTACTCGCCGGGCACCTGCTGCCACGCCGGCTCGCCCTTGTGCTCGCCGAACGCGATGGTCCGGCCGGGGTCGCGCTCGGCGAGGAAGATGCCCCAGCGGTAGTCGGGCACGTGCACGTGGTCGAAGTGGGCCCAGCCGTCGCGGCCGACGCTGACCGCGGTGCGCAGGTAGACGCCCTGCGTCTCCAGGGTGGGGCCCATCTCGCCCCACCAGTTCATGAACTTCGGCTGCCAGCCCTCCAGGGCCCGCTGCAGCCTGCGGTCCGACGACAGGTCGACGTTGTTGGGGATCTTGTCCTCGTAGTTGATCGAGGTGGTCACACGCGCCTCCTGTCGAAGACCGCCTTCTTGCCGGTGCCGTAGCGGCGCAGCGCACCGTCCGCACCGGACGCGTTCGGGCGGTTGAACACCCAGTTCTGCCAGGCGGAGAGGCGCCCGAAGACCTTGGTCTCGATCGTCTCGGGCCCGACGAACCGGTGGTTGGCCTCCATGCCGGTCAGCGCGTCCGGCGACAGCGCGGTCCGGCCCTCGACGACGATGCGGATCTCGTCGTCCCAGTCGATGTCGTCGAGCGCGTCGGTGACGAGGCCCAGCTCCTTGCACTCGTCCGGTGACAACGCGGTGCCGACGTGCTTGCGCAGCGTGTCCACGTGGGACTTCTCGCCCCAGAACCGGGACTCCAGCCGGGTGAGGCCATTACCCATCGGGTAGGCGCCGAAGTTGGCCTCGGTCAGCACGAGCGTGCCCGCCGCGCCCGCCTCCTGGTCGTCGAGGACGTACTGCCGGTCGGCGGCGAACGCCAGCTCGGCGAGCATGCCCGCGAAGCATGACCCGGGTTCGATCAACGCGATCAGGCTGCGGCTGGTCACGTCGAGGCGTTTCAGCGTGCGCTTCCAGTAGTGGACGATCTCGCCCGCGAACCAGTCGCCGGTGGTCAGCAGGGCCTCGTAGCCCTGGACGACCTCGGCGTCACCCTCGGTGCGGAGCAGCCACACGCCCAGTTCGGGCTCGTTCGTGCGCAGCCGGAGGATGAGGTCGTCCAGTTCGCGGGTCATGGCGAGCGGCCAGAACTCGGCGTCCCGGCGTTCTTCCACCTCGCCGGGGGCGTGCACGGTGATGGTGACCGTCCCGTCGCCGGGCTCGGCGGTCACGTACCGGTCGCGGACGAGCGGCGTCAGCTCGACGCCCTCGACGTCCGGTCTCGTCGAGCGCTTCGCCAGCTCCCGCGCGCGTTCGGTGACGACCTCGGTGAACCGGCGGGGTGGCGCCAGCTCGTCGACCAGCTTCCAGTCGACCGCGGTGCGGCCCTTCACACCGTCGGCGCGGGTCGCGAACACGTCGGCGAGGTCCTTGCGGGTGCCGCGCTTGTCGACCACGCGGGTCAGGCCGCCGGTGCCGGGCAGGACGCCGAGCAGCGGCACCTCGGGCAGCGCGACGGTCGAGGAGTTGTCGTCGACCAGCACGATGTGGTCGCAGGCCAGGGCCAGCTCGTAGCCGCCGCCGGCACAGGACCCGTTCACGGCGGCCAGGTACGTCTGACCGGAGTTGGCCGTGGCGTCCTCCATGCCGTTGCGGGTCTCGTTGGTGAACTTGCAGAAGTTCACCTTCCACTCGTGGGAGGCGGCGGCGAGCATGCGGATGTTGGCGCCCGCGCAGAAGACCTTGTCCTTGCCGCTGGTCACCACGACGGTCCGGACGCCGGGGTGCTCGAAGCGGAGGCGCTGGGTGGCGTCGTACAGCTCGATGTCGACGCCGAGGTCGTAGGAGTTCAGCTTCAGCTCGTAGCCCGGCTGGAGCCCGCCCTGCTCGTCGACGTCGAGGACCAGCCAGGCGACCTCGCCGTCGACGCGCATCGACCAGTGCCGGTAGCGGTCCGGGTGTGTGTCGAAGGACACCATTCACCCATTCTCTACATCACGAATGATCGTCGTCAAGGTTCTGTAGAAGATCCTCTCGGGAGTGATTCGGGCGGTTCGCACGTTGACCGGGTATGCCTGTCTTCGCACTGCTGCTCATCGCCGTGGTCGCCGAGTTCGCCGTGATCATCGCGGTGGGCCAGGCGGTGGGCGCGCTCTGGACGATCCTGCTGCTGATCGCCGTGTCGATGGCGGGGGTGGCGCTGCTGCGCAGGCAGGGCACCCGCACGCTCACGGCGTTCACCGAGGCGCTGCGCGCCCGCCGCGACCCGAGCCCCGAGATGGCGGACGGGATGCTGATCGCGGCCGCCGGCGCGCTCGTGCTGTTCCCCGGGTTCCTCACGGACGTGGCGGCACTGCTGCTCCTGTTCCCGCCGACCCGGGCCGTGGTCCGCAATCGCCTGCTCACCCGCGCCGCCGCGCGGCGCGGGGTCGTCCGGCACGACGTGGTGGACGGCGAGGTCGTCGAGGACACCCCGATCGTCATCGACGTGCCGACGATCGAACCGCGCCGTCCAGCAGATAGCTGAGTGACGCGCGTGCCGTAGTGCTCGGCACCCCGTCGACCACGGCGATCAGCGCGGCGCGCCAGGCAGCGGCGAGGATGGCGGGCGCGGCACGCAGTTTCTTGGGCAGCAGCGGCCGCAGGGTGCCCGCGATCGGGTCGTCCCGCGGCACCGGCAGCGGCTCGGCGAGGATGCGGCAGACCCCGAAGTGCACGGCCGCGTCGAAGGCGACCAGCAGCGCGGCGCTCGCCGCGTTCCCGTCGGCCGCGGCGGCGGCCCCGACCATGCGGTCCACCACCCGCCGCTCCATCTCCTCGCGCACCACCAGGTAGAGGCCGAGCTTCGAGTCGAAGTGGTGGTACAGGGAGCCGGTGGTGACGTCGGCCTTGGCGGCCAGCTCGGTCACGTTCACGCCGTCGTACCCGGCCGTCTCGAACTGGTGGACGGCCGCCTCCACCAGCCGGGCCTTCGCGGTGCCCGGTACCGGAACCCACTCTCGCATCACGGTCAGCGTAACCCATTGACCGGTCGCCGTAATCGAATTATGGTCCGCCGTATGAAGCTGATGTTCCTGTACCAGCCGGTGACCGACCTCGAGGCGACCGTCGCCTTCTACCGCGACGAACTGGGCCTGGACGAGTCGTGGCGCGAGGGCAAGACGACCGCCGCGTTCCGCCTGCCTGGCACGGAGGTCGAGTTGATGCTGGACGTGCGCCCGGACGACGGTCCGGAGTGGAACGCGGGCGGCTTCTTCGCGGTCGACAGCGTGGACGCGTTCGTGGCCGAGCACCCGGACATCACGTGGGTCGGCGAGGTGATCGACGTACCGGGCGGCCGGTCGGCCACGTGCCAGGACCCGGCGGGCAACACGCTCCACCTGCTGGACCAGTCCGCCCCGGAACCGACCGGCTGAAGCCGGGGCCCTCCGCGAGCGGATCCGCGGCACGTCGGTGAAAAGCGTGGCGAGAACGCCGCCGAAACCGCCGGACCGCAAACCCCACCCGATCCCGGGGGCCACCCGCCTTGCCAGTCTACCAGTACCCACCGACAACGACCCCGTTGCCGATCTTGCCTGTGGACAACCCGGTGGGCTGTGGACAACTCCCCGTCGAGCGCCCTCCGCGCTGTGGTGCCGGGCGGCCAGGGTGCTTGCGCTGTGCACAAGACCAACCCCTCCGGACGACCTTCCGCCGCGTTCGCATCGCGAACATTTCCTTGTCGGCAAAGGACAATTGACGGAAATCTCGCCGTGCGCTAAATCAGACGGAGGAGGTCGTCATGGCCAAAGATGTCGATGAACGCGCTTCTCAGTCCACCGAATACCCCCTCGGCGTCAGCCGTCCCCCGCTCAGCGTCGCTGACCTGCCGGAACCGGAAGAAGTCTTCAAGGTCCGCCGCCTCGGGGCGCGGCAGATCATCCAGTTCGTCATCGGCCCGAGCCTGATCGCGCTCGGGATTTCCATCGGCAGCGGCGAGTGGCTGCTCGGGCCCGGCGCCATCGGCGAGTTCGGGTTCGTCGGCGTCGGGTGGGTCATCACCGTTTCCGCGATCCTGCAGACGTTCTACAACGTCGAGTGCGCACGATACGTCACCGCGACCGGCGAGGTGCCGATCGTCGGGTTCGGACGCGTGCCGCCCGGCTGGCGGCTGTGGGTGCCGTTCTCCCTCGTCGCGTTCTACTTCGCGTTCATCTTCGGCGGGTGGGCCGCCGGCGCGGGGCAGGGGCTGTTCGCGTTGATCACCGGCAGGACCCACCGCCCGGACGAGATCGAGTGGGTGCGCCTGCTCGCGATCGCGCTGCTGCTGGTCGTGTTCGCCATCACCGCGTTGGCGCGCAAGGTTTCCCGCACCCTCGAGCTCGCCAACTGGGTGATGGTCGGCACGCTGCTCGTGGTGCTGATCATCGTGTGCCTCGCCGTCGTGCCGTGGACGATCTGGTGGGAGGGCGTGCGCGGCCTCGTCACCCCGGCCGCACCACCGGAGGGCATCACGGCGACGACCCTCGGGGCACTCGCCGGCTTCACCGCGCTCGCGTCGGGCCTCAACTGGTACGCGATGAACCACTACCGCGACAAGGGTTACGGCATGGGCTCGCGCGTCGGGTTCCTGTCCGGCATGCGCGGCAAGCAGGAGACGGTGCGCGACGTCGGCGTGACGTTCCCGGACACGCCGGAGAACACGGCCCGCTGGCGGCGGTGGTACCGGCTGCTGATGATCGACCTGTGGCTGGTGTTCTTCGGCGGCGCGGTGATCGGCATGCTGCTGCCGACGATCCTCATGGCACACGTCGTGAACACCAGCGGCGAGGTCCCCACGACCGCGAACGTGCCGACGTTCACCGCGGAGCTCCTCGGCACGGACTACGGGCAGGGCATGTTCTACCTGATGCTCGTCGTCGGCGTGCTGGTGCTGTTCTCCACGCAGCTCGGCATCTTCGAGGCGCTGGTCCGCAACTTCACCGACGCGGCGCACGCCACCAGCCCCCGGCTGCGCCGGCGGCTGGAAGGCGATCCCCGCAAGTTCTACTACCCGTACATGCTGGTGGTGCTGGTCGTGATCGCGGCAGCGCTGCACCTCGCGCTCCCCGTCGAGCTGGTGCAGATCTCCGCGAACATGTCGAACTTCGGCGCACTGATGTTCCCGTTCGCGTTGATGTACCTGAACTCCCGGCTGCCGAAGGCCGCCAGACCCCGGCCGTGGCACTACGTGATCCTGGTGCTGAACGTGCTGTTCTTCGGGTTCTTCTTCGTGAACTTCGCCTACGAGTTCGTCACCGGCGGCCCCCTGGTGTCGTTCTAGTCCGTCCGGCGGCGCCTGCCGCGCAACAGCACGACAGGCGCCGCCAGCGCGACCATCGTCCCCGCGAGCGCGAACACCCCGTCGTCCAGCGATCGCGCGAGGAACCCGAACAGGCCGAACAGCAACGTCAGCACCACCACGGACCGCGTGGACATCCGCGGGGGCTTGTCGTCCACCGGCGGCCTCCCCGGCCCCGGCGCCTCCTCCGCCGCCCCGCGGTACCAGCCCCCGGACTGCAGCGGCGGATGCGGCAGGTAGACGTCCGGCTTCCGCGCCCCGGATACCGGCGTCCAGACGGCCTGGCGTTCCAGTGTCTTCGCGTGGTCGTTCATTTTCCCGCTCCCCACGTCTCACCCGATGACAACCATCTTGAGCGACGCCACGACCAGGCCATATGCCACGTGGCACGTTCGCGGGAAATTCACCGGCACACCCACCCCACTTCCCGAATCCACCACGGTGAGCGATGATGGTTTGACCGGGTGCAAGCCAATCCGCGGGTGGAGGGGGCCACGACGTGAAATTCGCCGACACCGACACAGGCATCGAATCCCCGTTGATCGACCTGAGTTCCGTTTCCCTCGATCGTTTACGGCGGCTGAACAGTTCAGCGCTGCACCAGGCCATGGACCACGTCCTGGACAGAACGGGACGACAACGAGACATACGAAGCTCCGATGACGGTGGCCACTGTCAATCACGCTAGGCATCCGTGGCAGCCGCGGTCGCCGGACCACCACCCGTGAACAACCAGGACTTCCCGGAAGACGCCCGTTTTCACCGGATGTCCTGGGCAGACTTCGACGAGGTGGCACGCGGCCAGACCGGCCCGGGGGTCGTGCGCAGGCTGCGCCACGCCGAGCGCAGCAGACGCCTTCTCCTGCTGCGTGCGCTGGTGGACGAGGTGTGCAAGAAACCGGAGCTGTACACCCCGCTCCCCTCTCCCGAGGAGGCGTGGGACCTCCTGGCCCGGGTCGACGCGAAGGATCCGGACGCGTTCGACCACGTGCTCGCCCACCCGTACGTCGGGAGCTGGGCCGGGTACACCATCCGATTGTTGCGCAAAGGAATCACCGGTGTTTGTCCGCTGTGGGCGCACGTCGGCCACCTGCACTCGGTCGCCGCGGCCGCCGCCATCCGCGCCGGCCTGGACTTCCACGTCCTCGTGCCCGTGTGGGGCGGCGGCGTCAACCTGCCGACCCTGGGGCTCGCCCGGCTGCCGGCCGACGAACCGCACTCGGTGGCGGCGGTGCGCGGCACCCGCGACCACGTCGAGATCGCGCACGAGAGCGGCCGGGTGGTCCTGACCGCGCCGTTCGGCGACGACGCGCCGGGCTGGTGGGGTGTCCGGCAGCTGGCCATGAGCACGGGCCGGCACCGGCTCACGCTCCGCCTCGACGACGTCGATCACTACCGCGGGCTTCACGAGCCGACGCTCCCCCGGCGGTTGGACGCGACCGAGGTCGATGCCTGGCGGAGGCTGCTGGCGGGCGCGTGGGACCTGGTCTGCCGGCACCTGCCCGAGCGGGCAGGCACGTTCTCGGCCGGACTCGACTCGCTGGTCCCGGTGCGGGCCGTCCGGTTCCAGACCATGAGCGCCTCCTCGGGTGAGGCGTTCGGCAGTGCCGTCATCGCCGAACCGGACGACAGCGTCACGCTGGGCGCCACGCTCGTCCACGAGTTCCACCACATCGTGCTCGGTGGTGTCCTGCACCTCGCGCGGCTGCAGGAAGAGGACCGGCGAGAACGGTTCTACGTGCCGTGGCGCCCCGATCCGCGACCGCTCAGCGGTGCGTTGCAGGGGATCTACGCCTTCTTCGGTGTCACGGAGTTCTGGCGGGCGATCGCGTACGCGCCGGCGAGCGACCTGACACGCCGGGCGATGTTCGAGTTCGCGCAGGCACGGAGCGAGACGTGGCGCGTGCTCCAGGCCGTGCGCGCCGACGGCGGCCTGACGAGAGAGGGGCGCCGGTTCCTCGACGGCATCGCGGGAAGACTGGGGCCGTGGCTGGACGAGCCGGTGCCCGAGGACCTGAGGCGCCTCGCCGAGTCGGTCACCGCGGATCACCACGC
Organism: Actinophytocola sp. KF-1; assembly: GCF_054661535.1. Classification (NCBI taxonomy): domain Bacteria; kingdom Bacillati; phylum Actinomycetota; class Actinomycetes; order Pseudonocardiales; family Pseudonocardiaceae; genus Actinophytocola; species Actinophytocola sp. KF-1. The sequence goes on along the minus strand of NZ_BAAFVK010000001.1, from coordinate 1,064,957 downwards.
AGGGTGGCGGATGCGGCACCTGCGTCCGGACAGCGCCGCCGTCGCGGCACTGACCGAGGCGTGGCTCGCCGGACAGCCGCACGCACCGGTCGCCCTGCCGCAGACCGACCCGGAACCCACGCCGGTGGCCGACGGCACGCCGTCGCTGGCGAGAACCGACCTCATCCGGCTCGGCATCACCACCGGCGACCGGCGGGCCGCGGGCGCGTCATGGCGATCGGTGCGCAACGCCACCACAGCGGATCTGGCATACGCCAACGGCAGGTTCGCCGACGCGGCCCAGGAATACCGGGCCGAGCTGGCGAAGGACCCCGACCGCGTGTCGGCCTGGGTCGGGCTCGGCCTCGCACTCAGCGCCGTCGGCACCGGCCCGGCGGCACGAGCCCTGACCCGCCACCCCGAGCTGGTGCGCGCCGTGCGCAGGCGGATCGCCACGACCGCGCAGGACGTGCCGGCACCGGAACGTCTCGCCACCTGGATCGGCCAGGGCATGTACTGACCCGGCCGGCTACAGCAAGAGCGGATCGATGTCGCAGTTCGCGCGGCTCCCCTTCGCCGCGGCGGTCGTCCCGGGGTGGCTGTCCCCGAACGCCCGGCGGTACCGGGCCATCACGTCGGAGTACCGGGTCTCGGTGTCGTCGTGCCCGGCCAGGCGCATGTCGAAGACGAGGTTCACGGCGGCGGCCAACGTCGTGGGGTGGTCGGGCCCGAGCACGTTCGTGGCCCGCGTGCACATGTCGCGGCCGAGTTCGATCGCCGCGTCGGTCTCGCCGAGCGCCGACAGGTCGCTGGCCAGGTTGATACCGCTCACGATCGTGTTCGGGTGGTCCGCGCCGAGGCCCGTCCGCAGCCCCTCCAGGGCGCGGAGATCGAGTTCGCGCGCTGCCGCCACCTCTCCCGACAACCGCAGCGCCACCGCGAGATCGACGGTCGCCGCGAACGTGTGCGGATGGTGCTCGCCCAGCAGCCGGCGGAAGCTGTCGAAGGCGTTCTCGCCAAGGAGCCGCGCCGCGGTCAGGTCGCCGGCATGCCGCTGATCGATCGAATGGGCGAGCACGCAACCGACCGTGTTGGGATGATCGGGCCCGTAGCGGTGGCGGAAGTGGTCCAGCGCCGGGCCGGACAGCTCGAGTGCCCCCGCGTGGTCGCCGTCCTTCCGGCGGGCGATCGACAACATGTGGATCCGGATCTGGGTGGCCCTGTTGTCCATGCCGAACCGCTCGACGGCCTGTTCCACGAGCTTCTCGTACTCGATCCGGGCCCAGGAGTACTCACCGGCCTCGCGCCGGTCGACGACGACCGACATGAAGGAACCCAGCGTCTTCGGGTGGTCGCGACCGAGGATCTCCACCCGCTTCCGGTAGGTGTTCTCGTCCAGCACGCGCGCGGCGGCGAAGTCGCCGACGAGCCGGAGGCTGATGCCGTGCCGGTACGCGGCGTTCAGGGTCTCCGGGTCGTCGGGGCCCAGCAGCTTGCTGGTCTTGTGCAGGATCTCCTCGCTCAACCGGCGAGCCGCGCCGAAGTCGCCCTGCGCCTTCAGGTCGGCGAGCACGTTCGCCTGGATCGCGAACGTCTCCTCGCTGTTCTCCCCGGACACGTGTACGCGTCGTTCGAGCGTGCGCTGGTTCAGCTCCGCCGCCTCCGCGAACCGGCCGAGTGCCCACAGGTAGATCCCCAGGCGCAGCGCCACTTCGAGCGTCTGCGGGTCGTTGGGCCCCAGTTTCTCCGTGAAATCCTCGTACGCCTGCTGCGCCAGGTTGGCCGCCTCGTCGTGGTCGCCCCACTGGAACAGGAAGCGCATCAGGTTGATGACGAGCTGGCGGACCCAGCTGTCGGTGCAGTTGACGACCTCGGCGGCGTACGCGTGGGGCAGCAGCTCGCGGTAGCGGGGCCAGCTGCGGCCCGACTCGGGGTCGTTCGGGTCGAGGTTCGCCAGCAGCTGGTGCGCGCCGTGGCGCATCTGGGTTTGCAGGGTGGTCGTGGTGATGCGGTTGCGGAGCACGAACTGGACCAGGCGGTGCAGTTGGATGGTGTTGTTGCCGTGGTCGATCTTCGCCAGGCCGTAGCGGTTGATGTCGCGGATCGCGCGGGCCAGCTGGATCGGGTCGCGGAGGGCCACGTCGAGCTCGGGGGAGATCGACACGCCGCGCACGCCGGTGAAGAGGTCGCGGGTGATCGGGTCCGGGGAGAAGAACGAGCAGATGAGCAGGATCTGGTGCGCGGCCGGGTTGCGCCTGCGCAGCTCGTCGAAGGACACGTTCCACGCGGCGGCGACCGAGACCTCGTAGTCGAGTGGGGCCGACGAGTCGAAGATCTCCGAGACCTTCTCCTCGAACAGGCGCAGGTATTCGCGCACCGGCATGCCCGTCTCGGCGCGCCACGCCGCGGCCTGCTCGATCGCGAGCGGCAGGTCACCGAGCTTGTCCGCGATCCGGTCGGCGTCGTCGTCGCTGATGTCCGGGCCCCGGCGGCGCAGCAGCTCCTTGCTCTCCGCGCGGCGGAACACCGAGACCTCGAGCGGGCGGGCGACACCTGCCCACGCCGGGTTGCGGGACGTGACGAGAATCTCGCCGGGACCGTTGGAGGGGAAGAACTTCCGCACCGCCTCCGGGCTCTCCGCGGCGTCGAACACGAGCAGCCACCGGCGCACCGGGTTGCCGCGGCGCAGCGCCTCGAGCACCGCCGGCACCGCGGAGTGCGCCTCCGAACTCCCCGGCAACCCCAGCTGCCGCGCCAGGTCGGTCAGCGCGGACCGGATCTGCGTCGGCTGTGCCGCGGGCACCCACCACACCAGGTCGTAGTCGTCCAGGTGGCGGTAGATGTACTCGACGGCCGTCTGCGTCTTCCCGATCCCGCCCATCCCGTGCAGGGCCGCGGGCAGCACCGCGGTCAGGCCGCCCGAGGTGAGCTGGTCGTGGAGCTGGTCGATCAGGTCCGCACGACCGGTGAAGTTGAGGTTGCGCGGCGGGACGGTGCCCCAGATCGGCGGCGGGTCACCGGGTTGCCGTTCGCCGACCCCGGGCGAGAACACCACCGGCGTCACGGAGGCCGTGTCCGGCTCGGGAGCGTCGACCTCCGGCGCCGAGACCGCCGCCGCTTGCTCGTGCTGGATCCTGGCGCGCTCGGCCGCTTGCGACATGGTGGCACTCTCGGGTGATTCGGTGGGAACGGTGTCGACGGACGGCACGTGGTCAGCCGGTGGTCCGGGCGTAGCGGCGAGCCGCTCCGCCCTCGCGAGGTACGGACCACCGCTCAACGCCCGGAGGACGAGGCTCTGCAGCACTCGGTCGGCCTGCGCCGCGGGTTCCCTGGCATGCTCAGGGTCCGCGATGGCCTCGTGCAGGAGAGCCAGCGCGCCTATTCGATGGCCGTGATGTTGTGCGGCCTTCCGCACGACGCGCGCGGTCTCCGTGCGTCGCGCGCCTTCGAGCAGAATCTCACGGTCTGACCTGGCGATGTCGAACTCGCTCAAGTCCACTGTGGACCCAGTGGGTGCGGTGCGCGAAGCGTACCGCAGTAGTCCCCCGACGACTAATTCGGCCATCAGTTCCGGGCCTGTGCCGGGAAGGAACTCGTCCTGCACCAGTTTCGCCACCGGAAGATCGGCGGGTAGCGCGGCGAGGAGCTGGGCGAACCGCTGGGCTTCCGGCGACGCCGCTCCTCGGAAAGCCGCGACCCGGCTGTGCGGCGACGACGTCTCGCGCACGTTCTCGTACGCGGTGACGTGCGGCCGGGGCTTGTCGGTCGCGAGCAGGACGGTGGCGTGCGCCTGGGCGCGGTGTCCCCCGGTCATCAGGCGCGCCCACCAGCGCAGCCACCGCGGACCGAGCTCGAGCACCGGAACGGGGACGACACCTTCCGGAAGCACGTGTTCGGGTTCCCTTGCGCGCCAGGCATCCGGCAGCTCGATCGACCACGTCCGGTTCGGGCGCAGGTCGGCGGCGGCGAACAGGGTGGCGCGGTGCAGCGCGGGCCCCGCCCGCCCCCACATCCATTGCGGCAGCAGGTGTACGACCGACACGGGCATCGCCCTGCCCCACCGCGCGAGGACCGGTCCGATCAGGTCGCTGCGCCACGCCTCGCCCAGCCCGTCGGTGAGCACCAGCACCACACCGCGGCCGGAGTGGTCGACGACCTCGGCCGGATCGCGGGGACCCGTGGCCCCGCACAGCACCGGCGGCAGTGGCACGCCCGCGGAGAACCGGTTGGTGTCGAGCCTGCGGACCCGGATCATCCGGAAGGCGCCGAGCTGCTCGAGCAGTTCCACGAAGGCGGCGACCTTGTGCCGCCACAGTGCCATGGTCGGTGCGGCGTCGACGACGACCGTCAGGTCGAGCCACCGCTCGCGGCGCTGTTTCGTGACCGGCCACCAGAGTTCGTCCTGCACGGCGCGTTCCGCCGTCGCCACCTCGTCGATCACCACGTCGCCGACGCGGCGGGACGCGACGTAGCGCTTGAGGGGGCGCAGCGCGCGGATGACGTCCAGGCGGTCCGGCAGCTGCCACCCGGACGCGGCCGTGCCGTGTCCTGCGGGTTCGCCGGTCACCGCCTGCGCGGGCAGCGCAGCCTCCTCGCGCGGCCGCTCCGGCGGCGGAGGCGTCGGCGCCGGTTCCGGTTCCGGACGTGCGGGTGGCTGCTCGGCCCGCGTACCGTCCCCGTCCGGCGCCGTGTCCTCGCGCGCCCCCGGTGCGCGCTCCGGGGTGACGTGCTCACCGTCGCCGGGCGGTGTGCGCGGCGCGGCGGGCGGTTCGGACCCGGGCGCCGACGGCATGACCGCCGCGAGCCACAGTGCTTCGGCGAGTTCGTGCCACGTCAGGTCTTCCGCTGACAGGTGGCCGGGTGACGTCCCCGGTGCGGCCGGTTCCGCCGGGATGGCGGCACCGGGCCCCGGGGCGTCGGCCGGCCGAGCCACTCAGGGCGCCAGACTGAGCCGACGCCACAGCGCGTCGAGCAGACGGGGCCACGACTGGTCGTTCCCCCGGAACGCACCGGACGTGGCCAGGTACACGGCTTCCAGCAGCTTGTCGGCGGGCAGGCCGTCGAGTGCCGCGCTCTTCGCGACGAACTCGCGGATCAGCCGGTCGGTGTGGTGCCCGTCCTTGTCCAGCATGTGGTTGGCGACCATCGCCGCGAGCTGGTTGGCGTCCGGTTCGCGCATCTCCAGCCGCAGGCAGCGGCGCAGGAAGGCCGCCGGGAACTCCCGTTCGCCGTTGCTCGTGATGACGATGACCGGGAACGCGGCGCACGCCACGCGGCCGTCCACGACGGTGGCACTGCGGTTCCGGTCGCTGGTGAACACGCGCACGCTCGGGGTGTGCGCGCGAATCCGCTCCAGTTCCGGGATGCCGAACTCGGCGTCCTCGAAAATGCTCAGCAAATCGTTGGGCAGGTCCGCGTCGGACTTGTCCAGCTCGTCGATGAGCAGGACGCGCGGGGTGCGGGTCGGCAGGAACGCGGTGCCCACCGGCCCGAGCCGGATGAAGTCGCCGATCGCGGGCTCGTCGATGTCCGTGGCACCGTTCGTGCTCGCCGCGTCGGTTCTGCGGGCGGCGGCGTACCGGGTCGCGGCGGCCTGCGCACGGCCGATCGCGTCGTATTCGTAAATACCGGACTGCAGCGTCGTGCGGCTCGTGATCGACCAGCGCAGCACGCGACCGAGCCGCAGTTCCCGGGAAATGCGGTACGCGAGCGCCGACTTCCCCGATCCGGGTTTTCCGGTCACCAGCAGCGGCCTGCGCAGGAAAAGGGCCGCGTTGACCATGTCGATCTCGCGGGGATCGACGTCCGCCTCCGCCAGGTGGAATTCCGCGCCGAGCCTGCGTTCCGCCTCGTGGTCGTCGTCCGGCGGGATTTCCGGCCCGTCCGGCGGCACGCCGCGAAAACGCCGCCACGGCGGCGGGGGCGGCAACCGGTCCACGAGCTGGACGTCGTGCAGCGGCCGGCCGGTGCCGCGGTAGATTCCCCACTCGGACGCGACGGAGTACGGTGCCTGCTCTACGTCATGATCGTGCGCGCTCATCCGCGACATCCCCTAGGACGCGGGCCGGCCGACTTCGATTGTTCGATCAGGGTCATCCCAGAGTACCACCAGATCACGAGCGTGCGTGCTGTCAAATGGGTAGACGGATGACCGGAGCGCCGCCCGCCTGACCTTTTTACTTTGGTGGGGCAGATCGAACAACCCGCCACGCTCGACCAGCCCCGTCACCAATTCGTGTAGTTCCGCGGAACTCGCACCGGGACACCACAGAAGAACGGGGAGCCCACTGCGCAGGCCCGCCGTGAACTCGTCGACCGTGGTGCTCACGGAAAGCAGCGGCGGCGCGTTCAGCACCATTGCCACCGAGTCGTGGTCCCGCAACGCGACATCGACGCGTTCCTCCCCCTTCTCCGCGAAATGGATGCGCGCCGGTGAGGGGTCGGCCCGCATCGACTGCCACCTCTCCCGCCACACCCGGTGCCAGTGCGTGGCCTTCAGCCGGTCGAGCGACCGGACCCGGATGATGTAGTCGAGGCAGAGCGGTTGTGGCTGGCCGGAGTCGTACTCCTTGTGCCAGCTGTGCACCGGCAGCCCCAGCAGCTCCCTCGGCAGGAACACCTCCAGCGTCACCGCGGCGCGCTGGCCGGCCCAGGCCCGTTCGGCCGTCACCACGACGTCGTCCACGGCCCGTTCGATGTCGTCGACGCGCACCTCCCGGATGTCGCCGCGCACCGGTGACCACACGTCGGGATCGTCCTGCCGCCACGCGGACAGCACGTAGCGGTCGGCGTCGATCCCGTCGTGTTCCAGGGAGATCACCAGGTGCAGCCGCTGCTCGACGCCGACCGCGCGGGCCGCGGCCGCCCTGCGTTCCGCGAAGGCCTCCTCGATGCGCATCCGCCGCACCTGCCGGTCGACCCACCCGGTCATCGCGCCGCCCAGCTCGCCACCGACCTCGGTCGCCAGCGCGTCGAGGAACACCAGTACCGGCGGTACGCCGTCCGGGCCGGAATTGACATCCGCCAGGCGGGTGCAGGCGTGCCACGGGTCGGCGAACCTCGGCAGCGGCAGCGCGGACGGCGCCGCGCGGCGGGCGATGTCGGCGAAGTCCAGCTCCTTCACGTCGGCGAGCCAGCCGCGCACGCGCTCCATCTCCTCGCGCGGGAACGCGCCGAGCACCTCCGGCTCCTCGGGCGCGGCCGGGGCGCCTTCCGGCCTGCCGAGCAGGCGCAGGTACGCGTCCGCGGCGAACCCGTCGAACTCCGCCCTGATCCGCTCGTAGGTGTCCGGCGCGGCGGCGGGCCGCTGGGAGATCACCTCCGCGTAGAAGTGCTCGGAGACGACCACCGCGAGCAGCCCGCCCGACTCGCGCAACGACCGTTTCGCCACCGGCGCGGCCAGCAGGCGGAAGGCGTGGTTCAACGCCGGTCCCGCCACCCCGGCCGCGTCCTTCTCCACCTGGCCGGAGTGCAGCACGAGCCGCAGCTGGATGGACGCCTCGCGCGCGTGCACGGCGTTGTGGTCGCGCAGCGCGGAGACGATCCGGTCGAGCAGTTCGTCGGCCAGCACGACGGCGGGCACGTCCGCGGGCACGAGGATCATCGCCCCGTCGCCGCGGTCCTCCCGGTCGCACCTCGACCAGTCGACCCGCGCCTTGGTGAACGCCTCCTCGAGGACCTTGTAGAGGCCATCACGCACCGCGACCTGGTGGGCCAGCTTCCGCTCCGGCCGGGTGAAGCCGGCCACGTCCACCAGCACCATGAGCGACTCCGGCATGCCGAACCTCCCCGACAGCGTCGACGCCCAGGTTGGACACCTCAAGGTCGTTGATTATCAAAAGCGGGGCGGTCCGGATGTGCCGGTGTCACGAGACTGTCATGGATTTGACCATTCAGCTCCCGGGTTGCGGGTACGCGACCGGGCTGCGGTGGCCCGCCGTGCCGACCGCGCGGACGCCGAAGAACACGTTGTCCTTCGACATGTCGACGGTCGCCGTGGTGACGTCGCCGACCGGGATGACGTGGGTCCACTCCGGGGCGGTCGTCTCGCGCCAGACGATCTCGTAGCCCGCCAGGCCGGGGTCGTCGGCGCGGGTCCAGTACAGCTCGGTGTCGTTGGTGAGGCCGCTGGTGCGCACCCGCACGCCCTTCGGGGTGCCCGGGGCGGCCGCCAGGGACCAGAGCGCGGCGCCGTTCACGCGGGCCACCCTGGCGATGTAGCCGAAGTCGCAGAACTCGGGGAGGTCGCCGTACTGCTTGCCGTTCTCGACGCGGACGTCCTGGTGCTGGTGGGCGAAGTCCTCGTCGGGCTCGGTGAACCGCGCGGCCGGGTAGCCCTGCTCGAGGAAGCCGATGTGGTCGCCGCCGCGCAGGTAGCGGTCGCGGCGGTAGATGACCCGGACCCGCAGGCCGGTCTCGTGGTTCTCCGCGACCGAGCGGACGAACCTGGCCAGCTGGCGGGGCGGGGAGTCGTTCTCGCCGCCGACGGACCTGCGGACCGCCGCTTCCTCCGGGGTCTCCGCCGTCGGCACGCCCTCCGCGAACAGGCGCACGGTGCGCGGGTCGCGGGTGCCGTCGTCGGCCGTGCTGGAGCCGACGATGTCGTTGGTGAACATGGCCTGGACGTCCGCGCCCGCGGCCTTGTACTGGGCGGCCATGTACCGCGCGCCGTACAGGCCCTGCTCCTCGCCCGCCACCGCGGCGAAGACGATCGTCGACCTGGGGGCGCGCGTGGCCATGACCCTGGCCAGTTCCATGGACACCGCGACGCCGGACGCGTCGTCGTCGGCGCCCGGGGCGTCCGCGGTCGCGTTCATGACGTCGGTGACGCGGGAGTCGTAGTGGCCGGACACCACGTACACGCGTTCCGGGGTGACCGAGCCGCGCAGGGTGGCGACCACGTTGGTGATCCTGGTGGGGACCGGGATCCTGGGCCCCGGCTCCTGGACGCACGACTGCAGCTCCACGGTCATGCGGCCGCCGGAGGCCGCCGCGTAGCGCCGCATCTCCGCGAAGATCCAGTCCCGGGCCGCGCCGATGCCCCGGTTCGGGTCGTCCTGAGTGGACAGCGTGTGCCGCGTGCCGAACGACACCAGCTTGCGCACGATCGCCTCGACGCGGGCGGGGTCGACCTCCCGCAGGATCGCACGCAACTCCCTGTCCGGCGGCTGGGCCAGGGGCGGGCGGCCGGCACCGTCCGCCCCTGACGAATCCGCCACCGCCGGTGTGCCCGCGAGCGCCGCACCGCCCGCCGCCGCCACCGTCGCCGTGAGAAACGTTCGCCGAGAGTTCTCAGTCATGCTCCCTGCCTACACCGGGAGCGCGGGTGATCGCTAGAACCTAAGCCCGGCAAGCGTTTCCCAGCTGTTCCTGGCCGTGTCGAGCGGCGCGGGCTGGTCGTCCCGTTCGACCAGCCAGTACTTGACGCCGCCGACGTGCGCGGTCTCGAACGTGCGCGACCAGTCGATGACGCCGTGGCCGACGTCGGTCCACGCGCCCCGCCCGTTGTGGTCCTTGACGTGCAGCACCGGGAACCGGCGCGGGTGGTCGAGGAACAGCTGCCTGCCGTCCATGCCTGCCCGGTCGGCCCAGCCGAGGTCCAGTTCGAAGCCGACGTGCTCCGGGTCGGTCTCGCCGAACAGTATGTCCGACAGGCGGGTGCCGTCGACCACCCGGAACTCGGAGTCGTGGTTGTGGTGCAGGATCGGCCCGAAACCCATCTCGCGGGCGGCCTGACCCGCCTCGTTGAGCTGCCGGGCACCCAGCCGGATGCCGTCGACGGTGTACATGCTGCCCGGGAACGACGACAGGACCACCCACTTGACGCCGATGGTCCGCGCGTCGGCGAGCTTCGCCGCCCAGTTCCCGGTGATGTCACCGTGCCCGACGTGCAGGATCACCGGCTTGAGCCCGGCCTCCGCGCACATGTCCCTGATCTCCGCCGCCGGGCGCGGGAAAGCGCTCACGCCGACGCACTTGTACCCGATCCCGGCCAGCGCCGCCAGCGTGCCGAGGGGGTCGGCCGCGAGGATGTCGCGGACCGTGTAGAGGTGCATGCCGATCCCGCCGCGCGGGATGCGCCTGCGGCGTCCGTCCGCCGCGAGCGGATCGGCGCTCGCCGTGCCTGTCATCGACGCTCCCGCCACGCCCGCCGCACCGGCCCCGAGTAACGCGAGCAGTCTTCGCCTGGTGATGCCGTGGTTCATCCGTGCACTTCCTCGTGGTCACGTTCGCCTCGTATCGCTTCGGAAAGTACCTGAGAAAGCGCTTTCCCGCTAGGTCCAACCCAGACACCCGCCGCGGCGCACCGCGACCTGGGAATTGCGGCGACATGCCGCTGCCGGTGAAGGTAGCCTGCCCGCTTGTGTCTTTCCGGTTGGTCCGGGCCAACCGGGCGTTCGGCGCGCTGGCGCTCGCGCGTGTCGTGTCGCTGACGGGCGACTCCCTCAGCCTCGTGGCACTGATGCTGCTCGTCGCGGACCGGGCCGGGGACGCGCTCGCGGTCGCGTTGCTGTTGCTGGTGGGCGACTTCGCGCCTGCTCTGCTCGGCCCGTTCACCGGCGCGCTCGCCGACCGGTTCGACCTGCGGCGGGTGATGATCGCCGCCGAGGTGGTGCAGGGTGGGCTGGTCCTCGGGATCGCGCTGACCCTGCCGCCGTTGCCGGTGTTGCTGGTCCTGGTGGCGTTGCGGGCGGTGGCGGGTCAGGTGTTCCTGCCCGCCTCACGCGCGGCGGTGCCCGCGCTCGTCGCGGACCGCGACCTCCCCGCCGCCAACGCGGCGCTGGGGTTCGGCGCCAACGCCGGTGAGGTGCTCGGACCGCTGGTCGCGGCGGCGCTCGTCGGGGTGATCGGGGTGCCCGGCGTGCTGGTGGTGGACGCGGTGAGCTTCGGGGTGTCCGCGTTGCTGCTGCTCGCGGTGCCGTCGCTGCGGCCCGCGCCCGCGGACGGCGGGTTGCTGGGGTCGGCGCGTGCCGGGGTGCGGTTCATGTGGTCGCACAAGGCGGTGCGCGTGCTCGCGCTGGGGTTCTGCGCGGTGGTGGCGTGCAACGGGGTCGACGACGTGGCGCTGGTGTTCCTCGCGCACGACACGTTCGGCGCGGGTGACCCGGCGGTGGCGCTGCTCCTCGCCGCCGTCGGCATCGGGCTGCTCGCCGGGTACGCGCTGCTCGGCCCGCTCGGCGCACGCGTTCCGATGCCGGTGCTGCTGATCGCCGGGTTCGCGGTGAGCAGCGCGGGCAACCTGCTGACCGGGCTGTCGTGGGCGGTGGCGGCGGCGTTCACCGTGCAGACCGTGCGCGGGCTGGGCATCGCGGCCATGGACGTCGCGACGAACACCCTGCTGCCGAGGTTGGTGCCGGAGACGATGCTGGGGCGGGTGTTCGGGAACCTGTACGGCGCGATCGGCGTCGCGGCCGCACTGTCCTATGTGGGCGGCAGCGTCCTCCTGGACCGGACGTCCGCGCCGGTCACCCTGGTCGTGGCGGGCGGTCTCGGGCTGCTCGCGACCGTCGCGACGGCCGCGGGACTGCGGGGGCGCACCTGATCGGCCGTGGGCGCTCAGGTGCTGTCCGCGTAGGCCAGGTGCGTGCCGCACCGCCGGCAGCGGAACAGGTACGCGGTCGGCGGGCCGTCCTCGTCGAGCGCGGCGAGGAACCGCGCGTCGTCCAGCGGGAAATCGCTCTCCAGGTCCGGGTGCGCAGCGAGGCCGGCCGCGCCGGCCCGGCCGAGGTACTCCGCGCCGTCACCGCAGTGCGCGAGCCACCGTTCCTGCTGCCAGCCGGAGAAACCGGGGGTGCGCTGGGTGATCGTCACCAGCACGTCGTCCGGGACGTCGCCGTCGACCTCGGTGAACTCGGCGCCGAGACGTGCCGCGGCGCTGCCGTCGGCGATGCACCACGGGCACAGGTGCTCGACCTCGTCCTCGGCGTACACCGGCCCGGTGTAGACGTGGCCGCGGACCTGGCCGCAGCTCGCGCACTCGGCGCCGGACACGACGACGGAACCGGTGGCGAGCGGATCCGGGTGGTACGTGAACACCGGCAGCGTCATGGCGGCCACCGTAGCCTTGTCAGGTTCGTCCGGTCCGTGCGAGGTTGGGGGACATGCGCACTCGAACCCTGCTCGCGCTGGCCGCTGCCACCACGATGGCCTTCGTCTCGCTGACGACGCCCGCGCAGGCGCGGCCCGCCACTCCGCTCACCCACACCGTCGACCCCCGCCCGAGCAACGACGTCCTCGCCGCGCAGCTGAAGGACCTCGCTCGCACGAGCCACGGCCGGATCAAGGTTCGCAGCATCGGCGACACCAACGAGGGGAGGCCGGTCTGGGCCGCCCGCCTCGGGCACGGGCCGGTGCGGATCCAGTACGTCACCCAGCAGCACGGCAACGAGCCGCTCGGCACGCCGGCGGCCGTCGAGTTCCTGCGCACCGTCGGCGTGCCGAACACGGCCTGGCACCGCTGGCTGCTGTCGCGGATCACGCTCGACGTCGTGGTGCGCGCCAACCCCGACGGGCACCAGCGGAACTGGCGCTACAACTACGACCCGGACGCCGACCCCGAGTACGGCGAGAAGGGCAAGGGCTACGACATCAACCGGTACCACAACCCGTCGATGGCGCCCGCGGACAACCCCGCGACCGAGGCCGCGCACATCCAGCGCGCGTACGCCGCGTTCCGGCCGCACATCGCGATGGACTACCACATGCAGGGCCGGTACGTGGACGGCGAGGGCCGGGAGATCACCGCGTCGCTGATGTGGCCGACGCACCCGGACGTGGCGCCGTCGGCGGTCGACGCGGCCAAGCAGGTGACGGTGGTGGCGCAGCAGACCATCGACCGCCTGGCGGGCGGCAACGTGAGCCAGTACCCCGGCGGCGACTACGAGGGCATCGCCCGCAACGCGTACGGGCTGCTCGGCAGCGCCAGCGTGCTGCTGGAACTGTCGGCGATCGACGACGAGCAGTCGCAGATCCGCGCCGCCTACCTGGTGATGCTGACCGTCGCCCAGACCGCGGCCGACGGGTCGCTGCGGCGGGTCGACCCCGCCCGCGCGGACGCCATCCCGCTCCGCGGCGCACCGGTCGGCGCGGAGGCCGTCGAGGCAGCCGACTGACGCTCCGCTGTCACCGATGAGGTGGCATGCGTGCTCGATCGGGTATGCCTGCCGTCTGAACGCGGTACCGGCGGCTACCGGGTGCTCTACTGGCGTGGGCTCGCCTACGTACAGGGGGGATCGGGTTGCCGGAGAAGAACGCGCGACGCCGACGGCTGCAGCCGTCCGGTGGCCTGGTGGCGGTCGGCGCGGTGCTGCTGGTGGCGTCGTCCACGTCGCTGTCGGCGTCGTCGTCGGCCGCCCCCGGCACCGGGGCGCCGGTGGTGAGCGACCCGGCTCCGGCGGCGAGCGCCGACGGCGGTGTCCGGGCGGACGCGGCGTTCCCGCTGGTGGCGGCCCGCCTGGCGAGCGGCAGGTTCGTGCACGCGATGCCGCCCGTCATGACGGGACACATCCCGGCGACGGCGCTGGCCGCGTACCGGCGGGCGGTCGAGCGGACCGACCTGGCCCAGCCGAACTGCCACATCCCGCTGGAACTGCTGGCGGCGATCGGCAAGGTCGAGTCGGGCCACGCCCGCGGCGGCCAGGTCGACGCGACCGGCCGTACCGCCGCGCCCATCCTCGGGCCGGTGCTGAACGGCGGCCCGTTCGCCGCGATCCGCGACACCGACGGTGGTGCCCTGGACGGGGACCGGAGATGGGACCGCGCCGTCGGGCCGATGCAGTTCATCCCCGGCACGTGGACGCACTGGCAGGTGGACGGCAACGACGACGGCGTGCGCGACCCGCACAACGTGTACGACGCCAGCCTGGCGGCGGCGAGGTACCTGTGCGCCGCGAACCGCGACCTGGGCACGCCCGCGGGGCTCGACGAGGCCGTGCTGAGTTACAACCACTCGACGAGTTACCTGTCGCTGGTGCGGTCGTGGATGTCGGTGTACCGGAACGGGACGATCGGGGTCGCGGACATCACCGACGCCGATTGGGTGGCCGTTCCGTTGGCGACCGGGCTGCCGGATTCGGTCGCGGACCCGGTTCCTTCGGCTCCGGTCGGCTCGCCTAGCACGCCCTCGACGCACCCGTCGACGCCGCCTTCCACTCCGCCGTCCGCGCCGCCTTCCGCCCCGCCGTCCACGCCGCCGTCCGCCCCGCCGTCTTCGTCGCCGCCTTCGGTGCCGCCTTCGGTGCCGCCTTCGACGCCGCCTTCGCCACCGTCGGAACCGGCGCCGCCGTCTCCGCCGGAGCCGCCGGTGGCGGAGGAACCGGTCACGTGCGACCTGCTGGACACGGTGGGCGGTGTGGTGGATGGCCTGCTGGGCGGGGCGCCGGACTGTGCGCTGCCGCTGGAACTGTCCGCCCCGGAGAGGACCGGCACCGTGACGGCGAGTCCTGCCCCCTGATGGCAGGGTTTCGTTCCGGGCTTGTCTGTTGACCTTGTGGTGGGTTTCCCTCCGGGGGGTCCTCGCCGGACGGGCTGGTCTCCGGGATGGCGGCGGGTCGGGCACGGGGTTGGTTTGGCAGGGACTGGTGTCCGGGGTCTGCCTGCCATCCCGTCGACCTCCCGGAGGGCTATCACACCGCGTCAAGGGGGCCCGGCGGCTTTGGGCATGTGGTTGGGTCGTGCTTCGGGCCCCCTTGACACGGTGTGATCGGGCTTCGCCAGGTCGACGGGATGGCAGGCACCCCTCAGTGGGTTGATGGGGCTTCGTCCCGCTTCGCGGGGTTCGGGCGCCGCGCCCAGCATGCTGGGGGTCGGCCCCCGCCACCGGCTGTCAGGTCAGTTCCCGTTCGGGGGTCCTCCGTTCGGGGGGCCGCCGTCGCCGTTGCGGCGTTGGGGCATTGCGCCCATTTCCATCACGGACTCGGCTGTGGTGGTTGACCCCTCGGTGGTGGCGATGATGGTGACGTCGTCGCCCTTGGCGATGTCGTCCGCCATCTGGGTGTCGTCGTCGACGACGTAGGTCTTGGTGTAGCCGTCCTCGCTCTTCGCGGTGATCGAATCATCGGTCACCTCGGTGACCTCGCCCGTCTGGAACTCGCCGTGCTGGGTGCCGGTGTCGCCGCCCATGGGGCCGCCGATGAACACCGGGCCGCCCGCACCGCCTCGGCCGCCGCCGGGGCCGCCCGCTTGCTCGGTCGAGCCGCTCGCGGCGTAGATGGCCACGCCGCCGGCGGCCGCGATGCCGACGGCGATCGCCACCGTGACCACGACCCGTTTCGCCGTCCACCGGTTGCGGGGCTCGGCCGGGGGCGGCGGAGCACCCCACTGGGGAGCTTCAGTCTGTTCCGTACTCATACGACCACAGTCGGGGTCGTACCTGTGCGTGCGCTGTGCTCGCTGTGGGCAACCGCTGTGACCTGGCGCCGGCCACAGGGAACGCACAGGTTTCACACAGCGGGACCACACCCCCCGGGGCGACCATATGCCCATGCGGAGTGAGCTGCGACGACCGGACGGTCAACCCGTCCGGGTGCTGGTGGTCGACGACGAGGCCACGCTGGCCGAACTCGTCACGATGGCCCTGCGCCTGGAGGGCTGGGACATCCGCAGCGCCCTCGACGGACTGGGCGCGGTCCGCGTCGCGCGGGAGTTCCGGCCCGACGCGGTCGTCCTCGACGTCATGCTGCCCGACATCGACGGGCTCGAGGTGCTGCGCCGCATGCGGGCCGACCTGCCGACGCTCCCCGTCCTGTTCCTCACCGCCAAGGACGCCGTCGAGGACCGCATCGCCGGGCTGACCGCGGGCGGCGACGACTACGTCACCAAGCCGTTCAGCCTCGAGGAGGTCACCCTCCGCCTGCGTGCCCTGCTGCGCCGCACCGGCGTGACCGAGGCGACCGCGGGCGCGTCGCTGGTCGTCGGGGACCTCACCCTCGACGAGGACAGCCGCGAGGTGCACCGCGGCGGCGAGCCGATCGACCTCACCGCCACCGAGTTCGAGCTGCTGCGCTACCTGATGCGCAACCCGCGCCGGGTGCTGTCCAAGGCGCAGATCCTCGACCGGGTGTGGCACTACGACTTCGGCGGCCAGGCCAACATCGTCGAGCTGTACATCTCCTACCTGCGCAAGAAGATCGACGCGGGCCGGACGCCGATGATCCACACGATGCGGGGCGCGGGCTATGTCCTCAAGCCCGCGACCTGAGCGCGGCGTGGAGAGCTGGTCGCTGCGCCGCCGCCTCATCTTCGAGCAGATCGTGCTGCTCGCGCTGGTGTGCGTGGTCATCGTGGTGGTCTCGCAGATCGCCCTGCGCGCGTTCCTCGTCGACCAGCTCGACGAGCGCCTCGACGACTCGAGCCGCCGGGCGGCGGTCTTCCTCGGGCCGCCCGGCAGCGTGGCGGGCCCCGGTCCCGCCGAGGCGCCGGGGCAGGCGGCGGGCACGATCAACGTCCGCTACTACGACGGCACGGCGCAGGGCGTGCTGCAGACCACCACCGACACCCCGCAGGTGCTGACGCGGGCGCAGCTCACCGACCTGCTGTCGCTGCCGGTCGACGGCGAGCCGCACACCATGACCATCGACGACCTGGGTGAGTTCCGGCTGGTCGCCGAGCGGCGGCCGCAGGGCGAGGTGGTGATCACCGGGCTGCCGATGTCCCAGGTGAACGACATCTTGCTCAGTGCGGGACTGATCATGGGCGGGGTGGCGCTGACCGGGTTGCTCGCCGCGGCGGTCGCGGGCGCGTTCATCGTCCGCAGAGCGCTCTACCCGCTCGAACGGGTCGCCGCCACCGCCAGCCGGGTCGCCGAGCTGCCGTTGGACCGCGGCGAGGTGGAGCTGGCCGAACGGGTGCCGAAGCGGTACGCCGACCCCGGCACCGAGGTCGGGCGGGTCGGGCTCGCGTTCAACCGGATGCTCGGCAACGTGCAGGACGCGCTGACCGCGCGGCAGGAGAGCGAGACCCGCGTCCGCCAGTTCGTCGCGGACGCGAGCCACGAGCTGCGCACCCCGCTCGCGGCCGTGCGCGGGTACGCCGAGCTGATCCGCCGCCGCGACGACGACGTGGCGCCCGAGGTGGCGCACGCGCTCGGCCGCGTCGAGTCCGAGTCGGCGCGGATGACGACGCTCGTCGAGGACCTGCTGCTGCTGGCGCGGCTGGACTCCGGGCGGCCGCTGGAGCACCACGACGTCGACCTGTCCCGGCTGGTCGTGGACGTGGTCAGCGACGCGCAGGTCGCGGGCCGCGAGCACGTGTGGCGCCTCGACGTGCCACCGGAACCGGTCGTCGTGCCCGGTGACGGCGCGCGCCTGCACCAGGTGGTGGCGAACCTGCTGTCCAACGCCCGCACGCACACCCCGCCGGGCACGACCGTCACGATCGGACTGTCCACAAAGGACCCAGCGGCGACGCTGACGGTCACCGACGACGGCCCCGGCATCCCCGCCGACCTGCAGCCGGAGGTGTTCGAGCGGTTCGCCCGCGGCGACACGTCCCGCTCACGCGCCGCGGGCAGCACGGGGCTGGGCCTGGCGATCGTCGCGGCGGTCGTGCAGGCGCACCACGGGAACGTGTCGGTGGAAAGCCGTCCCGGGTACACGCGGTTCACCGTGCGCCTGCCACGCACAGCGCGCACACAGGGTTGACCAAGGCGGCGCCCAGCCCGGCCCGACAGGTTGGGTGCCATGACCACACTGGCCCCTCCCCTGCGCCGCACGGCTTTCCGGCCCGTGCTGCCCGTCCTGCTCGCCGCCACCGGCCTGCTGTACCTGTGGGGGCTGGGCGCCTCCGGCTGGGCCAACGCGTACTACTCGGCCGCCGCGCAGGCGGGTGCGGCGAGCTGGAAGGCGCTCTTCTTCGGCGCGACCGACGCGGCGGGCGGGATCACCGTCGACAAGACACCCGCGTCGGTGTGGGTGATGGGCCTGTCGGCGCGGATCTTCGGGGTGAACGCGTGGAGCATCCTGGTGCCGCAGGCGCTGATGGGCGTGGCGACCGTGTGGTTGCTGTACGCGGCCGTGAAACGGGTCGCGGGTGAGGCGGCGGCGCTGCTCGCCGGTGTGGTGCTCGCGCTGACACCGGTCGCGGTGCTGATGTTCCGGTTCAACAACCCGGACGCGCTGCTCGTGCTGCTGCTGACCGCGGGCGCGTACGCGACCGTGCGTGCCGTCGAGGACGGGCGCATGCGGTGGCTCGTGCTCGCCGGCGCGTGCGTCGGGTTCGGGTTCCTCACCAAGATGCTGCAGGCGTTCCTCGTGCTGCCCGCGTTCGGGCTCGCGTGGCTGGTGGGAGCCCGGCGCAAACGCTTGCTGGGCCTCGCGGTGGCGCTCGGCGCGATCGTGGTGAGCGCGGGCTGGTGGGTGCTGGTGGTGTCGTTGTGGCCCGCCGACGACCGGCCGTACATCGGCGGGTCGCAGCACAACTCCGTGCTGGAGCTGACGTTCGGCTACAACGGGTTCGGCAGGTTGACCGGTGACGAGGTCGGCAGCGTCGGCGGAGGCGGCACCGGGGGCGTGTGGGGGCGGCTGTTCGGCACGGAGATGGCGGGCGGGATCGCGTGGCTGCTGCCCGCGGCCGTGGTGCTGCTGACCGGCGGGCTGTGGGCGACCCGGCGGCACCGCCCGCAACGGGTGTCGCTGCTGCTGTGGGGCGGGTGGCTGGTCGTCACGGCCGTGGTGTTCAGCCTCATGGACGGGATCATCCACGCCTACTACACGGTGGCGCTGGCCCCGGCACTCGCGGGTGTGATCGGCATCGGCGCGGTCGCGTTGTGGCGCACGGGGTTCACCGGGGTGCCGGTGCTGTCGGGGGCGGTGGCGTTGACCGCGCTGGAGACGTACCTGTTGCTGGACTCCCTGGTGCTGCTGGTGTTCGGGCTCGTCGCGGCCGCGTTGGTGCTGGTGGTCGAGCGGAACGTGGCGGTGGCCGTGCTCGCGGCGGTCGTGGCGCTGGCGGGCCCGGCGGCGTACTCGCTGCGGACGGCGGCCGCGACGCATTCCGGCGCGCTGCCCTCGGCCGGGCCGTCGGCGAGGAACGTGACCTTCGCGGGCCCCGGTGGCATGGGTGGTCTCCTCGACGCGCCGACACCCGGTCCGGACCTCGTGGCGCTGCTGCGGCAGGGCGACCACACGTGGACCGCGGCGACGGTCGGCTCGAACAACGCCGCCGGGTACCAGCTGGCGTCCGGGAGACCGGTGCTCGCGGTCGGCGGGTTCAACGGCACCGACCCGGCGCCGACGCTCGCCGAGTTCCAGGACATGGTCCGCGCCGGGCAGGTCCACTGGTTCATCGGCGACGGCGCCATGTCGTCGACGGCGACCGGCGGCAGTGACGCGGGCAGGCAGATCGCCGAGTGGGTGGCCGCGAACTACCCGGCCCGGCAGGTCTCCGGCGTCACGGTCCACGACCTGTCATGACTTCCACAGCGGGCGCACAGGCGAGCCACACGGTCAACCAAGCCACGGAGCCGAGCGTGGTCACCATGACGCTGACCGTGCCCAACCCCACCGAGCGGGGCGCCGTCGAGCCGGATGGCGAGACCCCGGTGCTCGACGTCGTCGTCCCCGTGTTCAACGAGGAACGGGACCTCGCCCCCGGTGTCCGCAGGCTGCACGAGCACCTGTCGACCGGGTTCCCGTACCGGTTCCGGATCACGATCGCCGACAACGCGAGCACCGACGGCACCGCGGCCGTCGCGAGGGCGCTCGCCGAGGAGTTCGCCGAGGTCACCGCCGTGCACCTGGCCGAGAAGGGCCGCGGGCGAGCGCTGCACCACGTGTGGTCGGCGAGCGACGCGGCGATCCTCGCCTACCTCGACGTCGACCTGTCCACCGACCTGAACGCGCTCCCCCCGCTGGTCGCGCCGCTGCTGTCCGGCCACTCCGACCTCGCGATCGGGTCCCGGCTCGCCCGCGGCGCCCGGGTGGTGCGGGGACCGAAACGCGAGCTGATCTCCCGTGGCTACAACCTGTTGCTGCGCGGCGCGCTCGCGACCCGGTTCTCCGACGCGCAGTGCGGGTTCAAGGCGATCCGCGCGGACGTGGCGGCGAAGCTGCTGCCGCACGTCGCGGACACCGGCTGGTTCTTCGACACCGAGCTGCTCGTGCTCGCCGAGCGGACCGGGCTGCGCATCCACGAGGTGCCGGTCGACTGGGTGGACGACCCGGACAGCCGCGTGGACATCGTCGCCACCGCGATCGCCGACGTGGCGGGGATCGCCCGGCTGGCACGGGGTTTCGCCACCGGCCGCATCCCCGTCGCGCAGCTGCGGGAACAGCTCGGCCGGGACGCGCCGCCGACCGGTCTGCTGCGGCAGCTGGTCCGGTTCGCCGCGGTCGGCGTGGTGTCCACTGTGGCCTACCTGGTGCTGTACTCGTTGCTGCGCACCGGTTTGGGCGCGCAGGGCGCGAACTTCGCCGCGCTCGGTGTGACGGCGGTCGGCAACACGGCCGCCAACCGGCGGTACACGTTCGGGGTCCGCGGGCGTGCCGGGGTGGCACGCCACCAGTTCGAGGGCCTGATCGTGTTCTGCCTCGGCCTGGCGCTGACGTCCGGGTCGCTCGCCGTCCTGCACGGCGTGACCGCGCCCGGCCGGGGGCTGGAGCTGGCCGTGCTCGTCGTCGCCAACCTCGCGGCCACCGTGCTGCGGTTCCTGCTGCTCCGCGGCTGGGTGTTCCACCCGCGCCGCCTGACCGAGAAGAGTGCGTCGTGACCGCCATCGCCTCGCCCGTCACCGCCGCCGCGCCGGTGGCACCCGAACGGACACAGCGCCCGTGGGGGCTGGTGGTGCTCCTCGCGGGCACCGCAGTGCTGTACCTGTGGAACCTGACCGCCACCGGCTGGGGGAACAGTTACTACGCAGGCGCCATCCAGGCCGGCGCGCAGAGCTGGAAGGCGTGGCTGTTCGGCGCGACCGACGTGGGCAGCGTGGTCACCGTCGACAAGCCGCCCGCCGCGATGTGGCTCCCCGGCCTGTTCGCGCGGGTCTTCGGGGTGTCGAGCTGGACGGTGCTGGTGCCGCAGGCGCTCATGGGCGTGGCGGCCGTGTGGCTGCTGTACGCGACGGTGCGGCGGACGTCGGGAGCCATGGCGGGCCTGCTCGCCGGCGCCGGGCTCGCGCTCACCCCGGTGGCCGCGCTGATGTTCCGCTACGACCAGCCGGACGCGCTGCTGACGCTGCTGCTGGTGGCGGGCGCGTACTGCACGGTCCGCGCGGTGGAGCAGGCCAGTCCGAAGTGGCTGGTGCTGGCGGGCGTGACGGTCGGGTTCGCGTTCCTCACCAAGATGATGCAGGGCTTCCTGACGTTGCCCGCGCTGGCGCTCGCGTACCTGGTGGCGGCCCCGGCCGCGCTGGGGCGGCGGCTCTGGCACCTCGCGCTGGGCCTGGTCTCGGTGGTCGTGTCGATGGGCTGGTACGTGGCGCTCGTGGCGCTGTGGCCCGCGGACTCGCGGCCGTACATCGCGGGATCGACCGACGACAGCGTGCTGGAGCTGGCGCTCGGCTACAACGGGCTGGGCCGGATCTTCGGCGGTGACGGCAACCCCGGCGGCGGCATGGGCGGCGGCGGGAACATCGGCTTCGGCGGCGAGAGCGGGCTGGGCCGGATGTTCGGGCCGGCGTTCGGGGTCGAGGTGTCGTGGCTGCTGCCCGCGGCGCTGATCGGCCTCGTGGCGGGCCTGTGGTTCACCCGCCGCGCACCGCGCACGGACCGGACGCGTGCCGCGCTGCTGCTGTGGGGCGGCTGGACGGTCGTCACGGCGGTCGTGTTCAGCCTCATGAGCGGCATCGTCCACCCGTACTACGCGGTGGCGCTGGCACCCGGGGTGGTCGCCGTGGCGGCGATCGCCGGGCGGGAGCTGTGGCGTGGCCGCGCGCACCCGCCCGCCCGGTACGTGCTGGCGGCGATGGTCGCGGTGACCGGCGTGTGGACGTACATCCTGCTGGACCGGTCGCCGGAGTGGCTGCCGTGGCTGCGCTGGGTGGTCCTCGCGGCGGCGGTGGTCGTGGCGACGGCACTGGCCGTCGGCGTGCGGGCCAGGCCGCTGGGGGTGGCGGCCGTGGTGACGGCGTTGCTGGGCACCGGCGCGTTCACGGTGGCGACGGCGGCCGAGCCCCACGCGGGGTCGATCCCGCTGTCGGGTCCGGTGAGCAGTGACGACGCGCAGATGGGCATGGGCGAGATGGCGGTGCCTGCCGAGCTGGCCGAGTTGCTGGCGGCGACGGACACCAAGTGGGCGGCCGCGTCGGCGGGCGGCCCCGAGTCGGCCAACCTCGCCCTGGCCAGCGGCAAGTCGGTGATCGGCATCGGCGGCTGGAACGGTGGCGACCCGGCCCCGACGCTGGCGGAGTTCAAGCAGTACGTCGCGAACGGCGAGATCTCGTACTACGTCGGCGGCGGCCGGATGGGTGGTCCGCGGGGCGGTGACGACATCGCGCAGTGGGTGGCGGACAACTTCGCGGCGCGGACGGTCGGCGACCGGACGGTGTACGACCTGCGCGGCTGACGTCCGGCGCCGGTCACCAGCTGCCGCGGTGGTCGGGGATCGTGTAGATCAGCGGGACCGCGGCCAGCATCAGCACCGACAGGACCACGAAACCGTGTGCCTGCGCCATGGCCGGGCTGGCGCTGTTCGCGGCGACGGCGGTCATCACCGACACCGCGATGATCGACCCGCTCTGCCGGAACATCCCGCGCAGCCCGGCGATCGACGCGATCTGGTCCGGCGCCAGCTGCAGCCCCGCGTTGTTCGACGCGGGCACGGACACGCCCATGCCGACCCCGGTGATGCCCGCCGCCAGCATCAGCCACAGGTACCCGTCGGTGTCCGGCGGCGGGAACGCCATCAGCACGAACCCGAGCATGATCAACGCGAAGCCGACGGTCATCGGGATGCGGCTGCCCAGCCTGCGCAGCGTCAGCACGGCCAGCGCGGCGACGCAGATCACGCCCGCGCCGCGGGCCGTCAGCACGGTCCCGGCGGCGAGCGGGTCGAGGTGGAAGCGTTCCTCCGCGTACAGCGGCACGAGCGCGCCGAACCCGATCGCGGCGCCGCCGAACAGCAGGTTCAGGACGTTCATGGCGCCGAAACCCCGGCCGCGCAACAGTCTCATCGGGATGAACGGGGCGCGGGCGCGGACGGTGTGCCGCACGAACACGTACGCGAACACCGCCCCGAGCGCGACCGGCACCACGAACCACGGGCTGGTGAGGCCGCGTTCGAGGTTCGTCAGGCCGTACATCGCGGTCAGCATCAGCGACGCGAGCAGCACGAGCCCGCGGACGTCGATGCGGTCGGCGGGCTTGCGCGTGGTCTCGCCGATCAGCCGCCAGCCGAGGAACAGCAGCACCAGCCCGATGGGCACGTTGACGAAGAAGATCGTCCGCCACGACGAGTACGTCACGAACACGCCGCCGAGGATCGGGCCGAGGATGCCGCCGACGGGGAAGATCGACGTGAACATGCCGACCGCGCGGTCGCGGGCCGGGCCGTAGTGGTCGGCGATGATGCCCGTGGCGGACGGCATGAACGCCCCGCCACCCAGTGCCTGCACCGCGCGCAGGGCGACCAGCACGTAGATGTTGTTCGCGAACCCGCAGGCCAGGGACGCGAGCGTGAAGACGACGACCGCGGTGAGGAAGACCTTCTTGCGGCCGAAGTGGTCGCCGAGCTTGCCCGCCATCGGCATCGCGATGATCTGGCCGAGCGAGTAGATGGTGATCGTCCAGCCGCTCCACGTCAGCGGGGCGCCCAGGTCGGACTGGATGGCGTTCAGCCCGGTCGCGACGATGGTCTGGTCCATCGACGCCATGAACAGGGCGATCGCCACCACCGCGAACACCACGTGGCGGCGCGGCGACTGCTCAGCGGGGATGTCTGCCTGTGCCGTTGCTCCTATGCTTCGCATCCCCATGGAGCGTGAGAATACTTGCTTGCCAGCAAGCAACCAAGTGTGTGTGACCAACCAGACCGAACGGGGAGCCGGTTAAGTGGATGCCGAGAACGTGACCCGCCTGCGCCGGGTCATCGGCCGGCTGGCGCGGCTGCTCAACGCCGCCCCGGTCAGCGAGAACCTGACGCCCACGCAGGCCTCCGTGCTCGGCATCGTCGCGCACCGCGGCCCGGTCGGGATGACCGAGGTGGCCGACATCGAGGGCCTCAACCCGACGATGCTGTCGCGCGTGGTGGCCAAGCTCGTCGACGACGGCTTCGTCACCAGACAGCCGGATCCCGCCGACCAGCGCGCGATCCAGCTCGAGGCCACCGACGCGGGCCGCGACGTGCACCTGCGGATCATCAAGTCACGCACCGAGACCGTGGCGCGGATCCTCGACGGGCTCTCCCCCGACGTCACGGAAGCCCTGCTGGACGCGTTGCCCGCGCTCGAAGCGCTCGCCGAGGGACTCCGGACGACCAAGCACTGACGCACGTTACGGGCTTGCCTGAACGTATTTTGCGTAGTTGACCTCGTTGTCTCGCCTCGTCGCATGCCAGTAGCCTGACCGGTGGCAGTGTGGCGGGCTGGAGACGAGGGGAAGCGGATGCCGCGTACCGATGCGGTGACACGGCGGACCTACGGCGGGCGGACGGCCGCGGACCGCCGCGCCGAGCGGCGCGAGCGGTTGATGGCGGCCGGACTGCAGCTGTTCGGCACCGAGGGCTACGCCAGCGCGTCGATCGAGAAGCTGTGCACCCACGCCGGCGTGTCCACGCGCAACTTCTACGAGGAGTTCCACTCCCGCGAGGACCTCCTGATCGCACTGCACTCGAAGGCGAACGAGCACTCCTACCGCGCGGTCAACGCCGCGTTCGCCGACGCGGCCGACGCCGCGCTGGCGGAGCGGTTCGAGCTGGCCGTGCGGACCTTCATCAGCAACATGGCGAGCGACCCGCGCTGGGCGCGGCTCGCCTACGTCGAGATGTACGGCGTCAGCGACAAGGTGGAGAAGCACCGCCTCGCGTGGCGCAAGCGGTGGTGGGACTTCATGGTCGCCGAGGCGGACCGCGCCGTGCTGCGCGGCGAGGCGAACCCCCGCGACTTCACCATGCCCGCGCTGGCCGTGATCGCCTCGGTCAACGAACTGGTCTACCACTACGCGATCAACCGGGGAAGGATCACGTTGGACGAGGTCATCACGGAGGTCGTCCGGATCGCGGTCGCGGCGGTGACGGCCGAATGACCGTCTCTGCCACCGCTTCCGCGGCCGCACTGCTGGAGCGCCTGACCGAGGTCGCCAAGACGGACGTGCGGCCCGCGGCCGAACTGCTCGCGGGCGCCGTGCGGAACAACGGCGTGATCCAGGCGTTCGGCACCGGCCACTCCCAGGGCACCGCCCTGGAGATCGCGGGCCGCGCGGGCGGCCTCGTGCCCACGAACCGCATCGCGCTGTCCGACCTGGTGCAGTTCGGCGGCGAGGACCCGTCGATCCTGGCCGACCCGATGCTGGAGCGCCGCGGTGACGTCGTGTCGCGCCTGTACGAGCTGGCGGCGCCGCAGCCCCAGGACGTGTTCGTGATCGCGTCCAGCTCCGGGGTGAACTCCTCGGTCGTGGAGATGGCGCACACGGTGACGTCGAAGGGCCACAAGCTGGTCGTGATCACGTCGCTGCGGCACAGCAGCCAGGTCCCGGCACAGCACGGGTCGGGGAAGCGGCTGTCCGACTTCGCGGACGTGACGCTGGACAACGGCGCCCCGTTCGGCGACACGCTGCTCCCGTTGCCGGACGGCACGTGCGTGGGTGGCGTGTCGTCGCTGACCGCCGGCCTGCTCGCACAGATGCTGGTCGCGGAGACCGTCCGGCTGCTCATCGAGTCGGGCGTCGAGGCACCGGTGTACGTGTCGAACAACGTCCCGGGCGGCTACGACCGCAACCTCAAGCTGGAAGCGCGGTACGAGGGCCGCATCCGCCGCACCGCCAGCTGACCAGGTCCCGCGGTCACACCATGTACTGGTCGTGGCGGGCGAGGAACTCCGTCCGCTCCTCCGCCGTCAGCTTGCGCCCGCTGGCGGCGATCTCCGCCGACTCGAGGAAGTACCGCTCCCTCGGCGGGCCCGGCGCGAACAGGATGAGCATCGACGCGGGCTCGTCGGAGTCGTTGCGGAACGCGTGGATGCCGTTCTCCGGGACGTACAGGTAGTCGCCCTTCACGGCGTCGACCCAGCGTTCGCCGTCGTACAGGCGGACCGTGCCGTCCAGCACGTAGAAGCTCTCCGAGAACGTCTTGTGGAAGTGCGCACCGGGTCCGCCTGCCCGCGGCGCCATGTCCCACTGGAAGAGTCCGAAGTGGCCGCCGGTGAGCGCGCCCGTGGCGAGGAACCGCGACGTGGTCGTGGGACCCTCGAGCTCCGCGGGGGTGCCCGCCGGGCGATACGTGGCGCTGACCTCACCTTGGAACGACATGTCTGGGATGATAGGCGACACCATGTATGTGCTGCTCAGCTGCGCGATCTCGCTCGACGGCCACCTCGACGACAACTCCGCCGAGCGGCTCGTCCTCTCCAACGCCGCCGACCTCGACCGGGTCGACGCCGAACGCGCGGGCGTCGACGCGATCCTCGTCGGCGCGGGCACGATCCGCACCGACAACCCGCGGCTGTCGGTGCGCTCCCCCGCGCGCCGGGCCGCGCGGGAGGCCGCCGGGAAGCCCGCGACGCCGCTGAAGGTCGTGCTGTCCAACGGGGATCTACCCGCGGACGCCGCCTTCCGCGCCGACGGCGAGTCGCTGGTCACCCACGGGTCCGTCGCGGAAGTCCTGGCGCGGCTGGAGGAACGCGGCGTCGAGCGGCTCATGGTCGAGGGCGGCGGGCGGGTGCTGACCGAGTTCCTCACCGCGGGCGCCGCCGACGAGCTGCAGCTCGTCATCGCGCCGTTCTTCGTCGGGGACGCCAGCGCGCCCCGCTTCGTCCACGGTGGACGGTTCCCCTGGTCGAAGGACCACCGGGCGACGCTCGCGTCCGTCGAGCGGATCGGGAACCTCGTGCTGCACCGGTACCTGCTCAGCGAGTCCGCTGTGGACGGTCACTGGCTCGCCCGCGCGGTCGCGCTGTCCAGGAACTGCCCGCCGTCCACCACGGCGTTCAGCGTCGGCGCGGTGATCGTCGACGCGGCGGGCGAGGAGATCGCGTGGGGGTACTCCCGCGAGACCGACGACACCGTGCACGCCGAGGAGTCCGCGCTGGCCAAGCTCGCCGACGACGACCCGCGCCTGGCCACGGCGACCATCTACAGCTCGGTCGAACCGTGCAGCACCCGCAAGTCCCGGCCACGGCCGTGCGCGCGGCTGATCCTGGACGCGGGCATCCCGCGCGTCGTCTTCACCTACCGCGAGCCGTCGACGTTCGTGGTCGGCGAGGGCGCGGAACAGCTCGCGGCGGCCGGGGTCACCGTCGTCGAGCGCCCCGAACTGGCCGGCGAGGTCCGCGAGATCAACCGGCTGCAACTGGGGTAGCCCGCTATTGCGCATTGCGTGGTAGTGTCCGAGCCACACTACTGGGGCGAGGACACACATGGAGATCAGCCAACTGCTCAAGGGCGTGCTCGACCTCGCCGTGCTCGCCGTGCTGAGCGACGAGGACGGCTACGGGTACGACGTGGTCCGCAGGCTGCGCAAGGCCGGTCTGGACGAGGTCGGCGACGCGTCCGTGTACGGGACGTTGCGCCGCCTCTACAACGCCGGCGCGCTCACCTCCTACGTGCGCCCCAGCGAGGAAGGCCCGCACCGCAAGTACTACGCGCTCAACGAGGTCGGCAGGCAGCAGCTCGCCGACGGGACCAAGACCTGGCGCGGGTTCGCGAAGACCATGACGGATCTGCTGGAAGGGGAGACGGCGTGAGCACGACGACGGACACCGAGGTCGCGGCCTACCTGGACCGGTTGCGGCGCGAGCTGGCAGGCCTTCCCGCCGACGAGGTCGAGGAGATCCTGCAGGACCTCGAACCGCAGCTGGCCGCGATCGCCGCCGGGCTCGAGGACGAACCCGTCTCGCTCGCCGACCAGCTCGGCGATCCCGCCGCGTACGCCAGGGAACTCCGCAGCGCCATGGGTGTGCCGGACGAACCGGAGCCAAGGACGCCGATGTGGGTGTCCCGTGCCGCGTTGTGGCTGCTCGTGGCGACCACGGCCGCGGCGGTCGTGGGGGGCTACCTCACGGCACGGGTGGCCGCGAACGATCCGCGGCCGGTGTTGTGGACGCTCGCCGCCGGGCTGCTCGGGTGCTGGTTCGTGATCGGCAGGCCCCGGTCCACGATCGCCGAGATCACCGAGTTGCCCGAGGTCCGGCAGGTGACGGCATGGCTGGCGACCGCGGAGCAGCACCTGCCGGTCGGCGCGTACGTCGCGTCGCTGCGACCGGGGTTGCGCCTGGTCAAGGCCGCGCTCGTGTGGCTGGGCGTGGTGTGGCTGTTCGCGTGGTTCGGCTGGCACGGCGCGGGCGGGGCGACGGTCGCGTTCGCGTTCGCGGTGCTCACGGTGTGGGTCGGCTACCGGGCGCGGGCCGACCGGCGGTGGCTGTGGCTCAGCGTTCCCCTCACCGGGTGGGCGGTCGGCGTCGCGGTCAAGTCGATGGAGTTCCTGCCGCTGCTGGCGGCGGGCGACTACGCGTGGTGAGTAGTTAGAAGCTGTAACGAATGTTACAGTCAGTCGGTGACGAGTCCGCGTGAACGGTACCGGGCCCAGGTGCGGGCCGAGGTGAAGGAGCACGCCTGGGCGCAGATCGCGGAGGCAGGCGCGTCCGCGATCTCGCTCAACGCCATCGCCAAGACCATGGGCATGAGCGGCCCCGCGCTGTACCGCTACTTCGCCAGCAGGGACGAGCTGATCACCGACCTGGTGAGCGACGCGTACCGCCAGCTGGTCGACGCGTCCCGCGCCGCGGTCGCGGAGCACGGGTCCGATCCCCTGGTGATCGCGCATGCCATCCGCGACTGGGCGCACACGTACCCGCAGCGGTACTTCCTCATCTACGGCACCCCGATCCCCGGCTACCACGCCCCGCCGACCACGACGGAGATCGCGTCGGAGCTGATGGACCTGCTGCTCGACGCGTTGAAGGAACGCGAGCCCGGTCCGGCCATGCCGCTCGACCAGAACCTGGCCGACCACCGCCAGTGGGCGCACGTCGACGTGCCGGAGGGCGTGCTCCGCCAGGCCTTGGGGTTCTGGACCCGCCTGCACGGCGTGGTCAGCCTGGAGATCGCGGGCCACTTCCGGGACATGGGCTTCGACACCCGGCTCCTGTTCGACGCCGAAATGGCGGCCACGCTGGGGCGGTAGCCTTCTCCGGTGAGGAATCTGAAGACTTTTCAGGCCGCGCTGGACGGCGATGACGCGGAACTGCGGGAACAGGCTGGTCCCGGCGCTCTGATCTGCCTCGCGCCGGAGCTGTCGAGCGCGTTCGTGGTGTGGCCAGGCGCCGACGGCACCCAGAACGCCAGGGTCGCCATCATCGGGACCGAGGAGGATGGCGGCAACGCGCTCACGGACGTCCACGTGCCCGCGTCGTTCCGGGTGCTCTCGGTCGAGCGGAACGGTGGCGAGTTCGTGCTCACCTCGGCGGACGGCCGGACCGTGCACGGCACGCCGGAGCAGTTCGCGCAGGAACCGCTGCTGCTCGTCGACGAGGACGACCCGCGCTACACCGAACAGCGCGATCAGCTCTTCTACGAGACGCACCTGCGGCCGCTGGACCGCTTCGCGTCCCTGGACATGGACTCGCCGGAGACCGACATCGCGCTCAGCAACGCCGACGCCGTCGCCGCGGCGGGTGAGGCGATGGTGGCCTTCGGGGACGACGAGGTGTGGCTCAACTTCGAGTGCGCGGGACCGGAGAAGGTCATGCGGCAGATCCCGCACGCACGCGGGCTGCTCGCCGACCTGACCGCCATCGGCCGGGCAGGCGCGGAGTTCGTGTGGGCACGCACCACCGAGGAGGACAAGGCCGGGATCGGCGAGGACGCGTTCTTCGAGCTGATGACACCGAGCAGCCTGGTGGTGCACTCCAACGGCGACTTCGTGGTGCACTACGAACGCACCAGCGACGTCCTGGTCATGGACGGCTACTGGATCGCCGTCCAGTTCGACGCCGACCGCACGCCCGTGGACGACTACGTCGACGCATAGGCGCTGTCCTGTAAGTCATCGGAGCCAGATTTGGTCATCGCGTTCGGGACAGACCATGCGAATGCCGCGTGTTCGCATGGCTTCTCGGGTGGAGGGGTGGGAGTAGGCCTTGTCCAGGATCACCACCTCAGGACGACACCGTGGTCGGCCCGGCCCGTCACGACCGACACTGATGCCGTCCAGCAGCGGCAGGAGCTGCGGATTGTCGCCGGATCACGCCACCGCCGCCCACCACCCGACACCGGCGGCAACAACGCTCAATCCGTGCCCACGCCTTGTCCGTGACCTCACCACGACCCACCATGGCTCAAGATCCAACCGCATCGCAGGTCAACCGCTTACAGGACACTGCCTAGACCGGCGGCGTTCTAGACCGGCAGGGCCAGCAGCCCGGCCAGCGTCGTCGGTCCCCCGCCGGGGAACGACAACGTGCCGGGCAGGCCCGGCACCTCCGGCCGCGGCGCGGCCGCGGGCGCGGGCACCTCGACCGGTTTGCCGCCGAACGGCGCGTTCTGCGAACCCCGCACCCCGATGGGGCTGCCCGGCGGTTCCGCACAGTAGGCCAGCGGGTTCGGCGGCACGTCCGTGACGTCGTTGCCCGGGCGCTGTTTCGTGGTCTCGTACCCCCGCGTGCACGACATGGGGTCGTTGAACGTCAGCACGAGCCCGAGGTGCCCGGTGCCGTCCGGGTTCGCGCCCGGAGCGGTCGCGGTGATCATCGGGAAGGCCACCAGCAGCTGCTCGATCCCGTCGGTGCGGGTGCTCGTGACCTGCATGGTGGTCAGCAGGTTCGCGATGACGACGCCGAGGTCCTGGCCCGAGTCGCGCAGGAGGTCGTCGACCTGCACGGCGACCAGCGGCACGTTCGTGATCAGCTCGCGCAGGTCCGGGTTCGACGTCTTCAGCTGCTCCGCGATGAGCCGCAGGTTGGTGCTGTAGTCGAGGATCTGGCGGGTCTGCTCCGCCTGCGTCGCCAGCACGGTCCTGCCGTTCGCCAGCAGCGACGTGGTCTGCGGCAGGTGCTCGGTCGCCGTGTCCGTCAGCCTGCCCGCGCTGTCGAGCAGCACCCGCAGCGCCGGGCCCGCGTTCTGGAACGCGAGGTACAGCTCGTCGACCGTGGTGCGCAACGAGTCCCTCGGCACGCTGTCGACGAACGTGTCCAGGTTGGACAGCAGGGTCTCCGGGCTCGACGGTGTCGCCGTGCGGTCGCGTGGCACGACCGAGCCGTCGGCGAGGAACGGGCCGCGGTCGTGGTCCGGTCGCAGGTCCACGTACTGCTCGCCGACCGCGGACCGGTTCGCGACGACGGCCCGCGTGTCGGCGGGGATCGGCGGCGCGTCGTCCTCGATGTCCAGCACGACGTCCACGCCGTCGTCGGCGAGCGTCAGGCGTTCGACCCGGCCGACGGTCACGCCCCGGTACGTGACCTCGGCGTTCGCGAAGATGCCGCCGGAGTCGGCGAGCTGCACGGTCACCCGGTAGCCGCGCGTGCCGAACAGCCGGTCCAGGCCCGCGTAGGTGCCGCCGACGTACACGACGCCGACGACCGCGATCATCGCGAACAGGAACAGCCGGACCTTGGTGCCGCGCAACAACATCAGCGACCCACCCCCAGCAGCGCGCCGAGCAGCCCGGTCAGCCCGCCGGGCACCTCACCCCGCGGCACCTGCGGCAGCGTCGGCACCGGCAGTGGTGGTTCGGCCGACGGCGCCGGGCCGGGCGTGGGCGACAGCCCGGGGATCGGGATGACCGGTGTGCTCGCGTTCTCCAGGTTCTCCAGCAGCACCGACAGGTCCAGGTCGAACTTGACGTCCACGTTCACGTAGTCGCCCTTGACCGCGTTGAGGAAGTAGTCGGTGAACGGGTAGGTCACGAGGAACTGCAACGAGTTCGGCAGGTCCGCCCCGGCCTCCGCGAGCTTGTTCAGCGTCGGGGCCAGGAGTTTCAGGTCGTCGACGAGGTCGTCGCGGCTGCGCTCGACGGTGTCGACGGCGACGGTCGACAGGTTCTCCAGCGCGCCCAGCATGGTGACGAGCGCGTCGCGTTGTTCGTTGACGACCGCGAGCCCCGGTCCGAGCTTGTCGAGCGCGACCTCGATGTCGCCGGTCTGCGCGGCGAGCCTGCCGGACAGGCGGCCGAGCGCGTCGATGGCCTTGGTGATGTTGTTCTTCTCGCTGTCGAGGACGCGCACCACCTTGTCGATGTTGGCCAGCGTGGCCCGCAGCTCCGGCTCGTTGCCGTCGAGCGCCGCGTTCACCTCCTCGACGATCGTGGCGAGCTGCCGGATCCCGCCGCCGTTGAGCAGCAGCGACAGCGCGCCGAGGACCTCCTCGATCTCCGGGTTGCGGTTGGTGCGGTCGATGGGGATCACCGCGCCGTCCCGGAGTGTCCCCTTCGGACGCTCCGGGGCCCGCAGCTCGACGAACTTCTCCCCCAGCAGCGACGACTGGCGCAGCTCGGCGACCGCGTTGGCGGGCAGGTGCACGTCGCCGTTGACGAGCATCGTCACCACGGCGGTCTTGTTGTCCTCGGCCAGCTCGATCCTGTCGACGCGGCCGACCGCGACGTCGTGCACCTTCACCCCGGCCTGCGGCACCAGGTCGAGCACGTCGCCGAACTGCGCGACGACCCGGTAGGGGTGCTCGCCGAGGTCGGCGCCACCCGGCAGCGGCATCTGGTACATGCCGGAGAACCCGCCGGACGAGCAGCCCGCGAGCAGGAGCGCCAGCGCCACCAGGACATATCTCATCGGCCACCGCCGGTGGCCGCGGCGGACAGGTCCACGATCGGGATCGGCAGCGGCGGCAGCCGGCCCGACGACAGCGCGCCGAGGATCTCCGCCGCGGACGGCAGGCCGAGCGTGCCGTCGATGTAGGGCGCCAGCTGCTCGCAGATGTCGGTCAGCGTCGTCGGCAGCTGCTTCGGCGTCGACGCCTCGAGCGTGCGGCACAGCATCAGCACCGGCGGGTAGGTCAGCTCGTTGAGGTTGCCGCGGATCGCGAACGACGCGGACGCGGCGTCGTAGGTGTTGAGGAAGTTCGACATGGCGAGCGGCGCCACGTCGAGGATCTCCGCGACCGCGGCCCGCTGGTCGACGAGCGCCTGCGTCACCCCGGTCAGTTTGTCCACATTGGAGCTGATGGTGTCCTTGTTGGTCGCGATGAACCCGTGCACGTCGGTGAGCGCGGTCCCGAGCGAGGCCAGTGCGGTGCCCAGCTCGTCGCGGTCGTCGGCGAGGTAGCCGCTCACGTCGGCGAGCTTGTCGTTGAACGCCTTGACCTGCGCGTCGCTCTCGGCGAGCGCCTCGGTGAACGTGGCGAGGTTGTCGACGGTGGTGAACAGGTCGCCGCGCGAGTCGGAGAGCGCGGCCGACGCGGCGGACAGCTCCCGGATGGTCTTGTTGAACAGCTCCCCGTTGCCCGCGAGGTTCGCGGCGGCGGTGTCCAGCACGTCGGACAGCGCGCCGTCCTCGTTGGCGCCGTTGGGGCCGAGCGCGGTCGCGAGGTCGTTGACGCTGGCGGTCAGGTCGTCCAGCTCGACCGGGGTCGCGGTGCGTTCGAGGGGGATGACCGTGCGGTCGGCCATCAGCGGGCCGGCCTCGTACGCGGGGGTCAGCTGCACGTACCGGTCGCTGACCAGCGAGGGCGCGACCACGACGGCCTGCGCGGCCGCGGGGATCTCGACGCCGTCGTCCACGGTCATCTCGACCCGCACCCGGTCGCCCTCCGGCGTGACGGCGGTGATGCGCCCGACGCCGACGCCGAGCACCTTGACCTCGGAGTCCGGGTACACGCCGACCGCCTTGGTGAAGTACGCGGTGATCCGCGTGCCCGTCGGCGCCATGGTGATCCACCAGAGCGCGAAGCTGATCATCAGCATCAACGCGAGCGCGTAGACCACCACGAGCGCGGCGCGCCGGCTCGCGCGGCTCTCCTCGACCATCGCCCGGACGTTCATCGGGGGCCCTCCGGGGTGAGCGGCACCGTGCAGCCCTCGGGGTTGATGTCGAAGACACCGATCTTGGTCGGTGGTGGCAGCAGGCCGCAGATGTAGCCCTCGAACCAGCGGCCGTTGCCGACGACGTTGTTGAACGTCCGCACGTACGGCGCCAGCGACCGCAGGCTCTCCGACAGGTTCTTCTGGTTCTTCGCGAGGATCGTGGTGACCCGGTCCAGCTCGTCGAGCGCGGGTTTGAGCTGCTTCTGGTTGTCGGCGACCAGCCCGCGCAGCTCGCCCGCCAGCATGGTGGTGCCGGTCAGCAGCGTGTGCACGGCGTCCCGGCGCAGCTGCAGTTCGCCGAGCAGCAGTGACGCGTCGGCGAACAGCTTCTTCAACTGGTCGTCCCGGTCGGCGACGGTCGTGGAGAACCCGGCCGTGTTGGCGAGCAGGGTGCGCAGCTGCTCGTCCCGCGACGACAACACGGACGACAACCGCGACAGACCCGTCAGCGTGTCCTTCATGTGCTTCGGGCTGTTCGCGAACGTGTCGGACAGCACCTCGAAGCTCTGCGCGAGCTGCTCGGTGTCGATCCGGTCGACCGTCTGCGACAGCTTCCCCACCGCCGGGACGATGTCGAACGGGGTCTGCGTGCGGTCGACGGGGATGGGGTCGTCGGCGCTCTGCGGTGTCCCGCCCGCGGACTCGACGGCCAGGTACTTGTCGCCCAGCAGGGTCTTGATCTGGATCGACACCGTGCTGCGGTCGCCGAGGCTGACGTCGGCCACGCGGAAGTCCACGACGACCTTGTTGCGTGCCAGCTCCACGGACCGCACCTCGCCGACCTTCACGCCGGCCAGCCGCACCTCGTTGCCCGGCCGCAGCCCGGCGGACTCCCGGAACTCCGCGGTGTAGGTGGTGCCGCCGCCGATGATCGGCAGGTCGTCGGAGTTGAACGCGACGAGCAACCCCAGCACCAGCAACACGATCGTCACCGTGCCGACCGCCGCCGGGTCCCGCTCCTTGAGGGGCTTCATCATTGACACCTCTCAGCCGGCGGCGTGCCGGGGATGGGCAGCAGCGGCAGGTCGACGGAGACACCCAGGTCCGACACGCCGATGCGGCCGGACATGCTGCAGAGGTAGTAGTTGTACCAACCGCCGTAGCTCGACACCCGGCTGATCGTCTGCACCTTGTGCGGGAGCCCGGCGAGGAACTTGTCGACCGTGTCGCCGTGGTCGGCGAGGTTGCCCGCGAGCCGGCCGAGCGCGGCGATGTCCTCCTTGATCGGCGGCCGCACCGACGACAGCAGCCCGGCCGTCGACTCGGTCAGGTCGCCGAGCGCGCCGATCGCGTCGCCGATCGGCTGCCGTTGCGCGGCGAGCCCGGACGCGAGCCGCTGCAGCTGGTCGATCAGCCCGGACACCTCGGTCGTGCGTTCGTTGACCGTGGTCAGCACGGTGTTGAGGTTGTCGATGACCTGCCCGATCACCTCGTCCTTGCCCGCGATCGTGGTCGCGAGCGACGCGGTGTGCGCGAGCACGCTGTCGATCGTGCCGCCCTCCCCCTGCAGCACCTGGATCAACTCGCCCGCGAGCTTGTTGACCTCGTCCGGCTTGAGCGCCTGGAACAGCGGCTGGAAGCCGTTGAACAGCTCGGTCAGGTTCAGGGCGGGCTGGGTGCGGTCGAGCGGGATCGTGTCGCCGGGCCGCAGCACCGCGTTGGTGTCGCCGGGCCCGACGGCGAGCGCGATGTACCGCTGCCCGATCAGGTTGCGGTACTTGATGGTCGCGGTGACCGACTTCGGCAGCCGCCGTGCCGCCTCGACGTCGAACCGCACGTCCGCCCACTTGTCGGCCACGACCGCGATGTCGGTGATCTGTCCGATCCGGACACCGGACATGCGGATGTCGTCGCCCTCGTTGAGGCCGGTGACGTCGGTGAAGCGGGCGACGTACCCACTGGTCGCGCCGAGCGTGGTGTTGGCGATCGTGAGGCCCAACAGTGCGGTCAGCGTGACGGTGACGACCGCGAACACGGCCATCTTGATCAAGGGAGCCAGGAAGTTCCTCATTCCACCGTCACCGCCACGCCCCGGAACAGCGGGCCGAGCAGCAGCGACGACCAGTCGGGCACGTCCGACGGCTGCACCCCGAGGCCCGGCGCGACGAGTGCCGCGATCAGCTCCTGCTCCGGCGGAGTGTTGGCGACCTGCGCCGTCGTGGCCGACTGCGGCAGCGTGTTCGGGAAGTCCTCCGGCCGGTCCGACTTCGGTGGCGGCGGCTTCGACGACCCGTCGGCGAGCGGCCCGCCCTCGGGGTACTGCGGGAACCGGGCGGGCGGCTTCGCGACCGGGTAGCAGCGCGGTCCGCGTTTGTCGTCGTAGCGCGGGGTGTCCACGCCCGGCACGTACTTGCCGCGGCTCGACGTGATCTCGATGGTCACCTTCGTGACGTTCGGCGTTGCCGTGCCCTTGCCGAACGCCCGGTCGGCCGCCGGGATCGCGTCGACCAACTGTTTGAGCAGGCACGGGTACTCTGGCGCGTACTTCGCCAGCACGGCCAGTGTGGACTCCGACTCGCTCACCAGGTCGATGATGTTGTCCTTGTTGGCGGCCAGGAAACCGCCGAGGTCGATCGACGCGTTCGTCAGCGTGCTGTACAGGTCCCGCAGTCGGCTGCGCTGCTCGACGACGGTCTGCGTGGTGACCGTCAGATCCCGCAGGGCGGTCAGCAGCTCGGGACCGGCCTGCGCGTACGTGTCCGCGACCGTCGACAGCCGCTGGATGTTCGCCCGCAGGTCCGGCAGCGACGGGGTGATCTCCGTCAGGTAGTCGCCGAGCTGGACGAGCGTGTCGCCGAACTGCTTGCCGCGCCCGTCGAGCGCGGTCGCCATCGCGTTCAGCGTGGACGACAGCTTCTCCGGCTGGATGGCCCGCAGCACCGGCATGAGGTTGTCGAGCACCTGCTCGATCTCGACCGCCGAGCTGGTGCGGTCCTGCCCGATCACCGCGCCTTCCCGCAACCGCCCGCTCGGCTCGGCGGGGGTCTGCAGCGCCACGTACCGCTCGCCGAACAACGTCTTCGGCAGCAGCCGCGCGGTGACGTTGCCGGGGATCGCGCCGACGTGGTCCGGGTCGAGCGCGAGGTCGAGGACCGCGTGGTCGCCGTCGGGCCGGATCGCGCGCACCTCGCCGACGATCAGCCCGCGCAGCTTCACGTCCGCACCGGCGCGGAGCTGGTTGCCGACGTGGTCGGTTTCGAGCGTCACCGGCACGACCGGGGTGAACGTCTTGCGGTAGAAGGCGATCGAGAGCACGACGAACATCCCGGCGATGACCAGGAAGATCAGCCCGTAGATCTGGTACCGGCGGCGTTCGCTCATGGTCACCCCGCCAGCCGCACGGTCGTGGTCGCGCCCCAGATGGCGAGCGACAGGAAGAAGTCGAGGAGCATCTGCACCACGATCGCCGCCCGCACCGCCCTACCCACGGCCACCCCCACCCCGGCCGGACCGCCGGACGCGGTGTAGCCGTAGTAGCAGTGCACGAGGATCACGACGACGCTGAACACGATCACCTTGAGGAACGACCACAGCACGTCCTCCGGTGGCAGGAAGAGGTGGAAGTAGTGGTCGTAGGTGCCCGCGGACTGGCCGTAGAACCACACGGTCACCTGCCGCGACGCCACGTACGACGAGAGCAGACCCACCAGGTACAGGGGAATCACGGCCGCGACCGCCGCGATCACGCGCGTGGTCACCAGGTACGGCAGCGACGGCACCGCCATCACCTCGAGCGCGTCGATCTCCTCGGAGATCCGCATCGCGCCGAGCTGTGCGGTGAACCCGCAGCCCACGGTGGCGGACAACGCGAGCCCGGCGGCGAGTGGCGCGACCTCGCGGGTGTCGAAGTACGCGGCGATGAAGCCGGTCAGCGCGGACGTGCCGAGCTGGTTGAGCGCCGAGTACCCCTGCAGGCCGACGATCAGGCCGGTGAACACGGTCATGCCGATCATCACGCCGAGCGTGCCGCCGATGACGGCGAGCGCGCCGGACCCGAAGAACACGTCCGACAGCAGGCGCAGGATCTCCCGCGGGTAGTGCGCGAGCGTGCGCGGCACCCAGGCGAGGACGCGGACGTAGAACGCGAGCTGCTGACCCAGCGTGGCGAGCCCGTCGGCGGGCTGCTTCGCGGCGACCACGAGCCGTCGCGGCACCTTCGGCGGGATGTCCACTGTGGCCATCTACATCCCCTTCGGCGGGACGATCTGCAGGTATATCCCGGTGATCACCACGTTGATGAGGAACAGCAGCAGGAACGTGATCACGACCGTCTGGTTCACCGCGTCCCCGACACCCTTGGGCCCGCGCCCGGGGTTGAGCCCGCGGTAGGCGGCGACGATGCCGGCGACGAACCCGTACAGCACCGCCTTGATCTCGCTCACCCACAGGTCCGGCAGCTGCGAGAGCGCGTTGAACGACGCCAGGTACGCGCCCGGGGTGCCGCCCTGCATCACCACGTTGAAGAAGTAGCCACCCGCGACACCGACCACGCTGACGAGCCCGTTGAGCAGCACCGCGACGATCATCATGCCGAGCACCCGCGGCACGATCAGGCGCTGGACCGGTGACACGCCGAGGACTTCGAGCGCGTCGATCTCCTCGCGGATGGTCCGCGACCCGATGTCCGCGCACATGGCCGACCCGCCGGCACCGGCGACGAGCAGCGAGGTGATCAACGGCGACGCCTGCTGGACGATCGCGAGCGCGCTCGCCGCGCCCGTGAACGACTGCGCGCCGATCTGCTGGGTCAGCGAGCCGAGCTGCAACGCGATGACCGCGCCGAACGGGATCGACACCAGCGCGGTGGGCAGGATCGTGACGCTCGCGAAGAACCAGCACTGCTGGATGAGCTCACGCCACTGAAACGGTCGCCGGGGCGTGTACTTCGCGACCTCCCAGGCGAGCGTCGACATGCGCCCGACCTGTGCGAGCCCGCGCACGGGCGCAGGACGTCCAGCGTCAATGCTCATGTGCCATCACCCGTGAGGTACAACGACCCGGAACCGTTGCGGTTACCCGAAACTCGACAAAGAATGGGCCGCGGTCACACCCCCGTCCGCCACGAACTCGGCGCCCGTGCAGTAGGAGCTTTCGTCGCTCGCCAGGAACAGCACCAGCTCGGCGATCTCGGGCGGCTGGCCCACTCTCTTCATCGGCACCCGTTTGCCGACGTAGGTCAGGTCGACGGGCTGCCCGCCGAGCGCGGTCGGCAGCAGGCCGGTCTCGATCGCGCCGGGGTGCACGGAGTTCACCCGCACGCCCTTGCGCGCCAGCTCCAGCGCCGCCACCTTCGTCATGCCGCGCACCGCGAACTTGCTCGCGGTGTACGCGGTCAGCGCCGGTGTCGCCGCCAAACCCTCCACAGAGGACACGTTGACGATGGAGCCGCCGCCCGCCTCGACCATCAGCGGTGCCACGGTCTTCATGCCGAGGAAGCAGCCGACCTGGTTCACCTGGATCACGCGCAGGTAGTCCGCGAGCGCGGTCTCGGTCAGCAACGCGAAGTGCAGGATGCCCGCGTTGTTCACGAGCACGGTCGGCGGGCCGTAGGTCGCGACGACCTCCTCGACCCCGGCCGTCCACTCGTCTTCGGCCGACACGTCCAGGTGCAGGTAGTGCGCGCCGATCTCCGCCGCGAACTCCTTGCCCAGCTCGTCGTTCACGTCCGCGACGACGACCCGGGCACCCTCCTCGGTGAACCGGCGCGCGGCAGCCGCGCCCTGCCCGCCCGCGGCGCCGGTGATCAGCGCGACCTTCCCGGTCAGCCGACCCATGTCACATCAACTCCTCGCCGAGTGGCATCAGGACCGTCTTCAGTTCCGTGTACGCCTCGAACGCGCTCCGCCCGCCCTCGCGTCCGAGGCCGGACTGCTTGAAGCCGCCGAACGGCAGGTGCGGCTCGACCTGGAACCCGTTGATGCCGACCGTGCCCGCGCGCAGCCGCCGCGCCAGCCGGAAGGCCCGCCGCGCGTCCGTCGTGTACAGACCGGCACCGAGACCGTACTCTGTGTCATTGGCGATCGCGACGGCCTCGTCCTCGGTCTCGAACGGGAGCACCGCGAGGACCGGCCCGAAGACCTCCTGCCGCGCGATGTCCATGCCGTTGTCGACGTCGGCGAAGATCGTCGGCCGCACGAAGTTGCCGGCCGCCAGGTCACCTTCGACCCGCTCGCCACCGCACACGACCCGCGCGCCCTGTTCCTTGCCGCGGGCGATGAGTCCCAGGACGTGGTCGAGCTGCTTGGTGTTGATCAGCGGACTGGCCAGCGTGGCCGCCTCGAACGGGTCGCCGTAGGTGATCGCGCCCGCCATCATCTCGGCGGCGCCGAGGAACTGGTCGTGGACGTCCCGGTGCACGAGCGCCCTGGTGTGCGCGACACAGGCCTGTCCGGACAGTCCCATGGTGACGGTGCCCATGGTGGTCATCGCGGCGAGGCCGATGTCCGGCGCGTCCGGGAACACGAGCGTCGGGCTCTTGCCGCCGAGCTCGAGCGACACCCGCTTGAGCGTGCCGGCCGAGGCGGCGACGATCCGCTTGCCGACGGCGCGGCTGCCGGTGAAGCTGACCTTGTCGACGAGCGGGTGCGTGATCAACGCCTCGCCGGTCGGGTCACCCGGTCCGGTCACCACGTTGACCACGCCGTCCGGGATGCCCGCCTCGGCGAGGAGCTCGACCATGCGCAGCACGCAGAACGTGGCGTACTCGGACGGTTTGACCACGACCGTGCAGCCCGCGGCGAGCGCGGGCGCGAGCTTCTGCGCGTACAGCAGGAAGGGCCCGTTCCACGGCAGGACCGCCGCGACCACGCCGACCGGTTCGCGGAACGTCATCGCCAGGTGGTCGCCGCCCTGGTACGGGGTGAGCGTCTGGCCGCCGATCTTGTCGATCCAGCCCGCGTGGTGGTCGAACGCGTCCGCGGCGGCGCCGACCGAGGTGGCGTAGACCGGCCCGAACGACAGCGGCACACCGTTGTCGAGCGCCTGCAGGCCACGCAGCTCGTCGGCGTGCTCGCGCAACAGGTCCGCGTACCGGTGCAGTGCCTTGACGCGTTCGCCCGCACGCGTGCCCGGCCAGCGGCCGTCGTCGAACGCGCGCCGCGCCGCCCGGACCGCCTCGTCCACATCGGACGGCCCGGCGACCGCGATGTCGGCGATGGCCTCGCCGGTCGCGGGGTGGACGTGTGTCCACGTCTCGCCGGACGCCGCTGCCCGCCACGTCCCGTCGATCAGCAGCATGCCGTCGGTGAGGCCCACCTCGTCGCGGCGGGCGAGCAGGCTGAGCGTCATCGTCCCGCCTCCAGCGACATGAGGTCGGTGGCGGCGAACGTCTTCTTCGGGTCGCGGTCGGCGAAGTACGCCCCGAGCGCGGTGTCCAGCGCCTCCGGGGTCCACCGCGGGTGGTCGAACCGCGCCTCGACGGTCGGCGGCGCGAGCAGGGCGACCATGCCGCCGTACACGACGAACACCTGCCCGCTGATCTTGTCGGCGGCGGGCGAGGCGAGATAGGCGACGAGCGGCGCGACGTGGTCCGGGGACAGGGGATCAGTCACGCCGTCGTCGCCTGCCGGGGCGGCGCCGAACACCGCCGCGGTCATGGCCGTGCGCGCACGGGGGCAGATGGCGTTGGCCCGCACGCCGTACCGGGCGAGGCCGCGTGCGGTGGCGAGGGTGAGCGCGGTGATGCCCGCCTTGGCGGCGGCGTAGTTCGGCTGGCCCTCGGACCCGAACAGGAACGCCTCGGACGCGGTGTTCACCACGCGGCCGTAGGTGGTGCCGCCGTTCGCCTTCGCGTGCCCGCGCCAGTAGGCGGCCGCGTTGCGGGACAGGAGGAAGTGGCCGCGCAGGTGCACCCGGACGACGAGGTCCCACTCGTCGTCGGTCATGTTGAACAGCATCCGGTCGCGCAGCACGCCCGCGTTGTTGACGACCACGTGCAGCCCGCCGAACCGGTCGACGGCCGTGCTCGTCAGCGCCGTCGCGGTGTCCGCGTCGGACACGTCGCCGCGCACGAGCACCGCCTTGGCGCCCAGGGCCTCGATCTCGTCGACCACGTCGGTGCCGGCGACGTCGTTCACCACGAGGTCCGCCCCGGCCCTGGCGAGGGCGAGCGCCTCGGCCCGGCCCAGCCCGGCACCCGCGCCGGTCACGATCGCGACCTTCCCGTCGAGTACCGCCGCCGTCATTGCCGGACCTCCTCGTTTGGCCAGGACTCTAGTACATTCTTAGAACGTGTTCTAGTAGCGAGGAGCGCCGATGCACATCGCGTACACGCCCGAGCAGGAGGAACTGCGGCGCGAGCTGCGGGCGTACTTCGCCACGCTGATGACACCCGAGCGCCGGGAAGCGC
This sequence comes from Actinophytocola sp. KF-1, assembly GCF_054661535.1. Lineage (NCBI taxonomy): Bacteria > Bacillati > Actinomycetota > Actinomycetes > Pseudonocardiales > Pseudonocardiaceae > Actinophytocola > Actinophytocola sp. KF-1. The sequence goes on along the minus strand of NZ_BAAFVK010000001.1, from coordinate 1,022,521 downwards.
TCTCCGGCGGTGGCGACTACGGCGACGGCGAGGTGTACAAGGAGGTCGTGCGGCAGATGGGTGCCGACGGCTGGCTCGCGCTCGGGTGGCCCGCGGAGTACGGCGGGCAGGCCCGGCCCATGATCGACCAGCTGATCTTCACCGACGAGGCGGCCGTCGCGGGCGCGCCGGTGCCGTTCCTGACGATCAACACGGTCGGGCCGACGATCATGCGGTTCGGGACCGAAAAGCAGAAGCGGTTCTACCTGCCGAGGATCGCCTCCGGCGAGCTGCACTTCGCGATCGGCTACTCCGAACCGGAGGCGGGCACGGACCTCGCGTCACTGCGGACCCGGGCCGTGCGCGACGGTGACGACTGGGTGGTCAACGGCCAGAAGATGTGGACGTCGCTGATCTCCTACGCCGACTACGTGTGGCTCGCGTGCCGCACCGACCCGGACGCGCCGAAGCACAAGGGCCTGTCGATCCTGATCGTCCCGACCGACGCCGAGGGGTTCTCGTGGACGCCGGTCCGCACGGTGTCCGGGCCGACCACCAGCGCCACCTACTACTCCGACGTCCGCGTGCCCGCGGACGCGCTGGTCGGGGAGGTGAACCGCGGCTGGCCGCTGATCACCAACCAGCTCAACCACGAACGCGTGGCCCTGACGTCGTCGGCGCCCGTCCGCGAGGCGCTGCGCGAGGTGCGGGAGTGGGCGCAGGCGACGAAACTCCCGGACGGCCGCCGGGTGATCGACCAGGAGTGGGTGCAGATCCACCTGGCACGCGTGCACGCGAAGGCCGAGTTCCTGAAGCTGATCAACTGGAAGATCGCCTGGGGCGTCGACAAGGGGCTCAGCCCCGCCGACGCGTCGGCGACCAAGGTGTTCGGCACCGAGTTCGCGATCGAGGCGTACCGGCTGCTGATGGAGGTGCTCGGCCCGCAGGCGTACGTGCGGGCCGGTTCGCCGGGCGCCCTGCTGCGCGGCCGGGTCGAACGGATGCACCGGGCGTCGCTGATCCTGACGTTCGGTGGCGGGACCAACGAGGTGCAACGCGACATCGTGGCGGCCGTCGGCCTCGGCCTGCCCCCGGCGAAGAGGTGATCTCCCGTGGACTTCTCCTTCCCTGACGAGGGCCGGGAACTGGCCGGACTGACCAGGACTATCCTGGCGGACCGCCTGACGCCGGCCAGGCTCGCCGAGGTCGAGGCCGGCGGCGACCGGTTCGACCGTGCACTGTGGACGGACCTGGCCACGGCGGGCGTGCTGTCGGCGGCCCTGCCGGAGACGGTCGGCGGCAGCGGGCTCGGGCTGCTCGAGCAGTGCGCGGTGCTCGTGGAGCTGGGCCGGGCGGTCGCGCCGGTGCCGTACCTGTGCTCGATCGTCCAGTCGGCGTCGGCGATCGCCGAGTTCGGCACGGACGCCCAGCGGACCGCGTGGGCGGCGCCCGCCGCGGCGGGCGAACTGGTGCTGACGGCGGCTCTGTCCGAAGAGGTCGGTGACGACCCCGCGCGGCCGACGACGACCGGCAACCGTGCAAGTGCATCTGCACAATGGCATCTGCACGGTTCAAAAGTCGCTGTGCAAGCCGGTCCGTTGGCGAATCTGTTTCTGGTGCCCGCGGAAACGGCACTCGGACTGACTGTGTTCCTTGTCACTCCGGCGGATTCCGGGGTGTCCGTCCGGCGCCAGCAGATCGTCGACGGCGACGCCGAGGCGGTCCTCGAACTGGACGACGTGGTGCTCGACGACGACCGCGTGCTCGGCGAACCGGGCGGCGGCGCGGCCGTCGTCGACTGGCTCACGACCCGGGGCACGGTCGGACTGTGCGCGCTCCAAGCAGGCGTTTCGACGGAATGTCTGCAGATGACGGCCCGGTACGCAAGTAGCAGAGTGCAATTTGAACGCCCAATCGCGACATTTCAGGCAGTGGGCCAGCGGCTCGCCGACTGCTACATCGACGCGGAGGCGATCCGGTTGACACTGTGGCAGGCCGCTTGGCGACTGTCCAAAAATCTCGCTGCCCACAATGAGATCGCGACCGCGAAGTTCTGGGCGGCGGACGGCGGCCACCGCATAGCCCATGCCGCGGTGCACATCCACGGCGGTGTGGGTATTGACGTGGACTACCCGTTGCATCGATATTTTGTGGCCACGAAACGCATCGAGTTCAGTCTTGGCGGCGCCACCACGCAGCTGCGCCGCATCGGTAACGCACTGGCCGCGGAGCCGGCCTGAGGAGGTTACGCATGACCGCGCCGGGGGATCCGGTCCCCACTGTCACCGAGCTGCTGCTCGCCCGCGCGGACGATGCGAACCCCGGCCTCGTGTTCGAGGACCGGCAGTGGACGTGGGCGGAGCACCTGCGGGAGTGCGCGGACCGGGCGGCGCTGCTCCGGTCGCTGCGGCGCCCGGGGCCGTTCCACATCGGCGTCCTGATGGACAACGTCCCGGAGTTCTCGTTCCTGCTCGGCGGCGCCGCGCTCGCGGGCGCGGTGGTCGTCGGCCTGAACACGAGCAGGCGCGGCGAGGCGCTCGTGCGGGACATCAAGCTCGCCGACTGCCAGGTCGTGCTGACCGACAGCCGGTACGTGGAGTTGTTGCAGGGCCTGGACATCGGCGCGCGGGTGCTGGACGTGGACTCGGCGGCGTGGCACGTCACCGCGTACCGCCACCAGTACTCGCCGCTGGAGGCCGTGCCCGCCACGCGGGACGACCTGCTGATGCTGATCTTCACGTCCGGCACCAGCGGCGAACCGAAGGCGGTGCGCTGCACCCACGGCAAGATCGCGGGCCCCGGCAGGATGCTGGCCGAGCGGTACGGCTTGGGCCCCGGCGACACCACGTACGTGTCGATGCCGATGTTCCACTCGAACGCGATCATCGCGGGCTGGGCCGTCGGCCTGGCGGCGGGCGCCCGCATCGCGCTGCGGCGCCGCTTCTCGGCGTCGGGCTTCCTCGCGGACGTCCGGGACTACGCGGTGACGTACGCGAACTACGTCGGGAAACCGCTCTCCTACGTGCTGTCCACACCGGAGAAGCCGGACGACGCGGACAACCCGCTGAAGGTGATGTTCGGCAACGAGGCCAACCCGAGGGACGTCGAGGCGTTCGCGAAGCGCTTCGGCTGCCAGGTGGTGGACGCGTACGGCTCCACGGAGGGCGGCATCGTCGTGCCCCGGCCGCCGGGCACCCCGCCGGGCTCGCTCGGTCACCTGGCACCGCCGCTGGCGGTGCTCGACCCGTCGACGGGCAGGCCGTGCGCCCCCGGTGAGGTGGGCGAGCTGGTGAACACGTCCGGCGCGGGCCAGTTCGCGGGCTACTACCGCGACTCGGCCGCGGACGCCGACCGCGTGCGGGACGGCAAGTTCTGGAGCGGCGACCTCGTCCACCACGACGAGGACGGCTGGCTGTACTTCGTCGGCCGGACGTCCGAGTGGCTGCGCGTGGACGGCGAGAACCTCGGCACCGCACCCATCGAACGCATCCTGCTGCGCCACCCGTCGGTCACCGAGGCCGCGGTGTACGCCGTCCCGGACCCGGCGACGGGCGACCAGGTGATGGCGGCGCTGGTGATGCGCGACAACTTCGACCCGGACGAGTTCGCGGCGTTCCTGTCGGCCCAGCCCGACCTGGGCCCGAAGCAGGTCCCCAGGTTCGTCCGCATCACGGCCCGCCTCCCGCGAACGGCGACGTACAAGGTGCTGAAGCGGACGTTGTCGGCGCAGCGCTGGCGCACGCCGGACACCGTGTGGTGGCGCCCGGGGCCCGAGCTGGAGTTCGAACCGCTGACACCGTCGAGCGACCCTATCCGGCTCGACTGGGGTGCCCGGTCCGTGCGACCCTGAGCGCATGCCTGACAAATCGGAACCCGCGGCCACACCCGAATCCGCAGAGGCAGAGCCCCAGCAGGAGGATGTGAAGGCCGCTTTCCGCGCGGCCCTGGAGCGCAAGCAGGCGCAGAACCGCAAGGGCCAGGAACACGCGGACGCCCGCTCCAAGGTGGACAACGCCCACGGCCCCGCGGCCGCGAAGCGCACGTTCCGCCGCAAGAGCGGCTGAGCCAACGGGAAAGGGGCCGGCTTGATGCCGGCCCCCTTTTTTGTGCCCGCAGTTGTCCACAGCCGACAGAGTTGTCCACAGTTTCGCGCCGCGCCCTGGAATTGTCGGTGGGCACCGGTAGACTGGCATGGCGGGTGGCCCCCCGGGAATGGGTGGGGGTTCACGTACGTACTGGGCGGGGCGTTTTCGCAGGTCAGCGCCGTTGTGGCGATTCGTGTGCCCGGGGTTTGTGGTGTGCCTTGCCTGGGTTTTCCCTCCGGGGGGTCCTCGCCGGACGGGCTGGTCTCCGGGATGGCGGCGGGTCCTGCACGGGGTTGGGTTGGCAAGGACTGCTGTCCGTGGTGGTGCCTGCCATCCCGTCGACCTCCCGCCGGGCTATCACACCGGGTCAAGGGGGCCCGGCGGCCTTGGGCACGTGGGCGCGTTGAGCTTCGGGCCCCCTTGACCCGGTGTGATCGGGCTTCGCCAGGTCGACGGGATGGCAGGCACCCCCTCAGTGGGTGTTGGGGGCTTCGCCCCCCTTGCGAGGGCCGGGCGCTGCGCGCCCGGCACGCTGGGTTGCGCGCCCGATCCGCCAAGGCCCGCCCATCCGGCGGCACCGGACACACCCGTCAACCTCCAGGCTGAACCAGCCCGGTCTCATACGCCCAGATCACCAACTGCACCCGATCCCGCAACCCGAGCTTCGACAACGCGCGCGTCACGTGCGTCTTCGCCGTCAGCGGGCTGATCACCAGCCGCTCCGCGACCCCGGCGTTGTCGAGCCCCTCCGCCACCAACCGCACGACCTCGGCCTCCCGTGCCGTCAGCTCCGTCACCGCCGGCACGGCGCGTGCCACCGGCCGGTGCGCCAGCGCCGACACCACCCGCCGCGTCACGCTCGGCGACAGCAGCGCATCCCCCGACGCCACCGCCGAGATCGCCCGCCGCAGGTCGCGCGGCTCGACCTCCTTGGTGAGGAACCCGCTCGCCCCGGCCCGCAGCGCCGCGAACACGTGCTCGTCCGTCTCGAACGTCGTCAGGATGATCACCCGGCACGCGGGCCGTTCGGCGACGATCCTCGCCGTCGCCGCGATGCCGTCCAGCCCTGGCATGCGGGTGTCCATCAGCACCACGTCCGGCTGGTGGGCCCGCGCGGCCCGCACCGCCTCGTCGCCGGTCGCGGCCTCGGCGACCACCCGGAACGGCTCCCGGCGCAGCAGGCTGCGGAAGCCCGCGCGCACGAGCGCCTGGTCGTCGGCCAGCAACACGGTGATCATGGCAGCGGCAGCCTCGCACTCAGCGCGAACCCGCCCTCGACCGGCCCGGCGGTCAGCGTCCCGCCGTGCGCGGCCACCCGCTCCCGCATCCCGGCGAGCCCGTGCCCGCCACCCTCGCCCGGCGTGCCGCCCCGCCCGTCCTCGACGACCGACACCGTCACCGCGTCGTCGTCGCGCGTGACCGTCACCACCGCGGACGACGCCCGCGCGTGTTTCAGCACGTTCGTCAGGCCCTCCTGCACCACCCGGAACACCGTCATCGCGACCGGCGCGGGCAGGCCGGACAGGTCCCCGTCGAGCCGCACCGGCAAGCCCGTGCGCTCGACCAGTTCGCGCAGGTCGGGGACGTGCGGGCCGGTGCGCAGCACGTCGATCAGCGACCGCAGGTCGGCCATCGCCTGCCCGCGCACCGACTGCGCCAGCCGCAGCGCCTCCCGCGCCTCGGCGGGATCGTCGTCGAGGGTGTCGGCGACGACGTTCAGGTGGATCCCGACGACCGCGAGGGTGTGCGCGACGATGTCGTGCAGCTCCCGCGCCACCACCAGCCGCTCCTCCGCCGCGCGGCCGCGTTCGGCGAGCGCCGCGGTCCGGCGCGTTCCGACGTAGGCCTGCGCCGCCGCCAGCACCGCGACCAGCCACAACGCCTCGCCGCCGAGCTGGGCGGGGCTCGCCGCGAACGCCGCCAGCACCCCGAGGTTCGCCACGCCGACCCCGATCGCCCACCGCGGCTCGCCGGCGAGGACGGCGCCCGCGTACGCGACCGTCACCGGCCACACGAACCCCGGCGCGCCCAGGTCCGAGCCGCCGAACCCGCACAGCACCACGACCGACGCGACCAGCACGTGCACCGGCCACCGCCGCCGGAACAGCAGCGCGCCCCCGAGCGCGACGGCGAGCGGCACGGTGCCGCCGTAGGTCACCGGCTCCCCGGCCAGCGCGGTCCCCACGACCACGGCGGCCGCGGTGGCCGCGCCGAGGGCGATGTCGAGCGCCCGCATCACGCCCTCCTCCCGCGCGTGGCCGCCGCGCACAGCACCAGCCAGCCCAGGTCCGCCACGATCATGAGCCGTTCGGCCAACCCAAGCACATGCCCGAGGTGGTCGGGCCCGTCCATCACCTCGACGGTCCCGACGGCGAGGACCACGACGAGCCCGGCAGACACCAGCCCCGGCCACCACGGCACGTCCCGCCGCGCCAGCCACGCCGCGACCGGCAGCGCGAGGAACGCGAGCCAGCCGCCCAGCCCGTGCACGACCGTCGCGGCGGACGGGCCGGACCAGTCGCCGTACGCCTGGGTGGGCACGACCCCGGCGACGAGCAACCCGGCGCCGAACACGGCGACGGCGATCGCGGGCCCGCGCCGCAGACGGGGCACGACGGCGAACGCGGCGAGCGCGCACCCGAGCCCGACAACCGTGATCAGCCAGCCGGCGCGGGCGTGGACGAAGTAGCTCGCCATGTGCGCGACGGGGTCGAGCACGGCGTGGTCGAGGTTCAGCAGGTCGACGCAGAGCAGCGCCGCGAGGGCGGCGCACGCGCCGCTGACGGTGAGGATCATGCGACCGAGCCTGTCGCCGGACGCGCGCCCGCACGTCGTCCCCGGGGACGCACTTGCGCGTACACCAGGTGGTGTACGTCAGGTCCGCAGCGTGAACAACAGGTACGCCGCGATCGACGGGCCGTCCGTGATCACGCCATCGCGCAGCATCCGCTCCACCTCGGCGCGCGGGAACCACTGCTGCCGCATGTCCTGCTCGGTGGCCTCCCGCTCCGGCCTGCCCGGCGTCAGGTCCGTCGCCAGGAACACGTGGCAGCCCTGCCCGGACAGGGCGTTCGCCGGGTGGAGGTAGCCGACGCGCGTCAACCCGGCGGCCGTCAGCCCGGTCTCCTCCCGCAGCTCGGCCGCCGCCAGCTCCTCCGGCGTGCCCGTCACACCGGCCGGGAACGACCCCGACGGGAACTCCCACGACCGCGCGCCCACCGGGTACCGGTACTGCTCGACCAGGTGGAACCCGTCGTTCTCGAACGGCAGGACCAGCGCGAAGTCCTTCGCGTCCACCACCGAGTAGATGCCCTGCGCGCCGTCCGCACGCACGACCAGGTCCTCGCGCAGCGACAGCCACCGGTTCTCGTACACCAGGCGCGACGACAGCTGCCTCACACCGGCCGCCGCATGGTGAACAGCAGGTACGCGGCCAGCGACGAGTCGTCGGTGATCACGCCGTCGCGCAGCATCCGCTCCACCTCGGCGCGCGGGAACCAGTCCTGCCGCATGTCCTGTTCGGTCACCTCGCGGCGCGGCTCACCGGGTGTCAGGTCCGTCGCCAGAAACACATGGAAACCCTGGCCGGAGATGCCGTGCGCGCAGTTGAGGTACCCGAGGCGCTCGTACGCACCGGCGGTCAGGCCCGTCTCCTCGCCCAGCTCGGCGGCCGCGAGCTCCTCGGGCGTGCCCGTGACACCCTGCGGGAACGCGCCCTGCGGGAAGCACCAGCGCCGCTCACCCAGCGGGTACCGGTACTCCTCGACCAGGTGGAAGCCGTCGTTCTCGTACGGCAGCACCAGCGCGAAGTCCGGCTTGTCGACCACCGAGTAGATGCCACGCGTCCCGTCCGGGTGCTCGATCTCGTCCTCGCGCAGCGTCAGCCACGGGTTCTCGTACACGATCCGGGAAGACAGCGTCCTGATGCTCACGCCTTCAGTCTGGCCCGCGCTTCCTCCACCTCGGCGAGGAGGCTCGCCATGACCTCCGCGACCGGGCGGACCTCGTTCATCCGCCCCACGATCTGCCCGACGGGCATCGCGACCACGTCCGGGTCGCCGCCCTTCGACATCCGCAGGTGCGCCTCGCCGACGAGCATGTTCTGCAGCGGCATCGGCAGCGGTTCCGGCGCGTCCGGTTCGGCCCACGCCTGTGTCCACTTGTTCTTCAGCAGCCGCGCGGGCTTGCCGGTGTAGATCCGCGACCGGACGGTGTCGCTCGAGGTCGCGCGCACGAGCGCGGTCTGGATGGCGGTCTCCGACAACCGGTACTCGGCGGTGGTGAGCCAGTACGAGCCCATCCACACGCCCGACGCGCCGAGCGCGTGCGCGGCGAGCACCTGCCGGCCGCTGCCGATCCCGCCCGCGGCCAGTACGGGAACGCGCTCCCCGACCGCGTCCACGACCTCGGGCACCAGCACCATCGACGCGATCTCACCGGTGTGCCCGCCCGCCTCGTAGCCCTGCGCCACCACGATGTCGACGCCGTTGTCGACATGTCGCCTGGCGTGCGCGGCGGTGCCCGCGAGCGCGGCGACCGGCACCCCGGCCGCGTGCGCCCGCTCGATGACGTCCACCGGCGGCGAACCGAGCGCGTTGGCGATCAGCGCGATGCGGTGTCCCAGCGCGACGTCCACGTGCGACCGCGCGACGGAGTGCAGCCAGCCGAGCACACCCGCGTCACCCGCGGAGCCACCCGACAGCGGCGGCACCCCGAGCTTGAGCAGCGTCCGCTCGACGAACTCCTTGTGGCCCTGGGGAACCAGCGCGGACAGGTCCTTCGGCGTGCCCTCGGTGGGGACCTTCGCGGGCATCACGATGTCCACACCGTACGGACGGCCGTCGGTGTTCTCGTCCATGAAGGACAGCGCGGCGTCGAGGTCGGCCGGGTCGTTGAACCGCACGCACCCGAGCACCCCGAGCCCGCCCGCCCTGCTGATGGCCGCGGCCACGTGCTCGGACGGGGTGAACCCGAAGATCGCGTGCTGGATGCCCAGCCGCTCGCACAGCGCCTCAGACCCCGACATTGGCCGCCTGCCACATGGGTTCGTGCTCCTCGGTGTACTTCTTCGCCCAGGGGTAGTCCGGTTTCCCGCTCGGGGCGCGGCCGACCTGATCGACGATCCACACGCTGCGTGGCGTCTTGTAGCCGGCGAGCCGCTCCCGCACGTGCGCGTCCAGCGCGGCGAAGTCGATCTCGCGGCCCTCCCACGGCTGCACGAGCGCCGCGACCCGCTGCCCGAGCCGATCGTCCGGCACGCCGACGACGAGCACGTCGAACACGTCCTCATAGGACTTCAGCGCGGCCTCGACCTCCTCGGGGAACACCTTCTCCCCGCCCGTGTTGATCGAGACGTTGCCGCGGCCGAGCAGCGTGATCGTGCCGTCCTCCTCGAGCCGCGCGTAGTCGCCCGCCACGACGTAGCGTTCCCCGTCGACCTCGACGAAGATCGACGCGGTCTTCTCGGGGTCCTTGTAGTAGCCGAGCGGCACGTGCCCGCCGCGCGCGAGCCTGCCGATCTGCCCCGGCTGATCGACCCTGCGGTTGTCGTCGTCGATCACGATCGTCTTCGGGCCGCCGTTCACCCTGGGCCCGCCCGCGCTCGGCTTGCTGCCCTTGAGGATCACGCCCATGCCCTGGAACCCGCTCTCCGACGACCCGATGGCGTCGGTGATGACCGCGTTCGGCAGGGCCTCGAGGATCTCCTCCTTCACCGACGGCGAGAACAGCGCCGCGTGGCTGGAGAACGCGATCACCGAGGACGCGTCGTAGTCGCCCTCCTGGTAGGCGGCGAGCAGCGGCCGCGCCATGGCGTCGCCGACGATGGTGACGATCCGGACCTGGTGCCGGTCGATCGCCTTCCACACCTCGTGCGGGTCGAACTGCGGCAGCAGCACCACGGTGTCGCCGGAGAACAGTGCCGGGAGCGTCGCCCACTGCGCGGCGCCGTGGATCAGCGGCGCGCACGGCAGGCGCGTCATGCCGCCGGACTCGCGGCCGCGCTGCGACTGGGCCCACTCGTCGGGGAGCGCCTCGCCGGTGTAGAAGTCGATGCCGCCGCCGAGGGTGCGCCACACGTCCTCGTGGCGCCACATCACGCCCTTCGGGTAGCCGGTGGTGCCGCCGGTGAAGAGGATGTACAGGTCGTCGGGGCTGCGTTCCCCGAAGTCCCGCGCCGCGGACTGCGCGGAGAGCGCGCTCTCGTACCCCACGCTGTCGCTCGGCAGGTCGGTCCCGTCCTCGACGACGATCGTGTGCCGCACCCCCGGGGTGCCGGGCAGGACCGCGGCCACCTTGTCCGAGTAGCGGCGCTCGTGGACGACGGCGACGAGGTCCGCGTTGTCGAAGAGGTACCGCAACTCGTTCTCGACGTAGCGGTAGTTCACGTTGACCGTGACCGCGCGCAGCTTGTACGCGGCGAGCAGCGTCTCGATCGCCTCGATGGAGTTGCGGCTGTAGAGACCGATGTGGTCGCCGCGCCCGATGCCCTGTTCCGCCAGGTGATGGGCCAGTTGGTTGGCACGCCCCTCCAGTTCGGCGAAGGTCGCCGCGCGGTCGCCGCACGCGATCGCGATCCGGTCGGGAAAGGCGTCGACGGCATGCTCGAAGAGGTCCGCGATGTTGAGGGCCACGGAACCAAACTAGAACGTGTTATCGTTCCTGGCAATGCCCCAGCCGGAGGTGAATTCGATGGCGGACTGCCTCGTCGAACAGGACGAGCACGTGCTGGTCGTGACGATGAACCGCCCGGCCGCCCGGAACGCGCTCTCCGGCGAGATGCTGAAGATCATGCGCGAGGCGTGGGACCGCGTCGACGAGGACCCGACCGTGCGCGCCTGCGTACTGACCGGAGCCGGCGGCGCGTTCTGCGCGGGCGCCGACCTGAAGGCGATGACCACCAACCACCCAGGCGAAACCCAGTTCGACGCGGCGGTCATCGAGCCGTTGCTCAAGGGGCGCCGCCTGACCAAGCCGCTGATCGCGGCGGTCGAGGGCCCAGCCATCGCGGGCGGGACGGAGATCCTGCAGGCCACGGACATCCGCGTCGCCGGCGAGAGCGCACGTTTCGGCGTGTCGGAGCCACGCTGGGGCCTCTACCCCCTGGGCGGTTCGGCGGTCCGGCTCCCGAGGCAACTCCCGTACACGGTGGCGGCGGACCTCCTGCTCACGGGCAGGCACATCCGCGCCGAGGAGGCACTGCGCGTGGGGCTCGTGGGCCACGTCGTCCCGGACGGCCAGGCCCTGGCGAAGGCCATGGAGATCGCCCACGCGATCGCCGCCAACGGCCCGCTAGCCGTGCAGGCAATCCTCCGCACGATCCGCGAGACCGAGGGCATGCACGAGAACGACGCGTTCCGGCTGGATGCCGAGATCGGACTCCGGGTGTTCGCGAGCGCGGACGCCAAGGAGGGCCCCAAGGCGTTCGCCGAGAAACGCCCGCCAAGGTTCGAGGGCCGGTAGCCGGCTCCGCGACGCCGGGCGCCCTCCGGCCCCCGGAATCCAGCGTAGTCACGACCACCGACAATCCCGGCGACCACGCCACCGCCCTGTGGACAACTCGCCATCAGGACCAGAGCAACCCGGGTAGCCCGACCGTCGCGGCCCCCGAAACCACCGGCCCGGCCACTGGCAGCCCAACACAACCACCCGCGAAGAACCGTCCCAGGGATGGCCTCCGGCCCCCGGAATCCAGCCTACCCGCGACCACCGACGATCCCGCCCACCGCGGCAACCGCCTGTGGACAACCACCTTCCAGCGCTCACCGCACCGGAACGAGCCGGTGCGCAGTCCCGGCCAACACAGCGATTGCCGCGCACAGCCACCTCCAGTCGGCTACCGGACCCGGAACGCCCCCAATCTCCCAACACCGCAGCAATTCCTCGCGTACCCCCACCTTCATGCGGCGATCAAACCCCGGCACAAGCGGCCACCGCAGCAACCTCCCAACCACCGCAGCGACCGCCTGCGCACCACCACCCCCAACTGGCGACCCCCAGAGCCAATCGATCCACAGCTACCCGCAATCTCCCAACCACCGCAGCATTGCCCGCGCACCACCACCTCCAAGGAGGCGACCGACCCCCAGAGCCAGCCGGTCCACAACCACCCAACTTCCCAGCCATCGCAGCGACTGCGTGCGCACCACGACCCCCAACGGCGACCGACCCCGGAACGAGCCACAACCGCCCGTAACCTCCCAGCCACCGCAGTAACCACACCAGCGCCCCTCAGGCGGCGACCGACCCCGGGAACCACCCGGTTCACAACCACGAAGAATCCCAGCCACCGGCGCAACAGCCCGCCCCAGGACAGCCTCCGGCCCCCGGAATCCAGCGTAGTGGCCCTCACTGACAAGATCGGGCCGCCACGGGCAGCGGAGGCGTGGTTGTCCACAGCCGCACGGGTTGTCCACAGCCCCGCCCACGCACGGCCGTCACTGTCGGTCCCCTGCCGTAGGCTGGTGATCGGGGGCCGGAGGCCGGCCCCTCAGATCGCCCGTTCGCGATTCGCCCAGTACGGGTCTCGCAGCTTTCGCTTGTACAGCTTGCCGTTCGGGTCGCGCGGCAGCTCCTCCGCGTAGTCGACCGACCTCGGCAGCTTGAACTTCGCCAGCCGTTCCGCTGCGAACGTCAGCAGTTCCTCCGTCAGCTCCGGGCCCGGCGTCACCCCGTCGACCGGCTGCACGACCGCCTTGATCTCCTCGCCCCAGTCGTCGTTCGGGACGCCGAAGACCGCCACGTCCGCCACCTTCGGGTGCACGGCCAGCGTGTTCTCGATCTCCGCCGGGTAGATGTTCACGCCGCCGGAGATGATCATGTCGGCCTTGCGGTCGCAGAGGTACAGGTACCCGTCCTCGTCGAGGTAGCCGATGTCCCCCAGCGTGAACAGGTTGCCGACACGCGCGGCGCGGGTCTTGGCCTCGTCCTTGTGGTACTCGAACGTGGAGTCACCCATTCGCATGTACACGAGGCCGGGGGTCCCGGTCGGCACCGGCTCGCCGTCGTCGTCGAGGACCGCCACCACCGAACCCGGCCACGCCTTCCCGACCGACCCCGGCTTCCGCAGCCACTCCTCCGCCGAGATCGCCGTCCCGCCGCCCTCGGTGGCCGCGTAGTACTCGGTCACCACCGGGCCCCACCAGTCGAGCATCCGCCGCTTGACCTCCGGCGGGCACGGCGCAGCGCCGTGGATCATGCAGCGCAGCGAGGAGACGTCGTAGCGTGACCGGACGTCCTCCGGAAGTTCCAGCAATCGGTGGAACTGGGTCGGGACCATGTGGCTGTGCGTGACGCGGTGCTTCTCGATGAGCCGCAGCATCTCCTCCGGCCGCCAGCGGTCCATCAGCACCGCGGTGTGCCCCAGCTGGATCGAGTTGGCGACGAAGTTCAGCACCGCTGTGTGGTACAGCGGCGAACCGCAGATGTGCACGTGCCCGTCGAACGGGCCGAGCCCGAAGATCCCGAAGAACCACGACGCGGCCGGCGGCACGACGTCCGGGTCGGCGCCCGTCAACGGCCGCCGCACGCCCTTGGGCCTGCCGGTCGTACCCGACGTGTACAGCATCGGCGACCCCGCCGTGCGCACGTCGGGCCGCCCCGTCTCACCCGCGCCGAGCGCCGACAGCGGCGCGAATCCCGGCACGTCACCGACCGCGAACCCGATGACCCCGGTGCGGGACAGCGCATCCGCGGCGGTCTCGGCGAACCGCTCGTGCGCGACGAACGCCTTGGCGCCGCTGTCCTCGACGAGGTACGCCACCTCGGCGCCGACCAGGTGCCAGTTCGCCATCACGACGTACAGCCCGGTCTGGAACGCTCCGAAGTAGACAGACACGAGGTCGATCCCGTTGGGCAGCAACAGAACGACGCTGTCACCCGGCGCGAGCCCCATGGCCTGGAAGCCCCTGCCGTAACGGTCGGCCGCGGCCGCCAGCTCGGCGTAGGTGACCTGACGGCCGTCGGGATCGACGACCGCGGTCAGGTCAGGCTGCTCACGGGCGATGTTCCACAGTCCGGTCGAGGCCACCCCGCCAATCTAGAACGTGTTTCAATTCTCGGCAAGAACCCGCGCCACCGAGCGCACGTGCGCGGCGTCCTGGCAGCCCACCATCAGCATCGTCACGCCACGGTCGGCCCACTTCCCGACCTGCGCGCGGACCTGGTCTGCCGTGCCGATGATCGCCGTCTCGGCCACCAGCTCGTCCGGCACCGCGGCAGCGGCCTCGGCCTTGCGGCCCGCGCGGAACAGCGCCGTGACCTCGTCGACCACCTCGCCGTAGCCCATCCGCCGGAAGAGGTCGGCGTGGAAGTTCTTGCTCTCGGCACCCATGCCACCCGCGTAGAGCGCGATCACCGGCCGGTGCCGGTCGTACGCGGCCGCGGGGTCGTCGGTGACCGTGACGACCGCGTTCGCCGCCACCTCGAAGTCGGCCCGCGACCGCCGCGCGCCGGGCCGGGCGAAGCCCTCGTCCAGCCAGGCGTTGTACTGGTCGGCCAGCTTCTCCGAGAAGTACACGGCCAGCCAGCCGTCGGCGATCTCGGCGGCCAGCGCGACGTTCTTCGGCCCTTCCGCGCCGAGCCAGATGGGCAGGTCCCCGCGCAGCGGGTGGGTGATCGGCCGCAGGGGCTTGCCCAGCCCGTCGGCGCCCGGGCCCGTGTACGGGAGCGGGTAGTGCGGCCCGTCGCTGGTCACGGGCGCCTCCCTGGCGAGGACCTTGCGCACGATGTCGACGTACTCGCGCGTGCGGGCGAGCGGCTTCCCGAACGGCGCGCCGTACCAGCCCTCCACGACCTGCGGCCCGGACACCCCGAGCCCGAGGATGGCCCGCCCGCCCGACAGGTGGTCGAGGGTCAGCGCCGCCATCGCCGCCGCGGTCGGGGTGCGCGCCGACAGCTGCGCGACGGCCGTCCCGAGCCGCACGTGCCGCGTCGCCGACCCCCACCAGGCCAGCGGCGTGAACACGTCCGACCCCCACGACTCGGCCGTGAACACGGCGTCGTACCCGGCCTCGTCCGCGGCGACGACCATCTCCGCCGCGTTCGGCGGCATGCCCGCACCCCAGTACCCGAGCTGCAGTCCAAGTTTCATAGCGTGATCGTAGAACGAGTTCTCACCCGATCAATGTCGCCCATAGATCACCCGTTCGATACGAGGATGATTACACGCCCATCGGCTATCGTTGTGGCATGTCAGCGCAACCTGTCGAGCCACCTCGGGCGACGTCCTTCAAGGACGCCTCGCCCCTGGAGATCAGGGCTGCGCTGATTCCCGAGGAACAGCCGGACTTCGATCGCCAGTGGCGCAAGGCCATGATCGAGGCCGCGGACTCCTTAGACCTGGCCGACGTGCATCGAGTCCTGGACAGCTGGCGACGCCGCGCCATGATCACCACGCACCTCGGCCCACATGGCTATCGCCGCATGCTCGCACGAGCCGAAGACATCCTCCGCACCGGTGAACCACCCGCGGACTCGGTCTCATTGGACGAGATCAAGGAACTCATCGCAGAACGGCTGGCCCGATAGCTTGTACCGCATCCGGACCGATCGGCAGGCCCGGGAACAAATAGCGGCACTACCCGACTACGCGCTGGAGCACTACGCGCCAGTACTCAGCGTGCTCGAACTCGTTCCCTGGCATGGCCATCCCCACAACGACGACAACCCGAAAGGCGCTCTCCGGCAGCTCCTGTTCGGCCCTGACAACCAAGGAATCGTGATCTACCTGATTTTGGAGGACCAACGCTATGTCGATGTACTCGAAGTTATGTGGCTGGGCTGATCGTTCGACCCTTGCCTCGGCAAACTAGAACGTGTTTCACTCATGGTGTGACTCAGGCACCGTTGTCCGCACCGCTCGACATCGGGTTTGACTACACCCGGTCACTGGGACCGACGCTCAGCCGCTTCGTCACCGGGCTCGCCCAGCGGCGGATCCTTGGCGCGCGCGGCGACGACGGCCGTGTGCACGTGCCGCCGCCCGAGTACGACCCCGTGACCGGGAGAGCGCTCTCCGATCTGGTCGAGGTGGCGCACACCGGAACCGTCACGTCGTGGTGCCGTCAGCCGGAACCCCTTGCCGGGCAACCGCTCTCCCACCCGTTCACGTGGGCGTTCATCAAGCTCGACGGAGCCGACACGCCGATGCTCCACGCCGTTGACGCCGACGACGTGCGCACCGGGATGCGGGTCCGAGCGCGGTGGGCGGACACGGGCGGCAACGGCGTGCGGGACATCGTGTGCTTCGGGCCGGAGGACAGCGAGCCCGCGGTCGGGCCGCGGGACGCCGACGAGCTGACCATGCTCGCGACGCCGATCCAGCTGAGCTACCAGCATTCGGCGTCGCCGGAGGAGAGTCGGTACCTGCGCGGGTTGGCCGAGGGCAAGCTGCTGGGACAGCGCTGTCCCGTGTGCCGCAAGGTCTACATCCCGCCGCGCGGGGCCTGCCCGACCGACGGTGTGCCGACCGAGGAGGAGATCGAACTTCCTGACCGCGGGATCGTCACCACGTTCTGCATCGTGAACGTGCCGTTCCTCGGGCAGCGGATCAAGCCGCCGTACGTGGCGGCCTACATCCTGCTCGACGGTGCGGACATCGCGTTCCTGCACCTCGTGCTCGGCTGCGCCGCCGACGAGGTGCGCATGGGGATGCGGGTCGAGGCAGCGTGGAAACCGCGCGAGGAGTGGGGCACCACGCTCGAGAACATCGACCACTTCCGACCCACGGGAGAACCCGACGCGCCGTACGACTCCTTCGCGGGACACCTGTGAGCGGAGCCGGCGGAGCGAACCATCAGGCGCCACGGCGCCTCGAAGCCTGCGAGGAGGCGGCATGAAAGACGCGGTCAGCATCGTCTCGTTCGCGCAGGCGCCGCACGTGCGCGAGACGCACGGCACCACCAACGGCGTCGAGATGCTCGTGCCGATCTTCGCCGAGGCGCTCGGCAAGGTCGGCTTGTCCAAGAAGGACATCGGGTTCTGGTGCTCCGGCTCGTCGGACTACCTCGCGGGCAGGGCGTTCTCCTTCATCGCCGCGGTCGACGCCATCGGGGCGTTCCCGCCGATCAACGAGTCGCACGTGGAGGCCGACGCCGCGTGGGCGCTCTACGAGGCGTGGGTGAAGATCCGCACCGGCGAGGTCGACACCGCGCTGGTGTACGGCTTCGGCAAGTCCTCGGCTGGGCAGCTGCGGCGGGTGCTCGCCATGCAGCTCGACCCGTACACCGTCGGTCCACTGTGGCCGGACGCGGTGAGCATCGCCGGGTTGCAGGCCAGGTTCGGCCTCGACGCCGGGTTGTGGACCGAGCGTGACATGGCCGAGGTCGCGGCCCGCTGCCGCGGCGGCACCGCCGACGAGCTGCTCACGCGGCCGTACTTCGCCGACCCGCTCCGCACACACGACTGCGCTCCCGTCACCGACGGCGCCGCGGTCGTGATCCTCGCCCGCGACGACCGGGCCCGCGACCTGACCGACCGGCCCGCGCGCATCGTGAGCATCCAGCACCGCGTCGAGACCCCGCACCTCGGTGCCCGCGACCTCACCACGTCGCCGTCCACGGTGGCCGCCGCCAAGGCCGCGGGCGCGGACGGGGTCACGCTCGCCGAGCTGCACACGCCGTTCAGCCACCAGGAGATCCTGCTGCGCCAGGCGCTCGGGTTCGGTGACGAGGTCGTGGTCAACCCCTCCGGCGGCCCGCTCGCCGGCAACCCCATGTTCGCGGCCGGCCTCGCCAGGATCGGCGAGGCGGCCACGCGAATCCGGCCGGGCGAGCGCGCGCTCGCGCACGCGACCAGCGGACCCGCGCTCCAGCAGAACCTCGTCTGCGTACTGGAGGCCGACTGATGGGCAAGCGACGCGCCGCGGTCCTGGGCGTCGGCCAGACCCACCACCGCAGCAAGCGCCTCGACGTGACCATGGCCGGGTTGTGCCGCGAGGCCATCGACCGCGCGCTCGCCGACGCGGACCTGACGTTCGCCGACATCGACGCGGTCGTGCTCGGCAAGGCGCCGGACCTGTTCGAGGGCGTCATGATGCCCGAGCTGATGCTCGCCGACGCGCTCGGCGCCACCGGGAAACCGTTGCTGCGCGTGCACACCGCCGGGTCCGTCGGCGGGTCGACGGCGAACGTCGCGGCGAGCCTGGTGCAGGGTGGCGAGCACTCGCGCGTGCTGGCGGTGGCGTTCGAGAAGCAGTCCGAGTCCAACGCGATGTGGGCGCTGTCGATCTCGGTGCCGTTCCACATGCCGGTCGGCGCCGGCGCGGGCGGCTACTTCGCCCCGCACGTGCGCTCCTACATCCGCCGGTCCGGCGCGCCACGGCACATCGGCGCGCTCGTCGCGGTGAAGGACCGGCGCAACGGCGCCAAGAACCAGTACGCGCACCTGCGCCAGTCCGACATCACGCTCGAGTCGGTGCAGGAATCCGCGATGCTGTGGGACCCGATCCGCTACGACGAGACGTGCCCATCGTCGGACGGCGCGTGCGCGATCGTGCTCGGCGACGAGTCCGCCGCGCAGGGCCGCACGGCCGCGTGGATCCACGCCACGGCCATGCGGACCGAGCCGACCACGTTCGCCGGGCGTGACCAGGTCAACCCCCGCGCGGGGCGGGACGCGGCGGCGGCGCTGTGGCGGGAGGCGGGCATCGACGACCCCCTGTCCCAGGTGGACGCCGCGGAGATCTACGTGCCGTTCTCGTGGTTCGAGCCGATGTGGCTCGAGAACCTGGGGTTCACCGAGGAAGGCCAGGGCTGGAAGCTCACCGAAGCGGGCGAGACGGAGCTGACCGGGCGGTTGCCGGTCAACCCGTCCGGTGGCGTGCTGTCGTCGAACCCCATCGGCGCGTCGGGCATGTTGCGGTTCGGCGAGGCGGCGATGCAGGTCATGGGCCGCGCGGGCGAACACCAGGTGGACGGCGCGCGGATCGCGCTCGGTCACGCGTACGGCGGAGGGTCGCAGTACTTCTCGATGTGGGTCGTGGGAGCGGAGAAGCCATGAGCGGAGCTTGCGGAGCGAATCATCGTGTACCAGGAGCGCTCGGAGCCTGCGAGGAGCGGCCGTGAAGTTCACTGTGGGTGTGGCCCTCAGCCCGTTGGACCAGCTGCCCGAGCTGGCGAAGACGGCGGAGGAGTGCGGGTACAGCTCGATCGCGTTGCCGGACTCGCTGTTCTTCTCCGAGGAGGTGTCGGCGTCCTACCCGTACACCCCGGACGGCAGCCGGTTCTGGAACGAGGAGACGCCGTGGGTGGACCCGTTCGTGGCGGCCGCCGCGATGGGTGCGGTGACGTCCCGGATCCGGTTCTACACACAGGTGCTGAAGCTCAACCCGCGCAATCCCGTGTTGCTGGCCAGGCAGATCGGCTCGGTCGCGGTGATGACGGGCAACCGGTTCGGGCTCGGGGTGGGGCTGGGCTGGTCGCCGGAGGAGTCGCAGTGGTGCGGCGGGCACTTCGACCACCGCGGCGCCCGCGCCGACGAGGCCATCGACGTGATCAAGCTGATCCTCGGCGGCGGCATGGTGTCCTACGTGGGCAAGTACTACGAGTTCGGCAAGCTGCGCATGTCCCCGGCGCCGAGCGAGCCGGTGCCGGTGTACGTCGGCGGGCACACCGAGGCCGCGTTGCGCCGCGCGGCCCGCGTGGGTGACGGCTGGACCTCGGCGATGATCAAGTTCGACGACCTGCGGGACGTGATCGCCCGGCTGGGCGCGCTGCGTGCCGAGCACGACCGCACGGGACCGTTCGAGATCCAGGCCGTGTGCGTCGACCGGTTCGGGCTCGACGGCTTCCGCCGGCAGGCGGAGATCGGCGTCACCGACGCGATCGTCGTGCCGTGGGTGTTCTACGGCGTCGGCCTCGACGGTCCGCTGCAGGCCAAGAAGGACGGGATGAAACGGTTCGCCGACGAGATCATGGGGCAGCTATGACAGCGGTCACCTGGAGCGGTCCGGAGACCGCGCACCCGGCCCGCACCGCGTCGCGCCGGTCGATGGACGCGGTGTCTCGCGGCGCCAAGGACGACTGGCTGGCGCTGTTCGCCGACGACGCCGTGGTGGAGGACCCGGTCGGCGTGTCGATGTTCGACCCGACCGGCGACGGGCATCGTGGCCGGGCGGCGATCGCCGCGTTCTGGGACCTGGCGATCGGCAACGCGGAACGCATCGAGTTCGAGATCCGCGACTCGTTCGCCGCGGGTGACGAGGTCGCGAACGTCGGCACGATCTCCTCGTACCTGCCGGGCGGCAGCCGGATCGACGCCGAGGGTGTGTTCGTGTACCGGGTGAACGGCGCGGGGCAGATCGTGTCGCTGCGCGCGTTCTGGGAGGTCGAACGCGCGATGGCTACGCTGCGTCAGGTTTGAGCTCGATCCCGTACTCGGCGCAGGCCTTCACCACGTCGTCCTGCGCGAAGTCGGTGCGCACCAGGAAGTCCGCGAGGCCCTCGTCCTCGCTGAACACGGTCATGGCGAAGTAGGCGGAGTCGAAGGCGCGGCGCAGTTCCTCGTTGGGCGCGCCTGCCCTGACCCTGGTCAGTTCGTCCAATGTGGACTTGGCGACGGCGGTGAAGTCGGCCGGCGCGGCGGCGTAGTTCCCGGCCGCGATGTAGAGCTTGCCGACGGCGGCGCCGTAGTCGTCGCAGAAGTGCTGGGCCGGGTTGGCGCCTGCACACGCCGTCAGCAGCCCGCCCAGCAGGACGGTGACGGTGGCGATGCGACGGAACACGTGCCCAGCGTGCCTGCGCGGGTGTGCTGCCCTCTGCCTCGGCCGGACGGCAGAACGGGCCGGGGCGGGTGCCCGAAGGGGCGGCTCAGCGGGCGACGCCCACGACGGTGTCGTAGGCGCGCTCGTCGGTGAGGAGCGCGAGCATGAGGTGGGCGACGTCGGCTCGGGAGACGAACCGGGCACGCGCAAGGTTGCCGCCGATCGCGATCCGGTACTCGCCGCGGGGCCGGTCGGTGAGCCGCGGCGGGCGCACGACCGTCCACGTGAGACCGCTGGCGGCGATGTCGCGCTCCATGACCTCGAGGTCGGCGTAGTTGGCGGCGAAGACCCGGCTGACGATCGGGTGCAGTACGCGCCGGTCGAGGAACCCCTCCCCGGGCGGGCGGGGCCCGACGGGCGCGGCGGACACGGCCTCGAAGCGCGGCACGCCGGCGCCGGTGAGCGCGGCGAGGATGTGCTTCGTGACGCCGGAGGCGACGGCGCCGTCCGCGCGGGTGCGCGGCCCGACGGTGGAGAGCGCCGCGTCGCACCCGGCGACCGCCTCCTGGAGCCGGTCGACGTCGGCGAAGTCGGGCACGACCGCGACCTGCGCGCCCTCCGCCTCGAAGTCCCGCCGCCCGACCGCGGTGACGGAGTGTCCCTGGTCGACCGCCTGACGGACCAGCTGCCGACCGATCCCGCCGGTCGCGCCGAAGACCGCGAGCTTCACCGCGCACCTCCGCTATATTTCAGTACGCACCACGTACGATATGGAACTCATAATATATGTCGAACGTACCACAGGACTCGCGCACGCGCCGCAGGCTCACGAACTCCGTGAAGGACTCCGTGCGCGGCATGCGCAGTGAACTGGCCATGCTCAACCGCCGGATCAGCGCGCGCCTCGACCTGCGGGATGGTGACCTCGACTGCCTCGAGCTGGTGGCACGGCTGGGACCGCTCGGCCCGTCCGCCCTCGCACGAGCGGCGGGCGTCCACCCGGCGACGATGACCGGCGTGCTGGACCGCCTGGAGAAGGGCGGCTGGCTCGCCAGGGAGCGTGATCCGAACGACCGCCGCAGCGTGGTGCTGCGGGTGCGACCGGAGCGGGTCGGTGAGGTGTTCGCGCTGTACAGCGGCATGAACGCGGCCTTGGACGAGATCTGCGCCGGGTACACGGACGAGGAACTGAAGGTCATCGCGGACTTCCTGGACCGGACAGGCACCGCGGGCCACGCGGCGACCCGCGACCTGGACGAGGGCCAGTAGAGCACCTGACCACCGACAGCACGCGCTCACGTCGGTGGTCGCCGGCACCCGAGGCCGGAGGCCGCAACCTGTGGACAACCAACTCCCGAGCGCCCGCCCTTGTCGGTGGTCGCCGGTACGCTGGTGACCGGGGGCCGGAGGCCACGCTCGCGATCGCCGTTCTGCGGTTGCATCGGTTGCGACCGAACGGTTTCGATGTCGCCCGCGTCCACGGATCGAAGGCCGGAGTCCTGTTCGATGGTGCGCCCGGCCGCCGGTGCCGAGCCCGCCGGGCGGCCACAGCCATACGGTCATCGCGCCGGAGGCCCAGCCCTGTGGATGGGCCCCTTGTCGCCGAGCTGTTCTGTCGGTGGTCGCCGGTACGCTGGTGACCGGGGGCCGAAGGCCACGCTCGCGGATCTGCGCGTGCATCGGTTGCGAGCAAACGGTTTTCGACGTCGCCCACGTCCGGCGACCGCAGCCCGGAGCCCTGTTCGATGGTGCGCCGATCGTCGGGTGCAGCGATGCGTGCGGCCACAGCCACAGGGTCATCGACGCCGGCGGCCCAGCCCTGTGGATGAACCGGACAGTTCTGTCGGTGGTCGCCAGTACGCTGGCAACCGGGGGCCGGAGGCCAGGCTCACGATCCCCGCTCTGCGGGTGCATCGGTTGCGAGCAAACGGTTTTCGACGTTGACCACGTCCGGCGACCGCAGCCCTGTTCGATGGTGCGCCGGAGCCGAGCCCTGTGGATGAACCGGACAGTTCTGTCGGTGGTCGCCGGTACGCTGGTGACCGGGGGCCGGAGGCCGTCCCTACGTGTACGTGACCTGCAGCTCCTTGATGCCGTTCAGCCACCCCGACCGCAGTCGCCTCGGGGGGTTGACCTGCCTGATGTTCGGCATGTGGTCGGCGATCGCGTTGAAGATCAGGTCTATTTCCAGCTTCGCGAGGTTCGCGCCGACGCAGTAATGCGCTCCGGTGCCGCCGAAGCCCAGGTGCGGGTTGGGGTCGCGCAGGATGTCGAAGCGTTCCGGGTGGTCGAAGACGTCGGTGTCGAAGTTGGCGGAGCTGTAGAACATGCCCACCCGGTCGCCCTTCCTGATGGGGACGCCGCCCAGTTCGGTGTCGGCCATCGCCGTGCGCTGGAACGACATGACCGGGGTCGAGTAGCGCACGATCTCGTCCGCGGTGGTGGTGGGGCGGTCGGACTTGTACAGCTCCCACTGGTCGGGGTTGTTCAGGAACGCGTGCATGCCGTGGGAGATGGCGTTCCTGGTGGTCTCGTTGCCTGCCACCGCCAGCAGCAGCACGAAGAACCCGAACTCGTCCGACCCCAGCGCCTCGCCGTCGATGTCGGCGTTCACGAGCGTCGTGGCGATGTCGTCCATCGGGCACTTCTTGCGTTCCTCGGACATCGCCCACGCGTAGCCCAGCAGCTCCGCCGACGCGGCCTCCGGGTTGACCGAGTACTCAGGGTCGTCGTAGGCCACCATCTGGTTGGACCAGTCGAACACCTTGTGCCGGTCGTCCTGCGGGATGCCCAGCAGCTCCGCGATCGCCTGCAGCGGCAGCTCGCACGCCACCTGCGTCACGAAGTCACCGCCGCCGCGGGCGCGGGCCTCGGCGACGATCCGCTCGGCCCGCGCGGCGAGGGCGTCCCGCAGCCGGTTCACGGCCTTCGGCGTGAACCCGCGGGACACGATGCCGCGCACCTTCGAGTGCTGCGGCGGGTCGATGTTCAGCATGATCAGCCGCTGGGCTTCGATCTTCTCGCGGGTCATGTCCGGGTTGAAGCGGATGATCGCCGTGTTCTCGGCGGACGAGAAGACCTCGCTGTTCCGCGAGACCTCCTTGACCTCGGCGTACCGGCTCACCACCCAGAACCCGTCGTCACCGAAGCCCGCGAGGTTGTGCGGCTGCGCGTTCCACCACACGGGTGCGGTGCGGCGCAGCTCGGCGAACTCCTGAACCGGGATCCGATGCTCGTACAGGTCGGGGTCGGTGAAGTCGAAGCCGTCCGGGATCACCATGGCCTCCCGCAGATATGGAACACGTTCTAGCTGATTGAAGCACACAGGAAGAAGACAACCAAGCGCCTGCTTGCTTCGATAGGTAACGCGTTCTAGTTTGGGCTCCATGGGAAACCCGGTGATCGTGGCGGCCGTGCGCACCCCCATCGGCAAGCGCGGCGGCGACCTGTCCGGCAGGCACGCCGCCGACCTGCTCGGCGTCGCCCAGCGTGCGGTGGTCGACCGCGCCGGCATCGACCCCGCGCTGGTCGAGCAGGTGTTCGGCGGCTGCGTCACGCAGGCGGGCGAGCAGTCCAACAACGTCACGCGCACCGCGTGGCTCTACGCCGGACTGCCCTTCCAGACCGGCTGCCTGACGCTCGACTCCCAGTGCGGGTCGGCACAGCAGGCCATGCACCTGGTCGCGGCGCAGATCGCGGCCGGCGCCATCGACGTCGGCATCGCCTGCGGCGTCGAGGCCATGAGCCGGGTGCCGCTGCGGTCGAACGTCGGCGTCGACGTGGGCACGCCGCGACCCGCCGACTGGTCGATCGACCTGCCCAACCAGTTCGGCGCCGCCGAGCGCATCGCGGTCCGGAGGGGGCTCTCCCGCGCGGACCTCGACCGTTTCGGGGCGCTCTCCCAGCAGAAGGCACGCAAGGCGTGGGACGCCGGGCACTTCGACCGCGAGGTCGTGCCGGTCGGCGACGTCACGCGCGACCAGGGCCTGCGCGAGACCAGCATGGAGGCGCTCGCCAAGCTCAAGCCGGTGCTCGACGACGGCCTGCACACCGCGGGCTCGTCCTCGCAGATCTCCGACGGCGCGGCCGCCGTGCTGCTGGTGGACGAAGCGAAGGCCCGCGCCCTCGGGCTCACACCGCGGGCGCGGATCGTCACGCAGTGCCTGGTCGGCACCGACCCGTACTACCACCTGGACGGTCCGGTCGACGCCACCGAACGCCTGCTGGCGCGCAGCGGCATGAAGATCGGCGACCTCGACCTGTTCGAGGTGAACGAAGCGTTCGCGTCGGTCGTGCTGTCGTGGCAGTCCGTGCACGAGCCGGACCCCGACCTGGTGAACGTCAACGGCGGTGCGATCGCGCTCGGTCACCCGGTCGGCAGCACCGGCGCCCGGCTGGTCACGACCGCGCTGCACGAGCTGGAACGCCGGGGCGCCGCCACCGCGCTGATCACGATGTGCGCGGGTGGGGCGCTCTCCACGGGCACGATCATCGAGCGGGTCTGACATGGGTGTCACGGTCTCCACCGCCGAGCCGGGTGTCGTCGTCGTGACGATCGACCACCCGCCGGTCAACGCCCTGCCGGTCGCCGGCTGGTTCGCGCTCGCCGACGCGGTGACCGCGGCAGGCCGCGACCCGGCCACCCACGTCGTCGTGCTGCGGGCCGCCGGGCGCGGGTTCTGCGCGGGCGTGGACATCAAGGAGATCCAGCGCGACGGCCACGAGGCGCTGGTCGGCGCGAACCACGGCTGTCACGCCGCGTTCGGCGCGGTGTACGACTGCGCGGTGCCGGTGATCGCGGCCGTGCAGGGGTTCTGCCTCGGCGGCGGCGTCGGGCTGGCCGGCAACGCGGACGTCGTGGTGGCGGCGGACGACGCGACGTTCGGGCTGCCCGAAGTGGACAGAGGAGCGCTCGGCGCGGCCACCCACCTTGCGCGGCTGGTGCCGCAGCACCTGATGCGTGCCATGTACTACACGGCCACCACGGTCACCGCCGAACAGCTGCACCACTTCGGGTCGGTGTACCGGGTGGTGCCGCCCGGCGAACTGGCGGGCGCCGCGCTCGACGTCGCGAAGCAGATCGCGGCGAAGGACCCGCGCGTGATCCGCGCGGCGAAGCGGGCGATCAACGGGATCGACCCGCAGGACGTGCACCGCAGCTACCGGTACGAGCAGGGGTTCACCTTCGAGCTGAACCTGACCGGCGCCGCGGACGAGGTGCGGGATCGGGGGTGGGCAGGTGGACAAGCGGATGACCGCCGATGAGGTGGTGTCCACGCTGTCGGACGGGATGACCATCGGAATCGGCGGCTGGGGGTCGCGGCGCAAGCCGATGGCGCTGGTGCGGGCGATCCTGCGGTCGCCGCTGAAGGACCTGACGGTCGTCAGCTACGGCGGGCCCGACCTGGGACTGCTGTGCGCGGCGGCCAAGGTGCGGAAAGCCGTGTACGGGTTCGTGTCGCTGGACTCGATCCCCTACGACCCGCACTTCCGGAAGGCCCGCGAGTCCGGCGCCATCGAGGTGCGCGAGTTCGACGAGGGCATGCTGCAGACCGGGCTGCGGGCGGCCGCGCACCGGTTGCCGTTCCTGCCGATCCGCGCCGGGCTGGGGTCGGACGTGCTGGCGCTGGACCCGTCACTGAAGACCGTGCGCTCGCCGTACGAGGACGGTGCGGAGCTGGTCGCGATGCCCGCGCTGCACCTCGACGTGGCGCTCGTGCACCTCAACCGCGCCGACCGCCGGGGGAACGCCCGCTACCTCGGGCCCGACCCGTACTTCGACGACCTGTTCTGCCTGGCGGCGAAGAAGCGGTACGTGTCGTGCGAGTCCGTTGTGGACGACATCGCCGAGGGTGGGCCGCCGCAGACGTTGCTGCTGAACAGGATGATGGTCGACGGTGTGGTGGAGACCCCGCGCGGTGCCCACTTCACCAGCTGCGTGCCGGACTACGGCCGGGACGAGGCGTTCCAGGAGACCTACGCCTCGACGGACTGGGAGTCCTTCGTGGACCGTTACCTGTCCGGCGACGAGGCCGCCTACCAGAAGGCGGTCGCATGAACCGCATGGATGTCTGCGTGGTCGCGTGCGCCGAGCTGTTCCGCGGTGACGGCGAGATCCTCGCGAGCCCCATGGGCCCGGTCCCGTCGCTGGGCGCACGGCTCGCGCGGCGGACGTTCGAACCCGACCTCGTGCTGTCCGATGGCGAGGCCACGCTGCTCACCGCCGACGGGAAACCCGAGGGCTGGTTGCCGTACCGCGCGGTGTTCGACGTGGTCGCGCACGGGCGGCGGCACGTGGTGATGGGCGCGAACCAGATCGACCGGTACGGCAACCAGAACATCTCGTGCATCGGCCCGCACCAGGCGCCCAAGCGTCAGTTGCTGGGGGTGCGCGGCGCGCCGGGCAACACCGTCAACCACCGCACGAGCTACTGGGTGCCGAAGCACTCGCCGCGGGTGTTCGTGCCCGCCGTCGACGTCGTGTCCGGGGTGGGTTACGACCGGGACGGTGGGCCGTTCCACGACGTGTACCGGGTCGTGACGAACCTGTGCGTGCTCGACTTCGGCGGCCCGGACCACGCGATGCGGGTCGTGTCCGTCCACCCCGGGGTGACGGTCGACGAGGTCGTCGAGCAGACCGGGTTCCCGCTGGTGGTCGACGACCCGCCGGTGACGCGGGAGCCGGCGGACGAGGAGCTGGCGATCATCCGCGAACTGAATCCGGCCTGGTGATGGACACCGCGCTGACGACGCTGACCGGCGTCCGGCACCCGGTGGTGCAGACCGGGATGGGCTGGGTCGCGGGCCCCCGGCTCGTGTCGGCGGTCGCGAACGCGGGCGGGCTGGGCATCCTCGCGTCGGCGACGATGACGTTCGACGGGCTGCGGGCGGCGATCGCGGAGGTCAAGGAGCGGACCGGAGAGCCGTTCGGGGTGAACCTGCGCGCGGACGCGGCCGACGCGGCGGACCGGGTGCGCCTGATGATCGAGTCCGGGGTGCGGGTGGCGTCGTTCGCGCTGGCGCCGTCGCGGGAACTGATCGGGACGCTGAAGGACGCGGGCGTCGTGGTGATCCCGTCGGTCGGCGCGGTGCGGCACGCGGAGAAGGTGGCCGCGTGGGGCGCGGACGCCGTGGTGGTGCAGGGCGGCGAGGGTGGCGGGCACACCGGCCAGGTGGCGACGACGATCCTGGTGCCGTCCGTCGTGGACGCGGTGGACATCCCGGTGATCGCGGCGGGCGGCTTCTACGACGGGCGCGGGCTGGCGGCGGCGCTCGCGTACGGCGCGGCGGGCGTCGCGATGGGCACGCGGTTCCTGCTGACCGAGGAGAGCACGGTGCCGCAGGCGGTCAAGGAGGCGTACCTGGCGCGCGGCCTGGCGGACACGGTCGTGACGACGAAGGTGGACGGGATGCCGCACCGGGTGCTGCGCACGGACCTGGTGGCGGGCCTCGAGAAGGCGAACCGGGCGACGGCGCTGCTGCGCGCGGTGCGCAACGCGAGCCGGTTCCGCAGGTTGACGGGGCTGTCGTGGTCGTCGGTGGTGCGCGAGGGCCTGGCGATGCGGCGGAACCGCAGGCTGACGTGGTCGCAGCTGGTGATGGCGGCGAACACGCCGATGCTGCTGCGCGAGGGTCTGGTGAAGGGCAACACGGACGCGGGTGTGCTGGCGTCGGGGCAGGTGGTCGGCGCGCTGAGCGACCTGCCGACGTGCGCGGAGCTGATCACGCGGATCGTCACCGAGGCCGAGGACGTCATCGCCCGCCTGCCACGCTGATCAGGGCAGAGCGCTGTCTCACACCGCCTTCTCCAGCTCCTCCAGCGACTCGTCCAGCAGGCCCAGCAGCCGCTGCAGGTGGGGCACGGTGCGACGGCAACCGGTCAGGCCGAACTCGAGGCTGCCCGCGTAGCTGGTGACCGTGATGTTGAGCGCCTGCCCCTCGTACGGGATGGACAGCGGGTACACGCCCTGCATGCGCGCGCCGTTCCAGTACAGCGGCTTGCGCGGGCCGGGCACGTTGGAGATCAGCACGTTGAACGCGGGCGGCGTGATCTTGATCATGCCGGGGATCGTGCCGATCGCGAGCGGGATCAGCGGCAGCGCCGACAACGCGGTGATCTGCAGGCGGCTCATCCCGTGGTACACCTGCTTGCCCTTGAGCATCGACTCGTGGATGGTCGTCAGGCGGTCGAGCGGCTCCGCCAGGTTCGTCGCGAGGTCGCACAGGATGAGGCCGATCGCGTTGCCGCCCGCGGACGAGTCCGTGCGCAGCGACATCGGGATCGCCGCGACCAGCGGCTTCTCCGGCAGCGCGCCGAGGTCGAGCATGTAGCGCCGCAGCGCGCCGGAGCACATCGCGAGCATGACGTCGTTCATGGTGGCGCCCGCTGCCTTGCCGACCGCCTTGATCCGGTCGAGCGGCCAGCCCTGCGCGGCGAACCGGCGGGCACCGGTGATCGGGACGTTGAACATCGTCCTCGGGGCCTGGAACGACAGCGTCGCCGACTGCTCGCGGAACGCCTCGTTGACGAGCTTCGCCGCCGCCGAGCCGAACCCGCGGATCTCCTTGGCGAACTCGGTGACCGCGCGGACCGGGTCGAACGCCGCGTCCTCGTCACGCCGCGTGGAGGTGAACACGTCCGTCCGCACGCGCGGTGACCACGGCGGGCGGACCGTCATGTCCGACGGGTCCTCCGAGAGCGACTTCTGCAGGAACCGCAGCGCCGACACGCCGTCGAGCAGCGCGTGGTGCACCTTCGTGTACGTCGCGAAACGGTTGCCCTGCAAGCCTTCCATCACCGTGAACTCCCACAGGGGGCGGTGCCGGTCGAGCAGGTAGCCGTGCAGCCGGGACGTCAGCTCGAGCAGCTCGCGCACCCGGCCGGGCCGCGGCAGGCCGGACAGCCGCACGTGGTACTCGAGGTCGAGCTGGTCGTCGCCGGACCACGCGAACTGGCCGACGCTGCCGACCGGGCCGCGCGGGCGGCGGCGGAACAGCGGGCGCACGTCCACAAGTGACAGCAGTTGCCGGTGGAAATCGCTGACGTAGTCGGGGCCCGCGCCGTCCGGCAACTCGAACAGCTGGAGCCCGCCGACGTGCATCGGGTGCTCGCGGGATTCGGCGAGCAGGAACATCGAGTCCGTCACCGGCATTATGGCCATCGGGGAAACCTCCTGCCGAAACCCTAGGGGGAAACGAATGCGTCTTCTACTGGCCACCACCGCCAATGCCGGGCATTTCGGACCGATGGTGCCGTTCGCCGAGGCCTGGCGCGCCGCCGGGCACGAGGTGCTCGTCGCGGCGCCCGTGTCGTTCGCCGCCGCGGTCGAACGCGCCGGCTTCCGGCACTGGCCGTGTCCCGACGTCGATCCGGACGAGCGAGCGGCGTTCATGGCGCGGTTCATGGCCGCGCCGCCGGAGGAGCGGAACGAGGTCACGATGATCGTCGGCGGCGAGATGGCCGCCCGGTCGATCCTGCCGGGCATGCTGTCCGCGATCGACGAGTGGCGGCCGGACGTCGTCCTGCGTGAGATCGGCGAGCTGGGGTCCGCGCTCGCGGCCGAGCTGCGCGGGGTGCCGCAGGTGCAGGTGCTGATCGGGCTGTCGAAGTTCCTCGGCTTCACGGCCGGGCTGGGCGCGCGGGCACTCGCCGGGCTGCGGGCGTCGCTCGGGCTGCCCGCCGACGAGGAGGGCCGGTTCCTCCACGACCTGACCTCGGTCAGCCTGCTGCCGGAGTCGTTCGAGGAGCCGGACGGGCCGCCGGTGCACCGGTTCCGGCCGCCGGTGCCCGCGCCGACGTCGGACTGGAGCGGTTCGCGGCCGCTGGTGTACGCGACGTTCGGGACGGTCGCCGCCCAGGTCCCGTTCGCGGCGACGACGTTCCGGACGGTCGTCGATGCGGTGGCCGACCTGCCGGTGCGGGTGCTCGCGACCGTCGGCGACGCCGGGGACGTCGACGGGTACCCGCCGAACGTGCGGGTCGAGCGGTGGGTGCCGCAACACGACGTGCTGGCCTCGGCGGCGGCGATGGTGTGCCACGGCGGGACGGGGACCGTGCTCGGCGGGTTGACGGCCGGGGTGCCGATGGTGGTCGTGCCGCAGTTCGCGGACCAGCCGGACAACGCGGCCCGCGTGGCGGCGATGGGCGTGGGACTCGCGGTGGGCGGCGGCGAGGACCGGCCCGCGACGGTGGCGGAGGTGCGGGCGGCGGTGTCGGAGGTGCTGGGCACACCGTCGTACCGGGCGGCGGCCTCGAAGGTCCGGGACGAGGTCGCTTCACTGCCACCGGTGGCGGAGGCGGTTTCGTTGATCACCGGGGTCGCGTGAGGGGTTGACGTTCGTGGGGTCTCGGGGCTTGGCCTCCGGCCCCGGTTCCAGCGTCTCATGCGGCACCGACAGATTCGGCTTCGCGGCGGTTGGTTGTCCACAGCTCGCGATGGCGGCTGGCCTCCGGCCCCCGGGTCCAGCCTCTCACGGGGGACCGACAGTTTCTGGCGCACCGCGGCTGGTTGTCCACAACCCGCAGGCCGCGGCGGGCCCGGCTTGGCCTCCGGCCCCCGGTTGCCAGCCTGCCATGGGGCACCGACAGTTTTGGCGCTGGCGGCCGAGGTTGTCCACAGACAGGTGGGCTCCGGCATCCGGGTGAGTGCGCGCATCCGCACGCGGCAGTGACAGGGGCTGGCCTCCGGCCCCCGGATCCAGCCTCTCACGGGGGACCGACGGTTTCTGGCGCACCTCGGCTGGTTGTCCACAATCCGCAGGCCGCGGCGGTCCGGGCTTGGCCTCCGGCCCCCGGTTGCCAGCCTCCCACGGGCCACCGACCGTTTTGGCGCTGCGGGCCGCAGGTTGTCCACAGGCAGGTGTCGGCCTCGGGCGTCGCACAAGGAACCGGCAGGCTCCGGGCTGATTGCCCACCGGCGAGTGGCGGCGACAGGGGGGTCGGCCTCCGGCCCCCGATGCCAGCCTGCCATGGACCACCGACACTCTCGGCGCTGCGGGCCGAGGTTGTCCACACGCCGGTCTCCGGTGTCTCACAAGACCGGGTTGCCCGCATCCCGCGTGCGGGAACGACATGGGGCTGGCCTCCGGCCCCCGGTTGCCAGCCTCCCACGGGCCACCGACACTCTCGGCGCTGCGGGCCGGAGTTGTCCACCGGGTCACGGGTGCTGGCTGCTCACCGAGACGACCTCGCCGGTCATGTAGGACGCGTAGTCGCTTGCCAGGAACACCATCACGTTCGCCACTTCCCACGGTTCCGCCGCTCGGCCGAACGCCTCCTTCGCCGCCAGTTCGGCCAGCAGGTCCTCGCTCGTCACCTTTGCCAGGAACGGGTGTGCGGCCAGGCTCGGCGCCACCGCGTTGACGCGGATCCCGTGTGCCGCGACATCCATCGCCGCGCAGCGGGTCAGTGCCATCACGCCCGCTTTCGCCGCCGCGTAGTGGGCCTGGCCCTCCTGCGCTCGCCACCCCACCACCGACGCGTTGTTCACCACCGCGCCCGCGCCCTGCTCGACCATCTGGCGCAGCGCGGCCCTCGTGCAGCGGAACGTGCCGTTCAACGTCACGTCCAGCACCCTGGTCCACTCCTCGTCGGTCATGTCGACGATCGAGCGCGTGCCGCCCAGGCCCGCGTTGTTGATCATCACGTCCAGGCGGCCGTACTCGGCCACCGTTCCGTTGATCAACGCCTGGACCTGGTCCTCGTTCGTGACATCGCACGGGATCGCGTGCGTGCCCAGTTCGGCCGCCGTCTTCTCCAGGCGCTTCTCGTGCCAGTCGCTGATCACCACCTGTGCGCCCTCTTCCGCGCACCGCCGCGCGACCGCCGAGCCGATGCCCGTGCCCGCGGCCGCGGTGACCACCACGACCTTGTCCTTCAGCAGGTCGTGACCGGTCACGGACGCGCCTCCCTCGGCAGGCCGAGCACCCGCTCGGCGATGATGTTGCGCTGGATCTCGTTCGAACCGCCGTAGATCGTGTCCGCCCTGGTGAACAGGAACAGGCGCTGCCACTCGGACAACTCCCCGTCCGTGGCCATGCCCACCGCGCCCAGCACCTCCATCGCCAGCTCGCCCAGCGCCCGGTGCCACGTCGCCCACACCAGCTTCGTCACCGACGCGCCCTCACCGTCGATCGTTCGCAGTGCGTGCCAGCGCATCACGTCCAGGCCGATGCGCGCCCTCGTCAGCTTGTCCTTCAGCACCGGGTCGTCCAGCGCGCCGGTGTCACGCGCCAGCCCGATCAGCGCGTCCAGTTCGCGCCGGAAGCCGACCTGCTGGCCGAGGGTGGCGGCGCCGCGTTCGAAGCCCAGCGTCGTCATCGCCACCCGCCAGCCGTCACCCGGGGCGCCCACCACCAGGTCCGCCGGCGTGCGGGCCGCGGTGAAGAACACCTCGTTGAACTCCGAGCCGCCGGTCAGTTGCTCGATGGGACGCACCTCCACACCGGGCTGGTCCATCGGCACCAGCAAGTACGACAGGCCCTTGTGCCGCTTCGAGCCCGGTTCCGTCCTGACCACCGCGAAGCACCACTGCGCCAGGTGGGCCAGGGACGTCCACACCTTCTGCCCGGTGATCACCCACTCGTCGCCGTCGCGGGTCGCGGTGGTCGACACCGACGCCAGGTCCGAGCCCGCGCCCGGTTCCGAGTAGCCCTGGCACCACAGCTCCTCGACCCGCTTGATCGGCGGCAGGAAACGTTGCCGCTGCGCGGGTGTGCCCAGCGCGATCAGCGTCGGGCCCAGCAGTTCCTCGCCGAAGTGGCTCACCCGTGCCGGCGCGCCTGCCCGGGCGTACTCCTCGTGGAAGACGACCCGCTCCTCGATCGACGCGCCGCGGCCGCCGTGCTCGGGCGGCCAGCCCAGGCACGTCCAACCCGACGCGGCGAGGTGGCGGTCCCACTCGATGCGCTCGTCGAACGCCTCGTGCTCACGGCCGGGGCCGCCCAGTCCGCGCAGTGCGGCGAAGTCGCCGGACAGGTTGTCGGCCAGCCATGCGCGCACCGTCGCGCGGAACTCCTCCAGCGGCGTCACGGGTGTTAGCCTACCAAGCAATTGCTTTGGTAGGAGGTAGCGTGACCGAGGTCGTCCGTTACGAGGTCGAGGGTCCGATCGCGACCGTCACCATGAACCGCCCCGAGTACCGCAACGCCCAGAACTCCGCGATGACCTACGCGCTGGACGCCGCCTTCAGCCGCGCGGTGGACGACGACGCGGTGAAGGTCGTCGTGCTCGCAGGCGAAGGGAAGCACTTCTCCGCGGGCCACGACATCGGCACGCCGGGCCGCGACGTCGACACCACCTTCGACCGCAAGGCGGTCCTGTGGTGGGACCACGTCGGCAAGCCGGGCGGCGACGGCCGCTACGCCCGCGAGATGGAGGTCTACCTGGGGATGTGCCGCCGCTGGCGGGAGATCCCGAAGCCCACGATCGCGATGGTGCAGGGCGCGTGCATCGCGGGCGGGCTCATGCTCGCCTGGGTCTGCGACCTGATCGTGGCCGCCGACGACGCGTTCTTCTCCGACCCCGTGGTGCGCATGGGCATCCCCGGCGTCGAGTACTTCGCGCACCCGTGGGTGCTCGGCCCCCGCGCGGCCAAGGAGTTCCTGTTCACCGGCGACCGGTTCGGCGCCGCCCGCGCCTACGAGCTGGGCATGGTCAACAAGGTCGTCCCCCGCGACGAGTTGCGCACGGAGACGGAAGCGATCGCCGGGCGGATCGCCGCCATGCCGCGGTTCGGGCTCGCGCTCACCAAGCGCGCGGTGAACCAGGCCGAGGACCAGATGGGCCTGCGGGCCGGCATGGACTCCGTGTTCGGCCTCCACCACTTCGCGCACGCCCACAACGCCGAGACGTCCACGGACTCGCTCGGCGGCATGGACGCCCGGTCGATGAGGAACGCCAGTGGATCTTGACCTGGACGCGACGACCGTCGCCTTCCGCGACGAGGTGCGGGACTGGCTCGCCGCGAACGTCC
Source organism: Actinophytocola sp. KF-1 (assembly GCF_054661535.1). Classification (NCBI taxonomy): domain Bacteria; kingdom Bacillati; phylum Actinomycetota; class Actinomycetes; order Pseudonocardiales; family Pseudonocardiaceae; genus Actinophytocola; species Actinophytocola sp. KF-1. Next base: position 987,785 of record NZ_BAAFVK010000001.1, on the reverse strand, counting down.
CGCGCGAACCGCTGCCGCCCATGGACTCCGCCGAGGGCTTCCCCCTGCACCGGCAGTGGGAACGCACGCTCGCCGAGGCCCGCCTGTCCGCCGTGACCTGGCCGCACGAGTACGGCGGCCGCGACGCGTCGCTGCTGGAATGGCTGGTGTTCGAGGACGAGTACTACGCCGCGGGCGCGCCCGCCCGGGTGAGCGCGAACGGCATCGCGCTGCTCGCGTCGACGCTGTTCGCCCACGGCACCGACGAGCAACGCGACCGGATCCTCCCCCGCATGGCCCGCGCCGACGACATCTGGGCGCAGGCGTGGTCGGAGCCGGAGGCGGGCTCCGACCTGGCGGCCGTGCGCAGCAGGGCGGTGCAGACCGACGGCGGCTGGCTGCTCACCGGGCAGAAGACCTGGAGCAGCAGGGCGAGCCACGCCGACCGCGCGTTCGGCCTGTTCCGCACCGACCCCGAGGCGCAGCGCCACCGCGGACTCACGTACTTCATGTTCGACCTGCGGGCCGACGGCGTGACCGTCCGTCCGATACAGCAACTCGACGGCGTCCCCGGGTTCGCGGAGATCTTCCTCGACGACGTGTTCGTGCCGGACGTCGACGTGATCGGCGCCCCCGGCGAGGGCTGGCAGGTCGCCATGACCACCGCCGGCAACGAGCGCGGTCTCACCCTGCGCAGCCCGGGCCGGTTCATGGCGGCCGCCGAACGGCTCGTCGACCTGTGGCACGCCAACCCCGACCCGCGCCTCGCCGACCGGGTCACCGACGCGTGGATCGGCGCGCAGGCCTACCGCCTGTACACGCTCGGCACGATCAGCCGCCTCGCCGAGGGCGGCGCGCTCGGCGCCGAGTCCAGCGTGAACAAGCTCTTCTGGTCCGAACTGGACGTGGCACTGCACGAGACCGCGCTCGACCTGCTCGGCGCGGACGGCGAACTCGAGGGGGCGTGGCGGTCGGGTTACCTGTTCGCGCTGGCCGGCCCGATCTACGCGGGCACCAACGAGATCCAGCGCAACGTCGTCGCCGAGCGGGTGCTCGGCCTGCCGAGGGGTGATCGATGAGGTTCGCGCTGAGCACCGAACAGCGGGAGCTGGCCGCGACCGTGCACGCGTTGCTTTCCGCAACCGACGTGCCCGCTGTCAACACCGCGTGGGCCGGCGGCGACCACGAACCCGGCCTCGACCTGCTGGGCAAGCTCGCCAAGATCGGCGTGGCCGAGCTGGCCGACCTGCCCGTCGAGCAGGTGGTGGTGTTCGAGGAACTGGGCAGGCACGCGGTGCCCGGCCCGCTGGTCGAGTCGTACGCGGTGGCGCCCGCGCTCGGGCTCACCGACGACCTGGCGACCGTCGCACTGCCGCCGCACGTGCCCTACGCGCTGGACGCGGACGTGGCCACCCCGTACGTGGTCGACGGCGACGCGGTGTGCCGGGCCGTGCCCGGGGCCCTGCTGACCTCGGTCGATCCGGCCCGGCGGCTGTTCGAGGTCCGCCCCGGCGAGTGGGTCGGCACCGCCGAGGACGTGCTCGACCGGGGCGTGCTCTGCCAGGCCGCCCAGCTGGTCGGGCTCGGGCGCGGGCTGCTGGACCAGGCGAGCGGGTACGTGACGCAGCGGCGGCAGTTCGGCCGGCCGGTCGGCGAGTTCCAGGCGGTCAAACACCACCTCGCGAACGTGCTGGTGGCGCTCGAGTTCGCCCGGCCACTCGTGCACGCGGCCGCGGTGACCGGCGAGACCAGGGATGTGTCGGCCGCCAGGGTCGCCGCCGCCGACGCCGCCTACCTCGCCGCGCGCGCCGCCCTGCAGGTGCACGGCGCGATCGGGTTCACCCGCGAGCACGCCCTGTCGTGGTGGCTGCTGAAGGTCCGGGCGCTGCGTTCCGCGTGGGGCACCCAGACGTGGCACCGCCGCCGCGTGCTCACTTCGCTTCGGAGTCGATGACCAGCTTCCCGCCGATCCGGGTCACCCGGATCTCCTTGTGCACGGTCTTCTCGCCCGCGTCGGTGAGGTAGGTGACGTCGACCGGCACGGTCACCGAGCCGTCGGCGTTGGGCCGCACGTTCCTGGCGTTCTCCGAGTAGACGTCCTTGAACCCCGCCCAGTACTCGTCGAACGCCTCCCGCCCGCCGAACAGGGCCTGCGCGTGCTGCGACAACAGCGCCCACCGCTTCGCCGAGTTCTGCGGCTCGCCGAAGTAGTCGATCACCATGAGCCCGGCCTGGCTGTAGTCGATCGGCCCTGCCGGGTCGGGCGCGCTCGTCCCGGGGTCGGACGGGTTGGTCGAGGGCGCGTCGTCGGACGGCTCCGTCGACCGGGTCTGGCTGGTCCCGCCGCCGTTCTGGCCGGTGCCACCACCCGCCTGCCGGGTGCCGCCGGGGGTCTCGTCGCCGGTCAGCATGAGGACCGTGAACAGCGTGCCGACCAGCACGACCAGCGCCACCGCGCCCACGATCACGAGGTTCTTCCGCGACGGCCCGGCCTGCCGGGGCGCCTGCGCGGGCTTCGGCAGGGCGGCCGTCGGCTGCGCGGGGACGACGGGGCGCGGCGGGGTCGCGGCGATCACCGGCCGCGGCGGGGTGTGCTGCACCTGCCGGACGGGGACCGCGGGGATCCCCTCCGGCGGTGTCGTCGCCGCGGAGGCCAGCGCGGCCGCCGCCTCCTGCATGCTCGGCCGCTCGGCGGGGTCGACGCGCATGAGGCTCATCAGCGCGGGCGCGAGCGGGCCCGCGTTGCGGGCGGGCGGCACCTTGCCGGACGCGACCGCGTGCAGCAGCGCGAGCGGGTTGGAGTTGGTGCCGAACGGCGGCCTGCCCTCGATGGCGTGGTAGAGCGTGGAGCCGAGGGAGAACACGTCGGAGGCGCGGGTCGGCTCGTCGCCGCGCGCGATCTCCGGCGCGAGGTAGGCGGGGGTGCCCGCGAGCATGCCGGTCTGCGTGGTCACCGTGCCGTCGTCGAGCGCGCGGGAGATGCCGAAGTCGGTGATCTTCACCGTGCCGTTGTCGGCGAGCAGGATGTTGCCCGGCTTGATGTCGCGGTGCGCGATGCCGACGGCGTGTGCGGCCGCGATGGCCTCCGCGACCTGCGCGCCGATCTCCGCGGCCTCGTTCGGGGTCAGCGTGCCGCGCTCCTCCAGCACCGCCGAGAGGCTCTTGGACGGCAGGAACTCCATGACCAGGATCGGGTCGCCGTCGTGTTCCGCGACGTCGAACAGGGCGATCGCGTTGCGGTGCTGGAGCCGGGCGGCGATCCGGGCCTCGCGCATGGCCCGCCGCCGGGTCTCCTCCGTCATGACGTCGCCGATCGCGTACCGGGCGACGAGCCGCTTGATCGCGACGGTACGGCCGAGCCGTTCGTCCTGCGCCTTCCACACGACGCCCATGGCACCGCTGCCGACCTGTTCGATCAGTCGGTAGCGCCCGGCGACAAGTGCACCCTTCTCGATGACCACGACTCCTTGTGTGGATTCGGACAGGCCCCCGACCTGAGCCCCGAGGATATCGAATCCACCTGATCGGGCTACGTCCTAGGCAACCAAGCAACTGTTTGGTTGAATTGGCGGGTGACCGCCGAGCAGGACGCGCTGCGTGACACCCTCCGCCAGCTGCTCACCCGTGAGTCGGACACCCGGTCGGCGATGACGTCACCGTCGGGTCACGACGAGAAGCTGTGGGCACGCATGGCCGCCCTCGGGCTGACGGCGCTGGCCGCCCCGTCGACCTGCGAGGCGACCTTCCTCGACACCCGGGTCGTGTTGTCCGAGCTGGGCCGGACCGTGACACCCGGTCCCTTCCTCGGTTCGGTGGTGGCCGCCGCCGCGGCGTCGTCGGCGGGTGCGGGCGACGTGCTCGCGGACATCGCCGAGGGTGCCCTGACCTCGCTCGTGTGGGGCCCGTACGCGCTGAACGCCCAGGTCGCGGACGTGTTCCTGGTGCCGCGCGACGACGGGCTGTACGCGCTGTCACCGTCGGACGTCGTGGTCACCCCCGCGGGTGGCATGGACCCGACCCGCAGGCTCGCGACCGTCACGGCGACCGGCGCCGGGCGGTTCCTCGGCGCGCCCGACATGGCGTGGGTGCGGGACGTGGCGTGCGCCGCCCTGTGCGCGGAGTCGGCCGGCGCCGCGGCCCGCTGCCTGGAACTCACCGTCGACTACAGCAAGCAGCGGACCCAGTTCGGCCGCCCGATCGGGTCGTTCCAGGCGCTCAAGCACCGGATGGCCGACATGCACGTGCTGGTGGAGACGGCCGAGTCGGCGTCACTCGCGGCCGCGACGGCCGTGGCGACCGGCGAGGACCTCACCCACGCGGCGGCCACCGCGACGGTGTGGTGCACGGAGGCGTTCGCGCAGGTCGCGGCGGAGATGATCCAGCTGCACGGCGGCGTCGCGATCACGTGGGAGCACGACGCGCACCTCTACTTCAAGCGGGCGCACGGCAACACGCACCTGTTCGGCTCGCCCCGCGAGCACGTGTCATGGCTGTCCGCCGAACTCGGCGGCTAGCTTCGCCGGCGCCCGCAGCCGCCACGACTCGGTGAGCAGCTCCCGCAGCTCGTCCTCGTCGACCGCGTCGAGCCGGACGAGCACGCTCGCGTGGCCGTCGTAGTGCGGGGTGGTGGCGAACTTCTCCGGCTCCGAGGAGACCAGCCCGCGCTTCTCCCCCTCGTCGGCGACCCAGACCAGCAGGTCGCCCTCCGGGCGCAGACGCGCGAAGAGCCGGTCCTTCACGCGGAAGCCCGGCGTGCCGTAGGACGGCTTCTCCGTGGTCTCCGGCAGCGACAACGCGACCCCGCGCACATCGTTCTCGGTCACCATGTGCCCCAGTGTTGCAACCTCCGGCGCCCGGGAGGTGTGTGAGAGGTATGAGCAAGCGCGACAGCAGCGACTTCCCCGCGTTCGCGAGCCGGTCGGCGGCGTCGCTGACGCGGCTGGCCTACCTGCTGTGCGGTGACCGGCACCTCGCGCACGACCTCGTGCAGACGTGCCTGATCAGGCTGTACCAGGCGTGGCCGAGGCTGCGGGACCACGACGCGGCCGACGCGTACGCCAGGAAGGCGCTACTGCGGTGCTGGCTGAACGAGCGGCGCCGCCCGTGGCGCCGTGCCGAGTCGCGCGACGGTCTCGTGCCCGACACGCACGCGCCGGAGCGCGACCACGCCGGGGACGTGCACCTGAAGGAGACCATCCGGAGCGCGCTCGCGACGCTGCCGCCCCGGCAGCGCGCCGCGGTGGTGCTCCGCTACTGGGCACAGCACTCCGTCGCCGAGACGGCCGCGATCCTGCGCTGCTCGGAAGGGACCGTCAAGAGCCAGGCCGCGCGGGGTCTCGCGGCCCTGCGCGCCGCGCTGGACGCCGACACGCTCGAGGAGCTGAACTCATGACCGACGACATCACCCGCGGCCTGTCGCTGCTGGCCGACGAGGTCGCGCCGGCACCCGTCGACGGCGTGGCCGAGACGGCACGAGCCCGCACCCGCAACCGGCGGGCGGGTGCCGCGACCGCGCTGGCCGTGGTGGTCGCGGGCACGCTGGCGGTCAGCCTCGGACGGGACGAGGGTGTGCGGGTGAGCGATCCGCCCACCGAGCGCGCGGCCCGGCTCACCGCGGAACTGGCCGAGATCGAGGGCGAGATCGCACTGCCGGGCTGGGAGCGGCTCCCCGCGGGCACCCCCGGTCCGCTGGACGTCTCGCTCGCGGGCGGGAAACCGTTCTCGTTCGCGTGCCGGGACGCCGAGGAGGGCGACGAGCCGCTGCCGATCGTGGCGGTGTGCCAGGCGGTCGCGCAGTACGAGCGTGGCGACGACCGGCTCAGCGTCGCGGTCCAGGTGTTCACCGCGGACGGCCTGGCCGTCAAGGCCGCACCCGGCGAGGTCGTGGCGCTGGCGGGCGGTGGGAAGGCCGTCGTCCGCCCGACGGGCCACATGCTCACGGTCGGCCACAGGGACGTCCTGCGCAGGAACGAGGAGGCGTATCCGGCGGCCGGCACACAGCTGATGACCGCGTGGCGCCCCCGCCACACCGGCATCATCGTCAACGTCGCCTACACCGGGACCGAGCCGCCGTTCACCGACGAGCAGCTGCTCGCGTTCGCGACCGCGTTCACCTGGTGAACCAGTCGAGGACCAGCGCCGCGACCGCGTCCGGCTGCTCGAGGTGCATGAAGTGCCCGGCCCTCGGCAGGATCTCCACCTTCGAGCCCGGCGCGAGACCGTCCTGGACGTCGACGAAGTGACGCGCGTCGATGCACCCGTCCTCCCCGCCGCCCAGCACCAGCAGCGGTTTCGACGCCGCCGCCTCGGTGCGGCCGCCGCGGTCCACGAGCGCCGGGTCGAACCGGGTCGGGTCGAAGTTCGCGCGGTAGATCTTCAACACGTTGTCGAGGTACTTCTCGTCGCCGTACAGCTCGTGCACCCGCGCCTTGTGCACGGGGTCGAGCTCGAGGCGCGGCGACCACGTCGCCCACAGGTAGTCGATCAGCGTGCGGTCGGTGTTGAGCACCGCCTCGGCGAGCCCGTCGACCGCGAACAGGAACATGTAGAACGACCGCTGCAGCTGCGCCGGGTCCTGGAAGACCTTCGCGAGCCCGGCAGGCGGCGGGACGGCGAGCGTGACGCCGCGCCTCAGGTGGTCCGGCCACGCCGCGGCGACCCGGCCCACCATGCCGGCGCCGATGTCGTGACCGATCATGTCGACCGGCTCGCCGAACGACTCGGCGACCGCGGCCGCGTCGGCGGCCAGCGTGATGCCGTCGGAGTAGGTCAGCGCGTCGGCCGTCGACGGGTGGAACCCGCGCAGGAACGGCATGACCACGCGGCGGCCCTCGGTGACGAGGCGCTGCGCCAGCGGCGCGAACGTCATGGGGTGGTCGGGGAAACCGTGCCAGCACACGACGACCGGGCCGTCGCCCGCCGCGAACGCCGGGAAGGCCAACCGGTCCGTCTCGATGACGATCTCCTGGAACTGCACGAACGCCAGGTTAGATCCAGTCGTCGTGCCGGGACCAGGTGATGAGGTTGTCGAGGATGCCCGGCGTCGGCTCGGCGGGCTCGGTGACGGTGTACGCGCCGCGGTGGAACAGCAACGGCCGCTCGTCGCGCTGGTCACCGAGGGTGGTCACGCGGCCGACGACGATGTGGTGGTCGCCGCCGTCGTGGACGTCCTCCACCGCGCAGTCGAGCCAGGTCAGGACGCCCGCGAGGATCGGGGCGCCGGACGGGGCGGGGGCCCACGGCACGCACGAGAACTTGTCGGCGCCCGCTTTCCCGAAGGTGGCGCTCACGTCCTGTTGCGCATGGGCGAGCACGTTCACGCAGAAGTGGCCGTACGCCTCGATGTGCGGCCACGTGCGCGAGGTTCGCCCAGGGCAGAACAGCACGAGCGGCGGATCGAGCGACAGCGCGGCGAACGACTGGCACGCGAAGCCCACCGGTTCGGCGTCGCGCATGGCGGTCACCACCGTGACGCCGGTGCAGAAGTTGCCCAGCGCCTTCCGGAAACGCGCCTGGGAAATCACCGCGGCCGCGCGCCGATCGAGAAGTCGTGACCCCACAACGAGACCGCGGTGCTCTCCCGCGCGATCCACGACTCGTCCTCGACCTGGCGGCCCTCGCAGCCGAACTCCACGTCGAAGCCGCCGGGCGTCTTCATGTAGAAGGACAGCATGAGGTCGTTGACATGCCGCCCGAGCGTGGCGGACATCGGCACCTTGCGGCGCAGCGCGCGGTCGTGGCACAGGCCGACGTCGTCGGTGTTCTCGACCTCGACCATGAGGTGCACGATGCCCGACGGTGTCGGCATCGGCAGGAACGCGAGGCTGTGGTGGCGCGGGTTGCAGCCGAAGAACCGCAGCCACGCGGGTTCGCCGTCGGCGGGGCGGCCGACCAGCTGCGGCGGCAGCCGCATCGAGTCGCGGAGCCGGAACCCGAGGACGTCGCGGTAGAAGGCGAGCGCCTCCGCGTCGTCCCGTGTGGACAGCACGACGTGGCCGAGGCCCTGCTCGCCGGTGACGAACCGGTGCCCGTACGGGCTGACGACCCGCCGGTGTTCCAGCGCCGCGCCGTGGAACACCTCGAGCGTGTTGCCCGACGGGTCGTCGAACGTGATCAGCTGGTCGACGCGCCGGTCCTTGCGCTCCTCCGGCGTGCCTTCCTTGTACGGCACGCCCGCGGCCTCCAGGCGGCCGCACACCTCGCCCAGCTCCCCGACGTTCGCGACCTCCCAGCCGGAGGCCGACAGCCGGTCGGTCTCGCCGGGCAGGATCACCAGGCGCGCGGGGAAGTCGTCCATGCGCAGGTAGAGCGCGTCGTCGCGGGCGCCCTTGCCCTCGACCATGCCGAGGACCTTGAGCCCGAAGGTCCGCCAGGCCTCGACGTCGGTGGCCTCGACGCGCAGGTAGCCGAGGGATCGGATGCCCATCACTCGCTCCCGATGAAGTCCATGGCGATGCGGTTGAACTCGGCGAACTTCTCGAGCTGCGCCCAGTGTCCACATCGGCCGAACACGTGCAGCTGTGCGCGCGGGATCAGTTTCAGCGCGGCGAGCGCGCCGTCGAGCGGGTTCACCCGGTCCTCGCGACCCCACACCAGCAGGACCCGCTGCCGCAGCCGGTGCGCCTCCCGCCAGAGCATGCCCTCCTCCGGGTCGGCCGCGAACGACGCACCCATGGATGCCATGGCACGCAAGGATTCCGGGTCGCTCGCGGCGGCGTAGCGCTCGTCGACCAGCTCGTCGGTGACGAGCTTCTGGTCGTACACCAGCGTCCGCAGGAAGTCGGCGAGCTTCTCCTTCGACGGGCCGGGTGGCGCCGCGAACCGGTACAGCTTCTTGATGCCCTCGGTCGGGTCGGGGGCGAACACGTTCAGCCCCAGCCCGCCGGGCGCCATCAGCACCAGCCTGCCCGCGCGGTCGGGGTAGCGCAGCGCGAACCGGACGGCCGTGCCACCACCGAGCGAGTTGCCGACGAAGTGGGCCTTCTCGATGCCCAGCTCGTCGAGGAACTTCAGCAGCGCGTCGGCGGAGAAGGTGAAGTACTGGCTCGTGATCTCCGGCTTGCCGGAGGCGCCGAACCCGGGCTGGTCCACGACGATCGTGCGGTACTTCTCCGCGAACACGGGCAGGTTGCGCCCGAAGTTGCTCCACCCGGACGCGCCGGGACCACCGCCGTGCAGCATGACGACGGTCTCGCCGCTGCCGTCCTCGTGGTAGTGGATGCCCGCGCGAACGTCCTCTGTCGTCATATCCACGCGTCCTGCACCTTGAGCCCGAGCTGCTCCTGCCCGTACATGACGAGGGCCTTCTCGGGGTCGTTGATGGCGTGCACGCGGCCGGCGTGCGCGTCGCGCCAGAAGCGCTGGATCGGCGTGCCGACCTTCAGCGCACGGCCGCCCGCGCTCTCGAAGAGCCGGTCGACGGCGGCGATCGCGGCACCGGTCGCGTTGACCTGGTCCCTCCGCGTGCGCACCCGCAGCGGGAAGGGGATCTTCTCGCCCGCGGTCACGTACCGCATCTCCTCGTCGAGGTTCCGCTCGATCTGCAGCACGGCGGCGTCGATCCTGCTGGCGGCCTCGGCGATGCGGATCTGGTTGAACGGGTCCTCGGCGGCCTTCCCACCGGTCGACGCGCGCACGCGTTCGCGGGTGTGGGTGACGTAGGCGTCGTACGCGCCGGTCGCCATCCCGATCACCGGCGTGGCGATCGAGCACGAGAACACGGACGCGAACGGCAGCTTGTACAGCGGTGCCGTGTTGACCGCCTGGCCCGGCCCGTAGCACTTGCCGGTGTCCATGAAGCTCAACGTCCGGTACCCGGGCACGAACACCTTGTCGACGATGATGTCGTTGCTGCCCGTGCCACGCAGGCCGATCGTGTCCCAGACGTCCTCGATGGCGTAGTCGGCGCGCGGGAGCAGGAACGTGCGGAAGTCGACCGGGGTGCCGTCCTCGCCGAGCACCAGGCCGCCGAGGAAGACCCAGGTGGCGTGGTCGCAGCCGGAGGAGAAGCTCCAGCGGCCGGTGAACTCGAACCCGCCGTCCACGGGTTTCGCGCGGCCCATCGGCGCGTACGACGAGGAGACACGGGTGTCGTCGTCCTCGCCCCACACCTCCTGCTGCGCGCGGTCGTCGAACAGGCCGAGCTGCCACGGGTGACACCCGAGCACGGCGGCCACCCACCCGGTCGACCCGCACGCGGACGCGACCATCCGCACGGCGCGGTAGAAGTCGTTGGGGTGTGCCTCCATGCCGCCGTAACGGCTGGGCTGCAGCAGCTTGAAGAACCCGGTCTCCTGGAGGGCCTTGATCGACTCCTCGGAGACCCGGCGCGCGTCCTCGGTGGCCTGGGCCCGCTCCCGGAACACGGGGAGCAGCTCCCGCACAGCGTCAAGCACCTGTTCGCTCACCCGACCAAGACTAGAACACGTTCTCGTTTCTGTCGATCCGGGACGCTGAGCCGTCGTCGCGCGGCCGGCCGAACGCACGACCCGGACCACCCACGAGGAGGTGCGGACGGCCATGGCCGAGGTGAGCACGCGGCTCGATCAGCTGACCGCGTTGTTGCCCGCCGCGTGTCGGCCCGCTCTGCGGCCCGAGAAAACGCAGTCCGCCAGCGACAGCCCGCTCACGTAGGAGTTCGAGCAGATCCCGACCGCCGTGCGGCCCGCCGCGTACAACCCCGGCACCCCGGTCACCTGACCGGTCTCCTCGTCCACCACGAGCCCGCCCAGGGTGAGCACCGGACACGGGTAGCCGAGCCGCGGCCCGTACGACACGTCGATCAACGCGAACGGCTCCGTCAACGGCGCCACCAGTTCAGCCGCCTTTCCGAACGCGTCCTCCCCCCGCCCGTACGCGGCCACGGTCGCCGCCAATCCGGCAGGGTCGACGCCCGACCGACGCGCCACCTCCGCCACCGATGGGCCGCGAACCAGTGCGCCTCGCAGGAGGTAGCGCGCGGAAACACCTTGGAACCACAGGGTTTCCCGGCGGATCTGCTGCCGCGCGGCGCGCAGGATCGTCTCGTCCACCAGCAGCCACGCCTTGCCGCCGCGTTCCTTCACCAGCTTCGCCCCGATGGCCGCGCCGTAGGACGACTCGTCGATGAACCGCTCGCCCGCCGCGTCGACCAGCACCCCGCGTTGCAGCGCCGACGGCGGCGTCAGGAAACGCCACGCCGACACCGTCGACATCCGATCGGTGACGCCGCCGACTGACTCACCCAGGCGAATGCCGCTGCCGTCGTCACCCTGCGTGCCCAGCGGCAGGCCGCCGCGGAACTCGGGGGCATGCGACCGGAGCATCTCGCGGTTGTTCACGAACCCGCCCGCCGACAGCACCACCCCGCGCCGCGCCCGGATCCGGACCACCCGGCCGCGCCGGGCCTCGACGGCCTCGATCCGCCGGTGCAGCTTCCGCGCGAAACCCGGGATGTACAGGCCGGGCTTGGTGGCGTACCGGTGCAGCACGCGATGCCACCGCGACCGCAGCGTCCGGCACTCGACGCCGACGACCCGCCCGTCCTCGACCACCAGCGAGGTCACCGTCGTCTGCGGCACGACCCGGACCCCCGCCGCCCGTGCCGCGGAGGCGAGCGCCGCGAAGAACACCCGGCCGGAGGTCCCCCGTCCGTGCGTCCGGTGGCCGCGCGGAGCCGGGGCGGCGGTGGCACGGTACGGCCACGCGTTCTCGCTGCCCGAGTAGTACAGGTAGTAGTCGTTCGACGGGTACGACGTCTTGTACGGGCACAGCGACGGGTCGAACGGCACACCCGCGTCGGCGAGCCAGTCGATCATCTCCGCGCTCTCCGCGCAGAACCGCCGCAGGGTCTCCTCGGAGATCACGTCGCCGGTCTCCTGCCGCAGGTAGGCGACCATCTCGTCGACCGTGTCGACCACGCCCGCCGCCTTCTGCACCGACGTGCCGCCGCCCGCGTAGACGACGCCGCCGGACATCGCGGTCGCGCCGCCGCCTGTGAACCGGTCGACGGCCAGCACGGACGCGCCCGCCCGCGCGGCCTCCAGGGCGGCGCACGCGCCCGCCCCGCCGAAACCCACCACGACCACGTCAGCGTGTTCGTCCCACTCCAAGGGCATGGCAAAAACTATAACCTGTTCTAGTATGAGTCTCATGAACACGTACGACGTGGTCGTTGTCGGCAGCGGAGCGGCCGGCATGACCGCCGCGCTGACCGCGGCACACCGCGGTCTGCGCACCGTGCTCATCGAGAAGGCGCCGACCTTCGGCGGCTCGACGGCACGCTCCGGCGGCGGGGTGTGGATCCCCAACAACGACGTGCTGCTCGCGGCGGGTGTGCCCGACACGCCCGAGCAGGCACGCGCCTACCTCACCCACATCACCGGCGACGTCGTCGACGACGCCATGCGCACCGCGTTCCTCGAGCACGGACCGGAGATGCTGCGGTTCGTCCTCGCCAACACGCCCCTGCGCATGCGCTGGGTGAACGGCTACGCCGACTACTACCCGGAGGCGCCCGGCGGCCTGCCCATGGGCCGGTCGCTGGAGCCGCGCCCGCTCAACGCGGCCGTCCTCGGCGCCGAGGCCGACCGGCTCACCCCGCCGTACCTCAAGGCGCCCACCGGCATCGCCGTCACGCAGGCCGACTACCGGTGGATGAACCTCGTCGCCCGGCACCCGCGCGGCATGCTGCGCACCGCGCGGGTCGCGGGCCGCAGGGCGCTCTCCCTCGTCATGCGCAGGCGTCTCCTCACGATGGGCCAGGCGCTGTCGGCGGGGCTCCGCGCGGGACTCGCCAGGTTCGACGTGCCGGTGCTCCTGTCGACCCCGCTCACCGGGCTGGTCGTCGAGAACGACCGCGTCGTCGGTGTGGAGACCGAGTCCGGCCCGATCCACGCGACCAGGGGCGTGCTGCTGGCGTCCGGCGGGTTCGAGCGCAACGAGCGGATGCGCAAGGAGTACCAGCAGGCGCCCATCGGTACCGAGTGGACGGTGGGCGCGGAGGAGAACACCGGCGACGGCATCGAGGCCGGCATGCGGCTCGGCGCCGCGGTCGCGCTGCTGGACGACGCGTGGTGGGGCCCGTCGATCATGCTGCCGCGCGGGCCGTACTTCTGCCTCGCGGAACGCAGCCTGCCCGGCTGCGTCCTCGTGAACGAGCGCGGCGAGCGGTTCGTCAACGAGGCCGCGCCCTACGTGGACGCCGTGCACGCGATGTACGACACCGGCAGCGTCCCCGCGTGGCTGATCGCCGACCAGAACTACCGCAACCGGTACATCTTCGCCGGTCTCGGGCCGCGCCAGCCCTTTCCCGGCCGCTGGTACAAGGCGGGCACGGTCCGGCGCGCGTCCACCTTGGACGCCCTGGCGAAGGACATCGACGTCCCCGCCGACGCGCTGCGGGCGACCGTCGCCCGGTTCAACGGGTTCGCCGAGTCCGGTGTGGACACCGACTTCCACCGCGGCGAGAGCGCGTACGACCGGTACTACGGCGACCCGCGCAACCGGCCGAACCCCAACCTCGCACCGCTGACCAGGGCGCCGTACTACGCGATCCAGGTCGTGCCCGGCGACCTCGGCACGAAGGGCGGGCTGCGCACCGACACCGCCGCGCGGGTGCTGCGCGAGGACGGCAGCGTGATCGAGGGACTGTACGCGGCGGGCAACGCGAGCGCGCCGGTGATGGGACGCACGTACGCGGGACCGGGCGCGACGCTCGGCCCGGCGATGGTGTTCGGGTACCTGGCGGCACTCGACATGGGAGCGAAGCGATGACACAGGGTTTCCGCACGATCGATGTCGGCGCACCCCGGGCGCGGTTCGCCCGCGGCTGGCACTGCCTCGGGCTCGCGGAACCGTTCCGCGACGGTACTCCGCACGCGATCGAGGCGTTCGGCACCAAGCTGGTCGTCTTCGCGACCGGGGACGGCACGCTGAACGTGCTCGACGCGTACTGCAGGCACATGGGCGGCGACCTGTCGCAGGGGACGGTCAAGGGCGACGCGATCGCGTGCCCGTTCCACGACTGGCGCTGGTCGGGCAGCGGCAAGTGCGTCCAGATCCCTTACGCCAAGCGGATCCCGCTGCGTGCGCGGACCCGGTCGTGGCTGACGCTCGAACGCAACAAGCAGCTGTTCGTGTGGCACGACCCCGAGGGCAACCCGCCGCCCGACGACGTCGTGATCCCCGAGGCACGCGGCGCGTCCGGTCCCGAGTGGAGCGAGTGGACCTGGGACACCGTGCGGATCGACGGCTCCAACTGCCGCGAGATCATCGACAACATGGTCGACATGGCCCACTTCTTCTACATCCATTTCGCGTTCCCGACGTACTTCAAGAACGTGTTCGAGGGCCACGTCGCCACCCAGTACCTCAACTCGCGCGGCCGCCCGGACGTCTCGGCCGGGTCGTACTCGGCCGACGACGTGACGCTCAAGTCGGAGGCCTCGTACTACGGGCCGTCCTACATGATCAACGACCTGTGGCAGGACTACCACGGCACCACCATCGAGACCGTGCTGATCAACTGCCACTACCCGGTCACCGCCGACTCGTTCGTGCTGCAGTGGGGCGTGAGCGTGAAGAAGCTGCCCGGCCTGCCGACGGAGAAGGCGGACAAGGTGGCCGCGAAGCTCGCGAAGAGCTTCGGCGTCGGGTTCCTGCAGGACGTGGAGATCTGGCGGAACAAGACCCGCATCGACAACCCGCTGCTGTGCGAGGAGGACGGCCCGGTCTACCAGCTGCGCCGGTGGTACGAGCAGTTCTACGTCGACGTCGCGGACGTGACCGAGGAGATGACGCGGCGGTTCGAGTTCGAGGTGGACACGACCCGCGCCAACGAGGTGTGGGAGCGGGAGGTCGCGGAGAACCTGGCACGTCAGGAGGCCGCGGGATGACGTCGTGGGCCGCGTCGTCGTGGGCGAAGGCACCGCCGCACACCGACCCGATCGGGACACTCGCCGACGAGCACGAGTTCCTGACCGCGGGCCTGACCCCCGTCAGCTGCGCGGTGTGCACGACGGAAGTGCTGGTGCGCAAGGCGAGCCGGATGCAGACGAGCATCCAGTGGCAGTCGTCACCCGCGGACACGTGCCCCGAGTTCGCCGCGCGGGTGGCGGCGGGCGAGCTGTCCGCGCGGATCGACACGTGCCCGCGACTGCGGGAGGCGATCGAGCACGCCGTCGCGGAGGGCGCGGTGGCGGTGCCGGATGAGTGAGGCGCACCGCCTGCGGGTCCGTGAGGTCGTGCAGGAGACGGCCGACGCCTGCTCGGTCGTGTTCGACGCACCCGGGTTCGGCTACCGGCCCGGCCAGTTCCTCACGCTGCGCATCCCCAGCGACCGCTGCGGCTCGGTCGCCCGCTGCTACTCGCTGTCCTCCTCGCCGCACACCGACGAGTTCCCGCAGGTCACGGTCAAGCGCACGGCCGACGGCTACGGGTCGAACTGGATCTGCGACTCGGTCGCGGCCGGTGACGAGCTGGAGTCGCTCGCGCCTGCGGGGATCTTCACCCCGTCGTCGCTGGACGAGGACCTGCTGCTGTTCGCGGCGGGCAGCGGCATCACCCCGGTGATGTCGATCGTCAAGTCCGCGCTGGCGGCGGGCAGCGGCCGGGTCGTGCTCGTGTACGCCAACCGCGACGAACGGTCGGTGATCTTCGCGCGTGCCCTGACCGAGCTCGCGGCCCGGCACCCGTCGCGGCTGGTGGTCCACCACTGGCTGGAGTCGGTGCAGGGCCTGCCGACCGCGGCGGCGCTGACCGAGCTGGCGCGGCCGTACGCGGCGTACGAGGCGTTCGTCTGCGGCCCGGCCCCGTACATGACGGCCGTCCGGTCTGCCTTGTCCACTGTGGACGTGCCGCGTGGACGGGTGCACGTCGAGCGGTTCACGTCGCTGGGCGCGAACCCGTTCGAGCAGGCGGCGCCCGCGGCGGCGACCTCGGCGCGGACCGCGGCGGTGAAGGTCACACTGGACGGCACCGAACACCGGTTCGACTGGCCCGCCGAGACCAAGCTGCTCGACCTGCTGCTGGCGCGCGGGGTGGACGCGCCGTACTCGTGCCGGGAGGGTGCGTGCAGCGCGTGTGCGTGTCGGTTGGTGTCGGGCGACGTCAAAATGCTGAACAATGATGTCCTCGAGGAGGAGGACCTCGCGGACGGCATCCGGCTGGCGTGCCAGTCCCTGCCGGTGACGGACGAGGTCGAGATCAGCTACGAATGAGGTGCCGATGCCCATCGACCCGGAGGTCGCCGTCGGAGCGGACCTGGGGAAGACCGAGTTCGCGTGGACCAGCAGCGACGTGCTGCTGTACCACCTGGCGGTCGGCGCGGGCGGGCACCCGACGGAGCCGTACGAGCTGAAGTACGTGCTCGAGGACAGACTCCAGGTGCTGCCGACGTTCGGCGTGGTCGCGCCCAACTTCCGCATGTTCGAGCCGCCCGCGGTGACCTTCCCCGGCATCGACATCGACCTGTCGAAGGTCCTGCACGGCACCCAGTCGATCACCGTGCACACCCGCCTCCCCACCGCGGGCCGCGCGACCGCCCGCTCCCGCATCGCCGACGTGTGGGACAAGACGAAGGCGGCGGTCATCGTCCAGGAGTCCGAGGTGGTCGACCCGGCTGGAACTCCACTGTGGACGACCACGACGGGCATCTTCGCCCGCGGCGAGGGCGGTTTCGGCGGTTCCCGAGGGCCCGCGCTGCGCCTCCCCCCGCCGGAGGGCAGCCCCGACGTGGTGATGGAGGTGCCGACGCTCCCGCAGCAGGCACTCCTCTACCGGCTGTGCGGCGACCGGAACCCGTTGCACGCGGACCCGGAGTTCGCGGAGAAGGCCGGCTTCGACCGCCCCATCCTGCACGGCCTGTGCACGTACGGCATGGTCTGCAAGGCGATAGTGGACTCGATGCTCGACGGTGACGTCACCGCCGTCGGCTCGTTCGCGGCCCGCTTCTCCGGGGTGGTCTACCCCGGCGAGACGCTGCGAGTGCGCATCTGGCGCACCCCGAAGGGCTACCAGGCGGTGACCACGTCCATCAACCGCAACGACGAGGTGGTCCTCGACGAGACGATGCTCACCGTCCGATGAGCGTGTCGGTCGAGTACTGCTTCCGGTCGTCGCTGGAGTTGCCCGCCCTCGCCGCCCAGCTGGCACCGCCGCTGGGTTGCGGTCTGCCGTTGGAGGACGCGCTCCTGCTCGGCACGCGCCTGACGCTCGAAAGGTGCGAGGAGGAGAACGACGGGGCGCTCGAGTACGAGGCGTACAACTACGAAATCTCCCTCCTCACGGGCGGGCCCCACTTCCGCACCACCCTCATCCCGACGATGCTGTCCGTCGTCAGGGTGCTGCAGGAACTGTTCGGGTACACGGGCATGCTCGTCTACAACCTGGCAATCCTGCTGGCCCGGTACGACGACGAGTTCGTGGACACCCTGTCCGGCACCAGCCTGTCGGACTACCAGGCGCACCTGGCCGCCGTGATGCACCGCGTGCCGGAGGGCAGCCCGTAACGGTAACTCGTCATCCTCGATTGGCCACAGATGCTTTGCATTCACGATTTCCGTCGTTGTGAACACGCATCCGACCATCCTTTTTCTTTCTCACGGATTGGTCGCAGCATGGGCAACGCATTTGGCTCTTGTTGGCTTCGTACACGGACCAACCTCTGCCGTTCTCCGAGCCAACCGCCGGGCACTCTTGTTGCCCGGCTTTGGCAAGTCAACCTCGAGCCGTCGGCGCTGGGCGAGATGATCTGGCAGGCGTTCCGAGAGACCCCCATCCGCAGGTCACTTGAGTTGCGCGCTTGTCTTCCCCAGCAAACGGCGGGCGATGATCAATTGCTGGATCTGTTGGGTCCCCTCGAAGATGTCCATGATCTTGGCGTCTCGGGACCACTTCTCCAGCAGCTCGTGTTCCGCGTAACCCAGCGACCCGCACAGTTCCACACATCGCAACGTGATCGCCGTCGCTGAGCGGCCTGCCTTGGCCTTCGCGTACGAAGCTTGCAGGGAGTTCGGTTTGCGGTTGTCCGCCATCCACGCGGCCTGCAGAGTCAGCAGGTACATCGACTCGTAGTCGGCTTCCATGTCCAGGAAGGCGGCCGCCGCCGCGTGTTGGAGGTTGGCGGGCTTGTCGTAGTCGATCGAAACGCCCGTGGACGTCAGCAGGCGGCGTGTTTCCTCCAACGCGGCGCGGGCGATGCCCACCGCCATGGCGGCCACCAGCGGCCTGGTGTTGTCGAACGTCTGCATGACGCCCGCGAAACCCTGTTCCGTCTTGATTTCCGGGCTGCCCAGCAGGTTCTCCGCGGGCACGCGGCAGTTGTCGAGCCGGAAGTGGGCGGTGTCCGACGCCCGGATGCCGAGCTTGTGTTCCAGGCGCACCAACTCGAAACCGGGCGTGCCGCGGTCGACCACGAACGACTTGATCGCGGCCTTGCCCAGCGACCGGTCGAGGGTGGCCCACACCACGACGCAGTCCGCTCGCTCGCCGGAGGTCACGAAGATCTTCTCGCCGTTGAGGACGTAGTGGTCGCCGTCGCGGACCGCGGTTGTCCTGATGGCGCCCGAGTCCGAGCCGGTGTCGGGCTCGGTGATGGCCATGGCGGCCCACTTGCCCTTGTAGCGCGCCAGCTGCTCCTCCGACGCCACCGACGCGATGGCCGCGTTGCCGAGACCTTGCCTGGGCATCGACAGCAGCAGGCCCGCGTCGCCCCAGCACATCTCCATCGTGCCCAGGACCAGGGACATGTTGGCCGTGGACGGGCCCTTCCCGCCGGACCGGCGGACGCCGCCCGCGCCCGCGCCGCCGCCCGAGGCGCTCAGGCCGTCGAGCAGTGACGCGAGGGTGTCCAGCTCCTTGGGGTAGGTGTGCTCCGCCTGGTCGTACTTCCTGGAGTTGGGGCGCAGGAAGGCCATCGCCGCCTGGCGGGCCTGGTCGACCAGGGTGGTCAGCTTGCGGGGAACCTCGAGGTTGATCACACCAGCACCGCGCCTTCCATCACGCCGACCGCCCGCAGGTCGCGGTACCACCGCTCCACCGGGTGCTCCTTCACGAAACCGTGGCCGCCCAGCAACTGCACGCCGTCACTGCCGATCGCCATGCCCTTGTCGGTGCACAGCTTCCTGGCCAGCGCCACCTCGCGGGCGAACGGCAGCCCGTTCGCGGCACGCGCCGCCGCCCGGTACGTCACCAGGCGCATCCCGTCGAGCTCGGTGCCGATGTCGGCCACCTTGAACGCCACGCCCTGCCGGTGCGACACCGGCTCCCCGAACGCCTCCCGCTCGTTCACGTACGGGATCACGTAGTCCAGCACCGCCTGCCCGGTGCCCACCGCCAGCGCGCACCAGCCCAGCCGCGCCAGCCGCACGCACTCCGCGTAGTCCGCGTCCAGCAACGCGGACGCCGGCACGTTCACCTGGTCCAGCAGCACCCGGCCGGTGCCCGCGGCCCGCAAGCCCATCGCGGGCTCGGACTCGACCGTCACCGACGACGACTCCACGACGAACAACGCCGGCCCGCGACCGTCCACATCGGCCGCGACGACGAACAGCTCGGCCGCGGCGGCGCGCGGTACCAGGGACTTGACACCGGTCAGGCGGAAGCCGCCCGCGGTGCGGTACGCCTTGGTGCGCAAGGAGAACGGGTCGAACAACGCCGTGGGCTCCTGGATGGCGAGCGCCGCGGCCGGCACGTCGTCACCGGTGAACGCGGGCAGGTACGTCGCCTGCTGCTCCTCGTTCCCCCACAGCACGAGCGCGTTCGACACCGCCGCCGGGGCGAGGCAGGCCAGCGCGAGACCCATGTCCCCGGTCGCGAGGGCCTCCGCCACCAGCACGTTGGTCACGGTCGACCGTTCGGTCGCCACGCCACCCAGTTCCTCCGGCACGCCGAGGAGCGTGATGCCCAGTTCGGCCGACGTCGACAGCAGCTCCTCCGGCGGCGCGCACTTGTCGTCGGCGGCAGCGGCCGCGGGGCGCAGGCGCTCGGCCGCGAACTCCCGGACCGTCTCCTGGATCATCTGCTGGTCGTCGGTGGGCGTCAGGTCGAACACGCCGCTGTCGGCGACCGCGGGCGGACGGGCGGGCGCGCCCAGCTTCTTCGCGGCCGTGAAGGTGCGGGTCGCGGCGCCCGCGGTGCGGAAACCGGTCTTCGTCGCCTGGTACAGCGTCCGGTCCACCGACTTCTTCAGCCCCAGCCGCTCGACGACCGGAGCCCCGGCCACCCGGTTGAGCACGGACATCACGGCGCCCATGGCATTACGCCTGTGGGGCTTGGCGCCAAGACCCTCGCTGGCCGACACCGAACCACCCCTACCTACTCGGGAGTTAAATAACGCTACCTACTCTAGAGTAGGCCACCGCATCGCGCAGGTGAAGCACGTCACGGGAAACCGGCCGTCGTGCGGGCCCCGCGTGCCACGCCCAGAATGTCCGGGTGCGCATCGTCCTCGTGGCCAACCCGAAGTCCGGCAGCGGCAGCACCGACGGGGACCGGATCCGGCGGTTGCTCGCCGACGCCGGCGCCGAGGTCGAGAACCGGGACATCGACGACGTCGACGCCCCGCTGCCCGAGGGCACCGAACGGGTCGTCGTCGCGGGTGGCGACGGGTCGATCGGGCCCGCCGCGCGGGCCGCGCACACGGCGGGCGTCCCGCTCGCCGTCCTCGCGACCGGCACCGCGAACGACTTCGCCAACGCCCTCGACCTGCCGACGGACCTGGCGGCGGCCTGCCGCCTCGCCGCGGACCCCGGTGCGCGCACGGAGCGGCGGGAGATCGGGCTCGTCGGCGGGCACCCGTTCGTCAACGCCGCCGCGGCCGGCCTGTCCGCGGTGGCGAGCAAGCTCGCGAAGCCGCACAAGGCGCGGCTCGGCGCCCTCGCTTACGCGTTCGGCGCGGTGCGGGCCGGGCTGACCGCGCCGCACCTCCCATGCCGCGTGCGCTGCGACGGCGAGGTGGTGTTCGACGGTGACGCGTGGCAGGTCGTCGTGGCGGTGACCGGCGCGTTCGGCGGCGGCGCCAACATCGGCGGCACCCGCCACGACGACGACCACCTCGACGTCGCGGTCGTGCCCGCCGCGTCCCGGCTCGCGCTGGTGCGCCACGGCTACCGCATGCGCCGCGGCATGCTCACGCAGCAGGAGGACGTGCCGCACCACCGTGGCCACGCGATCGAGGTCGACGTGCCGAGGGGCACCGAGTTCAACGTGGACGGCGACCTGCGCACCCCGGACCCGGCCCGCTTCACGGTGCTGCCGGGCGGGGTGCGGGTCGTGCGCACCTGACCGGCGTCAGGGCATCCGCGCACGCCACGGCCGGGCGAGCTCGAACGCGGCACACGCCGCCAGCACCCGCGCGTCCGCGTGCCGGGGCCCCACGACCTGCAGCCCCACCGGCAACCCGGCGGAGGTGAAGCCGCACGGGACGGTCGCGGCGGGCTGCTGCGTCATGTTGAACGGGTAGGTGAACGGCGTCCAGCCGGTCCACCGCGTCGCGTTCGACCCCGGCGGCACCTCCACGCCCGCCTCGAACGCGGGGATCGGCATGGTCGGCGTGATCAGCAGGTCGTAGTGCTCGTGGAACTCGCCCATGGTCCGGCCGACCGCCGCGCGCGTGGCGGTCGCCTCCAGGTACTCCACGGCCGTGTACTTCGCGCCCTGCTCGCACACCTCGCGCAGGCCCGGGTCGAGCCGTTCGCGCTGCTCGTCGGTGAGCGCGGCCGTCGACGCGGCGGCGCCCGAGAACCACAGCACGTGGAACGCCGCCACGGGGTCGGCGAACCCGGGGTCGCTGACCGACACGACCGCGCCGAGCTCGGCGAACACCTTCACTGCGGCCGCGACCAGCGCCGCGACCTCGTTGTCCACCCGCACGTACCCGAGGGTCGGGCTGAACGCGATCCGCATGCCCGCGATGCCCGACGCCGCCCCCGACGCCGCGGCGGCCGCGAACGACCGCTCCGGGCGCGGTCCCGCCGACCAGTCCCGGGCGTCCGCGCCGGTGATCACGTCGAGCGCGAGCGCGGAGTCGGCGACGCTCCACGACAGCGGGCCGACGTGCGCGAGCGTGCCGAACGGGCTGGCGGGCCAGATCGGCACGAGCCCGTACGTCGGCTTGATGCCGAAGACGCCGGAGAACGACGCGGGGATGCGGATCGAGCCGCCGCCGTCGGTGCCGAGCGAGACCGTGCCCATGCCCGAGGCGACCGCGGCGGACGCGCCGCCGCTGGAGCCACCCGCGGTCTTCGTGGTGTCCCACGGGTTGCGCGTGACACCGGTCAGCGGGCTGTCGGTGACGCCCTTCCAGCCCAGCTCGGGCGTGGTGGTCTTGCCGATGATCACCGCGTTGTGCTCGCGCAGCCGGGCGACGGCCGGGGCGTCGACGTCCCAGAGCTGGTCGCGGTCGATGGAGTGGGAGCCGCGCAGGGTCGGCCACCCGCGCGTGAGCAGGATGTCCTTGACCGACACGGGCACGCCGTCGAGCAGGCCCTTCGGCTCGCCCGCCCGCCACCGGGCCTCGGAGGCAGCGGCATCCGCGAGCGCTTTCTCCTTGTCCACCAGGCAGAACGCGTTGACGTCGGCGTTCCGCTCGTCGATCCGGGCGAGGGCGTCGGTGGTGGCTTCCACCGGGGAGATGCGGCCTGCGCGGTATTCGGCGAGCAGCTCGGTCGCGGTCGTCCCAGCGGTCATGGAGTTCCTTTCCCACGGACGTACCCGCGCGCCTTGTCGACCTCGTTGCGCAACGGCTCGCCGTCCAGATACCTCGTGAGGTTGTCGAGGAACAGTGCTACCAGTTCCGCCTGCCATCCCACCACGTCCCCGGACATGTGCGGCGAGACGACCACGTTCGGCATCTCCCACAGCGGCGAGGACGCCGGCAGCGGTTCGTCGACGAACACGTCCAGCGCGGCGCCCGCGAGCGCGCCGCCGCGCAGCGCGTCGACGAGGTCGTCCTGCACCACGAGCGGGCCGCGGCCCACGTTGACCAGCCGCGCGGTCGGCTTCATCGCGGCCAGCGCCTTGGCGTCGACCATGCCCCGCGTCTCGTCCGTCAACGGGGCGGCGAGCACCACCCAGTCCATGTCGGGGAGAACGTCGGACAGCGACGACATCGGGAGCACTTCACCCAGATCAGGGTCCGTGGCACGGGGGGTGCGGCCCAGCCCGGTGACCTTCATGCCCGCGGCGGCGAGCTTGCGGCCGATGGCCCTGCCGATCGGGCCGGTGCCCGCGACGAGCACGCGCTTGCCGCCGAGCCGCTCGGTCTCGCGGTGGTGCCAGCGGCGCTCGCGCTGCCGGTGCAGCGTGGTCGGCAGGTCCTTGGCCAGGGCGAGGGCCATGGCGAGGACGTACTCGGCCATCGGCTCGTCGAAAACGCCCCGCGAGTTGGTGACGACGACATCGCTCGCCACCACGTCGGGTGTCAGCACATGGTTGACGCCCGCGCTGGCGGCGTGCACCCAGCGCAACCTGTCCGCAACCGGCCACGCCTGCGCGAGGGTGCTCGCGCGGAAGTCCCACACGAGCAGGACATCGGCCCCGGGGAGCGCGCCGGCCAGGCCGTCCGCGGTGACGTACCGGACCTCGGCGAGCGCCTCCACCTCGGTCATCCCGGTGGGCCGGGCGGTGTCGCCCGAGTGGGCGTGGAGCACGACGACGGTCGCGGATTTACCAGCTGACATGGGATTGACACGCTAAGTACCGCTCGTATGATTGTCAACAATCGGCGCGGCCGTCGCAGCCCGCGGAGAAAACACCACACCCACCCTCCTACTCGGTGCTGCATTGGGGTGCCCATGTCACGATTCATGACGATCACGCTCGAGCGCCGTGGCGTGTCGTGCGTGGCCCAGCTCCTGGACAAGGACGCGCCGAGGACGTGCGACGCGGTGTGGGAGAACCTGCCGCACGCCGGTCCCGTCCACCACGCGAAGTACGCGCGCAACGAGATCTACACGATGGTCGAGCGGTTCATCGACGAGCCGATCGGCCTCGAGAACCCCACCGTCACGCCGATCCCCGGGGACGTGGTCTTCTTCGACTTCCACGGCGGCATGCTCGACCGCGCCTTCAAGGAGGAGAAGGGCCTGGAGAAGCTGCCGGGCGTCATCGACCTCGCGATCTTCTACGGCCGCAACAACATCCTGCTGAACGGCGACGTCGGCTGGGTCCCCGGGAACGTCTACGCCACGATCGTGACGGGTCTCGACGCGATGGCGGAGGCCTGCAACGACGTCTGGCGGTCAGGCAGCGTCGGTGAGCGGCTGGTGTACCAACGGCACGACGGCTGATGGGGGCCGTCATGGTGTCCGACAGAGCTGACGGCAGAGGCCCCCTGGAGATCATCGGCCCGGAACTCGTCACCCAGCGCGGCGTCGGCGTGGTCGCGCCGTTCGACTTCGCGCTCGACCGCGAGCTGTGGCGGTGGGCGCCGGACGACATCTCGCTGTACATGACGCGCCTGCCGTTCGTGCCGGTCCCGGTGACGATCGAGATGGCGAGCGAGCTGTCGGACTCCGACCGGGTGCGCCGCGCGACCAAGGACGTGCTCGCACCGGAACCCCTGGTGGTGACGTACGCGTGCGCGTCGGGCAGCTTCGTCGGCGGCGCCGACGGGGAGCGTGCGCTGCACGCCAGCATGATGTCCGCGGGCGCGCCCGCGGCGACCACGACGTCCGGCGGGCTCGTCCAGGCGCTGCGTGCGCTGGGCCTGACCAGGATCGCCGTGGTGACCCCGTACATCGACAGCGTCACCGACCGGCTCCTGTCGTTCCTCACCGAGCACGGCGTCGAGGTCGTCTCCAGCGTCGGCCTCGGCCTGCTCGACCACATCTGGAAGGTCGGCTACGCGGAGATCGTCCAGGCGGTCACCGCGGTCGACGTCCCCGAGGCGGACGGACTGTTCATCTCCTGCACGAACGTGCCGACCTACGACATCATCGGCCCGCTCGAGAGCTGGCTGGGCAAGCCGGTGCTCACGGCGAACCAGGTGACGATGTGGTCGGCGCTGCACGCGATCGGCTCGCCGATGATGGCGGCCGGTCAGTGGCTCGCGCAGGTCACCCAGCCGCACGCGGCCTGACGATAGGGTTTTCGCTGATGACCGCCATCGGTTTTCTTTACCCCGGTTACAGCGCGGAGGACGAGTACCCGGCCATGGAACGCCTGCTCGCGGCGTCCGGCCGGGCGGTCGCGCTGCCGGTGGTGCACACGCTGATGCGGGAGGACGCGCACCGCGTCGACGCGCTGCTGGACATCGGCGGCTCCGACGTCCTCGGCGACGGGGCGGCGGCGCTCGCCGCCATGGGTGTGGACGCGGCCGTGTGGGCGTGCACGTCCGGCAGCTTCGTCTTCGGCTGGGACGGCGCGGCGGCGCAGGTCGACGGCGTGCGGGCGGCCGCGGCGGCACCCGCGTCGAGCACGTCTTTCGCGTTCGTCAACGCGGTGCGGCACCTGGGGCTGCGGCGCGTGGCGGTGGCGGCGACGTACCCGCGGGACGTGGCGGACCGGTTCGCGGCGTTCCTGGCGGCGGCCGACATCGACGTGGTCTCGTTGTCGTGCCGGGGCATCGTCACGGCCGCGGAGGTGGGCACGCTCGGGAAGGACGAGGTGCTGGACTTCGTGGCGTCGAACGACCACGCCGACGCCGAGGCGGTGCTCGTGCCGGACACGGCGCTGCACACCGTCGCGTGGCTGACCGACCTCGAGGCGCGGCTGGGCAAGCCGGTGCTGACGGCGAACCAGGTCAGCGTGTGGGAAGGGCTGCGGCTGGTCGGCGAGACGGCGCCGAGAGCCGGGCTGGGGGCGTTGTTTGCCAGGGAGTAGGGGTCATGAGTGAGCTGGGCGAACTCGAACCGGTGGCACGGCAGTCGACGGCGGAACTGATCGCGGCACAGCTGCGCTCGGCGATCATGTACGGGGTCTTCGCGCCGGGCACGCAGCTGGGCGAGGCGGAGCTCGCCGCGCGGTTCGCGGTGAGCCGTGGTCCGCTGCGAGAAGCGATGCAACGACTCGTGCAGGAGGGATTGCTGCGTGGCGAACGGCACCGGGGCCTGTTCGTGATCGACCTGTCGGCGTCGGACGTGCGGGACATCTACCTCGCGCGGCTGGCCATCGAACGCACGTCGTGCCAGCTGATCATGTCGGGCAACCGCGGCGAGGCCGTGGTCCGGCTGTCGGAGGCGCTGGACAACCTGGTCACCGCGGCGGCGAGCAAGGACCGCAACGCCATGAGCGACGCCGACCAGGCGTTCCACCGGACGCTGGTGAGCTGCTCGGGCAACACGCGGCTGGAGCGGATGGCGCAGACGCTGCTCGTGGAGACCAGGATGTGCCTCGCCGCGCTGCAGCAGCACTACCCGGAGCCGGGCGAGCTGGTCGCCGAGCACCGCGCCCTGGTGGACGCCATCTCCGACGGCGACGAGCCGCAGCTGCTCAGCCTGATCGAGGCGCACATGCTCGACTCCATCGACCGCCTGGTGCCACCGGCCTGACGGGCCCCGCGGGTCACCCCACCGCAACGAAGGACCGCCGACGCGCCCGGGCTAGCCGCGCAGCAGGTCCGTGTCGAACGTGCCGTCCACGATGGCCGACGCCAGCTCGCTGACGCGCGTGTTGTGGCTGCGCGCGTAGCCGCGCAGGGCGGCGAACGCCGCGTCCATGCCGAGCCCGAGCCGCTCCGCCAGCACGCCCTTGGCCTGCTCGATGATCACCCGGCTGTCCAGCGCGTGCTGCAGCTGCTCGGCGAGCACCTCCGCCCGCCGCAGCGCCCGCGCCCGCAGGATGGCCACCGCGGCGAGGTCCGCGACGGCCCTGGCCAGCCGCACGTCGGCGACCCCGGTGGCGTCCCGGAACAGCGCCAGCGCGCCGATCGTCTCCTGGCGCCTGCACAGCGGCAGCACGTGCACCGACGCGAACCCCGCGCCGCGGGCGCCGTCGGTGAACTCGGGCCACGTGGAGGCCTCGACGAGGTCCGGCACCGCGACCGCCTCGCCGTCGCGTGAGCAGTCCGCCAGCGGGCTCACCTCGTGCCGCAGGACGGGCATCAGCCGTTCGTGTGAGGCGGCCACTCCGTGATCAACTATGAGTACCCCCGCGGCGGGCACCTCGAGCAGCTGTACGGATCGATTCACCAGCAGCCGGAGAAAGCCGTCGAGGTCGTACTCGCCCGACAAGCTGTCGGCGAGTTCGACGAATGTTTCCGCCAGTTGTTCGGCTGGCCTGCTGGTCACCGGGTAAGACTACGACCGTGTGATCAGTTACGGGGGCAGGTCACCAACACCCTGTCACCATTCGGCAAGAATCCTGTCCGGTCGCCGACAACAACCCGGGGAATTCGCTTTCGCCGGCATTTCAAGATCATTTTCGAGTTTCGGTCACGGTCCGTGATCGCCGTCGCACGGTCCGAACCGCGAACACGCACGGTCGGCCTAGTTGCTCACGCAACGGCGTCGAACAGGGCCCTTGGACTCTGTTGGTTGACCGTTGAAATTTACGAGTATCACTCACGTGCGGGAGCGGAAGTGCGTGGAGGCCTCGTGAGTGCGCAGGTTATGTCATCGGATGCTACTGAGATCTTCGCCCGTCTCAAGAGCGCCGCGTTCCATGAGCTCGTGACGTCGTCGATGCAGGGGGACCAGGAAGCCGTCGCGACGCTCTTCGCCTGGATCAGGCCCGCGATCGTTCGCTACTGTCGGTCACGGATCGGGCGCAGTGGATCGGCCTTCTCGTCGGCGGACGACGTCGCCCAGGAGATCTGCATGGCCGTCCTGGGCGCGATCTCCCGCTACGGCGACGAGCCCGAGTCGTTCCTGCCCTTCGTCTACGGCATCGCCGCGCACAAGGTGGCCGACCACTACCGCCGCGCGGGCCGCGACCGGTCCGACCCCGCGGCCGACGTGCCGGACGGTGTCGACACCGGCGCGAGCCCCGAGCAGCAGATCATGGCGGCGGACCTCCGCGACCGCCTCGACCAGCTCCTCGCGACGCTGCCGCCCCGCCAGCGGGAGATCCTGGTCCTGCGCCTCGTCGTGGGCCTCTCGGCGCAGGAGACGGCGACCGCGGTGGGCCTCACGCCGACGGCCGTCCGCGTGACCCAGCACCGCGCACTGGCCAAGCTCCGCAACGCGCTCAGCCCGGCGGAGTGGGTCTAGACCCCGCGCGCACGCAGGAAAAGCTGGACTTCCAGACGGTTCTTCTCGGCTTCGGCCTTGACCTCGCTCAGCTCGAGGCACTCGAAGCCGGCCCGCTCGACGACGTGGGCCAGGTCGTCGGGCGGGTACGCGGTCACCGCGATCGGCTCCCCCATGAAGACGATCGGGAACTGGTCGAAGTCGCCGAGCACCATCGCGATCTGCAGCAGCTTCGGGCCGCGCAACTGGGTGCGCAGCTGGGACAGCAGCGGCGGGACGTCCGCCTTCGGCAGCATGATCAGCGAGAAGAACGCGACGGCCGCGTCGAACTCGCCGAGGTCGGCGATGTTCCGCAGATCGCGGTGCAGGTACGTGCCGCCAGGGGCCTGTTCTTCGGCCAGCGCGAGCATCTCCGCGGACTCGTCGACCCCGACCACGTCGACGCCCGCGTCGAGCAGTTGCCCGCACGTCGGCAGCCCGCTGCCGCACCCGAGGTCGAGCACCCGCGCCCCCGGCGGCAGCTGGCCGATCAGCCAGTTGCCTTCCGCAACTTGCGCATCCCGCTCGACGAACGACTCGTCGTAACGCTTCCCGATCCGGTCGAACGGCGGGGGGTTGACCATTCCACCAGCATGCCGTTTCGCCGCGGGCCAGTCCAGCGGCCCTACTCGGCCTTGTGCGTGAGCAACAGGCGCACGGTCAGCTCGAGGCGCTCGGCGACGTCCGAAGCGGACGAGCGGCGGGTCACCCAGGCGACCAGGTTCGACAGCCACACGTCGCCGATCACGCGCGCGATCGCGCGGTCCTCGTCGGTCGGCTCACCGGCCGGGTCGTCGTCGTGCAGGGCGCGGGTGAACGTGCGCTCGATCAGCTTCGCGACGGTGTCGACCTCGGCGGCCGCCGACGCGTCGGCGAACATGAACGCCCTGGTCATCGCCTCGGTGAGGTTCGGGTCGCGCTGCATGGCGCGGGTGATGCGGCCCAGCACGAACAGCAGCCGGTCGTAGGCGGTGTCGCCGGGGATCGCCCCGCCGCCACGCTCCTGACCGCGCTCCAGCTCACGCGCGAGACCGGACACGAGCAGGTGGATCTTCGACGGGAAGTACCGGTAGAGCGTGCCGAGCGCGACGTCGGCCTTCTCCGCGACGGCACGCATCTGCACCGCCTCGAAGCCCCCCTTCGACGCCAGCGCGATCGTCGCGTCCAGGATCCTCTTGCGACGGTCGCGCTGGGCCGCTGACCCGAGCTCGTCGTCGGTGAGCACGTTCAGCGCGTTCGCGCCCGCCGTGCGTGGTCGTGCCATCGAACATTCCCCTGTTTCGCGGAGCTTGCGGAGCGGACGTCCGACACAGTCGGAACGCGTTCCTGTCTGCCCGTCACAGCTTACCGAACGTACGTACCGGAGATGTTACGTCCGTCCACAGCCGGAAAACTAGAACGTGTTCTATACTCGGTCGGGTGTCGGTGACCGAGGACCTCATGCACGCGGTGCGGGACATGGCCGAACGCACCGGCACGCTCACCGCCGTGCGGGAGATGGAGACGGCGCCGGACGCGTGGACCCGGGTCTGGCCCGCCGTCACCGACCTGGGCCTGCTCACGATCACCGCCGACGGCGGCACGCTCGCCGAGCAGGCCGCCGCCGTCGAGGAGGCGGCCCGGCACCTCGTGCCCGGCCCGGTGCTCCCCTCGGTGCTCACGACCGCGTTGCTGGGGTCACCGACGGGCATCGCCTTGTCGGCGGGCGACGTGACGGTCACCGGCGGCCGCGTGTCCGGCAGCCTGACGCCCGTCCTGCCCGTCGACGGACCGGTGCTGTTCCGCGACGGCGACCGGTGGTTCACCGCCACCGGTGCCGCCACTCCCCTGACGCCGGTCGACTTCTCCCGCCCGCTCTGCCGCGTGCGGTTCGACACCGTCCCGGCCACCCCGGTCGACATCGGCACCCGTCAGGTCGACGACCTCGCCGCGACGCTGTTCGCCGCGGAGGCCGCCGGGATCGCGCGGTGGTGCCTCGACACGGCCGTCGCCTACGCCAAGGTCCGCGAGCAGTTCGGCAGGCCGATCGGGTCGTTCCAGGCCGTCAAGCACCTGTGCGCGGAGATGCTGTGCCGCACCGAGCAGGCGTCCGCGCTCGCGTGGGACGCGGCCAGGGGCGGTGAACTGTCCGCCGCCGCGGCCGCCGCGCTCGCGGTCGACGCCGCGGTCGAGAACGCGAAGGACTGCGTCCAGGTCCTCGGCGGCATCGGGTTCACGTGGGAGCACGACGCCCACCTCTACCTGCGCCGCGCGCTCGCCAACCGCCAGCTCCTCGGCGGCACCGCGCGCTGGCGCCGCGAGGTCGCGGCACGGGCGCTCGCCGGGGAGCGCAGGAGCCTGGGCGTGGACGTGGCCGACGACGAAACCCGTGCCGCCGCACGGGAGTTCGCGGTGTCGGTGGCTCCGCTGTCCACTGCGGAGCAGCGCATCCGGTTGGCGGACAGCGGTTATCTCGTGCCGCACTGGCCGCGTCCGTACGGGCTCGCCGCGTCACCGCGTGAACAGCTGGTCATCGACGACGAGCTGGCCAAGGCAGGCGTCCGCCGCCCGGACCTGGTGATCGGCGCGTGGGCCGTGCCCACGATCCTCGCGCACGGCACCGAGGAGCAGCGGACACGCTTCGCCGGGCCCACACTGCGGGGCGAGCTGCGGTGGTGCCAGCTGTTCTCCGAACCCGGCGCGGGCTCCGACCTCGCCGCGCTGCGCACCAGGGCGACCCGCGCCGGCGGCGGCTGGGTGCTGAACGGGCAGAAGGTGTGGACGTCCTCGGCGGTGGCGGCCGACTGGGGCATCTGCCTCGCCCGCACGGACCCGGACGCGCCGAAGCACAAGGGCATCACCTACTTCCTCGTCGACATGCGCTCGGCGGGCATCACGTTGCGGCCGCTGCGGGAGATGACCGGCGAGGCGCGGTTCAACGAGGTGTTCC
This sequence comes from Actinophytocola sp. KF-1, assembly GCF_054661535.1. Lineage (NCBI taxonomy): Bacteria > Bacillati > Actinomycetota > Actinomycetes > Pseudonocardiales > Pseudonocardiaceae > Actinophytocola > Actinophytocola sp. KF-1. Next base: position 956,732 of record NZ_BAAFVK010000001.1, on the reverse strand, counting down.
TCGACGACGTGTTCGTGCCCGACGACTGCGTGGTCGGCGACGTCGACGGCGGCTGGCCGCTCGCACGTACCACGCTCGCCAACGAGCGGGTCGCCCTCGGCGCGGGTTCGGCGCTCGGCGATGGCGTCGAGCGACTGCTCGCGCTCGCGGCGGAGCACGCACTCGACGACGGCACCCGCGAACGCGTCGGCGCGCTGGTGGCGCAGGGCCTCTCGGTGTCGCTCGTGGACCTGCGGGCGACGTTGCGGCAGCTCGACGGCCGCGGCCCGGGACCGGAGTCGAGCGTGTGCAAGCTGGTCGGCGTGCGGCACCGGCAGGACGTCGCCGAGGCGGCCGTCGACCTGCTCGGCGCCGGTGGCGCGGCCGTCGACGACGCGACGGCCGCCGCGCTGCACGAGTTCCTCGTCACCCGCTGCCTGTCGATCGCGGGCGGCACCACGCAGGTGCTGCGCAACCTCATCGGCGAACGGATCCTCGGCCTGCCAAGGGAGCCTTGATGGACTTCGCGTTGGACGAGACACAGCAGGCCGTCGCGGACCTGGCCCGTGACGTGCTGGCGCGCGAACCCGACGCCGGCTCGGCGTGGAAGGCGCTCGGGCAGGCGGGTCTGCTGTCCGGCGAGGGGCTCGGCGTGCTGGAGACGGCGCTCGTGCTGTTCGAGGTGGGCCGCGCGGCGGCGCCGCTGCCCGCGTTGAGCACGCTCGCGCTCGGCGTGCTCCCCATTGTCTACTGTGGAGCGGAACACCACCGGTCGCTGGTGCCGCCGGTCGCGGCGGGCGAGCGGTTCCTCACCGCGGCCCTGCGCGGCGACGTGACCGCCGACGGCAACCGGCTCTCCGGCACGGCGGTCGGGGTGCCGGACGCCGGCCGGGCACACCGGATCCTGGTCCCCGCGGGCGACACCGTGTTCCTCGTCGCGCCGGAGGACGTCACGCTGACCGAGACCTACTCGGCGTCCGGTGCGCCGGAACACACCGTGGTGCTGGACGACGCGCCCGGCGACCCGCTGTGCGACACCGTGGAACTGCGGCGGTTCGCGCTCGCCGGCGCCTGCGCGTACGGCGACGGGCTCCTGGCGGGCGCGCTGTCGCTGACCGCGGCACACGTCCGGACGCGGGAGCAGTTCGGCAAGCCGCTCGCCACGTTCCAGGCGGTCGCGCAGCAGATCGCGGACGTCTACATCGCGTCCCGCACGCTGCACCTCGCGGCGTGGTCGGCGATCTGGCGGCTGTCCGCGGACCGCGACCCCGACGACGACATCGCCATCGCCGCCTACTGGCTCGCCGCCGAGGCCATGCCCGCCCTGCACACCTGCCACCACCTGCACGGCGGTCTCGGCGTCGACGAGAGCTACCCGATGCACCGCCACTACTCGGCGACCAAGGACCTCGTCCGCCTGATCGGCGGCGTCGAACACCGGCTGGCGGCGGTCTGACGTGGACATCGAGCTCTCCCCGGCGCAGCAAGCGCTCGAAGCCGAGCTGCGTGCGTACTTCCGCGACCTGCTGTCGCCCGAGGAACGCGACGCCATGCTCACCGACCGGCACGGCGCGGCGTACCGGGCGCTGGTGAAGCGGATGGGTGACGACGGCAGGCTGGGCGTCGGGTGGCCCGCCGAGTACGGCGGCCGCGGGTTCGGGCCCGTCGAGCAGCAGATCTTCGTCAACGAGGCCGCCCGCGCCGACGTGCCGCTGCCGTACGTGACGCTGCAGACCGTCGGCCCGACCCTCCAGGCCTTCGGCACGCGGGCGCAGAAGGACTTCTTCCTGCCGAGGATCCTCGCGGGCGAGATCCACTTCGCGATCGGCTACACCGAGCCGTCGGCGGGCACCGACCTGGCGTCGCTGCGGACCAGCGCGGTCCGGGACGGCGACCACTACGTCGTGAACGGCCAGAAGGTCTTCACGACCGGCGCCCACGACGCGGACTACATCTGGCTCGCGTGCCGCACCGACCCCGCCGCACCACGCCACAAGGGCATCTCGATCCTCATCGTCGACACCCGCGACCCCGGCTTCTCGTGGACGCCGATCATCACCTGCGACGGCGCGCACCACGTGAACGCGACGTACTACACCGACGTGCGGGTGCCCGCGGACATGCTGGTGGGCGAGGAGAACGCGGGCTGGCGGCTGATCACCACGCAGCTCAACCACGAACGCGTGATGCTCGGCCCGGCCGGGCGGCTCGCCGCGCTGTACGAGCGGGTGCGGGACTGGGCGGACGCGCACGACGTGCTCGCGGAACCCGACGTGCGCAGGGCCCTCGCGAAGGTCCGCGCGCACGTGCGGGTGAACGAGCTGTTGAACTGGCAGGTCGCCGCGGCGGGCGCGGACGTGTCCATCGCGGACGCGTCGGCAACGAAGGTGTTCTCGTCCGACCGCACGCAGTGGCTGGGGCGCGCGCTGGAGGAGGTCGTCGGGGCGCACGGCGACCCGGCCGACCCGGATACCGGCGCGTTGCTGCGGTGGCTGGACGTGCAGGCGAAACGCAACCTGGTGCTGACGTTCGGAGGTGGCGTGAACGAGGTGCAGCGCGAGCTGATCGCCATGGCGGGGCTGCAGCTGCCGAGGGTGCCGCGATGACCGGCATCGAGGCCGCCGCCCGCCGGGTCATGGACCGCGGCGAGTCCGCGCGGCGGCCGGGGCGCGACCCGGTCAACCTGCCGATGGTCCGCAACTGGCTGGAGGCGCTCGGCGACGAGAGCCCCGCGTACGCCGAGGTCGCGCCGCCCGCGATGGCGCAGGTGTGGACGATGGGCGGCCTGCGCCACCAGCGCCCGGACGACGACCCGCTGGGCGCCATGCTGGCCGTGCTCGACGACGCCGGGTACACGTCGATCGTCGCGACCGACTGCGAGCAGACCTACCACCGCTACCTGCGCTACGGCGAGGAGGTCGCGATCGCGTCCCGCCTGGCGAGCGTCGTCGGTCCGAAGAGGACCGCGCTGGGCGAAGGCTGGTTCGTGACCACCCACAACACCTGGTACGTCGGCGACGAGCCGGTCGCGGAGATGATGTTCCGGGTGCTCAAGTTCGCGCCCGCCCCGGCGAAACCCCCGCCCGCGCCGGTGATCCGGCCGGTGGTCAACCGGGACACGGCGTACTTCTGGGAGGGCACGGCGGCGGGCGAGCTGCGCATCCAGCAGTGCGGCGGCTGCGGCGAGCTGCGCCACCCGCCGGGGCCGATGTGCCCGTCCTGCAACGAGACCAAGCCGGAGTACGTCGTGGCGAGCGGGCTCGGCGAGGTGTACAGCTTCGTGGTGCACCACCACCCGCCGGTACCCGGGCACACGCTGCCGTTCGTGGTGGCACTGGTGGAACTGGAGGAAGGCGTGCGGTTCATGGCGGAACTGGCGGCACCGCCGGAGGAGGTCCACATCGGACTCCCGGTGCGGATCGGGTTCCAGCGCGTCGACGACGAGCTGACCATGCCCGTCTGGCGGCGCCGATGATCACCGTCGGGGATGCGCTGCCGCCGCTGGAGATCGACGTGACGCCGACGTTCGTGGTGAGCACGGCGCTCGCGACCAGGGACTTTCAGGACGTGCACCACGACCGGGACCTCGCGGTCAAGCGCGGCTCGAAGGACATCTTCCTGAACATCCTCACCGACACCGGCCTGGTGCAGCGGTTCGTGACGGACTGGGCCGGACCGTCGGCGCTCGTGCGCACGATCGCGATCCGGCTCGGTGTGCCGTGCTACGCCCACGAGAAGCTGACGTTCACCGGGCGGGTCGTCGAGCACGAGGGCAGCGAGTACGTGATCGCGGTGGTGGCGCGCAACAGCCTCGGCGACCACGTGACGGGGACCGTGCGGATCGAGGTGCCGTCGTGATGGACGCGGCCGTCGTGGGCATCGGCGCGACGGAGTTCTCGAAGGACTCCGGCCGCAGCGAGCTGCGGCTCGCGGCGGAGGCGGTGCGGGACGCGCTCGCCGACGCGGGCCTGACGCCGTCCGATGTGGACGGTCTGGTGACGTTCACCATGGACGCCAACGCGGAGATCGCGGTCGCGCGTGAGCTGGGCATCCCGTCGCTGTCGTTCTTCTCGCGCGTCGGGTACGGCGGCGGCGCGGCCTGCGCGACCGTGCAGCAGGCGGCCATGGCGGTCGCGACCGGCATGGCGAACGTCGTCGTGTGCTACCGCGCGTTCAACGAGCGGTCGGGCAACCGGTTCGGCCGCGTCCAGACGGCCGCCGCGGCCGCGCCCACGTCGAGCGGCCTCGACAACGCGTGGCACTACCCGATGGGCCTCGGCACGCCTGCCGCGTCGGTGGCGATGTTCGCGCGCCGGTACATGCACGAGTACGGGGCGACGAGCGAGGACTTCGGCCGGGTCGCGGTGGCCGACCGCAGGCACGCGGCGACGAACCCGAAGGCGTGGTTCCACAACCGCCCGATCACGCTGGCGGACCACCAGAACTCGCGCTGGATCGCCGAGCCGCTGCGGTTGCTCGACTGCTGCCAGGAGAGCGACGGCGCGGTGGCGCTGGTGGTGACGTCGCTCGCGCGGGCGGCGGACCTGCCGCACACCCCGGCCCGCGTCGCGGCGGCCGCGCAGGGCTCGGCGCACGACCAGTTCACGATGAACAGCTACTACCGGGCGGACCTGACCGGCCTGCCCGAGATGGGTGTCGTGGCGGAGCAGCTGTGGCGGCAGAGCGGCCTGGGTCCGCAGGACATGTCGGTGGCGGTCCTCTATGACCACTTCACCCCGTTCGTCCTGGTCCAGCTCGAGGAGCTGGGGTTCTGCGCACGCGGCGAGGCCCGCCACTTCGTCGCCGACGGCGGCCTCGAACTGGACGGCCGCCTGCCGACGAACCCCCACGGCGGCCAGCTCGGCGAGGCGTACATCCACGGCATGAACGGCATCGCGGAAGCGGTCCGCCAACTCCGCGGCACGGCGGCGAACCAGCTCGTGGACGCGGCGAACGTGCTGGTCACGGCCGGTACCGGGGTGCCGACCAGTGCGCTGATCCTGTCGGCTGTCTGACTGCCGCGCCTGGCCTCCGGCCCCCGGTTGCCAGCGTACGGGCAGGCACCGACAGTCCCGGACGGCGTGATCCAGGTTGTCCGCAGGGAGCGGGCCGCTATCGCGTGGCCGGGAGGCGCGAGCCGCCGCCGTCGGCTCCCCGACGAGCGCCCGCGGCGGCTGCCCGGGCCGCGCTGCCGCGGGCACGGAGGGTGACCGGCGGCCTCCGGCCCCCGATCACCAGCCTAGACGCGACCACCGACAGTTCCCGGCACCGAACCCGCGGTTGTCCACACCCTGTGGACAACCGCACCCGCGACGGCCGGGACTGTCGGTGGTCGCCGGTACGCCGGCAACCGGGGGCCGGAGGCCGCCGCCCTACCGCAACGGGGCGTGCCTGCCGAGGAACTCGTCCAGGTAGGCCCACGTCGTCGCGCGTGCGCCGCGGCCCGCCAGCACGCCCAGGTGCCCGCCGGGCGCCGTCTCGAAGCGGACCTCCGCCGCGTTGTCGAGCACGTCCACCAGCCGGCGGACCGCTCGTTCCGGGGCGATGCTGTCGCCCTTGCCCGCGACCACGAGCACCGGCGACTTCACCTCGTGCAGCGAGATCCGCCGCCCGCCGAAGTCGACCTCGCCGTTCGACAGGTCGTTGGACCGGAAGAAGCGGTGGTACATCTGCCCGAACGTGCGCCCGGGGTAGGCGACCATGTTGTCGGTGAACCGGTCGACCGCCTCGATCTGGGCCAGGAAGTCGCGGTCGTCGAGGTGCGACAGGATCGCGTACGGCTTGGTGACGACCTTGTCGATCGCCGACAGCTGGAACACCCGCTTCACCACCGACCGCGGCGCGCTGCCGAGCAGGCGGTACACGGGCGTCAGGATCCAGCCGTTCGTCACGTCGACCAGCGGCTTGATCGGCGCCACGAGCGGGATCGCGGTCATGTCGATCGGCGCGGCGATCGTCGCGATCGAGCCGATCGGCAGGTCCTGCTGGTCGGCGTGCGTGAGCAGCGACAGGATGCCGCCGAGGCACCACGCGACCACGTGCACCGGCGCGCCGCCCGCGTCCCTGCTGACCGCGCGGATGGTCCTGGGCAGCACCTCGTGGATCCAGTGCTCCAGCCCGAGGCCGCGGTCGGAGAACCGGACCTGGCCGTAGTCGACCAGGTAGAGCCGCCTGCCCGCGTCGACGAAGTGCTCGGCCAGGCTGCAGCCGCGGCGCAGGTCGAAGCAGAACGCGGGCACGGCCAGCGGCGGCACCAGCAGCACCGGCTCGCCGCCGAGCTCGCGGTCGCCCGCCACGAAGCGGTACACCGACCGGTTTGGCCCCTTGTCGATGAGCACCCTGGGCATCGGCCGGAGGTCGGCGACACCCCCGCGCAGCACCATGTCCATGACGTTGTTCGAGGCGGCGGACAGCGACATCATGCCGACATACTGCCTCGTCAAGCCGCCTTTGTCGCATAACATCGGGTGCATGACAGGTGACCGCCCGAGTTGGGCCCCGGAGTCGATCGACCTTGACCGCCCCAACGCCGCGCGGATCTACGACTACCTGCTGGGCGGCGCCGCGAACTTCGAGCAGGACCGGGTGTTCGCGGAGAAACTGCTCGAGGTGATGCCGCTCGCACGGGCCGCGGCACGGCTGAACCGGGCGTTCCTGCGGCGCGCCGTGCGGTTCTGCCTCGACTCGGGCATCCGCCAGTTCGTCGACATCGGCTCGGGCATCCCGACCGCCGGGAACGTGCACGAGATCGCGCAGGAGGTCGATCCGGCGACGCGCGTGCTGTACGTGGACAACGAGCCGGTGGCGGTGACGCACAGCGAGCTGCTGCTGAAGGACAACCCGAACGCCGAGGTCATGCGCGGCGACCTGACCGACCCCGACCCGGTGCTGGCCTCGCCGCTGATCGACTACTCGCAGCCGGTGGCCGTGCTGATGGTCGCGGTCCTGCACTTCATCCCCGACTCGGCGCGGCCGCACGAGGCCGTGGCCCGGTACGTGTCGGCGATGGCGCCGGGCAGCCTCCTCGTGCTGTCGCACGGCGTCGAGAACCCGTCGCTCGAGGGCCGCGAGGAGGTGGACCGGCTGTACCAGGAGTCGAGCCATCCCGGCGTGCGCAGGACACCGGACGACATCACCCGGTTCTTCGAGGGCCTGGAGTTCGTCGAGCCGGGGCTGGTGTGGACCCCGGAGTGGCGGCCGGAGTCGCCGGAGGACGTCGGCGAGCACCCGGAGGCGTCGCTGGTCTTCGCGGGTGTCGCCCGCAAGCCCTGACGGGCCGGTGACCCGTCAGGGCTTGCGGACGGGTCACCAGTCCGGGCGCAGCGGCATGTGCGCGTTCGCGCCGTCGAGCTTCACCGCGAGCACCTGGTGGAGCTGGATGTTGTTCTCCTCGAAACCGAGCCGCGAGCCGGCCATGTAGAGCCGCCACACCCTGGCCCGCTCCTCGCCGACCTCGCGCACGGCCTCGTCCCAGTGCGCGTCGAGGTTCGCGCACCACGCGGTCAGCGTCTTCGCGTAGTGCTCGCGGAAGTTCTCCTCGTGGCGGACCTCGAACCCGTTGTCGTGGATGGCCGAGATGATGTGGCCGGGGCCGAGCAGCTCACCGTCGGGGAACACGTACCGGTTGAAGAACCCGACGACCCGTGCCGGGCGCGTGTTGTCCGGCCGGGTGATGCAGTGGTTCAGCAGCCGCCCGCCCGGCCGCAGCTTGTCGTACAGCGACCGCACGTACGACGGCAGCTCCGCCTCGCCGATGTGCTCGGTCAGGCCGATGGAGCTGATCGCGTCGAAGCCGGACTCGGTGACGTCGCGGTAGTCCATGTGCCGGATCTCCGCGAGGTCCGTCAGCCCCGCCTCGGCGATCTTCTTCTGCCCCCACTCGGCCTGCTTGCGGGACAGCGTGACGCCCAGCGCGCGCACGCCGAAGTGCTTCGCGGCGTGCATCACCATGCCACCCCAGCCGCAGCCGACGTCCAGCAGCCGCATGCCTTCCTTCAGGCCGAGCTTGCGTGCCACGAGGTCGTGCTTGGTCCACTGCGCCTCCTCGAGCGAGGAGTCGGCGTCCGGGTACACCGCGCACGTGTACGCCATCGACGGGCCGAGCACCCACTCGTAGAAGCGGTTGGACACGTCGTAGTGGTAGGAAATGGCCTCCTGGTCCCGTTTCTTCGAGTGCCGTCTGCCGCGCAGCCGGGACTCCGCCGCCGGATGCGGCACCGGCCACCACAGGCGGGACCAGCCGAGCCGCAGCAGCAGCTCGGCCTGGGCCTTCGGCGGCACCGAGCCCAGTTCGAGCGCCGCCATGTTGCGCAGCGCCGTGTACATGTCGCCGTGGATGTCAAGGGCCCCGCTCACGTACGCCCTGGCGAGCCCGAGCTCACCCGGTGCGGACGCGATGTGGGACAACGCGAGCGGTGATTTCACGTCGATGCGCACCGGTGCGTGCCGGTCCCCCGCCCGGCTGCCGTCGTAGGCCGTGAACTCCAGCTGGGTGTTCCGCCCCACCGCACGTTCGATGATCTCCGCCAGCCGCATGTTGCCGCTCCTCCCCGTCACTGGTTCCGCACGACCTTCGAGTACAGGTCGGGTAGCCGACCCTCCGGGTCGTAGGTGTTCTTGAGCTGCCGGTACGTCTCCCCGTCGTAGGCCGACCAGAACTCATCCTCTTCGAAGTACGAAGTGGAGTACAGCGACTTGTGCCCGCCCAGTTCGGTGACCTTGTTCTCGATGAGCCTGTTGTGGGTGCCGTCCCGCTGGCCCGGTCCCAAGGGGACGGTCGCCCAGAAGCCGGCGTTCACGTAGAGGCGGCCGGGTTTCATCGGGTACAGCGGCCAGCCGGTGCTCTCGCGCAGCTTCAGCGGGCACAGCCAGACCGGGCTGATGCGGATCTCGTCGGTGAAGAAGCGGAGGAAGTCGGCGAGCCGCTCGACGGGGATCTCGACGTCCTGGATGACCGGTTCGCGGGCGGGTTTGCCGAGGGCTTTGTAGACCCGGCCGGACAGGTCGTACCGCCGGTCGAGCGCCACGATCCTGCGGTAGACGTCGGAGCGCAGGTAGCGGCGCGGCCAGAGGCGGCGGACGAGCGGGTGCTGCGCGCCGAGGGCCTTGGAGCACCAGAACCAGTCGGTGTCCCAGCGCCACAGGTAGTCGCGGATCGTGAGGTGGTCGACGACGCGGTCGCGGATGGACTTGTAGAAGATCCGTTGCCCGGTGTAGTCGGACAGCGTCGGCGCCGAGTCGGCGTAGCCACCGAGCGTCAGGTACAACTCGCTGCTGCCGAACATGACCCCGTCGAGGAAGTCGACGGGCTCGTCCCGGTAGGCGCCTGCCGCGCAGATGTCCTCGATGGCGCGGGCGCAGTCGACGGCGTCGGTGAACCGGACGTGCCGCAGGCGCACGAACGGTTTCACGTGTTCGAGCTCGATCCGCAGGCGCAGCGCGTAACCGAGGGTGCCGTAGGAGTTGGGGAAGCCGCGGAAGAGGGCGGCGTGCTCGTTGTCCGGGGTGGCGGTGACGACGTCGCCGGCCGGCGTGAGGATGTCCATCTCCAGGACGGACTCGTGCGGCATCCCGTTCCGGAAGGACGTCGACTCGATGCCGAGCCCCGCGACCGCCCCACCCAGCGTGATCGTCTTCAGCTGCGGGACGACGTGCGGGATCGCGTGGTGCGGGAGCGTCGCGTCGACGAGGTCCTCGTAGGTGGTCATGCCACCGACGTCCGCGGTCGTCCCGTCGACGTCGATGACCCCGGAGAAGGCACTGACGTCGAGGGCCCCCTGCCCGGGCGGCTCCCGGAAGCGGAAGAGGTTCGAGGTGGGTTTCGCCAGGCGGATCGGCGACCCAGCCGGCCGGGCGACGAGCTGCGCGCGGAGGGCGTCCACGGCGCGGTCGTGGGAGATCCGTGCAGGTGAGCGGCTCACGGTTTCGATGCTAGCCCTGTTCGGGCCCGGAGACCGGATGGCTTTTCCGGTGGTGATCACATGCCGGGACGGTGTCGCTCGCCAAACCGGACACGTGCACCCGAAACGTCGCTTGTGCCCATTCACGCGGTGCCGCTGATCACGGCGGCTGCCCCGCACAAGCTGTGGGTCGGCACTTCTCCGGGAGCAGCCGGATCGGCCACGTGTTCCGGATGGCGGCCTCCGGCCCCCGGATTCCAGCCTAGCCGGGAGGACCGACAACCCCGTCGGCCGCGGCCCCGGTTGTCCACACCTTCCTGAGGGCCCAGCCACAACGAGCGACCACCGGGTGTCCACGGCCTTCTCGGGGTGACTCCCGGCCCATCCCTGGCCGCAACACGTTCGACAACGAGGCTCCGGTCCTGTCACAACGCCCGGCACGTACACGTTCCCCGGGGACGGCCTCCGAACAGCAGCGTACCCACGACCACCGACAGTCCCAGCGACCGCAACCACGGGTTGTCCACAGCCGCGCGGAGGACACGCCTCCGGTTTCCAGCCTATCCGCGACCACCGACAATCCCGGCGTCTGAACCCGGGTTGTCCACAGCCGCGCGATCGGCGCGCCTCCGGCCCCGAACACCACCCCCAGCCACGGCCACCGACAATCCGGCGGCCACAACTCCGGTTGCCCACAACCGCGCGAAAGGCGCGCCTCCGGCCCCCGGTCACCAGCCGGGCCGCGACCACCGACAATCCCCGCGACCTCAACCCCGGTTGCCCACAACCGCGCGAAGGACGTGCCTCCGGCCCCCGAACACCAGCCCAGCCGCGACCACCGACAATCCCGGCCACCACAGCCCGGGCTGTCCACAACCGCGCAAAGCGCGCGCCTCCGGCCCCGAACACCAGCCTAGCCGCGGCCACCGACCATCCCGGCGTCCACAGCCCCGGTTGTCCACAACCGCGCAAAGGACACGCCTCCGGCCCCCGGTTTCCAGCCTAGCCGGGAGGACCGACAGTTCCGGACCTCGCGACCCGGGTTGTCCACAGCGCTCCGAGCCTGTGGACAACCCGGGCTTCGTCAGCGGGCGGTGTCGGTGGTTGCCTGTAGCGTGGATTCCGGGGGCCGGAGGCCGTCCCGGTACTCGTCGAACAGGTCTTCCACGTACGCGAGGAACAGGCCTGCCATGCCGAAGACACCCGTGATCGGGTTCAGCTCGGCGAAGCCGTACGCCATCTCGCAGCTCCGGCGCGACGGGGCCGACTCGCTGACGTCCGTGAACCAGTCGTAGAACGGCACCCGCATGCGGGCCAGGTCGGGGTGGATCAGCGGCCCGTAGATCGCCAGCAGGTCCAGTGCGAACGGGCGGTTCCGCAGCGCCCACCGGTACATCTCCGAGAACTGGTAGAACCGCCACTCGACCGCCGTCGGCGGCTTGCCCCGGGACACCGCCAGCGCGTTGCCGTACTCGGTCGACGCCTGCTCGGCCTCGCTCCACGCCTTGTCGTGGGCTGCGCGGGTGGTCAGCGCGCCGGTCGACAACCGGGTCAGGTAGCTCGCCCACTTCGCCGAGCCCGGGTTGCCGCCCGTGTCCGCCGACCAGCCAAGGGCGATCGCGATCCCGCGCTGGATGCCTTCCACGATCCCCGCATCCACATAGGACACCCACGTGCCGGGGGCGCCGAGGTTGCGGTCGCGGAAGAACGAGATCACGCCCTCGATGTTGCGCCACCGGTCCGACGCGCCCAGCGCCGCCGCCGGGCCGGCCTGCATGTCCCGCACGAACTCCAGGCGGTCCGCCATCGACATCGCGTCGATCTCGTCGACCGTGCAGTCCAATGTAGCGGTGCAGGGCGGGGGTTCGGCGGCCGCCACCGCGGGGACCCCGCCCAGCACCGCCACGACCGAGACGGCCACCAGCAGTCGCTTCACAGGTGGCCTCCCACGATCGGCAGCGTCACCGAGCTCTTGCCGGGGTGCACGGTGAGCCGCGTGCCGGGCAGGGGACGCAGCGTGAAGTGCATGTCCGTCGACACGACCACCAACCCGATGCGGTGCCCGGCCGGGAACACGTAGTCGTCCGGTTCCAGCGGCCAGTCGAACGTGTACGCCCGGCCCTGCTCGATCGGCGTGCTCTTCGCGACGTCCTTGCGGTTCTGCACGTCCGTCCACCCGCGCGTCACCATCGTCTGGCCGTCCGGGCCGTAGTCCACCAGCACGGCGGTCAGGTTGGCCGCGTACCGGTTGTCCACCGACGCCCGCAGCGACACCGTCGGCGTCCCGCTCAGGTGGGTGTCCCGCGCCAGCGGCTCGGTCAGGTACACGAGCCGGTTCGGGTTCGCCGCGTCCGGGTTCGGGAGCAGCGCCACGTCGGTGTCCAGGGTGCGGCCGGAGTCGACGAACGACTGCGCCGGGCCACCGCCCGTGCGGCCCAGCCCGCCCGGGGCCGTCGCGGCGGTCGCGGACAGCCGCAGCTTCGTGTCGCGGGCGCCGGGCACCGGCCAGTCCGCGTACTTCTCGTACGTGCCGTCCGGGCGCTGCACGTTCGCGCGCGGCTCGCCCATGATCCCGTTGCGCACCCCGAACAGCCAGTAGTCCATCCACCGGTTGAGCGTCCGCTGGTAGTCGGTCGCCCCCTGCGGGCCGCCGTGGCCGCCGTTGTGCAGCCAGATCTTGCGCGGCACGTCGTACCGCTCCAGCTGCGCCCACCACGACGCGTACGCCGTCGGCATGACGTTGTAGTCCTCGAGCCCGTGGACCACGAACACGCTCGCCTCGATGCCGCGGGCGCGGTGCAGGTAGTCCCGCTCGTGCCAGTACGCGTTGTAGTCGCCGGTCGTCCGATCGGCGTACTGCAGCAGCGCGTCGGTGATGTGCGCGCACTTCTCCACGCGACCGGGGCCCTCGACGTAGTACGCCAGCACGTCCAGGTCCTCGCCCTGGAAGCCGTTCTCACCCTGGCCCGACAGGTTCGAGTGCGGCGCCCTGACCAGGCCGTTCGCCCGGTAGTAGTCGTACCAGCTCGCGATCGCCGAGGTCGGGACGATCGTGCGCAGGCCGTCGACACCGGTCGTGGCCACCTGGTTGGGCAGCGTGCCGTTGTAGGAGGTGCCGACCATGCCCACGTCGCCGGTCGTCCAGTCCGCCTCGACCGGCTCGCCCGCGGCCGTGTACGCCTTCGCGCGGCCGTTCAGCCAGTCGATCACGGCCTTCGTACCGAGCGTCTCCTTCATGTCACCGACCGTGGGACACCCGTCCGAGTAGCCGGTGCCGATCGACTCGCCCAGGACGACCGCGTACCCGCGCGGCACCCAGTAGTTGTCCAGCGACCCGGGCAGGTCGGCGCGCGGGGCGGCCGCGGTGCCGCCCGCCCGCATGGCCGACGGCTGGACGCCCTCCTGCGGGAGCACCGAGAAGTCCACGTTGTGGTTCTGGCCGCCGCCGGTGTTGTACCGGTACGGGCTGTGCTCGAAGATCACCGGCACCTTGATGCCCCTGGTCTCCGTCTCGCCGGGCCGCGACAGCCGGACGCGCACCCGGTCGCGCACGCCGTCGAGGTCGCTGTCGACCTCCGTCTGCACGAACAGCGTCTCCTCGACGGCGTCGGCGAGGGCGAACTGGGGCACGCTGACCCCGTTCTCGACCTTCAGCCAGGGTGGCGGCGTCGGGCGGTCTGACTTCGCGGGGGCTGCCACCGCGGGGGTGACCACGGCGAGCGGCAGGGCCGCCGTGAGCACCAGCAGGGCGAGCCGACGGGACGTGCGCATCGGTCCTCCGAAGCTGAGCAGGGAAAACGCCCAGTCATACTAAGGCCAGGACCGGTGAATCCGTCACCGCTGATCAGCGCAGGCCGAGCTCCCGCGCGATCAGCATCCGCTGCACCTCGCTCGTGCCCTCGCCGATCTCGAGGATCTTCGCGTCGCGGTAGAACCGGCCGACCGGGTACTCGTTCATGAAGCCGTACCCGCCGAAGATCTGCGTCGCGTCCCGCGCGTTGTCCATCGCCGCGTTGGAGCTGACGAGCTTCGCGATCGCCGCCTCCTTCTTGAACGGCTCGCCGCGCAGCATCTTCGACGCGGCCGCGTAGTAGGCGAGGCGGGCGGTGTGCGCGCGGGCCTCCATGTCGGCGATCTTGAACTGGATGGCCTGGTACTCGCCGATGGCGTGCCCGAACGCGGTCCGTTCGTGGGCGTACCGGACGCACTCGTCGACGCAGCCCTGCGCCAGGCCGACGGACAGCGCGGCGATCGCGACGCGTCCTTCGTCCAGGATGGACAGGAACTGCGCGTACCCGCGGCCGCGCTTGCCGAGGAGGTTCGCCAGCGGCACCGCGCAGTCCACGAAGGACAGCTCGTGGGTGTCGGAGGCGTTCCAGCCGACCTTCGAGTAGCTCTTGGACACCGAGAAGCCGGGCGTGCCGGACGGCACGATGATCGCCGAGATCTCCTTGCGGCCGTCCGCCGCCTTGCCGGTGACCGCGGTGGCGGTGACCAGGCCGGTGATCCTGGTGCCCGAGTTGGTGATGAACGCCTTGGAGCCGTTGAGCACCCAGTTGCCGTCCCGCTCGGTGGCGGTGGTCAGCGTCGCGCCGGCGTCGGAGCCGCCGCCCGGTTCGGTGAGCCCGAACGCGCCGAGCATCTCGCCGGAGCACAGCTTGGGCAGCCACTCCCGCTTCTGCTCCTCGGTGCCGAACCGGTAGATCGGCATGGCGCCGAGCGACACCCCGGCCTCGAGCGTGATCGCGACCGACGAGTCGACCCGCGCGAGCTCCTCCAGCGCGACGCACACGGCGAGGAAGTCGCCGCCCATGCCGCCGTACTCCTCGGGGAACGGCAGGCCGAACAGGCCCATGCGACCCATCTTCGCCACGATCTCGTACGGGAACTCGCCCTTCTCGTACAGCTCGCCGATGACCGGCGCGACCTCCTCGCGCGCGAACTCCTCGACGGTCTTGCGGAGGGCCTCGTGCTCCTCGGTGAGCCGGAAGTCGATCATGACTGCTCCTCTTGTGGGGTCACCACGGCAAGGGGTTGGTTCAGCGCGACCTGTTGGCCCGCGCGGACGTGCAGTTCGGTGACCACGCCGTCGACCGGCGCCGTCACGGTGTGCTCCATCTTCATCGCCTCGACGACGACCAGCGGCGCCCCGGCCGCCACGACGTCGCCCGCCGCGGCCTTCACGACCAGGACCGTGCCGGGCATCGGGCTGGTCACCGGCCCGCCGTCGGTGACCGCGGCGGCGCCGCTGCGCAGCAGCGAGTGCTCGTCGACCGGCCAGGTCCGCCCGTCGGCGGCGAGCCACAGCGTGTCGCCGTCCTGCGCGCGCCGGAACGTGGTCCGGCGGCCGCCGAAGGTCACGACGAGCCGGTCGCGGTCGCGGCGCGCGGACGCCCGCACGGGCTCCGCCTCGCCGACCACGACGGACGCCGCCGCCGGCGTGCCGGTGACGCGCACGGTCTCCGCGCGGTCGCCGCTGACCAGCCGGAACGGGATCGCCGCCGGTCCGCCCAGCCGCCAGCCGTTGGCGAGGTCCCACGGGTCGACCACGTCGCCTGCGGGCCGCAGGTCGATCAGCTCGTCGAGCGCGGCCGCGGCGAACACCACGTCCGGCACGTCGGCCGCGACGAGCGCGTCGAGCTTGCGTTCCACCAGCCCGGTGTCGAGCCGTCCGGCCACCACGTCCTCGTCGGACAGCAGGGCGCGCAGGAACGCGACGTTGGTGCCGACCCCGAGCACGGCGGTGTCGCCGAGCGCCGTGTGCAGGTTGCGCAGCGCGGTCTCCCGGTCGCCGCCCCACGCGATCACCTTGGCGAGCATGGGGTCGTAGTTCGAGCCGACCACGGTTCCCGTGCGCAGCGCGGAGTCCACGCGCACGTGCTCGTCGAGCGGCTCGCTGATCGCCAGCACCCGGCCACCGGTGGGCAGGAAGCCGCGCGCGGGGTCCTCCGCGTAGACGCGGGCCTCCACCGCGTGCCCCCGGAAGTCCACATCGGACTGCGCGACCGTCAGCCGCTGCCCGGACGCGACCCGGATCTGCTGCTCCACCAGGTCGATCCCGGTCACCATCTCCGTCACCGGGTGCTCGACCTGCAGGCGCGTGTTCATCTCCATGAAGAAGAACTCGTCCGGCCGGTCGGTCGACACGATGAACTCGACGGTGCCGGCGCCGGTGTAGCCGACGGACCGGGCGGCGTCCACCGCGGAGGCGCCCATGCGCTCCCGCTGCTCGGGGGTGAGCAGCGGCGACGGCGCCTCCTCGATGATCTTCTGGTGCCGCCGCTGCAGGCTGCATTCGCGCTCGCCGAGGTGGATCACGGTGCCGTGGGTGTCGGCGAGCACCTGGATCTCGATGTGCCTGGGATTGCTGACGAAGCGCTCGACCAGCAGGGTGTCGTCGCCGAACGCGCCGCGGGCCTCGCGGCGCGCCGACTCCAGCGCGGCGGGCAGGTCGGCGGGGTGCTCCACGCGCCGCATGCCCTTGCCGCCGCCACCCGCGGACGGCTTGACCAGCACCGGGTAGCCGACCTCGGCGGCGGCCGCGACGAGCTGCTCGTCGGACATGCCCAGCTCGGTCCGCCCCGGCACGACCGGCACGCCCGCCGCGCTCACGGTCTGCTTCGCGCGGATCTTGTCGCCCATGGCCTCGATCGCCTCGGGCGGCGGGCCGACGAACACGACGCCCGCCTCGGCGCAGGCCCGCGCGAACGCCGCGTTCTCCGCGAGGAAGCCGTACCCCGGGTGCACGGCCTGCGCACCCGTTTCCCGCGCGGCGGCCACGATGTCCTCGATGGACAGGTAGCTGCCGACCCGCACCGCATCGTCGGCCTCGGCGACGTGCCGGGCGTCCGCGTCGGCGTCGGTGTACACCGCGACCGACCGGATCCCCATGCCGGACAACGTCCTCGCCACCCGGATCGCGATCTCGCCGCGGTTGGCGATCAGCACTGCGTGGAACACCATGCTCACATCCTGAAGACGCCGTAGCGGACCGGTTCCAGGGGCTTGTTCGCCGCGGCGGACAGGCCGAGCCCCAGCACCATCCGCGTGTCGGCCGGGTCGATCACGCCGTCGTCCCAGAGCCGCGCGGTCGAGTAGTACGGGTGGCCCTGGTCCTCGTACTGCGCGCGGATCGGCTCCTTGAACGCTTCCTCGTCCTCCGCCGACCAGTCGTCGCCGAGCTGGTCGCGGCGCACGGTCGCCAGCACGGACGCCGCCTGCTCGCCACCCATCACGGAGATCCGCGCGTTGGGCCACATCCACAGGAACCGCGGCTCGTACGCCCGGCCGCACATCGAGTAGTTGCCCGCGCCGAACGAGCCGCCGATGATCACGGTGAACTTCGGCACCCGGGCGCACGCCACCGCGGTCACCATCTTGGCGCCGTGCTTGGCGATGCCGGACGTCTCGTAGTCGCGGCCGACCATGAACCCGGTGATGTTCTGCAGGAACACCAGGGGCACGCTGCGCTGGTCGCACAGCTCGATGAAGTGCGCGCCCTTGACCGCGGACTCGCCGAACAGCACGCCGTTGTTCGCGACGATCCCGACCGGGTGGCCGTGGATGCGGGCGAACCCGGTGACGAGCGTGGTGCCGTACTCCTTCTTGAACTCCCGGAACCGGCTGCCGTCCACGATCCGCGCGATCACCTCGCGCACGTCGTACGGGGTGCGCGAGTCGGTGGGCACCACGCCGTACAGCCCGGCCGGGTCGACGGCGGGCTCCTCGACCGGCGCGACCTCCCACGGGCGCGGCGCGCGCGGGCCGAGCGTGGACACGATCGAGCGGACGATCCGCAGCGCGTGCCCGTCGTCCTCGGCGAGGTGGTCGGTGACCCCGGACTGTCGCGAGTGGACGTCGCCGCCGCCGAGCTCCTCCGCGGTGACGACCTCCCCGGTGGCGGCCTTCACCAGCGGCGGGCCGCCGAGGAAGATCGTGCCCTGGTTGCGGACGATCACGGCCTCGTCGCTCATCGCGGGCACGTACGCGCCGCCCGCGGTGCACGAGCCGAGCACGGCCGCGATCTGCGGGATGCCGCGCGCGGACATGGTGGCCTGGTTGAAGAAGATCCGCCCGAAGTGCTCGCGGTCCGGAAACACCTCGTCCTGCTTGGGCAGGAACGCGCCGCCGGAGTCCACCAGGTAGACGCACGGCAGGTTGTTGTGGAGCGCGACCTCCTGTGCGCGGAGGTGCTTCTTGACGGTCATCGGGTAGTACGTGCCGCCCTTGACCGTGGCGTCGTTGGCGACGATCACGCACTCGCGGCCGGACACGCGGCCGACGCCGGTGATGATGCCCGCGGCGGGGGCCTCGTCGTCGTACATGCCGGTCGCGGCCAGCGGGGACAGTTCGAGGAACGGCGAGCCGGGGTCGACCAGCGACTCGACCCGGTCCCGCGGCAGCAGCTTGCCGCGGTCGAGGTGCCGCTGCCTGGCCCGCTCGCCGCCACCGCGCGCGGCGGTGGCGGTACGGGCACGCAGGTCGTCGACGAGTGCGGTGTGCTCCTTCACGTACCGCTGGTACGCGGGGTCACCCGGGTCGGCTCCGCTCCCCAGCACGGGCGCGTCCATCTCACTCCGCTCACGTTAGCCATCGTTAACATGAGCGATGTTATCGCCGCCCGGCGCGGTCGTCCACCCGGTGTCCGGCCGGCCTCAACCCAGGCTCTGGCGTGCGGACGGGACCCGGCGAACGCGCGACGCCGGGTCCCGTCCGGGGTGGCCCGCCTAGGCGACCGCGGACAACGCCGCGTAGTAGCCCCCGCTGTGGCCGGCCGCGTTCGGGTGATACGACTCGTCGATCGGGAAGGTGACACTGTTCAGCCACCAGTCACCGGACGAGCAGATCTCGTGGCCCGCGAACGCCGACCGGCCGTCCACGAACGTGAAGCCGAACGCCCCCGCGCGGCCCGCGATGACCTCGGCGAGCACGTCGGACGAGCCGTTGATCGCGGCGCGCTTGGTCTCCGAGAGGCCGACGTTGCAGTCCCCGTCCAGCTGGTAGATGTGCGGGTAGCCGAGCACGACGACGTGCGCGTTCGGCGCCCGGCCGCTGATCTCGGCGTACACGCTGTCCAACCGCGCGGGCAGCTCGGTGCGCGCGAAGTCCTGCGCCTCCTGGTTCCGCGTCACGCAACTGTCGTCCGAGCCGAGGTTGCAGTCGGTCATGACGTCGGCGAAGCCGGCGTCGTTGCCGCCGATGGAGATCGTGACCAGCGCGGTGTCCGCGGTGAGCGCGCCGACCTGCCCGGCGAGCACGTCCGAGGTGACCGCCCCGGAACAGGCGACGAACTCGAACGCGGCGGGCGCGTTGGCGTTCGCCCACAGCTGCGCGTAGGCGTTGGCGCTGCGCTTGCAACCGCCGCTGTCGCCGTAGTCACCGGCACCGGTGCCGGACGCGTAGGAGTCACCGAGCGCGACGTACTTCCCAGCCGCCGCAACGGGATCGGCGGACGCTGGGGCGGACGCCACCCCGGTCGCGACCACGGCCGCGAAGAGGGAGATGGCAATGGAACGGAGACGCATTTCCTTCGAACCTCCTGTGGAGGGCTTCCCGACGCCCCATCCCTACCAGTAAGTAACAACCCTCCAAACCAGTCCGTTAGTAGGTCACGGTTACCAATAGATGCACCAGCAAACCCACGAGTCCCGCCCCCAGAACCCGCGAGTCGCGCTCTCGCGCACACCGAGTTGCACGTTTCGTGCAGGCGCGCCGGCCGGGCATGTGCACGAAACACACAACTCGGTATGCCTGAGAGCGTGACTCGCGCTGTTCGAGAGCGGGACTCGCGGGGGTTGCGGTGGTGTTAGTGGGCGTTTACGTCGTCGGTAGCATGGAGGGGTGTCCAGCCGTCGCGAGCAGATACTCGCCGCCGCAGCTGAGTTGTTCGCGCGGCACGGGTTCCACGGGGTGGGCATCGACGAGATCGGGGCGGCCGTCGGGGTTTCCGGGCCCGCGCTCTACCGGCACTTCCGCAGCAAGGACGCGATGCTCGGCGAGATGCTGACCTCGATCAGCGAGGTGCTGCTCGGCGGCGGGCTCGAACGGCGCGAGCGCACGGCGGACCCGGCGAAGCTGCTCGGCGAGCTGATCGCCTTCCACGTCGACTTCGCGCTCGACAACCCCGCGTTGATCACCGTGCAGGAACGGAACCTGGGCAACCTCACCGACCCCGACCGCCGCCGCGTGCGCGCGCTGCAGCGCCGGTACGTGGAGGTGTGGGTGCAGGCCCTCCTCGAGACCGCGCCGGACCTCGGCGAGCCGACCGCCCGCGCGGCCGCCCACGCCGTGTTCGGCCTGATCAACTCCACCCCGCACAGCAGGCACCTCGGCCGTGACGGGATGGCCACGATGCTGCGCGAGATGGCGGCCGCGGCGCTGACCGGCGCGGCGGGCGACGGCCGTCGCTGACGGGCAGCGGCGCCCACCTCGGCAAACGTTTTCTCACCGTGGTCCATCCGGGTGACCGGCCGCCACAGCAAGTCCACGTCTCGGTAGTGTTTCGCTTACCGATCAATTCAGACCAAGAGGTGGACGGTGTCACAGCAGACCAACTGGGTTCCGACCTCGGTTGACCTCGAAAAGGCCAGCGCGGCAAGGATGTACGACTACGTCCTCGGCGGGAACCACAACTTCGCCGTGGACCGCGCGCTGGTGGAGGAGCTGCTCAAGGTCCAGCCGGACGTCAAGCGGTTCGCGATCATGAACAGGGCGTTCATGCGCCGTGCTGTGCTGTTCATGATCGAGCAGGGCATCCGGCAGTTCCTCGACCTCGGGTCGGGCATCCCCACCGTCGGCAACGTGCACGAGATCGCCAGGGCGGCCGTCCCGGACGCCAGGGTGGTGTACGTCGACAACGAGCACGTCGCGGTCGCGCACAGCCAGCTCCTGCTCGAGGGCGACGAGAACGCGGTGATGGTCCACGCCGACATCACGAAGCCCGGCCTCGTGCTCAACGACGACGCGACGAGGCGGATCCTCGACTTCGATCAGCCGATCGGGCTGCTCGCGATCACGATCGGTCACTACATCCTCGACGAGCACGACCCGAACGCGGTGTTCGCCGCGTACCGCGACGTCCTGGCGCCCGGCAGCTACCTCGCCCTCACCCACCTCACCGACGACTTCGACGACATCGCGAGCGACCAGATCATCGCGAAGATGCGGTCGTCGCAGAACACCGTCATGGCCAGGACCAAGGCGGAGATCCTGCCGTTCTTCGGCGACTTCGAGCTCGTCGAGCCCGGGCTGGTGAGCACGTCCCAGTGGCGGCCCGAGCGCGAACCGGACCAGGCGAGCGACGGTCTGTATGCCGGGGTAGCCCGAAAGAGGTAACACGGTCGGGATGGCTGGGTGGCGGCAGCGGCCCGCTCCCGGCACCATCGCATGAGCCACGACCACACGACCATGGACAACCTGCAATGCCGGACCCACGCGTGACCGCTCCGCCGGTGCACCGCCGGGAGCAGCTGGCGCGCGCCTGGACCCGGTCGGCGACCACGGCGTCGTACATCCCGCGCTCGGTCGACGACATCGAGCTCGTCCTGCTCGAGCTCGTCGACGAGGTGCTGGCGAGCCTCGCGGCCGACGACTTCTCCCCGCGGCAGGGCTCGAGCATCGGCGCACGGCTGGTCGCCGAGGGCTTCATCGACCCGTCCGCGCTGGCGGCGACGATCACCGTGCTGTCCCGCGAGCTGCTCGGCGACCTGGCGGCGACCCCGGACAACGAGCTGGCGCGCCGCACGGTCACGTTGCTCGGCGCCATGTCCGCCGGCTTCGCGAACAGCCTGCGCGACTACACGCTGACCCAGCAGGAAGAGGTCAAGCAGGCGCTGTTCAACGCGGTCCTGCGGGCCGAGCACAACCTGCGCGGCACCGAGAACCGCTTCCGCGAGGTGTTCGCGACCTCCGCGACCGGCATCGTGATCACCGACCTCGACGGCATGTGCATCGAGGCGAACCCGGCGCTCGCCGCCATCCTCGCCACCGAGGCGGAGCGGTTGCCGGGCCGCATGCTGACCGACATCTTCCGCGACGAGGGCGCGGGCGACGTCATGGCCGCCTACCGGCGCATCCTGGACGGCGAGCAGGCCCGGGTGCACGAGCACCGCAGACTCCGCAAGGAGGACGGTGAGATCGCATGGGTCCTGCTCGCGATCTCGCTTCTGAGAGACGGCGCGGGCGACCCCGCGTTCTTCGTCACGATGGTGCAGGACGTCACCGAACTGCACCTGTTGCAGGACCGGCTCGGCCACCAGCTGCTGTACGACGCGCTGACCGGCCTGCCGAACCGCCAGTGCTTCCACACCAAGCTGGAGAGCATGCTCGAACGCGCCGACCCGCGCGCGACGATCACGTTGTGCTGCCTGAACCTCGACGCGTTCTCGCTGGTGAACAACAGCTTCGGCCACGCGGTCGGCGACCGGCTGCTGCAGGCGGTCGGCCGCAGGCTCGAGCAGGCGGTGTCGGACGAGAACGCGCTCGTGGCACGCATCAGCGGCGACGAGTTCGCCGTCCTCGTCGAGGATTCGCCCACCACACCGGACATCGGCGACCTGATCGGCGTGCTGACCGCGGAGCTCGCGGACCCGGAGTACATCGACGGCACCGGCGTCGCGGTCGGCGCGAGCGTCGGCGCGGTGCGCAGGCGGGCCGGTGAGGGCGACGCGACCGAGCTGTTCCGCGCCGCGGACACCGCGCTGCGCAAGGCGCGGGCGACCGGGCGGCGGCAGTGGGCCGAGTTCCACGCGGGCGAGGACCGGGCGGCGGCCGAGCTGGACCGGCTCGCCGCGGCGATGCCCGCGGCGTGGGAGGTCGGTGAGCTGTCGGTGGACTTCACCCCGGTCGTGCGGCTCGCGGACCACGAACCCGTTGGCGCGCGGGCGGTTCTGTCGTGGTCGGAGGCAGGCCACGCGACGTGCGTGCGGCTCGCGGAGCGCACGGGCTGGTCCGTCCACCTCGGACCGCTGCTGTTGCTGGAGGCGTGCAAGCGGTTCGCGGGCCGGCCCGGTGTGCTGCGGGTGCAGCTGACCCGCAACCAGTCCGGCGACGCGGACCTCGTGCGCGCGGTGCGCAGGGCGCTCGAGGAGAGCGGGCTGACCGCCGGGCGGCTGGAGCTGTCGCTCGACGTCGGCGCGCTGCTCGACGAGTTCGGTGACGCGCGGGACAACCTGGAGGTGCTCGGCGACATCGGCGTGCACGTGGGGATGTGCGGGGTCACCGGTGGGCCGCTGGACTTCGACCTGGTCAGCGCGACCGGGGTGCGGTCGGTGACGCTGTCGGGCGCGCTCGGCGCCGGCAGCGAGGTGCTGGCCGAGGAGACCGCGAGGACGGTGCGCATGTTCGACTCGCTCGGCGCGACCTGTTCGGTGCTCGACGTGCGTACGCTCGAGGCGGCGGATTGGTGGTCGTCGATCGGGGTAGCCACCGCCCAGGGTGGTGTGTTCAGTGGAGCCTGAGTCACGGGTGGTCGCCGCGGCGAGCGCCGCGCTCACCGCGATGCAGGACGGGGTGGCGGAGCCCGCCGTGCCGGAGCAGCACGCGCGGGACGTGATGTTGTTGCTGTTCCACGAGTGCAGCGCGATGGTCTCGGCACTCGGCAGCGGCGGCACGGCCCCGGTGAAGATGCAGGTCTTCGACAACGCGGGCAACGAGGTGCCGATCGACGAGGCCGACCCGCCGGTCCGCACGGCCGTGCGGGTGCTGCTCGCGGAGGTGCACGGCGACAGCGAGGCGGCGCGCACGCACATCGAGATCGCGCTCGCCAACGCGGCGCCGGACGAGATGGACACGCTGATGGTCCAGGCCCTGCGGTGGACCATGCGGCTGTCGGACGAGTGCTACAGCCGCGGCCTGCCGGTCGCGGAGTGGATCACCACGGCGCTGTCCTAGGCGCCCCAGGTCTGGCCGAGCGCGTACCGGGTGCCGTCGGGGTCGGAGAACATCGACCACCAGCCGAAGAACTGCTTCGACGGCGGCTCCGGGAAGGTGACGCCCTTGGCGGTCAACTCCTGGTAGGTCTTCTCGACATCGTCCGAGTAGAAGAACACGTTCGAGTGCGGGATGCCGTCGCGCACCTCGGGCGCGGTCCAGCCCGGCTGCCGCTTGCTGAGCACGAGCTTCGTCGCCCCGTCCGGCGAGACGACGGACAGCCAGCGCTCCTCCCCGTACGGCTCGTCCTGGTCGAGGGTGAAGCCCAGCGTGTCCACCCAGAACCGCTTCGCGACCTCCTGGTCCTCGACGTGGAGCACGACCTGGTTGACGCCTCGGATCACGACCGCCTCCATATAACCAAAGTGGATATAACCGGAGTGGACTGTATTGTGCCGGCATGGCAGACGGCAACCTCCCGCCGCTCACCCCGGCCGGCTACCAGGTGCTGCTCGCGCTCGCCAGCGGGACGACGCACGGTTACGCGATCATGCGGTTCGTCGACGAGGCCACCGGCGGCGCGGTGCGGCTCGGCCCCGGGACCCTGTACCGGACCATCGCCCGGCTGGCCGCGGACGGCCTGGTCGAGGAGACGGGCGAGGAGACCGACGCACGCAGGCGCGACTACCGGCTGACCAGGCGCGGGCAGGCCGCCGCCCGCCGCGAGTCGGCGCTGCTGGCGCGGTTGGTGGCCGTCGCGGCGGCGGCCGGGCTCCTGCCGTCCGAGGGCAGGTCGATCGCGTGAGCCGCGTCCACGCGCTCACCCCGCACCTGTTCGTCGCGGACGTCGACGCGGCGATCTCCTGGTACCGCACGGTGTTCGGCGCGGTGGAGCTGTTCCGCAACGTGCTGCCCGACGGCACGGTCCTGTTCGTCGAACTGGCCGTCGGCGACGCGCGCCTGCTGGTCAGCGCGGAGGTCCCCAGCCTGAACGCGCTGGCCCCGACCACGATCGGCGGCAGCCCGGTCCTGCTGCTGGCGGAGACCGACGACGTCGACGACCTGGCCCGGCGGGCGGTGTTCGCGGGCGGCTCGGTGGAGATGCCGGTGCGGGAGATGTTCTTCGGCGAGCGGTACGGGGTGGTCGCCGACCCGTTCGGGCACCGGTGGGCGCTGTCGACCCGACGCGAGCAGCTCACGCCGGAGGAGATCAACGCCGGCGGGCCGGGCTTGACGTGATCCGGTTTGCGATGCAAACCTATGTGCATCGCAATCAACTTGGGGGTCATGACATGACGGACACCGCGGGCCTGCTCGCCGAGCTGCGGACGCTCCGGCAACGCGCCAGGGAGGACCGGCACGGCTACGCGTTCTCGCTGCTCTTGTTCGGCGCGCTGATCCTCGCGGCGCCGCTGCTGTACGCGCCCGCCGACCGGACGGACTACTCGGCCGACTCGTTCGACCCGGCGCCGACCAAGGCGGACAACGTGCTCGTCCAGATCTTCCGCACCATGGCCGGCCCGGACCCCGCCCACCCCACGCTCATCGCCTGCTACTGGCTCTTCGTGCTGGTGGCCGGGTTCGGCGCCACCGCGTGGTGGTACCGGCGCCGGGCCGCGCGGATCGGCGTCGAGACCGACACGCGCGCGTTCCTCGTCGCGGCGGCCGCCGCGTTCGCGGGCTTCTTCCTGGGCACGTACGTCTTCTCGCGCTACGCGACCTCGCTCTACGGCGCGTGGCAGGTGAACCTGTCGCTGATGTTCGGCTCGCTGGCGCTCGCGGTGCTCGCCCTGTGGTGGAACCGGCGGCTGCCCGGTGTCTTCCTCGCGTCGGTGTTCGGCGCGGTCACCTTCTCGACCATCGCCGTGTACACCAACAAGGGCTTCTCCGCGCTGCTCGTGATCGCGGGCGGGCTGCTCGCGCTGGCGTGGCTGGAGCGGAGCGGGCTGCTCGGCGTGGTCAGCGTGCTGTTCACGATCGTGGCGATACCGTCCACGGCGATGATCATCAACCCGGTTGTCGTCCTCGACCCCGGATACGTCTTCTACCTGGCGGGCTGGCAGTACGACTGGGCGGACACCCGGATGTACGCGCTGCAGCAGGTGTTCCTGCCCGCCGTCGTGCTGCTCGTGGGCGGCACGGTCGCGGCGATCCGGTACCGCCGATGACCGACCACCCGACGAACGGCCTGAACGACGTCGTCCACCAGCGGCACCGCCTCGGCATCCTGACCATCGCGGCCGAGTCGAAGCGGGTCGAGTTCGGCTACCTCAAGGACGTGCTCGAGCTGACCGGCGGCAACCTGTCCCGCCACCTGACCGTGCTGGTCGACGCCGGGCTCCTCGACATGGAGAAGGGCTACGACGGCAAGCGGCCGAAGACGTGGGTGACCATCACGCAGGCGGGCAGGAAGGCGCTGGCCGCCGAGATCGCGGCACTGCGCGCGCTCGTCGACCGGCACGGCGGATGACCGTCCGCGCATACTTGCTGCCGTGATCACCGTGCAGGGCGTCGTGGACCGGGTCGGCCCGACGTTGCTGCACACCCGGCTCGCGGGCGGCGGCGGGCACGTGACCGACGTCGTGATCGCCGAGTCCGGCCGGCGGGACCAGGTCGGCGACGGTGACCTGGTCCTGGGTGTCGCCGTGCACACCACCAAGGACGCCGCCGAGCTGGTCCGGTACTGCGGCAGCCAGGGCGCCGCCGCCGTGCTCCTCAAGCCGCCGCTGCCGGTGCGCGCGGCCGTCCGGTCGGCCGCGCAGGCACACGGGACCGCGCTGGTGGAGGTTCATGCCGCCGCCTCCTGGGCGCAGGTGGTGTGGCTCCTGCGGTCGGTGCTGGACGCGGCCGCGGACGAGTCCGACGACGCGCACGGCGGCGAACCGGCGCTGGGCGACCTGTTCCGGCTGGCCGACGCGGCCGCCGCGGTGGTCGACGCGCCGGTCACCATCGAGGACGCCAACTCCCGCGTGCTCGCCTACTCGGCCCGCCAGGACCGCACCGACCCCGCCCGCGTGTCGACGATCATGGGCAGGCGGGTGCCGGACGACGTGCTGGCCCGCTTCCGCTCCCGTGGCGTGTTCCGGGAGCTGTCGCGCGGGCGGACGACGATCTTCGTGCCGAGGCAGGCCGACGGCACGCTGCCCCGGCTGATCGTGCCGATCCGCATGGGCGGTGAGCTGCTCGGTTCCATGTGGGCGGTGGTGGCGGGGCCGGTGTCCGACGAGCGGGCGGCCGCGTTCGCCGACACCGCCCCGGTCGTCGCGCTGCACCTGCTGCGCCGCCGTGCCAGGGAGGACGCCGAGCGCCGCCGGTCCGCCGAGCTGGTCCGCGCGGTGCTGGAGGGCACGGGCAGCGTGCGGCTCGCGGCGGCCGAGCTGGACCTGCCCGACGAGCCGCACCGCGTGGTGGCGATGGCCGTCCGCGGCCCGGACCCGCTGGGGGCCGAGGGCATGCGGCTCGCGTTGTGGGAGCGGATCACCACGGGCATCGGCAAACGGCCTGCCGTGGCCGAGCTGCGCGACGTGCTGTACGCGGTCGTGCCGGACCGCAGCGGCTGGCCCGCGCTGCGCCAGGCGCTGACCGGGGAGGAAGAACCGCTGGTCGCGGCGGGTCCGCCGGTGCCGCTGGGCGAGCTGGCCGGGTCACGGGCGCTGGCCGAGGAGATGCTGAACCTGCTGCGGACCGGGCTGATCGCGGGTCCTCTGGTCAGTCACGAGGACGCGTGGCAGGTGCTGGTGCTGCACCGCTCGGCGACCGGCGCGCTGAGCGCGGGCGCGACCGAGTTCGGGCCCCTCGCGGTGCTGCGGGCGCAGGACGAGCAGGCCGGGACGTCGTACGTGGACACGCTGTACGAGTGGCTGCGCCACCCCGGCGACCCGCGCGCGGCCAGCAAGGCGCTGCGGATCCACCCGAACACGCTGCGGTACCGGATGGCGAAGCTGGTCGAGCTGGCGAAGATCGACCTGGACGACCCGGACACCCGCCTGGCGCTGCTCGTCCAACTGGCGGCGCTGCGCTGGGCATGACTGTGCCAGCAGCACTACAGCGAGCCTCAATTCTGGTTCCAGCGTCACGATGACACTTACTTATTGTTATCTCATCGTGGTGTACGACACCCACTTGGCCCAGTCGCCGGAAGGACCACAAGCCGTGAAGATCGCCGTCCCTCGGGAGATCAAGAATCACGAGTACCGGGTCGCGCTGACCCCGGCAGGCGTGCACGAGCTGACCGCGCACGGGCACGACGTGTTCGTCGAGGCGGGCGCCGGGCTCGGCTCCGCGATCACCGACGAGGAGTACCTCGCCGCGGGCGCGAAGATCCTGGCCAAGGCCGAGGACGTGTGGGCCGAGGGCGAGATGGTCATGAAGGTGAAGGAGCCGATCGCCTCGGAGTACCCGCTGCTGCGCCGGGACCAGGTGCTGTTCACGTACCTGCACCTGGCGGCGGACGAGCCGCTGACGAAGGCGCTGATGGCGGCGGGCACGACCTCGATCGCGTACGAGACGGTGCAGACGGCGAACGGCGCGCTGCCGCTGCTGGCGCCGATGTCGGAGGTGGCGGGCAGGCTGGCGCCGCAGGTGGGCGCCTACGCGATGATGAAGCCGTCCGGTGGCCGGGGCGTGCTGCCCGGTGGTGTGCCGGGGGTGACGCCCGCGAAGGTCGTGGTGATCGGCGGCGGTGTCGCGGGCCTGAACGCGGCGACGATCGCGGTCGGCATGGGCGCTGACGTGTCGGTGCTGGACACGAACGTGGACCGGCTGCGCCAGATCGACGCCCAGTTCCAGGGCCGGTTGAAGACGGTCACGTCGAACCGGTACGCGGTGGAGCAGGCCGCGAAGGAGGCGGACCTGGTGATCGGCGCGGTGCTGGTGCCGGGTGCGCGGGCGCCGAAGCTGATCAGCAACGAGCTGGTGGCGGACATGAAGCCGGGGTCGGTGCTGGTGGACATCGCGATCGACCAGGGCGGTTGCTTCGCGGACTCGCGCCCGACGACGCACGCGGAGCCGACGTACGAGGTGCACCAGTCGGTGTTCTACTGCGTGGCGAACATGCCGGGCGCGGTGCCGAGGACGTCGACGTACGCGCTGACGAACGTGACGCTGCCGTACGCGACGGCGCTGGCGAACAAGGGCTGGGAGGCGGCGCTGCGGGACGACCGTGCGCTGGCGCTGGGCCTGAACACGCACGGCGGCGCGCTGACGAACGGCCCGGTGGCGGAGGCCCACAACCTCCCGCACACCGAGTTGACCAAAATCGTCAACTAATCAACACGTCACGAAAAGCAGAAACACCCCGGCACCCCGAAAAAGGTGCAGACCACCAACAGAAACCGAACACCCTGTCGCAAATCCGCGACAGGGTGTTCCCCCATAAGCCCCCGGAAGAGAAAACACAACCACGCCCACCCCACGAGACACCCACCCCCACCCCCGGCCCACGAGCCAGAGGACCCCACCAGCCCACCCGAGCAAGCACCAAGCGGGCAAGCCCCCGAAGACCCAGCGGCACCCCCCCAGCACCACCGACAACCGCCCCAGCCCACCAGCAAGAACCAGCAGCACAGCCCACCGGCGCAGCCCACCAGCAAGAACCACCAGCGAGAACCACCAGCAAGAACCACCGGAGCGAAAGGCAACCACGCTGAGTCGAGAGATCCCGCACCGTGGGGGTCTGGGGGGTCGCCCCCCAGAACAAACAAGGAGACCGGGAAGGCGTGAAACGCCGAACAGGCGGATCGAGGGCGGCCCGCTCAACCAGCCTGGGGGTCACTGGGAGCGGGCCGCCAGGTGCAAGCTTAAAGGCATGGGGTCGAGAACGGTGCAACTGGGGGTGGGTGAGTTTCATTAGTTCTCAACTCGACACCTTCCGTACCCCGAAGGTCGTTCACGGTCCGCACAGCAGCGGTGACTACCCATACGGCGACTGGTCACCCGACGGGAACGCTCGATCGAGTGAGAATGCTGGCAATGGAGTGAAGTACCCCGATTACCACTTCGGTCGGCCGTTTCCGCGGCCGATGTGGCAGGCGTGACTGAACCCCGCTGGTCCGTACGTTGCATCGATCCGTTCGGTCGGGACCGGGCGTTGATGGTGCTGGTCGAGAACGAGAGAGTCGTGCTGGTCCCCCCTCCGGGTGCCGCCGCGGTGTTGTCCGCGCAGCAGGCCAGGGGTCTGGGGCTGGCGCTCGACCAGGCCGCCGTCCGCACCGACGACCGCCACGACCGTCAGGCAGGCTGATCCCCGTGTGGCCTGGCATGGACGACACCCGCCGTGCCGTGCTGGCGCGGCTGGCGGCGCTCGACGAGGTGGCGGGCAAGGCCGACCCGTCGACGCTGCTGCCGCTGGCCCGCACGGAGCTGCGCAGGCTCGCCGACGGCTGGCGCCGCCTGCTGACCGCCCACCGCATGGACTCCGACGGCCGCTGCGCGGCCTGCCGAACCGCTGTTCGCGCACGTCGGTGGCCGTGCCAGGTGTGGCGGGCCGCCCACGAGCAGCTCATCGGCGACGGCCTGCCGCACCGGCAGCGCCCGCACCCGCTGCGCAACCCGTTCACCCGCACGAGCAGCCGCTGACCCACAACTCCCCCGTTCGCCACAACCTCGCCCCCGCCATGCGGCAAGATGGCCCGCACGAAACCCGCAGGCGAGGCAGGAGGACACGTGTCGGACGGCAGCGGCCGCATCGTGGTGCAGAACCTGAGCAAGAACTTCGGTCAGGTCGCCGCGGTACAGAACCTCAGTTTCCAGGTGGAACCCGGCTCGGTGACGGGCTTCCTCGGCCCGAACGGCTCGGGCAAGACCACGACGCTGCGCATGCTGCTCGGGTTGGTGACGCCGACGGCGGGCTACGCGACGATCAACGGCCAGCCGTTCCACCGGCTGGGCAACCCGGGCCGGATCGTGGGCGGTGTGCTGGAGGCGCAGGGCTTCCACCCCGGTCGTTCCGCGCGGGACCACCTGCGCGTGTACGCGGCCGCGATGGGTGTGCCCGACCAGCGCGCCGACGAGGTGCTGAACCTGGTCGGTCTCGGCCAGGCCGGCAACCGCGCGGCGGGCGGGTTCTCGCTGGGCATGAAGCAGCGCCTGGCGCTGGCGACCGCGCTGCTGGGTGACCCGCAGGTGCTGGTGCTGGACGAGCCGGCGAACGGCCTCGACCCCGAGGGCATCGCGTGGCTGCGCACGTTCCTGAAGGCGTTCGCGCAGAGCGGCAGGACGGTGCTGATCTCCAGCCACCTGCTGGCGGAGGTCGAGCAGACGATCGACCAGGTCGTGATCATCAGCCGTGGTCAGACGATGTACTACGGCATGCTGGACGACCTGCGGAAGTCGCAGAAGTCGCGGGTGGTCGTGCAGTCCGCCGACCCGCAGAAGCTGGCGGTCGCGCTGCGGGAGATGAAGATCACCGAGGTGTCGCCGACGCCGGACGGCAAGCTCGCGGTGGTCGGCGCGACCGTGCAGCAGGTGGGTGACATCGCGTCGCAGGCCGGCGTCGCCGTCTACGGCATGCAGGAGGAGCGGGCCGACCTCGAGCAGCTGTTCTTCGCGCTGACGAGCGGCCAGTACGCGGCGCCCGGCCAGGTGCCGCACGGCCAGCTGCCGCCGGTCCCGCCCGGCTACCAGCAGGGTCCGCCGCAGGGGTACCAGCAGGGGCCGCCGCCGGGGTACCAGCAGGGTTACGCCCCGCCGCAGCAGACGCCGCCCGGTGGGTGGCAGCCGCAGGGTGGCTGGCAGCAGCCCCAGCAACCGCAGCAGTACCAGCAGCAGCCGCAGGGCTACCAGACCCCGCCGGGCGGGTGGCAGCAGCCGCAGCCGCCCGCGCCACCTCAGCCGACGCCGCCGCCGCAGGACTGGGGGCAGCCGCCGAGCGGTCCGCAGCCGGTGCAGGCGCCGGTGGCACCACCGCCACCACCGGCCAACGACCAGAACCCGAACTCCGGCGGCACGGGCGGAGGCAACAACTGATGGGCAACCTGATCAAGGCGGAGTTCCGCAAGATCCTCACCACCAAGATGTGGTGGGCGATGATGGTCCCCGCCGTGCTGCTGGCGCTGGGCTGGGCGTGGGGCGTGTCGGCGCTGATCACGTCGATCGTCGACGACCTCTCCAACGAGGCGGTGTTCCGCGAGTTCAACATCACGATCGATGACCTGTCGTGGTCGGTGATCGCGATGACGCGCGCCATGAACATCGCGACGATCTTCCCGATGATCTTCGGCACGCTGGCGCTGGCGAGCGAGCTGTCGCGGCGCACGATCACGACCAGCTTCCTGACCGCGCCGACCCGCGCGTCGCTGCTGTCGGCCAAGGCCATCACCTACGTCGTGTGGGGTGTGCTGTACGGCGTGGTGATCGCCGTGGGCGCGAGCCTCGGCACGCTGCTGGGCTCGAACAGCGACTACCTGCCCGACGCGGGCCAGTGGATGATGATGGCCCTCGCGGGCATCCTCGGCTGCCTGCTGTGGACGCTGTTCGGCCTCGGCGTCGGCGCGCTGCTCGGTTCGCCGGTCGGCGCGCTCGTGATCCTGTTGATCTACTCGCTGATCGTCGGCCCGGTCGGTGACCTCGTCATGACGGGTCTCACCGAGGGTTCGTACCTGGCGGGCTTCCTGCCGAACGGCTCGGCCAACGGGCTGACGAGCGCCACCGCGAGCCAGGTGCTCGTCGGGCAGCTCAACGACCTGGTGCAGAGCCTCGGCGGCACGCTCGACGCCGACGACGGGCTGGACTTCGAGCTGGGCGTGCGTGCCATCGCGGGCGCCCCCGGCGCGCTGTCGCTGTGGCTGTCGGGCCTGGTGTTCCTGGTGTGGACCTCGGTCTTCTTCTTCCTGGGCATCATGCGCAACAAGACGCGGGACATCACCTGATCGTGTGAATCCGGCAACGGGGTCCGCCATTGGCGGGCCCCGTTGCCGTTCGGGCGCCGGGACTGTCGGTGGTCGCGCCTAATGTGGGTTTCGTGTCGAAGTCCTCTCCTGGCTGGGTCCGCCGGCTGAGTGCCGCCTGCTGGCGGCACCGTCGGCTGGTCGTGCTGTCCGTCGTCTCGTCGGTGATCGGTGTCGGGTTCCAGGCCGCCGGTCCGGTGCTGGTGAAGCTCGTCGTCGACGACGCGGTGGCGGGCACGACCGAGCGGATCGCGTGGCTGGTCGGCGCGCTGGTGCTGATGGAGCTGTCGACGTTCGCCACCGCGTTCGTCCGCCGCTACCTGGGCGGGCGGCTCGCGCTCGACGTGCAGCACGACCTGCGCCAGCAGGTGTTCTCCGCGGTGCAGCGGCTCGACGGCGCGAAGCAGGACGCGTTGCGGACCGGCCAGGTGGTGTCGCGGTCGATCACCGACCTGCAGGTCGTGCAGGGCATGTTGATGATGGTGCCGCTGTCGATCGGCACGGTGGTGTTCGCGCTGCTCGCGCTGGGCGCGATGCTGTGGCTGTCCCCGTTCCTGACGGTGATCGCGCTGGTGGTCACGCCGGTGGTGGCGGTGGTCGCGGTCCGCAGCAGGAAGGTGCTGTTCCCGGCGTCGTGGTCGGCGCAGCAGAAGGCGGCCGACCTGGCGCAGCACGTCGAGGAGACCGTCACCGGCGTGCGGGTGGTCAAGGGGTTCGGCCAGGAGGCCAGGGAGATCGCGCGGCTGGACAGGGCGGCGCGGCAGCTGTTCGCCGAGCGGATGCGCACGGCGAAGCTGACGTCCAAGCCCGCGGCCACGCTGGTCGCGATGCCGGCCGCCGGGCAGGTGGCGGTGCTCGCGCTCGGCGGGTACATGGCGTTGCGCGGCGACGTCACGCTGGGCACGTTCCTGGCGTTCGCGAGCTACGTGGCGAACCTGGTCGGCCCGACCCGCCTGCTGTCGAGCCTGCTGGTGAACGTGCAGCTGGCGCGGGCCGGCGTCGAGCGGGTGTACGAGCTGATCGACTCGCACCCGACGGTGACCGACGCGCCGGACGCGGTGGACGTGCCCGAGGGCCCCGCCGACGTGCGGCTGTCGAACGTCACCTTCGGGTACACGCGCAGCGAGCCGGTGCTGGACGGGGTGTCGCTGGAGGTGCGGCCGGGCGAGACGCTGGCGCTGGTGGGCACCGCGGGGTCGGGCAAGTCGACGGTGTCGCTGCTCTTACCCCGCTTCTACGACGTGCACGAGGGCTCGATCTCGGTGGCGGGCGTGGACATCCGGCAGCTGAAGCTGGCGTCCCTGCGGTCGACGGTCGGCGTGGTGTTCGAGGAGGCGTTCCTGTTCTCCGACACCGTGCGGGCCAACATCCGGTACGGCAGACCGGACGCGACCGACGAGGAGGTGCGGGCGGCCGCGCGTGCCGCGCAGGCGGACGGTTTCATCTCCGCTCTGCCCGACGGCTACGACACGGTGGTCGGCGAGCGCGGGCTCACGCTGTCCGGTGGGCAGCGGCAGCGGGTGGCGCTCGCGCGGGCGCTGCTGTCCGACCCGCGCGTGCTGGTGCTGGACGACGCGACGTCGGCGGTGGACACGGCGACCGAGGCCGCGATCCACGACACGCTGCGGTCGGTCACCCGCGACCGCACGACGCTGCTGATCGCGCACCGCAGGTCGACGCTGTCGCTGGCCGACCGGATCGCGGTGCTCGACAAGGGCAAGGTCGTCGACGTCGGCACGCACGAGGAGCTGACCGCGCGGTGCGAGCTGTACCGGTCGCTGCTGGCCGGGCCGGGCGAGGAGATCGAGGACGAGAGCGGCCGGGACGCCGCCGTGCTGGCACCGGGCCCGGAGGGCTGGACGCCGGAGCTGTGGCCGGACGAGGTCGAGGAGACGACCGGGCACCAGCGTGCCGGTGAGGTGGCGACCGCACCCGTCGGCCGTGGCGGGATCGGCGGCGGCCGCATCGCGGGCGCGCTGAGCGGCACACCGCCGACGCCGGAGCTGCTGGAGCGGGTGGCCGCGCTGCCGCCCGCGTCCGAGGTCCCGGTGCTGCGTGGCGAGGACCCGAAGGCGCCCGACCCGGGTTTCCGGTTACGCCGCCTGCTGAAACCGGTGCGCACGATGCTGGCGGTGGTCGCGGGCCTGGTGATCGCGGACGCGGTGCTGACCATGGCGCTGCCGATGCTGATCCAGCGGGGCGTCGACGACGGCGTGGTCACCGGCAACACGACGGCGCTGTGGGTGGTCACGGCCATCGCGGCGGTGCTGGTAGTGCTGAGCTTCGCGGACAACGCGGTCAACACGGTGCTGACCGCGCGGGTCGGTGAGCGGCTGCTGTACCTGCTGCGGGTGCGCAGCTACGCCCACCTGCAGCGGCTCGGGCTGGACTACTTCGAGCGCGAGATGGCCGGCCGGATCATGACCAGGATGACGACGGACGTGGACGCGCTGTCGACGTTCCTGCAGACCGGGCTGACGAGCGCGCTGGCGAGCCTGCTGACGATCGTCACGATCACCGCGGCGCTGGTGATCACCGATCCGGAGCTGTCGCTGGTCGCGTTGTCGGCGCTGCCGATCCTGGTGGTGGCGACGGTGATCTTCCAGCGCCTGTCGTCGGCCGCGTACTCGCAGGCCCGCGAGCAGGTCAGCGCCGTGAACGCGGACATGCAGGAGAACGTGTCCGGGCTGCGGGTCGCGCAGGCGTTCACGCGGGAGGAGCACTCGGCCCGCGAGTTCGCGCAGCGCAGCGACACCTACCGGCGCACGCGGCTGCGCGCGCAGCGGTACGTGGCGACGTACTTCCCGTTCGTGGCGCTGCTGGCGGGTCTGGCGCAGGCGGCGGTGCTGGTGGTGGGTGCGCGGCGGGTGGCGTCCGGCGACCTGTCGGTGGGTGTGCTGCTGGCGTTCATGCTGTACCTGAACCTGTTCTTCTCCCCGGTGCAGCAGTTGTCGAGCGTGTTCGACGGCTACCAGCAGGCGCGGGTGGGGTTGCGGCGGATCGCGGACCTGCTGCGCACGCCGAGTTCGGTGGAGCCCCCGGCGACGCCGGCCCCGGTCCCGCCGAAGCTGCGCGGCGAGGTCGAGCTGCGGAACGTGTCGTTCAGCTACCCGGGCACCGAACGCCCCGCGGTCCGCGACCTGAACCTGACGGTCGCGCCGGGCGAGACGGTGGCGCTGGTGGGCGCGACGGGCGCGGGCAAGTCCACGGTGGTGAAGCTGATCGCCCGGTTCTACGACCCGACGGCGGGCCAGGTCCTGGTGGACGGTGTCGATCTGCGCGACTACGACCCGTCGGAGTACCGGCAGCACCTGGGTGTCGTGCCGCAGGAGGCACACCTGTTCAGCGGTGACGTGGCGGCGAACGTCGGCTACGGCGCGGCGGCGGACGGCGTGAACGGCGACCGGGCGGCGATCGAGTCGGCGGTCCGGTCGGTGGGCGCTCTCCCGATGGTGGCGACCTTGCCGGACGGCTTCCGCCAGCAGGTGGGTGAACGCGGCCAGGGCCTGTCGGCGGGCCAGCGCCAGCTGATCGCCCTGGCGAGAGCGGAGCTGGTGGCCCCGGACATCCTGCTGCTGGACGAGGCGACCGCGGCCCTGGACCCGGCAACGGAGTCGGTGGTCCTGGCGGCGAGCGAACGCCTGTCCCACCCACGCACGACGTTCGTGGTGGCACACCGCCTGGCGACAGCGGCGCGAGCGGACCGGATCCTGGTCCTGTCCGACGGGCAGATCGTGGAGGAGGGCCCGCACGAGGAGCTGCTGGCGAAGAACGGCCACTACGCGAGGCTGTGGCACCACGGCACCGCGGAGGACGGCCTGGCCCCGGACCCGGCCCAACAGGCGAGCTGACCACCGCGGCCGGCGCCGCCAGAAGTTTTTCCGGGCCCGTTGTCGAAAGGCGGCGGGTGCGTTCGTAGCCAGGGTGAGAGACCGGCAACGGGCCGGTCCCCACTCCCCGGAGGCCGACGATGTCCGTCACCACCACCCGCGAGGCCGTGAGCGCCACCCTGACGATCACCACCTCCGCCGCACGGGTCTTCACCGTGCTGGCAGACCCGACGACCCACGCCGCGATCGACGGCACCGGCTGGGTCCAGGAACCCGCCGACCCGGCCCCGCTGACCGAGGCGGGGCAGCTCTTCCGCATGGACATGCACCACGCCGACCACCCGAACGGCGACTACCGGGTGGTCAACAAGGTGGTGGTGCTCGACGCGCCACGTGCCATCGGCTGGCTGACCGGCTACGAGAAGGACAACGGCGACCTCGTGTTCGGCGGCTGGGTCTGGCGCTACGACCTGTCACCACTGAGCCAGACCGAGACCGAGGTGACGCTCACCTACGACTGGTCGGACGTCCCGCAGTCCGGCCGGGACATCATCCAGTTCCCGCCCTTCGGCCCCGACCACCTGATCAACTCACTGCGCCACCTCGCGCAGCTAGCCGCCTGACACCACCGCCTTCGGCCCCGTCCGCCGAGACGGACGCGCAGCCCGAGGGCCACCGCCCTCGACGGCACCGACCCGCCGAAGCCGGGCAGCACTTTCCGCATCGCCATGCACTGCACCACCCCGCCGAACCAGCGACGCAGCCCGCAGGCAAGCCCCAGGGTGACCGCCACCGATGGCACCGGCTAGGTGCAAGACCCCGCCCACCGGACACCGCTGCCCGAGACCAACTCACCGCACCACCGCCCCGAACCGGCTGCGCAGCCCGGGAGCACCGCGATCGACGCCACCGGGCGGGTGCAAGGCCCCGCCAACCAAAGTCGGGACAGCCCTTCCGCACAGACACGCCCCCCAGCAACTCACCGCACCAACGCCCCGAACCGGCTGCACAGCCCGGGAGCAACCGCGATCGACACCACCGGCCGAGATGCAGGGGCCCGCCGACCAGGAACGGACAGCTCTTCCGCACGGAGACGCGCCACGCTGACCACCTCGTCGGCACTGCGCCCCCCTGCCGAACTAGCTGCTCAGCACGGGGATGACCGCCACCGACGGCACCGACCAGCTGCAGGAACCCGCCGACGCCGCACCGCCAGGCAACTCTCCGCACGAACACGCATCACACCGATCACCCCGCCGAACTGACCACGCAGCCCGCAGGCCAACCCGACGATGCCCGCCACCAACGGCACCGACCGGACGCAAGAACCCACGAAGCCAGACAGCTCTTCCGCACGGACACGCACCACACCGCCCCCACCAACTCACCACACCACCGCCCCGAACTGGCTGCGCAGCCCGGGAGCAACCGCGATCGACACCACCCGCCGGGTGCAAGAGCCCGCCGACCAGGGACGGACAACTCTTCCCGGACACGCACCAGACCACCTCGTCCGCACTGCGCCACCCTGCCGAAATAGCTGCTCAGCACGGGGATGACCGCCACCGATGGCACCGACCGGACGCAAGAGCCCACCGAAACCAGACAGCTCTTCCGCATGGACCGCGCCACCCCGCCCCCGAACTGACCACGCAGCCCGCAGGCCAACCCGAGGATGACCGCCACCGACCGGACGCAAGAACCCGCCCAAGCCAGACAGCCCTTCCCCACGAACACGCACCACCCCGACCGCCCCCGCCGCGCAGCTCGGGCCACCAACGATCGACACCACCGGCCGAAAGCAACAGCCGCCAACCCGGACACCGCCAACAACAACCCGGACAGCTCCCCCGCGCGGACACGCCCCCGAACGGCCTGCGCAGCCGAGCGACCGCGATCGACACCACCCGCCGAGAACCCGCCAACCCGGACACCGCTGACCACGCAGCCCGTCAACTCACCGCACCCCGCCCAACCGGCAGCCCGACCGGGGTGCGCAGCCCGGGAGCCAAGGCAACAGTGACCGCCACGGACGCGACCGCCATGACGGTCATCGCGGTGGTCGGGGACGTGTACTGGGCGACGGCGCCCGCGATGGCCGCGCCCACGCCCTGCATGGCGAGCATTCCCGCGGACTGCAGGCCCATGGCGTGTCCGCTGAGCTCCTCGGGTGTCAGCGCCAGCAGCCTGCGCTGCAGCAGGAGGCTCGCCGAGTACCCCACCGACGCGAGTGTCACGGCCGCGACCGCCACCGGCAGTGGCGGGTGCACCGCGAAGACCAGGAACGGGACGGCGAGCAGCAGCCGCAGCGGGGCGGCCAGCCGGTCCCGCCAGTGGTCGGTCATGAACCGGCCCGTGACGGTGTCCCCCGCCAGCATGCCCAGTGCGGCGAACGTGAACAGCAGCCACGCGTCACGCGGCGCGTACGACACGAACAGCGACTCGCAGCCCACGACCAACCCGTTCGGCACCCACAGCGCGAGGTAGACGTACCGCCTGGGCGCCGACGACCACAGCCGTGCGTTGCCGTGCCACGTCGCGGCGATCGACGGGCGGCCCGCCGCCCTTGGTTCGCGGTGGCTCAGGCCCAGGCGCGCGATGAGCGCGGCACCGAGGTACAGCGCGGCACCCACCAGCAGCGTGTGCCTCGGCGAGAGGGTGGCCGCGAGCACGCCGCCCAGTGCGAACCCGCAGATCTGCATGGTGCCGACGGACATGTTGAGCACCGAGCGCCCCAGGACGTACCCCTCCGCGGGCAGGATCTCGTTCAGCAGCCCGTACCGCACGCCGCCGCCGAGCGCGGCCAGCGGGCCGGTGCCCATGAGGATCACGAACGCCGCCCACACCGGCAGGCCGGGGATGGCCTGCGCCGCGGTGCCGACGGCGAAGACCAGTTCCAGCCCGGCGAGCGTGGCACGCGGCGCCAGCCGGTCCGCTGCCGACAGCAGCACAGTGGCGCCGGCCAGCTGGGCGAGCGACGGGCCGAACATCGCGAGCGCCGCCAGCAGCGGCGACCGGGTCTGCGCGTAGACCACCGTGCCGAGGGCCAGCCCCGTCACCGTCTGGGCCGCCACGCGCGCGGCCCCGGTCAGGAACAGCGGCGTGAACTCGGGCGTGCGGAACAGCTCGCGGTACGTGCGCATGATCGGGAGTCTCCGCAGGCCCGGCCGATGCGGTTAGAGTTTCGCGGGGAGGCGAAACATGGGCTGGTGGCAGGTCAGCGCGGACACCCTCGCGCGCAGCCGGTTCGTCATCTCCCCCTTGGCCGAGACCACCGCGTGCCTGTTCACGCTGCACCGGGCGAGCGCCGCGCACCCCGGCGAGCGCGCCTGGCTGGACACGCACCTGCCCGCCTACCGGGACCGTCTGGCCGCCGACCCGGTCACCGCGCGGCTCGTGCGGGCCGCGCGCGGGCACCGGTGGACCGCCGACTTCCTCACCGTCCCGCCCCACGAGGACGAGCCCGGCTTCGCAGGCGAGCTGGCCCGCGTCCGGGCGACGCCGCCCGACCAGGCCCGCGCGGACCTGACGGTCTCGCTGCGCGGCCCGCTGCCCGCCGAGCTGGACCGCGACGACCTGCCGGCACGCGCGGCCGACCTGCTGGAGTGGGTGTGGACGCGGACCGTGCTGCCCGACTGGCCGAGGCGCAGACGGATCCTGGAGGCGGACGTCGTCGCCCGTGCCGGGCAGCTGACCCGCGGCGGGTGGGCGGCGGCACTGGACGACATGCGCCAGGGCATGCGCTGGCTGGGCGGCGGCCGCCTGCAGATCAACACCTACGACTACCCGCCGCGCGAGGTCACCGGCGCGCGGCTGCTGTTCGTGCCCGTCACACCGCACCGCGGGTGGGTGGCGTGGGACGCGGCACAGCGCTTCGCCGTCATCTACCCGTGCGCCGGCGTGCTGGCCGCGCCCGGCCCCGCCCCCGCGCCCGAGGCGCTGGCCCGGCTGCTGGGACCGGGCCGGGCGAACGTCCTCGCACTGCTCGAGACGGCCAAGAGCACCACCCAGCTGGTCGCGCTGACCGGTCAGGGCCTCGGTTCGGTCGGCCGCCACCTGAAGGTGCTGCTCGACGCGGGCCTCGTGCACCGCCGCCGCGCGGGCCGGTCCGTCCTCTACTACCGCACCGACGCGGGCACGGCGCTCGCGCGTGCCGCGCTCGGGTGACGCGGAAACCCAGTTCTCACAACCGATTCACATGATCGATACAGCCCCGGCAGCCACCGAGATCCGCTACCACTGGGCGCTGCGTACCGACCGTCGGCCGATCCATGTGTGACCGCCGCCGCTGTCGTCCCACCTCCTAGGAGCCATCCATGAGGTCTTCACCACAGTCGAACGGCCCGAACCGGACGAACACGGCGCGGTTTTCGTGGCCGGACCGGCTGCGGACCCGCTGGGAGACAATGCGAGTATCAGGGGCAGCGGCACCTGGGGGCGGTCTTCGATCACCGACGTGACCTGCGGTCCTTCTACCGAGTCGGCACCACGTGACTCGCTCGGGGGACTAGCCTTGGGGTGCAGTCCGTACCACTACCAGATCGAGATAGATAGAGGCGAGTGCCTGCCGTGTCCAGCAGCAGCCCTGCGTCGCAGTTCGGCCCCAATGAGTGGCTCGTAGAGGAGATGTACGAGCAGTTCCTCGCTGACCCGTCGTCAGTGGACTCAGCGTGGCATGACTTCTTCGCCGACTACAAGCCGACACAGCGCGTGGCGAACAAGGCCGCGGGCGACACGAAGAGCAACACCGGGACCGGGACGGCAACGGTCGCCAAGACCACCAAGCCGACACCGCCCAAGGCTGCACCCACGGCCCCCACCAAGGCCGAGTCCACGAACGGTCAGGCGCAGGCCCAGCAGAAGGCCGCGCCGAAGCCCGCGCCCGAGGCGGAACCGAAGCCCGCGCCGAAGCCGGAGCCCAAGCCCGCTCCGAAGCCGGCCGCCAAGACCGACGCGAAGAGCGAGGCCAAGCCCGCCGCGAAGGCCGACGGCGAAGAGGTCAAGCCGCTGCGCGGCGCCGCGGCGATGATCGCGAAGAACATGGACGTCTCGCTGACGATCCCGACCGCGACCAGCGTCCGCGCCGTGCCCGCGAAGCTCCTGTTCGACAACCGGATCGTGATCAACAACCACCTGAAGCGCACGCGCGGCGGGAAGGTGTCGTTCACGCACCTCATCGGGTACGCGCTGATCCGGGCGCTCGCCGACTACCCGAACATGAACCGGCACTACGCCGAGGTCAACGGCAAGCCGAACGTGGTCACCCCCGAGCACGTCAACCTCGGCCTCGCCATCGACCTGCCCGCCAAGGACGGCGGCCGCACGCTGGTCGTCGCGTCCATCAAGAACTGCGAGGGCATGACCTTCCAGCGGTTCTGGCAGGCCTACGAGGAGATCATCCGCAAGGCCCGCAACGGCGCGCTGACCACCGAGGACTTCGCGGGCACCACGATCTCGCTGACCAACCCGGGCACCATCGGCACCAACCACTCGATGCCGCGCCTGACCAAGGGCCAGGGCGCGATCATCGGCGTCGGTGCCATGGAGTACCCGGCGCAGTACCAGGGCACGAGCGAGAAGACGCTGGTCGAGCTGGGCGTCAGCAAGATCATCACGCTGACCTCGACGTACGACCACCGCATCATCCAGGGCGCGGAGTCCGGCGAGTTCCTGCGCCGCGTGCACCAGCTGCTGCTCGGCGAGGACGGCTTCTACGACGACATCTTCACGTCGCTGCGGCTGCCCTACGAGCCGGTGCGCTGGGTCGAGGACATCCCCGAGGGTGAGATCGACAAGACCACCCGCGTCATCGGCCTCATCGACACCTACCGCACGCGCGGCCACCTGATGGCCGACGTCGACCCGCTGAACTACCGCCAGCGCAAGCACGAGGACCTCGACATCCTGTCCCACGGCCTCACGCTGTGGGACCTGGACCGCGAGTTCCCCGTCGGCGGGTTCGCCGGGAAGCAGCGGATGAAGCTGCGTGACGTGCTCGGCGTGCTGCGCGACAGCTACTGCC
The DNA here is from genome assembly GCF_054661535.1 of Actinophytocola sp. KF-1. NCBI lineage: Bacteria > Bacillati > Actinomycetota > Actinomycetes > Pseudonocardiales > Pseudonocardiaceae > Actinophytocola > Actinophytocola sp. KF-1. Next base: position 914,248 of record NZ_BAAFVK010000001.1, on the reverse strand, counting down.
GGACCGTCGGCGTCGAGTACACCTACATCCTCGACCCGGCCGAGCGCCGCTGGATCCAGCAGCGCGTCGAGGTGCCGCACGCCAAGCCTGCGCAGGCGGTGCAGAAGTACATCCTGTCGAAGCTGAACGCGGCAGAGGCGTTCGAGACGTTCCTGCAGACCAAGTACGTCGGCCAGAAGCGGTTCTCGCTGGAGGGCGGCGAGTCGGTCATCGCGCTGCTCGACACCATCCTCGACAAGGCCGCCGAGTACGAGCTGGACGAGGTCGTCATCGGCATGCCGCACCGCGGCCGCCTGAACGTGCTCGCCAACATCGTCGGCAAGCCGATCAGCCAGATCTTCCAGGAGTTCGAGGGCAACCTCGACCCCGGTCAGGCGCACGGCTCCGGCGACGTGAAGTACCACCTCGGCGCCGAGGGCAAGTACTTCCGCATGTTCGGCGACGGCGAGACCAAGGTGACGCTGACCGCCAACCCGTCGCACCTGGAGACCGTCGACCCGGTCCTGGAGGGCATCGTCCGCGCCAAGCAGGACCTGCTCGACAAGGGCGGCTCGGAGGGCGGCTTCACGGTGCTGCCGGTCGCGCTGCACGGCGACGCGGCGTTCGCGGGCCAGGGCGTGGTCGCGGAGACGCTGAACCTGGCACTGCTGCGCGGCTACCGCACCGGCGGCACCGTGCACGTGATCATCAACAACCAGGTCGGCTTCACCACCGCACCGGAGCACTCGCGCTCGTCGCAGTACGCGACCGACGTGGCGAAGATGATCCAGGCGCCGGTGTTCCACGTGAACGGCGACGACCCCGAGGCGTGCTACTGGGTCGCGCAGCTGGCGATGGACTACCGCCAGGCGTTCAACAAGGACGTCGTGATCGACATGGTCTGCTACCGGCGCCGCGGCCACAACGAGGGCGACGACCCCTCGATGACGCAGCCCGCGATGTACGACATCATCGACACGAAGCGCAGCGTGCGGAAGACCTACACCGAGGCGCTGATCGGCCGCGGCGACATCTCCGTCGACGAGGCGGAGAAGGCGCTGCGGGACTTCTCCTCCCAGCTCGAGCACGTGTTCAACGAGGTGCGCGAGCTGGAGAAGCACCCGGTGGCGCCGAGCCCGTCGGTCGAGTCCGAGCAGCAGGTGCCCGCGAAGCTGGCGACGAACATCACCCGCGACGTGCTGGAGCGGATCGCGGACGCGCACATCAACCTGCCCGACGGTTTCACGCCGCACCCGCGCGTCAAGCCGGTGCTGGAACGGCGCGCGAAGATGGCCCGCGAGGGCGGCATCGACTGGGCGTTCGCGGAGCTGCTGGCGTTCGGGTCGCTGAACCTGGAGGGCCACCTGGTCCGCCTCGCGGGCCAGGACTCGCGGCGTGGCACGTTCGTGCAGCGGCACGCGGTGATCGTGGACCGCAAGACCGGCAAGGAGTACGTGCCGCTGCAGAACCTGTCGGAGGACCAGGGCCGGTTCCTGGCCTACGACTCGGCGCTGTCGGAGTACGCGGCGCTCGGCTTCGAGTACGGCTACTCGGTGGCGAACCCGGACGCGCTGGTGCTGTGGGAGGCGCAGTTCGGTGACTTCGTGAACGGCGCCCAGTCGGTGATCGACGAGTACATCTCGTCGTCCGAGGCCAAGTGGGGCCAGCGGTCGGACGTCGTGGTGCTGCTGCCGCACGGCCACGAGGGCCAGGGCCCGGACCACACGTCGGGCCGCATCGAGCGCTGGCTGCAGCTGTGCGCGGAGGGCTCGATGACCGTCGCCGTGCCGTCGACGCCCGCGAACTACTTCCACCTGCTGCGCCGTCACGCGCTGGACGGCGTGCAGCGCCCGCTGGTGGTGTTCACGCCGAAGTCGATGCTGCGCAACAAGGCCGCGGTGTCGTCGGTCGAGGACTTCACCGAGGAGGCCCGGTTCAACGCGGTCCTCGACGACCCGGTGCACCCGAACCCCGCCGACGTGCGGAAGCTGCTGCTGGTGTCGGGCAAGCTGTACTACGAGCTGGCCCACGAGCGCGAGGCCCGCGGTGCCACGGACGTCGCGATCGTGCGGCTCGAGCAGCTGTACCCGGTGCCGGTGAAGCGCCTTGGGGCGATCTTCGAGAAGTACAGCGGAGTCGACGAGGTCCGCTGGTGCCAGGAGGAGCCCGCGAACCAGGGTTCGTGGCCGTTCTACGGCCTGCACCTGCGGGAGCTGTACCCGGACCTGCCGAAGCTCGTCCGCGTCTCGCGCCGCGTGATGTCCGCCCCGTCCGCGGGTTCGGGCAAGGTGCACGAGGTCGAGCAGCGGGAGATCATCGAGAAGGCGTTCAGCTGAGCCGATGTACTTCACCGACCGAGGACTCGAAGAGCTGGAGGAACGCCGGGGCGACGAGGAGGTCACGCTGGCCTGGCTCGCCGCCAAGATGCGTGCCTTCGTGGACGCCAACCCGGAGTTCGAGAACGCCGTCGAACGCCTGGCGACCTACCTGGCGAGAGACGACGAAGACGACGAGTGACCGGCAGTGCCCCGCGCCCGCGCCCGGGGCACTGCCGTGCCTGCCGCAACCCGCGGTCCCGCCGGGACGTCCTCTGTTCATGGACCGGAGCCTGCTGGACTTCGCCGTGGACCTCGCCCGGCGCGCGGGCGCCCTCGCCGCGCGGCGGTTCTTCGCAGGCGACGTGGCCGCCACCCGGAAAGCCGACGGCACCGAGGTCACCGCGACCGACCTCGCCGTCGAGGAACTGATCCGCGACGCGCTGGCCCGGCACGCGCCGGGCGACGAGGTGTACGGCGAGGAGGCGGGCACGACCGGGGGCACCACCGGCCGCCGCTGGGTGATCGACCCGATCGACGGCACCTACTACTTCGCCCACCGCATCCCGCTGTTCGCCACCGTGCTGGCCCACGAGGACGAGCACGGCCCCGCGCTCGGCGTGATCCACGAACCGGTCGCGCGCAAGACGGTCTTCGCGGGCCGCGGGCTCGGCTGCTGGGTGGCGTTCGGCGACACGGTCACCCGGGCCCACGTCGGGGACCGGACGCGGCTCACCGGCGCCCGCACCGCCATGGGCAACCCGGGCACCTGGTCGGAGGACCTGCTCGCCACCCTGCACCGGACGGTCTACCTCAGCACGTCCGGCGACATGGCCGGCCTCGTCACCGGCGAGCTGGACGCGATGGTCGTCGCCGGTTTCCCCATGGGCTACGAGGACGTGGCGCCGCTGCCGGTCATCGTGGCGGAGGCGGGCGGGCGCGTCACCGACCTCACCGGCGCACCCGTGCTGAGCGGCAACGGCACCGTCCTCGTCACCAACGCCGCGTTGCACGACGGCTTCCTCGCGTTGCTCGACGGCGTGCCGCACGCACGCGACTACAAGAAACTCATCGGTTGACCACCATCGTGGAATATCGGTCGCACAATGGTGGCCGACGACAATCACCGCCGGCCGGAAATTCGAACCCAATGGGCGAGAAGCGCGCGCCCACCGGAGTATTCCCACAGTAGAAATTCGCCACTCACCTGATCGGCCCAACCACGCAAGATCGACGGCGACAATCCGCGACCTCGATCTCCGTCGCGGCGCTGACCAGGTGAGACAGTCGACTCGGAGGATTGAACCCCCTATTCACACCTGTGCTTCGCGCAGCTTCCTGAGGATGCTCCTGGATGCAGCACCGTAAACATGTCGAAATAATTTCCAGGAGGAGAAATGACTGCTGTCGCGACGCGCCCGGTGACGTACATGGTGACGATGACCGATTCGGGTCAGTGGCTCCACGCGCCGGGCACCGACTTCCTGTTCGCCTACCTCGAGGATTCCTGGTCGCAAACGCTGAAGGACGCGGTGTCCCAGGCGTTCGTGAACGCGCTCCAGATGTCGAACGTGATCAAGAAGGCCGTGCTGGACACGTCCGGCCAGGAGGTCGTGAACGGCCTCTACCTGCTGGACCAGGCCGCGATGACGACGGCCATGAACTCGATCGAGGGGATGGGCGAGACCTCGGTGTCCCAGAACGAGGAGTCCGGCGACGGGACCGCCGCGAGCATCAACGCGCAGTTCTTCGGCGTGGTGCTGGCGGGCCTGAGCGGCGACGTCGCGCCCATCCTCGGCTACCTCAACGAGGAGATGGCCAACATCCAGGTGCAGACCGAGAAGAGCAAGGTGACCTCCGAGTTCGGCACGGTGATCGGCCTCATCTCGGTCATGCCCGTCCTCAACGTCGTGGTGACGACCTTCCAGTACGCGTACTCCTCGGCGGAGACCGCGCACTGGTTCACGAGCGTCACGTGCGGCAGCGTCGAGCACTACTCGTACGACTACAAGTTCACGGTCGTGAACTACAACTACGACCCGACGTCCTGATCGGAGTCCCATGCTTTCGGTCAAGATCCCGCTCGGTTCGCACCTCGGTCACCGCACCCGGTTCGTCGAGCTGGTCGACACGCCCTCGGCGGTCGACGTGTCGCTCGAGGACGGCGCCCACACGTTCCAGTCGGAGGACGTCGACATCGGCACGTTCACCGCGTTCGGGAACCGGCGGCTGGTGGCGCGGCTCGTCTTCGGCTACGTCCACGACGCGGCCCGGCACACGGTGACGGTCTGCGGCACCGACTTCGCCTCGGCGGACGGCTGCCGGCTCGTCACGTTCCCGGCCGGGACGGAGGAGTACTGCCGCCACCGGGCCGCCGCGCAGGCGGGGTTCCCCGCCGACGACCTGATGGGGAACCGGCACTGGAACTGCCGCACCCCGCTGACCACCGGGGTCGACGAGGCGCTGCGCGGGATGGCCCGCGCAGCGAACGACTCCCTGATCGCCGCGTTGAAGAACCTCCCCGGCCTGACCGTCCAGGTCCGCACGGCACCGCCCGAGCTCCCGCCAGAGGACTACCGGAAGTTGCTGGTGGTCTACCGGGACGGGGTGTGCCACGGCCTGTACGAGCCCGGGGCCGAGCTGGGCCCAGGCGACGAGCTGGTGGCGATCGAGTCCGTGTGGGGCGGCACCGTGCACTTCAGCGCCGGTGAGGCCTTCGCGAACGTCATCGGCAGCACGGACGACCCGAAGATCGACGGCAAGACGTGGATCAACCTGTGGGCCGACCAGTTCGGCGTGTACCCGAACATCTGCACGTCGTACCACTTCAACGGGTTCAAGTGCGGCACGTCGTTCGTCGGCGGCCACATCATCACGGGCACGGTGGCGCGCTCGATGCCGAAGGGGTCGAACTCGGTGTACATCATGCCGATCTGCCGACCCCACAACAACGACGACAACGTCTACATGGAGGCGCTCGAGTACCAGGACGGCATCTGGCTGAAGGACTACCTCGGCGGGCCGTGAGGTGAGCGACGCCCCGGGTCCGTCCGGGCCCAGGGCGTCGTCCCGCTCACCAGGCGTACGCCTCCGGTGCGGGCTTCGAGCCGTTCGGACCCGGGGCCGGGAACAGCTCGTCCAGGCGGGCGAGGGTGCCGGCCTCCAGCTTCAGGTCCACCGCACGCAGCGAACCGTCGAGCTGTGCGATCGTCCTCGGGCCGATGATCGGCGCCGTCACGCCCTCCTGGTGCAGCAGCCACGCCACACCGAGGTCCGCCGGGTCCGCGCCGAGGTCCGCCGACAGCTTCTCGTACGCCTCGATCCGGTCGCGGTAGCGCTCCAGCGCGTCGGCGGACCGGCCGCTCGTGGACCGCGACGCGCCGCCCTCGCGCTGCTTGCGCAGCACACCGCCGAGCAGGCCGCCGTGCAGCGGCGACCACGGGATCACGCCGATGCCGTAGTGCCGCGCGGCGGGCAGCACCTCCAGCTCCACCCAGCGCGTCATCAGGTTGTAGATCGACTGCTCGCTGACCAGCCCCAGGAAGTGCCGGTTCCGCGCCGCCTCCTGCGCCTGCGCGAGGTGCCAGCCCGCGAAGTTCGACGACCCGAAGTACAGCACCTTCCCCTGCTGCCGCAGCACGGAGAACGCCTCCCAGATCTCGTCCCACGGCGTGTTCCGGTCGACGTGGTGCATCTGGTAGAGGTCGATGTGGTCGGTCCGCAGCCTGCGCAGTGACTCGTCCGCGGCGCGGCGGATGTTCAGCGCGGAGAGGAACGTCTCGTTGGGCCAGTCCCCCATCGAGCCGTACAGCTTCGTGGCCAGCACGGTCTTCTCCCGCCTGCCGCCGCCCTTCGCGAACCACCGGCCGATGATCTGCTCGGTGATCCCCTCCCCCTTCTGCCAGCCGTATACGTTGGCGGTGTCGAAGAAGTTGATGCCGTGCTCGTGCGCGCGCTCCATGATCGCGTGACTGTCCTCTTCGGACGTCTCGGGACCGAAGTTCATGGTGCCGAGCACGAGCCGGGACACGGAGAGGCCACTGCGGCCGAGCTGTGTGTACTCCATGCAAGCCAACCTATCCCCGGAGCGACTCCAGATGCACAACCAGCCGTTCCTGCACGAACTCGTCACCGCGGTCGCCGCACCGGCCACCGTCCTGTCGGCGCCGGACGGGCAGCTCCGCCGCGACGGCGCGCAGGGCTGGCTGGTGGCCGACGTGCGGCACGTCACCGAACTGACCGTCACCGTCGACGGCCGCGAGCCGGTCGCGCTCGGGCACCGCCAGGACGGCCCGGACGCGCTGCGGTTCGTCGCCGCGGTCCGCCACCTCGGTGACGAGATCACCGAGCCGACCGTCCGGGTCGAGCGGCGCAGGCGCACCGGGCCCGGCACGCTCGAGGAGACGATCGCGCTGGTCAACGACTCGCGGCGGGAGATCAGCGCGACCGTCGGCGTGCGGCTCGCGGCCGACCTGGCGCCGGTGCTGGCGTTCCGCGGCGGGCAGCGGCCGGACCTGGTGCCGCCGACCGCGAACGGGCTCGCCGAATGGGTGTCCGGCAGCCGTATCACGGCCCTGACCAGCGACCGCGCGCCGGACGACGTGGTGCTCGAGGACCACGCCCGCCTCGGCTGGCACCTCACCCTCGCACCGCGCACCCGGGTGACGTGGACGCTCACGCTCACCGCGTCCTCCGCGAGCGACGACGCCGTGTTCACCGCCCCCGCCGAGCGCCCCGCCACGGCCCGCCTGACCAGCGCCGACCAGAACCTGGAGAAGCTGTTCCGCACGGGTGTCGCCGACCTGAGCCACCTGCTGCTGGCCGACGCCGCCGCGCCGGCCGACCTGTTCGCCGCGGCCGGCGCCCCCTGGTACCTGACGCTGTTCGGCCGTGACTCGCTGTGGACGGCGCGGTTCGCGCTGCCGCTCGGCACGGACCTGGCCATGGGCACGCTCCGCACGCTCGCCCGCAGGCAGGGCACGAAGCACGACCCGGAGACCGCGGAGGAACCGGGCAAGATCGCCCACGAGATCCGCCGCGTCCCGTCCGATGTGGACCAGCAGGCCGGCCTGCCGCCGGTCTACTACGGGACGATCGACGCGACCCCGCTGTGGATCTCGCTGGCGCACGACGCGTGGCGGTGCGGCGCCGACGTCTCCGACCTGCTCGAACCCCTGCGCCGCGCGCTGGACTGGGTGCTCGCGCACGACGGCTTCCTGTCCTACCGGGACGAACTGGGCCGCGGCCTCGCCAACCAGGGCTGGAAGGACTCGGTCGACGCCATCCAGGACCGCGACGGGAAGCTGGCCGCGGCGCCGGTCGCCCTGTCGGAGGCGCAGGCGTACGCGCATCGCGCCGCGCTCGACGCCGCCGCCCTGCTGGACGCGTTCGGGCTGCCGGGCGCGGACGAGGCGCGGGCCTGGGCGGCACGCATGAACGAGCGGTTCCGGTCGGCGTTCTGGGTGCGGGACGAGGAAGGGCCGTTCCCGGCGCTGGCCTTGGACGCGCGGGGCCGCCCGGTCGACGCCGTGGCGTCGAACATGGGGCACCTGCTGGGGTCCGGTCTGCTGACCGACGAGGAGTCCGCGCTGGTGGCGGCCCGCCTGGGCAGCGGGCGCCTGGACAGCGGGTACGGGCTGCGGACGTTCGACGGCACCCACCCGTACTTCAACCCGGTCGGCTACCACACGGGTTCGGTGTGGCCGCACGACACGGCGATCGCCGTGGCCGGCTTGGCCCGCGACGGCCACGCGGAGGTGGCGGCGGCGCTGGCGGCGGGTGTGGTGCGGGCGGGCGCCCACTTCGGCCACCGGCTGCCGGAGCTGTACGGCGGCTGGGCCGAGGAGGACGGCCCGCTGCTGGACTACCCGTCGACGTGCCGGCCGCAGGCGTGGTCGGCGGCGTCGGTGTTCGCGCTGGTGTGGGCGGCGCTCGGCATCACGCCGGACACGGCTGAGGTGCGGCCGTCACCCGCGTTCGCGTCGTGGTTCCCGCTGACCGTCGACGGCGTGGTGCTCGGGGGCCGCCGCGTGCGCGTCACGGTCGACGCGGCGGGCGCGGCGACCGTGTCCTGACCGTGGAGAATGCGCCCATGGCCGAAGAAGAGCCCGAGGAGCGGGACTGGATCCCGATGGACCAGAACCCGCACGCCGACGACAAGCGCGACGTGCTCGACCCGGCGGGCGAGGAGCTGCCGTTCAAGCGGCTCATCCACGTCGGGCTTGCCATCGGCATCGTGGTGGCGGCACTGGTGATCTGGCTGGTCGTGGGCGCCTGACGGGCTACCCGGCCGCGCCCACCTGCCGGCAGGAGCCGACGAGGCTGGTCTGGGCTGTGCGGTGATGCGGACCGCTGCCCGCCTGCGTCACCGCGTCATCGGCGCCTGGCGGGCCGCGCCGCGCCCGGCGCCGTGAACTCGACCTGGCGGGCGGCGGGTGCGTCGCAGGCGTGTGCCGGACCACGTGCTTCGGCGGCGGCCGGGTGGCTGAAGGTCACGGGCACGGGGCGTTCGGTGGTGTGGCTCATCGAGACATCTCCTGAAAGTGTGGGGGCGCCGTCAGTCATCGGAGGACGAGGCGCGGTGGTGGGAAAGGGCCGGTCTGATCGTGGTGGCCGCTCGGGTGCTCCTCGCAACCCTGCTTCGCGGCGACGGATGGCCGTTCCCTGACCACCACAGTACGCGACATCGCGACGGTGCGGGTCATCAGCCGGGAACCGCGAGGTCAGCGGCGTTCCTGTGGACAACTCCAGCGGAGCGTCCTGCCGCCGTCGGTCCCCCGACGTAGCATGGAAACCGGGGGCCGGAGGCCGCCACCCCGTGGGGAGGTCACCATGTCCAACGACGACCCGCAGCGCGACCCGGTCATCTTCGGCGAGGACCCGTTCACCCACGACCGGCCACCGGTCGAGGACGAGGACCTGCCGACGTACCGGCCGCCCGCGCACTGGCCGTTGATCGTCGCGATCACGATCCTCGTGGTCGTGCTCGTCGGCGCCGTCGGGCTGTTCGTGTTCTAACGCGCGCGCTCGCCCGCCCGCCACACCGCCCACGTCAGCGGGACGCCGGGCCGGTACGCCAGGTGCGTCACCGACGGCGCGTCGAGCACCTGCACGTCCGCGCGCGCACCGGCGCGCAGCACGCCGACGTCGTCGCGCCGCAGTGCCCGCGCGCCACCCCACGTCGCCGCGCGGACCGCCTCCTCGACCGACATCCGCATCTGCAGCACGGCCGTGGCCACGCAGAACGCCATCGACGACGTGTACGACGAGCCCGGGTTGCAGTTCGTCGCCAGCGCGACCGTCGCGCCCTGGTCCAGCAGCTGACGGGCGTCCGGCAGCGGCTGGCGCGTCGACAGGTCGCACGCGGGCAGCAGCGTGGCCACCGTGTCCGACGCCGCCAGCGCGTCCACATCGGACCGGGTGAGGTACGTGCAGTGGTCGACGCTCGCCGCGCCCAGCTCCACCGCCAGGCGCACACCGGGGCCGTAGCCCAGCTGGTTGCCGTGCACGCGCAGGCCGAGGCCCTTCGCCTTGGCGGCCGTCAGCACCGCGCGCGACTCGTCCTCGTCGAACGCGCCCGTCTCGCAGAACACGTCCGCCCAGCGCACGTGCGGGGCCACCGCGTCGAGCATCGCGCCGGTCACCAGCGCCACGTAGTCCGCTGTGGACATGTCGGCGGGCACGAGGTGCGCGCCGAGGAACGTGACCTCGTCGGCCTCCTCCGCGGCGATGCGGGCGGACCGCAGCTCGTCGGCGACCGTGAGCCCGTAGCCGGTCTTGGTCTCCACGCACGTGGTGCCCTGGGCGACGGCCTCGGCGACGTGCCTGCGCAACACGCCACGGAGGTCGTCGTCCGACGCGGCGCGGGTGGCCGCCACGGTCACCGCGATGCCGCCCGCCGTGTACGGCTGACCTGCCATGCGTGCGGCGAACTCGGCCGTGCGGTCGCCCGCGAACACCAGGTGCGTGTGGCTGTCGACCCAGCCGGGCAGCACCGCGCGGCCCTCGACGTCGACCCGCTCGTCGGCGTCGGGTGCGTCCGCCGCCGCGCCGACCCACGCGATCCGGTCCCCGTCCATGACCAGCGCCGCGTCCGTGAGCGCGGGGCCGTCGTTGGTGGTCAGCTCGCCGATGCCCGTGACGAGAACACTCATGCCCACAGCTCCTCGATCGCCTCGGTCAGCAGCCTGCCCACGTCACCCAGCCGCGTGTGGTGCCCGTTCTCCGCGACGACCACGCCGTTCGACACCACCGTGTGCACGTCGGCCGCGGTCGCCGCGTACAGCACCTGCTCGGGGCGGCTGCCCGCGGTGCGGGGGCTGTCCAGCCGGACGGCCGCCAGGTCCGCCGGCGCGCCGACGTCGATCGTCCCGGCGCCCGGCCAGCCCAGCGCGGCGTTCCCCGCGGACGTCAGCGCGGTGACCAGTTCGGCGGGCCTGAACCGGCCGCGCTGCCCGGTGCGCAACCGTTCCCCGTGTTCCAGGGCCCGCGCCTCGGCGAGCGGGTCGACCACCGCGTGCTGGTCGCTGCCCAGCGAGAGCGGCGCACCAGCGTCGACCAGCTCACGGGCCGGGCCGATGCCGTCGGCGAGGTCGGCCTCGGTGGTCGGGCAGAAGCAGACCGCGGTGCGCGACGAGCCGAGGGTCGCGATGTCGTCGCCGGTCAGGTGGGTGGCGTGCACGGCGGTCGTCGACGGGCCCAGCGCGCCGGCCTCCGCCAGCAATCCGACCGGTGTCAGGCCGTACGCCGCCTGGCAGGCCTCGTTCTCGGCGGGCTGCTCGGAGACGTGGACGTGCAGCGGCCGGTCGTCCACAAAGGACGCCAGCTCGGCGATCCCCGCGCGCGGCACCGCACGCACCGAGTGGACGGCGGCGCCCCAGCGCGTGCCGCCGGTGTCCTGCCGGGACAGCGCCCGCTCGGCCCACGCCTCGACGCTGCCGTCGGAGAACCGTTGCTGCTCAGGGGCGAGCGGCGTGCCGATGCCGCCGGTCAGGTAACACGTGTCGAGCAGCGTCAACCGCGTGCCCGCGGCCAGCGCCGCCTCCCGCAGGGCCTCGCCCATCGCGTTCGGCTCGGCGTACCGGCCGCCGCCGGACGGGTGGTGCACGTAGTGGAACTCGCCGACCGCGGTCACGCCCGCGACGACCATCTCCGCGTAGGCCGCCGTCGCGAGCCGCAGGTAGTTGTCGGGTGTCAGCGTCGCCGCCAGCTCGTACATGCCGCGCCGCCACGTCCAGAACGTGCCGCCGTCGGCGTGGGTGCGGCCACGCAGCGCGCGGTGGAACGCGTGCGAGTGGACGTTCGCGAAGCCCGGGAACACCACGCCCCGCAACACGTGCGCGCCGGCGGGTGGCGTCGCGGACCGCGACACCGCGGTGATCCGGTCGGCGGCCTCGACCACCACGCCCGGCACGACCCCGGCGGGCAGCCACGCGTGCTCGCACCAGAAGGTGGTCATCCGGCGAGCCGCCCGAGCACGGTCGCGAGTGCCGTCACCCCTGCCCGGCAGTCGTCCGGTTCCGCGTGCTCCTCCGGCGCGTGGGACACCCCGGTGGGGTTGCGGACGAACAGCATCGCCGTCGGGACGTGCGCGGCGAGGATGCCCGCGTCGTGCCCGGCGCCGGTCGGCAGCGCGGGCACACCACCCAGCGCGGCGGACACCGTGTCCCGCAGCCCGGCGTCGAACACCACCGTGTCGCCGTAGGACTCCTCGACGACGTTCAGCGCGCAGGTCTCCCGCGCCGCCGCGTCCGCCGCCATCTCGCGGATCCGCGCGACCACCCGGCGGGTGTCCGCGTCGTCGTCGGCACGGGCGTCCAGCCACACGTCCACAGTGGACGCGATGACGTTGGTGCCGCCCGGGTTCGGGACCAGCCTGCCGACGGTCGCCCGCGCGTCGTCCACCTCGGACGCGGCGATCCGCGCGGCCAGCACCATCTCCGCGGCGGGCACCATGGGGTCGCGGCGGTCGCCGAGCAGCGTGGCGCCCGCGTGGTTGCCCTCGCCGGTGAACGTGAACCGCCAGCGGCCGTGCGCGAGGATCGACGACGCCACCCCCACGGGCGCGCCGAGGTCGATCAGGCCACGCCCCTGCTCCACGTGCAGTTCGACGAACGTCCCGATGTTCGCGAGCGCCTCCTCGTCGCGGCCGATGCGCGCCGGGTCGAGCCCGGCCTCGGCCGCCGCCTCGGCGAAGCTGACCCCCGCGGGGTCGTGCAGGCGCCGGGCCACGTCCGGGTCGATGGCGCCGGACAGCAGCCGCGACCCGAGGCACGGCACGCCGAACCGGCCGCCCTCCTCCTCCGCGAACACCACGATCGCGAACGGCCTGGCGGGCGTGAACCCGCCGGCCCGCAACGCGTCCACGGCCTCGAGCGCGGACGTCACGCCGAGCGGTCCGTCGAACGCCCCGCCGCCGGGCACCGAGTCGAGGTGGCTGCCGGTCACGATCGCGTCCGGCCCCGGCTCACCCCACCACGCCCACAGGTTGCCGTTGCGGTCGCAGCGCACGGCCAGGTCACGCCGCTGCGCCTGCTCGACGAACCACTCGCGCAGCTCGCGCTCGGCCGGGTCGAAGACGTGCCGGGAGTACCCGCCACGCGTGCGGTCCCGGCCGACGTCGCCGATGGCCGCGAGGAGCCCGGTCACGGCGGTGTTCATGGCATGGGCACCGTGACGCCGCGCTCGACGGCGACGTGCCGTGCCTCGTCGTAGCCCGCGTCGACGTGGCGGATGACGCCCATGCCCGGGTCGTTGGTCAGCACGCGGGCGATCTTCTCACCGGCGAGCGGGGTGCCGTCGGCGACCGTCACCTGACCGGCGTGGATCGACCGGCCGATGCCGACGCCGCCGCCGTGGTGGATGGACACCCAGCTGGCGCCGGACGCGGTGTTGACCATGGCGTTGAGCAGCGGCCAGTCGGCGATCGCGTCGGAGCCGTCGGCCATCGCCTCGGTCTCCCGGTACGGCGAGGCGACCGAGCCGCAGTCGAGGTGGTCGCGGCCGATCACGACCGGCGCGGACAGCTCACCGCTCGCGACCATCTCGTTGAACCGCAGGCCCGCGAGGTGCCGCTCGCCGTAGCCGAGCCAGCAGATGCGTGCCGGAAGTCCCTGGAACGCAACCCTTTCGCCCGCCATGCGGATCCAGCGGGCGAGGGACTCCTTCTCCGGGAACAGTTCCAGGATCGCCCGGTCGGTGGCCGCGATGTCGGCCGGGTCGCCGGAGAGCGCGGCCCACCGGAACGGGCCCATGCCCTCGCAGAACATCGGCCGGATGTAGGCGGGCACGAACCCGGGGAAGTCGAACGCGCGGTCGCTGCCGCCGAGCTTCGCCTCACCGCGGATGGAGTTGCCGTAGTCGAAGACCTCGGCGCCCGCGTCCATGAACCCGACCATGGCGTCGACGTGGTCGGCCATCGAGTCGCGGGCGCGGTCGGTGAACTCGTCGGGCTTCTTGGCGGCGTAGTCGGACCAGTCGTCGAGCGCGACGCCCTTCGGCAGGTACGCGAGCGGGTCGTGGGCCGACGTCTGGTCGGTCACCACGTCGATCTCCACGCCGCGGCGCAGCAGCTCGGGCACGACCTCGGCCGCGTTGCCGATGACCGCGACCGACAGCGCGCGGCCCTCCTTCTTGGCGGCCTCGACGCGGCGGACCGCGTCGTCCAGGTCGTCGGCGACCTCGTCGAGGTAGCGGGTCTCGACACGGCGGTGCGCGCGGGCCGGGTCGACCTCGACGCACAGCGCGACGCCCTCGTTCATGGTGATGGCGAGCGGCTGCGCGCCCCCCATGCCACCGAGGCCCGCGGTCAGCGTGAGCGTGCCCTTGAGCGAGCCGCCGAACCGCTTGCGCGCCACGGCCGCGAACGTCTCGTACGTGCCCTGCAGGATGCCCTGCGTGCCGATGTAGATCCACGACCCGGCCGTCATCTGGCCGTACATGGTCAGGCCCAGCGACTCCAGGCGCCGGAACTCCGGCCACGTGGCCCAGTCGCCGACCAGGTTCGAGTTCGCGATCAGCACGCGCGGAGCCCACTCGTGCGTGCGCATCACGCCGACCGGCTTGCCGGACTGGACGAGCAGCGTCTCGTCCTCGCGCAGCGCGGTCAGCTCGCGGGTGATCGCGTCGAAGGACGCCCAGTTGCGGGCGGCCCTGCCGGTGCCGCCGTAGACGACCAGGTCGTCGGGGCGCTCGGCGACCTCGGGGTCGAGGTTGTTGTGGAACATCCGCAGCGCGGCCTCGGTCTGCCAGCTGCGTGCGGTCAGGGTCGTGCCGCGCGCGGCGCGGACGGGACGTGCTCCAGCGGTCATGGCAGGTCTCCCGATCGGATGAGTGCCTCGGCGGCGGCGATCTCCGGGGCGAGGTGGCGGTCCGGGCCAGGCCCGGGGACGGCTCGGCGCAGGGCAGCGACGGCCTGCGCGGTGGCGGGTGCGGGGGTCAGCGGGGCCCGCAGGTCGAGCGCGCGGGCGGCGGTGAGCAGCTCGATCGCGAGCACGGTCGTCAGCCCGTCGATCGACTTGCGGAGCTTGCGGGCGGCGGACCAGCCCATCGAGACGTGGTCCTCCTGCATGGCCGAGCTCGGGATGGAGTCGACCGACGCCGGGACCGCGAGCCGCTTCATCTCCGAGACCACGGCGGCCTGCGTGTACTGGGCGATCATGTGCCCGGAGTCGACGCCCGGGTCGTCGGCGAGGAACGGCGGCAGGCCGTGGCTGCGGGTCGCGTCGAGCATCCGGTCGGTGCGCCGCTCGGCCATGCTGGCGACGTCCGCGGCGGGGATCGCGAGGAAGTCCAGCGGGTACGCGACGGGCGCGCCGTGGAAGTTGCCGTTGGACTCGACGCGCCCGTCGGGCAGCACCACCGGGTTGTCGATGGCGGCGGCCAGCTCGCGGTCGGCGACCGTCTCGACGTACGCGACGGTGTCGCGGGCGGCGCCGTGGACCTGCGGGGCACAGCGCAGCGAGTAGGCGTCCTGCACGCGGTTGCAGTGCGGGCCGCGGTGGCTCGCCATGATGGCCGAGCCCTGGAGGAGCGCGGTCATCCGCGCGGCGGAGACGGCCTGGCCGGGGTGCGGGCGCAGCGCCTGCAGCTCGGGCGCGAACACCCGGTCGGTGCCGAGGAGCGCCTCGACGGACATGGCGGCCGTCAGGTCGGCGACGTCGAGGAGCCGGTGCAGGTCGGCCAGGGCGAGCACCAGCATGCCGAGCATGCCGTCGGTGCCGTTGATGAGCGCGAGGCCTTCCTTCTCGGCCAGCTCCAGCGGGGCGATCCCCGCCTCGTAGAGCGCGTCCTTCGCGGGCTGCCGCTGACCGTCGACGAACACCTCGCCCTCGCCCATCAACGCGAGCGCGACCGCGGACAGCGGCGCCAGGTCGCCGGAGCAACCGAGCGAGCCGTACTCGTGGACGACCGGGGTGATGCCCGCGTTGAGCAGGCCCGCCAGCGCCGCCACGACCTCCTGGCGCACGCCCGTGCGGCCGGTGGCGATGGTGCGCAGCCGCAGCAGCATCAGCCCGCGGACGACCTCGGCCTCGACCGGGTCCCCCGCGCCCGCCGCGTGCGAGCGGATCAGCGACCGCTGCAGCGCGGCACGGCGGTCGAGCGGGATGTGCCGGGTGGCGAGCGCGCCGAACCCGGTGGAGACGCCGTAGGTGGGGGTGGTGGCCTCGGCGAGGCGTTCGACGTGCTCACGGGTCTTGGTCACCCCGGCGAGGGCGGCGTCGCCGACCTCGACCGGCGCGTGCCCGCGCACGACGGCGACCACCTGTTCGCGGGTGAGCGGCCCGCCATCGATCACGACCATGGGCACCATCCCATCGCGGTTCGCCGCTCCGCACGACCCGAGCCGGCGGGTTCGAGTCTGGTATCCCAGACACATGACGGATGTGCCTGCCCTGCGCCGCGGGCTCGCGGTGCTGCGCCTGCTGGCGGGCCGCGCGGGCCCGGTGACCGCCGGGTACGTGGCCCGCGAGCTGGGTTTGCCCAGGTCGACGACGTACCACCTGCTCGCGGAGCTGGCGGCGGCCGGATTCGTGACGCACCTGCCCGAGGAGCGCCGCTACGGGCTTGGCCTGGCCGCGTTCGAGCTGGGGTCGGCGTACCTGCGGCACGACCCGCTCGAACGGCTGGCCCGGCCGGTGCTGCGGGGGCTGATCGGGCGGACCGGGCACGTGGCGCAGCTGGGCGTGCTGCACGGGCGGGAGACGCTGTACCTGTTGCGTGAGCAGCCCGTCCTGCACGCGACGGTCGTGACGGACGTCGGGGTGCGGCTGCCCGCGCACCTGCCCGCGTCGGGCCGGGCGATGCTGGGTGCGCTGCCCGCGGCGCAGGTCAGAGCGCTGTTCCCGGCGCGGTCGGCGTTCGTGGACCGGACGGGCCGGGGCCCCGCCGACCTGCCGTCGCTGCGGCGTTCGCTGACCGCGGCCCGGCAGCGCGGGTGGACCGTGGAGGACGGGTACGTGACCCCCGGCTTCGCGTCGGTGGCCGCGCCGGTGCTGGACCACAGCGGTCACCCGATCGCGGCCATCTCGACCACGTTCCGCCACGAGTGCGACCCCGAGTGCGGCGAGACGTGGCCCTCGCTGGCGGCGGAGACCCGGCGTGCCGCGGAGGAACTCACCGCACGCATCGGCGGCACCCGCACCGTGGGGAAGGATGAGCCGACGTGACCCGCCCCGAACCCCTGGTCGACCCCGCCACACCTCGAACGGTCCTGCCCCCGGTACCGCGGTGGCGGATCACCGCGTACGTCGTGACGGGGTTGGCGGGCACGGTCGCCGCGGTGACCGTCCTGTGGTGGGCGGGGACCCGCGGCCTCACCGGGCACGACCTGGTCACCGCGCGGTTCGACGCACTGCGTGTCGGCCTGAGCATCGCCGTCGGCGGGGGCGGCGTGTTCGCCCTGTACCTCGCGTGGCGCCGCCAGCGCGCGACCGAAGTGGACCTGGACAACCGCGAACGCGCGCTCGCGCACCAGCTGGCGGTCGCCGCGGACACCAAGGCCCACCAGGAACGCGTCGCCGCGGCGACCGAGCAGGACGCCGCGGCCCGCCGGGTCACCGACCTCTACGCCAAGTCGGTCGAGCTGCTCGGGGCCGAGCAGGCGCCGGTGCGGTTCGGGGGGCTGTACGCGCTGGAACGGCTCGCCCAGGACAACCCCGAGCAGCGGAAGACCGTCGTCGCCGTGTGGTGCGCCTACCTGCGGATGCCGTTCGTGCCCGACGACGACGCCCGGCGGGAGGAACGCGAGGTCCGGATCGCCGTGCAGCGGCTGCTGGCCCGCCACCTGCGCCCCGGCGACGGGTTCTGGCCCGGGATGAGCGTCGACCTGGCGGGCGCCGCACTGGTCGCGTTCGACTTCGAGGACGTGCACGTGGACGTCGCGCAGTTCCACGGGGCCACCTTCGTCGGGCCCGCTCGCTTCCGCCGCGCCGACTTCCTCGGCTCCGCCGGGTTCTCCCGCGCCACCTTCCGCGACGACGCGCGCTTCAGGCAGGCCACGTTCCACGGCACCGCGCCATTCCGGCACACGACCTTCGCCGGGCGCGCCGACTTCACCGGGGCGACCTTCGCCGTGCGGCCGGACTTCGAGCACGCCACCTT
The DNA here is from genome assembly GCF_054661535.1 of Actinophytocola sp. KF-1. Taxonomy (NCBI): domain Bacteria; kingdom Bacillati; phylum Actinomycetota; class Actinomycetes; order Pseudonocardiales; family Pseudonocardiaceae; genus Actinophytocola; species Actinophytocola sp. KF-1. Next base: position 896,354 of record NZ_BAAFVK010000001.1, on the reverse strand, counting down.
CCGGCACGACGACGGGCCGCCGCCGAGCTGAGACCCGGCGACGGCCCGCGACGGTCAGTGCCTACAGACCGGCCTTGGACAGCCAGTCCTTGGCCACGTCCGCGTACTCCGGCTTGTCCGGGGCGTTCAGCGCGGCGTTCAGCTCCAGCAGGGTCTTCGTGTCGAGCTTGGCCGAGACCGCGTTCAGTGCCTCCTTCACCGTGTCGCTCGCCTTGTCCTTGTTGATCAGCGGGACGACGTTCTGCGCGGCGAAGTTGTTCTTCGGGTCCTCCAGCACCACCAGGTCGTTCGCCTCGATCGAGGCGTCCGTGGTGAAGATGTCGGCGGCCTGGACGGTGCCGTCGAGCAGCGCCTTCGTGGTGATGGCGCCCGGCTCCAGCGCGCTGAAGCTCTTGAACGTGCAGTTGTAGGTCTTCTTGAAGCCCGGGATGCCGTCCGGCCGCTGCTGGATCTCCGGCGGGCCGCCGAAGACGACCTCACCGCAGTGCGGCACCAGGTCCTCGATGGACTTCAGGTTCCACTTCTCCGCCGTCTCCTTGGTGACGACGATGGCGTCCTTGTCCTCCGCCTCGGCCTTGTCCAGCACGATGAGGTTGTCCGGCAGCGCCTCCTGCAGCGCCGTGTACACCTCCTCGGACTCGACCTCCGGCGCCTCCTTGTCGAAGAACTGCAGCAGCACACCGGTGTACTCGGGGATCAGGTCGATCGACCCGTCCTTGAGGCCGTCCATGTACTTCTCGCGGCTGCCGAGGTCGAACTGCCGGTCGACCGTGACGCCCTTGGCCTCCAGCGCCTGCGAGTAGATCTCCGCGAGCAGCTGGCTCTCCGGGAAGTTCGCCGAGCCGACCGTGATCGTCTCGCTGGAACCGGAGCCCGACGGCTTGTCCTCCTCCAACGGGTCGCCGGAACTGCCGCACGCGGAAACGGCCAGCGTCGCCGCCAGGGCCGTCGCCACACCGGCGATAACGCGCTTCATCCTGTGTCTCCTCACGTGGACCTGCTTACCAATTCCGGGGTCGGTTTGCGCCAGACGCGCGCGGTGCGCTGCCGCGTGGCCGCGGTGCGCAGGCCGGGTGACACGGCCACCCGCTGCACGACCTCCAGCACGCCCTCCACCACCAGCGCGAGCACGGCGATGACGATCGCGCCCGCCGCCATCTGCGGGTAGCCGTCCGGCGAACCGGCGCCCGCGTTGTTGCCGTCGATCACGAACCTGCCCAGCCCGCCGAGCGCCACGTACGCCGCGATCGTCGCGGTGGCGATCACCTGCAGCGTCGCCGAGCGGATGCCGCCGAGGATCAGCGGGAGCGCGTTGGGCAGCTCCACCTTCCACAGCACCGTCGAGCCGCGCATGCCCATGCCGCGGGCGGCGTCCACAACGGACGCGTCGACGTTCCGGACACCCGCGTACGTGCCGGCGAGGATCGGCGGCAGCGCCAGGATCACCAGCGAGATCACCACGGGCAGCAGGCCGACGTAGGTCAGCAGCACCAGCAGCGTCAGCAGGCCCAGCTCGGGCAGCGCGCGCAGGCCGTTGGACAGGCCGGCCACGAGGAACGTGCCGCGTCCGGTGTGGCCGATGACCGCGCCGAGCGGCACCGCGATCGCCGCCGCGATCAGCACGGTCAGCGCGGTGTACCCGAGGTGCTCCAGGATCCGGGCCGGGATGCCCGTCGGGCCGCTCCAGTGCGCCGGGTCGAACAGCCAGTCCAGTGCGGCGTTCACTTCGTTGCCCCCTGCCTCGCGCGCGTCCACGGCGTGATGGCCTTGCCGACGAGCAGCAGCAGCGCGTCGATCAGCAGCGCTATCACGAGGATCAGCGCGATCGCGACCACCATCTCGACCGCGTTGTTGCGCCGGAAGCCCTCGGTGATCAGGCCCCCGAGCCCGCCGATGCCGATCAGCGCGCCGACCGCGGTCAGGCTCATCGCCGACACGGCGGCGACGCGCAGCCCGGCGACGATCACCGGGATCGCGAGCGGCAGCTCGACCGACAGGAACCGCCTGGCGGGCCGGTACCCGATCGCGGTGGCCGCGGCGGTGATCTCAGCAGGCACGGCCAGCAGCGCGTCGGTGATCGAGCGGACCAGCAGCGCGATCGTGTAGATGGCGAGCGGCACCTGCACGTTCAGCGGGTCGATGATCTTCGTGCCGATCAGCAGCGGCACCAGCGTGATCAGCGCGAGCGACGGGATCGTGTACAGGACGCCTGCGAGTGGCACCAGGACGAGCCGGACGGCGGGCCAGCGGCTCGCGGCCCAGCCCAGCGGCAGCGAGATGATCAGCCCCACCAGCACCGGCAGCAGCGCGAGGAACAGGTGCTCGCCGGTGGCCTCGGCGATCTTGTCGACGTTGCGCGGTAGCCACGGCCACGGCCAGTCGACGTTCACGCGGGCACCTCACCGGTCCTGCGCGCCTCCGCGAGCGCGTCGAGCACGGCGTCCGCCTTGACGCTGCCCGCGACCGCGCCGTCCTTGTCGACGGCGATGCCGACGCCTGCCGGGGAGCTGAGCGCCGAGTCGAGCGCGTTGCGCAGCGAGCCCGCGGTGCCCGCCGCGCCGTCCACTTCGTACAGCGAACCGCCGGAGACCGGGTTGCCGGTGTCCGATGTGGACGACCCGTCGACCCAGCCGAGCGGCCGGTTGTGCTCGTCCACGACGACGACCCAGCCGGCCTCGGTGACCGCCTCCCCGGCCCGCACGGTGGTGACCGGGCCGACCGGGACGCCGGTCGCGGTGAGGAACCCGAGCGCGCGGTAGCCGCGGTCGCGGCCGACGAAGGACGACACGAAGTCGTCGGCCGGCTTCGCGAGCAGCTCCGACGGCGTCGCGTACTGCGCGAGCCTGCCGCCGACGCGGAACACCGCGACCTTGTCGCCGAGCTTGATGGCCTCGTCGATGTCGTGGGTGACGAACACGATCGTCTTGTCCAGCTCGGACTGCAGGCGCAGCAGCTGCTGCTGCAGGTCGTCGCGGACGATCGGGTCGACCGCCGAGAACGGCTCGTCCATCAGCAGCACGGGCGGGTCCGCCGCGAGCGCGCGGGCCACGCCGACCCGCTGCTGCTGCCCGCCGGAGAGCTGCGCCGGGTACCGCTTGCCCATCTCCGCGGGCAGGCCGACCAGTTCGAGCAGCTCCCCGGCGCGGGCACGGGCCTCGCGCTTGCTCTTGCCGGTCAGCAGGGGCACGGTCGCCACGTTGTCGACAACCGTGCGGTGCGGGAACAAGCCGGCGTGCTGGATGACGTAACCGATGCCGCGCCGCAACAACGGCGGGTCGGAGTCGCGGATGTCCTTGCCGTCCAACAGGATCGTGCCGCCGGTCGGGTCGATCATCCGGTTGATCATGCGCAGGGAGGTGGTCTTGCCGCAGCCGGACGGCCCGACGAACACCGTGATCTTCCCCGCGTCGACGACGAGGTCGAGGTTGTCGACCGCGACGGTACCGTCCGGGTACCGCTTGGTCACGGCCTGGAACTCGATCACTGCCCCGAGACTCCTCAGATCGAGACGGCCACCTTCCGGCCGTGGGTCGCCCGACCTTAGCCCGATACACCGACAACGGCAGGTCATCTCACACTGTGACTAGCCCATCCGACCCGCCTTGACTCACCCATTCGGAGCAGCGTAACCAGATCGTCACCAAACCCCGCGAGTCCCGCTCTCAAACACCGCGAGTCGCGCTCTCGCGCACACCGAGTTGCCGGTTTCGTGCACATGCCGGGACCCGGCCCGCTGCACGAAACACACAACTCGGTATGTACGAGCGCGAGACTCGCGGGGTCAGGAGCCTCGGGGGATGTGGACCGGGCCCATGCGGAGGAGTTCGCGGAACTCCTTGGCGGGGAGGGGCTTCGAGAGGAGCCAGCCCTGGTAGGCCTCCACGCCGAAGCTGCGCAGCACGTGGAACTGGGAGTCGGTCTCCACGCCCTCCGCGACGCACGTGCGGCCCATCGCACGGGCCATGTCGACGAGTGCGCGCACCACCGCGAAGTCCGCGGCCTCGGTGGCCACGCCGGACACGAACGCGCGGTCGATCTTGATGATCTGCGCGGGCAGCTCCTTCAGCCGCGCCAGCGACGAGTAGCCGGTGCCGAAGTCGTCCACCGCGAACCGGACACCGCGGTCGGTCAGCTCGGCCATGGCCTGGCGGCTGCGGGACGGCAGGTCGATCAGCGACGTCTCGACCAGCTCCAGCACCACGCGGTCCCACGGGATGCCGGTCTCGGCGACGGCCGCGGCCACGATGTCGGTGAAGTCCGGGTCGCCCGGCACGAGCCCCGCGAGGTTCACCGCGACGCCGACCTCGGCGCCCAGCACGGCGCCCGCCATCATCGGCCACTTCGACGCCTCGCACAGGGCCGTCCGCAGCACCCACCGGTCCAGCTCACGCAGCAGGTCGCCCTGCTCGGCGACCGGGAGGAACTCGCTCGGCGGCAGCATCCCGCGCTCCGGGTGGGGCCACCGGACCAGCGCCTCCGCCTTGAGGATCGTGCCGTCGGCGCCGACGACCGGCTGGTAGTGCAGCACCAGGCCGTCGTTCGCGATCGCGTCCCGGAGCTGGCCCTCCAGCAGCATCTGGCTGTTGGCCGACGCGATCAGCGCCTCGCTCGCCAGCTGCACCCGGCCCGTGCCCTGGCGTTTCGCGTTGAACATGGCGGCGTCGGCGAACCGCAGGAGGTCCGCGGCGGACGTCTCGGGCCCGGTCGGCGCTGCCGCACCGATCGTGGCCGACACCCGCAGCAGCTGCCCGCGCACCGGCACCGCCGCGCGTAAGAGCTGGGCGACGCGGTTGGCGAGCGCCTCGACGCCGCCGACCTCGTCGACGTCCGAGCAGATCACCACGTACTCGTCGCCGGACATGCGGCCGGCCGTGCACGACGGCGGCAGCCCGCGTTCGAGCCGCCGCGCGAGCGCGGTGATCAGCTCGTCGCCGACGTCGTGGCCCAGCGAGTCGTTGACCCGCTTGAAGTTGTCGACGTCGCAGAACAGCAGCGCGACCTTGTCCGCGTCCGGCCCGCCGAGCAGCTGGTTCAGCAGCTCGTTCACCGCCGCGCGGCCGGGCAGCCCGGTCAGCTCGTCGTGCGTCGCCTGGTAGCGCAGGCGTTCCGCGGCGCGGCGGCGCTCGGTGACGTCGGAGAACACGACGAGCCAGAACCGGTTGCCGTCGTCGGCGACCGAGACCGTCACGTTCAGCTCGCAGTACACGGCCTTGCCGGACGCCGTCACCAGCACCCGCTGCCCGGCGCGGGTGTCGCCGTTGCGCCGGGACACGCCGGCCAGCAGCGACTCGCCGCGGTCGGTCGGGTGGGTGAGGTCGGCGGCGGCCATGCCACGCAACCGTTCCAGGTCCATCTGCAGCAGGCGGCACAACGCGTCGTTGGCGTCGACGAGCCGCTCGGCCTCGTCGAACAGCCCGATCCCGACCGGCGCGATCGCGACCAGGTCGGAGAACCGCTGCGACGAGCGCATCATGCGGGTCTCGGTGGACCGCTGCTCGGTGACGTCCTGCGCGGTGCCGATCATGATCGTGCCGTCGGCGTCCATCGCGTCGCCGCGGCAGCGGAACACCCGCCACGACCCGTCCGGCAGCACCGCGCGGTGCTCGCACTCGACGGGCCTGCCGGTCGCCGCGAGGTCCTGCCACCGCTGGTCCACCCACGCGCGGTCGTCGGGGTGCACGAGGCTGAGGTAGTCGGTGTAGGTGATCGGCGTGCCCGGCTCGACGCCGAACAGCTCGTAGAGCATGGTCGACCAGATGCACTCGCCGGTCTCGGTGTTCCACTCCCAGGTGCCCATGCGGGCCACCCGCTGCGCGTCGCCGAACAGGCGCCGGTCCTGGCTCGCCCGCTGCTCGGCGACCCGGACCTTCGTCACGTCCTGGACGGTGCCGGTCGCGCGCAGGAGGTTGCCGTCCTGGTCGGTCTCGGCGTGCGCGCGGATCTGGAAGACGCGCGCACCCGTCGGGTCCCGCACCTCCGCCTCGACCGGCACCGGCCCGCTGCCCGCGACCAGGCGGGCCCGGAACTCGCCGAGCACCGCCTGGTCACCGGGAAACACGAGACCCATCACGTCGGAGACCGTGCAGTCGTCGGACAACCCGCACAGCCTGCGCAGCCCTTCGGAGAAGTAGGCGCGGTTCGCCTCGACGTCGACGCTCCACACCCCGAGCTCGGCGATCCGTTCCGCGCCGTCCAGCAGGTGGACGGCGTGTTCCTCGCTCGGCTGCACCACATCGACCAGGGGAATGGCGTCCGAGGGCAGCGTCGAGTCGCCGGTCAGCCGCTCGCCAGGGAGCGGGCCGGCACGCACGACATGCTCGGCCACCACGCCCATCCTTCCGCCCGCATGCCGGCGGGTCGGGCGCAGCCCCCGATCTTCCCGCCGGTGCTCAGGCTACCCCGTCTTCCTTCGCGGCACGGGCGACTGCCGCCGCCACTTCCGGCGCGACCCTCGGGTCGACGCCGCTCGGCACGATGTAGTCGGCCGACAGGTCCTCCTCGGCGACCGCCGCGATGGCCTCCGCGGCCGCGAGCTTCATGTGCTCGGTGATCCGCCGCGCCCCCGCGTCCAGCGCGCCGCGGAACACCCCGGGGAACGCCAGCGAGTTGTTGATCTGGTTGGGGAAGTCGCTGCGGCCGGTCGCCACGACCGCGGCGTACTTGCGCGCCACGTCGGGGAGGATCTCCGGGTCGGGGTTGGACAGCGCGAACACCGCGGAGTTGGGCGCCATCGACGCGACCAGGTCCTCGGAGATCGTCGAGCCGGACAGCCCGACGAACACGTCGGCGCCCTTCATGGCCTCGGCGATGCCGCCGCGCAGCCCGGCCTTGTTGGTGCGGGTGGCCAGCTCGGCCTTCACCGGGTTCATGCCGTCGCGGCCGTCGTACAGGATGCCGCGCGAGTCGAGCACGGTCACGTCGCCCGCGCCCGCCGACAGCAGGATGTTCGCGCAGGCCACACCCGAGGCGCCCGCACCCGCGATGACGATCCGCTGGTCGGCCATCGTCCGGTCGCGCACGGTGTTCGCGCCACGCAGCGCGGCGAGCAGGATGATCGCGGTGCCGTGCTGGTCGTCGTGCATGACCGGGCAGTCCAGCGCCTCGATCACGCGCTTCTCCAGCTCGAAGCAGCGCGGCGCGGCGATGTCCTCGAGGTTCACGGCGCCGAACGACGGGCGCAGGCGCACCAGCGTCTCGACGATCTCGTCCACGTCGGTCGTGTCCAGCACCAGCGGGATCGAGTTCAGGCCGCCGAACGTCTTGAACAGCGCGGCCTTGCCCTCCATGACCGGCAGCGACGCGCGGGGGCCGATGTCGCCGAGGCCGAGCACCGCCGTGCCGTCGCTGACGACGGCGACGAGGCGGGAGGTCCAGGTGTACTTGTCGACCAGCGAGGCGTCCTCGGCGATCGCGCGGCTCACCTTCGCCACCCCCGGGGTGTAGGCGATGGACAGCGCACGCGAGTCGGTGATCGACCGCGGTACCGAGATGTCCAGCTTGCCGCCCTCGTGGGCGCGGAAGATCTCGTCGTCGGTGACGGGAATAGTCAGGTCGGTGGCCAGCGGGTCGTTCACGGCAGTCATTGCGTCCCTCCTGCGGGGCGTGCGGAAGCCTCGTGTTCTGGCAGGTTGGCTCCGCTCGATCGCGGCGTGGTCGAGCATCGGTTGGGTGCACCGATGCGGCGGGACCAGGCCGGGCACGTCGGCCGCACGCCGTCTGTAGGGCGGGCGACCGCGGACGCTGCGGTATCCCACAGTGTAGACAGGGCCGCTGTCCGCTGTCGCGTACCCTCCGTCACATGGAGGTACGCGAGCTCAAGATCCCGGGGGCCTTCGAGTTCACCCCTCGTTCCTTCCCGGACGACCGCGGCGTCTTCGTCTCCCCGTACCAGGAGGAGGCGTTCGTCGAGGCGGTCGGGCACCCGTTGCGGCTCGCGCAGACCAACCACAGCCGGTCGCGGCGCGGCAGCGTGCGCGGGCTGCACTTCGCGGACGTGCCGCCCGGGCAGGCGAAGTACGTGTACTGCCCGGCGGGCGCGCTCCTCGACGTCGTCGTCGACATCCGCGCCGGGTCGCCGACGTTCGGGGTCTGGGACGTGGTGCGCCTGGACCCGGTGGACTTCCGCGCCGTGTACGTGCCGGAGGGCCTCGGCCACGCCTTCGTCGCGCTCGAGGAGGACACGGTGATCTCCTACCTCTGCTCGACGCCGTACAACCCGCCCGCCGAGCACGGTGTGTCACCCGTCGATCCCGCGCTCGCCCTGCCGTGGCCCGCCGACCTGGAGCTGCTCCTGTCGCCGAAGGACCGTGCCGCGCCCACCCTCGCCGAGGCCGAGGCGGCGGGTCTCCTGCCCAGGTACGAGGACTGCCAGGCGCGCTACCGCGAGCTGAGGAGCCGGGGCTGAGGCCACAGCCGCGCCACGACCACGCCGTGCACCTGCGCCGGCCCGAGGTCACGTGAGTCGGTGCTGGCCCCGGTGTTGTCCCCCTCCACGTGCCACCCGCTCGCGTCGCCGGCCGTGACCCGCTTGATCGACAGCTGCCCCGGCCGCGTCACCCACGTGACCACCACCACATCACCCGCTCGAGGGACCCTCCGGTTCCGCGCAAGCACGACGTCACCGTCCTTCAGCGTCGGCGCCATCGACGGCCCGCGCACCCGGATGCGCCGGTAGGGCAGCCGCCCGAGAGGGTTCACTCGATCACCTCCACCGTGTCCGCCCAGCATGCCGGGAGTAGTGTCCGACACGTCGGAGCGTCAACCTTGTTCAGGAGGAAAGATGCGACTCCTGTCGCGCATTCTCGGCCCACGCCTGGAGGCCACCGCACACTGCGACCTTCCCTGTGGCGTGTACGACCCGGCGCAGGCCCGCATCGAGGCCGAGTCGGTGAAGGCCATTCAGCAGAAGTACCAGGACAACGAGGACCCCGAGTTCCGCACGCGCGCGATCCTCATCGCCGAGCAGCGCAGCGAGCTCGTGAAGCACCACCTGTGGGTCCTGTGGACCGACTACTTCAAGCCGCCGCACTTCGAGAAGTACCCGCAGCTCCACGAACTGATCAACAAGGCGACGAAGGCCGCAGGCGCCGCGGGCACCAAGGGTTCCATGGACCCCGCCAAGGGCCAGGAACTCCTCGACTACATCGCCGAGATCGACAAGATCTTCTGGGAGACCAAGCAGGGCTGAGCCTCTTCGTCGAACGGCGCTGACCGACTCGCTCGGTCGGCGCCGTTTCTCGTTGCCGGGGTGTCCTCTGACGGCCTGAAGGCGGCTCGTCGGGGTCGCTGCCCCTGCTGCGCTGACTACAGTCGCCGACGTGCTGTTGATCGGCGGGACGTCGAACGTGGGGAAGTCCACCGTCGCGCGGGTGGTGGCGGGGCGGCTGGGGTACGAGCACCGGTCGACCGACTACCTGGCGCGCCATCCCGGGCGGCCGTGGCGGACCGCCGAGCGGGAGGTGCCGCCGCACGTCGCCGAGCACTACTCGTCGCTCGCCGTCGACGAGTTGATCTCGTCGGTCCTCGCGCACTACGCGCGGCTCTGGCCGCGGATCGAGGAGCTGGTCCGCGCCGCGGACGGGCTCGTGCTCGAGGGCTCCGCGCTGTGGCCCGAACGGGTCGCGACCCTCGACGTGCCCGCCGTGTGGCTCACCGCGGATGACGACGTCATCCGCGACCGGATCCACGCGGCCGGCGACTACGCGACGGCGACCGCCGGCGAGCGGGCGCTCATGGACAAGTTCCTCGCCCGCTCGATCCGCTTCCAGCAACTCGTGCTGGCCGACGTCGAACGCCTGGGGCTCGCGCGCGTCGACGTGAGTGGCCGCTCCGTCGACGAGGTCGCCGACGCCGTCCTCGCGTAGTCACAGGAACGGGGTCAGCGCCGCGCGCCACGTCTCGTCGAGGTCGGCGTCCGGGGGGAAGCGGCCCGCGAGTTCGAGGTCCACCAGCCCGTGCGCGAGGGCCCACAACGCGCGCGCCCGGTGCTCCTCACCGCGTGCGGCGGCCACGACCGGGGCCGCGGCCGCCGCTTCGACCTCGGCCGGGATCACGTCTCGGCGCAGTGGGTGGCGGGTCGCCAGCTCGTACAGGCCGGGGTGGGCCAGCGCCCACCGCCGGTACGCCACCATGATCGCGAGCAGGTCGGCGCCTGCCGGTGCGAGGGCCGCCGCCAGCACGCGCAGTGCGCGTTCCTGCAGACCGGCCTCGATGTCCTCCTTGTTGGCGACGTGTTTGTACAGGGACGGGGCGCGGATGCCCATCTCCTCCGCCACGCGGCGCATGGTGAGCGCGGCCTGCCCCTCACGCTCGAGGAGGGACTCCGCCACGTCGAGGATCTCCTCCCTGCGCGTCACGCCGCGACTCGCTCCGCCCGCTCTTTCAGCGCCTCGTTCATCTGGCGGAAACCCTCCTCGGTCTTCGCGAGGGTCGACGCCAGCACCGGCACCAGCACGCCGGTGAACGTCTCCTCCTGCGTGAGCCTGCAGCCCGACGCCGTCGGCTCCAGCACGAACGAGTGGCGGCCGTCGAACAGGCCCGGGAACAGCAGTCTGCCCAGCCATTCCAGCTTCCGGCCTTCTTCGACGACCGTCACCGTCGGGCGGAAGGTCATGCCCTTCACGCCCGGCGGCGTGATGCGGACGGTCAGCCGCTCGCCCTTCACCAGCGCACCCTCCAGGGACGGCATGAACGGGTTCCAGTCCGCGAACGCCGCGGTGTCCGTGAGCTGGGCCCAGACGACCTCGGTGGGGGCGTTGATCTCGGTGGTGACGCTGATCCGGCGCATTGCTTCCTCCTGGCTAACGTTGTTAGCACAACACTAAGCTAACGCCGTTAGCCTTGTCAAGGCCCTGCTCGGCACGACGGGTCACGCCAGCAGTTCGATCACGCTCGGGAAGTCGTCGCCGCCGAAGCCCTGTTCGACACGGCGGCGCATGAGCGCGAACAGCGGGTCCGACAGCTCCGTGCTGATCCCCTGCGCGCGGCTGACCTCGGCGATCCCGTCGTTCGCGACCTGCATCGCCAGGTCGGACTCCTTCGCGGTGTAGTCGCCGGAGTCGATCTGCCCCGCCATGTCCACGAGCGCCGGGAACATCGCGCGCAGCCACGGGATCAGCAGCGTCTCGGTGAACTCGGCGACCGGCACGCCCTCGCCGCGCACCATCGCCGCCGCGTGCACGAAACCGCCGAGCATGCCGTACATGCCGGTGAGCATCGCGATGTCGTTCAGCGCGGCCAGGCCCGGCGCCGTGCCGAGGTAGCGGCACTCGCCGAAGGCCGCCAGAGCGCGCTCCGAGCGGCGGAAGGCCTGCTCGTCGCCGCTGTAGAGGACGACGGCGGCCGGGGTGCCGATCATGGACGGGATCGCCATGATCCCGCCGTCGAGGTAGGCCGCGCCGCGTTCGGTGACGAGCGCGGACAGCTTCGCCGCCTCCGCGGGCGTGCCGGTGGTCAGGTTGACGATCGTCCGGTCGCGCAGGTCGACGCCGTCGAGCACCGCCACCACCGACTCGGCGTCGAGCAGGCACAGCACCACCACGTCCCCCGCGGCGACGGCGTCCGCCGCCGTGGCCGCGTGGGTGACGGCGAGGTCGGCCGCCCTGCCCGGTGTCCGGTTCCAGACCGTGGTGTCGTGCCCGCGGTCCACGAGCGCCGCGGCGAGCGCGCGCCCCATCTTGCCCAGTCCGATCACTGTCGTTCGCACGCCGACGACTCTGCGGTCATGCCCTACGATCGGGCAAGTACCTACCTTGAAGTCAGGTACTCACCGAAAGGTAAGGATCCAGCATGACGGCTCACGGTCCCTACTCGTGCGGTCTCGACGCGGCGCTCGACGTCGTCGGCGGGAAGTGGAAGTCGCTCATCCTGTGGGCGCTGGCCGAGAAGCCCGCGATGCGGTTCGGCGAGCTGCGCCGCGAGGTCGCGGGCATCACCGAGAAGATGCTGATCCAGCAGCTGCGGCAGATGGAGGCGGACGGCCTGGTCCACCGCGAGGTGTACCGGGAGGTGCCGCCGAGGGTCGAGTACTCGGTCACCGAGTTCGGCCGGTCGCTGAACGAGGCGCTGACGCCGCTCGGGGACTGGGGCGAGCGGCACATGGAGCGGATCGCCAACCGGGGCGCGAGACTGTAGATCATGACCGGACTCCTGTACCTGCTCCGCCACGGCGAGACCGAGTGGTCGCGCAGCGGGCAGCACACCAGCCGCACGGACATCCCGCTGACGCCCAACGGCGAGCGGCGCGCCAGGGACGCGGGCACGATGCTCGCCGGCCTGCGCGAGGACCGGCCGCTGGCGCTCGTGCTGTCCTCGCCGCGGCAGCGCGCGGTGCGGACGGCGGAGCTCGCCGGGCTGACCGTCAGCGAGATCACCGAGGACGTCGCGGAATGGGACTACGGCGAGTACGAGGGCCAGTCGACGCCGACGATCCGCGAGACCGTGCCGGGGTGGACGGTGTGGACACACGAGTCGCCCGGTGGCGAGACCGCCGAGCAGGTCGGGGCACGGGCGGCGCGGGTCGTCGCGCGGGTGCGCGCGACGCTGCCCGACGGTGACGTGGTCCTGGTGGGGCACGGGCATTTCAGCCGCGTGCTGGTGGCCACGTGGCTCGGCCTGCCGCCCACGTCCGGTGTCCACTTCGCACTCGACGCGGCCGCGATCTCCGTGCTGGGCGACGAACGCGGCGTGCCGCAGATCAAGCGGCTGAACGTGCCGCCCTTGCCGGAACGGGGTTTCCACCATGACTGACGTGCGCAGAGCCACACCGTCCGATGTGGACGCGATGGTCGGGCTCATCCACGAGCTGGCCGACTACGAACGCGCGCCGGAGGAGTGCCACATCACGTCCGCACAGCTGCACAAGGCGTTGTTCGGCAACGATCCCGCGGTGTTCGCGCACGTCGCCGAGCTGGGCGGGGAGGTGGTCGGCTGCGCGCTGTGGTTCAAGAACTTCTCCACGTGGGACGGCGTGCACGGCATCCACCTCGAGGACCTCTACGTCCGCCCCGGCGCGCGCGGCTCGGGGCTGGGCAAGGCTTTGCTGGCCGCGCTGGCCGAGGAGTGCGTGCGGCAGGACTACACGCGACTGCAGTGGTCGGTGCTGAACTGGAACGAACCCGCCATCGGCTTCTACGACTCGCTCGGCGCGGTCCCGCTCGACGAGTGGACGACGTACCGGGTCAGCGGCGCGGCACTGCGGAAGCTGGCGGGCGCGCGCTAGCAGGGAAATCGCCGCGCCGGGAGGGCGCCCGGCGCGGCGTTCCGTTGCCCCCGCGTGCTTCCCGGCTCAGACGCCCGCGATGCTCGCGATCCAGTCGCGGTACGCGGTGAGGTTCGCGTACGCGGTGAAGGTCTGCCGGTCGCTCGTGGACGCGACGCCGACCTGGACGTAGGAGCCGTCCGGCGCGGTGGCGAACATCGGGCCGCCCGAGTCGCCGCCCGCGGTGATGCCGTCGACCCGGTTGGCGCAGACCGCGGTGCCGCCGCGGTAGTCGGTGCAGTCCACCGCGCTGACCTGGACGTTCGCGACCTTCAGCAGCTGCGACTGGCACTCGATCTCCGGCCGGTCGGTGCACGTGGCGCCCCAGCCGTAGACCTGGACGGTCTCCCCGACCTCGACCGCGTCCGGGTTGCCGAGCGGCGAGTAGGTCGCGGTCACCGCGTGGTCGAGCTCGACCAGCGCGAGGTCCGCCTCCGGGTTCGTGTGGATCGCGACACCCGTCGCCTGCTCACCCTGGGTCTGGTCCAGGTCGCCGATGTGGAACGTGTACGTCCCGCTGCCGGCCACGCAGTGCTCGGCGGTCAGGATCCACGTCGGCGCGATGATCGTCGCCGAGCAGTTCTCCTGGCCGTCCACGAACAAGCGCGCCGCCCACGGACCGGATGTGGCGTTGCCGCCGTCGATGATCGCCGGCCCCACGTTGCCCGGCGGCACGTCGGCGTTCGCCGTCCCACCACCGAGGACACCCAGTGCGGCAAGCGCCGCACCGGCGAGGGCCGCCCCGACACGACCGATACGCATGCAGATCACCTCGAAACCGCGACGCTGAGTCGCGGAGCAGGGCTTACAAGGACCCCCACAGGGTCACCCGTTCGAGATCGATCCACTACCCGCCGTTAGTCTGGATCCTCGTCCAGACCGGCGCGGTCCTCGGCCCACACGCGGGCCTTGACGTTGTAGAGCAGGTACAGCACCAGCACGCACAGCGCCGCGACCGGGATGCCGTACTCGGGCCGGTCCGACGGCCCCATCGCGTACCAGGCGACGCCGAGCAGCAGGATCTGGATCACCGTGATCGGCCCGCGCACGCCGCGTTTGCCCAGGAAGAGCGCGACGCCACAGCCGAGCACGGCGCCGCCGAGCACGGCGAAGTACGCGGCCTCGCCGTACAGGTTGCCGATGGTCTCCGCGCCGGAGAACGCCCTGACCAGCAGCGCGACCGCGAACACGACGCCGATCAGGCCCTGCAGGACGACCAGCAGGCCCGCCCCGCGGACGGTCTTCGGAGCGTCGGTCTCGATGCGCACAGTGACCTTCCCAGCCGTGGACGGACAGACCCACTGGATCGTAGCTACCCTGCGGTTCATGCGTGCTGTGCTGGTGGTGAACCCGAAGGCGACCGCGACGACCGCGGCCGGCCGGGACGTGCTCGCGCACGCACTGGCCAGCCAGGTCAAACTCGACGTGCTCGAGACCGACTACCGGGGCCACGCGATGGCCGCGGCGGCGCAGGCCATGGTCGACGGCGCCGATCTGGTGGTCGCCCACGGGGGTGACGGCACGGTCAACGAGGTGGTCAACGGCCTGCTCGCGAGCGGGCCGGGCAGCTCGGTGCCGATGCTCGGGATCGTGCCCGGCGGGTCGGCCAACGTGTTCGCGCGGTCCCTCGGGCTGCCGCGCGACCCGGTCGACGCGACCTACCAGCTGCTGCACGCGCTCGAGAACGGCAGGCGCAGGCAGGTCGGGCTCGGCCGGGTCATGGCGGCCTCCCCCGGCGAGGCGCCGAGGTGGTTCACGTTCAGCGCGGGCGTCGGCTGGGACGCCGACGTCGTCGCCGAAGTGGACCGCAAGCGCGGCAAGAAGGCGAGTCCGGCGCTCTACACGCGGGTCGCGCTGACGCAGTACCTGAAACCCGCGCACGGGCAACCGCAGCTGAGGGTGGAAATCCCCGGCATGGCACCGGTCGAGGGGCTGCGGCTCGTCTTCGTGTCCAACACGGACCCGTGGACGTATCTCGGGGCCCGGCCGATCCACCTCAACCGGGGCACGGGGTTCGACGGCGGGCTCGGGGTTTTCGCCTTGCACAGCCTGGCTTTACCGACAGTGGCGCGGCACCTCCGTCAGGCGATCAGCCGGAAGGGTGAGACCCGCGGCCGGAAACTGCTCCGGCACGACGACGTCCCCGGTTTGCGGATCACGAGCGACTCGCCGGTGCGCGTGCAGTGCGACGGCGATCTCATCGGCGAGCGGACCTGCGTCGAAATTGCGTCTGTGAGGCATGCTCTGACCGTCGTCGGGTAGCCCTCTCTACGTCGGAACGAAGTCGACCTGGAGTGGTGAACCGCGAGACGCACCTGTGACCTGATTGTTGCTCTACGCATCCACAGGGCTCTGACGTCGAGCTTTCGGGTGAGTTCACGCACTCGGTGATGAAGAGGTCTTGACATATGGCTGGTTCGTGAAAGCATTCACAAGCACCCCAACGACCGGTTGACGACTAGAGGCGCACCGGAACGCGCCCAAGCGAGGAGCAAGTAGAAATGGACTGGCGCCACAACGCTGCCTGCCGTGACGAGGACCCCGAGCTGTTCTTCCCCGTGGGGACCAGCGGTCCGGCTGTTCTGCAGGTTGCTCAGGCGAAGGCCGTTTGCCATCGCTGCCCCGTCGCTTCCGACTGCCTGACCTGGGCGCTGCAGAGCGGTCAGGACGCGGGCGTCTGGGGCGGGATGAGTGAGGACGAGCGTCGCGCGCTCAAGCGCCGCAACGCGCGGACCCGCACGCGCAGCAACGTCTGACGCGCATTTTCTGCTGAGCCGCCAAGGCCCGGTGCCGAAACACAGGTACCGGGCCTTTGTGTGTCCGGAAACGTCCAACCGGTGTCCAATGGAATGGTGGGGCGGCCTCCGGCCCCCGGTTTCCACGCTACGGCACGGGACCGACAATTCCCGGCCGCGAACGCGAATCTGTGGACAACCACCTCCCCTGTGGACAACCTCGCCGCGCGTGGTGGTCGCGATCATGGGCGACCTCGATGGCAAGCACTGGGTTACGACCTCACCAGGCAATCCGGTGTGCGGTCAGGGTTCTGTACCCGATCCTCGCCCGCATGCTCGACGAAGGCTGGCTCACCGACGGCTGGGAGGACAGGACCCGCGACGAGTTCACCCGTGCCCACGGCGGCGAGGCCGACGAGTGGGACCGGTTCTTCAACGACGAGGACGTCCACGCGACGGTGGACACCCTGCACGTGGCGCTCAGGCGGCGGTGCTAGCGGCGGTGTGACAGGGGAACGCGCAGCGAGGCCTCGGTGCCGCCCCTCTGCCTGCGGCGCAGGGAAAGCGAGCCCCGCAGCTCGGACTCCACCAGCGTGCGCACGATCTGCAGGCCCAGCCCGTTCGAGCGTTCCAGCGAGAAGCCTCTCGGCAGGCCGCGGCCGTCGTCGGTGACCAGCACGTCCAGCCACCGCGCGGAGCGTTCCGCCGACACCACGACCTCGCCGCTCGCGCCGGGTGGGTAGGCGTGCTCGACCGCGTTCTGCACCAGTTCGGTCAGCACCATGACCAGCGGGGTCGCGACCTCGGCCGCCACCACGCCGAACTGGCCCGTGCGGCGGACGCGCACGTGGTTCTCGGCGACCGCGACGTCGCCCGCGACCGGGATCACCTTGTCCACCAACGAGTTCAGGTCCACGCGCTCGTCCACCGACGTGGACAGCGCCTCGTGGACCATGGCGATCGCGGCCACGCGGCGGACGGACTCGCCCAACGCGGCGCGGGCCTCCTCGCTCGCCGTGCGGCGGGACTGCAGGCGCAGCAGCGCGGCCACCGTCTGCAGGTTGTTCTTCACCCGGTGGTGGATCTCGCGGATCGTCGCGTCCTTCGACATCAACGCGCGGTCGCGGCGGCGGACCTCCGTGACGTCGCGGACCAGCACCAGGGCACCGGCGGCCTTGCCGCCAGGGCGCAGCGGGAGCGCGCGGAACAGGACCGCGGCACCGCGGCCCGACTCGGCCTCCGCGCGCATGGACGGCTGGCCGTCGAGGGCGGCGAGGATGCGCTGCGCGATCTCCGTCGCGTCGAACGGGTCCGCGATCAGGCCCCGGGTGAGCGGGGCCAGGCGGACGCCGACGAGTTCCGCGGCGTGCCCCATGCGGTGGTACGCCGACTGCGCGTTCGGTGACGCGAACACCACCGCGCCCGTCGGGTCCAGCCGGATCAGGCCGTCACCCACACGGGGCGACGTGTGCACGTCGGCGGCGGGCTCGGACGTCGGGAACGACCCGTCCGCGACCATCTGGCACAGGTCGGCGGCGATCCCCAGGTACGCGATCTCCAGCGACGACGGCACGCGCGGCACCGCCAGGTCCGTCTCCCGCGACAGCACCGCGATGACGCGGTCGTCGTAGGTGACGGGGATGGTCTCGCGGCGGACCGGTACGCCCAGGTACCACGACGGGTCCTCCTCGCGGCACACCCTGCCGTCGAGCATGGCCCTGCGCAGCTGCGGGTGCTCCTCGACCGCCACGCGGCTGCCGACCACGTCCTCCGGGTGGGCCGTGGGCGCCGTCGTGGCGCGCGCCTGGGCCACGCACAGGAACTCGTCCAGCGCCGGGCCCTCGCCGACCGGCACCCACATCAGCAGGTCGGCGAAGGACAGGTCGGACAGCAGCTGCCACTCGGCGACGACCATCTGCAGGTGGTCGACCTCGCCGCCGGACAGCTTCGTGTGCTCCGCGAGGAGATCAGAGAGTGTCGACAAGGGCGGTCACGGCAGCTCGGAGCGGTCGTTCACCGGCACGCCGCCCTGTTCGACCACCGTCCGCCTGATCTCGGCGCGCAGCCGCGTCTTCAACGAGTCGGGGGCGTGCTCGCCGCCGCACTTGCGGGCGAGCAGCACCTTCAGGTGCTCCTCGATGCCGAACTGCTCGAGGCACGGGCTGCACTCGTCGAGGTGCTGCTCCAGCAGGCGGCGCCGCGTGTCGTCGCACTCGTGGTCGAGGAAGAGCCACACCTCGGCCAGCACCTCCGAGCAGTCGGTCTCGTGGGGTTCGCCGCAGCTCATGATCCGGTCACCTCGTGATTGGCGGACCGCAGGAACCCGCGGTCACGTGCGACCCCGGCCAGCAGGTCGCGGAGCTGCCGACGGCCCCGGTGCAGCCGGGACATCACCGTCCCGATCGGCGTGTGCATGATCTCCGCGATCTCCTTGTAAGCGAAGCCCTCGACGTCGGCGAGGTAGACCGCGAGCCGGAAATCCTCCGGGAGCTGCTGCAGGGCCTCCTTCACGTCGTTGTCGGGCAGCCGGTCCATCGCCTCGATCTCGGCGGACCGCAGCCCGGTCGACGTGTGGGACTCGGCCTGCGCGAGCTGCCAGTCCGTGATCTCGTCGGTCGGGGACTGCTGTGGCTGGCGCTGCCGCTTCCGGTACCCGTTGATGTAGGTGTTCGTGAGGATGCGGTAGAGCCACGCCTTCAGGTTGGTGCCCGCCGAGAACGACTCGAACGCGGCGTACGCCTTCAGGTAGGTCTCCTGGACCAGGTCCTCGGCGTCGGCCGGGTTGCGCGTCATCCGCAGCGCGGCGGAGTACAGCTGGTCGAGCAGCGGCATGGCGTCGCGCTCGAAGCGCTCCGCCCGCTCCTGCTCGGTCTCAGCCTGTGGGGTTGGCTGGGTTTCGGTGCTCGGCACCGTGCTCCCTTCCAGTCGGAACTGTCCCATCGTCGGAATCGCATGAGACCCCTGTGAGGATACGCGTCGAGTCTGAGTCAGCACGTATCGGACAACACGGGGTCCGCCCTGTTCATTCCTGGTCGTCGAAGGGGCGCAAGATCCGCTCCAGCCACTCCTGCACGGTCCGGGAGATGCCCTTGGCGTCGCGTTTCAACGAGTGGTCACCAGGGAAGACGACGATCTCGCGGTGCGGCTTGGGGCCCGGCATGCCGAACGGGTCGGACTCGCCCTGGACCACCAACGTGGGCACCGTCACGGCGTCCAGCTCCGGCATGCGCGTCTTCTCCGGCTTCCCCGGCGGGTGGACCGGGAACGCCAGGCACAGGACGGCCACCGCGAGGCCCTCCTCGGCCGTGCGGCACGCCACCCGGGCGCCGGAGGACCGGCCGCCGAACACGAGGGGTAACTCGTGGAACCACTCGTGTGACAGCCGTTCCGCGACCGCCAGCCACGCCGTGTCGAGCTGGTTCGCCGGAGCCGGGGCGCGGCGGCCCGCGACCCGGTACGGCTGCTCGACCAGCGCCACGTGCACACCGGCGGCGGCCGCGCCGCGGGTGGCCGCGACCAGGTCGGGAGCGCCGACACCGCCGCCGGCGCCGTGCCCGAGCAGCAGGCCGGCCCTGCCCTCCGGCGCGCAGTGCAGCTCCGCGCGGGCCGGCCCGTGCGGGGTGTCGATGGTGAGCGTGGTCATGACGGGTTGTCGAACAGGGTGAGGTCGGCCTTCTCCTCGTCCCGTTCGACCAGCTCGGGGCCGTTGTTGCGGACGCTGTTGACCTTGGTGGAGACCGGGCGCAGTTCGAGGGACTCGACCAGCTCCAGCGACGGCGGCGTGGCCAGCAGGTCGGCGACGTCCTCGGTGTCCGGGTCGAGCCAGGCCGCCCACTGGTCGGGGGTCATGAGCAGCGGCATCCGGTCGTGGATGTCGGCCAGCGGGCCCACCGCGTCGGTGGTGAGCACGGCGGCGCTCACCACCGGCGGCGCGTCCTCGACCGACGGGTCCCGCCACACCGTCCACAGCCCGGCCATGGCGATGCTGTGCCCGTCCGGCCTGGTCATGAAGAACGGCTGCTTGGCCTTGCCCTCGCGCTTCCACTCGTACCAGCCGTCGGCGGGCACGAGGCAGCGGCGCTTGGCGACCGAGGTGCGGAACGCGGCGGTCGTGGCGGCCTTCTCGGCCCGCGCGTTGATCATCCGGGCGCCGATGGACTTGTCCTTCGCCCACGCCGGGATCAGGCCCCACCGCATCACCCGCAGGCTGCGGACGGTGGTCGACGGGTCCGCGTTGCCCTCGTCGTCCCGCGGGTGCCGCTGCACGACGGCCACCACGTCCTTGGTGGGCGCCACGTTGTAGTCCTTGGCCGGCGCGTGCTCCTCGATCGCGTCGAGCGCGTCGAACTCCGCGGCCAGCGTGGCCGGGTCCTTCGTCGCGGCGTACCTCCCGCACACGTCAATCACCTCCTGGACAGGATGGTGTCACGGCCCACCGACAGTCTGCACCGCGTGCGCACCGATGCGGGATCATGCAGGCATGACAGTGCCCGAGACCGAGCCATGGGCCGCACCGTTCGCGACCGCCCCCGTCCGTGCCACCGTGACCGTGCCCGGATCGAAGTCGATCACGAACCGCGCGCTGCTGCTCGCCGCGCTCAGCGAGGGCGGCGGCACGCTGACCGGCGCGCTGCGCAGCCGCGACAGCAGGCTGATGATCGACGCGCTGCTGGCCATGGGCGTGCCCGTCGACGACAGCGGTGACCAGGTCGTGGTCGGCACCCACGACGGGCTGCGCGGCCCGGCGCGGGTCGACTGCGGGCTCGCGGGCACGGTCATGCGGTTCGTGCCGCCCGCCGCCGCGATCGCCGACGGCGACATCCACTTCGACGGCGACCCGAGGGCCAGGGAACGGCCCATGAGCACCGTGCTGGACGCGCTGCGCGCGCTCGGCGCGGACGTCGACGGCGACGCGTTGCCGTTCACGCTGCACGGCAAGGGCGGGCTCCCCGGCGGTGCCGTCACCATCGACGCGTCCGCGTCCTCGCAGTTCGTGTCGGGGCTGCTGCTGGCCGGGGCGCGGTACGAGGCGGGCGTGACGGTCCACCACAGGGACACCAAAGCAGGCAAGCCCGTCCCGTCGCTCCCCCACATCGACATGACCGTCCAGATGCTGCGCGAGGCCGGCGTGGCCGTCGACGACAGCGAGCCGAACACGTGGCGGGTCGAGCCGGGTCCGATCGCGGCCCGCGACTGGGCCGTCGAGCCGGACCTGTCGAACGCCACACCGTTCCTGGCCGCGGCGGCCGTCACCGGCGGTTCCGTCACCGTCCCCGGCTGGCCCGCGCACACCACCCAGCCGGGTGAGTTCTTCGCGGAGATCGCGACCCGCATGGGCTGCCGGGTCACCCGGGACGCCGGCGGGCTGACCGTGCACGGCCCCGACCAGCTGCAGGGCATCGACGTGGACCTGCACGACGTCGGCGAGCTGACCCCGACCGTCGCCGCGCTCGCCGCGCTGGCGCACAGCCCGAGCGTCCTGCGCGGCATCGCCCACCTGCGCGGCCACGAGACCGACCGGCTGGCCGCGCTGGTCACCGAGATCACCGCGCTGGGCGGCGCCGCCACCGAGACCGAGGACGGCCTGGAGATCCGGCCGATGCCGCTGCGGGCGGGCCGCTGGCACGCCTACGCCGACCACCGGATGGCGACCGCGGGCGCGATCGTGGGGCTCGCGGTGCCCGGCGTCGAGGTCGACGACATCGCGACCACGTCGAAGACGCTGCCGGACTTCCCGGCGATGTGGGCGGCGATGCTGGCGGGCGAGGACCGGTGAGCCGCCGGTGAGCCGCCGCGGCCGGAAGACGGACTGGGACCGCCTGGACGAGTCGGACGTCCGGGTGCGACCGGGCAAGGGTTCCCGGCCGCGCAGCAAACGCAGGCCGGACCACGCCGACGCGCGCGCCGCGATGGTCGTCGGCGTCGACCGCGGCCGGTGGACGTGCGCGCTGGACGGCAAGCCGGACCACGAGGTCGTCGCGATGCGTGCCCGCGAGCTCGGCCGTACCCCGATCGTTGTCGGCGACCTCGTCGACCTGGTGGGTGACACGTCCGGCCGCCCGGACACGCTCGCGCGGGTCGTGCGGGTGGCCGACCGCAGCAGCGTCCTGCGCAGGACCGCCGACGACAACGACCCGTACGAGCGGGTGGTCGTCGCGAACGCGCAGCAGCTGCTGATCGTGTGCGCGCTCGCCGATCCCCCGCCGCGCACCGGGTTCATCGACCGCTGCCTCGTCGCGGCGTACGCGGGCGGGCTGAAACCGGTGCTGTGCCTGACGAAGTCGGACCTCGCGAGCCCGGACGAGATCATCGAGGCGTACGCGGACCTGGAGCTGCCGGTGCTCGTCACGCGCAGCGACCAGGAGCCGGACGAGGTGCGCGCACGGCTGACCGACCAGGTGTCCGCGCTCGTCGGCCACTCCGGCGTCGGCAAGTCGACGCTGGTGAACAAGCTCGTGCCGGACGCGGACCGCGCGGTGAGCGCCGTCAGCGCGGTCGGCAAGGGCAGGCACACGTCCACGCAGGCGATCGCGCTGCCGCTGCCGGACGGCGGCTGGGTGGTCGACACACCGGGC
The DNA here is from genome assembly GCF_054661535.1 of Actinophytocola sp. KF-1. Lineage (NCBI taxonomy): Bacteria > Bacillati > Actinomycetota > Actinomycetes > Pseudonocardiales > Pseudonocardiaceae > Actinophytocola > Actinophytocola sp. KF-1. Next base: position 873,786 of record NZ_BAAFVK010000001.1, on the reverse strand, counting down.
ATCCGGTCCTTCGGCCTCGCCCACATCGAGCCGGGCGACATCGTGGCCGCGTTCGGGGAGTTCGTGGCACCCGCCGAGGAGTGCCCGCCGAACTGCGGTCACCTCGGCCCGCCGACGGACCCGGACTGCGTGCTCGACGTGGTCGTCGCGGCGGGCGAGGCCCGGCCGGGCAGGCTCGAGTCGCTGCGCAGGCTCCTCGCCTCCCGGGCCCGGCTGGACGAGTACGCGGACTGAAACCGGGGGAACCGTTCGCGCTCCCGCCCGTCTCATACCCCGGAGGGGGACGGGCAAAGCTTGCGCACCCGGCGTATAGGGCGGGTCCGTCCGGGCTACCCTGTCCGCACATTCACCGAGGGAGATCAGGATATGCGCAAGGCAGGTATCGCCCTGTCCGCGTTCGCGTTGGCACTGACGCTGGGCGCGTGTGGCGACAACGGAGGTTCCGGCGGTTCCTCGTCGAACACCGGCGGGGACAGCGGCAACGGGGGCGGCGGTTCGGTCGCGGCGGCGAGCCTCGCCGAGCTGGCGAAGTCGATCGGCGAGCAGACGGCCGAGACCGACACCGCGCACATGAAGATCACCGCGGACGCGGCCGGGCAGCAGCTGTCCGGTGAAGGCGACATGAAGATGGGTGACGGCGAGGCGGCCATGTCGATGGACATGACCACCCCGGAGGGCACCATCTCGATGGTCCTGGTCGACAACGTCTTCTACATCAAGCTGCCCGCGGGGCAGGAGCTGGAGCCAGGCAAGGCGTGGCTCAAGATCGACCCCAAGGACGACAACCCGATGGCGAAGGCGCTCGGCGGCATGACCGAGCAGATGAGCAAGAACGCCGACCCGCGCGCGACGCTCGAGCAGTTCGAGAAGTCCGGTGAGATCACCGACACCAAGGAAGAAGAGCTCAACGGCGAGCAGACCACGCACTACACGGTCACCGTCGACGTCGAGAAGCTGGCCCAGAACCAGGACGACCCGACGATGAAGTCCGCCATGGACCAGGCCATCAAGGCCGGCCTGAAGGACTTCCCGATGGACCTGTGGGTCAACTCCGACGACCTGCCGGTGCGCGTGACCATGGACATGCCGACGCCGAACCCGGCCACCGGCAAGACCGAGTCCGTGAAGATGCAGATCGACTACACGGACTGGGGCAAGCCGGTCGACATCGCCGCGCCGCCCGCGGCCGAGGTCGCCGAGTTCCCTGGCAGCTGACGAACTCGTCACGGAAACGCCCCCGCCTCGCGCAGGCGGGGGCGTTTTCTACGTGGCGGCGAAGTGGGCGGCGACGAGGTCGTTGACCACCAGCGGCTGCTCGACGGCCAGCGAGTGCCCGGCGCCGCGCACGGTGACGTGCTGGGCGTTCGCTGCCGTGTCCGCGATGCGCTGCGACAGCTCGGGTCCGTAGGCGTGGTCCTCGGCGCCGGACAGCACGAGCATCGGCACCGTGCAGCCGACCAGTTCGCCGAGCACCGCCTCGCGGCGCACCACGGCCTCCGCGGCGAGCAGGATCGAGTCGTCCAGCGCGGCGAAGTGCCTGCGCCACCGCTGCAGCAGCGCGATGCGGTCGGCGAGCGTCGTGTCGCCGAACATGATGTACGCGAGCGCGTCGACCGTCTCCGGGATGCCCGCGGTCCGCGCGTACTCGAGCAGTGCCAGGAAGTTCTCCGCCTGCCCCTCCTCGTCGGCGGACGAGGACAGCACGACCGCGGAGCGGAGCAGTTCCGGTTGCCGCGCGGCGAGGCGCACGGCGACGAACCCGCCCATGGAGTTGCCGACGAAGTGCACCGGTCCCAGGTCCAGTGCCGTGATCAGCGCCGCCGCGTCGCCCGCGAGGGTGTCCATGTCGACGTACGGGGAGCGTGCGCTCGCCCCCTGCCCCCGGTGGTCGTAGGTGACGACGCGGTACCGGCGCCCGAACTCGGCCACCTGCGCGGCGAACATGCTGCGGTCGAAGAACAGCGAGTGGCTCAGCACGACGGCGGGGCCTGGGCCGCCGGTGTCGTCGTAGCACAACGTCGTGCCGTTGACGTCGATGGTGGGCAACGCCGCCCTCCTCATGGTCGGTGACCGACCAAGTATGGCTGGCGGCGCCGCCTCCCGTCGTCACTTCACCGCGTACGCCCTGATCACGGTCTGTTCCTGGGCGCCGCCGTCCCGGTCGGACACCCGCGACCGCAGCGACACGAACGCCGCGCCCGCCGGGTGGTCGACGGTGGCCCGCCAGCGGTCGCCGGCGCGGGTGACCGGGGCCGTCCGCCAGGTCGCGCCGTCGTCGTAGGACACCTCGACGACCGGTGTGCCGGCGCCCGCCGCCCCGGCCCCGTTGCGCTGCACGTACACCGGGATGGTGAACCGCTTCCCGGCCGGTGCCGCGTTGTACCGGTCGAGGTCCGGCGCGAACCGCACCGCGAGCAGCGGCAACGCCGTCGGTCCCGCCGTGCGCGCGGACGTGAACGTCCACTCGGCACTGACCTGTGTGGACAGCCGGGACGCCTGTTCGTGCTGCGCCAGCAGCGTGTACGTCGCCCGCTCCGGCGGCACGTCGAACACGCCGTAGGACGCCGACGGCTGCTCGCCGACGACCTCGCCGTCCCGCAGCAACGTCATGCGCCCGCCCGACGGGAACCCGGCGCGGCCCGGGTCCTGGTCGGCCAGCAGCGGCAGTTCGAACGCGAGCCGGTCGCCGGTGCGGCCCGCGTTGTGGTGGTCGCCGTACGGGTTGTGCGGCAGCGCGGGACCGCGGACCCCGACGTTCCAGCGTTCCGCGGTGCGGCCTGCCCGGTAGGTCCTGGCGTCGAGCTGGAAGCTGTCCGACCTGATCTCGAGCGTCTCGGTGTCGACGACCTCGTAGAAGACGTTCTCCCACGGCACGCCGGGGGTGTAGTGCTCGGTGACCGTCGCGGGCAGCGCCATGGCGAACATGCCTTCGCGCAGGCCCAGCAGTCCCGGCGTGCCCTGCGCGTACCCGGTCCGCACAGTCGCGAGCGCGCGGTCCCGCACGCGCCACCGCAGCGTGCCCGGCACCGCGCCGGTCTCGCTGTGCCGCAGGTGGTACAGGTACGGGCTGTCGTCGTAGAACGGGCCGTTCGGCTTGGCCATGTGGGTGTCGAAGGAGATGCCGAACCCGTCGTCCGCCGTGGTGGACGGGCGGACGAAGTAGTCGTCCAGCGACGACAGGTGCAGCGACGAACGGCTCGCGCCCCACGCGGTCGCGGCCGACACGGTGATCACCGACAGGGCAGGCACGGCGGTCGGCTCGTCGACGGTGAACCCGACCGGTGCCGCCTCCCGCGCGTCGACGGTGAACGAGGTGGCGCCGTCGACGGCGAACGCGGGCTCGACGATGTCGGCGAAGCGGAAGTCCTCGGCGTCCCTGGGGGTGTAGACACTGGCCGACAGGTGGTAGCGGCCCTTCGGCAGGCGGGCGACGACCGTGCCGTCGGCCTCCCACGGCGCGACCGCGACCTTCTCGTCGAGGCCGGTGAACGACAGCAGGTACATGTCGGTGGCCTCGCCGTCGAAGTCGCGCACGTCGACGGTCACCGGGTACGACTCGACCTCGCGGTCCACGGCGATCGGGGTGCGGACGCGCTGACCGCCGCCGGTCGCGGTGACCACACCGGTGTACCGGCGGTCGGGCGCCTCGACCCGGGTGTCGGTGGTGACGGTCGCGCTCGCCTGCCCGCCTGCCGGGACGGTGAGCCGCGCGGGCTCGACCGTGAACATCCCCGGTGGCGCACCGGGCACGTCGGCCGCCAGCTCCAGGGTGAGCGGCGCGGTGCCGGAGTTGGTGTAGGTCACCGCCTTCGCGATCGGCTGGTCGTCGTCGTGCGGCCACTGCGCGATGCCGTTGTCGATGCTCGCGGGCCGCGCGAACACCGTGGCCGTCGTCGCCGCGGCGACGTCGACGCGGCCGGCGCCCTGTGCGAAGGCCGTGAGCGTGCCGTTCGGCCGCGCGGTGCCCATGAGCGTGCCCTTGAGCTGGTCCGCGGCCCAGTCCGGGTGCTGCGCGGCGAGGATCGCCGCCGCGCCCGCGACGTGCGGCGCGGCCATGGAGGTGCCGGACATCGAGACGTGGCCGCCGTCGTTCGCCCGCGCCGCGACGATGTCCACGCCGGGCGCCGTGATGTCGGGCTTCAGGCCGTGGTCGCCGAGCCGCGGGCCGCGGCCGGAGAACTCGGCCAGCCGGTCGTCCCGGTCGACCGCGCCGACGGTCAGCGCGGCGTCGGCGGCGCCCGGGCTGCTGATGGAGCCCTCGCCAGGGCCGCTGTTGCCCGCGGCGACCACGAAGAGCGTGCCGGTCGCGGCGGTGATCCGGTCGACGGCCTGCGACAGCGGGTCGGTGCCGTCGCTGCCGAAGAACGAGCCGAGGCTCATGTTGACCACGTCCGCGCCGTGCGCGGCGGCCCACTCCATCCCGGCGATGATCCACGACTCCTGGCCGCCGCCGGAGTCGTCCAGCACCTTTCCGTCGAGCAGCGTGGCATCCGGCGCGACACCGCGGTACGGGTCGCCCGCGCCGGTGATGATCGAGGCGACGTGCGTGCCGTGGCCGTAGCGGTCGCCCTCGGTGTCGCTGCCGGTGAAGTTCCGGGCGCCGACCACGGCGCCGGACAGGTCGGGGTGCGTGCCGTCGATGCCGCTGTCGAGCACCGCGACCGTCGCGCCCGCCCCCGTGTGCCCGGCGGCCCACGCCTCCGGTGCGCCGATCTGCGGCACCGAACGGTCGAGGCTCGCCCGCACCGGGCCGTCCAGCCACACCTTGCCGGCGCGCCGCGCGGTCGGCCAGTAGGCGGCGGACCGGTCGACCGACACCGCGGTCGCCCCCATGGCGGGCAGTGCGCGGCTCGCCGTCGCGCCCGCGGCCTTCGGCGCGGCCCCGGCCACGATCAACGGCAGGGTCCCGCGGGACGCGTCGTCGTAGCCCGCGCGCACCAGGGCGGTCACGTTGAACAGGCGCGGGTCGAGCTTTCCCCGCGCCAGCAACGGAACCGCGTCGGACGGGACGACGTGCGTGTCGCCGCCGACGTCCCGCCGGACCTGGAACGCGACGTGCTCCCGGCCGGCGGCCGGGAGCACCCGCGCCCCGTACCTGCCGCCGACCACGACCCTGTCGCCGGTCAGCAGCGTGACGATCGGCCCGGCGGCGGGCGCCGCGACGCCTGGTGCGGCACCCGCCACCGGTACGACCACGCTCGCGGCCACCGCCGCGGCGATCAGGCCCAGCAGAGCCCGTGTGCGAATCATCTGCCCTCCAGATGGACGTTTCCGAGATCAGAAACGCCATCCGGAGGGCGCCGGGTTGCCTACGTCAGCGCGTAGGCGCGGATCACCGTCTGCGTCTGGGCGTTGCCGTCCCGGTCGGACACCGACGACCGCAGCGACACGAACTCCGCGTCCGCCGGGTGCTCGACCTTCGCCTGCCAGCCGCCGTGGTGACGGGTGACCTTCGCCTGCCGCCACGTCTTGCCGTCGTCGTAGGACACCTCGATCACCGGGGTGCCCGTACCGGCCCTGGCGGACCCGTTGCGCTGCACGTAGACCGGGATCGTGAACCGCTTCCCGGCCGGTGCCGCGTTGTGGTCGTCCAGCTCCGGCGCGAACCGGACCGCGAGCAGCGGCAGGAAGACCGGGTCGGCGCCACCGTTGTGCCCCGACGCGAAGGTCCACTCCGCGGTGACCTCAGTGGACAGACGGGCCGCCCGCGTCGCGGTGGTGCGCAGCGTGTACTCGGCCCGTTCCGGCGGGAGCATCGCCCGCAGGCCGCCCGGGTACGGCTCCTCGGCGACCACCTCGCCGTCACGCAGGAGCGTCGTGCTGCCCTCGGACCGGCCGTACCCGATCCGTCCCCCGTCCTGGTCGGCGTGCAGCGGCAGGTCGAAACGGGTGTCGTCGCCGAGCCTGCCCGCGAAGTCGCCGTCGTACGGGGAGCGGGGGAAGGCGGGCCCGAACACCCCGGCGTTCCAGCGTTCCGTGGTGGTGCGGCCGAGCCGGTAGGTCTTCGGTGTCACCTGGTAGAGCCCCAGGTCCGGGAACGACTCCAGGTCCGGTGCCTCGTAGAACTCGTCCTGCCACGGCACGTCCGGCGTGTAGAACTCGGTCAGCGTCGACGGCAGCCGGAGCGGCAGGAACCCGGCCCGGATACCGATCATGCCGGGCGTGCCGGCCGCGTACTGGCCGCTGACCTTCGCGAGCTGCCGGTCCCGGACCCGCCACCGCAGCGTCGCGGGCACGGTGCCGTTCTCGGTGTGCCGCAGGTGGTACAGGTACGGGCTCCCCTCGAACGACTCACCCTTCCGCTCCGCCATGTGCGCCTCGGCGGTGAAGGTGAACCGGTCCTCCTTCGTGGTCTCGGCCGGCTTGATGGTGACGTCGTCGAAGCTGCCCATGTACGCCGTCAGGCCCGTGTCGCCCCAGTCGGTGCGCAGGGCGAACTGGAACACCGCGCTGCCCTCGTCGGCGTTCGGCCTGTCGGTGGTGAACCCGACCGGCCCGGCGTCCCGTGCGTCGACGGTCAGCTCGGTGTCCCCGGTGACGGTGAACGCGGGTTCGGCGAACCAGGCGTTGCGGTAGTCGTACTCGCCGACCTCCTTCTGCACGGTGGCCTCGAAGTAGAACTCGCCCTTCGGCAGCCGCGCGACCACCGTGCCGGACGGGTCGTAGGGCAGGTACGCCTTGGGGGTCGCGACGTTCACGAACCGGAAGCCGTACAGGTCGGTCGGCTTGCCGTCGTGGTCGAGGAAGTGGAGCGTCACGTCGTAGCTCTCCACCTCCCGGTTCACGGCGATGGGCGTGCGGACCGCGCGGTCACCGCCGGTCGCGGTGAGCACGCCGCTGTAGACACCGTCCGGCGCCTCGACCTTCGTGTCGGTGGTGACGGTGGCGCCGGCCTGCCCGCCGGCCGGCACGGTCAGCCGCGCCGGCTCGACCGTGAACATCCCCTGCGGCGGCGTGGTTCCGTCCGGGCCGGTGACGTGCGCGGCGAGGTCCAGCGTGACCGGTTCGGTGCCGGTGTTGGTGTAGGTCAGCGTCTTCGTGATCGGCTGGTCGTCGTCGTGCGGCCACTGCGCGGTGCCGTTGCTCAGGCTCGCGGGGGACGCGTACACGGTCGCGGTCGTGGCGGCCGCGACGTCGACCCGGCCCGCGCCCTGCTCGAACACGGTCAGCTCGTCGTTCGGCTTCGCGGAGCCCATGAGCGTCGCCTTGAGCTGGCCTGCCTGCCAGTCCGGGTGCTGCGCGGCCACGATGGCCGCCGCGCCCGCGACGTGCGGCGCCGCCATGGAGGTGCCGGAGAGCGCCATGTGGCTGTCGCCGACGGGGTCGCCGATGATGCCGTTCTTGGCCTTGGCGGCGACGATGTCCACGCCCGGCGCGGTGATGTCGGGCTTGATCGCGCCGTCCTCCCACCGCGGGCCGCGGCTGGAGAACTCGGCGAGCTGGTCGTCGCGGTCCACGGCGCCGACGGTCAGCGCGGCGTCCGCGGCGCCGGGGCTGCTGACCGTCTCGGCGCCGGGCCCGGAGTTGCCCGCGGCGATCACGAACAGCGCGCCGGTCTCCTCGGTGATCCGGTCGACCGCCTGCGACATCGGGTCGGACCCGTCGGTGGGCCACCCGCCGAGGCTCATGTTGATGACGTCGGCGCCACTGGCCGCGGCCCACTCCATCCCGGCGATGATCCACGACTCCATGCCGCCGCCGAAGTCGTCCAGCACCTTCCCGTTGAGCAGCTTGGCATCCGGCGCGACACCCTGGTACCTGTCCCCGGCGCCGGTGATGATCGAGGCGACGTGCGTGCCGTGCCCGAACCGGTCGTCCTCGGTGTCGCTGTCGGTGAAGTTCCTGCCCTGCGTGACCGCGTCGGCGAGGTCGGGGTGCGTGACGTCGATCCCCGTGTCGAGCACGGCGACGGTCGCCCCGGCACCGGTGTGGCCCGCCGCCCAGGCCTCGGGGGCGCCGATCTGCGGCACGGAGTGGTCGAGGCTGGCCTTCACCGGCCCGTCCAACCAGACCTTTTGGGCACGTTGGACAGCGGGCCAGTAGGCGGCGGACCGCTCGACGGACACCGCGGTCGCCCCCATCGCGGGCAGCTCCCTGGTGACCCGGGCACCCTTGGCCCGCGGCGACGCCCCGTCGACGATCAAGGGCAGCGTCGTGCGGGACGCGTCGTCGTACCCCGAGCGCACCAGCTCGGTGACGTCGAACAGCCGCGGGTCGAGCTTCCCCTGCGACAGCAGCGAAACCGCGTCCTCGGGGATGACGTGCGTGTCCCCCTGCTCGTCCTCGCGCGTGAAGAACGAGACGTGCTCCCGGCCCTTCGCGGCCCGCACCCGCACCCCGTGCGGCCCGCCGACCGTGACCACGTCCCCGGTCACCAACGTGACGGTCGGCCCACCCGGCGACGACGCCCCCGGTGCGGCCGCGGCGCCGGGCGCCCCCAGCACGGGCACCACCACGCTCGCGGCCATCGCCGCGGCGAGCAGGCCCGCTCTACCCCGTTTGTGGATCATCAGCCCCTCCAGTGCGAACACGGCGGCACCTGTCCGGCCGCCGCTCCAGCTAGTGATCGGTACGCCACCTACTGTTGCCCGGTCGCCGCGTCCGCGTTCACGACGCGGTAGAAACGTGGTCATGGCCGAGTGGCGCAACGAGATCAGCGGGCACGTGACGGGCCCGGTCGTGCAGGCGGGCAGCATCGACCACGTCACCGTCAACGTGGGTGCGCCCGAGGACCAGGACGTGGCGCCGCTGACGTCGTGGGCGGACCGGCCGGAGCTGCCGCGCGCGCTGCGCGACCTCATGACCGCGCAACACCAGGCCACCGAGTCCCTGCCGTACAAGCTCCTCGGCGTCAAGCAACCCGAGCTGACCCAGGTGTACGTGCAACAGAACATCCGCACCCACACCGTCGAGCGCGGGCAGGACCAGCAACACAAGCAGGCGGCGGACACCGGCGAGCGCACGCTGACCGTCAACGAGGCGCTCAACCGCAGCGGTCACCTGATGATCACCGGCGACCCGGGCAGCGGGAAGTCGACCGTGGGCTACATGTACGTGCAGCAGATCTGCGACCTCTGGCTCAGCGACCGCACCGGCCCGGCTCCCGTCGCCGAACCGGTGCTGCCGTTGCGCGTCCCAGCCCGTGCGCTGGCCGACAACAAGGCCTGGGCCGTGCTCCTGGCCGCGGGTGCGGAAGAGATGCTGGGCCGGCTCCTCGTCGAGCGGCCGAAACCGGAACTGTTCGCGCGCCGCGCCATGGGCGCCCGCTGGCTCGTGTTCGTCGACGGCCTCGACGAGATCGTGGAACCGGAGACGCGGGCGCAGGTGATCGAGGCGATCGCACACCAGATCCGCAGGAGCGACGACCAGCGGCTGGTGATCACCACCCGGCCGTTGCCCGCAGGTGAACTCGCCCCGCTGGTGCGCGCGGGCGTCGAGACGTACGCGCTCCAGCCGTTCAGCCCGGTCGAGCTGGTGGACTTCGCCAAGTTCTGGTTCCGCGCGCAGAGCCCGATCGACGTGACGGCGCGGGCGGAGGAGTTCGTCCGGCAGGTCCGCGACGGCAGGCTGCGGGACCTGGTCCGCAACCCGTTGCTGGCCACCATCGCGGCCATCGCGAAGACACTCGAACCGAACCGGCCGCTGCCGAACAGCCGGGTCGACCTGTACGACCGCTTCATGGCGTACCTGCTCGACGACAACCCCGGGCGGCGCCACACCATGGCCGAGCTGCGCCGCTCCCTGCACGACCACCCGGCACGGCTGGCGCTGCTGGAATGGGCGCACCAGCACCGCGTCGAGATCGTCGAACACCTCGCCGTGCACCGGATGGAGACCGAGGCGCCGTTGTCCGAGGCCGCGTACGACTGGGTACGCGCCCGCCGCGACGACCTGCCGGAGTCGTGGCAGGTGGACCTGCAGGCCCTGTTGTCGAGCACCGGTGTGTTCACCGCGACCGAGAACGACCTCCGGTTCCGCCACCACTCGTTCGCCGAGTTCCTCGCCGCCCGCAGCCGCGCGGGCACGATCCCCGCCGACTTCCCCGACCTGGACGGGTGGATCGAGAAGGGGCTCACCGGCGCCAACCAGAACTTCGCGTTGTTCACGTTCGTGTTGTGGGGACGGGAGAACCACGACGTCGGCAAGGTGCTGACGACCCTGCTGGCACGCACCAAGAACGAGGTGCTGCTGGCGGGCCGTCTGCTGGCCGAGGAGGTCGTCGTGGCGCCCGGCCTCGCGGACGCCGTCGTCCGGCGGCTGGTGGACGCCGTCCTCGCCAACGGCGTGTGCGCGGACCCGTGGGACGACGTCGAGGAAATCGGTGAAGTCCTGGGGTCGTTCGCGCCGGAATCACTCGGTGCGCCGACGCTGTCTCGGCTCCAGGAGTTGCGCGACCGGCCGGAACTCGCGGAAGCGACACGGATCGAGTGCGCGATCGTCCTCGGCCGCCTCACCGAACCGGAAGGCGCCGCCCGGTGGCTGGAGCGGTTCTGCGAGCACGCGACCCTCGCCGCCGTCAAGCGATCGGTCATGGCGCTGCCGGACCTGGTGCCGGACGGCGTGGAACGGGCGGGCCACGTGCTCGTCCGGATGGCCGAGCGCTCCGGGCACGACCACCTGACCACGATGGCGGCGGTCTCGCTGCTGCTCGACATCGGATCGGCCGAGCGGGCCCGCCGTCTCGTCCGCGGCCTGTGCGCGCGGCTGCGTGCCGATCCGAGGGTCCAGCCCGGTGCGGAGCTGCCGCTGGCCACCGACGGCCTGCGGATCGTCGACGACTGGGACGAGGACCCGGCGGACTGGAGCGTGCTCGCCGACCTCGCCGTGCGGGCGGGCTGCCCGGACGACGCGGTCTGGGCCGCGGAGCTGGCTCTCGCGATGCCCACGACCTCCCCGGACGAGTTCGCGGACGCGATCACCACGATCGCGAAGGCACGGGGTGCGGACGCCGGCCTCGGGGCGGCCGCCGAAGGGAGGTCGGTCCGGCAACTGGTCGCGGCCGCACAGGCGCTGCGGCACGACCACCCGAGGATCGCGACGGACTTCGCCCGGCTGGCCGTGACGCGGCCGCACATCGACTGGCTCAGGTTCGTGACCGCCGCCAGGGTGTTCGTGAGCTGCGGTTCGTCGGACGAACTGCTCCAGCTCATCGCCGGCAACGAACACCTCGGCGCGAAGCACGTCGCCCAGCTCCCACGCGCGCGGTTCGACGTCCGGAGTTCCCCGGCCGCCAGGGACCTCGTCCGTGACGCACTGACGGACCCGGCGATCTCGCCCTACGAGTTCTGGTTCGCCGCGGAGGCCCTGCTGGAATCCGGGGAGCGCGGTGAGGCCGAGGCGATCCACCGCATCGCACGTGGCCTCGGCCTCCGGCACCGGGTGCAGGCGGCGATCGCCCTCTACGAGGCGGGGCACCCTGACCTGGGCGACGACCTGTCGGCGCGCGGGCACACCGACGCGGACACGCTCATCGACACGGCGGTGGACCTCGTCGACGACATGGGCCCGGAGGTCGCGGACGGCTGGCTGACCGCGGCGATCCGGACGGCTCCCGACAGCTCCTCGGGACGCCAGGCAAACCTGGCCGAAGCGCTGGCTCAGGCCGGCCGCGCGGACGAGGCACGCACGGTCGCTCACCTGTCGGTCGTCGACAGCCTGGACGGCGAGGACGTCGACGGCCCGGTCGGCACCTGGCTGAAGCTCACCGGGGCCGCCGGTGCCGACGACGTCCTGACCGAGCTGCTGTCACGGGACGTGCCCGCACGGGGCAGGCTGGCCGCCGCGAACGAGTTCGCCGAGGCGGGTCTCCTGGCCCCCGCTGTCACGTTGTGGCTGGACGTGCTCCGGCGTCACGGTGCGGAGGTCGCGCACGGGCTCACCGCGGCGTCCCGGCTCGTGCGGTGCGGCCACCGCGACGATGCGCTCGCGACACTGGACACGGCCATCACCGACGAGCGCCTGCCGTCGGCGGCCAAGGCCCGGTTGCGGGCACTGCGGGCCTGGGTGACCGCCTGACGAGAAAGTCCGTCGCGCGACTCAACAGAACAGGTGTGCCACGACGTTCTACGGTCGACCGTCACCAGAACAGAACGGAGTCGTGGTGCTGGACAGCTTCGACCAGTACGTGGTCGACCGGCTCGACCGCCTTCTGCGGTTCGCCACCGCGTTGACCTGCGATCCGCACCTCGCGCAGGACGTGGTCCAGGAGGTGCTGCTGCGGGCGCAGCGCAAGTGGTCGCACATCGGCGCGTTGCGGGGCCGCGACTCCTACGTCCGCCGGATGATCGTCAACGAGTACCTCTCGTGGCGGCGGCGCCGGGCGGCGCGCGCGGTGTCGCACGCGATGCTCGACGAACTGGGGACGCCCACCGCCGACCCGGCCACGGCGTACGCGGAACGCGACGCCATGCGCAAGCGGATCGCCACGCTGCCCCGCAAGCAGCGGGCCGCGCTCATGCTCCGCTACTACGAGGACCGCACGGACGCCGAGATCGCCGAGTTGCTCGGCTGCTCGGCGGGCACCGTCCGCAGCCACATCTCCCGCGCCCTGTCGACCCTGCGCGCCGCCCAGCACCACGTGAGTGAGGCCTACTCATGACCGAAGACCGCACCGACCAGCTCATCCGGGACGCGTTCGCCGACCAGGCCGCGCGTGCCACCGACGGCCGTGACGTGCTCGAGGCGCTGCGGAGCGGGCCGCGCAGGCGGTACGGGGTCGTGCTCGCCACCGCCGCGGTCGCGGTCGTCGTGGCGGTCGCCGCGTTCCTGGTGCCCGAGGTGTTCCGCCGCAGCGCGCCCGCCCCGCCCGCCGCCGAACAGCACGCCACCGTGCCGCCGACGAGCGTGCTGGTCGTCGGGGTGGACGAGGAGGACCGCACCGACACGATCGTGCTCACCCGGACCCACGAGAACGGCGCGGTCACCCTCACGTCGATCCCGCGCGACACCTGGACCGGGCAGGACAAGCTGAACCGGATCTACGCGACGAAGGGCATGCTGTCGCTGGTCGACGCCGTCGAGGGCCTGACCGGGGTGCGGGCCGAGCACTGGGCGGTCGTCGACATGTCGGCACTCGCGGCGGTCGCCGACGCGGTCGGCGGGGTGCCGGTGTGCCTGCGGAACGCCGTCGACGACCGGTACTCGGGCGCGCACTTCCCCGCGGGCCAGCAGAAGCTCGAGGGCGCCGCGGCGCTCGCGTTCGTGCGCCAGCGCCACGGGCTGCCGAACGGGGACCTCGACCGGGTGGCCCGCCAGCAGGCGTTCCTGAGCGGCCTGTCGAGCAAGCTGCCGCGCGTCGACCTGCAGGCCCTGTACGACGCGGTGCACCGGCGGGTCCAGACCGACACCGACCTCGACCTGCTCGGTTTCGTGGCGGCGCTCGCCCGGTCGACGTCGCTGCACGTCGGCACGATCCCGGTCCGGCAGATCGACGTCGGCACGCCGCAGGGCGCCGCGATCGAGGTCGACCCGGCCGAGGTCAAGCGGTACGTGGCCGGGCAGCAGGGCACGCCGCCGTCGCCCGGCGTGCCCTGCGTGCACTGACTCAGCCCATGTGCGGGTACCCGTGCTCGGTCGGCGGGACGAACGTCTCCTTGACCGAGCGCGGGCTCACCCAGCGCTGCAGGTTGTAGATCGAGCCCGCCTTGTCGTTGGTGCCCGAGCCGCGGCTGCCGCCGAACGGCTGCTGGCTCACGACCGCGCCGGTCGGCTTGTCGTTGACGTAGAAGTTGCCCGCCGCGAACCGCAGCGTGCGGTGGGCCTCCTCGATGGCGGCGCGGTCGGTGGCGAACACCGCGCCGGTCAGCGCGTACGGGGTGGACGTGTCGACCAGCTCCAGCACCTTGCCGTAGTCGCTGTCGTCGAACACCGAGACGGCGAGGATCGGGCCGAACCACTCGGTGGTGAACACCTCGTCGGTCGGGTCGGAGCCGAGCAGGACGGTGGGCTGCACGAAGTAGCCGACCGAGTCGTCCGCCGTGCCGCCGGTGAGCACCTCCAGCGTCGCGGTGTTCGCCGCGCGGGCCAGGACGTCCTTGTGCTTGGCGAACGCCCGCGCGTCGATCACGGCGCCGCCGAAGTGGCTGAAGTCGGTGACGTCGCCGTAGGACAGCGAGTTCGTGATGTCGACCAGGCGCTCACGCACCCCGCTCTCCCACAGCGACCGCGAGATGTAGGCGCGGGACGCGGCCGAGCACTTCTGGCCCTGGTACTCGAAGGCGCCGCGCACGAGCCCGGTGACGACCGCGGCCGGGTCGGCGGAGCGGTGCGCGACCACGAAGTCCTTGCCGCCGGTCTCGCCGACGATCCTCGGGTACGAGCGGTAGGTGTCGAGCTGCTCGCCCATCAGGCGCCACAGGTGCTTGAACGTCTTGGTGGAGCCGGTGAAGTGCAGGCCGGCGAAGTCGGGGTCGGTCATCGCGACCTCGCTGACCGCGGCGCCGTCGCCGGTCACCATGTTGATCACACCGGGCGGCAGGCCGGCGGCCTCGAGCAGGCGCATCGTGTAGTGCGCGGCCAGCTGCTGCGTCGGCGACGGCTTCCACACGACCGTGTTGCCCATGAGCGCGGGCGCGGTCGGCAGGTTGCCGGCGATCGCGGTGAAGTTGAACGGGGTGATCGCGGTGACGAACCCGTCGAGCGGCCGGTGGTCGAACCGGTTCCACACGCCGGGGCTCGACGCGGGCTGCTCCTCGATGATGCGGCGCGCGTAGGCGACGTTGAACCGCCAGAAGTCGATCAGCTCGCAGGCGCTGTCGATCTCCGCCTGCTGCGCGGACTTCGACTGGCCGAGGATCGTCGCGGCGTTGAGGGTGTCGCGCCACGGGCCGGCCAGCAGGTCGGCGGCACGCAGCAGCACCGCGGCCCGCTCGTCGAACGGCAGGTCGCGCCAGGCTGGGGCGGCCTGCTTCGCCGCGGCGACGGCGTCGGCCACGTCCTTGGCCGTGGCCTGCGCGGACACGCCGAGCACGTGCTGGTGGTCGTGCGGCTGAACGACGTCGATGGGGTCCCCGCCCGCCATCCGCCGCTCCCCGCCGATGGTCATCGTGAGCTCGTGCCGCTCACCCTCCAGCTCGGCGATCCTGCGCTGCAGCGACTCGCGCTCGGCACTGCCCGGCGCGTAGCTGTGCACCGGCTCGTTGGCCGGCTCGGGCACGGACGAAACGGCGTCCATGGGTTGGCTCGCCTCCTCGGAACTCGGACGGCTTGTGACCGTTCTCGGCGGATGTACCGCCATAGTGTCACGCCTTCCGACGGGTGCGCGCCGCCCGCTTGACAGCATCGTCCTAACTGGCTCTAATTTGTGTTAGACCTTCTAACTCAAGGAGCTGACATGGAGATCGTGCTGACCGACCGGGGCGGCCCGGAGAAGCTGCGCATCGACGACACGGACGCGGCCGCACCGGGGCGCGGCGAGGTGCGCGTGCGGGTGCTGGCGACCGGCGTGAGCTTCGCCGAGGTGCAGATGCTCAAGCACCGCTACCCGATGCAGCCGAGGTACCCGTTCGTGCCGGGCTACGACCTGGTCGGCGAGGTCACGTCGCTGGGCGAGGGCGTGACCGGGGTGGCCGTGGGCGACCGGGTGGCGGCCCTGGTGGTCACCGGCGCGTGGCGCACCCACGTGGTCGTGAAAGCGGACCGGCTCGTGCCGGTGCCCGACGGCCTCGACGCCGGCGTCGCCGCCGCGGCCACGATGAACGGCGTCACCGCGTGGCAGATGGTCAACGCGGCCGCGAAGGTGCGGCCGGGCCAGACGGTGCTGGTGCACGGCGCGTCCGGCGGGGTCGGCACGCTGCTGGTGCAGGCGGCGGTCGCGGCGGGCGCGCGGGTGCTCGGCACCGCGTCCGCGGCGAAGCACGAGGCCGTGCGTGCGCTCGGCGCGACCCCCATCGACTACCGGACCGAGGACGTGCCCGCGCGGGTGCGTGAGCTGGCGCCGGGCGGCGTGGACGCGGTGTTCGACCACCTGGGCGGCGACAGCCTGCAGGTGTCCTACGACATGCTGGCCGACGGCGGCGTCCTGGTGAACTACGGCAGCGCCACCACCCTCGACGAGAACAACCACTGGCTGGTCCCGTACCTGCGCACGATCCGCCGGTTCGCGTCGTGGTGGCTGGGCAAGGCGCTCGGCCGGGCACGGGGCCGCCGGGCCACGTTCTACTACGTGAAGGCGGGGCCGTCGTTCAACCGGGCGCTGGCGGAGGTGTACCGGCTGGTGGCCGCGGGCACGCTGGTCCCGCCCATCGACCAGCGGCTGCCGATGGCCGAGGCCGCGAAGGGCCTGCGCCTGCTGATGGACGGCAAGGCGACGGGCAAGATCGTGCTGGAGGCGTGACCCGTCACAGGATCCGCAGCGCCGCGCACAGCCATCTCTCGTCGTGTCTCTCGAACCGCGCGGCGGCCGCCACCACCCGTTCGCGCCCCTCGGGGAAACGCATCCCGATCACCGCGCTCACCTCGACCACCGAGGCCACCGGGTAGCACGTCCGCAGCCCGCGCAGCACGTGGCGGACGCCCGGCCGCACCGTCCGCAGCCTGGTCAGCAACGCCTCGAACGCCGCGTCCGGCAGCAGCGACCGCAGTTGCCCGACCGGCCGCCGGCCGTCCAGCACCTCCAGCACCCGCTGCAACACCTGCGCGAGCGCCGACGGCGGCACCGGCGGCCCGTCCGGTTCGAGCAGCGGTGGCACCAGCCGCAGCTGCGGACCACTCGCGGGCCGCAGACTCGACCACCGCATGGGCGGCCCGTCGGCGTCGCCGGGTTCGTAGTCCAGCAGTTGCCGGACGTGGAGTTGCCGGTACGGCTCGTCGTCGTGCAGAGCGGGAACGGTCATGCCCTACTGAGCGGGCGGAATGTCCTACCGGGACAAAGACCACTCCATGGGATGGCCCGCTCACTGTCGGTGTCGGCGCACCAGTTCGAAGCACAGGACGGCGGCCGCGCTGGCCACGTTCAACGACTCCACGCCACCCGACATGGGGATGGCGACCAGGCCCGTGACGTGCTTGCGGACCTCGGGACTCACCCCGGCGGTCTCCCCGCCGAGCACGTAGGCGGCCCGCTTGGGCAGTTCGGCGTCGAACAGCGTCTGGCGAGCGGCGCCGTCCATCGCGAACAGGGGATAGCCGGCCGCGCGGAGGGCGGCGCAGGCCTCCTCGGCCGTGTAGCAGCGCAGGACGGGCGCGTGGAAGGCGACGCCCGCGGAGGCCTTCACGACCAGCGGGTCGATGCTCGCCACGCCACGCCGGGGCACCACGATGCCCTCGACCCCGGCGGCGGTCGCGGTGCGCAGGATCATCCCGACGTTGGCGGGGGTGGTGATCCCGTCGAGCACCAGGACCGTGGCGGGCCGGGCGGCGAGCCCGTCGGCGAGCCGCCGCATGCGGGGCGCCACGACGTCGGCGAGCACCCCCTGGTCCTGCTTCCCGTTCCCCGCCAGCACCTTCACCCGGTGCGCGCTCGCCCGCTCGACCCGCACGGACCGCGCGCCCGCGGCGTCGAGGATCTCCCTGGCAGCGGCGCCGCGGGCGTTGTCGGCGAGGATGACCTTGTCCACGTCGAGCCGCCGGTCGGCGAGCGCCTCCAGCACGGGCTTGCGACCGAACACGGTCACGAACCGGTCCTTCGGTGATTGGCCGTCCACGGGCGAGAGCATCGCACGTCACCGGTGTGCCAGGATCTAGGCCTTGCCCGCCGAACGGGGAACGGGAGCACGGTGAGGGTCTACATACCGGCCACGGTGTTGATGCTGCGGACGTTGAACGCCGCGGGTGAACTGTCCGCCGTGAACCACACGGCGTTCGCGCTGACACCGATGCTGCGCGAGTCCTATGCGTCGGGGTCGTCGGAGGAGCTGGAGTACGCGGCCATGCTCGAGGCGGCCCGCGCGTCACTCCGCCTGCTGGCGGCCGAGCTCGAGGAGGACCCGGAACTGGTCCTCCCGAGACGAGCCGTCGTGTCAGCGGACGTCGACGGCGCCACACTGCGCCCGGACCTGGACTACGCCGTGGTGCGCCTCGCGGGCCCCGTGCAGCTGAAACAGATAGCGGCGGTCCACCTGGACACCTCGGACGCGGAACCCGCGGTCCGGGCCGCGGCCGCGGTGGTGGACCAGGCAGACCTGGGCGACGGGGACGCGGAGTTCGCCCTCGGCGAGGCCGAGGACCACGAACTGGCCTGGTACGCGCCGGAGGAGCTGCCGTTCCTGCTGGAGCTGCTGTAGCCCCTTGAGTGGGTTCCTTTCCGGGGTCCTCGCCGGACGGGCAGGTCTCCGGATGACACGCTCCGCGGGCTGGCTCCTCAGCGCCCACCCTCGGCACCGCACCCGACCTCGCACACTGTCCCGAACGCGCCTTTCAGACGTCAGCGCAGCGCCAAACAAGCCACCACAAGCCTCTGACCTGCGAAAACGCCGCCCCCAGTACGTACGGCAACCCCCACCCGATCCCGGGGGCCACCCGCCATGCCAGTCTACCGGTCCCCACCGACAATTCCGGGGCTCAGCGCGGATCTGTGGACAACCCGGCCACCTGTGGATAACCCGCCTCGACGCAGGACCGGATGTCGGTGCCACCCGTTACGCTGGAAACCGGGGGCCGGCGGCCGCCCCACCCACGCCAAAGCGCCCCCACCACCGGAAACCCGGCGATGAGGGCGCTCAAGCAACGACCTACCGACGAGGCCCCTTCTTGCCCTTCTTCTGGGCGGCCCGCTCAGCGGCGCGGCGCTCCCGGCGCGTACCGCCACCAGCACCGCCGGCACCACCACTGCCGTTGCCGCCGGTGTTGCGAGACTCGACCCCGCCACCCTCGGCGGGCCCGCTGTACGTCAGCTTCTGCGGCCCACCGGGCGCCCCGAGCCCCTTCCCCCGCAGCGCGGGCGGGATCTTCTCCTCAGCGGCAGCCGCCTCGGCGGCCGCCGAGGCCTGCGCAGCCTGGGCGGCAGCGACGGCGCGCTGGGCCCGCACGACCCGGTCCGCGGCCGACGGCAGCGACGCGGCGTCCGACGGCTCCGGCTCCGGCTGCTCGACCTGCAGGTTGAACAGGTACCCGACGCACTCCTCCTTCAGCGCGTCGAGCATGCCGGCGAACATGTCGTAGCCCTCGCGCTGGTACTCGATCAGCGGGTCGCGCTGCGCCATGGCCCGCAGGCCGATGCCCTGCTTGAGGTAGTCCATCTCGTACAGGTGCTCGCGCCACTTGCGGTCCAGCACCGACAGCATGACCTGCCGCTCCAGCCGCCGCATGGCGTCCGGACCCGCCTTCGCGTCGATGTCGGCCTCGCGTTCGCGGTACGCGCGCTTCGCGTCCTCGACGATGATCTCCTCGAGGTACTCCGAGGTCAGGTCCTTGCCGTCGGCCTCGGCCTCCTCGACGATGTCGTCGAACCGCAGCGAGATCGGGTACAGCGTCTTCAGCGCCGTCCACAGCTTCTCGTGGTCCCAGTCCTCGGCGTAGCCGCCGCCGGTCTCGGCGCGCACGTAGTCGGTCACCACGTCGACGATCATGTTCTCGACCTGGTCACGCAGGTCCTCGCCGCGCAGCACCCGGTTGCGCTCGCCGTAGATGACGGTGCGCTGCCGGTTCATGACCTCGTCGTACTTGAGGACGTCCTTGCGGATCTCGAAGTTCTGCTGCTCGACCTGCGTCTGCGCGCTCTTGATCGCGCGGGTGACCATCTTCGCCTCGATCGGCTGGTCGTCCGGCACCCGCATGGTCACCATGACGCGCTCGACGAACTGGGCGTTGAACCGACGCATCAGCTCGTCGCCCAGCGACAGGTAGAACCGGGACTCGCCGGGGTCACCCTGGCGGCCGGAGCGACCACGCAGCTGGTTGTCGATGCGCCGCGACTCGTGCCGCTCGGTGCCGAGCACGTACAGGCCGCCTGCCTCGCGGACCTCCTCGGCCTCGGCCCGGACGTCCTCCTTGGCCTTCTCCAGCTCCGCGGGCAGCGCCGCGATCCAGTCCTCCGGCGTCTCGATCGGGTCCAGGCCACGTGCCCGCAGCCGGTTCTCCGCGACGTGGTCGGGGTTGCCGCCGAGCACGATGTCGGTACCACGGCCGGCCATGTTCGTCGCGACCGTGACCGCGCCCTTGTGGCCGGCCTCGGCGACGATCGCCGACTCCTTCTCGTGGTGCTTCGCGTTCAGCACGTTGTGCGGGATCCGGCGCTTGACCAGCAGCTTCGACAGGTACTCGGACCGCTCCACCGAGGTGGTGCCGACCAGCACCGGCTGGCCCTTCTCGTGCCGCTCGGCGATGTCGTCGGCGACCGCCTCGAACTTCGCCTCCTCGGTCTTGTAGATGAGGTCGGAGCGGTCGATGCGGATCATGGGCCGGTTCGTCGGGATCGGCACGACGCCCAGCTTGTAGGTGTTCTGGAACTCCGCGGCCTCGGTCTCGGCCGTACCGGTCATACCGGACAGCTTGCTGTAGAGGCGGAAGTAGTTCTGGAGGGTGATCGTGGCGAGCGTCTGGTTCTCGGCCTTGATCTCCACCTTCTCCTTGGCCTCGATGGCCTGGTGCATGCCCTCGTTGTAGCGGCGCCCCGCCAGGATGCGGCCGGTGAACTCGTCGACGATCAGGACCTCGCCGTTGCGGACGATGTAGTCCTTGTCGAGCTTGAACAGTTCCTTGGCCTTGAGCGCGTTGTTGAGGTAACCGACGAGCGGGGTGTTGGCCGCCTCGTACAGGTTCTCGATGCCCAGCTGGTCCTCGATGAAGGCGACACCCGCCTCGGTGACACCGACGGTGCGCTTGCGCTCGTCGACCTCGTAGTGGGTGTCCTTCTTCATCATCGGTGCCATCCGCGCGAACTCCTGGTACCAGCGGGAGTTCTGGTCGGTGGGACCGGAGATGATCAGCGGGGTCCGCGCCTCGTCGATCAGGATGGAGTCGACCTCGTCGACGATGGCGAAGTTGTGGCCGCGCTGGACCATGTCGTCCAGGCTCCACGCCATGTTGTCGCGCAGGTAGTCGAAGCCGAACTCGTTGTTCGTGCCGTAGGTGATGTCGGCCCGGTAGGCGGCGCGCCGCTGCTGCGGGGTCATCTCCGACAGGATCGCGCCGACCTCGAGACCGAGGAAGCGGTGCACGCGGCCCATCCACTCGGCGTCACGTTTCGCCAGGTAGTCGTTGACGGTGACGACGTGGACGCCGTTGCCGGAGATCGCGTTCAGGTAGGAGGGCAGGACCGCGGTCAGGGTCTTGCCCTCACCGGTGCGCATCTCGGCGACCTTGCCGAGGTGGAGCGCGGCGCCGCCCATGAGCTGCACGTCGAAGTGGCGCTGGCCGAGCACCCGCTTGGCGGCCTCCCTGGTGACCGCGAACGCCTCGGGCAGCAGCTCACCGAGGGCGTCCTCGTCGGTCTCACCCTCGGGCAGGTCCGGGTCCCGGTCGGCCTCGTAGCGCTTGCGGAACTCGTCGGTCTTCGCGCGCAACTGGGCGTCGGTCAGGTCGACGACCGTGTCTTCCAGGGCGTTGACCTCGTCCACGATCCGCTTCAGATGCTTGAGCGTCTTGCCCTCGCCCGCTCGAAGAATCCGGGACAGCACCATCAGGTTCAACCTCGCTAGCTGGATCGTGTGCGCACCTATGACAGGGAGAGAGCAGTCTCACCCTCCCCCATCGTAGGCCGTCCGTGAACCGTGCTGCCTAGACCGGTTCGTCGATCTTCGCCGCGGGCCGGCTCGCGGGTGACCTCCTCGACCTTCTCGTCGACGTACGCGCCGCGGTGGTCCCGCGCACGCGAAAGCCCCCGGACCCGCTGTCCAGGGGCTTTCGCGGGTTCGTGTCAGACCAGCCTGATCACGCCGTAGTCGAAGCCCCTCCTGCGGTAGACGACGCTCGGCTTGTCGGCGTCGGCGTCATGGAAGAGGAAGAAGTCGTGGCCGACCAGCTCCATCTGGTAGAGAGCCTGGTCGACGGTCATGGGCTTCGCCGGGTGCTCCTTCTCCCGGACGATCCTGCCGGGGAGGTTGTCCTCCTCAGCGCTCTCCCAGCGCTGGGCCGGCACCTCGGGGAGGCCTACGGCCTGCTCGGTTCTCGCGGGCAGCACCGCGGTCTGCGCGCGCCCGTTCGTGGCGGGCAGCGCGGAAAGTTCGGAGGAGGTGTGCGCGGTGGCCTCCGCGACGGAGGTCTGGCTCCGGCGGCCGTAGTGCACGCGCCTGCGGTCGTGCAGCCTGCGCAGCCGGTTCTCGAGCTTGGTCACTGCCGCGTCGAGCGCGGCGTAGAAGTCGCCGGCACACGCTTCCGCGCGCACGGCCGGGCCCCTGCCCTTGCCGGTGATCTCGACGCGCTGGCAGTTCTTCGACTGCCTGCGGTTGGGTTCGTGGAAGAGCTCCACGTCGAATCGGATCACCTTGCGGTCGTAGCGTTCGAGCCTGGTCAGCTTTTCCTCGACGTGCACTCGGTAGTGATCGGGCACCTCGACGTTGCGGCCTTTAACGACGATGTCCATACACAACCTCCCTCGCCAACAGCGAGATAGTGAGCGAACAGCGGCGCCGGAAATCGGATTCTCCAGGAGGCTGAGGGGCTCCCCCTCCTCAGCGACCCACCGGCGCCAGGGGCATGGCTACTCGCCTCCTCCCTGCGAAAACCGGGAAAGCTGATGCCGAGACGTTATCTCGCGTTGTGCCATTGCAAAAGCCCCCTCGGTGGGGGAACTTGTCCGTCCCGATCGTGTTACTGAGCGCAACGTGGCCCGCCTCGGCGCGCTGGGCCTCACCGGCTGGCCGCGCGTATCGCGCTCGGCCAGCCGGACCAGGCACGGTCGCTTTCCCAGGTGATCGACTGATCGTGCCTTCCATATCCCCCCAACGATCTTCGGGTGATCGGAGTTCCCCGAACAAGTTCACTCGGAAGGAGGTATGCACCTTCCGCCGATCGTTGAAACGCCGCCGCTGGCGCGACTGTCGGCGACGACGGTTCCTCCTTCCGTGACTTGGGCTTTCGTGGCCGTTTGTCGGTGCCCTGGTGCATCATGTCGACCATGCGTTCGATTCTGGATCTGGTCCTGCCCAACCGCTGCGCGGGCTGCGACGCCCCCGCCACGAGCTGGTGCGCCGAGTGCGCGGGGGCGCTGAAGGTGCGCCCGGTGCCGCGCCCCGGCCTCGGCGCCGCGTACGCCCTCGCGGGCTACGAGGGCGGCGCGCGCCGCGCCGTGCTGGCCTACAAGGAAAAGGGGCGTCACGAGCTGTCCGTGCCGTTAGGACGGGCGCTGGCACGCGCCCTGCCCACCGTCCGGGCAGGACCGTACGTCCTGGTGCCCGCACCGTCGCGGCCCGCGGCCGCCCGTGCGCGGTACGGGCAGCACATGGTGGCGGTGGCACGGGCCTGCGCGTCGGCGTTGGTCCACGACGGACACCGGGCGTCCGTCGCCCCGGTGCTGCGGCTGTCCGGCCGGGCGCGTGACTCGGTGGGCCTCGACCAGGACGCGCGGGTGGCGAACCTGCACGGCCGCCTGTGGTGCACGGGGCCCGCCCCGGCGTCCGCCGTCCTGATCGACGACGTGATCACCACCGGCGCGACGGCGGCCGCCTGCGTGGCCGCGTTGCGGCAGCACGGGAGCGAGGAGGTGACCGTACTGGCGTTCACGGCGACCTAGGCGCCACCCCGACCTTCATCCCAGACGAAAGGAGTGAGCCGATGCGTGGCTGTCAGCCCGGGTAGAACGGGATCGCGTTCGGGCCCTGGCCGTTCTGCAGCCGGTGCCACACCTGCCCGAGGCCGGACACGACCGACACGGCGGCGCTGTCCGTGACGACCACGTCGCGGTCCGGGGCCGCGGTGACCGCACGGACGGGCAGCTGGAGGTTGTTCGGGTCGTAGATGTCGATGGTGAGGCCGTCGAGCGACAGGTTGATCACCGGCATCTGCGGCTGGCCAGTGGCGACCACCAGCGTGTGCTGGTTGAGCCAGTCGACACCGACGGCGTTGACGATCATGGTCGGCGACAGGGTGCGCGGCAGCGACAGGCTGACCGAGTCCTTGTCCCGCACCACGGCGGCGAGCACGACCCAGCCCCTGCTGGTGACGATCGCGGCCCGCGTGCCGTCGCGGGACAGGCGGAGGTGGGTGATGTCGCCGAAGTTCTCGTTCAGTGCCGACGCGTTGACCTCGACCGAGCGCCACGTCTCGTCGCCGGAGCGGACGACGCGGACGACGTTGCCGTCCTCGACCGTCCACACCTCACCGGCGTCCTGGTCACCGGTGGACACCCGCCATGTCGGTCGCGACATGCTCGTGGCGTCCAGCGCGATGTCCTGCAGCTGCTCGCCGTAGCGGCCGACGCGCAAGCGCAGCTTGCCGCCGACCCTGGTGACGACCGCGAGCTGGTCGCCGTCGATGGACTGGGCGGCGCTGACGACGTCGTACTGGCCGTCGCCGGCGGGACCGGGCACCGGTTTGCCGTCGCGCAGCTCGCGGAGCCTGCCGCCGGACACGATCAGGCCCTGCTGGTCGGGTCCGGGCTTGGTGGCGGCGTCGTACTGCTTGATGTCGGACAGGCGCCAGTCGCCGTGGCCCTGGATCAGGTCCTGGTTGTCGCCCTTGATGCGGAGGCGGCTGGACGTGACGGTCTGCAGCGACAGGACGATCTGGGCAGCGATCTTCTCGCGCTGTTCCTGGCTCTTGTCGCCGAGCGGGTTGAGGTCGACGACGAGCGTGCCGTCGGTGTCGGGCACGACGTTCGTGCGGGCCCCGATCCCGTCGAGCGGGGACACGACCGACCGGCGCAGCGAGTCGGACGGGCCGGACAGCAGGACCTTGATCACGCGGTCCGGCAGGCCCGACGCCGGTGCGGCCGGCACGTAGCGCTGGTCGGGGACGGTGATCCGCAGGTCCGGGTCGAAGTAGTACACGGTGACGGGGCGGTAGCTCGTCTTGAAGTACGCGTACGGCACGTACACGTCGTCGGGCGGGTCGTCGATGCGCCACTGGCCCTTCTCGCGCACCACGTCGACCTTGAACTCCGGTGTGCCGATCCGCGGGACGAACGCGTTGTCCGGGCCGAGCCTGCCGAGCTGGGTCACGCGCAGCACGACGACCACCCGGCCCGACTCCACGCCGCCCTGGTCCTCACCGGACTGCTTCTGGTCGTCGTTGGACAGGGGCACGGTGCTGAACGTGTCGTGGATGACGTACGGCTTGCTGTCCGCGGGCCAGTCGGCCTTGGCCTTGTCCGTGAGGTACATGGCCGCGGCCTCGGGGTTGCCCGAACGCTTGACGAACTCGCGCACGAGGTCGAACGCGTTGAGGTTCGCGGTCGGCGGGCGTTCGGCGGCCTCGGTGACGAGCGGCTGGTTGTCGCGCACGGCGTGCGGCGTGGACTCCTCCGGGATGTTCGCGCAGCCCGCGAAGAGGAGCACCGCGCCGGCGAGCAGGCCGACGTGCAGGCGCCGTCTCATCGTGCCTCCTCCCAGACGGGAGCCGGTGGTTCGAGCTCCTGGTCGGCGGGGTCGGTCTCGGCGGCGGTGGCGACCGTGACGCGCACGGCGTCGCCCTCGCGGGGCTCGACGTCCGCGGACGGCACGTCGGCGTCCGGTGGCGGCAGCGGCAGCGGGTTGCCGGTGTACTCGACGCCCTGGCGGCGCGGCAGCGTCAGCCGGAAGCAGGCGCCCTTGCCCGGCTCGCCCCACGCGTCGAGGCCACCGCCGTGCAGGCGGGCGTCCTCGAGGCTGATCGCGAGCCCGAGCCCGGTGCCGCCGGTGTGGCGGTTGCGGGACGGGTCGGCGCGCCAGAACCGGTTGAACACGAGGTCGGCCTCGCCGGTGCGCAGGCCGACGCCGTAGTCGCGGACGGTCACGGCGAGTGCCTTGTCGTCGACGGCCATCCGGAGCCGGACCGGGTGCCCGTCGCCGTGGTCTACGGCGTTCGCGAGCAGGTTGCGCAGGATCCGCTCGATGCGGCGCGAGTCGACCTCGGCGGCCGCCTCCTCCTCGGGCAGGTCGAGGATGATCTCGCTGCCCGCGTTGCGGGCGATCGTGGCGACGGCCTGGGCGGCGCGGACGGCGATGGGCCGCACGTCGATGTACTCGGCGACGAGTTCTTCGACGCCCGCGTCGAGGCGGCTGATCTCGAGCAGGTCGCCGAGCAGCGACTCGAACCGGTCCAGCTCGTCGACCAGCAGCTCGGTGGAGCGGGCGAGGCCGGGCGGGAACTGCTCACGGGACGCGTGCAGCACGTCCGCGGCCATCCGCACGGTGGTCAGCGGCGTGCGCAGCTCGTGGGACACGTCGGACGTGAACCGGCGCTGCAGCGTGCCGAACTCCTCGAGCTGGCTGATCTGCCGCTGGATGCTCTCGGCCATCTCGTTGTACGACTGGGCGAGCCGTGCCACGTCGTCCTCGCCGACGACGACCATGCGTTCGTCCAGCTCGCCGCCCGCGAACCGTTCCGCGGCCTGTGCCGCGCTGCGGACCGGGCGGACGACCTGGCGGGTGACGAGGTTCGCGATGCCGGCGAGCAGCAACAGCAGCACGAGACCGCCGACGAGCAGCGTGCTCTGCACGACGCCGATCGTGGACTGCTCGGCGGTCAGCGGGAACAGCATGTACAGCTGCATCGGCTCCTGGCCGGACCCGAACGGCGCGCCGACGATCAGGAACGTGGTGCGCCCGGAGGACCGGTCGACGGTGTGGATCTGCACCGCGAGCCTGCGGTTCTCGACGAAGTGCTTGAGGCTGCCGGGCACGTCCCCGTACGGGCCCGCGCTGATCATGGCCTCGTCGTCGGCGGAGATCGGCGGCTTGCTCGCCAGCACCGGCTCGAACGTGCCCGCCGACGAGCTGGCCGTGTCGGTGTCCGGGCTCGAGCTGGTCAGCTGGGTCAGCGCCTGGGTGAGGCGCGGTCGCACGTCGTCGACCGCGGAGTTCAGGCCGTTCAGCTGGCGCTGCGCCACCACGACCGCGTCGCGGGTGGCCGCGATCGCCGCCTCCTCCTTGGTCTCGAGCAGGCGGTCGGTGATCTGGTTCTGGAGCACCATGCCCAGCACGAACACCACTGCCGAGGAGAGCGCGAGCGTCGACACGACGACCCGAACCTGGAGGGAGCGCCGCCACAGCTCACCGAAGTAGACCGCGCGTTGCTGCCCGAAAGCGACCGCGCGGGCGCCGTGGCGGGCGACCGCGCGGAAGAACCGCTTCACCAAGACCGTCCGATCACGGGGGGCCAGCCTTGTACCCCACACCGCGCACCGTCAACACCACCTCGGGGTGCTCCGGATCGGTCTCGACCTTGGACCGCAACCGCTGGACGTGGACGTTGACCAGCCGGGTGTCCGCCGCGTGCCGGTATCCCCAGACCTGCTCGAGCAGCACCTCGCGGGTGAACACCTGGCGCGGCTTGCGCGCCAGCGCCACGAGCAGGTCGAACTCGAGCGGCGTGAGCTGGATGGCGACGCCGTCCCGGGTGACCTCGTGGCCGGGCACGTCGATCGTGAGGTCGCCGATGGACAGCATCTCGGCGGGCTCGGAGTCGGTGCGGCGCAGCCGTGCGCGCACCCGCGCGACCAGCTCCTTCGGCTTGAACGGCTTCACGACGTAGTCGTCGGCGCCGGACTCGAGGCCCAGCACTATGTCGACGGTGTCGCTCTTGGCGGTCAGCATGACGATCGGCACACCCGACTCAGCGCGAATCGCCTTGCAGACGTCGATTCCGTTGATGCCGGGCAGCATCAGGTCGAGCAGGACCAGGTCGGGCCTGAGCTCGCGCAGCGCGGGCAACGCCCGGTTGCCTTCCGCCACCACCGCGGTGTCGAAGCCCTCGCCCCGCAGCACGATGGTCAGCATCTCGGCCAGGGCCGGGTCGTCGTCCACTACCAGCACACGTGCCTTCATGTGTTACATGGTCGCACTTCGTGAAGGGCTCGTGCGCGAGACCCGGCCGGTTCATCCGGTTTCCGTACTCCGCGTGATCGCTTGTAACGCTTCAGGTGGTCGCGGCAATCTACCTGTTGAAGATTGAACAGGGACGTACGGAGGAGCACGGCCATGGGCATCCGACGGCTCAACCACGCCGTGCTCTACGTCCGCGACGTGGACCGCAGCGTCGCCTTCTACACCAACGTCCTGGGCTTCACGGTGGTCCACCGCAGGCCGACGGCCGCGTTCCTGCGCGCCGCCGAATCGGACAACGACCACGACCTGGGCCTCTTCGGCGTCCGGGGCAACGGCCAGAAGCCGGGCACGGACGTGGGCCTCTACCACCTGGCGTGGTCGGTCGGCACGCTGCCGGAACTGGCCGAGTTCGCGGAGAAGCTCGCGCGCGTTGGCGCCCTGGTCGGCTCGTCGGACCACGCCGTCTCGAAGTCCCTCTACGGCAAGGACCCGGACGGCCTCGAGTTCGAGATCTCGTGGTTCGTCCCCCGCGACCGCATCACCGACGAGATGACGGCCAACCCCACGATCGCCCGCCTCGACATCGCGGCGGAAATAGCCCGGTGGGGTGAAGACCTGGTGGGCGCCCCGTAAGCCACACCCAGCAGCCACACCCCCGCTGACCTGCGAAAACGCCGCCCCGGAACATCACCTCAAGCCCCACCCATTCCCGGGGGCCACCCGCCTTGCCAGTCTACCAGTGGTCACCGACAGGGGCCCGGATGTCGATCTTGCCTGTGGACAACCGGAGTGGCTGTGGACAACCCGGCTACTCGGCGAGTTTCTTGGCCAGTTCGTGTGCGTCCGGGGTGGTCGTGCCGTCGACGACGTGCCACGGGGCGAGCCAGCCGTCGGCCGCCAGGCCGTCGTACACGGCGGCCACCCTGGCCTGCAGCGCGTCGTCGGCCTCCCACGTGTCGCGGCCCCGGGCGGCGTCCGCCAGCGCGCGGCGGGTCGAGCGTTCCGCCGCGACCGACGGGGCGACGCGCAGCAGCAGGTGGGCGTGCGGCACCGGCAGCCCGAACCGGTCGATCTCGATGTCCCGCACCCAGCGCACGAACTCCCCGCGCGCGTCCTGGTGCAGCCGGGCCGCGCCGAACGCCGCGTTCGACGCCACGTAGCGGTCGAGCAGGACGAAGTCGTGCGTGTCCAGTGCGGCCCGCAGGTCGGCGGCGGCGCCCCGGCGGTCGAGCGCGTACAGCATGGCCATGCCGTACACCTCGTCACCGAACGGGCCGAGCCTGCCGTGCAGCCCGTCGCGGACCAGGTCCGCGTGCACGTCCACGCCGTAGCGCGGGAACGCGAGCCGCGCGACGCGGCCGTCGAGCGCACCGTCGAGCGCGTCGGCGAGGGTGCGCTTGCCCGCGCCGTCGATGCCCTCGATCACGATCAGTCGTCCCACGCGGGGCACCCTATGCGAAGGGCACGTGCCACCACGGGCTGGACCGGTCACCCATCAGCAGCCGGTGCGGCCCGAGCACGGAGACGTACATGTGGCCGTACCGCTCCTCGTCGAACCGGATCACCCGGCCGAGTGCGTAGCCTGCGCTGAAGTCGCCCCACGACGTGTAGTGCTGCCGGCAGAGTTCCCCGGCACGCAGCACGATCCGCTCGGCGGTCGGGTAGTCGCAGAAGCGGCCGCCGAAGCCCCAGCGGGCCATGTTGACGGCCCGGCCGAAGTCGTAGCCGAAGACGCTCGTGACGATGCCGTCGTGCGGCAGCAGCCCGTCGGTGCGGAACCGCGACTCGTACCGCGTGACCACGCCGGCGAGGCGGACCATCTCGTCGACGTCGCCGCCGTGCCGCCGCGCCCAGTTGGCGACGGCGTTCTCCCAGGTCAGCAGGTCGTAGTGGCCCTGGTGGCGGAGCAGCACGCGCCGCACGTTCAGCACGGCGTCGACCTCAGGGCCGATGTTCATGCCCCCGAGCAGGTACTCGACCTGCCGCGACCAGTCCGCCGCCGTCGTGACGCCCCAGCTGTCGGCGAGCGACTCGCGGTTCTCGGCGTAGTCGCGGACCGGGTCGTCGAGCGCGTTCCACGGGCTCGAGACGTGCACCGGGATGTGCGCGCCGCAGGCGAAGCCGTGGGCGAGCGGCCCCCAGAACGGCCCCTGTGGGGCGCTGACCACCCCCTCGACGTGATCGCAGACCACCACGCCGCCGGAGTGTAGCGACGTGCAACCCACCGGGCGGCCCGCTCCGTCCTTGGGGCATGAGAATCGTCGCGGTGCTGCTGTTGCTGGTCCTCGCCGGGTGCGGGGCACGGACGGAGGCCCAGGAGGCGCCCGCCCCCGACCCGTTGCGCGGCAAGACGTTCACCGCCACGGCGGTGACCGAGGACGGCAAGCCGAAGCAGCTCGCGCCCAAGACGGAGCTGACCGTCGAGTTCACCGACGACGGCAGGCTGATCGCGCGCGCGGGCTGCAACATCATGCAGGGGCAGGTCGACACGACCGGCGGCACGCTGACCGTCGACGGCGGCCTGTCGATGACCGAGATGGGCTGCGACCCTGCCCGCCACGACCAGGACGAGTTCGTGGCCGGTGTGCTGTCGGCGAACCCGGAGTGGGAGCTGACCGACGGCCGCCTCACGATCCGCTCCGGCACGACGGTGTTCGACATGGCCGCGGAGGACGAGATGCCACGTGATCTGCAGGGCACGACGTGGGTGCTGGACACGCTGATCGACGGCGACGTCGCGTCGAGCATGGCGGCGGGCGCCCCCGAGGTGACGCTCGTCTTCGACGGCAAGAAGGTCACCGCCGACACCCACTGCAACGGCTACACGGCCGAGTACGTGATCGACGGCGACACGATCACGTTCACCCCGGGCGCGTCGACGCTGATGGCGTGCGCGCCTGAGATCATGGCGGGTGAGGCGGCGGTGGCGGACGCGCTGCGGGACGAGGTGACGTTCGAGGTCACCGCCGACCGGTTGACGTTCACGCACCCGTCCGGCAAGGGGATCGGACTGCATGCCGAATGAGCTGCCCGAGATGACGTTCGCCGACCAGGCCGAGTTCGCGGCCTGGTTGGCGGACAACGCCGAGACGAAGGGCGTGTGGCTGCGGATCGCCAAGAAGGGCACGGGGATCACGTCGGTCGACCACGACCAGGCGCTGGAGGAGTCGCTGCGACACGGCTGGATCGACGGCACCGCGCGCCGGGTCGACGACCAGTGGTTCGTGCAGAAGTTCACGCCACGCACCAAGCGCTCGCGCTGGTCGAAGATCAACCGCGCGACGGCGGAACGCCTGATCGCCGAGGGCCGGATGTTCCCGCGCGGCCTGCGCGAGGTGGAGGCGGCGAAGGCGGACGGGCGGTGGGAAGCGGCCTACGCGGGCCCGGCGGGTGCGACCGTGCCGGACGACCTGGCGGCGGCGCTGGCCGCGTCCCCGCAGGCGGAGGCGTTCTTCCGGACGCTGACGAGCCAGAACCGGTACGCGATCCTCTACCGGGTGGAGGAGGCGAAGCGCCCGGAGACGCGCGCGCGGCGGATCGAGAAGTTCGTCGGCATGCTGGAACGCGGCGAAACGCTGCACTGAGGGCGGCCTCCGGCCCCCGGTTTCCAGCGTAGCGGCCACCACCGACAAAACCGGGTCGGCGATCCACAGGTGCGCGGACCCCCGGAGGCTGCCGCGACATGCCGGTGCGACACCAACGCCAGCCAACCGCCGGATGCGGGCGACCAGCTCCTGAATAACCCTGGTCCACTCGCACGCTTCCCGGGGGCCCCCGAATTCAACCTTAGCCGGGAGCACCGACAATTCCGGGCGCGAGCGGTCGAGCTGTCCGCCGTCGCCGTTTTCTTGCGGCAGTGGGTGAATCGGCCACAGGGCGGCCTCCGGCCCCCGGAATCCAGCCTAGCGGGCCGCACCGACAGGAAACGTCCGCGCGGCGTGGGCAATGGACCGTTCGTACGCACAAGGCCGGCTCCCCGTCAGGGAAGCCGGCCTTGTCGCTCAGAAAAGATCAGTACCGGTAGTGGTCCGACTTGTACGGGCCCTCGACGTCGACGTCGATGTACTCGGCCTGCTCCTTCGTCAGCTTGGTGAGCTGGCCGCCGAGCGCCTCGAGGTGGATCCGCGCCACCTTCTCGTCGAGCTTCTTCGGCAGCCGGTACACCTCCTTGTCGTACTCCTCGTTCTTGGTGTACAGCTCGATCTGCGCGATCACCTGGTTCGAGAACGAGTTCGACATGACGAAGCTCGGGTGACCGGTCGCGTTGCCGAGGTTCATCAGGCGGCCCTCGGACAGCACGATGATCGAGTGCCCGTCGGGGAAGACCCACTCGTCGACCTGCGGCTTGATGTTGATCCGGCGGATGCCCGGGTAGCGCTGCAGGCCGGCCATGTCGATCTCGTTGTCGAAGTGGCCGACGTTGCCGACGATCGTCTGGTGCTTCATCTTCGCCATGTGCTCGGCCATGACGATGTCCTTGTTGCCGGTCGTCGTGATGACGATGTCGGCCTTGTCGAGCACGTCCTCGAGGCGCTGCACGTCGTACCCGTCCATCGCCGCCTGCAGGCCGCAGATCGGGTCGATCTCGGTGACGATCACGCGCGCGCCCTGGCCGCGCAGCGACTCCGCGGCGCCCTTGCCGACGTCGCCGTAGCCGCAGACGACCGCGACCTTGCCGCCGATCAGCACGTCGGTGCCGCGGTTGATGCCGTCGACCAGCGAGTGGCGGATGCCGTAGCGGTTGTCGAACTTCGACTTGGTGACCGAGTCGTTGACGTTGATCGCCGGGAAGAGCAGCTCACCCGCGGCGGCCAGCTGGTACAGCCGCAGCACGCCGGTGGTGGTCTCCTCGGTCACGCCCATGATCGACTGGCCGGCCTTGGTCCACTTCTGGCCGTCGGCGGCCAGCGAACGGCGCAGCGTGTCGAGGATGATCTTCCATTCCTCGGGGTCGTTCTCGTCCGCCTCCGGCACGACGCCCGCGGCCTCGTACTGGGTGCCCTTGTGCACGAGGAGGGTCGCGTCGCCGCCGTCGTCCAGCAGCATGTTCGGCGCCGCGTTCTCCCCCGGCCAGGTGAGCATCTTCTCGGTGCACCACCAGTACTCCTCGAGCGTCTCGCCCTTCCACGCGAACACCGGGACGCCCTTGGGCTCCTCCGGTGTGCCGTGCGGGCCGACGACGACCGCGGCGGCCGCGTGGTCCTGCGTCGAGAAGATGTTGCAGGACGCCCACCGCACCTCGGCGCCCAGCTCGACCAGGGTCTCGATGAGAACAGCGGTCTGCACGGTCATGTGCAGTGAGCCGGAGATCCGCGCGCCACGAAGCGGGTAGACCTCGGCGTACTCGCGCCGGAAGGCCATCAGACCCGGCATCTCGTGCTCCGCGAGGCGGATCTCCTTGCGCCCGAACTCGGCCAGCGACAGATCTGCCACCGCGAAGTCCAGGTCGCCAACCGTCCGCAGGTATCGGCCAACGGTCTCGTCCTGGGTGTTTACTGCGGTCATCCCGTGCATCCTCCAAACTCAATTGCCCCCAGAACACTACCGTTACCGACAGTTGATCGACTGGAGTGGTCATCGAGCGCGAAAGGAGGGGCCGGTTGTTCCCGCCTGGGCCGGACACCCGCGTCGTCGAACTGCGCGTCCACGGCGTGATGGGCACCAGGCCGGAGTCACTGGTCTCGGCGGTCGCCGCCGTCGACGTGGCGGGCGACGGCCTCGGCCGGATCGTGCGGCCCGCCGACCGCCTCCTGCGTCCCGCGCCGGGCCCGATGCTGCGTGCCGAGGGGCAGTCGATACCGAGAGTGGTCGAGGGTTACTCGTGGGGCGGCATGACCTCGGGCGGCTGGGCGAAGGCGGCGTGGGCGGTGCTGTTCCCGTTCGCCCTCGCCAACGTCGCGCACTGGATGCTGCCGCCCATCCCCAGCGGGCACCGCACGGCACGTGCTCTGGGCGTCGCGTGCCGGACGCTGCTGCGGCTCGCCGCCGTGCTGCTCACCGTCCTGCTCGTCACGCAGGCCGCGGTCGTGAGCCTCGACCTGGTCGCCGCGCAGTGCCTCGCGCCCGGTTCCCCGTGCCTGGCGGGCACCGTGCCGGACTGGCTGCGGGAGACGTACCTGGTGCGGCACGCGATCGGGCTGCTCCCGGTGCTGCTGACGATCTACGTGCTGCACCGCATCTCCTGCGTCGCGTGGGAGGTGGACGCGGGCGCCAACCCCGGCAACCCGCCGCCGACACCGCCGAACGCGCGGGTCCAGCTGCCCGGCACGAACCTCGTCGCCGACCCCGACACGCCGACCTTGCGGGCGCTCCACCTGGTCGCGGCACTGGCGACGGTCGCGCTGCTCCCCCTCGGCGGGGTGTTCACGGTGCCCCGCGAACCGCTGCCCGCGGCGCTGTGGACGCTCGCGCTGATCTTGTTGGTGATGGCGTTCGCGGGCGTGCTGCTGCTGGACGACCCGCGTGGCGCGGTGCCAGGCCGGGCGGGCACGTGGCTCCGCAGAGCGCTCGGCAGGCGCAGCCGCCGCGTGCTGTACGTGGTCGGCGCGCTGCTCGTGGCGGCGGCCGCGGTGAGCCGGGACCCGCTGCGGTTGCCCGCCACCGAGCAGACCGTGGAGTCGATCGCCGCCGCGCTGATCGTCGTGGTCGTGGTGTTCGCGGTGCTGCTGGTGCCCGCGGCCCGCATCGCGCGGCGCGAGTGGCGGGCGCGGCCGAGGGAGCTGCGGCCGTGGGCAGGCGGGTGGATGGCGGCGCCGGTGCTGGCGGTGGCGGCGCTGCTGGGCGGCGGTTTCGGCGCGGGCCTGGGCATCGCGGTGCGGCGGCTGCTCGGCACCGAGGGCATGGAGGTGCCCGCCGGGTACGGCCCGGTGACGATGCTGTGGGGCGCCGGCGCGGTGCTCGGCGTGGTCGTCGCGGTCGTGACGGTGCCGTTCGCGCTGCTCAAGCTGCGGTCGATCGACTCGGCCGAGGCGCGGCTGCTCGGCTCGCCGGTGCGGGAGTGGCGAACGGCGGGCTGGTTCCGGCAGCACCTGCACCACGTGGTGCTCGCGTGCTCCGGCGCACTGTCGGCGGGCGCCGCCGTGGCGATCTACCTGCGGTTCGCCACGACGCCGGACTGGCTGCGCCCGCTGTCGGCCGTCGGCGTGCTGGCACTGGGCGCGCTCGCGGGCGGCCTGCTGCGGGCGGTGTACAACGCGGCGCGGGCGGCGGAGTCGGGCCGGCAGCTGGGCGTGCTGGCGGACCTGGCGTGTTTCTGGCCGAGGGAGGCGCACCCGATCGTGCCGCCGTGCTACGCGGTGAAGGTGGCGCCGGAGGTGGCCGCGCGGGCCGTGGCGCACCTGGCGGAGCCGGGGACGCGGGTCGTGCTGATCGGGGAGAGCCACGGGAGCCTGCTGGTCGCGGTGGCGGCGGCGCGGTTGCTGAACTCGTTGAACGAGCCGGAGCGCAGGCGGATCGGGGTCGTGACGGTCGGGTCGCAGCTGCAGTGGGCGTACACGCGGGCGTTCCCGGCGGTGCTGCCGCTGTCGGCGCTGGGGACGCTGGCCGCCGAGCTGGGAACGCGGTGGCGGTCGTTGTGCCGGGGCACGGATCCGCTGGGCGGCGCGGTGACGACGTGGCGGCGGCAGGTTTACGAGGATTCGTTGCTGGGGCTGGGTTTTCGCGCGGACGGGACGCCGGG
This sequence comes from Actinophytocola sp. KF-1, assembly GCF_054661535.1. NCBI lineage: Bacteria > Bacillati > Actinomycetota > Actinomycetes > Pseudonocardiales > Pseudonocardiaceae > Actinophytocola > Actinophytocola sp. KF-1. The sequence goes on along the minus strand of NZ_BAAFVK010000001.1, from coordinate 838,269 downwards.
CCCGCTGGCCGCGGCGGAGCGCGGGCCGCACGGGGCGTTGGTGCTGGGGCTTGATCATTGGCTGCCGGATCCGCGGACGGCGCCGGTCTCGGGGCGGCGGTGGACGCCCGGGTTGCAGCGGCACGGGAACTACGCCGCGGATCCGGAGTGGGATCGGGCGGTGGCCATGGCGGCTGGGCTTGATCCCTCGGAGCCGCCGACGTTGTTCTCTCTCGGTGGGGATCGGTAGTTGTCCACAGGGGCTTCGGTTATCCACAGGCTGCGGCTTTCGGCCGTCTTTGTCGGTGGGTGCCGGTAGACTGGACAGCGGGGTGCCCCCGGGAGTGGTGGGGGCTGCCGTATGTACTGGGGGGACGGGTTTTCGCTGGTCAGTGCCGTTGTGGCGGTTTGTGTGGTCCGGGCTTGGTGGTGTGCCTTGCCTGGGTTTTCCCTCCCGGGGGTCCTCGCCGGACGGGCTGGTCTCCGGGATGGCAGCGGGTCGGCACGGGGCTGGGTTGGCAAGGACTGCTGTCGGGTGGTCTGCCTGCCATCCCGTCGACCTCCCACGGGCTATCACACCGCGTCAAGGGGGCCCGGCAGCTTTGGGCAGGTGGGCGCGTCGTGCTTCGGGCCCCCTTGACCCGGTGTGATCGGGCTTCGCCAGGTCGACGGGATGGCAGGCAGCGGTCCCTTGGTGGTGGGCTGCGCCGCTTTGCTGGGGTCAGAGGGTCAGCAGTCTTGTTGCTGTTTCGTGGTGGCCTGCTTGTGCCAGTAGGCCTGCCGGGCCCAGGCGGCCCTCTCGGTCGACCACCACTCGGGCGTCTTTGAGGATCGGGCCCAGGTTTTGCCTCAACGCCTCTTCCGTGGGGGCGAGGGAGTGTGCGTGGCGGAAGACGCCGCCCGACAGGACGAGTGTCGCCGCGCCCTTGGGGCCCAGGCGGCCGTCGATCATGCGCAGGTGGCGGCGGATCGCGATCGTGGCCGCCAGTTCCGCTATGCGCAGGTCTGTGGTTCGTTCCTCGTCCGTTGACGGGACGAAGTCGACGTTTTCGTTGCGGGTGCGGGCTTTTTCCTTCAGGTCGGTGTCCGGTGGGAGCAGGCGTTCCGCTATCGCTTCCGCCACCACCCCCGGTGCGCTCACGCGCATGCCGATGTCGCCCTCGACCGTTCTTCGGTCCGCCGGCAGGGCTACCGTTCTCGTCGGGGCGTCGTCCATTGTGGATACCGCTGAGTAGACGTCCGTTGTCGCGCCGCCCACGTCCACCACGAGGACCGCGCCTTCTTCCTCCTGTGCCGCCAGGACCGCCACGCCGGACAGGACCGCGTCCGGGGTGACCGTGCGCACCAGGTTGCGGAAGCGTGGGCCTCGCGACAGGCCCTTTCCTCCGATCACATGGGACAGGAAGACCTCACGGATCGCCGCGCGTGCTGGTCCTGGGGCCAGTTCCCCGACATCCGGCAGCACGTTGTCCGTCGGGACCACGGTTCTTCCATCCAGTATGGACAGTGCCGCCGGTTGTGCGTTCTTGTTGCCTGCCAGCACGATCGGGACCGTCACGCGGGCACGTGCCAGGCGGGTCGCGTTGTGCAGCAACACCTTCTCGTCGCCGCCGTCCGTTCCGCCTACCAGGAGCAGGACGTCCGGGCGGGCCGCTCGCAGCGCGTGAACGTTCGGCAGTTCACCCGCCGACACGTGCACCACCTTCGCGCCCGCCGACAGGGCTACCCGGTGGCCTGCTTCCGTGCTGACCAGGCGTTCCTGGCCCACCACCGCCAAGCGCAGGCCGCCGCCCGCTGACGAGCACGCCAGTACCGTCGCGTCGCCCGCGGACAGGGCCTCCGTCACCGCCGCCACGCCGTTCATCACCTCGGGTGGGGTGGTCTCGTGCTGTGCGGTGCCCAGCAGGGTGCCATCCTCGGCGACCAGTGCCGCCTTCGTCCAGGTGGACCCGACGTCCAGGCAGAGGTACGTCACTTTTCCTTGCCCACCAACGAGTGCCGCCTGCCGTACGCGAAGTACACGACCACGCCCAGCGCCATCCACACGAAGAACCGGACCCACGTCAGGATCGTCAGGTTCAGCATCAGCCACAGGCACGCCAGGATCGCCAGCACACCGATCACCGGCAGCGCGGGCACCTTGAACGAGCGCGACAGGTCCGGCCGCGTCCTGCGCAGCACCATCACGCCCGCCGACACCAGGATGAACGCGAACAGCGTGCCCACGTTCACCATCTCCTCCAGCTTGCCCGCCGGGAAGAACGTGGCCGCCGCGGCCACCAGGCCGCCGACGATGATCGTCGCGCGGACCGGGGTGCCGCGCTCCCCGGTGCGGGACAGCGCGCGGGGCAGGAGGCCGTCGCGCGACATGGCGAACAGGACGCGGACCTGGCCCAGCATCAGGACCATCACCACCGTCGTCAGGCCCGCGAGCGCACCGACGGAGATCACGTTCGCCGCCCAGTCCACGTCGTTCAGCGCGAACGCCGTCGCCAGCGTCTTGTGCTCACCGTCCTCGCCCGTCGCCAGGTCCGAGTACTTGACCATGCCCGTCACCACCAGCGACACCAGCACGTACAGCACGGTCACGATCGCCAGCGAGCCCAGGATGCCGCGCGGCACCGCGTGCTTCGGGTTCTTCGTCTCCTCCGCGGTCGTCGCCACCACGTCGAACCCGATGAACGCGAAGAACACCAGCGACGCGCCCGCCAGCAGGCCGAACACGCCGAACGCCGAGCTGCTCCCGCCCGCCAGCCACGAGAACACCGTCTGGTCGACGCCCGTCGACGCGCTGCCGCCCGTCTCGGCGGGCGGCACGTACGGGCTGTAGTTCGCGGCCTTGATGAAGAAGAACCCGAAGATGATCACGAACAGCACGATCGCGACCTTGATGCCGGTGATCACCATGCTGACCCGCGACGACAGCTTCGTGCCCGCCGCGAGCAGGACCGTCAGCACGACCACCAGCAGCAGCGCGCCCCAGTTGACCGTGACACCACCGACGTCGAACGACGTCGTCACACCGTCGCCGAACATGTAGGCCAGCACCGTGCGCAGGTACTCCGACCAGCCCGTGGCCACCGCGGCCGAGCCGACCGCGAACTCCAGCACCAGGTCCCAGCCGATGATCCACGCGACGAACTCGCCGAACGTCGCGTACGAGAAGGTGTACGCGCTGCCCGCGACCGGCACCGTCGACGCGAACTCGGCGTAGCACAGCGCCGCGAGCCCGCACGCGACGGCCGCCAGCACGAACGCCAGCGACACCGACGGACCCGTCAGGTCACCCGCCGTGCGCGCGGTCAGCGTGAAGATGCCCGCGCCGATCACGACCGCGACGCCGAAGACCGTGAGGTCCCACGCGCTGAGGTTCTTCCTCAGCCGGGAACCCGGCTCGTCGGTGTCCTTGATGGACTGTTCAACGGATTTCGTCCGCGCCAACCCCGACCCCGGCACGCCACACCCCTCCCGGTCACCGTCAACTCCGACAGCTGACGATAACGCCGGAACGGGCTCAGGTGTTGGCGGGCGTGCGGTCCAGGTCAGGCTCGAGGTAGATCAGGCGTGCCGAGGGCACGGTCTCGCGGATGCGCTTCTCCGCCGCGTCGATCTCACTCGCCACGTCCGCGAGCGGCAGGCCCGGCTCGAGCGCGATCTTGGCCGCGACCAGCAGCTCGTCGGGGCCGAGGTACTGCGTGCGGATGTGGATCAGGCGCTGCACGCGGCCGCCGACGATGGCGTCCTCGATCTTGTCCAGCTCGGGGTTCGTGGCGCCCTCGCCGATCAGGAGGCTCTTCATCTCGATGATCAGGATGATGGCGATCACACCGAGCAGGGCGCCGATCATGAGCGTGCCGATGCCGTCCCACATCGGGTCGTCGGTGATGACCGACAGGCCGACGCCGAACAGCGCGAACACGAGGCCGAACAGCGCCCCCGCGTCCTCCAGCAGCACGACCGGCAGCTCGGGCGTGCGGGACTGGCGGATGAAGCCCCACCAGCCGACGTCACCCTTGATCTTGCGGGACTCGACGATCGCGGTGCGGAAGCTGAAGCCCTCCAGCCCGATCGCGACGACCAGGATGACCACGGCGACGATCGGCGACGTCAGCGGCTCGGGGTGCTGCAGCTTGTGGATGCCCTCGTAGATCGCGAACGCGGAACCGAGGGTGAACAGCATCAGCGCGACGATGAACGAGTAGAAGTACCGGTCGCGGCCGAAACCGAACGGGTGCTCCCTGGTGGCCTTGCGCCGGGACGTCTTCTGGCCGAGCAGCAGCAGGCCCTGGTTGGAGGTGTCCGCGACCGAGTGCACGGCCTCGGCGAGCATCGACGACGCGCCGGTGATCGCGAACCCGACGAACTTGGCCGCCGCGATGCCGGCGTTCGCCCCCAACGCCGCGAGAATCGCCTTGGTACCGCCCCCTGCGCTCACCGTTCGCTCCTCATTGCCATGTCTGTATTGCCGGAAACCGACAGCAGCCTAGAGACCTGCCGGCCGAGTTGTCTCACCACCCGCCCCATTTACCCGCGAGTCACGCCCTCGAACACCGCGAGTCGCGCTCTCGGACATACCGAGTTGGCGTTTTCGTGCAGACCCACATTCCGGAAAAACGGACATAATGCAATTCAGTGGACAATTCGCCAGAGGTCCGAGGAGCATCACGAGCCCCGGGAGTCGCCCGTCCACGACCCGCGAGTCGCGCTCTCCCGCACACCGAGTTGCCGGTTTCGTGCACATCAGGGACTGCACGAAACGTACAACTCGATGTGCGTGAGGGCGGGACTCGCGGTGTTTGAGGGCGGGACTCGCCGGGTCAGGGGTGGCCTGGGGTGGCTGCGAAGGCTCGGGTGTGGGTGGCGGTGGGGGTCAGGGTTACTTCCGGGTCCGCGGCGGGGATCCACAGGGCCTGGCCCCTTGGCAGGGGGACCTTCTGGGTGGGGGTTTCCGCGGTCAGTTCGCCGTCGATGGTCGCCACGATGCGGGGGGTGCCTGCCGGGAGGGTGACCGGAGCGGTGTCGCCCTCCTGCCACTCCAGGCGCGACAGCTCGAACTCCGCCGCCGCCGTCCGGTAGACGTGGCGGGCGCCGGACCGCTCGCCCGTCGTCACGGTCATGTCGCCGTAGCCGAAGTCCAGCACGCGCAGCAGTTCCGGCACGTCCACGTGCTTGGGCGTGAGCCCGCCGCGCAGCACGTTGTCCGAGTTCGCGAGGATCTCCAGCGCGGTGCCACGCAGGTACGCGTGCAGGTTCCCCGCGGGCAGGAAGATCGCCTCGCCCGGGCCGAGCACCAGCCGGTTCAGCAGCAGCGCCGCCAGCACGCCCGCGTCCCCCGGGTAGCTCTCGCCCAGCTCCAGCACCGTCCGGCACTCCAGCTCGAACTGCCCGTGCTCCTTGACGTGCCGCACGCACTCGTCGAGCAGCTCCGGCATCAGCGCGTCGATCGCGGGCTGCGGCAGCGTGATCCACGTCGTGAACAACGCGCGCAGGCCCTCGCGGTTCGGGTCCGCCGCCAGCAGCTCCACGTACGGCGACAGGCCGGGCGTCTCGACCGCGCGCAGCAGCTCGACCGTGCGGTGCGGGTCGCGGAACCCGGCCAGCGCGTGGAACTCGGTCAGCGCGCACACCAGCTCGGGCTTCGGCGTCGGGTCCGGGTAGTTGCGGGTCGCCGCGTCGCGCGGGATGCCCTGCTTCTCCTCCCGCGCGTAGCCCTCGGCGGCCTGCGCCGCCGACGGGTGCGCCTGCAGGCTCAGCGGCTCCTCCGCGGCCAGCACCTTCATCAGGAACGGCAGCCGCCCGTCCCAGCGGGCCGCCACCTCGGCGCCCAGCTGCCCGGCCGGGTCCTTCGCCAGCACGTCGACCAGCGTCTCGTCGCCGATCCGCGACGGGTCGCCCGGGTGCGCGCCCATCCACAGCTCGGCCTCCGGGTGCGGCGCGGGCACCGGCCTGCCGAGCAGGTCGGCGATGGTGGTCCGCGAGCCCCACGCGTAGGGCCGGACGGGGTTCTCCAGCAGCTCCACGCTCACTCCCTCGGCCGTGCGGGCGCGTAGCGGGTGTTGCCCCCGGTGGTGCCCGCCGCGAACCCCAGGTACAGGGCGGCCAGCTGGAACCGCAGCGCGAGCACCGCGGCGCACGCGGTCATGTCGGCCGTGATCTCCTCGGCGGGCGCGATCACGTCCGCGTCCGGCAGCATGTCGGTCGCCAGCCTGCGCATCGGGTCGGCCGGCAGCGCGCTGACGGCCAGCAGGAACGTCCGCAGCGGCGACGCCGCGGAGGGGGCGAGGTCGTCCGGGTCGGCGAAGATGTCCGTGCCCGACGCGGCCTGCGCGGCGGCCCGGTGCAACGCCGTGCGGCTCGCCGCCTGCTGGTAGGCGGCGACGTCGCACACCAGGTCGGTGTGCGTGGCGAGGACCTGCGCGGCGTACCAGGCGACCCCGGTCGCGACGTCGTCCAGGCCCCACAGCAGCGGTGTCCGCTCGGCCAGCCGCAGCGCGAGCGCCTTCGCCGGGTTCACGAACGACTCGTGCTGCATGTGGTCGCGCTCGGCCTCGCGGTCCAGCTCGTCAGCGACCATGTCGAGGTCGGTGCGCAGCAGCTCGAGCGTGGTCGCGGTCAGCAGCCCGGCGGCCAGGGCACGCGGGAAGCCGAACCCCGGCGGCACCGGCACGCGCGGCGTGATCAGCACGGCCTTGCCCGCGGCCGCGGCGGCGACCGGGCCGTCCTCCGGCGCGGTCAGCACGACACCCGCGCCGTACCGGCCCGCCCGGTCGATCGACTCGGCCAGCTCGGTGTCACCCGCGTCGTCGGTGTGCGCGACCACCACGTCCAGCGGCCCCAGCCACGGCGGCGCCGTGTCGGTCAGCACCACCGGCACCGGGCACGCGCGGCCGAGCAGCATCATCAGCAGCTTCGCCGCGTGCGGGCCCAGGCCAGGCCGGGTGAGCAGCACGAGCGCGCGCGGCCGGTGCCCGGCCAGCCGCTCGATGCCCGCCTCCCTGCCCGACTCCAGCGTCGCGCGGACCAGCGCACCCGCCCGCGCCGCGGCGGGCAGCAGCCCGTCGACGTCGACGTCGGACAGCCTGCGGGTGTCGTCGAGCAGCGTGTCGTCGACCGCGGCGCTCACCCCGCAGCGCCCTCTTCCTCGTCGGGCTTCGGGCCCGGCTCGATGGCCTCGTCGAGCAGCAGCACGGGGATGCCGTCCTCGACCCGGTACTGCCTGCCGCACTCGGTGCAGGTCAGCATGTCGGCGTCGGGGTTCTTCGGTGTGCCGGGCCGCAGCGGCGCGTGGTCGTCGGACGGGCACGCGAGGATCTCGAGGAGCCTCGGGTCAAGCTGCACAGCCAAGGTCGTGTCCCTCCCTGTCTCAGGCGCGGACGATCGCGAGGACCTCGTCGCGGATGGCCGCGACGGCCGCCTCGTCCGCGGCCTCGATGTTGAGGCGCAGCAGCGGCTCGGTGTTGGACGGCCGCAGGTTGAACCAGCCACCGCTCGGCAGTTCGACGGTGAGGCCGTCCAGCTCGTCCACGGTCACGCCGGAGCGCTGCGAGAACGTCTCCTTCACCGCGTTCATGCGGCCCGCCTGGTCCTCGACCGTCGAGTTGATCTCGCCGGACGCGGCGTAGCGGCTGTACTCGGCGGTCAGCTCCGACAGCGGCCGCTCCTGCTCGCCGAGCGCGGCGAGCACGTGCAGCGCGGCCAGCATGCCGGTGTCGGCGCGCCAGAAGTCGCGGAAGTAGTAGTGGGCGGAGTGCTCGCCGCCGAAGATCGCGTCCGTCTTCGCCATCTCGGCCTTGATGAACGAGTGGCCGACGCGGGTGCGGACCGGCTTGCCGCCGTGCTCGGCGACGATCTCCGGCACCGCCTTCGACGTGATCAGGTTGTGGATCACCGTGCCGCCCGGGTCCTTCTTCAGCTCGCGCACCGCGACCAGCGCGGTCACCGCGCTCGGCGGCACCGGCTCGCCCCGCTCGTCGACGACGAAGCAGCGGTCGGCGTCGCCGTCGAACGCCAGGCCCGCGTCGGCGCCGACCTCGCGGACCTTCGCCTGCAGGTCGACGATGTTCTTCGGGTCGAGCGGGTTCGCCTCGTGGTTCGGGAAGCTGCCGTCCAGCTCGAAGTACATCGGCACGACGTCGATCGGCAGGCCGTCGAACATGGCGGGCACGGTGTGGCCGCCCATGCCGTTGCCCGCGTCGACGACGACCTTCAGCGGCCGGCTCGACGAGAGGTCGACGAGCTCGCGCAGGTAGGCGACGTACTCGGTCAGCATGTCGCGGGTCTCGAGCCGGCCCGCGGTCCTGCCCTCCGACGGCGGCTGCTCCGCCTCGACCTCGCGCTGGATCTCGGTCAGCCCGGTCTCCTGGCCGACCGGCGCGGCGCCGGCGCGGCACAGCTTGATGCCGTTGTACTTGGCCGGGTTGTGGCTCGCGGTGAACATGGCGCCCGGCAGGTTCAGGTGGCCGGACGCGAAGTAGAGCATGTCGGTGGACGCGAGGCCGATCATCACGACGTTCACGCCCTCCCGCGTCACGCCCTCGGCGAACGCGCTCGCGAGGCCGGGCGACGAGGCACGCATGTCGTGCCCGATCACGATGCCCTCGGCGTCCCCGACCTGGCGGGCGAACGCCGCGCCGATGTCGCGGACCAGGTCCGCGTCGAGCTGTTCGCCGACGACGCCGCGGATGTCGTAGGCCTTGAAGACGCCGGACAGGTCACGCACCAGTGCTCCCCGAGGGTCAGCGGATTTGCCTCAGGCGAGCCTACCGGCGCGGCATCGCGGCGACGTGAGGTGTTACCGGGTGTTCGCCGGGGGTCCCCGGCGCTCTCAGTCCGTGACCGGGTTCGGCAGGACGCGCAGGTGGCCGCGGCGGCCGCCGGTGTTCTGGCGTTCCGGTTCCGGCGACGGCTCGACCGGCCGGTCCGGGCGGCCGGCCTCGCGGACGGCCTCGGCGAGCGCGGTCAGGTCGTCGACCGTCGGCTCGGGGGCGGCGAACTCGCCGTCGTGGCGGACGACCTCCCAGCCGCGGGGCACTGTGAGGCGCAGCGCGTGCTCCTCGCACAGGTCGTAGCTGTGCGGTTCGGAGTAGGTGGCGAGGGGGCCGACGACGGCCGTCGAGTCGGCGTACGCGTAGGTCAGCGTCGCGACCGCCGGGTGGCCGCACCCGGTCCGCGAACACTTCCGCACGCTCCGCACGAACGTGGACGATAGCGCGTCCGGGGCGAAAAGGCCCCTCGCCACACCGTGTCGCGTCGGACGGCCGATACGCTCGACGCCGTGACCCCTACGCGCGGCCGGCAAAAGCGCAGGCGGCGGCCCAACCGGGACCGCCATGGCCGTGGGCTGCGCGGCGCGCTGTACCCGTCGACGCTGCCCGCCGCGTCCACGCGTGCCGAGCGGTTCGACGCGCTGGTGCTCGCCGCGCTGGAGCCGATCGAGGCGCGCTGGCGGACCGAGCTGACGAAGCTCGACATCGCCGTCGACGACGTCCCGGACGTCCGGGGCGACGACCCGGCCATCGCCACCGAGGGCACGCTCACCGACGCCGGCGTGCCGCTGGCGCGGCTGGTCCCGGCGGGCATGGACCGGCGCGGCCTGCCGACGAAGGCCCGCATCGTCCTGTTCCGCCGCCCGCTGGAAGCCCGCGCCCGCGACGGCGCCGACCTGGCGGACCTCGTCCACCACGTGCTGGTCGACCAGGTGGCCAACTACCTGGGCGTGGACCCCACCATCATCGAAGGCGAGCCCTGAAACCCGCGAGTCGCGCTCGCACGCATACCGAGTTGTACGTTTCGTGCACCCGGCACCTGCACGAAACGTACAACTCGATGTGTTCGAGAGCGTGACTCGCGAGGTCTAGGGGCGTGACTCGCGGGGGTGGCGGCTGGGGATGGCGGTCAGCAGGGTGAACAGGACCATGGCGGCCTGGGTGAGCAGGAGGACGCTGCGCAGGGCTGTCGGTTGTGCCGCCTGTACTTCTGCCGAGCGGGTCGGGAGGGAGACCGCCACCAGGTGGTTCCACGCGCGGACGATCGGGACCGGCCGGCCGTCGATCGTCGCCTTCCAGCCCGGTTCCTCCTCCGCCGCGATGACCAGCAGGCGGCCCGCCGGGCCGTCGGACACGCGGACCGCCACGGCCGGCGGGGCCGCCTCCACCGGCACGATGCCCGCCGCGCCCAGGTCCGTCGGCGCCTCGGCGCCCATGACCGCGCGGCGCGCCATCTCCGGGGACAGCAGCGTCACCTGACCGGCCGCGGGCTGCAGCCGCAGCACCGGCCTGCCGTCGGACGTCGGCGGGGCCTCCGCCACCAGGTCGCCCGCGGACTCCCGCAGCGCGGTCGCCTCCTCCTCGGTGGGCACCACCAGGAACAGCACGCCGGACGCGGCCGCCTGCGCGACCCCCACCTTCGGGTCCGCGCGCAGCACCTCCGCGAGGCCGCGCATGCCCGCCGCCTCGTCGACCGGCGCCAGGTCGTCGTCGCCGAACGCGGGCATGCGGCCCGCGGCCATGCTGGGTTCGCCGTCGGACAGCACCAGCACCCAGCGGCCCGTGTCGGCGAGCTCCCGCTGCAACGTGTTCGCCAGGTGCGGCGCGCCCGTCGCCAGCGGCCCGGCCGGCCCGGCCACCACCGCGCCGACCGCGAGCCCCAGCACCCCGAGCACCCCCAGCACCGCCGCGGGCCGCACCCACGAGATCGACGGCCCGCCGGTCCGGCACACGCCGAGCAGCGCGTACAGCAGCCCCCACCCGGCGACCACCAGCCCGGCGCCCGCCCACCCGTACATGGCGGTCCCGCCGGTGATCGGGGTCGCGCCCATGAAGTGCACCAGCGCCACCGCGCAGCCGCCGAGCACCGCGAGCGCCAGCCCCGGGAACGCCGTCCGCCGCGGCCGCACGACGATGCCGACCAGCGCGAACGCGGCCACGACCAGCCCCACCACCGGCCACGCGCCGGGCCCGCCCGGGTTGAGCGACACGAGGTCCAGCAGCGACGTGACCGGCGTCGGCACGACCGCGCCGAGCCCGTGCACCACGACGCCCGGGTGCTGGATCACGACCGCGGGCCACGGCAGCAGCAGCGCGAGCGGCATGAGCACCACCACGAACAACGCGGCCACGCGCCGCCGCCCGGTGCCCCGGTAGCCGGGCACGACCACGAACCCGGCGAGCGCGTACGCGAGCAGCAGCAGGTGCACGAGCGGCGCGAAGGCCCCGATGATCGCCAGCCCGAACGCCGACGACGCGGCCGTCGACAGCCACGCCGACGAGTTGGTCCGCGACCGGCCGAGCAACGCGATGATGCCCGCGGTCACGGGTGGCACGAGCAGGTGCGCCACGACGACGTCGAGCCTGCCCTGCGCGACGGCGGCGGTCGCGGGCGGCAGCATCGCGTAGGCGGCGGCGACCAGGGCACGCACCCAGCGGTGCACCGGCAGCCGCCGCGTCGCCACGTAGGCGAACAGCCCGGACAGCGGCATGCTGCCCAGCAGGACCACGGCGACGGCCGCCTGTGTGCCGCCGAAGGGCGCCAGCACCGCGCCCAGCCCGCCGATGATCGCGAGCGCGGCGGGTGCGGGCGCGGCGGTGCCGCCCGCCACCGGGTGCCACGTCGCGAGGTAGGACGACCAGGTCGTCGCGAGGTCGGGCACGGGCAGCAGCCGCCCGCCCGCGAGGTCGATCCCGAGCCGGTCGCGGTGCACCCACAGCGCGAGCGCCAGCAAGCCGGCGAACAGCAGCACGGGCGGGGACAGCAGCACCTGCCGCGCGAACCGCGCCCGGTCCACCTCCACGAACACGAGGTCGGGCTTCGGCGGCGCGGACCCGTCACGCGGCACCGGCGACGGCCGCCGGTGCGGGCTGGGCCGCATGCCGTACGGCGTCTCCGCGTCCGGCACGGTCAGCGACACGGCGACCGCGGTGGCGGGCTGGCGCAGCCCGGCGGGCCGCCGCGGCCTGCCCGCGGCACCCGCGGGCAACGCGGCGGGACCGACCGGCAACCGGATCGACTCGACCGACGGCGCGGGCGCCTCGGCGGGCACGAGCATCCCCTCGGGCAGCCGCCCGAGCGCGGCGTCCGCCTGCAGCCGCCGCCGCACGAGGTGCGCGACCGACGCCCGCACCCCGTTGCGCAGCCTGGTCAACCGGGAGGTGAACAGTCCGCGAACACCGCGCACCCGCACGGTGGCGCGCCGCAGCGTCCTGCCTTCGAGCAGCCCGGCGCGCCCGCTGAGCACGTATCCGGCCGCGCCCAGTTCCGCGCGCGCCTCGACGAGCCGCCGCTGCATGCCGAACCCGAGCGCGCGCAGCAGCGACAGCAGCACCAGCCGCGGCACGCCGATCAGGAACGACGGCAGCGTGCAGTTCACGAGGAACGTCCGCACGGCCTGTGCCCGCTCGACGGCGGCGGTCGACGCACGGGGCGCGTCGACGCGCCGCAGTCCGTTGGTCACCGCGCGCGCGTGCCGCATGCGTGCCGCGGGCACGCACAGCACGACGCTGTCGGCGCGGTTGGCACGCCAGCCGAAGTCGATGTCCTCGCGCAGCAACGTGATCGCCGCGTCGAAGCCGCCGAGCCGCTCCCACAGGTCGCGCCGCACCAGCATGCCCGCGGACGGCACCGCGAGCACCTCGGTGCTCTGCCGGATCTCGTGCCCGAGCCGCGACCAATCCACTTCGGACGGTCCGAGCCCGGTCTGCCGGTGCCCGGACGCGTCCGTGGACAGACCGGCCTCGACCACGAGCCGGGGGTCGTCCCAGTCGAGCGCGAGCGGGCCGAGCACCCCGGCCGACGGTGCCGCCTCGGCCGCCGCGAGCAGCGTCGCGAGACATCTCGGGTCGGGTGCGCAGTCGTCGTGCAGCACCCAGATCCAGCCGCCGGGGTCGCCCCACCGTTCGATGGCGGCGGACACCGCGTCCTGGACGGCCGCCGCGAAACCGGTTTCCCGGTCCCGCGTGAGCACGCCGTCGAGCACGCGGTCCTCACCGCGCGCGGCCTCGCTCAGCAGACGTGGCGTCTCGTCGAGCGAGCCGGTGTCGACCGCGAGCACGTGCCGCGGCCGGGGCGTCGACGCGCGCAACGCCGCCAACGCCTCCGGCAGCCACTCCTCGCCGTCATGGCAGACCAGTACCGCGAGCACCGGCGCGGTGCGCAGTACCGGGGTGGTCCCCCTGGGGCCGAGACGTGGCATTCGCACAAGATGCCATGAACCCGGCCCGCTTTGCTGCTACACCGCGCGTTTCTTCAGCTTGCGCCGCTCCCGCTCGGACAGCCCGCCCCAGATGCCGAACCGCTCGTCGTGCCCGAGTGCGTACTCGAGGCACTCCGCGCGGACCTCACAGCCCTGGCAGATGCGCTTGGCTTCCCGGGTGGACCCACCCTTCTCCGGGAAGAACGCCTCCGGGTCCGTCTGCGCGCACAGGGCGCGCTCCTGCCACTCCTGTTCCTCGGTGTCGTCGAACAGCTCGGCGAGCACGCCCAACTCCTCGTACGGGCGCTCCCCCCACTCCACGACGCCACCACTCCCACTGGTCGGATCGTTCAGTTCGATTCCCTGCATGCCCGTCCGCCTCCTCGCCTTTCGCGCTCCCCGGGTTGGCGGACACCACCCACCACTACTCCACTCGTGGCGAATGACATCGATGTGATTACACCCGTGTAGTCGCGGCGCGTCAAGCGAAGCACCCGGGCGGGTGATGCCCTATAGGGCAAACGGAAACGACTCGACGAGATGTCGCAATATCAGGAAAACGCAACACCCGCACGGCGAGCGACAGCACAACATTGGCAGACTCGTGGTGTGCAGCGATCAGCGGTCCGGCCCTCGCCCGTGTTCCTGGCCATCCTCGCCATCAGCATCGGCGGCGGCGTGCTCGTCGCGTTCAGCGACGCGATCCCCTACAGCTACCCGGACGTGATGGCGAACGCGGGCACGTTCCTGATGGTGCTCGCGGGCTGGGGTGTCTCCCTGTGCCTGCACGAGTTCGGGCACGCGTTCGTCGCCTACCGCGGTGGTGACCGCGAGGTCTACTTCAAGGGCTATCTCACGCTCGACCCGCGCAAGTACACGGACCCGGTCTTCAGCCTCGTGCTGCCGTTGCTGATCCTGGCGATCGGCGGCATCCCGCTGCCGGGTGGCGCGGTGTTCATCAACCACTACTCGTTGCGCAACAAGCGCGTCGAGTCGATGGTGTCGCTCGCCGGGCCGTTCTTCAACCTGCTGCTCGGCGTCCTGCTGATGATCTCGGTGGCCGTGTTCCAGCCCACGTTCTGGCTGGCGGCGGCGCTGTCCTACCTCGCCATGCTGCAGATCATCGCGTTCGTGCTGAACATCCTGCCGATCCCGGGCCTGGACGGCTGGGGCGCGATCGAGCCGTGGCTGTCGCCGGAGCTGCAGCGGTTCGGCGCGAAGGCGCGGCCGTGGGCGCCGTTGATCCTCTTCGCCTGCCTGATCGGCCTTCCCGCATTCCGGGACGCGTTCTTCACGGTCGCCGACAACGTCTACGAACTCGTGGGTGGCGATTCTCTCCTCGCCCAGTTCGGTGGGCTCGCGTTCCAGTTCTGGCGGTGAGGCACGATTGGCACCGTGAATGTCGTAGTACTGGTCGGCGGTGTCGGTGGGGCGCGGTTCCTGCAGGGGGTGAAGCACGCGCTCGGCCCGGGGCACGAGATCACGGCGATCGTGAACACCGGGGACGACGTGTGGCTGCACGGGCTGCGGATCTGCCCGGACCTGGACACGTGCATGTACACGCTCGGCGGCGGGATCGACACCGAGCGCGGGTGGGGGCGCACCGGCGAGACGTGGACCGTCAAGGACGAGCTGGCGGCCTACGACGCGGGCTCCGAGTGGTTCGGGCTGGGTGACAAGGACATCGCCACGCACCTCGTCCGGACCAGGATGCTGCGCGCAGGCTACCCGTTGTCGCAGGTCACCGAGGCCCTGTGCGCCCGGTGGCAGCCCGGCGTGCGGCTGCTGCCGATGACCGACGACCGGGTCGAGACCCACGTGGTGATCGACGACCCGGACAGCGGCGAGCGGGCGGCCGTGCACTTCCAGGAGTGGTGGATCCGGCACCGGGCCGCGCTGCCCGCGCACTCGATCCTGCCGATCGGCGCGGACGAGGCGACGCCCGCGCCGGGTGTGCTCGACGCCATCGCCGCCGCGGACGTGATCTTGCTCGCGCCGTCGAACCCGGTGGTGAGCGTCGGCACGATCCTCGCCGTGCCGGGCGTGCGGACGGCGCTGGTGAAGGCCGACGCGAAGATCGTCGGGATCTCCCCGATCGTCAACGACAAACCGG
Organism: Actinophytocola sp. KF-1; assembly: GCF_054661535.1. NCBI lineage: Bacteria > Bacillati > Actinomycetota > Actinomycetes > Pseudonocardiales > Pseudonocardiaceae > Actinophytocola > Actinophytocola sp. KF-1. The sequence goes on along the minus strand of NZ_BAAFVK010000001.1, from coordinate 822,991 downwards.
TGCGGGGCATGGCGGACGCGTGCCTGACCGCGATCGGCGTCGAGACCACGGCGGAGGCCGTCGGGCGGCACTACGGGGCCCGGTCGAGCGCGGACGGGCTCCTCGACGGCTGGCTCGTGCACACCGGCGACCCGGCGACCGTGCCGGACGTCGAGGTGCGCGCGATCCCGCTGCTGATGTCCGATGTGGACGCCACGGCCGCGATGGTGCGCGCCGCCTTCGACCTCGCGGGAGTCTCCTCGTGAGCGATCACGCCGCGGCCGGGAAGGTCGAGATCCTGCCGGTCGCGGGGCTGCCCGAGTTCCGGCCGGGCGACGACCTCTCCGGTGCGATCGCGAACGCGGCGCGCTGGCTGCGGTCGGGCGACATCGTCGTGGTGACGAGCAAGATCGTGTCCAAAGTGGAGGGACGGCTGGTGCGCGTGCCCGCCGACCCCGACGAGCGGGACCGGATCCGCCGCCGCCTGGTGTTCGAGGAGTCGGTGCGGATCATCGCCCGCAAGGCGCGGACGCTCATCACCGAGAACCACCTCGGCATCGTGCAGGCGGCGTCCGGCATCGACGCCTCCAACGTGGCCGCCGACGAGCTGGCGCTGCTGCCCGCCGACCCGGACGCGTCGGCGTTCGCGCTGCGGCGCGGGCTGCGCGAACGGCTCGGCGTCGAGGTCGCGGTGGTCATCACCGACACGATGGGCCGCGCGTGGCGGGTCGGGCAGACCGACGCCGCGATCGGGTCGTCCGGCCTGCGGGTGCTGCACGGCTACCGCGGCCAGGTCGACCGGCAGGGCAACGAGCTGGCGGTCACCGAGATCGCGGTGGCCGACGAGGTCGCGGCGGCCGCCGACCTGGTGAAGGGCAAGCTCGGCGCGATGCCGGTCGCGGTCGTGCGCGGCCTGGAGATCGGCTCGGAGACCTCGACCGCCCGCGACCTGGTGCGGCCGGTCGACGAGGACCTGTTCCGGCTGGGCACTGAGGAGGCCATCGCGCAGGGCAGGCGCGAGGCGGCCCTGCTGGGCCCGGTCCGGTCGTTCACCGGCGAGCCCGTCGCCGAGGAGGTGCTGCGGGACGCCGTCGCCGCCGCGCTGACCGGGGCCGACGTCCGGCTCGCGCACGTGGCCGAGGGGCGCAAGCGGCTGCTGGACGAGCTGGCGATCGACGCGCCGGAGGTCGTGCTGCTGGCCGGTGACGCGTTCGAGGTGGGTGCCGCCGTGCGGAACCTGGTGGCGGCGCTCGCGGCCGAGGGTCTCGGCGCGCACTGGCTGCCCGTCCCGCCCGCTGTGCGGGTCATGCTGGACCTGCCGTGGACACCGCTGTGCGCGGTCGCACTGGGGCACCCGGCTGCGCCGCTCACCCCGCACACCCCCGCTGACCTCGACGAACGGTTCCTGCAACGATGAGCCTGCACGACGACGCGTACGCCACCCTCGCCGACTGGCGCCCGGCGGACCCCGGCCAGCGGTCGCTGCGGGAGGCGTTCCTCGGGTTCATGGCCGCCCGCCCGGACGCGTGCAAGCGGTCCTGCGCACCCGGGCACATCACGGCGTCCGCGCTGGTCCTCGACGCGACCGGCGCCGAGGTGCTGCTGACGCTGCACCCGCGCGTCGGCGCGTGGCTGCAGCTCGGCGGGCACTGCGAGGAGACCGACGAGACGCTGGTGGGCGCCGCGCTACGGGAGGCGGCCGAGGAGTCGGGCATCGACGGCCTGACGATCGCGCCGACGCCGCTGCACGTGGACGTGCACCCGATCACGTGCTCGCTCGGCGTGCCGACCAGGCACTTCGACGTGCGGTTCCTCGTCACCGCGCCCGCGGGCGCGCAGCCGGTGCGCAGTGACGAGTCACTCGACCTGCGCTGGTGGCCGGTGAACGGGCTACCGCCGGACCCGACGGGCACGACCGGTCTCGACGCCATGCTGGCCGCCGTCTGAGCCCATCGCGTGGGACCGGTCGACCAGATCGGTCATGGCCTGCTGGAACTCGCGGCGCCGTGCCTCGCTCCAGCCCTCGGCCAGCCGGTCGAAGACCTGTTCCTGCCACGCGCGGGCGTGCGCGAGCATGGCCTGCCCGGCCGGGGTGACCGCCGCCTCCCGCCTGCGGCCGTCGGTGTCCGACGTCCGCATGGTCAGGTACCCGGCCTCGGCCGCGCTCGTGACCAGCCGCGACGCCCCGCTCTGGTCGATGCCGATCTCGTGGGCCACGGCGCCGACGGTCGGCGCGGTGCCCCGCTCGGTCAGCGCGTGGACGGCCTCGGTGACCAGCACGAGCCTGCCCTGCTCGGCCTCGCCCGCCGACCGGCGCGACCAGTGCCGGACGAACGCGAACAGCACCTGCCCGGGGCCGGTCATTCGGTGGCCGCCATCTCGCGGCAGATGAAGGCCAGCTCCAGCGCCGAGCGCAGGTCGGGCAGCCGCAGCGCGGCGGTCACCTTGCCGCCCGTCACCCGGAACACCGTCGCCACCCTTGTCGGCGCCGTGCTCGCCGGCCAGGTGGCGTCCTGCTCGACGACCATCAGGCGGTCGCTGACCGGGTGCCACGACCGCGGGACCAGCCGGATCCCCGACCGCTCGACCCACTCCGCGAACCGGGCGGGCGTGATCGGCCCGGCCCCCTTCGGCCCGAGGACGACGACCGGGTCGCCGACCGCCCGTGCCGATCGCGCCAGGTCACCGTCGTTGACGCTCGCGTGCCACTCGCCGATGGCCGCTTCCACTGCCGGCTCCACCACCGAAGTGTATGCGAAACGCATACAAATGCGGTGTCGAAACCGGGTGCCCGGGTTCGTCGCGAAGGTGAGAGGACACACCCACCCGACGGAGGACACCGTGACGAACACGCAGGACAACCCCGCAGCCGGCCGCCCGCCCGTGGCCGACATGGCCACGTGGCAGGCCGCGCGCGACGAGCTGCTGGTCCGCGAGAAGGCCCACACCCGTGAGGGCGACGCCATCGCCGCGGCCCGCAGGCGGCTGCCGATGGTGGAGTTCGACGGGACCGTCGAGGTCGTCGGACCGGACGGTCCGGTCCCGTTCCTGGACCTGTTCCAGGGCCGCGACGAGCTCGTCGTCTACAAGCACATGTGGTACGACGGCGCACCGCACCAGGGTCAGTGCGAGGGCTGCACCACCACCGCCTGGCACCTCCAGGACGCCAGTTATCTCCACGCGCGCGGTGTCTCGTTCGCCGTCCTGACCACCGGCGTGTGGGACGAGGTGGCCCCCTACCTGGACTTCATGGGCTACACGCAGCCCTGGTACTCGGTACGCGGTGTGGACGGGCCCGCCGGCGGTCACATGGGCTACCTCACCAGCTACCTGCGCGACGGCGACCGCGTGTTCCTCACCTACTCGACCACGGGCCGCGGCAACGAGCGGGTCAACGCGGCCATGGGCCTGCTCGACATGACGCCCTACGGCCGCGGCGAGGCGTGGGAGGACAACCCCGGCGGCCGGCCCGAGGGGCGTCACGCCTGCTGGTACTGGCGCACGGACGCGGACGGGAACGCCACGTGGGGCGGCACCGGCAGGCCGGTACCGCAGTGGACCCGCCCCGGCGCGACCCCGGTGACGACCCTCGGCCGGGGCGCCGGCCCGCACTGACGGTCACATCTCGCGGTAGTCCTTCGGGGCGAAGCGCGGGCCGAAGCGGGGTTTGCCGGGGCCGCCCGCCTCGATGTAGCGGACCACGCGGTGGCGGTGCGGCGCGTACGGGCGCAGGACCTCGAGCATCCCCTGGTCGTCGACCTTGCGGCCGAGCAGCGCGTAACCGACCAGCCCGGGGATGTGGAAGTCGCCGACGCTGACCGCGTCCGCGTCGCCCCACGCGCGCTGCGCGATCTCCGCCGCGGTCCAGTACCCGATGCCCGGCACCTTCCGCAGCAGGTCACGGCCCGCGCGGCCGCGCAGCTCGACGGCCTTCTCCAGCTGGTGCGCGACGCGGGCCGCGGCCACGATCGCCTTGCGGCGGGCCAGGTCGACACCCGCCCTGTGCCACGCCCAGTCGGGGATGGCCTCGACCGCCCGCGGGGTCGGCGGCGCGAACATGCCCTCGGGCGCCGGGCCGGGCGCGGGGGTGCCGTAGCGGCGGCACAGGTCGCGCCACGAGCGGCGGGCCTCGTAGCCGGTGACCTTCTGTTCCAGCACGGACGGCACCAGCAGGTCCCACACCCGGCCGGTCGCGCCGAGCCGCAGCGCGGGCATCCGCTTGCGCAGCTCGGCGATGAGCGGGTGGTGGGCCCGGAAGTCGGAGTCGTCGTCCTCGGCGCCGAGCAGCGCGGGCACGCCGTCGAGGAGCACCTGCGCGCCGTCGCCCCACGCCATGGCGTGCACCTCGCCGTCGCGGCGGCCGAGCGCGAGCGTGCCGACACCCGCCGGGGTGTTGGCGGCCAGCCACGTCACGCCGGCCGGGGTGACGCGGAACGCCGGGTCGGCGTGCCCCCTGCGCAGCGGCCGGAGCACGGCGGCCATGTCCAGCGGGAAGTCCGGCCGCCAGGTGCGCTCACGAGATGCCTGCACGAGCGGCCAGGCTACCCCGTTATGTTGGGTGGATGAGCGACCTGCACATGGTGGTGCCCGCGGGCGGCAGCGGCACCCGGCTGTGGCCGCTGTCCCGTGCCGCGAACCCGAAGTTCCTGCACGCGCTGACGGGCACCGACCGCTCGCTGCTGCAGGCGACGTTCGACCGGCTCGCCCCGCTGTGCACGGCGCAGAACCTGCTGGTGGTGACCGGTGTCGCGCACGCGACGTCGGTGGCGCGGCAGCTGCCGGAACTGCCGGAGCGCAACATCCTCGTCGAGCCGTTCGCGCGTGACTCCTGCGCCGCGATCGCGCTGGCCGCCGCCGTCATCGAGGAGCGGTCGCCGGGCGGGGTGATGGCGTCGTTCGCCGCCGACCACCTGATCGCCGACACCGCCGCGTTCTCCGACGTGGTGCGGGACGCGATCGCGGGCGCCCGCGACGGCAAGCTCATGACCATCGGCATCACCCCGACCCGGCCCGAGACCGGCTACGGCTACCTGCAGCTGTCCGCGCCGGCGGTGGCCGGGCAGCGCCAGCAGGTGCTGGAGTTCAAGGAGAAGCCGACCCTGTCCGTGGCCTCGGAGTACGTCGCGTCGGGCGAGTACCTGTGGAACGCGAGCATGTTCCTGTGGCGCACCGAGGTGTTCCTGGCCGAGCTGGCGGCCCGCCGCCCGGACGTGCACGACCCGGTCCGCGAGATCGCCCGCGCCTGGGACACCCCCGCCCAGGAGGCGGTGCTCGGCGAACTGTGGCCGACGATCCCGAAGGTGGCGGTCGAATACGCGGTGATGGAACCCGCGGCGGCGGAAGGCAAGGTCGCCACCGTTCCGGGTGACTTCGGCTGGAACGACATCGGCGACTTCGAAACGCTCGGTGAACTGCTGGGCGTCGACATCGACGGCGGCGGCCGCGTCGTGGACATGAGCGGCGCGCGCCCGCCGGTGGTCGTGGTCGACGGCGACGGCGTGATCGCCGTGCCCTGCTCGTCCCGGGTGATCGCGACGCTCGGCGTGCGCGACCTGATCGTCGTCGACACGGCCGACGCGGTGCTCGTGTGCCGCCGCGACCGCGCGCAGGACATCAAGAAGCTGACGGAGTTGCTAAGGGAAAAGGGTCACGCCGCGCACGTGTGATTTCCCGGATCTTCGCTGACGCGGAGCCGAATTAGGAATACCCTGGGCTCCGACATCGACACCGACACGCACAACGGCGACAGGGAGAGGTCGACGCATGGACCCCCGTGAGCGGGCCGACGCCATCCTGGCGCGGGCCCGAGCGCGAGGCGCCTTCGTGGTGACTCCGGAGAGCGCCGTATCGCCGATGGACGCCGCCAACACGCTGCAGATCCCGCGTGCCGTGGTGCGTGCCGCCGACGAGCAGGACCCCGAGCAGACGATGGTGGTGCCCGCCGCCGAGCTGCCTGCCATCGCGCAGGAGGCGCTGACGGACGTGGTGGCCGTGCCGCACCCCGGGCCGCGGTCCCGGCAGCGGCGCCTCGAGCAGCACCAGAACATGCTCGCCGCGCGCGAGGCCGCTCAGGCCCGCGAGCCGGAAGAGGTGGACGGCCTCGTGCCGACGGTCAAGGAACCGCCGTCGAGCGGAAGCCTCTCGCAGCGCCTCGAGGGCTGAGCCCCAGCTCTGGTCCCGGTTCTTCGGCCCTCCAGCGCGGCCACACGTCCTGAAAGGCGCGTTCAGGACGCGCGCCGAGCCGGGGCGTCAGCCCTTCTTCCTGGTCTCCGCCTTCAGGCGCAGTGCCAGACCCGCCTTCACGCCTGCCCGCACCGGGGCCCACCGCGGCCCCTTGTGCCGGTCGGCGATGAAGCGGTACGCGCTCTCGTGGTGCACGGCCAGCATGCGATCCGAGACCCGGGCGGTCGAGTGGCCCTGGATGTGGACCACCTCGGCGGACGGCACGTACACGTTCTGCCAGCCCGCCTTGCCCAGCCGGTCACCGAGGTCGACGTCCTCGAAGTACATGAAGTACCTGGTGTCGAAGCCGTCCACGGAGTCGAACGCCTCGCGGCGCATGAGGAGACAGGACCCGGACAGCCAGCCCGCCTCGCGTTCGACGACCGTGTCGACCTGCTTGTACGCCTTCGTCCACGGGTTCGACGGCCAGAACCGGCCGGCGACCGCGTGGCCGATGCCCTTCCCGATCGACGGGACCATGCGCGCGGACGGGTAGATCTCGCCCGTCGGCTGGCGGATCAGCGGGCCGAACGAGCCGCCGCGCGGCCAGCGGGCGGTGGCGTCCAGCAGGACGTCCAGTGCGCCGTCGCCGAACTCCAGGTCCGGGTTGGCCACCACGATCCAGCCGTACTCGGCGCCCAGGGTGGCCACGCCGCGGTTGGCGGCCGTGCCGTAGCCGAGGTTGCCGCCGGTGTGCAGGAGGGTCACGTTCGACCTGGCCGCCGCGGCGCGCTCCGGGGCGCCGTCGTCCGAGCCGTTGTCGGCCAGCACCACCGTGTACGGCCTGGTGGTCGCCTTCTCCAGCGTGTCGAGGCACCGGTCGAGCGTCTCGCCCGGCGAGTAGGTCACGATGACGACTGCCAGCTCCTGGCCATAATCCTCAGACACGCCGGAACATTCTGCCGGTCACCGCGAACGGCGGTGCGCCCGGTACGCCTTCTCGTACGCGACGCGATGTCCCTCCGCGCTCGTCAGCCACGAGAACTCCTTCGCCCTGCGCTGTGCCGCCGCCGCCAGCGTCGACCGCAGCGCCGGCTCGTCCAGCAGCTCCGTCAACGCCGCCGCGATGTCGCCCGCGCCGACGCCGCAGTACGCGACGGCGTCCCCGCCGACCTCCGGCAGCGCCAGCCTGCGGGTGGTGAGCACGCACGCGCCGCACGCCATGGCCTCCAGCACCGGCAGGCCGAAACCCTCGCCCAGCGACGGGTACGCCACGAGCGTCGCGCCGCCCAGGAAACCCGCCAGGTTCTGGAACGGGAGGTAGCCCGCGCGGATCACGCGCAGCCGGTGCGGCACGTCGTCCAGTGCGCGTTCCACCTGGCGGTCCCAGCCCGGCTGCCCGGCCAGCACCAGCGCGGGTGGTTCCGCGCGGCCCCGGCACGCCGCCGCGAAGCCCCTGATCAGCGCCGGGACGTTCTTGCGTGGTTCCAGCGCGCCGAGGAACGCCACGTACGGGGTGTCCGGGCCCAGCCCCACCAGCTGCCGCGCCGCCGACACCTCCTCCAGCGTCGGCACGTGGAAGCGGTCGTTGTCCACGCCGTGCTGGATGATCTCCAGGCGGTCCTGCCTGGCCCCCGCCACCCGCGCCAGCTCGGCGGCCGTCGCCGCCGACGGGACCACGCACAGGGACGCCCTGACCAGCGCGGTGCGGGTCCACGCGCGGAAGAAGCGGGCCTTGATCGAGTGGTGCAGCACCGCGTCGGTGAAGAACGTGGCGTCGTGCAGGGTCACCACGGAGGCCTTCGTGTTGGCCAGCGCCGTCGTGTAGTGCGGGGAGTGCAGCACGTCCACGCCGAGGCGGCGGATGAGCCTCGGCAGCGTCGTCTGCTCCCAGGTCAGCCGCGCGGTGCGGGTGGCGTTCGACTCCGACGTCGGCACGATCCGCGAGCGCGGCGCCAGCCTGCCGTACAGCTCCACGTCCCTCGGCTGGCAGACCACCGAGATCGGCGCGCCGTCCGAGTCGAGCGCGTACACGAGCGAGTCCACGTACCTGCCGACGCCGCCGCGATCCGCCGGGACGGCGGTCGCGTCGATCAGCACGCGGGGTTCGGCCACGGGTAGCAGACTACGACTGCCGATACCGCCCCTTGTCCCGACTGGGTGAAAAAGACACCTGCCTCGTGTTCAACGGGTGTTCGCCATGTCGAAAAATCGCACATGCAACCGCCACAGCTCGGCCGCGGCGTGTTCCCACGTGAACGCGGCGGCCCGCAGCAGGCCCTGCGCGACCCGTTCCGACGTCGCCACCGACGAGTCGACGACCTCCCGCAGCGCGCTCGCGAGCGCGTCCGCGTCCCCACGCGGCACGACCAGGCCGGTGCCCCCGGCCACCTCGACGAGCGCGGGCACATCCGTGTGCACCACCGGCGTCCCGACGGCCATCGCCTCCAGCACCGGCAGGCCGAAGCCCTCGGCCCGGCTCGGCACCGCCAGCACGCTCGCGCGGCGCAGGATCGCCGACAGGTCCTCGTCGTCGACGCGGCCCAGCACGTGCAGGCGCTTGCCGGGGAAGCCGTGCTCGGCGGCCAGCTCGACCAGGTTCACCTCGCCCCAGCCGCGCGGGCCGACCACCACGAGCGGCAGGTCCGGGGCGTGCGGCTTGGCCATCGCCCGCACGAGCACGTCGAGACCCTTGCGCGGCTCGACCGTGCCGACCGCCAGCACGTACGTCTCCGGCAGCCGGAGCCTGCCGGTCTTCAACGCGGCCACATCCGGGTCCATGTGCTGCCGGAACACCTCCGGCACGCCGTGGCCGACGACCGCGACCGTCGCCGGGCCCGGCGCGTGGCGCCGCAGCTCCTCGGCGACCGCGGCGGTCGGCACGACGATCGCGTTCGCGCGCTCGGCGGCGCGGCGGATGGCGGCCTGGTGCCAGGACGCGCCGCGGCGGGTCAGCGTCTCCGGGTGCGTGAACGGCACCGTGTCGTGCACGGTGACGATCAGGCTGCGGCCGCGTTTGCGGGCGGGCGGGGCGAGCGGGGTCGGGGCGTGGACGGCGTCGCCGCCGGGCCACAGGTGCACGCCGCGTTCCCACAGCGCGGTCAGGCCGCGGCGCGGCAACGGCAGCGCCCGGGGGCCCGCCACGTTCGGCACCACCGCGGGCGCGAGGTCGCGGTGCGTCGCGGTGACCGTCGCGACGGTCCAGTCGGGGGGCGCCGAGCCGGCCATCGCGGTGAGCAGTTCGCGCGTGTAGCGCCCGGTCCCACCGGGGACGGGCGCGAGGAGCTGCTCGGTGAGCACGACGAGCTCGGGCACCGGCTCAGGGTACGGTTTCGCGCTGTGACCGGCCTGTTGACACGCAGCACGATCGTGGTGGTCACCTGGCGGGGAAAGGGCCACGTCAGCGCCTGTCTGGACGCCGTCGCGGCACAGACCCGGCCGCACCGGCTCCTGGTCGTCGACAACGCGTCCGACGACGGCACCGCGGCGGTGCTCGCGACGCACCCGGCCAAGCCCGAGGTGCTGCGGCTGCCGGTCAACGCCGGGTACGCGGGCGCGCTCGCCGCGGTGGCCGGGAACGACGTGGTCGACACCGAGTTCACGGCGTGGCTCAACGACGACGCCGAACCCGCGCCGGACTGGCTCGCACGCCTCGAGGACGCCCTCGACCAGGACGAAGCGGCCGCGGCGGCGGGCTCGCGGATGGTCGGGCTGGACGGCGCGGTGATCTCGCTCGGTGTCGGGCTGACCGCCGACGGGCACGGTGTCGACCTGACCGACGAGACGGCGCCGGTGTTCGGTTTCTGCGGCGGCGCGGCACTGCTGCGGACCGCGGCGCTGCGGCGCGCGGGTGGCGTGCCCGCCCGGTTCTTCTGCTATTACGAGGACACCGACACCGCGTGGCGACTGCGCCTCGCAAATCACACGATCGTGTCGGTCCCGGACGCGCTGGTGGTCCACCGGCACGGCGCGAGCACCCGGCCGGGGTCGCGCCGGTTCCACCTGTGGAACGAACGCAACCGCCTCGCCATGCTGCTCCGCTGCGCCCCGGCCGGGGTCGCGGTGCGCGAGGTGGCCCGGTTCGCGGCCATCACGGCCCTGCTCCCGCTGCGACAGCTCCGGCGGCTGACCGGCCGACGTGACGAAGGACCCCGCCACCACGCCCGGCCCGCCGAGCCGTGGCCGCCGTGGAACTTCCGGGTCGGGTTGCGGCTGCGGGTGCTCGGCGAGCTGGTCGCTTCGCTCCCGCGAATTCTTCGTGAGCGCCACGCCGTCACCGACCTCGCCGAAATCCCCCGTTCGGCGGTGTGGCGGGCGGCAAGATCACCGAACCCGTCCGGTTGACCGCTCGTCACATGGTGTGATGGGGCAGGCTGGACCCCACTGCACAACCCCGAGGAGCGCGAGTGCCCGATCCGGCGCTACTGCCCGTCGTCTCGGTCATCGTCGTGAACTACCGCGGCGCCGAGGACACCGTCACCTGCCTGCGCGCGCTGCGCGAGGAGCTGGACTACCCCGCCGAGCGGCTGCAGCTGGTCTGCGTCGACAACGCGTCGGGCGACGGCAGCGCCGAGCGGATCAGACAGTTACCGGGTGTCCAGGTGGTCGAGTCGGACACCAACCTCGGCTTCGCGGGCGGCTGCAACCTCGGTGCACGGCACGCGACCGGCACCGTCCTCGCCTTCCTGAACAACGACGCCCGCCCGCACCGCGACTGGGTGCGCGCGGCCGTGCGGGTGCTGAAGACCGACCCGACCGTCGCCGCCGTCGCCTCGAAGGTCCTCGACTGGGACGGCAGGAACGTCGACTTCGTGGACGCCGGCCTGACCTGGTTCGGCATGGGCTACAAGCGGCACGCGGGCGAACCGGACGACGGCCGCCATGACACCGCCAAGGACGTCCTGTTCGCGACCGGCTCCGCCATGTTCGTCCGCGCCGAGGTGTACCGGCAGCTCGGCGGCTTCGACGAGCGGTTCTTCATGTTCTACGAGGACGTCGACCTTGGCTGGCGGCTGAACCTGCGTGGCTGGCGGGTGCGCTACGAGCCCCGCTCGCTCGCCTTCCACCGCCACCACGCCGCGATGTCCAAAGTGGACGGCCAAGACAACGCTCGTGAGCTGTACCTGCTCGAACGCAACGCGCTCGCGGCCCTCTACAAGAACGTCTCCGACACCACGCTCGGCAAGGCGCTGCCCGCGGCGCTCGCGCTCGCGGTCCGCCGCGCGACCGCCCGCGGCGACGTGGACCCGACCCAGCTGGAGATCGGCAAGCCGGACACCGGGCCGGCCGTCGAGATCCCCCGCACCACGCTCGCCGGGCTCCTCGCCATCGACCAGTTCGTCGAGCTGCTGCCGTCGCTGGCGGCGTCGCGCCAGGCCGAGCAGGCCGCCAGGGTGCGCTCGGACGCGGACCTGATCCCGCTCATGCGCCGCGCCATGGAGCCCGCCTACCCGCTGCCGCGCTATCTCGCCGCCCACGACGTGCTGGTCGACGTGTTCGGCCTCGAGGAGGCGTTCGGCGCGCGCAGGCGGGTCCTCGTGATCACCGGCGACGCGCTGACCGAGCGCATGGCGGGCCCGGCGATCCGCGCGTGGAACATGGCCGACGTGCTCGCCGCCGAGCACGAGGTCCGGCTGGTCACGGTCAACCCGCTGTGCGCACCGCCGGAAGCGCCATTCGCGGTCGCCCATGCGCGGCAGCGCGACCTGACCCCGCACGTCGTTTGGGCGGACGTGGTGGTCCTGCAGGGCCACGCCCTGGAGATGGTGCCGGAGCTGAAGAAGGCCTCCTCCAGGAAGATCGTGGTCTGCGACATGTACGACCCGATGCACCTGGAGCTGCTCGAACAGGGCAAGGACGACACCGACGAGCAGCGCGAGCTGGACCTGATCGGCGTCACGAAGGTGCTGAACGCGCAGCTCGACCGCGGCGACTTCTTCCTGTGCGCCTCCGAGCGGCAGCGGCACTTCTGGCTCGGGCACCTGACCGCGCTCGGCAGGCTCACCCCGTCGCTCTACGACAGCGACCCGACGGTCCGCTCGCTGCTCGCGGTGGCGCCGTTCGGGCTGCCCGGCAAACCGCCGCAGCGCACCGCGTCCCCGATCCGCGGGCCGATCGCGGGCGAGTCCGACAAGGTGGTCATCTGGGCGGGCGGCGTCTACAGCTGGTTCGACCCGCTGACACTGCTGCACGCCATGGACCGCCTGTCGCAGCGGCACGACGACGTGCGGCTGCTGTTCCTGGGCATGAAGCACCCGAACCCCGAGGTGCCGGAGATGGACATCGGCGCGCGGACCCGCGCGCTGTCCGAGCGGCTGGACCTCACCGGCAAGCACGTGTTCTTCAACGAGACGTGGGTGCCGTACGGGGAACGGCAGAACTGGCTGCTGGACGCGGACTGCGGGGTCACCACCCACTACGAGCACGTGGAGACGACGTTCGCGTTCCGCACCCGCGTGCTCGACTACCTGTGGACCGGCCTGCCGATCGTGACCACCGACGGCGACTCGTTCGCCGACCTGGTCCGCGCGGAGGGCCTCGGCGTGGTGGTGCCCGCGGAGGACGCCGACGCGCTGGCCGACGCGCTCGAGAAGGTGTTGTACGACACCGAGTTCGCGGCCGCGGCCCGCGAGCGCATCGCCGTGGTGCGGGAACGGTTCACGTGGGAGACCGCGCTGGCGCCGCTGGTGTCGTTCTGCCGCAACCCGTACCCGGCGGCGGACCGGCTGCCCGGTGCCGCCCCGCTGGTGCGCAACAAGCCGCTCGGCGTCGGCGGCACGCTGCGCCGCGACCTCGACCTGGTGCGGTCCTACCTGGACAAGGGCGGGCCCGCCGAGCTGACCAAGCGGGCCGCGGGCCGGGTGCGACGACTCGCCGCCGAACGCCTGCGGAAGGGCCGCGACGATGCCTAGGCCCACCAAGGTGCTGCTGGACGGCACGCCACTGCTCGGCCACCGGACCGGCATCGGCCGCTACACCGCGGCGCTGGCCGAGGAGCTGGCCTCGATGTCCGATGTGGACATGCGGGCGGTGGCGTTCACGTTGCGGGGCTGGCGGAAGCTCCGCAAGGTCCTCCCGCACGGCACCCGGTCGCGGGGCATGCCGGTGTCGGCGCGGTTCCTGCGCCGGTCCTGGCTGCGGGCCCCGTTCCCGCCGATCGAGCTGTTCGCCGGGCTCACCGACGTGGTGCACGGCACCAACTTCGTGCTCCCGCCCGCGCTGCGGGCCGCCGGGGTGCTGACCATCCACGACCTCGCGTTCCTGGACTCCCCGAGCGACCTGCCGCCGTCGGACGAGCAGCTGCCGCAGCTGGTCGCGAAGTCGGCGCAGCGCGCGGACGTGGTGTGCACGCCGACGAGGGCGGTCGCGGACGTGGTCGTCGAGCGGTTCGGCCTGCCGGCGGAGAAGGTGGTGGTGACCCCGCTGGGCATCGACCTGGCGTGGTTCACGGCCCGCCCGCCGAGCGAGGCGCTGCGGCGGCGGATCGGGCTGCCGAAGGAGTACCTGCTGTTCGTCGGCGCCGCCGGGCCGCGCAAGGCGCTGGACTGGCTGCTGAAGGCGCACGAGAACACCCCCGGCCTGCCGCCGCTGGTGCTCGCGGGCCCCGGCCACCACCGCGACGACGAGACCGCGAAGTCCATCGGCTATCTGTCCGATGTGGACCTGCGGAGCGTGGTGGCCGGCGCGTCCGCGCTCGTGCTGCCGTCCCGCGACGAGGGTTTCGGGCTGCCCGTGCTGGAGGCGCTGGCGTGCGACGTGCCGGTGGTGTGCTCGGACGTGCCCGCACTGCGCGAGGTGGCGGGCGGGCACGCGTCGCTGGTCCCGTTCGGTGACGTGGAGGCGATGGGCGCGGCCCTCACCGACGCGCTCGCCGAACCGCTGACGCCCGCGACGCTGGCCGCGCACCGCGCCCACGCCGCGGGCTTCACGTGGCGCCGCACCGCGGAACTCACCGTGGCCGCGTACCGCCAGGCCATCGGCTGACCGTCGTGAGCGGTGCCGGTTCCCCCGTCCCGGACCTGCTCATCGACCTCGACCGCGCCTCGCGCGTGCCGCTGCACCGCCAGATCGAGACCGCGATCCGCGACCGGATCCGCACGGGACACCTGCGCAGGGGCGCGGTGCTGCCCCCGACGAGGACCGTCGCGGCGGCTCTCGGCGTGTCCCGTGGCGTGGTGGTGGAGGCCTACCAGCAGCTCGCGGCCGAGGGGTACGTCACCAGCCGTCCCGGCGGGTACACGCACGTCGCGGTCGACGGCACCGCCCCGGCGGGCGCCGAGGCCGCGGCGCCCGTGCCGGGACCGCGCATCGACTTCGGTCACGGCCGCACGAGCGGCGCGCACTTCCCGCGCTCGACGTGGTCCCGGTCGCTGCGGCGGGTGCTGGCGGAAACCCCTGGTGACCGGCTGAACTACCTGTCCGGGCACGGCATGCCGGAGCTGCGGGACGCGCTGTGCGCCTACCTCGACCGGGTCCGCGGCACCGCGGCCCGCCCGGAGCACACGGTGATCTGCAACGGCTACGCCCAGGGCATCGCGTTGCTCATCCGCGTGCTGGCGGACGCGGGCGCGACCACGCTCGCCGTCGAGGACCCCAGTTCGATGGACGACGCGGTGCCGCTCGCGCAGTCGACGGGGATGTCGGTGGTCGGTGTGCCGGTGGACGAGGACGGCATCGACGTGGCGGCGCTGGCGCGGTCCGGCGCCGACGCGGTCGTGCTCACCCCGTCGCACCAGTGGCCGCTCGGCGGGGTCCTGCCGCCGTCGTCACGGGCGGCGGTGCTGGCGTGGGCCGCGGACACGGGCGCGCTGGTCGTGGAGGACGACTACGACGCCGAGTTCCGCTACGACCGCGCCCCGGTCGGCGCCATGCAGGGTCTCGCGCCGGAGCACGTGGTGTACGCGGGCTCGGTCAGCAAGACGCTCGCGCCGGGGCTGCGGATCGGGTGGCTGCTGGTGCCCGCCCGGTTGTCGGCCGCGGTCGCCGACGCGAAGCTCGTCGCCGACCGCGGTTCGCCCGCGATCGACCAGCTCGCCTTCGCCGACTTCCTCACCCGCGGCGAGTTCGACCGCCACCTGCGCCGCATGCGGCCGGTGTACCGGCGGCGCCGCGACGCGCTGCTCGCCGCGCTGTCCGCCCGGCTGCCGGACTTCGTCCCGGCCGGCGCGGCCGCGGGCCTGCACCTGGTGGCCTGGCTGCCGCCGGACCTCGACGAGCCGTCGGTCGTGGCGGCCGCGCTCGACCGCGGTGTCGGCGTGCACGGCATCGGGGAGCACCGGCTCGCCGGGCCCGGACGGCAGGGCCTGATCTTCGGGTACGCCTCGCTGTCCGAACGCGCGATCGCCGAGGGCGTCGGCCTGCTCGCCGACGCCGTGGCGGACCTGCGCGCTCACCCGGCGACGAACACGCCGACCGACACCGCGCACAGGACCAGCCCGGCGCCGTGAACGAGGGTGGTCCGTTCGCGGACCACGATCGCGGTGAGCGCGACCGTGAACGCCGGGTACAGCGAGGTGATCACGGCGGCCACCGCGGCACCGCCCCGGTGCGCGGCGTGGAAGTACAGGATCGTGGCGGCGGCGCCCAGCAAGCCGGCCCACACCGCGGCCAGTGGCGGCCTGCCGGACGCCTGCCGGCCCTTCGCGACGACCGCCGCCAGCACCACGACCGAGGTGATCTGCGAGACCGCCACCGGCCACAGCCCCGTGCCGTCGCCCGCCTGGTCGAGGCAGAGGAACAGCACCCCGAACCCGGCCCCGGACACCAGTCCCTCGCCGACGCCACCGCGGCCGCGCGGCCCGGACTCCGACGCCACCAGCCAGATGCCCGGCACCGCGAGGCAGATCCCGATCACCGCGGCGGTCGACAACGCCTGCCCGGCCACCAGCGCGACCAGCACGGGGATGCTCGCGGCGCCGACCGCGGACAGCGGCCCGGCCACGTTCATCCCGCCGCGCGCCATGCCGCGGTACAGCGCGAGCGTGCCGACCGCGCTGCCCACCCCGGCGGCGGCGCCGTACAGGAGGGTCCTCGCGTCGGGTCCCGCCGGCCCCAGCAGCACGGCCGCGCACACCGCTCCCGCCGCGGACGCGACCTGCCCGGTCAGCCCGACCACCGGGTAGTGGACGCGGCGGGACAGCATCCCGGCGACGAAGTCGGACACGCCGTAGCAGGCGGCGGCCCCCAGCGCGAGCATCAGCACGATTTCCACACCCGTATCGTGCGGCCGGATCGGTCCTGCGGACAGTGCCGATACCGGCCTCGGATTCAGGACCAATTCATGCCGTCACCCTGGCCAGCACGACCCCGCCCACGATCAGCGCGAGCGCGGCCGACCGGCCCCACGTCAGCGGGTCCCGGTACAGCACCACGCCGAGCACGATCGCGCCGACCGCGCCGATGCCGGTGAACACCGCGTACGCCGTGCCGACCGGCAACGTCCGCATCGCCAGCGACAGCAGGTAGACGGCGACCGCGGCCAGCACGAAGCACAGCACGGTCGGCCACAGCCGGGTGAAGTTCTCCGTCGGCTTGATGCTCTGCGCCCACGCCACCTCCACCAGCCCGGCGGCGACGAGCACGAGCCAGTTCACTTCGCCACCTCCTCGACGCGCGCCAGGGCCGCGGCCAGCGACGCGGCGTGCGCGTCCTGGCGGTCGGCCAGACGCGGGTCGACGAGCGCGTTGGTCAGCTCGGCGTGGACGAACACGACGTCCTCGACGTCGAAGTGGCCTGCGAAGAAGTCGCGCAGGTAGCGCTCCTCGTGGTCGTACGGGGCGCGCGGCGTGCCCGGCAGGTACGTGCCGCCGCGGGCGCCGACGACCACGAACCGCCTGCCCCGCAGGGACATCCTCGGGAACGTCACCTGGTCGAGCCACGCCTTGAGCGCGGCGGGGACGCCGAAGTTGTACATGGGCGTGCCGATCAGGACCGTGTCGGCGGCGACCAGTTCGCCGAGGAGCGGCTCGACCACCGCCCACGCCGCGCGCTGGGCCGGGGTCGTGACCACCTCCCGGTACCGGCCGATGTCGGTGATCCCCTGCCCGAGCACGGCGTCGCAGATCTCGGTCCACGCCTCGGTGATGTGCGGGACGGGGTCCCGCGCCAGGTCGCGGTAGCGGTAGCGGCCGTCCGGGTGGGCGGCCCGCCACTGCTCGGCGAACCGGGCGGACAGGCGGCGGGAGAAGGAACGGGTGCGTGCGCTGGCATCGAGGTGCAGCAAAGTGGACGTCATGTCCACTTCCAACCGGCCGTCGTGTCCGGTTATTCCGTAGGGTGTCCGCATGCGAGCCGATGCCGCCAGGAACCAGGCGAAGGTGCTGGCCGCGGCCGAGGAGCTGTTCGCCACGCGCGGGGCCGCGGCCGTGACCATGGACGACATCGCGAAGGCCGCCGGCGTCGGCCGGGGCACCCTGTACCGCCGCTTCCCCGACCGCGCGTCGATCGCCGTGGCGTTGCTCGACCAGCACGAGAAGGACCTGCAGACCCGCCTCATGCAGGGACCGCCGCCACTCGGCCCCGGCGCCCCGCCCGCCGAGCGCCTCACCGCGTTCTACGCCGCGATGCTGGACCTGCTCGACCGGCACGTGCACCTGGTGCTGGGCACCGAGGTCGGCGCGTCCCGCTTCGCGACCGGCGCGTACGGCTTCTGGCGCGCACACGTGCGGTCCCTCATCGCGGACCTGCCCGACCCGGACGCGCTCACCGACGTGCTGCTGGCGCCGCTCGCCCCGGACGTGTTCGCCCACCAGCGCGCGCTCGGCATCGACGTGGAGCGGCAGCGTTCCGCCCTGGCGCGGCTGGCCACCGGAGTACTCTCCGGGCGTGGTCGACACCCATGAGGCGAAGCGGATCCAGCAGACCAACTACGAGCGGCAGGCGCTCGCGTCCGCGCAGGGCTGGGGATTCGCACAGGACGCGCCGGAGCTGCTGGACAAGTGGCCGCTGAAGCCGTTCACCGAGATCGGCGACAAGCGGATGGCGTTCGGTGTGGTGTCCGGGATGGTCGGCGGCGTGGCGTTCACCGCGTTCGACTACCACCGCCGGCCGAGGGTGACGAACTACAAGTCACTCGGCGTCACCACGATGTCGATCGACACGATTTTGATTGACACCGTGTGGGTGCTGACGTTGCCTGCCACATTGCCGAAGTTCCAGGTGTTCGACAGTGCTGAGCCCAACTTCGACAAGGAGGGGGCCGTTCCGCCGCAGACCGCGGACGCCAAGGTGAACCGGTCCTATCTGCTCGTCGACACCGATCCTGGTGTCGCTGTGCAGTTGTTGACGCCCGCTGTCGCCGCGTTGATGAAGCAGTACAAGTTGCACAACTGGGCTACCTGGGGGGATCAGCTGTTGTGCGTGAAGCATCCTATTTTCGGGCGGGTCAAGCCTGAGGAGTTGTCGGCCAAGGTTGCCGAGCTGGGGCAGTTGATCGGTGTGCTTCCGCCGCACATGTGGGGGACCGGGGGTGCCGCTCCGCAGCCCGCTCCGCCGCAGCCTGCGCAGCCGCAGCCTGCGCAGTCGTATCCGCAGCAGCCGGTGGCTCAGCCCTATCCGCAGCAGGGGTATCCGCCTCAGCCGTACCCGCAGCAGCCCCAGTACCAGCAGCCTCAGTACCAGCAGCCTTATCCGCACCAGGGTTATCCCCCGCAGCCGTACTACCCGCAGCAGCCTTATCCCCCGCAGCCTTATCCGCCCCAGCCTTATCCGCCGCAGCCGTACTACCCGGCTCAGCCGGGGTATCCGCCTCAGGGATGGCGCTGAGGTCTGGGGTCACCCAGGGGGCTTCTCTTGTTGTGGGTTTTCCCTCCGGGGGGTCCTCGCCGGACGGGCTGGTCTCCGGGATGGCAGGGGGTCGTGCACGGGGCTGGGTTGGCAAGGACTGGTGTCCGTTGTCTGCCTGCCATCCCGTCGACCTCCCGGAGGGCTATCACACCGTGTCAAGGGGGCCCGGGCGGTTTGAGCACGGGGTTGCGTCGTGCTTCCGGGCCCCCTTGACACGGCGTGATCGGGCTTCGCCAGGTCGACGGGATGGCAGGCAGGCAGTCCTTGTGTGGTGTGGTGACTGCCGCTCGGCTTCGCCTTTTCGGGCCGCGGCTTCAGGGCTGGGCGCGGAAGTGGTCGCCGTCTTCGGTGAAGGCTGTGCTCAGGGCCTCGCGCCACGGGCGCATCGGGGGTAGTCCCGCCTCGCGCCATGCACGGTCGGACAGCACCGAGTACGCGGGTCTCGGTGCTGGGCGTGGGAAGTCCGCCGTCGTGCAGGGTTGTACGCGTGCCGGGTCCAGGCCCAGTTCCTCGAACACCGCCCTCGCGAAGCCGAACCACGTCGTCTCGCCCGCGCCCGTGCAGTGCAGTACCCGTTCGGCCGGGGCCTCGTCGTTCGCCACCCGCGATGCCAGTGCCAGCAGGCCTTCCGCGAGGTCGCCCGTCCACGTCGGACAGCCGCGTTGATCGTCCACAACGGACACCGTGTCGCGGGTCGCCGCCAGTTTCGCCATTGTCTTCACGAAGTTGGCGCCGTGTGCGCCGTACACCCACGCCGTGCGCACCACCCAGGCCCGCGCGCCCGAGCCGAGCACCGCGGTTTCGCCCGCGGCCTTCGTCGTGCCGTAGACCGATCTCGGGCGGACCGGATCCGTTGTGTCGTACGGGCGATCGCCGTCGCCGGGGAAGACGTAGTCGGTCGAGACGTGGATGAGGGGGACGTTCGCCGCGGCGCACGCCGCCGCCAGCAGTCGCGGGCCGTCGCCGTTCACCGCGAACGCTCTCGTCCCGTCGGTCTCCGCCGCGTCGACCGCGTTGTAGGCCGCGGCGTTCACGACCACCGGGCGGTGGCCGTTCTCCTCGGCCGCCGACGCCAGCGTCTTCACCGCCTCGACCACCGCGCCCGCGTTCGTGACGTCCAGTTCCGCCGAACCCGGTGCGCGCACGACCTCCGCGCGGGCCGCGAGTTCCCTGCCCAGCTGACCGTGCCCACCCGGCACCAGTAGTGACAACATCAGTTACCGGGCAACCTCGCGCGGTCCTTCAACGGCTCCCACCACGACCGGTTCTCCCGGTACCACTCGATCGTGCTCGCCAGCCCCTCCTCGAACGACATCAGCGGCCGGTAGCCCAGCTCCTCCGAGATCTTCGTGATGTCCACGGAGTAGCGGCGGTCGTGGGCCTTGCGGTCCTCGACCCGCGCCACCATCTCCTCGCCGACGCCGAACGCGGCGAGCAGCCGCTGGGTCAGCTCGAGGTTCGTCAGCTCGGTGCCGCCGCCGATGTTGTAGATCTCGCCGGGCCTGCCGCCGTCGGCGACGAGCTGGATGCCGTGGCAGTGGTCGTCGACGTGGAGCCAGTCGCGGACGTTCTGCCCGTCTCCGTACAGCGGGACCTTCTTGCCGTCCATGAGGTTCGTGACGAACAGCGGGATGACCTTCTCGGGGAACTGGTACGGCCCGTAGTTGTTCGAGCAGCGCGTGACGCACACCGGCAGCCCGTGCGTGCGGTAGAACGACCGCGCCAGCAGGTCCGACGACGCCTTCGACGCCGAGTACGGCGAGTTCGGCTCCAGCGGGTGCGTCTCCGGCCACGAACCGGAGTCGATCGACCCGTACACCTCGTCGGTGGAGACGTGCACGAACTTCCGCACGCCCGCGTCGACCGCCGCCTGCAGGAGGGTCTGCGTGCCGACCACGTTCGTCATCACGAAGTCGGCGGCGCCGAGGATCGAACGGTCCACATGCGACTCGGCGGCGAAGTGCACCACCAGGTCGACGCCGGCCATCACCTGCGTGACCGCGGCCGCGTCGCAGATGTCGCCGCGCACGAAGCGCAGCCGGGGGTCGTCCTTGACCGGTGCCAGGTTCTGCTCGTTGCCCGCGTAGGTGAGCTTGTCGAACACGACGATCTCGGCGTCGGAGAGTGACGCGTACGCACCACCGAGTGCCTTGCGGACGTAATGCGATCCTATGAACCCGGCACCGCCGGTGACGAGCACCCGCATCTGGCTCCCATTCCTCACGGGGACGTGAACCCCGGACGGACACTATTGCGTCCCAATCGATGACAAAGACCCCGTATGACGAGGTCACGACTGGGTATCCTAACGGTCAGGTTCGCGGGGGTTGGGGAGGAGCGTGCGTGAGCAGGCGTGCGCAAGGGCGTTCCGGCTGGCAGAAGGCCGGTCTGGCGACCGGGCGGTCCTTGGTCGCGCTCGTTTCGGCCGCTGTCGTCGCCACTATGGGTTACGGCTGGTGGGCCGTCGGTGACGTCGACGACGACACCGTCACCACCGACGTCATCGCGCAGGAAGTCCAGGACCAACGCGTTCCGCTGGACGGAGCAGTGGACATGCTGCTGGTCGGCATGGACAGCCGCACCGACGCGTACGGCAACCCGCTGCCGCGCGAGGTGCTCGACCTCCTGAACGCCGGCGAGAGCGACGGCGAGCGCAACACCGACACGATGATCCTCGTCCACATCCCGGTGGACGGCACTCGCGCGGTGGCGATCTCCTTCCCGCGCGACTCGTGGGTGGAGCTCGCCGGCGGCTTCGGCGAGCACCGGCTCAACTCCGCGTTCGCCTACGCCTACAACAACGCGCGCGAGGAGCTGGCGGACAAGGTCTCCGGCGAGAAGGAACTCGACGAGCAGGCGAAGGTCATCGGCCGCAAGAACCTGATCGCCACCATCCAGAAGCTGATCGGCGGCTCGGTCACCATCGACCGCTACGCCGAGGTGAACCTGCTGTCGTTCTTCGAGGTCACCAAGGCCATCGGCGGCGTCACCGTGTGCCTGAAGGAGGCCACGCGCGACCCGATGTCCGGCGCGGACTTCATCAAGGGCCAGCAGACCATCGCCGGCCGCAAGGCGCTCGCGTTCGTGCGGCAGCGCCACGGGCTCGAGCACGGCGACCTCGACCGGATCGTGCGGCAGCAGGCGTTCCTCGGCTCGCTCGCCAACAAGGTCCTGTCCGCGGACATGCTGACGAGCCCGTCGAAGGTGCGTGAGCTCGTCGCCGCGGTGCAGCGGTCGGTGATCCTGTCCGACGGCTGGCAGCTGTCCACGTTCGCGTCGCAGATGTCCGGGCTGACCGCCGACGGCATCGACTTCTACACGATCCCCACGCTCGGCGACGCGAACATCGGCGGCGCCGACGTGCTGAAGGTCGACCCCGGCCAGGTGGCCTCGTTCGTGTCGTCGCTGGTGTCCGACGAGGCCGGGCAGGACACGCCGGCCGGCTCCCCCGTGCCCGGCGACACCACCACCACGACGACCGCCACCACGACCCCGCCCGCCGACTACGGCGCCCGGCCGACGCTCGGCCTGGTCACCGTGGACGTGCGCAACGGCTCGAACACCAGGGGCCTCGCCGCGACGGTGCTGCGGGCGCTGACGGAGAAGGGGTTCCAGGGCGGCGACGTCGGGGACGCGCCCGTGCAGTCGTCGTCGACGATCTGGTACGCGCCCGGTGAACGCAACCTCGCGGAGTTCGCGGCGAACGAGCTGGGCGGGCGGTTCACGTACCTGGAGGACGGGTCGCTCACCGCGAACGAGCTGACGGTGGTGCTCGGCACCGACTACGAGGGGGTCGAGGTGACCAACGGCGTGCGGGCACAGCCGCCATCGACGTCGTCCTCGTCGTCCTCGTCGCCGGCCTCGTCGGCGGCGCCGTCGTCGTCATCGGACCGGCCCGCGCCCCAGCTCACCGCGGCCGACCTGGCGTGTGTGAACTGACCGACATCCTCCATGCGGGTTGATCAGGGCCGCGACGGCGCGGTTCTGTCGGTGCGAGCCGTTAGCCTGGTCGGGGTCGGGCAGGGGAGGTGACCGATGGCGGGGAGACACGCGTCCGAGGGGGACGCGGAAGAGCCGACGACGTACGCGACTGCGGTAGGGAAGGTGCCGGTGCCATCGGAACCGCCACCCGAGGAGACGGATGACGAGGCGACCGCCGGTGACGACGACACCGGCACGACGCCGAAGGGGCGGCGCATGGCCGGGCTGCTGATCGCGGGCCGGGTCCTGGTGGGCCTGATCTCGGCGGTGACGCTCGCGGCGCTGTCCCTCGTGTGGCTGCGGGTCGACCAGCTCGACCAGAGCAAGAACACCACCGACGCGGTCTCCGCCGCGCAGGAGGGCGAGGCCGCGACCACCGACGACGACGGGGCCAACGACATCCTCATC
Source organism: Actinophytocola sp. KF-1 (assembly GCF_054661535.1). Classification (NCBI taxonomy): domain Bacteria; kingdom Bacillati; phylum Actinomycetota; class Actinomycetes; order Pseudonocardiales; family Pseudonocardiaceae; genus Actinophytocola; species Actinophytocola sp. KF-1. The sequence continues at coordinate 799,678 of NZ_BAAFVK010000001.1, read as the reverse complement.
GTCGGCAACGACAGCCGCACCGACATGCAGGGCAGACCGCTGTCGGCGGAGCTGTTGCGCGAGCTGCGCACCGAGGCGACGGAGACGCTGAACACCGACACGCTGATCCTGCTGCGGATCCCGCGGGACGGCAGCCGGGGCTCGGCCATCTCCATCCCGCGTGACACGTCGGTGCTGGTGCCGAACCTGGGCCGCGAGGAGAAGATCAACGGCGCCTTCGGCATCACCAAGGCCGGGGTGATGGAGGAGCTGGTCGCGAAGGGCGAGAAGGACCGCGCCAAGATCAACCGCGAGTCCGACGACGCCGGCCGGGCGTCGCTGATCCAGGCGGTGCAGGTGCTGACCGGCGCGCGCGTCGACCACTACACCGAGGTGAGCCTGTACGGGTTCTACCTGCTGACCGAGGTCATCGACGGGGTCGACGTGTGCCTGAACCAGGCGACGAGCGACCCCGACTCGGGCGCGAACTTCGCGCAGGGCCCGCAGACCGTGCGGGGCGGGGACGCGGTGGCGTTCGTGCGGCAGCGCAAGAACCTGCCGCGCGGCGACCTGGACCGCATCGTGCGGCAGCAGACGTTCCTGTCGTCGGCGATGCGGAAGGTGCTGTCCGGCGGGCTGCTGACCGACAACGCGAAGCTGAACGCGCTCGAGGACGCGGTGTCGAAGACGGTCGTGATGGACGGCGGGCTGCACTTCCTGGAACTGGTGAACCAGGCGCAGGCGCTCGCCACGGGCAACGTCCAGTTCGTGACGATCCCCGTCGAGGCCGTCGGCGCCCGCAACGACCGGGGGCAGAGCATCATCGTGGTGGACCTGCCGAAGGTGCACCGGTTCGTCGAGGGCCTGCTGACGCCGAAGCCGCCGAAGCCCGCGGGCAGGCCGGCACCCGCGGAGTACGGCGGGACCGGCCCGGCGGCGGCGAAAGCCGCGCAACCGTCGGTGCCGTGCGTGGACTAGCGTTGCCACCCGTGAGCCTCACCGAACACCTGCTGCGCGGCGCACCTGCCCAGCCGTTGATCACGCACTACGACGACGCGGAGGACACCCGCGTCGAGCTGTCGGTCGCCACGATGCGCAACTGGGCGGCGAAGACGGCGAACTGGCTGGTGGACGAGCTGGACGTGGAGCCGGGTGACCGGGTGGCGGTGCTGCTGCCCGCCCACTGGCAGACGGCGGCCGTGTTCCTCGGCGCGTGGTGGTGCGGCGCGGAGGTGGTGACCGCGGGCGAGGCGAAGGTCGCGTTCGTGCCGCCGGACGCGACCGCACCCGGCGCGGGCGTCACCGCGATCGCGTCGCTGGACCCGATGGGCCGCGACCTGCGCGGCGAGGTCCCGGCGGGCGCCCTGGACTACATCGGCGACGCCCGCCTCTTCGGCGACGACTACTTCGGCGGCCCCGTCCCCGGCGACACCCCGTGCTTCCTCGGCGCCACGGTGGACGAGGTGCTCGAGAAAGCGTTGTCCCACGCGGAAAACCTCGGCATCACCAGCGGCGCCCGCGTGCTGTCCACACTGGACTGGCCGGCGTACGCCATGAAGGGCCTGGTGACCGTGCTGGCCGCGGGCGCCAGCCTGGTGCAGGTCACGAACGCCGACTCGGAGAAGCTGCGCAAGCACACGGAAACAGAACGCACCACCGTCACACTGTCGTGAGTTTTGCGCTGGACGCACGGAAAGCACGTGACGCCACCCTGCCGTACGGCCGCAGGGTGGCGGGCCTGCATTCCTGTGTCCGGCGCTACCACCCGATAGGTTTCCGCGCGACGCTCAGTTTCCTGGAACACCAGGCGGGCCCCTACCGCACGGACGGCGCCGCACTCTTGCGCGCACTGGAGTGCCTGACGGCCAGCCGTGAACTGTGGAAAGCCGCGGTGGCCGACTACGCGGCGGTTCGCCGGGCGGCCAAGTCGCGGGGCGAGCGCACGCCACGTCCGCAGGACCCGAACCCCAGCCACGCCCCGGACCAGTGGTACGGCGCCGCCCGCGACGCCGCGCTGCACGCGCTGGCGTTCCGCCGAACCCACGACCCCATCCCGCCGACGGGCGACGACGTGGCCACCGACGTGCAGGCGCTCCTGGAAGCCACACTGAGCGGGTCCCACCTGACCGCCGACCAGCGCGCACTGCTGGCCGACCTGACCGCGGAACTACGCAGGAGAATCCGCACCACGCGCGGCGCACCGCTCATGCACGCGAGAGAACTCCAGCGGCTGACACAACTGATCACCCTGGCCGCGCACCCGCACTGAACACCGCGACACGTCGCGGAACCTCCTCCGCGCGACCGCCGTCGCTCGTGGCCACCGGAGTGATCGTCGTGCCGGCGCCCCGGGTTCAACCGGCCACGACGTCGACCGGCGCTCCTGACCGACACGTTGCGCTCGGCCCGCTGCTCAAGTCCGTCATCGTCCACAACCGCGAGGCTTGGCTCCGCCCCGCCTCGTTCGGCGGCACACCGGTCCCGGTTCTACGTCTATCCCGGCGTCTCCGAGCTGCGGGGCGACGAGTCCCCGCAGCTCGAAGCCGGAACGAAGCTGCTCGCGATGTTCGCCGGGAACCCTTACACGCAGCGGATCGACCTGGAACATCAGGCGAGCGCCACGTTGACGTCGTTCGTCGCCGGTTCACCGTCGACGGCCAGATCGACATCACCGCGGACGACGACCTGACCGCGACCTTCTTCTGACCGGGACCGCCGAGCTAGCCCCGCAGCAGGGCCCGTGCCATCACCATGCGCTGGATCTGGTTCGTGCCCTCGTAGATCTGGGTGATCTTGGCGTCGCGCATCATGCGTTCCACCGGGAAGTCCTTGGTGTAGCCGGCGCCGCCGAACAGCTGCACCGCGTCGGTCGTGACCTCCATCGCGATGTCCGACGCGTAGGCCTTCGCGGCCGAGGCCATGAAGCCCGCGCGCTTGTCGCCGCGTTCGGTGGCCGCCGCCGAGGCGTACACCAGGTGGCGGGCCGCCTCGATCTTCATGCCCATGTCGGCCAGCATGAACTGCACGCCCTGGAACTCGGCGATGCTCTGGCCGAACTGCTTGCGGTCCTTGACGTACGCGATCGACGCGTCCAGCGCACCCTGCGCGATCCCCAGCGCCTGCGCGCCGATCGTCGGCCTCGTGTGGTCGAGCGTCCGCAGCGCCGTCTTCAGCCCGGTGCCGGGCTCGCCGATGATGCGGTCCTCGGGGATCTCGCAGTTCTCGAAGTAGATCTCGCGCGTCGGGCTGCCCTTGATGCCGAGCTTGCGCTCCTTCGGGCCCACCGAGAAACCGGGGTCGTCCTTGTGCACGGCGAACGCCGAGATCCCGTTGGCCTTCTTCGGCGCGTTGGGGTCGGTCACCGCCATGACGGTGTACCACGACGACTCGCCCGCGTTGGTGATCCAGCACTTCGTGCCGTTCAGCACCCACTTGCCGCCGTCGAGCACGGCGCGGCAGCGCATCGACGCGGTGTCCGAGCCCGCCTCGCGCTCCGACAGCGCGTAGGACGCGGACGCCTCACCCGACGCGATGGCAGGCAGCACCAGCTTCTTCACGGCCTCGCCGCCGGCCAGGATGATCGGCTGCGTGCCGAGCTTGTTGACCGCCGGGATCAGCGACGCCGACGCGTCGACCCGGGCCACCTCCTCGATCACGATGCAGGCCGCGACCGCGTCGGCGCCCTGGCCGTCGTACTCCTCCGGCACGTGCACCGCGTGGAAGCCGGCCTTCACCAGCGCGTCCCTGGCCTCCGACGGATACCGCTCCTGCTCGTCGACCTCCGCGGCGTACGGCGCGATCTCCTTCTCCGCGAGCGCGCGCACAGCCTCCCGCAGCGCCTCGTGCTCCTCGCTCAGCTCGTACACCGCACACCTCCCTGACGTGGGACCAACCGTCCCCGATGTTAGCGCTCGTTAGCTTCGCCGGAAGTATCGAGCCCGTCACGCAAGCGAGCGTCCTTGTCCAGCACGAGCTGTTCTAGATCGGCCGCGAACCGCGCGAGCCGGTCCCGCAGCTTCTCGTCGGCCACCGACAGCATGCGCACGGCCAGCAGGCCGGCGTTGCGGGCACCGCCGACGGACACCGTCGCCACCGGGATCCCGGCGGGCATCTGCACGATCGACAGCAGCGAGTCCATGCCGTCGAGGTACTTGAGCGGCACCGGCACCCCCACCACCGGCAGCGTGGTCGCCGATGCCACCATGCCCGGCAGGTGCGCGGCCCCGCCCGCGCCCGCGATGATCACCTTCAGGCCGCGGTCGGCGGCCGTGCGCGCGTAGTCGAGCATGCGCTGCGGCGTGCGGTGCGCGGACACCACGCTGACCTCGTACGGCACCTCGAACTCGGACAGCGCCTCGGCCGCGGCCTTCATGACCGGCCAGTCCGAGTCGCTCCCCATGATCACGCCAACGACCGGCGCCATTGCGTCAACTCCCATGAATGTCGTATCCGTCCAGCCATTCGGCGTGCGACAGCCAGTGCGCGGCCAGCTTCGCCCGTTCGCGCACGTCGGCCATCGACGTGCCCAGCATCGTCACGTGCCCGATCTTGCGGCCGGGACGTTCCTGCTTGCCGTAGTAGTGCACGTGCGCGTCGCGGAACCGGGCGAGCAGGTGGTGCAGCCGCTCGTCGGGGCTCATCGCGGGCGCGTCCGGGGCGCCGAGCACGTTCGCCATGACCACGGCGGGGGCCAGGTTGTCGGTCGCGCCGAGCGGGTAGTCGAGCACCGCGCGCAGGTGCTGCTCGAACTGCGAGGTCCGGGCGCCCTCGATGGTCCAGTGCCCCGAGTTGTGCGGGCGCATGGCCAGCTCGTTGATCACCAGGCCGTCGGCGGTGTCGAACAGCTCGACCGCCAGCACGCCGACCACGCCCAGCTCGGACGCGATCCGCAGCGCCAGGTCCTGCGCGACCTCAGCGTCCGCCTCGCTCAGGTCCGGCGCCGGCGCGAGGACCTCGACGCAGATGCCGTTGGACTGCACGGTCTCGACGACCGGCCACGCCCCGCCCTGCCCGAACGGCGACCGCGCGACCAGCGCGGCCAGCTCGCGGCGCATCGCGACCCGCTGCTCGACGAGCAGCGGCGTGCCCGCCTCGAGCAGCTTCGGCACCAGGTCACCGGCGCTGTGCGGACCGTTCAGCATCCACACGCCGCGGCCGTCGTAGCCACCGCGGGCGGCCTTCAGCACACACGGCCAGCCGTGCTCGCCCGCGAACCGCTCGACGTCGCCGACGCTCGTGACCTCGGCGAACGGCGGGATCGGCAGGCCGAGGTCGCCGAGGCGGCGGCGCATGACGAGCTTGTCCTGCGCGTGCAGCAGCGCGTCCGGGCCGGGGCGGACGTGCACGCCCTGGTCGACGAGCGCCTTGAGGTGCTCGCCGGGCACGTGCTCGTGGTCGAACGTGAGCACGTCGCAGCTCTTCGCGAAGGCCGCGAGCGCGTCGAGGTCGGTGTGCGAACCGAGGGTGATGTCCGGCGACACCAGCGCCGCGGGGTCGTGGGGTGAGACGGCGAGCACGTGCAGGGATTGGCCGAGCGCGATCGCCGCCTGGTGGGTCATGCGCGCGAGCTGCCCACCACCCACCATGCCGACGATCGGCAAGCCGGTACGAGTGTCCACGCAGGTGAACCTACCTGCGCCGGGTTCTCGCCAGCACCAGGACGCCCGCCACAAGCGGGACCAGCAGGTACGCGCTGCCCAGGACCACCTCGGGCGGGGTCCACTCCAGCTCGGGTTTCTCGCCGGCGGGGCGGTTCGGGTCGGACGTGCGCATGATGAGCAACACACAGCTCGCGAACACGAGCACGATCGAGCCGACCCCGGAGAGCGCCCTCACCCGGGCCCAGCCGTGCGGGAGGGGTTCGGGCAGCCGGGACAGCAGGTAGACGAGCAGCGGCACCACCCACACCCAGTGGTGCGACCAGCTGACCGGGCTGAACAGGAGCCCGAAGAACGCGGTGACCAGCAGCGCGGGCAGTGCCTGGCCCGCGCGGTGGAAGCGGCGGGCGATGACGAACGCGGGGATCGCGAGCACCGCGCCGATGGCGATCGAGATCTCGTTCGACCACGGCGACAGGTCGGAGAGCCGCTGGACGAGACCGTTGAGGCCCTGGTTGCCCGCCCAGAACGTCGGCCCGGTGCGTTCCGGGTCGGTGACGGTGAGGAACTTGAGCACGTCGTGCGGGATGATCGCGAAGATCAGCAGCTGGAGCAGCGCGAACGTGACGACCGCGCGGACGGCGTCGGCGCGCCTGCCGGTGAACCACAGGTGCGGCACGAAGACGAGCGGCGTGAGCTTCACCGCGGCCGCGACGCCGACGAGCACGCCGCCGAAGCGGCGGGAGCTGCCGAGGACGAGCACGTCGACGACCACGAGCGCCATCAGGATCAGGTTGATCTGCCCGAGGAAGAGCGTGCGCCAGACGGGTTCGAGCCCGAGCGCGAGCACCGTGACGGCGATGGTGGTCTGCGCGGGCCGCATCCAGGCAGGGCGGACAGGCACGTTCTGGATGGCGACGCGGACGACGGTCGCGAGCGCGAGGACGGACAGCGCACCGAGCAGCCCCCACGACACCTGCGTGGGGAAGAGCGCGAGCGGCACGAACAGCAGCGTGCTGGTGGGCGGGTAGGTGAAGGGCAGCCGGGCCCAGGGCGGCTCGGCGGAGAGGAACATGTTGTCGTAGAGGGGTTCCCCGGTCAGCAGGGCGACGGCCCCGGACCGGTAGACCGCGCTGTCGACGCCGAGCCGCCAGTCGATGACCCAGCTGACAACACCCGCGGCGAGCACCACAGCAGGCACGGCAAAGAGCGCGACCACCAACCGAGGCCGCGCGAACAACCGCCGCACCGCCTCGAAACCCCAACCCCGACGCACAACATCCACCGGCACCGCAAGAGCAAACCACGCCCCCACCCCCCGCGAGCCACGCCCCCACACCCCGCGAGTCGCGCTCTCAGGCATACCGAGTTGTCAGTTTCGTGCATGTTCCCGAGCCGGGCGTGTGCACGAAACCGACAACTCGGTGTGCGCGAGAGCGCGACTCGCGGTGTTTGAGAGCGGGACTCGCGGGGTTAGGCGCGGCTTATGGTGTGGAGGAGGTCGCGGGCTTCCTGGTGGGTGTCCGGGAGGCGTTCCAGGCGGACCACCGGTCTGTTGGTGGACTTCAGCTGTGGGTCCACCGCCAGGCGTTCGGTGATCAGCCAGCCCGCGCTCAGCGCGCGGTCGCCGAAGCCCGGGTCGCGTTCCGCGAGTACCGCGGCGACCGACGGGCCGAGCAGCGCGATGCTCTCGCCGCCGTCGAAGATCTCCCGCAGCGCGTCCGCGACCAGGACCATCGCCATCAGGCGCGCCCAGCCCGTGACCGTCGACAGGTCGATGGTCACCACGAGCAGCGCGTGGGTCTCCGCCGCGGGCACGCCGAGCCGCGTGGCCTGCCGGTAGACCTCGCCCAGCCGTGTCCGCAGGTACGCGAGCGTCGCCAGGTTGGTCAGGTTCTCCGTCGTCTCCGCGTTGCGCAGCTCCCCGAACGACGCCTCCGCCCACGCGAGCGCCGCCGCTCGCACGAGCCTGGTCGGCGCCGCGTTGGGGTCGGTGGCGATGAGGCCGTCGCGGACGTCCGCGTTCGTCAGCACCGCGTGCAGCGCGGCGAGGTCGGTCAGCGTCTCGTCCAGTCCGGCGCCCGCTTCGGCACGTGCCCGGCCCAGCCCGGACAGCGCCTCTGCCAGGTCACCCCTGCGCACCGCGGACAGGCAGACCTCGTCCACCTCGGGTACGCCCCAGTCACTGGGGAACCGCCACCCCGCCGCGATGCTCGCCGTGCGCCACCGGGCACGGAGGGTACGGAGTTCGTGACCGGTACCCTCCGCATCGCCACGGTGTGAGCGCGGGTCCGCCTCACGTACTGTCACTGTCGTTCTTCCCTCCGCCGTGCCCGTCGGATGAGAAACGTCGATGGGTGACGCGCGTGACGCCGTTCGGGCGAAAACGCTGACGGGATCGTCTCGCGTACGGCCATTCCGGTGACCGGGTGATGCTGTTCGTGGCATTTGGCGTCACACTATGCGCGGGAGCGCGTCCAGTGAGGGGCGGGACCGTGAAAACGCAGGTCCCGGCTGTACGCGAGCGAGTTCGAGGAGGATCGTGGCCACCGTTCCAGCCGACGTTGAGGGGCCTGGCGACGCCGAGCTGATCGAGGCCGTGCGCAAGGGGACCGTGTCCGCGTACGGGGCGTTGTACGAACGCCATGTCGCCTCCGCTTACAACCTCGCGCGCCAGCTGTCCCGGTCTCCCGCCGAGGCCGACGACCTGGTTTCCGAGGCGTTCACCAAGGTGCTCGACACGCTCCGTGGCGGTCGCGGCCCGGATTCAGCCTTCCGGGCATATCTGCTGACCGCGCTTCGACACACCGCGTACGACAAGACGCGGCGCGAGAAGAAGCTGGAGCTGTCGGACGACGTGTCCACGGTCTCCGGTGTCTCGGTCGAGGCGGTCAGTCAAGAGTTCGACGACACCGCCGTCAAGGGCCTGGAGCGGTCACTCGCCGCGCAAGCGTTTGCGCGCCTGCCGGAACGGTGGCAGGCGGTGCTCTGGCACACCGAGATCGAAGGCCAGTCCCCCGCGGAGGTCGCGCCGATCCTCGGCCTGACCGCGAACGGCGTCTCCGCGCTCGCCTACCGCGCCCGCGAGGGCCTGCGGCAGGCCTACCTGCAGGTCCACCTCGCCGAGACCACCGACCGGCACTGCCGCGCGGCCGCCGAACGGCTCGGCGCGTGGACCCGGGGCGGCCTCGCCAAGCGGGAGAAGGCGCAGGTCGAGGCCCACCTGGACACGTGCGAGCGCTGCCGTGCGCTCGCGGCCGAGCTGGCCGACGTCAACGGCGCGATGCGCGGGTACGTGGCACCGCTGGTGCTGGGCGTCGCCGCGGCCGGCTACATCGCGGCGACCGGCGTCATCAAGGTCGCGACGGTCACCACGGCCGCCACCGCGACCGGGGCGGCGGGCGCCGCAGGCGCCGCGGCGGCCGGACCACGCCAGTTCCTCGGCGTCGCCGCGTCGACCGTGGCGCTCGCCGCGGCCATGGTCGTCGGCCTGACGGCGGGCGGCGAGAGCCCGGAGATCCCCGCGGCCGCGCCCGCCCCCACGCAGGAGGCGCCCCCGCCGGGCGAGCCGCCGCGGCCCCAGCCACCGCAGCCCCAGCAGCCACCCGCGCAGCCGCCGCAGAACCCGCCCGCCCAGGAGGACCCGCCCGCCGAGGAGGAGCCACCCGCGGCGAACCCGCCGCAGGAGGAGCCGCCCGCACCCCCGCAGCTGGACGCGAGCGGACCGAGCACCCCCATCTCGCTGATCGCGGGTGGCGGTCCGGTCGACCTGCCACTCACCGTGCGCAACACGGGCGGCACGGTGTCGGAGCCGGTCACGGCCGTGCTGAACCTCCCGGCCGGCGTCAGCGCCGTGCCGGTCGACGGGTTCGCCGCGCCGAGGCTGCTGAACCTGAACGGCGCACGCCAGGCGAGCACGGTCAACTGCCCCGGCGGCGAGGGCACGGTGACGTGCTCGAGCGGCACGGGCCTGCGGCCGGGCCAGGCCGTGACGTTGTTGTTCCGCCTGCAGGCCGCGGAGGACAGCCAGGGCGGGCAGATCACCGGTTCGGTGTCGGCCGGGACGAACGTGCGCGTCGACGTGGCGGTCCGCGTGGACGTCAAGCCCGAGGACAAGACGGACATGATCAGGCTGTCGGCCGTGATCAAGACCGACCTGCTCGGCCTGTTCCGCCTGTGGATCCACCCGATCGTGGAAATCACCGCCACCAACACGGGCACCAGCTCACTGCCCGTGACGGTGAACCTGGACCAGCCCGCCACGCTGCGCTGGTCGTCGCAGGAGGTGACGTGCTCGTCCGGTGGCGGCACCACCTGCACGACCACCGCCGAGCTGGCCCCGGGCGAGACGCTGCGGATCGTGCTGAAGGTCCGCGCGGACCCGTGGCCGGAGCACCAGCCGGGCCGCGGCCAGCTGAGCGTGTGGGCGACGCTCGGCCAGGCGAAGGACAGCGTGATCGTCACGCTGTGGGAGTGGTGCCCGCCGGGCCAGGTCCCGCCGACGACCGCGCCACCGTCGTCGACCACGACGTCGCCGACCGGCAAGCCGACCACGAACAGCCCGCCGACCTCGGAGAACGACCCCACGACGACGACCGCACCGCCGACGACGACCACCACGACGACACCGCCCGCCACGTCCACGACGGAGCCCACGAAGCCTGGAAAACCGTCGAAATCGACGAAGCCGACGAAGCCGTCGGACCGGTCCGAGCCGGTCCCGGAGTCCGGTGAGAGCGACGGCGGGCTGAGCGGCCTGCTCAGGTGGCTGCTGGGCGGCTGATCACGGCACGGTCACGGCGCGTGGTTAGACTTCGCCGCCATGAGCTTGCTCTACCGGGTGCTCTCGCGCCTGCCCAAGCCGGTGCGGGCCGTGCTCGTGAAGCACAAGGAGCTGCTGAAGTTCGCGGTCGTCGGTGGTGTCTGCTTCGTGGTCACCGTCGTCGTGAACTACTCGCTGAAGCTCACCGTGCTCAACGACAACCCGGTCACGGCGCAGGCGATCGCGGTGATCATCGCGACGATCGTGTCGTACGTGCTGAACCGCGAGTGGTCGTTCCGCACCCGCGGCGGTCGCGAGCGCCAGCACGAGGCGGCGCTGTTCTTCCTGATCAGCGGCATCGGCGTGGGCCTGAACTCGGCGCCGCTGTTCGTGTCGCGGTACTGGTTCAACCTCGAGGTGCCACACGTCACGCTGCTGGTGCAGGAGGTGGCGGACTTCGCGAGCGGCATCATCCTGGGCACGCTGATCGCGATGGTGTTCCGCTGGTGGGCGTTCCGGAAGTGGGTGTTCCCGCAGTCCGGCGCCCGTCCCCGAATTGTCCGGGTCAGCCGCCGCGGCCACCGGCTCGCGGTCGTCGAGGACGACGAAGAAGCCGCCTGATCCGTCGCGCTCCGTAGACTGCGCTGGTGACCGTCGTCGACACCGTGCTGGCGCGCGTGCCCGAACCACTGCGCAAACTGCTGATCAAGCACCGCGAACTGCTGAAGTTCGCCATCGTCGGCGGCACGACGTTCGTGATCGACAACGGCATCTGGTACCTGCTGAAACTCACGGTGCTGGAGGAGAAACCGGTCACCGCCAAGATCATCGCCATCATCGTGGCGACGATCGTCTCCTACGTGCTGAACCGCGAGTGGTCCTTCCGCACCCGCGGCGGCCGCGAACGCCACCACGAGGCGGCCCTGTTCTTCCTGATCAGCGGGGTCGGCGTGGCGCTGAACTCGGCGCCGCTGTGGATCTCCCGCTACGTGCTGATGTTCGAGGTCCCGCACGTGTCGCGGCTGGTGCAGGAGATCGCCGACTTCGCGAGCGGCTCGATCATCGGCATGCTGCTCGCGATGTTCTTCCGCTTCTGGGCGTTCCGCCGCTGGGTCTTCCCGGACGAGCTCGGCCACAAGCGCCGCCACGCCCCACCCCCGGACGACCCGGTGGAAGAGCTGGGCCACTCGTAGCGCGTCAGCCCAGCGTGATCGCGGCCTGCCCGTTCCGCGCCTCGTCGTACGACACCGCGATCTTGCCGTGGCGGCCGATCTCGACCTGGTAGAAGTCGTGACCGCCGGGCACCCCGGCCACGGTGATCCGGAACTCGCAGACCGGCTCCGCCCAGACCGGCGAGCCGAGCGCACCCGTGGCGAGGACGTCGCCGCCCATGCTGTGGACCGTGACCGGCGTGCCGGCACGGACATCGTCGTAGTCGCCGGACCCTTCGCAGGCGCCCCGCCCGGTGTCCGAGGACACGCCACCGGTCAGCGTGAAGACGCCGGTGAGCCGGAAGGACGGGCCACTTCCGTCGGGATCGTCGCCCGCGACCAGCAGGACCACGAGCACGACGACAGCGGACACCGCGGCGCGCACGCGAGACCCGGCCACGTCAGCGCGGGGAGCGTTCCGCGGGCCAGCGGACGCCTTGCACGTCACCCGCTCGTGGCACCGGCAGGAACACCGTGAACGTGGCCGGCCGCTTCGCGGACAGCTCCAGCCGCCCCCCGTCCGAGTCGATCAGCGCACGGGCCAGCGCCAGCCCCAGCCCGGTCGACCCGCCACCGGAGAACCCCCGCTCGAAGATGTGCTCGGCGAGCTCGTCCGGCACGCCGGGCCCCATGTCGGTCACCTCGATGACCACCGTGTCGCCGCTCGCGCCCGCGCCTTCGCGGGCGGTCAGCGTGACGGTGCCGCTGCCGTGACGCAGCGCGTTGTCCAGCAGCACGCCGATCACCTCGCGCAACCGTGCGGGTGACACCTTCGCGAAGAGGTTGTCCTGCAGCTTCACCTTCAGTGACCGGCCCACGGCACGCATCGGGGCGCGCCACTCCTCCGCGATCCCCACCAGTTCGCCGCTCAGGTCCACCGGTTCGGCGCCGGTCGCGCGGGCCTCGCGGGCCGCCGCCATCAGTTCGTCCAGCACGTCGGCCAGGCGTTCCGCCTGCTCCAGCGCCGCCTGCGCCTCGCCCGCGATCTCCTCGTCGGGGACCACGGTCAGCTCCTCGATCCGCAGCTGCAGCGACGTCAGCCTGCTCCGCAGCTGGTGGGACACGTCCCCGACCAGCTCCCGTTCCCGCTGCACCAGCTGCGCCAGCGCCGTCGCGGACGCGTCCAGCGCCTCGGCGACGGAGTCCAGCTCGCTCACCCGGTACCGGGTCTTGTCGAGCCGGAAGTCGCCGGCGCCGAGCCGGGCGGCGCGGTCGGCGACGTGCCGCAGCGGGCGGGCCAGCCGGCGCGCGGTGACCGTCGCGACCGCCGCGCCGCCGCCGATCGCCGCGATCACGACCAGCACCACGAGCAGCGTGACCTGCGTCTGCGTGGTGCGCATCGGGCCGGCGTCGATCGACAGGATGACCTTGCCGTGCTGGACGATCGGCACCTCCTCCGACACCGTGTCGCCGGTCAGCTCGTCGCCGAACTCGCGCCGGAAGTTCGTGTCCGGCAGCTCCACCAGCAGGTGCCCGCGCGGCGGCACGAGGAGCTGCACGCCGTTCAGGTCCAGCTCGTTGCCGTTGGTGACCTGGTCGTCGAGGGCCGCCGCGATCTGGCGGGCGCGGCCGCCCAGCTCCTCCCGCGTGAGGCTCTCGACGACGGCCGACGCCGACCACCCGAGCGGGATGCCGAGCGCGACGGCCGTGACCGTGACGGCGAGCAGGATCGCCAGGAGGATGCGTCGGCGCATGGCTACCTAGTCCGTGTTGAACCGGAAGCCCACACCACGGACGGTCGCGATCCGCGCGCCGCCCCGGCCGCCGACCTTGCGGCGCAGCCACGACATGTGCATGTCGAGCGTCTTGCTCGTCCGCAGCTCGGGCCCGCCCCACACCTCGTCGAGGATCTCCTCGCGGGTGACGACCTGGCCCGCGCGCTGGATCAGCACGCGCAGCAGCTCGAACTCCTTGTTCGCGAGCGTGACCTCGTCGCCGTCGACGATCACCTGCCGCGCCGCGAGGTCCATCTTCACGCCGTTGACCTCGATCGTGCCCGGCGCCTGGCGGCGCAGCAGGGCCCGGATGCGGGCGAGGAGCTCGGCCAGCCGGAACGGCTTCGCCACGTAGTCGTCCGCGCCCGCGTCCAGCCCGACGACGAAGTCGACCTCGTCGGCCCGCGCGGTCAGCATGAGCACCGGGATCCCGCGCCCTGCCGCGCGCAGCCTGCGGCACACGTCCAGCCCGTCTATCCCGGGCAGCCCCAGGTCGAGGACGAGCAGGTCGACGCCGCCGCCGTTGGCGGTCTCGAACGCGCGGTGCCCGTCGCTGACGACCTGCACCTCGTAGCCTTCGCGGTTCAAGGCGCGGGACAGCGGGTCGGCGATCGCCGCGTCGTCCTCGGCCAGCAACACCACACTCACGGTGGTCAGCCTATGCCCGATCACCGCCGGGGCACTCATGACAGCATCAGCGCATGCACTCTGACGACCTCGCCGTCGCCCTGCGGCTCGCCGACGCCGCCGACGAGATCACCATGGCCCGGTTCCTGGCCGCCGACCTCGTGGTCGACCGCAAGCCGGACCGCACGCCGGTGACCGACGCCGACACGGCCGTCGAGGACACCGTGCGGGAGATCATCGCCGAGCTGCGGCCGGACGACGAGGTGCTGGGCGAGGAGCGCGGCGGGGCCGTCGGGGACGGGCGGACGTGGGTCGTCGACCCCATCGACGGCACCAAGAACTTCCTGCGGGGCAACCCCGTGTGGGCGACGTTGATCGCGCTGGTGGACGGCGGGACGCCGGTCGTGGGGGTGGTGTCCGCGCCGGCCTTCCCGCGGCGGTGGTGGGCGTCGGCCGGTGGCGGGGCGTGGTGCGGGGAGCGGCGGCTGCGGGTGTCGGCCGTCGCGGCGCTCGAGGACGCGTACCTGTCCACGACGGACGCCCGGCTGTGGGAGCCGCGGGAGTCGTACCAGGCGCTCATGGACGCGTGCTGGGAGACGCGGGCGTTCGGGGACTTCTGGCAGCACGTGCTGGTCGCCGAGGGTGCGCTGGACCTGGCGGCGGAACCGATCGCGAACCCGTGGGACCTGGCCGCGGTGCAGGTGATCGTCACCGAGGCGGGCGGCCGGTTCACCGACCTGCGCGGCGAGCCGCGGTTCGACGGCGGCGACGGGCTCGCGTCGAACGGGCTGCTGCACGACGCGGCGCTCGGGGTGCTTCAGGCGGGGGTCAGCGCACCGCGCACGACCTGAGCCCAGGTGAGGCGGCCGAAGAGGTAGTGGCAGGCCACCTGTTCGTTGGTGAAGCGGGCCCAGTCGTAGCGGTTCCCCTGTTCGCGCCAGAAGACTTCCCAGGAGTGGTTGCCCTCGTCGTCGGGGGTGTCGTCGCGGACGAGGCACCACGCGTTGTCGGCCTCGGCGCCCACGGACACGACCTCGGCGGGCACCCCGACGGCGGCCAGCCATTCGGTGATGGACTCGGCGTTCATGCGATCTCCTCGAGGTAACCCAGCGCGACGAGCTCGATGGCGGAGTGGGTGGTGCGGTAGCGGATCCCGCCGCCCGGCTGCCCGAACCAGGCCGCGGACACCGCCCGCCACACCGGCAGCGGCTTGCGCACCCGGTAGCGGCGGTACCCGGCGTCCTTGTAGGAGGGCGGCAACGACCGCTGCGCGAACGCGGTGCTGTCGGCGGCGAACACCCGCCCGTGCGCCGACCCAAACCGGTCGATGACGGTGTTCTCCGCGAGGGTCTCGGCTTCGCCGGGGGCGCTGCCGCCTTCGGGGTACTGCTCGCTGGTGGGCCAGTTGTACTCGAGCCCTTCGGGGCTGATGCCCTGCGGGGTGACGCTTCCCAGGCGGACGAGGTAGCGGCGGTCCCAGTCCCGCTCGTTGGCGCCGCCGAGCGGATCGTGGTCGTCGAGGAGCGCCTGGACGGCCGGGTGGTCGGCGGTGATGCCCGCGCTCGGGTTGACCGGCCGGAACCGGGGCAGGGTGGCGGCGTCCGGGGAGACGTCGGCGCCGGTCGCGGCTGCCTCGACGGGCTGCGGTGAGGGGCTGGGCGGGTTCGCCGGTGGCTGCGCCGACGAGCCTGCCTGGCCAGGCGCTTCGGCCGGATAGCCCGGCTGGACCGGGTCCGGCGGCGGGTAGCCCGGCTGGCCGAGCACCCCACCGGGCTGCACCGGGCCCGCCGGTGGCTGTGACGACGAGCCAGGCTGCCCCGGCACCTCAGGCGCATAGCCCGGCTGCCCAAGCACCCCACCAGGCTGCGCCGAGCCCGCCGGCGGCTGTGACGACGAGCCCGGCTGCCCCGGCACCTCAGGCGCATAGCCCGGCTGCCCAAGCACCCCACCAGGCTGCGCCGAGCCCGCCGGCGGCTGTGACGACGAGCCCGGCTGCCCCGGCACCTCAGGCGCATAGCCCGGCTGCCCAAGCACCCCACCAGGCTGCGCCGAGCCCGCCGGTGACTGTGACGACGAGCCCGGCTGCCCCGGCACCTCAGGCGGATAGCCCGGCTGGCCAAGCACTCCGCCATGCTGGGTCGGGTCCGGCGGCGGGTAGACGTGCCGGCCGAGGCCCGTGTACGACGACTGCGCCGGGTAGGCCTGAGGCGGGTAGCCGGTCGCCGGTGCCGGGTACTGGTAGGCCGACGGCGGGGCGTAGCTCTGGTAGCCCTGCGGCGTCGACGGCGGCGGCAACGGCGCCGGGGCGCCTTCCTCGGCGGCTTTCGTGGCGGCGCGGTGTGCGATGCCCTCGTGCAGCTCCGCCAGGCGGGGACGGTCGTCGACCAGGTGGTAGTCCGGGTGGTCGGCCGGTTCGAAGCGCAGGCCCGCCGCGTAGTCCAGCTCCGGCGGGGGTGCCGGGACCTGCCGCGCGGGCCGGTACGACGCGACCGGCAGGTGGCCGATCGGGAACATGTGGATCCAGAACGCCGCCAGCACCTCGTTCCGCTCCCCCTTCGCGGGGGGCGGGGCGCCGGGCGGGCCTGCCATGGGCTTGTTGGCACGCGGGGCCGGGTCCGCGGGCGGGGCGTACGCCGCCGGGGCCGACCGCACCGGCGCCGGGGCCACCGGGGCCGCGGGGGCGGGCGCCGCCGGGATCGGCGCTGCCGGACGGCCCGGGGCGGGCACCGGCGCCGCCGGGACACCTCCCACCGGTGCCGCGGGAGCGCCCGCGAGCGGGCCACCGCCGTATGCGGGGGGCGCCGCCGGGTTCGCCAGTGGCGGAGCCGCTGACGCCGCCGGGGGGAGGTTCGGCGGTGGTGCCGCCGCCGGTTCCAGGCCACCCGCGAACCCCGCCTGCACGGTCTGGCCCGTCGGCGGGGTCAGGGTGTCGTCGATGGTGCCGGACGGGACCGGGCCCGTGACGTCCGGATCCGCGGGCAGCACGTCCCCCGGGCGATCGGGCAATACACCCGACCCGTCTCCGGGCAGCACGTCCCCGGGGCGATCGGGCAGGACGTCCCCGGGCACCAGGTGGCCCGGCGTCGGCCGCAGTGCGTCGGCCGTGTCGCCGACGGCACCCGTGACCGGGCGGGCGACGTCCCCGGGAAGCTGGGTGGCGGTGTCCACCGTCTGGTCCACAGTGGAACCCACGGTGTCCGTCACCGTCGACGTCACGTCGGCCACCGTCGTCGTGACGCCCGGCAGCAGGTGGTGGCCGGGATTGGCGTTCACCGGGTTCTGCACGGCCGCCATGTCCACGCCCGAACCCGGCTGCACCGCGCTGACCAGCTGCGACTCGATGTGCGCCACGTTCGCCGCGGTGCCCCGGACCGCCGTGTCCAGCCCGGCGAGCGCGGTCGGGTGGCCTGCCGACGCGGCCGCGTGCGCGGCGTCCGCGTTCTGGGCCAGCGCCACGAGGTTCCGGACGATCTCGACCTTCGCCGTGCCGACCTGGTCGGCCGCGTGCTCCAGGCGGTCGGCCGCCGCGTTCGCGTCGCGGACGACGGAAGTCAGGTGACCTGAATCCGCGTCCACGAAGGTCTTCCACTCCCTGGCCGCGGCGTCACCGGCGTCGCCGGCCACCGCGGTCAGCGCGGCACGGGCCGTCGTGTCGGCGTCCGTGGCCAGCGTCGACATGCTGGTGGCCGTGTCCCGCCAGGCCTGCGCCTGCCTGGCCATGGCCTCCTCGTCGGCCTCCGGCCACACGACACCGGCCTGCGCGGCGACGTCCGCCAGCTCCGGTGGCAGCTCGATGCCCATCTACCGCTCCGCGGACTTGAGGTGGTCGAGCGCCGTGTCCTCGCCCGCGCCGTACGTGGTGGCGGTGTCCGACAGCCGCGTGCCGACCGAGCCGAGCCGCTCGGCCAGCGACGACAGGCGGGCCACGACGTCGTCGGCCGGCTGGGCGTGCACGGACGAGAAGCTCTGGCCCACCGCGTCGGTGCCCCAGCACGCGCCGTCGGCGGTCAGCGCCTCCGTGAGGGAGCGGTGGATGGCGGCGACCCTGGTGCTCAGCGGTTCGAACTGGCTCGCCTGCCCGGCCAGCCGCTCGGCATCGACGTCAAACCCGTCGTGCATGGCGCGTGCCCCCCGACTGCATCCAGGACTTGTCCTCGAACGTCTCGTCCGGCCCCTCCGGGTCGGGCTCCGGCTCCGGGGTCAGCTCCTCGTCCGACAGGTCGGCGGTGCCGCGCAGCAACGCGGCCGGGTCGGTGTCGGCGGGCAGCACGGGCGCGAGCACCTCGCCGGCCTGGCGGGTGGCGCGCGCGGTGGCCTCGGCGGTGGTGCGGACGATCAACGCGGCCAGGTCGGCGGGCCGCAGGGCGCGGTAGGCGTCGTCGTCGATGGCGAGGTCCACGAGCGTGCCGGAGGCGGACACGGTGACGGCCACGCGGCCGTCCTCGCTCGTCACCGTCTCCCGGACGGTCGCAAGCGACCGTTGCACGGCCCCCAGTTGCTCCCGGCTTCGCCGGTAGCCGGCCAGCAGGTCCTCGACCTGAGCTCTGTGGTCAGCCACCACGGCCACCTCCGCTGGGGGACGGCATTGGTCTCGGTCTCGCGTTGGACGCGTGGCGCGCGCCGAGGGTTCCCGTGAATTTTCACAGCCGCGCGCGGATCGCGCTGTGCACCGCGCGGGCGAGCGCGCCACCGACCACCGATCGTGGACCGCCGAACGGTTCGGCGGGTCCGTCGGGCGGGCAGAGCACGACGACGGAGTCGGTCGGGGTGCCGGTTCCCGGTACACCTGACTCGAAAAGCGCCTGTGCCTTGGCCTCCGCGACCGTGGCGACCGCGTTGACCAGCGCAGCCTCGGTGAGCCGGACGGGCAGCAGGCAGATCGCGTTGATCGTGCCGACCGGTTCCGGCACCGCGGCGGGACCGGCCGCCCACGTCGGGTGCGCGCCGATGCCGGTCGTGACCGCGACCCGGACACCACCGTCCTCGCGGTGTACGACCTCATGTACGTCAACGGCGGTCAGCAGCCCGATGCCGTCACCGGTCAGGTCGAGCGCGGCCGCGATCTCGGTGAGGTGGCGGTCGGGGTCGAGCCGCGCGTAGGTGTTGGCGACGGTCGCGTTGACCACCCAGTGCCGCACGCCGATCCCGCCACCGAGCACGGCGGAGGACACCGCGAGCCACGGCGACTCGGCCCGCCACACGTACACCGGCGCGCCGTCGACCTCGGTGATCACGTCAGGTCCTTGCGCACCAGCGCACGCCGGGTGCCCCGCCGTTCAACGAGTTCGAAGCCCGCCGCCAGGAACATGTCGAGCGTGCCGTGGTACAGGTCGCCGGAAGCCCTCTTCTGGCCTTCCGTGTCGACCGGGTGCCCCTCGACCACGCGGGCGCCGCGGTCGCGCGCGAAGTCGACGGCCGCGTCGACCAGCGTGCGGGCGAGACCGCGGCCACGGGCGGAACGGTGGACGAAGAAGCAGGTCACCGACCACGTGTCCGGGCCGGCGTCCGACGCGGTGATCGTCGAGCGGTCCAGCTTCGGGTAGGTGGACCGGGGCGCGACGGCCACCCAGCCGACGGGGCGGTCGTCGTCCAGCGCGAGCACGCCGAGCGGTGCACCGGCCCGCACCAAGCCATGCAGGAACCGCTTGTTGCCCTCGCCCCACTCCTCGCGGACCTCGCGGCGCATGAACCACGTGCAGTAGCAGCCGCCGACCGTCTTGTTGGCGCTGAACAGCTCCTCCAGCGACGGCCAGGTGTCCCGGGTGAGTTCGGCGAGCCGCATGCTCAGCCCCGCAGTGCCCGGACCACGCGCGACGGGCTCGGCCGCCCGAGCCTCGTGGCCATCCACGCGCTGGTGTCGGCGAGCTTGTCCAGGTCGACGCCGGTGTCCACACCGAGGCCGTCAAGGCACCACACGAGGTCCTCGGTGGCGAGGTTGCCGGTGGCGGACTCCGCGTACGGGCAGCCGCCGAGGCCGCCCGCCGAGGAGTCCACAGTGGTCACGCCGTGCCGCAGCGCCTCGACCGTGTTGGCGAGCGCCTGCCCGTAGGTGTCGTGGAAGTGCACGGCCAGCGCGTCGGCGGACGTGCCGGCCTCGGTGAACGCGGTGATCAGCGCGGCGACGTGACCGGCGGTGGCGACACCGATCGTGTCGCCCAGGGAGAGCTGTGAGCAGCCCATGCCGAGCAGCCGCTGACCGACCGAGACGACCGCTGCCGGATCGACCGCGCCCTCCCACGGGTCGCCCCAGCACATGGAGACGTAGCCGCGGACGTCCAGGCCCTCCGCGACGGCCCGGCTCACGACCGGCTCGAACATGTCCATCTGCGAGTCGAGCGTGCGGTTGAGGTTGCGGCTCGCGAACGTCTCCGTGGCGCTCGCGAAGATCGCGATGTGCCGGACGCCGGCGGCCAGCGCGCGGTCGAGCCCGCGCTCGTTCGGCACCAGCACCGGGTACCGCACACCGTCGCGTGGCGTGAACCCCGCCAGCAGCTGTTCGGCGTCCGCCAGCTGCGGCACCCACTTCGGGTGCACGAAGCTGGTGGCTTCGATCGTGGTCAGTCCCGCGTCGGCGAGCCGGTCGAGGAACTCGAGCTTCACCTCGACCGGGACGACCGCGTCCTCGTTCTGCAGCCCGTCCCGCGGCCCGACCTCCCAGATCGTGACGCGTGCCGGCAACCCGGGCGCGGGCACCCGGGTCGGCAGGCCGAGGTCGTGCGCGGTCGTAACCATGTTCGCTCCGCAAGCTCCGCTCAGCGGCGGTACTGGCCGCCCTGCGGCGGGTACTGCTGGGTCTGCCGCGGCTGCTGGATGAAGTCGTCGTGCGGGTTGTCGTTGATCTCGCGGTACAGGAGCGTGTGCACCTTCTCGACCGACGGGATGTCGTCGAACTCGAGCGGCTCCTGGGAGGCGGACTCGATGATCAGCGTGCCGCAGCCGAAGATCCGGTCGACGAGACCGTGCTCGAACCGGACGCTGTTGATGCTGTTCATCGGGATGGTGATGCCGGTCGTCTTGATGACGCCCTCCTTGGCCATCACCCGGTCGGTGGTCACCACGAAGTGCGTGGTGCGCCAGCGGACGAACGGGATGAAGAACAGCCACACCAGCAGGATCAGCGCGACCGCGCCGATCGCGATGTAACCGACCATGCTCCACGACGTGTCCGAGACGAGGATCGCGAGCCAGATGCCCACACCCAGCGTCACGATCAGCACCACATAGGGGAGCAGCAGCATCTTCCAGTGCGAGTGCTTGTGCAGGATGACGCTCTCGCCCTCGCTGAGCAGATCCTCTGGGTAAGCCACGGCGTCCTCCCGAAATAAACCGCGTGTCGCGGTAACCGTACCGAGGTGGACCGACAGTTCGGGGGCTGACCCGCAAAGATGTTCGCTACTCCGCCCGTAGGTGCACGATGTCGCCCGCGGAGATCGCTTTCGGCGTCCCGTCGTCCAGTTTGACCAGCAGCCTGCCGTCGGGATCGACGTCCACGGCCACGCCCGTGACGGTGCCGTCCGGCAGCTCGGCACGCACCCGCTGGCCGATGGTCGCGCAGGCCTCGCGGTAGCCGGTCAGCACGCCGGACCGCTCCAGGTCACCGTCGTTCAGCCGCCACACGGCCTCCATCTCCTGGAACGCGCGCAGGAAGCTCGCCGTGATCTCGGTCCGGTCGGTGACCTTCGCGCCGGCGTCCGCGAACGACCCCGGCCGCAACCCGCCCGGCCCGGGTTCCGCGCCCTCGGGCAGCGCGGTGACGTTGATGCCCACACCCACCACGGCGCCCGGGCCCGCGTCGTCCTGCACCGCCTCGGACAGGATGCCGGCGGCCTTCGCCCGCTCGGCGCCCACGAGGAGGTCGTTCGGCCACTTCAGCACGGCCTCGATCCCGGCGGTCTCCGTCGCCACGTGCATGAGCGCCAGCCCGGCGACCAGGTTCAGCGTGCCGAGCCGCGCCGGGGGCACGGCCGAGGGCCGCACCAGCACCGACAGGTACACCCCGGACCCCGGCGGGGACGCCCACGTGCGGTCCCGGCGGCCGCGGCCGGCCGTCTGCTCGTCCGCGACCAGCACCGTCCGGTCACGCGCGCCGCTCTCGGCGGCGGCCAGCAGGTCGGCGTTGGTCGAGCCGGTGGAATCCACCACGTCCAGGGCCGCGTACGGGCCGTTCGGCGCGACGAGCTGCTCGCGGAGGACCAGGACGTCCAGGTTGTTCTCGGTCACATCAGTGAACTTACCGGGAGTCAACCGCGACTACGCTCCCGAGACATGAGCAGCGCGACCGAACCACTGGGTCAGGTGCCGACCGGCGAGACGGACATCCACACCACGGCGGGCAAGCTGGCCGACCTGTACCGCCGCAGTGACGAGGCGGTGCACGCCGGGTCCGAGCGCGCGGTCGCGAAGCAGCACGCGAAGGGCAAGAAGACCGCCCGCGAGCGCATCGACGCCCTGCTCGACCCCGGTTCGTTCGTGGAGCTCGACGAGCTGGCGCGGCACCGGTCCACCAACTTCGGGCTGGAGAAGAACCGCCCCTACGGCGACGGCGTGGTGACCGGGCACGGCACCATCGACGGGCGTCCCGTGTGCGTGTTCAGCCAGGACGTGACCGTGTTCGGCGGCGCGCTCGGCGAGGTGTACGGCGAGAAGATCGTCAAGGTCATGGACCTGGCGCTCAAGACCGGCAGGCCGATCATCGGCATCAACGAGGGCGGCGGCGCGCGCATCCAGGAGGGCGTGGTCTCGCTCGGCCTCTACGGCGAGATCTTCGTCCGCAACACCCGCGCGTCCGGCGTGGTCCCGCAGATCTCGCTGATCATGGGCGCGAACGCGGGCGGCCACGTCTACTCGCCCGCGCTGACCGACTTCGTGGTGATGGTCGACCAGACCTCCCACATGTTCATCACCGGCCCGGACGTGATCAAGACGGTGACCGGCGAGGACGTCGGGTTCGAGGAGCTGGGCGGCGCGCGCACGCACAACACGAAGTCCGGCAACGCGCACTACA
The DNA here is from genome assembly GCF_054661535.1 of Actinophytocola sp. KF-1. Taxonomy (NCBI): domain Bacteria; kingdom Bacillati; phylum Actinomycetota; class Actinomycetes; order Pseudonocardiales; family Pseudonocardiaceae; genus Actinophytocola; species Actinophytocola sp. KF-1. The sequence continues at coordinate 776,783 of NZ_BAAFVK010000001.1, read as the reverse complement.
TGGGCACCGACGAGGACGACGCGATCGCCTACGTCAAGGAGCTGCTGTCGTTCCTGCCGTCGAACAACATGTCCGACCCGCCCGTGTTCCCCGGGTTCGCCGAGGAGGGCTCGGTCGCGGCGAACGTGTCGGAGACCGACCTCGAGCTGGACACGCTGATCCCGGACTCGCCGAACCAGCCGTACGACATGCACTCGGTGATCGAGCGGGTGCTCGACGACGGCGAGTTCCTCGAGGTCCAGGACATGTTCGCGCCGAACATCCTCGTCGGGTTCGGCCGGGTCGAAGGGCACGCGGTCGGCATCGTCGCGAACCAGCCGACGCAGTTCGCCGGCTGCCTCGACATCGACGCGTCGGAGAAGGCGGCGCGGTTCGTGCGGACGTGCGACGCGTTCAACGTGCCGGTGCTGACGTTCGTCGACGTGCCGGGCTTCCTGCCGGGCACCGACCAGGAGTGGAACGGCATCATCCGCCGCGGCGCGAAGCTGATCTACGCGTACGCGGAGGCCACGGTCCCGCTGGTCACGGTGATCACCCGCAAGGCGTACGGCGGCGCGTACGACGTCATGGGGTCCAAGCACCTCGGCGCGGACGTCAACCTGGCGTGGCCGACCGCCCAGATCGCCGTCATGGGCGCCCAGGGCGCGGCGAACATCGTGCACCGCAAGACGCTGGCCTCGGCCGCGGACTCCGGCGAGGACGTGGACGCGCTGCGGGCACGGCTGCAGCAGGAGTACGAGGACACGCTGTGCAACCCGTACGTGGCGGCCGAGCGCGGGTACGTGGACGCGGTCATCCCGCCGTCGCACACCCGCGGTCACGTGGCCCGCGCGCTGCGCCTGCTGCGCGACAAGCGCGAAACCCTGCCCCCCAAGAAGCACGGGAACATCCCGCTATGAGCGAGCGCCCCCACCTGCGCGTGGTCCGCGGCAACCCGACCGACGAGGAGGTGGCCGCGCTGGTAGCGGTCATCGCCACCCTGAACACCACGCCCGAGGAACCCCCGCCACCCCCACGCTCAGCGTGGTCAGACCGCCGCACCCTGGTACGCCACCCCCTACCCCACGGCCCGAACGCCTGGCGCACGTCCGCCTACCCCCACTGACCCGGCTCTCGAACACCGCGAGTCGCGCTCGCAGGCATACCGAGTTGTCAGTTTCGTGCAGGTGGCGCGCCCGGGCATGTGCACGAAACCGACAACTCGGTGTGCGCGAGAACGCGACTCGCGGTGTTTGGGGGCGTGACTCGCGGTGTGTGGGGGCCGGGGTTAGTCGCGTTCGCGGGTGTTTGCCCAGATGACGCCGGGGAGGATCAGGGCGACGTAGGTCGCCGTGCCGTACAGGACCTCGCGGACGCGTTCCTGTTCGCCCGCCAGCCAGATGCCGCCGCAGATGAGGGCCAGCACCAGGATCGTGCCCACGACGACCTTCGCGAAGAACTTGTACGCGCACCAGCGGGTGCAGCCGCCCGGGATGCGGTGGCGGCACAGCCGGTTCCCGCTGGCGCTGGCGGGCAGCTGCACAGCGCGCTCCGAGTGCCGCCGCATACCCCACATCCTCACCGTCGGCGACGATCCCCGACAAGCCGTCGATCTCGAACTGACACACTGCACCGCATGAGAAGCCCGTGGATCCCGATGTGGGCGCTCTGCGCGTGCTTCTTCATGATCATGCTCGACTCGACGATCGTGACGGTCGCGATCCCCACGATGCTGACCGAACTGGACGCGAACCTGAACGAGGTCGTCTGGGTCAACAGCGTCTACCTCCTCGCGAACACGGTCCCCCTCCTCATCACGGGCCGGCTCGGCGATCGGTTCGGGCCGAAGAACGTCCTGGTGGCCGGGCTCGTCGCGTTCACGGCCGCGTCGGCGTGGAGCGGTCTCGCCACCACCGCGGGCGAGCTGATCGCCGCCCGCGCACTGCAGGGTCTCGGCGCCGCGCTCATGACCCCGCAGACGCTGTCGTTCATCACCCGCCTGTTCCCACCGGAGAAACGCGGTGTGCCGATCTCCGTGTGGGGTGCGGTGGCCGGCGTCGCGACGCTCGCGGGCCCGGTACTGGGCGGCCTGCTCGTCGAGCACGTCGGCTGGCAGTGGATCTTCCTGATCAACATCCCGATCGGCGTCGCGAGCCTGCTGATCGCGCTGGCCGCCCTGCCGAACTGGCAGCCGCGCAGGCGCCTGCGATTCGACCCGCTCGGCACGGCACTGTGCGCCGTCGGGCTCCTCTTCCTGGTCTTCGGCGTGCAGAACGGCCAGCACTACCACTGGAGCACGGTCGCGGGCCCGGTCACGATCGTCCACGTGCTCATCGCGGGCGTCGTGCTGCTCGCCGCGTTCGTGTACCGCCAGGTCACCGTGCGCACCCGCGAGCCGCTGGTGCCGAACGAGCTGTTCCGCGACCACACCTTCACCTACGCCAACCTGGCGCACGCGGCCATGGGCTTCGCGATGACCGGCATGTTCCTCCCGCTGGTCCTGTACCTGCAGACGGTCCTCGGCCTGACCGCGCTCGAGTCCAGCGCGCTGGCGCTGCCCATGGCCGTCACGGCGGCGGCAGCGGCCGGGGTGTCGGGCGCGCTGTGGCACCGCATCGGCGCGCGCAACCTGATCATCAGCGGGTTCGCGATGCTCGCGCTGGCCGTCGGCGCCCTCGTCTACCAGGCACAACCGGAGACGGACCCGGTCACGCTCATCCCCGGCCTCGCGTTCGCCGGGCTCGGCATCGGGTTCGTGTTCTCGCCGCTGACCACCGCCGCGACCGCGGGCATGCCGCCCGAGCTGGTCGGCGCGGCGTCCGGCGTGTACAACACGGCCCGCCAGGTCGGCGGGGTCCTGGGCAGCGCCGCGACCGGTCTCGTGCTGCAGCTGGGGGTGGCGTTCGCCGTGCCGGACGCGGCCGAGCGGTACGCGGAGCGCCTGCCGTTCCGGTACCGCGAGGAGTTCGTCGACCGGATCACCGAGGCCGCGAACACGGCGAGCCAGTTCGACTCGTCCCGCCCGCCCGTGCCGTCCAACCTGGACCCGGACGTCGCCGACATCGTGCGCAGGATCGTCACCGGCGTGTTCCACGAGGGCTTCACGGTGGCCGCGAAGGCGAGCCTCATGCTGCCGATCGCGGTGCTCCTCCTCGGCATCGTCGCGGCGACGGGCATCCGCGTGCGCACGAAGGCGGGCGATCTAGAGTCGCGGGTGTGGAGTTCGTCCTCGCATCACAGTCACCCGCCCGCCTGATGGTCCTGCGTGCCGCGGGCATCGAACCCGTCGTGCACGTGTCCGGCGTCGACGAGGACGCCATCACCGCCGCGCTGCCCGCGGACGCGGCGCACGAGCAGGTGGTCGTCACGCTCGCCGAGGCCAAGGCCCGCGCGGTCGCGTCCGCCCACGCGGACGCGGTGGTCGTCGGCTGCGACTCGATGCTGTCCCACGACGGCGAGCTGGTGGGCAAGCCGGGCACACCGGAACGCGCCCGTGAGCGGTGGAAGCGGATGGCGGGCGGCGTGGGCAGGCTGCTGACCGGCCACGCCGTGCTCCGCGTCCGCGACGGGGTCGTCGATGCGGTCGCCACCGGCACCGTGAGCACCACGATCCGGTTCGGCAACCCCGCCGAGGACGAGGTCGAGGCGTACATCGAGACCGGTGAGCCGCTGTCGGTCGCGGGCGGGTTCACGCTCGACGGGTTCGGCGGCTGGTTCGTCGACGGCGTCGACGGCGACCCGTCCAGCGTGATCGGGATCAGCCTGCCGCTGACCCGCGGGCTGCTCGGCGAGGTCGGCGTGCGGGTGGTCGACCTGTGGGCTAGTCGCAGGGGTTGATCGCGGCCTCGGTCAGGTCCGGGTCGGGCCAGCCGGGCATGGACTCGAGCCGCGCGTAGTCGCGGGTGCAGCCGAGCACCTCGCTGCCCATCGAGTAGATCTGCACGTGGATGTCGGTGTCCGAGCAGTCCGCGGTGGTCGTGCGGTCGCAGCGGTGCTGCGCGACGAGCACCTCCGGCCCGGACTGCTGCCCGGTGACGTCCTGCACCGCGACGAACCCGGCGTCGGACGCGAACGGCTTCTCCAGCGACGCCCACTTCCCGGACCGGCCGACGATGACCTGGCCGAGCACGCCGTCGGCGGCGCTGCCACGCACGACGCACGCCGACAGGGTGCCGCCGACACACTGCAGCGCGTCGGGCCCCAGCACGGCGCCGAGCTTGGTGATGGTCACCTCGATCACGTCGCTCGCGCCGCCCCCGCCGATCTGCAGGCGGCCGGACTTGCCGCCGGCGTCCACGACGAGCTGCACGGTGGTGCCACCGATGGGGATCGGCCCGAGCACGCGGCACGGGTCGGCCAGGCAGCCGTCGGCGCCGGGCCCCGAGGTGGTGGTCGACGGGGTCGTGGTCTCGCCCGGGCGGTTCGCGGCCGTCCGTTCGTGGCGCACGTAGGCAGCCGCGGCCAGGGCGCCGAGCGCGACGAGGGCGCACACGGCCGCGGTGACGACCACGGCCCACGGCCTACCCGATCGTGTCACCCGTCACCCCTCGCCCGTGACCTTGCTCTCGCCCCATGTCAGCACATGGTCCGTAAACTTCCCCACCAGTAACAAGTGTGCCGCCTCGTCGATGAGGGAGTAAGGGCGTGCCCCAGCTCAACAAGATCCTGATCGCCAACCGCGGTGAAATCGCCGTCCGCGTCATCCGTGCGTGCCGGGACGCAGGCCTCCCGAGCGTGGCTGTCTACGCCGACCCCGACCGGGACGCGATGTTCGTCCGGTTGGCGGACGAGGCGTTCGCCCTCGGCGGCTCGACCGCCGCCGAGAGTTACCTGAACATCGAGAAGCTCATCGACGCGGCCACCCGATCGGGGGCGGACGCGGTACACCCCGGTTACGGGTTCTTGTCGGAGAACGCGGAGTTCGCGCAGGCCGTGATCGACGCGGGCCTGACGTGGATCGGCCCGTCGCCGCAGGCCATCCGCGACCTGGGCGACAAGGTGACCGCCCGCCACATCGCGACCCGCGCGGGCGCGCCGCTGGTGCCGGGGACGAAGGAGCCGGTCGGCGGGCCGGAGGAGGTCGTGGCGTTCGCGGAGGAGCACGGCCTGCCGGTGGCGATCAAGGCCGCGTTCGGCGGCGGCGGCCGCGGGCTGAAGGTGGCGCGGACGATCGAGGAGATCCCGGAGCTGTTCGACTCGGCGGTGCGCGAGGCGGTGGCGGCGTTCGGGCGGGGCGAGTGCTTCGTGGAGCGCTACCTGGACAAGCCGCGGCACGTCGAGGCGCAGGTCCTGGCCGACAAGCACGGCAACGTGATCGTGGTCGGCACGCGGGACTGCTCGCTGCAGCGGCGGCACCAGAAGCTCGTGGAGGAGGCCCCGGCGCCGTTCCTGTCGGACGAGCAGCGCGCGGCCATCCACTCCTCGGCGAAGGCGATCTGCAAGGAGGCCGGCTACTCGGGCGCGGGCACGGTCGAGTACCTGGTGGGCCAGGACGGGACGATCTCGTTCCTGGAGGTCAACACGCGGCTGCAGGTGGAGCACCCGGTGTCGGAGGAGACGGCGGGCGTCGACCTGGTGCGCGAGCAGTTCCGCATCGCGGCGGGCGAGAAGCTGCGGTTCACCGAGGACCCCACGCCCCGGGGTCACTCGATCGAGTTCCGCATCAACGGCGAGGACGCGGGGCGCGGCTTCCTGCCCGCGCCGGGCGTGGTGACGAGGTTCGTGCCGCCGGACGGACCCGGCGTGCGCGTGGACACCGGCGTCGAGTCGGGCACGGAGATCGGCGGCCAGTTCGACTCGCTGCTCGCGAAGGTGATAGTCACGGGTGCCACCCGCGAGGAGGCCATCGAACGGTCGCGGCGCGCGCTGGACGAGATGGTCGTCGAGGGCATGGCGACGGTGTTGCCGTTCCACCGCGTGATCGTGCGCGACCCGGCGTTCGCGTCGGAGTTCACCGTGCACACGCGGTGGATCGAGACCGAGTTCGACAACAGGATCGAGCCGTTCACCGCACCCGCCGACGCGTCGCCGTCGCCGTCGTCGTCGGAGGACGAGCGGCAGACCGTCGTCGTGGAGGTCGGCGGACGCCGGCTCGAGGTGTCGCTGCCCGGGGGCCTGGCGACGGCGTCGGCCCCCAGGGCGGCCGCGGCCAAGCCCCGCAAGCGCTCGGGCGGCAAGGCGACGGCGGTCTCGGGCGACGCGGTGGCGGCGCCCATGCAGGGCACGATCGTGAAGATCGCCGTCGAGGACGGGCAGACCGTCGAGGCGGGTGACCTGATCGTGGTGCTGGAGGCCATGAAGATGGAGAACCCCGTCACCGCCCACAAGGCGGGCACGGTCACCGGCCTGAACGTCGGCCAGGGCGAGACGGTCACGCAGGGCACCGTGCTCTGCGAGCTGAAGGACTGAGCGCGGCCCTCGGCCCCCGAAATCCAGCGTACCGGCGACCACCGACAACCCGGCCTGGCAAAACCCGGGTTGTCCACAGCCCACCCGGTTGTCCACAGCCAAGATCGACAACCCCGGGTCTGTCGGTGGGTACCGGTAGACTGGCATGGCGGGTGGCCCCCGGGATCGGGTGGGGGTTGCCATCGCGCGCGCGAGCGGCTTGCCGCGGTTCCCCGGGCGCCGGGCTGAGAAGACCCTCAGGTCACGACAATCGTCACGGTTGATTACCGGATTACAGACGTACGATCGAAGGGTGAGCGAGTACCAGCCGTCGGACATCCGGGTGAGTGACGCCGAGCGGGAAGAGGCCCTCACCAAGCTCGGCGAGCACATGAGCGCGGGCCGGCTGGACATCGACGAGTACGGGGAGCGCTCCGCGCAGGTCGCCACCGCCAAGACGCGCGGTGATCTGCTCCGCCTGTTCGGCGACCTGCCCGAGCCGAAGCCTGCCTTCGGGCAGCCGAAGGGCGCGGTCGCGCCGCGGGAGCGCGGGTTCGTCGAGAAGGTCGCGCCCGTCGCGATCCCGGTCGCCGCGATCCTCGCCATCGGCACGGTCCTGGTCGTGCTCAAGATCGGGTTTTTCGTGCCCCTGCTGTTCTTCTTTCTTTTTGTGAACGGCCGGTGGCACGGCCAGCGCCGCGGTCCTGACCAGCGGCGCAGGTGGCGGCACGAGCGCGGCTACTGACACCCGCCGAAGGTCGCGAGCCGATCGGCGGATTGCCCGCCCTTCACCCGATTGCCAGACTCGGCGAAAAAGATCTCACGAAAACTGGGTGAACCATCGAATCCGATCATCCGTATTGGATATGGTTGATCGACCACAGGGGATCTGGTTGGGAGGGCAACCGAGTGCCAGGTAAGCACGGGGGTGGGGGTACCCAGAACGACATCGTCAGGGTCGATCCGGACGCGGTGCCAGGCCTGCGTTCGGCCTTCGCCGACGCGCTCGCCAGGGTGGACCGCCAACTCGAGCTGGCGGAGGCGGAGCTGCGGATCAACGCGTGGGCCAAGGACCCGGTCAGCCAGGGCGCGACCAAGCTCTTCAACGACCGTTCCGTCGAGGCGGACCGGTCCGCGGTGGACACCCTGCGCGCCTACCGCGCCGAGCTGGACGCCGCGGTCCAGAACCTGGACAAGACCGCGAAGCAGTACTCGAAGACGGACGGCGACAACGTCCACGGCGTCGGTAAGAACGGGGGCTGACCACCATGCCTGACACCCCCACGACGCCGCCCGCCGAGGAGACGCCTGCCGCCGGCGACCCGGCCGAGGGCACGCGCTGGCGCGGCTACACCCACAAAGAGCTGTACCTGATGCTGCACGACGGTCCCGGCGCGGCCGCGGCCGCGTCACCGTCGCGGCGCTGGGCCGAGATCTCCTCGACCCTCACCGAGATCGGCGAGGACCTCAAGAAGGCACTCGACCTGACCGGCTCCGGCTGGCAGGGCCGCGCCGCGGGCGCCGCGTACGACCGGCTGTCGACCACGGTCGCGTGGGCCACCAACGCCGGCGCCAACGCGGGGCTCATGCGCACCGCTGTCGAGGACCAGGCCGACCACATCGCCAAGGCGCGCGCCGACATGCCCGCCCCCGAAGGCGTGCCGCCGGTGCAGCCCGACCCGACGGTCGCGCCCGCCGTGCAGGTGCTCCAGACCCAGGTCGACGCCGAACCCGCCGAGGCGGGCGCGTCGTCCGCGGAGGAGCGGGCCGTCGAGGTGATGGCCGCCTACGAGAACAACACGAAGACGACCACGGCCTCGCTCGCGAACTTCGACATGCCGCAGAAGCTGCTGCCGAACACCGGCATGAGCAACGGCCACGGCGGCGGGCTGCTCGGCATCCTGCCGACCGTCGTGTCCGGGCTCGTCGGTCACGGCGGGCCGTCCCGGCACGACGACCACCCCCGCAACGACTGGCGCGGGCCGCGCAACGACTGGCACGGGCAGTCGACGGGTGGCTCGTCCGCGCAGTGGGAGGAGCGGCGGCCGCTGCCGCCCGCTCCGCAGGCGCCCGGCAAGACGATGGGTGTGTCCAGGGAACCGCTGCTCGCGCCGCGCATCATGATGAGCGGCGGCACGCAGGAGCGGACGGCGAACAACCGCGGCGGCTCCGGCGGCGGGTCCGGCGGTGGTGCCGGCGGCGGTGGCGGTGCCCCGGCCGCGGGTGGCTCGAGCAGCGGGCAGGGCCCGATGCCGCAGAAGACCCCGTCGACGAACGCGGCCCTGCCGCCGGCCGAGCAGTTCCAGCAGGCCGCGGCGGCGAGCCAGGCGGCCGCCACTGCCCACTCGGGTGCGGGCGCGCCGATCGCGCCGGCGACCGGAGCGGTCGGCGGTGGACAGGAGAAGATGGCGCTGCGCCGGTTCGGCATGGACGCCATCGGGTCCAGCCAGTGGTTCGGCGACACGGAGGAGCCCGCGGTCGGCGAAAGCCCGAAGCGGCGGTTCGACCTGCGGGAGTCCGCGGAGGTCACCGAGTCCGTCTCGATCCTGGACGAGGAACACAAGCTGCCGCCCACGGTGATCGGCGAAGGCGGCCGATAATCGCCGTATGACGATCGGCAGCACGATCGGCGGGGTCGGCACCGACCCCGTGGAGATCAGCACGCTCGAGTTCGACGTGCTGTGGGAGCACTACCACGGCGTCGCCCAGATGCCGCTGGTGCTGCGGGTCCCGTCCCCGGGCCACACGGACGAGGAGCGCAAGCGCATCGTCCGCGGCGTGTGGGACGGGCTCGCGGGCCGCGGTCTCGGCTCACCCGTGGACGCCGACCCGCGGCTCACGCACCTGCTGTCGTTGCTGCGCAAACCGGACCGGGAGATCGACGGCCGGTTGTGGCTGGGCCGCGAGGTGCGGCTGCTGACGGCGGCGACCGGTGACGAGGCCGTGCTGGCGGTACTGGCGGACGGCCGGCTGACGCTGCGGCCCGCGGACGCGACGGGCCTGCCGAGGTTCGCGCTGTCGGTGCTGCCGCCCGCGCCCGCGGGCCCCGGCCAGTCGATCACGCTGCCGACCGCCGACTTCGAGGCGGCCGCCAAGGAGGCACGCAAGCAGGAGGAGCTGGCGGTCGCGCTGCGCAACCGCGGCGTGCGCGCGCCGGACGCGCAGACGCTGGCGGAGATGATCGGTGACATCGTCAACCGCGGCCAGTACGGCAGCGCGCATCGCGACCGCTGGGGCCGCCGCGTCCGCACCCCCCGGGTGATCAGCTTCTTCGACACGGAAGCGGGCCGCTACCTGCAGGTCCGCCGCGAGTCCGACGACGCGGAACCCTGGACGACGATCTCCCCAGCCGACCACCGCCGCCTACTGCAACACCTGACAGAACTCCACGAAGAACACCCCTGACCCCGCGAGTCACGCCCAGGAACATCGCGAGTCTCGCTCGGAGGCATACCGAGTTGTCAGTTTCGTGCCGATCTTGTTCCGCGCAGGCCGCACCAAGATCTGCACGAAATCGACAACTCGGTGTGCGCGAGAGCGTGACTCGCGGTGTTTGAGAGCGTGACTCGCGTGGGGGTTAGTCCAGGTCGTCGTGGCGGATCAGGCGGCGGGCCGCTTCGGTGATCGAGCCGGAGAGGCTGGGATAGACCGAGAACGTGTGGGTCAGGTGTTCCACCGTCAGCTGGTTCTGGACGGCCAGTGCGATGGGGAGGATCAGTTCGCTCGCGGTGGGAGCCACCACCACGCCGCCTACCACCACGCCGGTCGCGGGGCGGCAGAAGAGCTTCACGAAGCCCCTGTGCAGGCCTTCCATCTTCGCGCGGGCGTTCGTCGCCAGCGGCAGCATGATCGTGCGCGCCGGGACCTCGCCCGAGTCGATCGACTGCTGCGAGATGCCGACCGTCGCGATCTCCGGGTGGGTGAACACGTTCGCCGCGACCGTCTTGAGCTTGATCGGGGCCACGCCCTCGCCCAGCGCGTGCCACATCGCGATCCGGCCCTGCATCGCCGCCACCGACGCGAGCATCAGCAGGCCCGTGCAGTCACCGGCCGCGTAGACGCCCGGCACCGACGTCCGCGACACCCGGTCCACCGACACGAACCCGCCGGGGCCCGTCGCCAGGCCGACCTTGTCGAGCCCGATGTCCTCGGTGTTCGGGATCGACCCGACGGTCATCAGCGCGTGCGACGCCTCGACCGTGCCGCCGGACTCCAGGTGCACGACGACGCCCTTGGCGGTCCGCTCCACCCGCGACGCACGCGCGTGCTTGACCACCTCGGTGCCCCGCGCCGCGAACACGTCCTCCAGCACGGCGGCCGCGTCGGCGTCCTCGTGGGGCAGCACGCGGTCGCGCGACGAGATCAGCGTGACCCGCACCCCCATCTCGGTGTACGCGGACACGAACTCGGCGCCGGTGACCCCCGACCCGACGACCACGAGGTGTTCCGGCAGTTCGGGCAGGTCGTAGATCTGCCGCCAGTCGAGGATCCGCTCGCCGTCCGGCACGGCGCCGGGCAACACGCGCGGGGTCGCACCGGTCGCGATGAGCACGACGTCGGCGTCCAGGACCTCGGACGTGCCGTCGTGGACCTCCGCCACGACGCGGTGCGCGGCCATGCCCGGCTTGTCGTCGCAGAACCGCGCGACGCCGTGGATGATCCGCACGCCCTCGCGCTGCACCCGGTTGCGCACGTCCGCCGACTGCGCCAGGGCGAGCCCGCGCACGCGGCTGTGCACCGCGGGCAGGTCGACCGGAGGCAGCTGGCTGTCGACACGAATGCCCAGCTCATCGGCGTTGTGGAAGGCGGCACGGGCGCCCGCCGATGCGATGAACGTCTTCGACGGCACGCAGTCGTACAGCACGCACGCGCCGCCGAGCCCGTCCCGTTCGACGATCGTGACGTCGGCGCCGTGCTGGGCGGCGACGAGCGCCGCCTCGTATCCCGCCGGGCCGCCACCCATGATCACGATCCGGGTCACCTGCAGCTCCCCTCTGCTCGTGTGAAGCGTTCCGGGACAAACGGTACGCGGCGTGACGCGGCGCGGTGACAGCGCATGATCCCAGGTATCGCTACGCTGTCGGGCGTGCCGCTCTACGCCGCGTACGGGTCCAACATGGATCCCGCCCAGATGATGGAGCGAGCGCCGCATTCCCCGATGGCGGGTACCGGCTGGCTCGTTGGTTGGCGCCTGACCTTCGGCGGGGAGGACCTCGGCTGGGAGGGCGCGCTCGCGACGATCGTCGAGGACCCCAAGTCGCAGGTGTTCGTGGTGCTCTACGACGTGACACCGGAGGACGAGACGCGTCTCGACCGCTGGGAGGGCTCCGAGCTGGGCCTGCACTCGAAGATCAGACTGCGGGTGCAGACGCTCGAGGGTTCGGTGCTCGCCTGGTTGTACGTCCTGGACGCCTACGAAGGTGGTCTGCCGTCGGCGCGCTACCTCGGCGTGGTGTCCGACGCGGCCGAGGCGGCGGGTGCGCCCGCCGACTACGTGGCCGACCTGCGCACGAGACCGTGCCAGGGCATCGGCCCGTAGCCGGCCCTCACATCTGATTCACAGCCTCGCCGAAGCGGCCGCACAGCCGCCGCCCCGAGGCTCTCCGACGACAGCCCAGGATGCCGTCGAGAGCCGAGGAGCAACGGGTGAGGAAGAGGCTGCTTGTGCTGGCCGGCGTGGTCGTGGTGGCCGCGGGCGGCGGCGCCGCGTGGTGGTTGCTGAGACCGGCTGAGGCCACGAGCTCGCCGGTGGTCGTGCCGGTCACGGTCGGCACGCAGCGGCAGACGGTGTCCGCGTCCGGCACCGTGCAGCCGGCGGCACGCGCGGACCTGAGCTTCGGCGTGACCGGCGAGGTCACCGAGGTGCTCGTCAAGGAAGGCGACACGGTCACCGCGGGCCAGGCGCTCGCGCGGGTCGACGACACGCTGCTCCAGGCCCAGCTGACGGCCGCGCAGGCCCAACTGGACGCGGCGGAGGACAAGGCCGCCGGCGCGGACGACGCGTCCGCGGACGCCGCGGTGGTGTCCGCGGAGAGCGACGTGGCAGCCGCCCAGGAGGCGGTGGCGCAGGCGACGCTGACATCGCCCATGGCGGGCACGGTGGCGGCGGTGGACCTGGCCGTCGGCGACCGCGTGGGAACGTCCCAGCAGAGCAGCGGCGGGGACGCGGAGAGCGCCCAGGTGACCGTGGTGTCCACGGGCACGTTCGTGGTCGAGGCGAACGTCAGCGCTGCCGACGCGGCCCGCGTCAAGCAGGGCCTCGCCGCCGAGATCACCCCGGTCGGCGCGGACGAGCCGGTCGAGGGCACGGTCCGCACGGTCGGCCTGGTCGCGGCGGCCGACAGCGCAGGCGCGGCGACCTTCCCGGTGACCGTGGACGTGACCGGCGCGCGCGACGACCTGTACGCGGGCTCGTCGGCGACGGTCGTGGTCGTGGTGGCGGAACGCGAGAACGTGCTGACCGTGCCCGCCATGGCCCTGCACACCGAGGACGGCACGACGTACGTGAACAAGGTCGTCGACGGCACGCCGGTGCGCACGGCCGTCGAGGTCGGCGAGTCGTACGGCCCACAGACGGAGATCACGGCCGGTCTTGTCGAGGGCGACCAGGTCGAGGTGCGGGCCGACGTCCAGAACCGCACCCCCAGCGGCGGTGGTGGTGGCGGGGACACGGTCTTCCCCGGCGGTGGCGGCGGCCCGATGATGGGCGGACCCATGATCGTGCAGGGCGGCGGCGGCCGGTGAACACCATCATCGAGATGACGGACGTGCGCAAGACGTACGCGACGGGCGCGGTCGAGGTGGAGGCCCTGCGCGGGGTGTCGCTGCGGATCGGGCAGGGCGAGTACGTGGCGGTCGCGGGCCCGTCCGGCTCGGGCAAGTCGACGCTCATGCACATCATCGGCTGCCTGGACGTGCCGACGTCCGGCGAGTACGTGCTGGCGGGCGGCAACGTGACCACGCTGCCGGAGTCGCACCTCGCCGACATCCGCAACCGCCGCATCGGGTTCGTGTTCCAGCAGTTCAACCTGCTGCCGAGCCTGTCGGCGTGCCGGAACGTGGAGCTGCCGCTTGCCTACGCAGGTGTCGCGCCCGCGGAGCGGCGGCGCAGGGCCGAGGAGGCGCTGACCCGCGTCGGCCTCGCGGACCGGCTCACGCACCGGCCGGGTGAGCTGTCCGGCGGGCAGCAGCAGCGGGTGGCGGTGGCGCGGGCGCTGGTCACCGACCCGGCGCTGATCCTCGCGGACGAGCCGACGGGCAACCTGGACTCGGCGGCGTCCGCCGACGTGCTGGCCCTGTTCGACGAGCTGCACGCGGTGGGCCGCACGATCGTGCTGATCACGCACGAGGCGGACGTGGCCCGGCGGGCGCAGCGGTCGGTGCTGATCCGGGACGGGCGGCTCGCGGCATGAACTGGCGGGACACCTTTGCCGGCGGTCTGGAGGCCATCCGGGCGCACCGGCTGCGGTCGGCGCTGACCATGCTGGGCATCGTCATCGGCATCTCGTCGGTGATCCTGACCGTCGGCCTCGGGCTGGGCGCGCAGGACCAGGTGCGGGCGCAGATCGACGCGCTGGGCAGCAACCTGCTGATCGTGTCGCCGGGCAGCAGCACGTCCTCGTCCGGGGTGCGCGGCGGTTTCGGCACGGCGTCGACACTGACCACGTCGGACGCGGCGGCACTCGCCGATCCCGCGGTGGCGCCGGACGTGGCGGCGGTGGCGCCGGTGACCACGTCGCAGGCGGCGCTGGTGGCGGGCACGACCAACTGGACGTCGAGCCTGGTCGGCACGACGGGTTCGTGGCTGTCCGTGCGCAACCGGACGTTGTCGGCGGGCCGGTTCCTGACCGAGGGCGACGCGGACGTGGTCGTGCTGGGCCCGGACACGGCGGGCGAGCTGTTCGGCGGCCGGCCGGCGGTCGGGCAGCGGGTCACGGTGTCGGGCAGGCCGATGACGGTGGTGGGCGTGCTGGCGTCGACGGGCGCGTCGTCGAGTTCGGCGAGCGACGACGACGTGGCCGTGGTCCCGGTGGCGACGGCGCGGGAGCTGGCGGGCACCCCGTCGTCGTCGGTGTCGACGATCTACGTGCAGGCCCGGTCGGAGGACGTGCTGTCGGCCGCGTACCAGGAGGTCGACGCGCTGCTCGCGAACCTGCACGGCGACACCGACTTCTCGATCACGTCGCAGGAGTCGCTGCTGGACACGGCGAACGCGACGAACAGGACCCTGACCATCCTGCTGGCGGGCGTCGCGGCGATCTCGTTGCTGGTGGGCGGGATCGGCGTCATGAACATCATGCTGGTGGCGGTGACGGAGCGGATCCGGGAGATCGGGCTGCGCAAGGCGCTGGGCGCGACCCCGTCGGCGATCCGCCGCCAGTTCCTGGTGGAGGCGGGCGTGCTGGGCGCGTGCGGTGGGCTGCTCGGGGTGGCACTGGGCGTGGCGGGCGCGTTCGTGCTGCCGGAGGTGCTCGACCAGCCGGTGAGCGTGTCGGTGCCCGCGACAGCCGCCGCCATCGGGGTCGCGCTGGCCATCGGGATCGGGTTCGGCGTGTACCCGGCGTCGAGGGCGGCGCGCCTCACCCCCATCGACGCGTTGCGGAGCGAGTGATGAAGCGACTGGTGGTGGCGGCCGTACTGGTGGCCGCGGCAGGTTCGGCAGTGGTGACGTTCGCGGACGCGTCCCCGTCTCCCCGCTACCGACTGTCAACGGTGACGACAGGCGACGTAACCCAGACGGTGACGGTGACGGGCACGGTCGACCACGTGAACCGCGCGGACGTCGCCTTCGGCACGGACGGCACGGTGAAGACGCTGGCGGTGTCGCCGGGCGACGAGGTGACCGCCGGGCAGGAACTGGGCACGCTGGACACGACGGACCTGCAGGCCGCGGTGGATCGCGCGTCGGCGCAGGTGACGGCGGCGGAAGCAGCGCTGGCGGAAGACGAAGCCGCGCAGGAGGAAGCGGCGGGCCGATCGGACGAACTGGCGTCGAACCAGCACAAGGTCCGCACGGCACGAACGACAGCGACGAAAGCACTGACGACTGCGGCGAACGCGCTGGCAGCACAGGAGAAAGCGTGCGCGGCCCCGACATCGCCGACGTGCACGGCAGCGGTGACAACGACGCGGGCAGCGCAGGAAGCGGTGCAACGCGCCCAGACGACGCTGCAGTCGGCGATCGAAGCGCTGGCAGGCTCGGTCCCGACGGAACCGGAGTCGGCGAGCGCCGTCGCGGAGGGCCAGGCGTCGGTGGACGAGGCAACGGCAAAGCTGGTCGAAGCGGAGCAGGCACTGGCGGGCGCGACGCTGCGAGCACCGATCGCGGGCACGGTAGGCGCGGTGACAGCAACAGCCGGGGACAAGGTCGGCGCGGGCACTCCGGTAGTGACGCTGATCGGCAAAGGCGCGGCAACGGTGACGGCGACAGTCCCGTTGGAACAACTGCAAACACTCGCGACCGGCCAGACGGCGAACGTGACCCCAACAGGCACGACGACGGACGTGCCGGGCACGGTGACGGAGGTGGGCACCCTGCCGGACGAGTCGTCGGAAACGGTGACGTACCCGGTGACGATCACGGTCGCGACCCCACCGGCACAGATGGCAACGGGAAGCACGGCCACGGCAACAATCACGGTGGCAACGGCGAAAGACGTGCTGACGGTACCGACATCGGCAGTGCGACAAGGCATGGTGACGGTCCTGTCGGGCGACCAGACAACACCAACACGCGTGACGGTGGGCGCGGTAGGCCCGACAAGAACGGAAATCAAAGAGGGCTTGGCGAAAGGCGACCAGGTGGTCCTGGCAAACCTGGACACCCCCCTACCGACAAACGACCAACACCCCGGCCCAGGCGGCGACTTCCTCGGCGGCGACGGCCCAGTACGCATGATGCGCCCAGAAAACTGACCAGACCGTCCCAAAAGGACAGAACGACGCAGAACGGGCGCAGCCCACACAAGGACTGCCTGCCTGCCATCCCGTCGACCTGGCGAAGCCCGATCACACTGTGTCAAGGGGGCCCGAAGCACGACCCAACCCCCTGCAGAGCCGCCGGGCCCCCTTGACGCGGTGTGATAGCCCTCCGGGAGGTCAACGGGATGGCAGGCAGCCACGGACACCAGTCCTTGCCAACCCAACCCCGTGCCCAACCCCTGCCATCCCGGAGACCAGCCCGTCCGGCGAGGACCCCCCGGAGGGAAAAACCCACAACAAGGCCAACCACCAGGCCCGGGACACACAAACCGCCACAACGGCACTGACCAGCGAAAACCGAAAGAAAACCGCGCCCCCAGTACGTACGGGCAGCCCCCACCACTCCCGGGGGCACCCCGCTGTCCAGTCTACCGGTGACCACCGACAGGGGGACGGATGTCGATCTTGCCTGTGGACAACCATCCCACCTGTGGACAAACCGCCTGCCGCGCCCATGCGCGACAGGCGGTCTGTCGGTGCTGTGCCGTAGCCTGGTGACCGGGGGCCGGAGGCCACCCGTCAGTCCTCCGCCTCCACCCAGTCGAACGTCCTCGTCACCGCCTTCTTCCACTGCCCGAAGGTCTTCTCCCGAGCGGCGTCGTCCATCGACGGCGTCCACTCCTTGTCCTTGGCCCAGTTGTTGCGGATGTCGTCCTCCCCCGCCCAGAACCCGACCGCGAGCCCCGCCGCGTACGCCGCGCCGAGCGCCGTCGTCTCCGCGACCACCGGGCGGATCACCGGCACGCCGAGGATGTCGGCCTGGAACTGCATCAGCAACTCGTTGACCACCATCCCGCCGTCGACCTTCAGCGACTTCAGCGGCACGCCGGAGTCCGCGTTCATCGCGTCGATCACCTCGCGCGACTGGAACGCCGTCGCCTCCAGCACCGCGCGCGCCAAGTGTCCTTTGTTGACATACCGCGTCAACCCGACGATGGCGCCGCGGGCGTCGGACCGCCAGTACGGCGCGAAAAGACCCGAGAACGCGGGCACGAAGTAGCAGCCGCCGTTGTCGTCGACCGCCGACGCCATGTTCTCGATCTCCGGCGCCGACGCGATCATGCCCAGGTTGTCGCGCAGCCACTGCACCAGCGAGCCGGTCACCGCGATCGAACCCTCGAGCGCGTACACCGGATCATTGGCGCCGATCTTGTAGCAGACCGTCGTCAGCAACCCGTTCTGCGACATCACCTTCTCGGTGCCGGTGTTCAGCAGCACGAAGTTGCCGGTGCCGTAGGTGTTCTTCGCCTCGCCCGGCGACAGGCACGCCTGCCCGAACGTCGCCGCCTGCTGGTCGCCGAGGATGCCCGCGATCGGCACCCCGGCCAGCGCGCCGCGTTCGCGGACCTTGCCGTACTCCTCCGACGACGACCTGATCTCCGGCAGCATCGACAGCGGGATCTTCATGTCCGCCGCGATCGACTCGTCCCAGGCCAAAGTGGACAGATCCATGAGCAGCGTGCGGGACGCGTTCGTCGGGTCGGTGACGTGGATGCCGCCCTCGGCGCCGCCGGTCATGTTCCACAGCAGCCACGTGTCCATGTTGCCGAACAGCAGGTCGCCCGCCTCGGCCCGTTCCCGCGCGCCTTCGACGTTGTCGAGGATCCACCGGACCTTCGGGCCGGAGAAGTACGTCGCGAGCGGCAGCCCGGTCTTCTCCTTGTACCGGTCCTGGCCGCCGCCGAGTGCCTCCAGCTCACCGCAGATCCGGTCGGTCCTGGTGTCCTGCCAGACGATCGCGTTGTACACCGGCTTGCCGGTCTTCTTGTCCCACACGACCGCGGTCTCGCGCTGGTTGGTGATGCCGACCGCGGCGATGTCCTTCGCCGACAGGTCCGCCTTCGCCAGCGCGCCCGCCGCCACCTCACGGGTGTTGCGCCAGACCTCCTCCGGGTCGTGCTCGACCCAGCCCGCCTTCGGGAAGATCTGCTCGTGCTCCTTCTGGTCGACCGACACGACTTCACCCGCATGGCTGAAAATCATGCACCGGGTTGACGTCGTGCCCTGGTCGATCGCGGCCACATAGCTCGTCATCGTGCGAATGCCTCTCTACGTCAGGAACTGGCCGGCAGGATCTGGTACAGGAGTCCGGCGAGGACACCACCGACGATCGGGCCGACGACCGGCACCCACGAGTAGTTCCACTCGGGACTCCCCTTGCCCTTGATCGGCAACACGGCGTAGGCGATGCGCGGCCCGAGGTCACGCGCCGGGTTGATGGCGTACCCCGTCGGACCACCGAGCGAGGCGCCGATCGAGATGACGACGAACGCGACGGCCGCGTAGCCGAGGGCCCCGTTGCCGAACACCGGCACGCCGTCGCCGCCCACGGACGCGCCGGGGCTGAGCAGGATCCAGAAGACCAGCACGAAGGTGCCGATGACCTCGGTGACGACGTTCCACGCGTAGTTCGGCACCGTCGGGCCGGTGCAGAAGATGCCGCGGGTGTTCTCCGGCTCGTCGTGGGTGTCGAACTGCAGCTTGTAGGTCAGCCAGGCCAGCACGGCGCCGATGAAGGCACCGACCATCTGACCGAGGAGGTACGCGGGCACGTCCGCCCACTCCGCCTTGCCCGCGGCGACGAGGCCCAGCGTCACCGCCGGGTTCAGGTGCGCGCCGCTCGGGTTGGCGATGCTCGCGCCGACGAACACCGCGAAACCCCAGCCGATGTTGATCAGGAGCCAGCCGCCGCCCGTGCCGAGTGTCTGCTTGAGGACCACGTTCGCGACGACGCCCGCACCGAGCAGAATCAGCCCGGCCGTGCCCAGCATCTCCCAGAGGAATATCTCGCCGAAGTTCAGATCCACGACCACTCCTTCGCGCTGAAGTGGTAGGCGACCGTCGGCCTGAAGGGTGGGGCGCCGGTGCCTACCCTGAGCGAGCCCGACGCTACGGCGCACAAGGTCAACTTGTCCAGATATCGGGACTCCGGTTAGGCCGGTAGCGTGGTTCTCGTCCGGAACGTATAGGACGAGGAGGCGCGGTGACAGCGGATACCACGGGCGGTCAGCTGGGCACAGCCGAGCGTGAGGAGACCTGGCGGCGACTCGGTTCCGAGACGTTCGACCTGGTCGTCATCGGTGGCGGCGTCGTCGGCGCCGGCACGGCACTGGACGCCGCGACCCGTGGCCTGCGGGTCGCGCTGGTCGAGGCGCGTGACCTCGCGTCGGGCACCTCCAGCAGGTCGTCGAAGCTCTTCCACGGCGGATTGCGGTACCTGGAGCAGCTCGAGTTCGGTCTCGTGCGCGAGGCGTTGCGCGAACGCGAGCTGATGCTCACCCGATTGGCACCCCATCTGGTGAAGCCGGTGAGTTTCCTGTACCCACTGACACATCGGGTGTGGGAGCGCCCGTACACGGCGGCCGGTCTGTTCCTGTACGACTCCATGGGCGGCGCGCGGTCCGTGCCCGGCCAGAAGCACCTGACGCGCGCCGGTGCGCTGCGGCTGGTGCCCGCGCTGAAGCGGGCGGCGCTGATCGGTGGCATCCGGTACTACGACGCGCAGGCCGACGACGCCCGCCACACCATGACCGTGGCGCGGACCGCGGCCCACTACGGTGCCGTGATCCGGACGTCCACGCAGGTCACGGGCTTCATCCGGGAGGCGGACCGGGTCTCGGGCGTGCGGGTCCACGACGTGGAGGACGGCCGCACGCAGGAGGTCCAGGCCAACGCGGTGATCAACTGCACGGGGGTGTGGACCGACGAGCTGCAGCGGCTGTCCGGCTCGCGCGGCCGGTTCCGGGTGCGTGCGTCGAAGGGCGTGCACATCGTCGTGCCCCGCGACCGGATCGTGGCCGAGTCGGGCCTGATTCTGCGGACAGAGAAATCGGTGCTTTTCGTCATTCCGTGGAAGAACCACTGGATCGTGGGAACCACCGACACGGACTGGAACCTCGACCTGGCCCACCCCGCGGCGACGAAGCACGACATCGACTACATCCTCGAGCACGTCAACTCGGTGCTGGCGACGCCGCTCAAGCACGACGACATCGAAGGTGTCTACGCGGGCCTGCGGCCGCTGCTGGCCGGGGAGAGCGAGGAGACGTCGAAGCTGTCGCGCGAGCACGCGGTGGCGCGGGTGGCCCCGGGCCTGGTGGCGATCGCGGGCGGCAAGTACACGACGTACCGGGTGATGGCGGCGGACGCGGTGGACGCGGCGGCGGTCGACCTGCCCGGGCGGCTGCAGCCGTCGATCACGGACAAGGTGCCGCTGCTGGGCGCGGACGGGTATCACGCGCTGGTGAACCAGGTGGACCAGCTGGGTGCGCGGCACGGGCTGCACCCGTACCGCGTGCGGCACCTGCTGGACCGGTACGGGTCGCTGGTGCACGAGGTGCTCGCACTCGCGGAGGGCAAGCCGGAGCTGCTGAAACCGCTGACGGCCGCGCCCGACTACCTGCAGGTGGAGATCGTCTACGCGGCCTCGCACGAGGGTGCGCTGCACGTGGAGGACACCCTCGCGCGGCGGACCCGCATCTCGATCGAGTACCCGCACCGGGGCGTGGACTGCGCGGAGCAGGTGGCTTCGCTGATGGCGGACGTGCTCGGCTGGTCGGAGGAGACGAAGAACCGCGAGGTCAAGATCTACAAGGCACGCGTGGAGGCGGAGCGGGACAGCCAAACCCAACCGGACGACCAGGCCGCGGACGCGATCCGCGCCGCCGCGCCGGAGGCCAGGCCGGAGCTGAAGGAACCGGAACCAGCCTGAGCCCGCGCCCCTGCACCCGAACTGTCCACAGCCGGGCGAGTAATCCACAACCGACGGGTAACAAACCACCGTTGTCGGTGGGTACCGGTAGACTGGCATGGCGGGTGGCCCCCGGGATCGGGTGGGGGTTGCCATCGCGCGCGCGAGCGGCGGGAGCCGACCCCGGGATGCCAACCCCGGGATGCCGACCCCGCGTGAGGAACCCCGGGCATGCGGAACCACGGCATGCTGAGCGCTGCGCGCCCAGCCCCGCGAAGCGGGGCGAAGCCCCATCAACCGACTGAGGGGCGCCTGCCATCCCAACCCCGTGCAAGACCCCCTGCCATCCCGGAGACCAGCCCGTCCGGCGAGGACCCCCCGGAGGGAAAACCCCGCGCAAGGCACACCACCAAACCCGGGAACACGCAAAAACGCCCGGCCGGGGATGCCCCGGCCGGGCGTTCCTGACTACGTGCGTGCCCCCGTCGCGGGAGCGGGCCTCAGCTCGTGACCTCGGCCTCGTCGTGCTCGTCGGGGCGCGGCGGGTTCTTCTGGGCCTTGCCGTTGCGGCGCCGCGCGGTCTGCCGCGGCAGGGTGGCCGGCGGCCGCGGCGGCTGCGCGCCGCCGCCCATCATCAGCTCCGCGAACGTGGCCATGGCCTCGTCGAGGTGACCGCCGATGCGGCGCTCCGACTCCTCGTTGCTCTTGCGCACCAGCGACACGACCGAGTCGGTGTCCGGCTGCTTGGCGACCGTGCTCTCGACCTTCGCAACGCTCTCGGCGAGCTGCTTGCCCATCTCGGCGATCTTGCCGGTGAAGCCGTCCTCGACCGCGTCGAGCCTGGTGGTCATGCTGTCCAGGCGGCCGGTCACCTGCTCGAGGCGCACGGCCAGCTCCTCGAGCCGCTCGGTGCCGTCGACCGTGGTCTTCGTGTCGTCGATCGAGTCCTGCAGCGCCTTGCGGGACGCCTCGACCTTCATCGACAGCGACGTCGACTTCTGGTCCACGTTCGCGTGCAGGCCCTCGGCGGTCTCGGCCAGCTTGCTCTGCACGGTCTCCGACGCGTCGTGCACCGACTGGCGGACCGCGTCGCGCGTCGAGTCGAGCTGGCCGCGCACGGCACTGTCGACCTCGTCGACGCGGGCGCGCAGGGTCGACTCGGCGCCCTCGACGCGCTCGCGCAGGTTGTGCTCGGCGGCGTCGATGCGCTCGCGCACCGGGCCGGTCACCGTGCCCGGCAGGGCGTCGAGCTTCGCGTCCTGCTTGTCGAGGTGCTTGTCGATGTTGGCGTCGAGCTCGTCGATGCGGCGGTGGATGTTCGCGAGCTTGTCCTCGAGCCCGTCCATCCGGCCCGCGACGCCCTCGAAGCGGCCTGCCACCCCGTCCAGCCTGCCGTCCAGCTGCGCGAACGGCGTGGCCAGCTTGTCCACGATGCCCTCGACGGCACGGGTCAGCGCCGCCAGCGCGGCGTCCTGGGCCTCGAGCTTCGCCATCGCGTCCTCGACGCGGGACGCCAGCGCGGTCACGTCGGTGCGGTCGGGGACTTCCGACAGGCGCTTGCGCACCGCCCCGATGGACTCCAGGGGCGACAGCCGCGCGTGGATCTCGTCCAGCGTGTCGAAGATCTGCTGCTGTTCGCTCTCACGGATCTCGGCCGCGCGCACCAGCATGTTGCGCATCCGGTCGAAGGAGACCGTCGAGTTGTTGTTCTCGTTCACGGAGGTGACCTTCGTCGTGGGGAGGGGCAGGGCCGACGCCTGCGAGCCTAGCCACTCGCAGAACGCGTCCATACACCACCCGTTAGTACGTTGCAGGCCCAGACACGATCGGTTGGGCCGTTCGGAGGAGGGACGTGACGCGAATGCCACGGCCCGGGATGACCTTACGTGGCGCTTTGGTTACCCGATCGAATGACACCACCCGCCGAGTACCGTTGCACCATGTCGAGCATGAACCCCGTTCCGGTGACCCCGGAGGCCATCAAGACCGCGCCGAAAGTTCTTCTCCATGATCACCTGGATGGTGGTCTCCGGCCCGCCACGGTGATCGAGCTGGCCGACGCGAACGGCTACCGCGACCTGCCCACCAGCGACATCGACGAACTCGGCCGCTGGTTCCGGGACTCGGCCGACTCGGGTTCGCTCGTCCGCTACCTCGAGACGTTCGCCCACACGTGCGGCGTCATGCAGACCACCGACGCGCTCGTCCGGGTCGCCGCGGAGTGCGCGGAGGACCTCGCCGCGGACGGCGTCGTGTACGCCGAGGTGCGTTACGCCCCGGAGCTGTTCTGTGAGAACGGGCTCAATCTCGACACGATCGTGGAAGCGGTGCAGGAAGGCTTCCGGCTGGGCGCCGAACGCGCCCGGGAAGCGGGTCGCCGCATCCGGATCGGCACGCTCCTGTGCGCCATGCGGCAGAACGCGCGGTCCCTCGAGATCGCCGAGCTGGCGGTCCGGCACCGCGACACCGGCGTCGTCGGCTTCGACATCGCGGGCCCGGAGGCCGGCTTCCCGCCCACGCGCAACCTGGACGCGTTCGAGTACCTGCGGCAGCAGAACCACCACTTCACCATCCACGCCGGTGAGGCGTTCGGGCTGCCGTCGATCTGGGAGGCCATCCAGCACTGCGGCGCCGAGCGGCTCGGCCACGGCGTGCGGATCGTGGACGACATCAAGGTCGACGACGACGGGACCGTGCAGCTGGGCAGGCTCGCGAGCTACGTCCGCGACCGCCGCATCCCCCTCGAGATGTGCCCGTCGTCGAACGTGCAGACCGGCGCGGCGCCGTCGATCGCCGAGCACCCGATCGGGTTGCTCACGAAGCTGCGCTTCCGGGTGACCGTCAACACCGACAACCGGCTCATGTCCGGCTGCTCGATGTCGTCGGAGATGTCCGCGCTGGTCGACCAGTTCGGCTATGGCTGGGCTGACCTGCAGTGGTTCACGATCAACGCGATGAAGTCCGCGTTCATCGGGTTCGACGAGCGGCTCGCGATCATCAACGAGGTCATCAAGCCGGGTTACGCCGCGCTGATGGGCTGACACCGAAAGGGCCCCGCCACTCGGGTGACGGGGCCCTTCGCGGGTGTTCAGCTCACTTGATGTCGAGGCGCTCCTCGAAGTCGCTCACCAGCGTGCGCCAGGCCTCGACCTCCGCGTCGAACGGCGCGCTGGGTGCCAGGCGCGTCGGGTCGGGCCGCAGCACGAACGAGACCAGCCAGCCGAGGCTCTCGGACTGGGCCAGCGCCTCGGACACGCTCTTGTCGCCCGCCCAGTCGGCGGCGTCGTTCAGCAGCTCGACCGCGAGGTCCAGCTGGACCGGGTCGACCGCGTCCGGACCCTCCTCGATGTCGTCGGCGAGGCCGTGCAGCACGTAGGTGTTGTCGGTCTCGACCTCGACCTCGAGGCTGCCGTCCGTCGCCTTGGTCGCGACGTCCTCCCAGGTGGACACCTCGGCGAGGTCGTTGTCCTCGGCGCCGGACTGCGCGAGGTACTTGGCCAGCGCGCGGGGCGACTTCGTCACCGCGATCTTGCCCTTCGAGCCGAGGAAGATGGGCTCGTCGTCGAGGTAGCAGCGGAGCGTGTAGTACTCCGCCTCCGCCGTGATGATCTTGATGGGGTCGATGCCCACCTCGGCCCAGAACCCGGCGGGCTCCTCCTCGACGTCCTCGTCCTCCTCGTCGTCGTCCTCGCCGGACTCCTCGTCGACGTCGTCGGCGTCCTCTTTGGACTCCTCGGCGACGACGTCGTCCGCGTCCTCGGCGTCCAGCGCGCTCTCCGCCTCGGCCGACTCGGCCTGGAACGCGGCCAGCTCGTCGGTGGTCTCGTCCAGGGTCGCCTTGTCGACGTCCGGGACCACGACGACCTCGTCGATCGCGTCCAGCACCTCGTCCCAGCGCTCCGCGATGGTCTCGGCGAGCTCGGTCCAGAGCTTCTCGCCCTCACGGCCGGTGAACGGGAACGTGCCCTGCTCGAGCACCGCGAACCCGGCCGCCGAGTTCAGCACCTCGTGCACCTCGTCCAGCTCGCACACGTCGGCGAGCGACCGGACGATCGAGATGATGTCGGCGAGCTCGCCGATCGTCCACGTGTCCGGTTCCTCGGCCGCCAGTTCGGGCACGCCGACGAGGTCGTAGGTGTGCGCCTCGTCCGGCAGCAGCTCCGGCACCGACAGCTCGGGCACGACGTCCCACGCCGGGTGGTCGGCGAGGTCGTGCTCGTCGACGGTGCGGACGAACGCGGCGAGGTGGGCGGCGTCCGGGAACGCGTACAGGTCGTCCTCGTGGCCGAGGAAGGCCTCCCACTCCTCGCCGTCCTCCCGCCAGCGCGGCGCCCACAGCGTGACGACATCGCCCTGGGGCAGGCCGAGCTCGATCGAGACGATGTCCTGGGACATTGCTGGACCTCCAGGTCAGGCAATCCGTGGGGCACTCAGAACGACGGGAAGCCTACGTGGTCGGGGAAACAAGGTGGATCACCGGTCGGACCGTAGCGAGGATGGGTCGAACGAGTCGAGATCATCGGACGAATCCGCCATCGCGACCCGCTTGTCCCGCCGGGCCTGGAACTCCTCCGCCGTGATGCCGCCGTCACCGGGGCGCCGCGCCGGGGCCGCCCGGCCGGACAGCTGCTCCAGGGCGTAGGTCAGGTTGTCGCCGAGGAGCAGGGCGACCTTGTTGTAGCCGGACTGGGTGGCGTCGTCCATCGCGACCGCGGCGACCTTCACGATCAGCTGCGCGAGCCCGTCGGGCCCGTACCGGGCGGCTTCCTGCGCCAGCCACAACCGCTTCAGCTTGCCCCGCCCGTCGACGGTCACCTCGACGGTCCCGTTGCGGTCGTGGGCGGTGCCGGTCACCGTCGCGAGGATCTCGTCCACTTTGGACAGGGCCTCCTGGCGGGCGCGGCCGTCCTCGATCATCTGCCGCGTCGTGCGGTTGACCGGCTCGCGTTCGATCACCGCCTGCCCCCGAGGTGCTTGAGCGGGTCGTCGAAGTCGCCGTCCTCGTCGTCGTCCACCGGCACGTAGCCCAGCGACTCCAGGTGCTTCTCGCCGCGTTCGCCCAGGACGGGCGCCAGGGTCTTGTACATCGTGCTGCCCGCGCGGCGGGTGGCCCGGTCGGCGAGGGAGGTGATGTTGCGCGCCAACGTCTCCATGTCCCCCGACACGGCCGCCGGCGACAGCTTCAGCCCGGTCAGCAGACCGCCCGGCGCCACCTCGACCTCGATCCCGCCGTCGGGTGAGCTGGCCTTGCCCGTGACGCGGCCGACGCGGGCCACCTGCGCCTGCGCCCGTTCGCCGGCCTGCGCCACCTTGCGGTCCAGCGCCGCCAACTCGTGGTCGATGTCGATCTCCACGACCCCTCCTGATCCCCGGTACCGCACAAGTGTGCCCGATAGGTCCGACAAGCGCGCTGGTCTGTGACAAGTCGTGGTCGCCGGAGGTTCGGCCCGGCCTGCCGAATCCGGTGCCAAAGCACAGCGTCGCGGCCCGCGGCCGCGGCTCGCGCGCGCGGTGCCCAACCCCCACCCGATCCCGGGGGCCACCCGCCATGCCAGTCTACCGGTGGACACCGACAAACGTGGGTGTTCCCGTGCTGCCTGTGGATAACCGGGTGGGCTGTGGACAACTCGGTCGGTTCGGGGTCGGCTCGGTGCTCACCGGGTTTCGCGACGGGCGAACCACGCGTCGGGCTCGGGCGGTGGGTGTCAGCGGGGGCCCACGGCGCGCGGAACGGCATTCCGAAGCAGAGTCAGCCGGACTCGACCGGTCCGAACGGACGACGTCACCCTGTCGGGCGGTAGAAGCCCACGAACGGCATGCCCGCGTTGGTGGTGCGCAGTGGTCCGACCTGTACCGGGTCGCCCGCCTCGACGATCTGGCCGTTGCCGATGTACATGGCCACGTGGCCCTCCCAGCAGATCAGGTCGCCGGGGAGGAGCTGGTCGGCCGACGGGACCTCGGCGCCGATGTCCTGTTCGCGGGACGTGCGCGGGATGTCCAGGCCCGCCTCGCCGTACGCGTACTGGGTCAGGCCGCTGCAGTCCAGGCCGACGCCCGGCGCGGTGCCGCCCCACACGTACGGCACGCCGAGCTGGCCCAGCGCCGCCCGGACGGCCTTCGCCGCGGTTTCGTTCGGGGCCATGACCGTGCTGCCGTCGGGGAGGTTCACCGCGACGCCCGTGCCCGGCTGGGGCGGGATCGCGACCGGGAGGCGTTTCTTGGTGACGACACCGCCGCCGCCTCCTCCGCCACCGCCGCCGTCACCACCACCGCCACCTCCTCCGCCGCCGCTGTTGTAGGCGGCGGGCGGGGCGTGGTGCTCGGCGTTGGACGGGGTGGTGGCGCCGCCGCCGTTGAGGCGGTCGACGACCCCCGTCAGCTGCGTCATGACGGCTTCGAGGTTCGTGCTGCTCTCGCCGCTGACCTGCGCGCCGAGGCGGATCAGCTCGGAGATCTTGGCCTGCGCGCCCGCGTGGTCACCTGCCGCGCGCAGGGCGGCGGCGGCCGACAGCAGCTCGGCCGCCTTGTCCATGAAGTTGTCGATGAGCTGCTGGTTCGTGTTCTGGCCGACCTTGAGGATGCCCGCCGCGTCGCGCACCGCGGACTGGACCTGGGCGCTGTACTCGCTGATGTCCTTGGTCGCGGTGCTCATCGTGCGGGCGTCCGCGGCCTGCCGGTCGGCCGAGCCGCCGGTCCAGCCGTACTGCAGCGTCCGGACCTGGGCGCCGGCGTCCGAGTCGTAGGTGTACAGCGCGTTCTGGACGTTGCCGTGCGCCTGGCCGACGCTGTCGATCGCGCCGTCGTCGGTCGCGAGCTGGCGCTGCGCGTCCGCGGCCGGCTGGACCAGCGGGGTGACGAGCGGGACGGTCGTGGGACTCACGCGATCTCACCCGTCGCCCGTCGCATGCGCCGGCCCGACTCGTCCTCGATGTCGACGTAGTTCGTCCACGTCTGGCCGACCGCGTCCGCCATGTCGTTCGTGTTGCCCGCCAGCCGGTTGACCCGGTCCAGCTGGTTGCGCGTGGCGTTGCGGATGGCGTCGGACAGCCCCACCTCGTTGCCCACCCGCGAGAACGCGTTGCCGTCCAGCGACGTGTGCGCGCCCAGGTTGTTGCCCGTCGCGCGGTTCAGGTCGTCGGCCAGCGGGCGGTAGCCCCTGGTGAAGGCCGCGAACGCGTCCTCCTCCGCGTCGTAACCCGGCGGCGGCGGTGGCAGCGGCTCGTCGTGGTTCGTCATCTGTCCCCTCCTGACGGGTCTGACGCACACCAGCCCCCGGTGGCTCCCGTCCCGTGCAAAGAGTAGGTCAACTCCGCCCGTCCGCGCAGGTGAACGGGCAACACGGAGGTACCCACGGGCCGTAACGGACGGCCCGGTCGTTACGACATCCGGGCTACTGGGGTGTCCTGGCTCTCGCGAGCCGGGGCTGTGTTTGTTCTGGGGAGGACAACCGATGAGTGATCGTCGTGCTGACGCGCGCCTGCAGCGCGTCCGGGCAGCGGAGACCGAGTTCGCCCGGGCGGTGCCCGAGCACCGCAACAACGGCGAGGAGGCCGACTACGCGCCCATCGCCAACTACAGCAAGGGCCTGCCGCACAACGAGTTCGGCGAGGCGGACCCGCGGGCGTACCGGCTGTTGCGCCGGGCCGTCGCCACCGGCCGGGAGGAGGACTACGAACGGATCCCGCTCGACGGGGACCGCCCGCTCACCAACCCGCGCGCGGGACTGGGCTTCGACCTCGAAGGCCCGGACGCGCAGGCGCTCGCCATGCCGCCCGCGCCGAGGATCGACCAGCCGAGGAACTCGGCGGAGATGGCCGAGCTGTACTGGATGGCGCTGTGCCGCGATGTGCCGTTCACCCGCTTCGCGGACGACCCGCTGGTCGCCGAGGCGGTCGCCGACCTGTCGACCGCCTACTCCGACCTCCGCGCGCCCCGGCAGGGCGGTGAGGTCACGCCCGGCACGTTGTTCCGCGGTGACACCCGCGGTGACCTCGCGGGCCCGTACCTGTCGCAGTTCCTGCTGAAGGACGTGCCGTACGGAACCCTGCTCGTCCGGCAGCTGCAGGACACGCCGGAGAAGCGGGACTTCCTCACCGACTTCACCGAGTGGCTGAAGGTGCAGAACGGCGCGGACCGCACGCCGACGCGCAACCGCAAGGAGCGCAGGTACATCCAGACGCCGCGCGACATGGCGCACTACGTGCACTTCGACGCGCTCTACGAGGCGTACCTGAACGCGTGCCTGATCCTGCTGGGGATGGACGCGCCCGTCGACGCGGGCAACCCGTACCACTTCTCGGCGAACCAGGCCGGGTTCGGCACGTTCGGCCCGCCGCACGTGCTGTCGCTGGTCACCGAGGTCGCCACCCGGGCGCTCAAGGCCGTGTGGTTCCAGAAGTGGAACGTCCACCGCAGGCTGCGGCCCGAGGAGTTCGGCGGCCGCGTGCACCTGCACCTGTCCGGCAGGCGCGAGTACCCGATGATCGACGAGGAGATCCTGAACTCGCGGGCCGCGAAGACGGTCTTCGAGAAGTGCGGTTCCTTCCTGTTGCCGCAGGCGTTCCCGGAGGGCAGCCCGACGCACCCCGCCTACGGCGCGGGGCACGCCACGGTCGCGGGCGCGTGCGTGACCGTGCTCAAGGCGTGGTTCGACGAGTCGACCCCGCTGCCGGACCCGGTGGTGCCGGACGAATCCGGCACCACGCTGGTCCCGTACACCGGCCGGGACGCCGGGCAGCTGACCGTCGGCGGCGAGCTGAACAAGGTCGCCGCGAACGTCGCGCTCGGCCGGAGCATGGCCGGGGTGCACTGGCGCTCGGACTACTCCGAGTCGGTCCGGCTCGGTGAGGAGATCGCGATCGGCATCCTCCGCGAGCTCAGGTGCACCAGCAACGAGCGGTTCTCGTTCACGCTGAGCCGCTTCGACGGCACCGCCATCACCATCTAGACGCCCATCGGGTGCCAGACGGTCTTGGTCTCGACGAAGGCGCGCAGCCGGGCGATGTCCGGCTGCGCGCTCCAGTCCGGCTCGGTCGCCTTGGCCCGCACCACCCGCTTCACGGTGTCGGCCGCGGCCGCCTCCAGCTCGGTCCGCATCGACTCCGGCGCGCCGGTGAGGTCGAGCGCGTTGATGTCCGCGTGCGACGCGAGCCACGGCGCCAGCTCCGCGGTCCGGCCGGTGACGATGTTGACGACCCCGCCCGGCACGTCGGAGGTGGCGAGCACCTCGGACAGGGTGATCGCGGGCAGCGGCCGGTCCTGGGAGGCGACGACGACCGCGGTGTTGCCCGTGGCGATCACCGGTGCGACCACGCTCACGAGACCCAGTAACGACGACGCCTGCGGCGCGAGCACGCCGACGACGCCGGTCGGTTCCGGCACGGAGAACGAGAAGTACGGTCCGGCGACCGGGTTCGACGCGCCGAGGACGGTCGCGATCTTGTCGGTCCAGCCCGCGTACCAGACCCACCTGTCGATCGCCGCGTCCACAATGGACTGCGCCTTCTTGCCGTTGACGCCCTCACCGGCACCGGCCTCCGCGATGAACTGCTCGCGCCTGCCCTCCAGCAGCTCGGCCACCCGGTACAGGACCTGGCCCCGGTTGTACGCGGTGGCCTTCGCCCAGCCGCCGAACGCCTTGCGCGCGGCCACGACCGCCTCGCGGACGTCCTTGCGGGAGCCCTGCGCCGCGTTGGCGAGGAAGGCGCCCTTGCTGTCGCGCACCTGGTAGGAACGGCCCGACTCGGAACGCGGGAACGCGCCGCCGATGTAGAGCTTGTACGTCTTCGCGACGGACAGACGGTCAGACATCGAGGTATGCCTCCAGTCCCGTGCGGCCGCCCTCGCGGCCGAACCCGGACTCCTGGTAGCCGCCGAACGGCGCGGTCGGGTCGAAGCGGTTGAACGTGTTGGCCCACACCACGCCCGCGCGGAGCTTGTTCGCCATCCAGAGGATGCGCGAGCCCTTCTCCGTCCAGATGCCCGCGGACAGGCCGTAGGGGGTGTTGTTGGCCTTGGCGACGGCCTCGTCGGGCGTGCGGAACGTCAGCACCGACAGCACCGGGCCGAAGATCTCCTCGCGGGCGATGCGCATGGCCTGGCTGACGCCGGAGAACACGGTCGGCGCGAAGAAGAAACCCTTGTCCGGCAACGGACACGGGCTCACCCACTTCTCGGCGCCCTCCTCCTCGCCCGACTCGACCAGCGACGTGATCTTGGTGAGCTGGTCGCGCGAGTTGATGGCGCCGACGTCGGTGTTCTTGTCGAGCGGGTCGCCGATCCGCAGCGTCGAGATCCGCGCGTGCAGCTTCTCGAGCAGCTCGTCGGCGACCGACTCCTGCACCAGCAGCCGGGATCCCGCGCAGCAGACGTGCCCCTGGTTGAAGAAGATGCCGTTGACGATGCCCTCGACGGCCTGGTCGAGCGGGGCGTCGTCGAACACCACGTTCGCGGCCTTGCCGCCGAGTTCCAGCGTGAGCTTCTTGCCCTTGCCCGCGAGCGTGCGCTGGATCAGCTTGCCGACGTCGGTGGAGCCGGTGAACGCGACCTTGTCGACGCCCGCGTGGCTGACGACCTCGGCGCCGACGTCCCCGGCGCCGGGCAGGATGTTGACCACGCCCGGCGGCAGCTCGGCCTGCTGGATGATCTCGGCGAGCACCAGCGCGGTCAACGGCGTGGTCTCGGCGGGCTTGAGCACGACCGTGTTGCCGCAGGCCAGCGCGGGCGCGATCTTCCACGCGGCCATCAGCAGCGGGAAGTTCCACGGGATGACCTGGCCCGCGACCCCCAGCGGCTTCGGGTCCGGTCCGTAGCCCGCGTACTCCAGCTTGTCGGCCCAGCCCGCGTGGTAGAAGAAGTGCGCGGACGCGGTCGGCACGTCGACGTCCCGCGACTCCTTGATCGGCTTGCCGTTGTCGAGGCTCTCCAGGACCGCCAGCTCACGCGCGCGTTCGGCGATCATGCGGGCGATCCGGTAGATGTACTTGGCGCGCTCGGCGCCCGGCATCCTGCCCCACACCCGGTCGTAGGCGCGGCGCGCGGCCTTGACCGCGCGGTCGACGTCGTTCTTGTCGGCCGTGCTGACCTCGGCCAGGACCTCCTCGGTGGCCGGGTTGAGCGTCTTCAGCGGCTCACCGGCGCCGTCGACGAACTCGCCGTCGACGAACATCCGGTAGCTGGGCTTCAGGTTCGCGATGTCCCTGTTCTCGGGAGCCGGCGCGTATTCCCACATGTCAGTCCACCGTCACGTAGTCAGGGCCGCTGTAGTGGCCGTCGAGCTGGGCGCGCCGCTGCATCAGCAGGTCGTTGAGCAGGCTGGACGCGCCGAAGCGGAACAGCTTCGGGGTGAGCCATTCCGGTCCCGCGACCTCGTGCACGGCGACGAGGTAGCGGATGGCGTCCTTCGTGGTGCGGATCCCGCCCGCCGGTTTGACGCCGCGCAGCTCACCGGTGTGCGTGTGCCAGTCGCGGACGGCCTGCAGCATCACGTGCGTGACGGGCAGTGTGGCCGCCGGGCTGACCTTGCCGGTGGAGGTCTTGATGAAGTCGCCGCCGGCCAGCAGCGCGAGCCAGGACGCGCGGCGCACGTTGTCGTAGGTGGCGAGCTCGCCGGTCTCGAGGATGACCTTGAGGTGCGCGGGCCCGCAGG
Source organism: Actinophytocola sp. KF-1 (assembly GCF_054661535.1). Taxonomy (NCBI): domain Bacteria; kingdom Bacillati; phylum Actinomycetota; class Actinomycetes; order Pseudonocardiales; family Pseudonocardiaceae; genus Actinophytocola; species Actinophytocola sp. KF-1. Next base: position 744,099 of record NZ_BAAFVK010000001.1, on the reverse strand, counting down.
CCTCCTTCACGGCGACGATCTCGTCGAAGACCCGGCCGTACTGCCCGGACAGGAACGCGCCCCGGTCGATGACCATGTCGACCTCGGTGGCGCCGCTCTCGACCGCGAACCGGGTGTCGGCGAGCTTGATCTCCCGCGTCGACCGGCCCGACGGGAAGGCGGTGGCCACGCTCGCGACCTCGATGCCCGTGCCCCGCGTCTCCTTCGCCGCGGTCGCCACCATGTCCGGGTAGACACAGACCGCGGCGACCTTCGGCACGTCCGGGCGCTCCGGGTCGGGACGACGGGCCTTCGCGCACAGCGAGCGGACCTTGCCCACGGTGTCGGCGCCTTCGAGCGTGGTCAGGTCGACCATGCTGATGGCGGTGTCGATGGCCTGCATCTTCGAGGCCTTCTTGATGCTGCGGGTCGCGAGGCCCGCCGCCCGTTGCTCGACACCGACCTGGTCCACGCCGGGTAGCCCGTGGAGGAACCGTCGCAGGGACGTCTCGTCCCGGGTCGCGTCGGCGAGCGCGGGCGGTAACCCGGTGCTCGCCGTTGAGGGTGCTGCCATGTGCCCGAGTCTAGGCGGCGCACCCGACATCGCCCGCCGGGTCGGACCGGGTTGTCCACAGGTCGAGCAGTTGTCCACAGGTCACCGTCGCCGACCACCGATTGTCGGTGGGCACCGGTAGACTGGCAAGGCGGGTGGCCCCCGGGATCGGGTGGGGTTTGCCGTCGGGCGTGTTTGCCGCGCGCGCGGGGTTTTCGCGGGTGTGGGCGTTTGTTGTGCGGTGGGCGCTTGGGGTGCGTCCGCGGTGCGGGGGTCTTCGTGGCGCGAGGAGGGCGTTCGCGGGGCGGGTTCGCTTTTGTGAGTGGATGGTCCCGGCGTGGGACCGGTCTTCTTGGCGCGGGTCGGGTGCTCGCGGGGTGGGTCGTGCGCTCCCGGCGCGAGGTTGGCGCTCGCGGCACGGGACCGGTCTCGGTGGTGCGAGCCGGGCGTTCACGGACCGGGCCGCGCACGCGCGGTGCGGAGTGGTGCTCACGGCACCGGGGCCAGCTTCGTGCGCGGGTCGGGTGCTCGCCGGGCGGGCCGCGGGCTCGCGATGCGGAGCGGTGCTCGCGGCACGGGACCAGCCTTCGTGCGCAAGCCGGGCGTTCACCCACCGGGCCGCGCACGCGCGGTGCGGAGTGGGCGCTCACGGCACATGGCCAGCCTTCGTGACGCGGGTCGAGTGCTCGCCGACCGAGCCGCGGGCTCGCGACGCGGAGCGGTGCTCGCGGCACGGAACCCAGCCTTCGTGTGCATGCCGGGCGTTCACGGAGCGGGCCGCGCACTCGCGGTGCGGAGTGGGCGCTCACAGCACATGGCCAGCCTTCGTGACGCGGGTCGAGTGCTCGCCGACCGAGCCGCGGGCTCGCGACGCGGAGCGGTGCTCGCGGCACGGAACCAGCCTCCGTGCGCATGCTGGGCGTTCACGGAGCGGGCCGCGCTCGCGATGCGAGTGGCGCTCACGGCACGGGACCGGCCTTCGTGGCGCGAGGAGGGCGTTCGCGGGGCGGGTGGCGCGCTCGCCGCGCGAGGTGGGTGCTCGACCGGCCTTCATGGCGCGAGGCCGGTGTGCGTGGTGCGGATCGGGGCGTTCGTCAGTTCGTGGTCAGTGCGGTGGCGCACGTGGACAGGTCCTCGCGCAGGCGGGGCAGGTGCTCCTTCGGCAGGGCGGCCAGCATGCGGCGTTCCACCCCCGCCACGATCTCGCTCGCCCGCGCCAGCATCGCCGCGCCCTCGTCGGTCAGCTGCGTCGGCAGCGCCCGGCCCTGCGGTGCGACCGGCGGGCGGGTCAGCAGACCGCGGTCCTGCAGGCCCTGCAGCACCGTGTGCATCGACTGCCTCGTCACGAACGCGCCCCTGGCCAGCTCCGACGCCGACAACCCCGGCCGCCTGCCCAGCAGTTCCAGGCACGCGTACTGCGGAACGCTCAACCCCAGCGGCCGCAGTGCCGCGTCCATCGCGGTGCGCAGGGCCGCTGCCGCCTGCTTCAGCGCGTAGCCGATCGACGAGTCCAGGTCCACCCGCTCTTGCGTCATGTCAGGAGTCTGACATACGCTGCCCTATGTCAAAGTCCTGACATAAGGAGACGCAGATCATGGCCACCGTGACCGGGCCCGACTTCATCGCCCTCCAGGTTCGTGACGTGGACGCCGCCGCCGCCTTCTACGAGGAGCACCTCGGCCTGCGCCGCACCCCCGCCAGTCCGCCCGGGGCGGTCGTGTTCGCCACCAGCCCGGTGCCCTTCGCGGTGCGCACGCCCCTGCCGGGCGTCGACCTGGACGCCGGGCGGCTCGGGGCCGGCGTCGCCCTCTGGTTGCACGCCGACGACGCGCAGGAACTGCACGACCGGCTCACCGAGGCAGGCGTGCGCATCATCGCCCCGCCCGTCGACGGGCCCTTCGGGCGGACCTTCACGTTCGCCGACCGGGACGGGTACGCGGTCACCGTGCACGACCGCGGCTGATCAGCCAAACCCCAACACCGGCAGCGCCGGTTCAGACGACGGGCGCGTCACTCCTCGATCTGACGCTGGTCCTTCGCGCGCTTCTTGCGCTTGACCTCGACACCGCCCCAGAAACCGAGGCCGTTGATCTTCACGAGCGGTGCGCCGGGCCGCGGCTGGCTCTGGTCCATGACCTTGTTGTCGAAGGCGCCCATGAACCCGACGCCGTTGACCTGCACGACCACGTCCTCGGGCACGAAGATCTCGATGCCGCCCATGAACGCGTACGCCTGGATCGTCGTCTCCGCGTCCTCGAAGCGCGCGTCGGTCAGGTCGATCTGCACGCCGCCCCAGAACGCGAACGAGGTGAACGTCGGCGGGACTGTCCACACGCCCTTGCGCACGGCGCCCGACATGATCGCGACGGCGGCGCTCGACGTGCCCCGCCCGCCGATCCGGTTCGACGCCACCGGAGCGGGCGGGGCGACCGCCGGCACGGGCAGCTGCGGTGCCTGGCCACCCACCGGCAGGTCGCGCACCAGCGGCTCGAGGTCGCGGAACACCTTCGCCGCGTAGACCTTGTCGAGCCGCTCCTCGAGTTCCTCGACCGTCAGCCTGCCCTCGGCCATGGCGTCGTGCAGCACCTGCGCGACGCGCTCGCGATCGGCGTTCGACACCCGCATCTCGCGCGGGTCTGGCACGGCTGGCGGTTCACTCACGCGGGTGAGGTTATCGTGCGCACATGCCCGACGGTGCCCGGCGCGGCCTATTCCACGCCGACGAGATCTCGCCCGCTGACCTCGCGAAGCAGATCTCGACGCTGGACCAGCAGTCCCGGCTGCCGGGCATCCCCCGGCTGCGGGCGTGGACGATCGCGGCGCTCGGCGTGCGGCCCGGCCAGAAGGTGCTCGACATCGGTTCCGGCACCGGCGAACTGGCCCGTCTCCTCGCCGAAACCGTCGGTCCGGACGGCGCCGTGACCGGCGTCGACCCCAACCCCGGCATGCGGGCGGAAGCGCAACGGCGGGCGCCCCGCGCGAGGTTCGCCGACGGCAACGCCTACGCGCTGCCGTTCGCGGACGGGTCGCTGGACGCGGTCACCTGCGAACGCGTGTTCCAGCACCTCGACCACCCGGAGAAGGCGACGGCCGAGATCGCGCGGGTGCTGCGGCCGGGTGGACGCGTGGTGGTCACCGACGTCGACTGGGCGACGGCGATCATCCATCCCGGTGAACCCGACATCGTGCGCGTGATGACGGAGTCGATGCGCGGCGGCGTGGTGAACCCGTTCGCCGCGCGGAAGCTCCCCGGTCAGCTCGCCGGCGCGGGCCTCACCGTGGACGACATCGGCTCGCAGGCGCTCATCCAGTCCCCCGACGCGGCGACCGGGCCGGTGGTGCGGATGCTCGGGCGGATGGCGGTGGACCGCGGCGTGCTCGGCGCCGAGGACTGCGAGCGGTTCCTCGCCGACCTCGCCGCGGGCGCGGAGACCGGGAACTTCCACATGTCGGTCACCATGTTCGCGGTGCTGGCGCACTGGTGAGCACCGTCATCCTGAGCGGCGCGAACCCGGGCGTGCGCCTCACCGACGGCGAGGTGGTCACGGCGTTCGCGTCCGTGTGGACCGTCGACTGGTCGCTCCGCGGCGCGGGCACGGCGCTGGTGCTGTGGCACGACGACCAGGTGCGGGCCGTGGGCGCCGAACCCGGGCTGGCGGAGTGGCTCGCGCAGTACTTCGTGCGCCACTTCCCCGAGGTCGACGGGCTGCCGTGGCCCGCGCCGCTGGTCGAGACGGCACCGGTGGCCATCGACCTGGACCTGGCGACCGGTCTCACCGCACGTGGCGCCGGCATCGAGGTGACCATGTCGGACGTGCTCGGGCGGCGCACGTTCGCCACCGACGACTTCGACCTCGACGGCGTCCCGCACTCGCTGCAGTTGCTGCTGGCACCGGTCGCGGAGGCCGCCGTCACCGTCGACGGGCAGCGGGTGCCTGGACAGGTGCGGGTCGGCGGCACCGAGCACCGGCCGTCGTCGTCGGCTTTTCTCGCCACCGCGGAGGTCTGGTCGGTCTGAACGGCTACCGTGTCGCTCCATGGATGTGCTGACCGTCGATCACCCGCTCGTCAAGTCGCGGTTGACCGTCATGCGGGACGCCCGCACCGACAACGCCGTCTTCCGCGCGGCCCTGCACGAGCTGACCGTCATGCTGATCTACGAGGCGCTGCGCGACGCCCCGGTGCGCACCGAGCGCATCCACACGCCGGTCGCCCGCACCGAGGGCTACTGGCTCGCGAAGCCACCGCTCCTGGTGCCGGTGCTGCGGGCCGGCCTCGGCATGGCCGACCAGGCGCACAAGCTGATCCCCGAGGCGCAGATGGGGTTCGTCGGCCTGGCGCGCAACGAGGAGACGCTCGAACCGACCCCTTACATGGAGTCCCTGCCCGCGGACCTCGCGGGCAGGCCAGTGTTCGTGCTCGACCCGATGCTCGCGACCGGCGGCTCGATGGAGTACACGATCCGGCTGCTCACCGACCGCGGCGCCACCGACGTCACCGCCGTGTGCGCGCTGGCCGCGCCGGAGGGCATCAAGCACCTGTCCGAGGCGAAGCTGCCGGTCCGGCTGGTCACGGCGAGTATTGACGAGCGGCTCAACGACTCCGGCTACATCGTGCCGGGGCTCGGGGACGCCGGTGATCGGCAGTACGGCGCGGTCTAGGAGGATGTGGTATCACGGTGGTACCGTCGAAAGCATGGCGATGACTCTGCGGCTGACGGACGAGGAGAACGCCCACCTCGCCCAGCTGGCCGAAGCCGAAGGGCGGTCGAAGCAGGAGATACTGCGGCTGGCGCTCGCCGACCGCTGGGCTCGCCTGCAGAAGGAACAGCAGCTGGGTGAGGTGCTGAGCCGAGTGCTGCCCCGCTACAAGGGCCTGCTGGAGCGCATCGGAACCACCTAAAATTGTCGGTGGTCTCTGACATGATCCTGGCGTGATCATGTACTTGGACGCCAGTGACCTGCTCGTGCTGGCCGCTGCCGTCACCGGTGGTGATCTGGTCGTGCGCGACCTCGGACTGCTCGACGCCGCCGCGCACCGCCCCCGCGCCACCGTGCTCGGGGTGCAGGCGTACGAGACGCTCTGGCTCAAAGCCGCCGCCCTGCTCGACTCGATCGTGTGCACTCGTCCCCTGGTCGAGGGCAACTGGCGCCTCGGCTGGGTCGCCGCGGTGACCCTCTGCGACATGAACGGCTGGTGGATCGACGCGGACGAGGACGAGGCCCTCGACCTGGTCCGCGAGGTCGGCCGCGGGAACGTCGGCGTGGCGGACATGGCGCAGCGCCTCGAGGAGTGGGCTCACCCGAAGGAGAGTGACCTGTGAACTTGACCTGGAGCGCACTCCAGCTCTTACGGTCGAAGCCGTGACTTATGCGATCGCCGAGGCGGCCCACCGCAGTGGGTTGTCGATCGACACACTCCGTTACTACGAGCGCATCCAGCTGATCGACCCACCCGCCCGTGACTCCGGCGGCCGCCGGGCCTACACCGACGACGACCTGGTGTGGCTGGAGTTCCTGACGAAGCTGCGCATGACCGGGATGCCGATCCGGATGATGCGCGAGTACGCCAAGCTCCGGCACCAGGGCGTGGCCAGTGCAGGCCGGCGCAAGCAGATCCTGATGGAGCAGCGGGCCGAGGTGCTGAGCCGGATCGCCGAGCTGAACTCGTGCCTGGACGTGCTGAACTACAAGATCGCCAACTACGAGCAGTGCGAGCGCTCGATCGTGACCGAGCCGCAGGCGGCCACCGCCTAGTCCGGCGTCTCGATGCCGACCGCACGCAGCCTCGCCGCCGCCGGGCTGTTCGGGTCGAGCGGCTTGGCGGCGGTCATGACGACGCGCGCGCGTTCCGGCGTGACGACCGTCAGTTCGACCGAGTTCCACGGCTTCTCCGCCGGGCCGTCGGTGCAGCCGGGCAGGATCTCCTCGCAGCGCTTGGCGATGTCGTCGAGCTGGCTCAGGACGCAGGCGAAGCTGACGCTCGTCGTGCCCTCGGCCGGTTCGCCCGGGACGAGGAGGACGTCCTGGAAGGCCCACCGCCGCAGGTGGGTCAGCTGCCCCGGGATGGCGAACAGCTCGACGAAGCCGAGGCCGCGGAGCCAGAAGTCCGTGGAGACGGCCAGGTCGGCGGTCGGCAGCGTGACGAACATGGGCATGCCGTAGATGCCGCGGTAGACGTCGGGGGCGACCGCGTCGGGCGCGGGCATCGGCACGGGACTCGTGTACTCGGTCATGGGGCGATCGTCGAGTCTCCAGTTACGTCAGAGTCAAGCCCGCCGCGACGGTGGCGCCGAGTTCCCAGCACGCCCGCAGGTCGTCCTTGCCTGGTTCGCCGGTGACGCTGACGACCGGGGTCGCCTTCTCCCAGCCGAGGCCGGTGGTGATCGACTCGATGCCGCGGACCGCGCCGGTCGTGTCGTTGTTGCCGTGCACGTAGAGGCCGAAGGGGCGGCCGCGGGTGGCGTCGAGGATCGGGTAGTAGGCGAGGTCGAAGAAGACCTTCAGGGCGCCCGACATCATGCCGAGGTTCGCCGGGGTGCCGAGGATGTAGCCGTCGGCCTCGAGCGCGTCGGAGGCGGTGGCCGCGAGGGCCGGTTTGCGGACGACCTCGACGCCCTCGATCTCGTCGGTCGTCGCCCCCGCCACCACGGCCTCGAACATGGCCTGCACCGACGGCGAGGGGGTGTGATGCACGATCAACAACCTGGGCACGCGACGACCTTGCTCGTTCTGGCTCCCGACCGCAACCCGCTGTCAAGCTGCGTCACGCAGAGGTAGCAGGAAACTGCCGCATGATCCGGACCGCTTGATGGCTGCAACATCAGGGTAAGCAGGTGACCGCGATCATGGTCTGTGAGTGCCTCTGGCCGAGGGGCACAACCGAACATGGCTTCCTGGCAACGACTCGATGCGCTCACCGTCGGGCAGTTGATGCCGTGGAGCGTCATGTCGGTGTGGTGGGCAGTCATCGCCGTCGTCGGGTCGGGCCTGATCGGCCTGGCACGCAAGTGGATGACCTCGCGGTTCCTGCAGCGGATCCACGACCGCGGCGGCCGTGAAGACCTCACCGCCGCGGCCGAGGCCCTGCAACGCATTCGAGCACGCAGGGCCATCGACCCCGGCGAACGATGAGTCACCCCTGCAGCAGTGCCGTCACCTCGTCGCGGAGCGTGGCCAGGCGGGTCGTCGCCTGGGTGCGGGCGTCGGACAGGGAGCCCGTCACCGGGACGACGACCTCCAGGTACGCCTTCACCTTGGGCTCCGTGCCCGACGGGCGGACCACCACGCGCAGACCCTCGCCGCGCAGCCGCACGATGTCCGGGGCCGGGCCGTCCTCGTGGACCGGGACGCCGCACAACTGTGCCGGCGGCGCCGAGCGCAGGCCCGCCACCAGCGGGAGCATCGCCGTCACGTCCGCGAACCGCAGCGACACCTGGTCCGTCAGGTGCACGCCGTGCGCCGTGTAGAGGTCGTCGAGGACGTCCAGCAGTGTGCGGCCGGACGCCTTGAGGGTGGCCGCCATGTCGCACGCCACCACCGCCGCCGAGATGCCGTCCTTGTCGCGCACGTGGTCCGGGTCCACCGACAGGCCCAGCGCCTCCTCGTACGCGAACACCAACCCGTCACCGGCGCGCATCAGCCACTTGAAGCCCGTCAGCGTCTCCGCGTGCCGTGCCCCGTGCGCCGCGGCCACGTGGGACAGCATGGACGACGACACGATCGTCGACGCCACCAGCGGGTCCGGGCGGTCCACTGTGGACAGCACGTGCGCGCCGAGCAGCACGCCGGTCTCGTCGCCGCGGAGCATGCGCCAGCCGTCGGTGTCGCGGACGCCCAGGGCGCAGCGGTCGGCGTCCGGGTCCAGTGCGATCGCCAGGTCTGCGTCCACTTCGGACGCGTAGGTCAGCAGCAGGTCCGCGGCGCCCGGCTCTTCCGGGTTGGGGAACGCGACCGTCGGGAAGTCCGGGTCCGGGGCGGCCTGCTGTTCGACGAGCCGGACGTCCGGGAAACCCGCCGCCCGCAACGCTTCCAGCGCGGTCTCGCCGCCCACGCCGTGCATCGGGGTGAGCACCACCCGCAGGTCGCGCGACGCGCCCCGGGGCAGCGTGGCGATCCGGGACACGTAACCCGAGACGTCGGCGAGCGGCACGGCCCCGGACGCGGTCGGCACCGACACCGCCGGGGGTGCCTCGCGGATGCCCGTCTCGATCAGCTTGTCGTCCGGCGGCACGATCTGGGCACCGTCGTCGGTGTAGACCTTGTAGCCGTTGTCGGCGGGCGGGTTGTGCGACGCGGTGATCTGGATGCCCGCGACCGCACCGAGCGCGCGCACGTGGAAGGCCGTCATGGGTGTCGGCAGCGGGCCCGGCATCGTGCGGACGTCGAAGCCCGCCGCCGCGAGCACGGACGCCGCGGCCGCCGCGAAGTCCGCCGAGCCGTGGCGGGCGTCGCGGCCGACGATCACCGTGCGGCCCGCGTGGCCCTTGTGCGTCAGCCACGCCGCGACGCCGTACGTGGCGCGCAGCACGACCGCCCTGTTCATGCCGTTGGAGCCCGCGCGGACCGGGCCGCGCAGGCCAGCGGTGCCGAACGCGAGCGTCCCGTTCATGCGGTCGGCCAGCTCGTCGACGGCCGCCTGGTCACCGCCCATCGCACGGGCCGCGACCTGCTGCAGTTCCGCGCGGGTCGCGGGATCGGGGTCGTCCGCGATCCAGCGGAACGCGCGGTCCCGCAGCTCCGGGGGAAGACTCATGACCGTTCCACGAGCGACTTCAGCAGCGCGCCCATGCGGGTGGCCGACGCGCGGCCCGCCTCCAGGACCTCTTCGTGGTTCAGCGGCTCGCCGGTCACGCCCGCCGCGAGGTTCGTGACCAGCGACAGCCCGAACACCTCGACGCCGGCCGCGCGGGCGGCGATGGCCTCGAGGACGGTCGACATGCCGACCAGGTCCGCGCCCATCGTGCGCAGCATGCGGATCTCGGCTGGCGTCTCGAAGTGCGGGCCCGGCAGGCCCGCGTACACGCCCTCGACCAGCGACGGGTCGATCTCCTTCGCGAGCGCGCGCAGCCGCGGCGAGTACAGGTCGGTCAGGTCCACGAACTGGGCGCCGACCAGCGGCGAGGTCGCCGTCAGGTTCAGGTGGTCGCTGATCAGGACCGGCTGGCCGATCTCGACACCGTCGCGCAGGCAGCCCGCCGCGTTCGTGAGGATGACCGTGCGGCACCCGGCCGCCGCGGCGGTGCGCACGCCGTGCACGACCGGACCGACGCCGCGGCCCTCGTACAGGTGGGTGCGGCCGAGCAGGATCAGCACGCGCTTGTCGCCGACGCGCAGCGACCGGAGCGTGCCGCCGTGGCCGAGCACGGTGGGGGCGGCGAAGCCGGGCAGGTCGCCGATGGAGACCTCGGCGTCGGGGGTGCCGAGCACGTCGGCAGCGGGTCGCCAACCGGAGCCGAGCACGACCGCGACGTCATGGGTGTCGACGCCGGTGAGCTTGGCGAGCGCCGCGGCGGCGTCGGCGGAGTGGTCCTGGATGTCGGTCACCCGGGGAGGATAGGCCACGGTCAGCCGGTGACCGTGAAGTCCTTCGCGATGCGGTCGAACAGCTCGCGGCCGGAGTCCTCCTGCTCGATGGGCACGGTCATCGACACGACCCACAGGTCACCGGCGTAGGGCAGGAGGTGCGCGTACGTGCTGCGGTTGAGGTCTTGGGCGTTCTGGTCGCCGGGCGCCAGTTCCTTGGCGCTGGTGATGGTGCGGTAGTGCAGCTCCTGCGCCATCTCGGGCGTCTTCTGGCCGAGACCGGGGATCTCCTGCATCTCGACCGTCTCGGTGAAGACGTCGGGGGCGCTGTCGACCAGGTGGTCGATGTACTCGCCGATCCGGTGGTCGGGGTAGAAGCCGACGATGCGCTCGACGGTCAGCAGCTCGGCGCCGTTGGGTGACACGTAGTAGAAGCGGGTGCTGCTGGGCAGGTCGTCGGCGCTGACCTCCTCGGTGAACTCGACCCAGTTGCTGGGCACGGGGAGCTGGAAACCGCCGCCCTGTGCGGGGGTGGTGCTGGCCGCGTTGCCGGTGCGGAGCTTGAGCGCGCCCGCGTCGTCCTCGGCGGGGACGGTGACCGGGGCGCTGGTGGTGGTGCGGGTGGGCGGCATGATCGACTCGCCGCCGACGTAGCGGGAGAGCGCGAAGCCGCCGCCCGCCGCGGCGAAGAAGAACAGGACGGAGAAGAACGCGACGAGCGCGGTGGCGACGGCGCCGCGTTCGCGGGGGACGCGTTCGCGGACGGTGACGTCGAAGGGCAGCGGCCCCGGGGCTGGGGCGAGCGAGGGCGCGCCGTCCGCCTCGGCTGCCCCGTCGGCAGCGTCGACGACAGCGTCGACGGCATCGGCCTCGCGCGCGTTGCCCGACCCCCACCCGTTCCCGGGGGCGTCCCGCCTTGCCATCTTATCGGCTGGGGGTGACGAATCCTCGTTGTTACCGGCCGGTTGTGGATTACTCGCCGGTTGTGGATTGTCGGCCGCCTCCCGGAGACGTTCGAGGTCCTCCTCGGTCAGCAGCGGGGTGCTCGGCGGCGGCAGCAGCGGGTGCAGGCGGTTGCGCACCTCCCGCAGGGAGATCCGCTCCTCCGGTTCCTTCACCATCAGCGCGGCCACGATCTCGCCGAGCGGGCCCTCCGCCGACGGGCGCGGGACGTCGCCGTGCACGACCTGGTTCACGGTCTCCAGCACGGCACCGTCCGCGTCGTACGGCGGCCTGCCCTCGATCACCGCGAACAGCGTCGCGCCGAGGCCCCACAGGTCGGCGGCCGGTGTCACCTCGCGGCCCGCGGCGACCTCCGGGGAGATGTACGCGGGCGAGCCGAGCATGATCCCCGTGCTGGTGAGCGTCGCTTCGGAGACGTTGCGGGCGATGCCGAAGTCGGTCAGTTTCACCTGGCCGTCCACCCCGATGAGCACGTTGCCGGGCTTGACGTCACGGTGCGTGATGCCCGCCTGGTGCGCGGCGGCCAGCCCGGCCGCCACCGCGTCGGCGATCGCCGCGGCCTTCTGCTCCGGCAGCGGGCCAAGGACGTTGATCAGCGTGGCGAGGCTGTGCGCGAGCAGGTACTCGGTCACGACGAACGGCTCGCCGCCCTCGCGGGCCACGTCGTGCAGCGTGATGACGTTCGGGTGCGACAGCGCCGCGATCGCACGTGCCTCGCGCAGCGTGCGTTCGCGCAGCTCGGCGGCCTGCTCGTCGGGCACGCCGGGCGGGAGGAGGACCTCCTTCACCGACACGGCGCGGTGGAGGAACTCGTCGTACGCCTCCCACACGGTGCCCATGGCGCCCTGGCCGAGCTGCCGGCGCAACCGGTAGCGCCCGGCGACGACCCGCTCCCCAGTGCTGGACACGCACCACATTGTGCCGGTTATCACCGGCTCCCCGGCGATCAGCCTCACACTCGCACGCCATGGCGCTCACCTGACTCGTCAGTAACATTGATGGGTATGACCTCGGCGGACCAGCTGCGGCTGGCATCGGAGTTCGACACGGCGACCGTGGACCAGTGGCGGGCCATGGTCGACAAGGTTCTGCGCAGGTCAGGCGTGGACGTCGACAGTCACGACGGCCCCGTGGAGGACCTGCTCGCGAGCCCCACCTACGACGGGTTCGCGCTCAAGCCCCTCTACACCGCGGACGACACGGCCCCCGACGCCGGCTTCCCCGGGCTCCCCCCGTTCACCAGGGGCAGCAGGCCCGACGGCGCGGTCGCCACCGGCTGGGACGTCCGCCAGCGCCACGCCGACCCGGACGTCGACACGACCCGCCGCGCGGTGCTCGCCGACCTGGAGAACGGCGTCACCTCGCTGTGGCTGGTCGTCGGCGACGCCGGGCTGCCGCTGACCGCCCTGCCGGACGTGCTCGCCGACGTCTACACCGACCTCGCACCGGTCACGCTCGACGCGGGCGCCGACTTCACGGCCGCCGCCGACGCGCTGCTCGCCGTGCACGACGACAAGGGTGTGCAGGCCAGCGAGGTCCGCGGCAACCTCGGCGCCGACCCGCTCGGCCACCGCGCCCGCACCGGCACGCCCGCCGACCTCGACGCCGCCGCCGCGCTCGCGACCCGGATCGCCGAGCGGTACGCGAACCTGCGGTCGGTGGTCGTCGACGCGCTGCCGTACCACGAAGCGGGCTCGTCGGACGGCCAGGAGCTGGGCAGTGCGCTCGCGACCGCCGTCGCCTACCTGCGTGCGCTGACCAGCGCGGGGCTGACCGTCGAGCAGGCCGCCAGGCAGCTGGAGTTCCGGTTCGCCGCGACCGCCGACCAGTTCGGCACGATCGCCAAGCTGCGCGCCGCCCGCCGCCTGTGGGCGCGCGTGGCGGAGGTGTGCGGGGCGCCCGGCGCCGCCGTGCCGCAGCACGTGGTGACCTCGTCGACCATGACGACCCGCCGCGACCCGTGGAACAACATGCTGCGCACCACCCTCGCCTGCTTCGCCGCCGGTGTCGGCGGTGCGGACGCGGTGACCGTGCAGCCGTTCGACGCGGCCATCGGCCTGCCGGACGCGTTCGCGCGGCGCATCGCGCGCAACACCCAGTCGATCCTCCTGGAGGAGTCGCGGGTCGCCGGCGTGATCGACCCGGCGGGCGGCTCCTGGTACGTGGAACGGCACACCGACGAGCTGGCGCGTGCGGGCTGGGCGTTCTTCCAGGAGATCGAGAAGGCGGGCGGGATCGCCGCCGCGCTCGACGCCGGCCTGGTCGACGAGCGGATCGCGGCCACCCGCGACGCCAGGACCGCGCGGCTCGACGCGGGCGAGGAGGCGATCACCGGCGTGACCGTCTTCCCCAACGAGGACGAGAAACCCCTGACACGACGCCCGGAACCCGCGGTCCCGTCCGGTGGTCTGCCGAGGGTGCGGTACGCGGAACCGTTCGAGGCGGCACTGGAGGCGCGGTCGTGACCATCCCTGACTTCTCCGAGATCGCGCTGGGCGAGCCGGACGCCGGCGCCGCCGCCGACTGGCAGGCGGCCGTGCAGGACGCCACCGGCAAGGGCGCGGACGCGCTGGTGTGGGAGACGCCGGAAGGCATCGGCGTGAAACCCCTGTACACCAGGGACGACACGGCCGGGCTCGACTTCCTGGCGACCTACCCGGGCATCGTGCCGTACCTGCGCGGGCCGTACCCGACGATGTACGTCAACCAGCCGTGGACCATCCGCCAGTACGCCGGGTTCTCCACGGCCGAGGAGTCGAACGCCTTCTACCGCCGCAACATCGCGGCCGGGCAGAAGGGCCTCTCCGTCGCGTTCGACCTGGCCACGCACCGCGGCTACGACTCCGACCACCCGCGCGTCGCCGGGGACGTCGGCATGGCGGGCGTCGCGATCGACTCCATCTACGACATGCGGCAGCTCTTCGACGGCATCCCGCTCGACAAGATGTCCGTGTCGATGACCATGAACGGCGCCGTGCTGCCGATCCTCGCCCTCTACGTCGTGGCGGCGGAGGAACAGGGCGTGCCGCAGGAGAAGCTCACGGGGACCATCCAGAACGACATCCTCAAGGAGTTCATGGTCCGCAACACCTACATCTACCCGCCGCAGCCGTCGATGCGGATCATCTCGGACATCTTCTCGCACACCAGCCGGCACATGCCCAAGTTCAACTCCATCTCGATCTCCGGCTACCACATGCAGGAGGCCGGCGCGACCGCCGACCTGGAGCTGGCCTACACGCTGGCCGACGGCGTCGAGTACATCCGCGCGGGCGTGGACGCGGGCCTGGACGTCGACTCGTTCGCGCCGCGCCTGTCGTTCTTCTGGGCCATCGGCATGAACTTCTTCATGGAGGTCGCCAAGCTGCGGGCCGCGCGGCTGCTGTGGGCGAAGCTCGTGAAGCAGTTCGACCCCAGGTCCGACAAGTCGCTGTCGCTGCGCACGCACTGCCAGACCTCCGGCTGGTCGCTGACCGCGCAGGACGTCTACAACAACGTGATCCGCACGTGCGTCGAGGCGATGGCCGCCACCCAGGGCCACACGCAGTCGCTGCACACCAACGCACTCGACGAGGCGCTCGCGCTGCCGACCGACTTCTCCGCCCGAATCGCCAGGAACACGCAGCTGTTGCTGCAGAAGGAGTCCGGCACCACGCGCGTCATCGACCCGTGGGGCGGCAGCGCGTTCGTCGAGCGGCTCACCCACGAGCTGGCGCTCAAGGCGTGGGGGCACATCCAGGAGGTCGAGTCCGCGGGCGGCATGGCACGCGCCATCGACGCGGGCATCCCCAAGCTGCGCATCGAGGAGGCCGCGGCGCGCACGCAGGCGCGCATCGACTCCGGGCGCCAGCCGGTGATCGGCGTGAACAAGTACCGGCTCGCCGACGCCGACGAGCACATCGACGTGCTGAAGGTCGACAACGCCGGTGTGCGCGCACAGCAGCTGGCGAAGCTGCGGCGGTTGCGGGAGGAACGCGACCAGTCCGCGGTGGACCGGGCGCTGGACGCGCTGTCGGCGGCCGCGAACGGGGACGGCAACCTGCTCGCGCTGGCCATCGACGCGGCCCGCGCGAAGGCGACCGTCGGCGAGATCTCCGAGGCGCTCGGCAAGGTGTGGGGACGGCACTCCGCGCAGATCCGTACGATCTCCGGCGTCTACTCCGAGGAGGTCGGCGCTGTGTCCAATGTGGAGGAAGCGCGCCGGGTCGTCGACGAGTTCGCCGAGGCGGAGGGCCGCCGCCCGCGCATCCTCGTCGCGAAGATGGGCCAGGACGGCCACGACCGCGGCCAGAAGGTGATCGCGACCGCCTTCGCCGACCTCGGCTTCGACGTCGACGTCGGCCCGCTGTTCCAGACGCCCGCGGAGGTGGCGCGGCAGGCCGTCGAGGCGGACGTGCACATCGTGGGCGTCAACTCGCTCGCCGCCGGTCACCTGACGCTGGTGCCCGCGCTGCGCGACGAGCTGGCGTCGCTGGGCCGCGACGACATCATGATCGTCGTCGGTGGCGTGATCCCGCCGCAGGACCACGACGAGCTGTACTCCTCCGGCGCGACCGCGATCTTCGGGCCCGGCACGGTGATCGCCGAGGCGGCCACCGACCTGCTGCGGAAGCTCATCGATGCCACGGGACATTGACGTAGCGGGCTACACCAAGGGCGTGCTGGCGGGTGACCGCGGCACGCTGTCGAAGGCGATCACGCTGGTCGAGTCGCGGCGCCCGGACCACCGGGCGCTGGCGCAGCAGCTGCTGGTCGAGCTGCTGCCGCACGCGGGTGGCGCGCACCGCGTCGGCATCACCGGGGTCCCCGGCGCGGGCAAGTCGACGTTCATCGACGCGCTCGGCACCCAGCTCACCGGCGCCGGGCACCGGGTCGCCGTGCTGGCCGTGGACCCGTCGTCCACCCGCACCGGCGGCTCGATCCTGGGCGACAAGACCCGCATGGCACGCCTGTCGGTGGACCCGTCCGCGTTCATCCGGCCGTCGCCGACGTCCGGCACGCTCGGCGGCGTCACCCGGGCGACCCGCGAGACGATCGTGCTGATGGAGGCCGCCGGCTACGACGTGGTGCTGGTCGAGACCGTCGGCGTCGGCCAGTCGGAGATCTCCGTCGCCAACATGGTCGACTGCTTCCTGCTGCTCACGCTGGCCCGCACCGGCGACCAGCTGCAGGGCATCAAGAAGGGCGTGCTGGAGCTCGCGGACGTGATCGCGGTGAACAAGGCCGACGGCGACCACGAGATGCCCGCCCGCAAGGCGGCCCGCGAGCTGTCGGGCGCCCTGCGGCTGCTGCAGGCGTCGTCGGACGGGTGGACCCCGCCGGTCCTGACCTGCAGCGGCATGACCGGCGCCGGCCTCGACACCCTGTGGGAGCAGGTGAAACGCCACCACACCACGCTGTCGGAGTCCGGTGCGCTGGCGGAGAAGCGCAGGCGGCAGCAGGTCGACTGGACGTGGACCATGGTGAAGGACACGCTGCTGACCAGGCTGTCCGAGCACCCCGGCGTGCGTGCGCTCGCGCCGTCGCTGGAACAGCAGGTCGCCGACGGCACCCTCACCCCCACGCTCGCCGCCGAACGCATCCTGAAGGAGTTCGCGAACTGACCTCGATCGAGACGCTGCTGTCCGAACTGCGTGGCAAGGCCGACGTCCGGCCGTACTACGCCGAGGTGGACAGCTGGGCCGACGAGGTGCCGCGGCTGGAGGAGCTGGGGCACGCGCTGCTCGCCGAGTTCCCGCACCTGAGCGGCCTCTTCGACCGGGTGGAGGCGCTGCTGGCCGCGACGCCGTCCGCCGAGCGCGCGGCCGCGGTGGTCCGGCTGGCACGCGACCTGCCGCCGGAGCGTGTGCGGCGGACCGCGGCCCTGCTCGCGGCCGGGCAGGAGGCCTCGGTGCTGCTGTCGATGGACCTGCCGCTCGAGCTGGGCGCGTGCGTGGTGCACGAACTGGTGTTGCGCGGCGAGCGAGTGCCCGCTGGCTGGCGCTCGCGGCTGGCGGGACACCCGCTCGGCGAACTGCCGCTGACGCCACTGCCCGGGGAGACGGCGGCGCCCACCGCGCGGACGGAACTGATCACCGCGGCGGGCGTGGTGCCGTCCGCGACCCGCAGGACCACGCCGGGAGACGCCACCGCGGCCGTCACCACCTGGCTCACCGAGTCCAACGGACGGGCCGAGGCCGCGGTGTTCACGGTGAGCGCACCCCTGACGGCGGAGGACGTCGGCATCCGAACGGTCGAGTCGCTTGGTCTGGACTGCCTGGCCGGCGACGGGCTCGCGTTGCGGGCCGCGACGCTGTCCGACGTGGTGCGCGTGCTGTTCGACGCGGCCGCGAACGGCGGCGCCTACGACCGGGGACAGGGCGGCGCCTACGGCAGGCTCGCGGCGTGGCGGTCGGTGAAAGCCCTGGCAGGCGGGGGTGTCGAGGGCTGCGCGTGGTGGACGTTCGACGCCGCGAACGACTGGTTCAAGCGCATCGCGTGGGACCTCGGCGTGCTCTGCCTGCGTGCCGGCGGCCGCGGTCTCGCGGTGCTCGCCGCGACCGACGCGGACTGACGATCCGGCATCAATACCCACACGGCCGCTGATCCACTGCGTGCCTTGTCGATAGGCTTGTCGCATGCGCAGCGCCGTTCGACTACTCGTCGTGACCCTCATGGGGCTTCTCGTGGCGCTGCTTCCGGTTCACGCGGTCGCGGACTCGTACCCGTCCGACCGCGAGTACGGGCTCGTCGCCGGGCTACAGCCGACGCCGCCCCCCACCGGTCCGTCCACCGCGACGAGCGCGCCGACCGTGGAGCTCGACCCCGCCGAGACCGAGGCGGACCGGGCGGAGTCGCGCCGCAAGATCGTCATGGGCGTGGCGTCGGTAGTGCTGGTAGGCATCGTGATCTGGGGCCGCAGCATCCGGCGCAAGAGGGCCAAGAAGTGACGTCGGCCGTTGGCCGACGGTGATCGTTTAGCGAGGCTGAAGCCGCCGCACCGTTCGGCGCTTCGGTGGTACCGGCAACCGGTCGACCAGGAAACCTCGTGCGATCCACCACCATCGATGGTGCAGGATTGACCACATCATGAATCACTCACGGGACCTTGGGAGGATCGCGTGACAGTGCTCGACTCGCGATCCGACGTACCCAGGGACGGCGGCGCAACGGCTGCCGCGAACGGGGCCGGCGTGCTGATCACCGACGAGGGCGTCAGTATGCCCAGTGTGGATGACATCGGAGCCGGACGTGGGCCGGCATGGCTCGACGACTGGCTGACGCTGAACGCGCCGGACGTACTCGCCTGGTACCGGCACATCCACGCCAACCCCGAGCTGTCCAGGCGCGAGTACAACACCACCGAGATGGTGGCCGGCCTGCTGTCCTCGGCCGGTCTGCAGCCGAAGGTGTTCGACAGCGGCACCGGCCTGATCTGCGACATCGGCGAAGGCGACCGCTGCGTGGCGCTCCGCGCCGACATGGACGCGCTGCCGCTCACCGAGCTCACCGGCCTGCCGTTCGCGTCGACCGTCCCAGGCGCCGCGCACGCGTGCGGCCACGACGGGCACACGTCCATGCTGCTCGGCGCCGGTCTCGCGCTCGCCTCCGCGCCGGAACTGCCCGGCCGTGTCCGGCTCGTGTTCCAGCACGCCGAGGAGGTCATGCCCGGCGGCGCGCTCGACGTCATCGCGGCCGGTGGCCTCGAAGGCGTGGACGCGATCTTCGGCCTGCACTGCGACCCCCGGCTGCGCGTCGGCAGCGTCGGCACCCGGGTCGGCGCCATCACGTCGGCCACCGACCTGCTCGAGCTGCGCTTGACGTCGCCTGGTGGCCACACGTCGCGCCCGCACCTGACCGCCGACCTCGTGCACGCGCTCGGCACCGTCATCACCGGGCTGCCCGCGCTGCTGTCCCGCCGCATCGACCCCCGCTCGGGGACGGTGCTGGTGTGGGGTGCCGTGCATGCCGGTGAGGCGCCCAACGCGGTGCCGCAGGACGGGGTGCTGCGCGGGACGCTGCGCACCGGTGACCACGAGGTGTGGGCCGACCTGGAACCGCTGGTCGCGGGGCTGGTGCAGTCGCTCCTCGCGCCGACCGGGGTCGGGTTCGAGCTCGAACACCGCCGCGGTGTGCCGCCGGTCGTGAACGACGTCGAGTCCGAGGCCGTGCTCCGCGCCGGCGTCGAGGCCGCGCTGGGCGAGCAGGCCGTGACCGGGACCAAGCAGTCCTCCGGTGGCGAGGACTTCGGGTGGTACCTCGAGAACGTGCCCGGGTCGTTCGCCCGGCTCGGCGTGTGGTCCGGCGAGGGCACCCAGCCCGACCTGCACCAGCCGACGTTCCAGCTGGACGAGCGTGCCCTGCTGGTCGGGGTCCGCGTGCTGACGCACACGGCGCTGGCCGCACTGGCCTGACGGTGGCCCGGGGGTGGGCCCGCCTACCCCCGGATCACCTCGATGACCAGCTCCGATCGCCGCGACGGCTCGTCCGCGATCTCGTAGGCGCCGTCCAGCGACGCCAGCGCACCGTCCACCGCGTCCGGGGTGTCCGTGTGCAGCTCCAGCAGCGGCTCTCCCGCCACGACCGCGTCGCCCGGCTTCGCGTGGCAGAGGATGCCCGCGGCCGCCTGGACCGGGTCTTCCTTCCGTGCCCGGCCAGCGCCGAGCCGCCACGCCGCCACCCCGACGCCCAGCGCGTCGAGCCTCGTCAGCACCCCGTCGCGGGGCGCGGTGACCACGTGCACGTGCTTCGGTTTCGGCAGGTCAGCCGACGGGTCACCGCCCTGGGCGGCGATCATCCGCGCCCACGTCTCGTACGCGGCGCCCGACGCCAGCACCTGTGCCGGGTCCGCCGACACACCCGCGAGGGACAGCATCTCCGACGCCAGTGCCACCGTCAGCTCCACCACGTCCGACGGCCCGCCGCCGCGCAGGACCTCGACCGACTCCGCGACCTCGACCGCGTTGCCGACCGCCCGGCCCAGCGGCACCGACATGTCCGTCAGCAGCGCCGACACCTTCTGCCCGTGCGCGGTACCGATCGCCACCAGCGCCGACGCCAGCTCACGGGCGTCGTCCAGCGACCGCATGAACGCGCCGGAGCCGACCTTCACGTCCAGCACCAGCGCGCCGGCGCCCTCCGCGATCTTCTTCGACATGATCGACGACGCGATCAGCGGCACGCACTCGACCGTGGCCGTCACGTCCCGCAGCGCGTAGAGCTTGCGGTCCGCGGGCGCCAGGCCCTCGGTGGGCGCGCAGATGACGGCGCCGACCGACGACAGCTGTGCCCGGATCTCCTCCGTCGACAGCTGCGCCCGCCAGCCCGGGATCGACTCCAGCTTGTCCAGCGTGCCGCCCGTGTGGCCGAGCCCGCGGCCCGACAACTGCGGCACCGCAACACCGCAGGTCGCGACCAGCGGTGCCAGCGGCAACGTGATCTTGTCGCCGACGCCGCCGGTCGAGTGCTTGTCGACCGTCGGGACCGGCCAGGTCAGCCGCTCCCCCGAGTCGATCATCGCCTGGGTCCAGCGGGCCGTCTCCGCGAACGTCATGCCGTTCAGGAACACCGCCATGGCCAGCGCCGACATCTGCTCGTCGGCGACCTCGCCCCTGGTGTACGCGTCGACCACCCAGTCGATCTGGGCGTCCGAGAGGACACCGCCGTCGCGCTTGGTCCTGATGACGTCGACTGCCGTGTGCTTCACCGTGTCACGGTAGATCAGCCGGGCCGAACGCGTGCGGCAGCACCGACGACATCGGCAGCGGGCCGTCCGGGGTGTCCATGAGGCAGTCCGGACCGCCGAACTCGTACAGGATCTGCCTGCACCGGCCACACGGCATCAGCAGGTCACCCGTACCGGAACGGCACGCCACGGCCACGAACCGGCCGCCGCCGGTCAGCCGCAGCTGACCGGCCATCGTGCACTCCGCGCACAGGCCGACGCCGTAGGACGCGTTCTCGACGTTGCAGCCGGTCACGATCCGGCCGTCGTCGCACACCGCGGCCGCGCCGACCTGCAGGCCGGAGTACGGGCAGTAGGCGGCCTGGGCCGCCTCCACAGCGGCGGCCCGCAGCTTCTCCCAGTCGAGACCACGCACGACGTCAGCCATGATGTTCGCTCCGCCAGCTTCGCTCAGTCACCCTCACCTCGCCTGTAAGGAACACCGTCCGCTGCCGGTGGCCGCAGTCGCTGGGCGGCCAGTGCCAGCACCACCAGCGTGATGATGTGCGGCGTGTACGGCAGGAACTCGGTCGGCAGCTCGTCCGTGGCGAAGTACAGCACGTACACCACGACCGCGCCGATCGCGGCGAACATCGCGGGCAGCCACTTGCGGCGGAACAGCTGCCAGATCACCAGCAGACCGGCCACGATCACCGCCGCGTACAGCAGCGAGTGCACCGTCTCCGGGCCCGACGACAGCCGCAGGCCGTCCGCGTACCCGAACAGGCCCGCGCCCGCGAGCGTGCCCCCCGGCCGCCAGTTGCCGAAGATCATCGCGGCGAGGCCGATGAAGCCGCGGTTCGCGGTCTGGCCCTCCGAGTAGATCGACGGGCTCGAGCCGAGCACCAGCGCGGCGCCACCGATGCCCGCCAGGGCGCCGGACGCGATGACCGCGATGTACTTGTGCAGGTAGACGTTCACGCCCAGCGACTCGGCCGCCACCGGGTTCTCACCGCACGACCGCAGCCGCAGGCCGAACCGGGTGTGCCACAGCACCAGGTAGGTCAGGAACACCAGCAGGATGCCGATGATCAGCATCGGCGACACCCGCGTCACCAGGCCACGCAGCAGCCCGGCCACGTCGGAGATCACCGCGCGCTGCTCCGACTCCAGCTCGCCGAGCCAGTCCGACAGGCCCGGTGCGGAGAACGTCTCGAACCGCTCGATCGGCGGCGAGTCACGCGGGTTGTCCGACAGCGGCTGGAAGATCAGCGTCGACAGGTACTTCGCGACACCGGCGCCGAGCAGGTTGATCGCCACACCGGACACGATGTGGTTGACGCCGAACGAGACCGTCGCGATCGCGTGCAGCACGCCACCGACCGCGCCGAAGACCGCGCCGAACAGCACCGACCCGTACGGCCCGAGCCCGAGGACACCGGCCCACGCCGCGCCCCAGGTGCCGAGGATCATCATGCCCTCGAGGCCGATGTTGATCATGCCGGAGCGCTCGGCCCAGATGCCGCCGAGACCACACAGGAGGATCGGCAGGCCCAGCGTGACCGTGTTCTGCATCGTCGACGACGATGTCAGCGCGGGCTGGCCGGTCAGGTACGAGGTGGTGGCGAGCACGCCGACCACCGCCACGATCCCGAGCGCGAAGATGGCCCAGCCGGGCAGCACCCGCTTGCGCGGGGGCGGCGTCATCGTCATGCCCGCCGGCGCCGACGGCTGCACTTCGACCATGCTCATTTCGCAGCCACCTCCGGCTCGACCGCGGTGCCCGTGGCCTGGCCGACGCGCCGCTGCTCGGCGGCCAGCTCCATCCGCTTCACGATCTCGTACGCGACGACCACCGACAGCACGATCGTGCCCTGCATGATCGTCGCGATCTCCCTCGGCACACCCTCGTTGTCGAGCGCGCCCCTGGCCTTGTCCAGGAACGCCCAGAGCAGCGACCCGAACGCGATGCCGACCGGGTGGTTGCGACCCAGCAGCGCGATGCCGATACCCGCGAAGCCGTAACCCGACGCGAAGTTCAGCGTGTAGGCGTGGTCGCGGCCGAGGATCTCCGGCATGCCGACCAGGCCCGCGACGGCACCGGAGACCAGCAGCGACACCACGATCATCTTCTTGGCGTTCACGCCACCGGCCGCGGCCGCGGTCGGCGACAGGCCCGACGCCTTCAGCTCGAAGCCGAACCGGGTCCGGTTCATGACCACGCCGTAGACGGCTGCCGCGACGACCGCGAGAAACACGAGGCCGAAGAGGACGCCATCGAAGACGATCTCGAAGCCGAACAGGTTGACGTAGATGTTCAGCTCGATGCCGGGCACCTGGCCGGACTCGGCGATCGGCTCGGTCGAGACGTTGTTGCCGATCAGAATGCCGAACTGGTCACGACGGATCAGGTACGCGGCGAGACCGAACGCGATCGCGTTCATCATGATCGTGGAGAGCACCTCGTGCACCCCGCGCGTGACCTTCAGGATCGCGGGCAGGGCCGCCCACGCGGCACCCGCGACGGACGCGACCAGCAGGATCACCAGCCAGTGCAGCACCGGCGGCAGCACCAGCGCGCCACCGACGATCGCAGCGACCACGGCACCGACCCGGTACTGGCCCTCGATCCCGATGTTCAGCAGGTTCATGTGGAACCCGATGGCGGCGGCCAGCGCGGCGAGCATGTAGATGGCCGTCGAGTTGGCGATGTCGACCGTGACGCTGCCCTCTTCGAGCTGGCCGAACATCGCACCGAGCGCGCGGGCGGGGTTGGCCCCCGACACGAGCAGCACGACCGCGCACAGCAAGGCAGCGAAGAGCACCGCTAGCAGGGGCGCCAGCAGCGACGAGCGCAGCCGGGACGTCATGGGTTACCTCCAGTCTCCGTCACCAGCACGCCCGACTCGTCCACGACACCGGCGCCGGTCATGGCGGACCCGAGGTCCTCCGGCGTGACGGTCGCGGGGTCGGCGTCGGCGACGAACTTGCCGCGCAGCATGACCTTGATCGAGTCGGACAGGCCGATCAGCTCGTCGAGGTCCGCCGACACGAGCAGGACGGCGAGGCCCGCGGCGCGGGCGTTGCGGATGTGGTCCCAGATGGCGGCCTGCGCGCCGACGTCGACGCCGCGGGTCGGGTGAGAGGCGATCAGCAGCACCGGGTCGCCGGACAGCTCACGGCCGATCACGAGTTTCTGCTGGTTGCCGCCCGACAGCGAGGCGGCCGTGACGTCGATGCCGGGGGTGCGGACGTCGAACTCCTCGACGATCCGCCTCGTGTCCCTGCGGGCGCCCGCGATGTCGAGGAACGCGCCGTTCGACGTGGGCTTGCGGGTCTGGTAGCCGAGGATGCGGTTCTTCCACAGCGGCTCGGTGAGCAGCAGGCCGTGGCGGGTGCGGTCCTCCGGGATGTAGCCGATGCCCGCCTCGCGACGGGCCAGCGTGCCGGCACGGGTGAGGTTGCGGCCGTTCAGCGTCACGCGTCCGGCCGCGGCCTTGCGGATGCCCATGAGGGCCTCCACCAGCTCGGTCTGGCCGTTGCCCTCGACACCCGCGATGCCGAGCACCTCGCCGGACCGGACCACGAGGTTCAGGTCGTCGAGGATGCGGCGGCCGTCCGGGGTCTCCAGCACGAGGCCCTCGACCTGCAGGACCTCCTTGTCGGTGACCGTGGAGGTGCGGGTCTCCGGGCTCGGCAGCTCGGAGCCGACCATCATCTCGGCGAGCTGGCGGGAGCTGACCGTCTTCGGGTCGACCGTGCCGACGGTGGTGCCGCGGCGGATCACCGTGATCGAGTCGGCGATCGCGCGGACCTCGTCGAGCTTGTGGGAGATGAAGAGGAACGTGTAGCCGTCCGCCTGCATGGTCCGCAGCGTCTCGAACAGCTCGTCGACCTCCTGGGGGACGAGCACCGCGGTCGGCTCGTCGAGGATGACGATCCGCGCGCCGCGGTAGAGCACCTTGAGGATCTCCACGCGCTGCCGGTCGGCCACGCCGAGCCGCTCGACCAGCGTCGACGGGTCCTGCTCGAGACCGACCGAGCCGGCCAGCTCACGCACCCGCGCCCTGGCCCGCTTGCCGATCCCGAACATGTTCTCGGCGCCGAGCACCACGTTCTCGAGCACGGTCAGGTTGTCGGCCAGCATGAAGTGCTGGTGCACCATCCCGATGCCCGCCGCGATCGCGTCCGACGGGGACTTGAAGCGGACCTGCTCGCCGTTCACCGTGATGGTGCCCTCGTCCGGGGGCTGCATCCCGTACAGGATCTTCATCAGGGTGGACTTGCCCGCGCCGTTCTCACCGCACAGGGCGTGCACCTCGCCCGCTCTCACGGACAGGCTGACGTCGCTGTTCGCGACGACGCCGGGGAAGCGCTTGGTGATGCCGGCGAGCACGACGGCGGGCACGGGTCGCGCGTCCGCGTCGGTCGCCGCGTCGACCTCGGTGTCGGTCATGGAGACCCTTCCTCACAGGAAAGACCCGTGGGTGCGCGGCAACGCTCGCCACACACCCACGGGGGTCACACTTTCAGGGCTTCGTCAGCTGCTCGGAGTGTCCGAGACCTTGATCTTGCCCTCGATGATCTGCTGCTTGTACGCCTCGACCCACTCCTTGGTGTCGGCGTCGATCTTGCCGCCGGACTCGGAGTAGCCGACGCCGTCCACCTTCAGGTCGAAGACCTTCGGCAGGCCGGCGAGGTTGTTCGCGGCGACCGCGGAGATGTAGTCGAACACCGCGACGTCGACGCGCTTGAGCATGGACGTGATGATGACGTCCTTGTACTCGGCGACCGTCTTCTGGTTGTACTGGTCGGAGTCGACGCCGATGGCCATCACGTTGGCCTCCTTGGCGGCGGCGAACACGCCCTTGCCGGAGGCGCCCGCGGCGTGGTACACGACGTCCGCGCCCTGGTCGATCAGGCCCTTCGCGGCGACCTGGCCCTTGGGCGGGTCGGCGAAGCCGGTGAGGTCACCCGCCTCGGTGATGTACTTGGAGACGACCTTGGCGTCCGGCGCCACGGTCTTCACACCCTGCTCGAAGCCGGCCTGGAACTTCTGGATCAGCGGCACGTTCACACCGCCGACGAAGCCGATGGTGCAGCTCTCGCTCTTCAGCGCGGCGATGACGCCGACGAGGAAGGAGCCCTCCTGCTCGGCGAAGCCGAGGAAGGTGACGTTCTTCGGCGCGTTCTCGACGAAGCCGTCGACCACCGCGAACTGGGTGTTCGGGAACTCCTTGGCGATCTTGGCGGTGGCGTCGGAGTACGCGAAGCCCACGCTCACGATCGGGTTGCGACCCTCCTGGGCCAGCTGGCGCAGACGCGTCAGCTTGGCGTCCTCGCTCTCCTGGTCGGTGGCCGTGAGCTCCTTGGTGTTCTCCTTCTTGACCCCGATGTCCGAGATGGCCTTGTCCAGGCCGGCCGCCGCCGAGTCGTTGAAGGACGCGTCACCGCGGCCGCCGATGTCGAAGGCCAGACCGACCTTGAGCGCGCTGCCGTCCACCTGTGCACCGGCATCGGTGGTGGTCGTCCCTCCGGACGCCGCCGCCGGCTTGTCCACGGTCTTGCAGCCCGCAGCGCTGTTGTCGCCGCCTGAACCGCCGTTCGAGGATCCCGAATCCTTCGCACATCCGACCACGGACAGCACGCTGGTCAGCGCGATCGCGGTGACCGCGACTCCCCGCTTGAAGCGCAAGGCTTTCTCCCTCCGCCTTCACTTGACACGCCCGGCCGAGCGCCGGACGCCGACTTATTGGCGAGACCGTACTCTGCGGTCGCGGAAGTGCTACCGCCGCGTAGACCCGCGTGACCCAATCGTTCTTCGAGCGCGCGCAGACTAGTACCGAAAGTGATCGCGCGCGTGCGCAGCGGTCATTTGTGACGCCTTTGTTTCTTGATCGCCGGGCCCGTTCGCCCGATTCGGGCATAGGCCTGGGCCACCGCGGCCAGGCCTTCTTCCGCTATCCGCATGGCCAGCACGAAGTCCTCTTCAGTCTTCGCACGTGCAAGCGTGGCACCCGTCGTGTGGTACCGCTCGTAGGCCGTTCGCAGCAACGCCGTCGCCTGCTCGTCGTCCAGTTGTTCGACGCCGTCCTCGACGTAGTGGCCGAGCTGGTGGTACCGCGAACGGGCGGCCACCGCCTCGTCGTCGCTGCGCAGCCGGTGGTCCCGGCCTGCCAGCACCGGCACGAGGGCCCCGGCCGCCACGACCACCACGGCGATGCCGATCCACACCCAGATCACCCGGGCCGCCTCCTCCCGACACGCACGCGCCGCACCCTCTCACGCCGCGTACCACGGAGGACCGACAGTTCGCGGAATCACACCCGGTCGTGCGGCCCAGTTGTCCACAGCCACCCGACTTGTCCACAGATCGGCGCCGGACCCCGGCGCCCGTCGGCCTGCCGGGGCACGATCGACGGCATGCAGCTCACTCCACGACGCGGAACGTCAACCCGGCACGCACCAGCCTGCGGATCAACTTGTCCCCCATGGCAACGGCCGTCGTCACCTGACCCGAGGTCTTCGGCAGGTCGTCGAAGGCGAGGCAGAGCGCCGACTCGGCGAGCATCTTGGCGGTCTCCCCGTAGCCGGGGTCACCCCCGGACACCTCGGTGACCACCCGGCGCCCACCACCCGTGCCGACGAACCGCGCCCGGAACCAGGCCTTGTCACGGCGTTCCTCCGAGGGCCCGTCCCCGGAGGCCATGCGCGACAGCATCCAGTCGCGGGTCGGCGGCACCTGCGCGAGCACGACCGCGGCCCCGACCGCGCCGACGATCCCGGCGGCCACGGGCAGTTTCTTGACCGCCAGGTAGTGCCCGTAGCGGAACGCGGGCCCGTAACGGTCGAGCGCGCGGGCGGACCGCAACACGACCTGCGGGTCGATGGTGGGCGCGGGGAGCACCCACGCCTCGGCGTCCTTCTCGAACCGGGGCCGCCCCTTGGCGCCGCGGACGACCCGGCCACCCTCGGGCCTGCCCTCCACCTCCCGCCGCCTGCGGGCGATGGCCGACATCTGCCGCAACCGGGAGAACGCGGTGATCGCGGAGTGGTAGGTCCCGGCGGAGAAGGACGCCGAGGCGGACACGTAACCCTGCACGTCCAGCGGAACCCCCTCGGGCAGCTGTTCGACGGTGAACAGCACCCCGAGGTCGTACGGAATGGAGTCGAACCCGGCGGAGTGCACGAGCCGCGCTCCACTCGCGACAGCGGCGTCGTGGTGGTCGAGGTACATCCGGTCGACGAACTCGGGCTCACCGGTCAGGTCGAGGTAGTCGGTCCCGGTCTCCGCGCAGACAGCGACAAGTGGTTCCCCGTAACGCAAGTAGGGCCCGACGGTGGTGACGACCACCCGGGACCGCGTGACGACGGCCCGCAGCGATTCACGGTCGGTCACGTCCGCGACGAGCAAGTCGAGATCACCACACAAGGGGTTGATTTCGGCGAGCCGTTCCCGCACCGCCAAGAGCTTCTCCCGCGACCGACCGGCAATCGCCCACCGACAGCCGTTGGGCGCATGCGCCGCCAGGTACTCGGCTGTCAGCCCCCCGGTGAACCCAGTGGCCCCGAAGAGCACGACGTCGAACTCCCGCC
This sequence comes from Actinophytocola sp. KF-1, assembly GCF_054661535.1. Lineage (NCBI taxonomy): Bacteria > Bacillati > Actinomycetota > Actinomycetes > Pseudonocardiales > Pseudonocardiaceae > Actinophytocola > Actinophytocola sp. KF-1. The sequence continues at coordinate 715,841 of NZ_BAAFVK010000001.1, read as the reverse complement.
CCACTGACATGCGCAAACACCCTCCGCGACCCAACCAACCTACCGACGAGTAACCACCCTACCGACAGAAATGTGAAGCCGCCCAGCGCGCCCACCCCGTAGTTAGGATCCGATCCCGTGGCCTTCTTCAGCACAGCCGCAGAGCTGACCCGCAGATGCGAACAAAACAAGAACGACATCGAGGAGATCTACAAGCAAGGCAAGAAAACCGATGCCAACGTCGAGCGGCTGACAACAGAAGTCGGCAATCTCACGACCCGAGTCGGGAGCGTTGAAACGAAGGTTGGCGACCTCACGACGCGGGTCGGGAGCGTCGAAACCAAGGTTGGCGACCTCACGACGCGGGTCGGGAGCGTCGAAACCAAGGTTGGCGACCTCACGACGCGGGTCGGGAGCGTCGAAACCAAGGTTGGCGACCTCACAACGCGGGTCGGAAACGTCGAAACCAAGGTTGGCGACCTCACAACGCGGGTCGGAAACGTCGAAACCAAGGTCGACAACCTCACGACCCGAGTCGACGAGCGATTCAACCGTCTGGAGCGGATTCTCACGCAGGCACCGATGGAAGACCCGTCATCGCCCCCCGACTTCCTGCCATCCGAACACGAACAGTCGTTGAGGCTCCTCGAGTCCAAGGTGAACCTCTTCAGCCATCAGACGCGAGAGAACACCGATGAACTCGCACGGCTCCGGCAGCTGCACGCCGCCCACGACGAACAGTTCACCAAACTCGACGGTCAGATGGCCGAGGTGCTCGAGATCCTGCGCGGCAAGTCCGCGTAGAACGGTCAGGTCCAGAAGACCGCGATACCCACGTTCACGACGACTAGCCCGACCAGCGACGGCGGCAACCACTTCGGGGCGGGCACGCGGCGGATCACGTACACGAGGGCCAGCACGCCGATCACCAGCAGGATCAGCGTCTTGATGCCGAGCTTCATCCCGTTGTAGTCCTGGTCGGTGGCCGGGGCCAGGAGCTGCAGCGCGAGCCCGGTGATCAGCTGGAGGGCGGCGACGTGCAGCCAGCCCTGGCTCAGCGGCGCGCCCGCGGGCTGCCGGCGCTGGACCAGGAACATCCCGATCAGCAGCGCCATGCCGAGCAGGTGCAGGAACACCAGAAGGAGGCGGACGAACTCCACGAGAACGATCTCCCTTGGTCGGCCAGGCCGCGGGTCAGCCCGTTGGTACGACCAGTTCTAGCAGGCGCGATATGTCCGACTCAGGCCGGGCGGCGATCCACGATCTTCTCCCGGGCCTCCGCGTAGCGCTCGCGCAGGCCTGGGGTCAGGTCACCGTCGACGCGCTGCGTCGCGCCCAGCCGCCAGTTGGGCGGGGCGTTGCCGCCCGCGAGGGTCCACGCGGCCTGGCGGGCGGCGCCGTCGGCCACGTACTCGCCCGGCTCCGGCACCAGCACCGGGCGGCCGAGGACGGTGGGGGCGATGCGGCGGACGGCCGCCGACCGCGCGCCCCCGCCGACCAGCAGCACCCGGTCGGTGCGAACGCCTTGTGCCACGAGGGCGTCCAGTGCGTCGGCGAGGCCGCACAGCATGCCTTCGACGGCGGCGCGGGCCTGGTGGGCCGGGGTCGCGTTCGCCAGGCGCAGGCCGTGCAGCGCGCCCGTGGCCTCCGGCAGGTTGGGGGTGCGCTCGCCCTCCAGGTACGGCACGAGGGTGAGGCCGTCGGCGCCCGGCGGGCCCGCCAGCGCGAGCTCGGCGAACCGGTCGTGGTCGACGCCCAGCATGCGGGCCACCGCGTCCAGCACGCGGGCCGCGTTCAGGGTGCACACGAGCGGGAGGAACCGGCCGGTGGCGTCGGCGAACCCGGCCACCAGCCCGGCGGGGTCGGCGCACGGCTTGTCGGCGACGGCGAACGCGGTGCCGGACGTGCCGATGGAGACGACCACGTCGCCTGGTTCGGCGCCCACGCCGAGCGCGGCGGCCATGTTGTCGCCGGTGCCCGCGCCGAGCAGGGCACCGGCCGGGGTGCGGCCCGCGTCGTCGGACGGGCCGAGCACCTTCGGCAGCTCGGGCACCGTGCCCAGCGCCATTTCGAGGAGGTCAGTGCGATATGTGTTGGTAGCGGGCGAGAAGTACGCGGTGCCGGACGCGTCGCCGCGGTCGGTGGCCAGGCGGTCGAGGCCGCCGCCGGACAGGCGCCACGTCAGGTAGTCGTGGGGCAGGCACACGGCCGCAGTGCGGGCGACCGAGTCGGGTTCGTGGTCGCGGAGCCAGCGGAGCTTGCTCGCGGTCATGGACGCCACGGGCACGACGCCGACCGCGTCCGCCCACGCGGCGCCGCCGCCGAGTTCGTCGACGAGGTCGGCCGCGGCCTGGGCGGAACGGGTGTCGTTCCACAGCAGCGCAGGCCGGACGACCTCGCCGGTCTCGGTGAGGCACACCATGCCGTGCTGCTGGCCGGCGACCGACACGGCGGCGACATCGTCGATGCCACCTGCCCGGTCGATCGCCGACCGCAGCGCGGTCCACCACGCCGCCGGGTCCACCTCGGTCCCGTCGGGATGCGGGGCGGAACCACTGCGCACGAGGGCGCCGGACTCCGCGTCACGCACAACCACCTTGCAGGACTGGGTCGACGAGTCGACTCCGGCCACCAGCGGCATGGTCAACACCTCCGAGATCGAGTCTATGCGGCTTCGGCCCGCGGGCGGGCCTGTCGCACCCGGCTTGCTAGAACCGCAGGTTGGCGAGGTAGTTGTAGCCCGTCTCGGCGCACTTGAGCGCGTCGACCGGCTGGTCGTTCTCGACGATGTACTCCTCGACCTCCAGCGGCCGGGTCGCACGGAAGATCCGCCGGAAGTCGATGGTGCCCTCGCCGAGGTCGGCGAAGCCGCCGTCGGGCGCGCGGTCCTTCACGTGGTACTGCTTCACGCGGCCGGGGATCCTGTAGAACTCGCGCACGGGGTCGGCCCCGCCGGTCACCACCCAGTACAGGTCCATCTCGAAGCTGACGTTCCGCCACGAGGTGCGCTGGGTCAGCACGTCGTACGGCCGCACGCCATCGACGAGCGCGAACTCCTGGTTGTGGTTGTGGTAGCCGAACCCGATGCCCGCGCGCCGGTACGCCTTGCCCGCGGCCTCGAGCCGGTCGGCGAACGCCTCCCACTCGGCGATCGTGCCGAAGTTGGCCCACGCGACGTTGCTGCGCAGGTTGCCGAGGATCTTCGCGTCGGCGATGGCCTGGTCGATGTCACCGTCGATGCCGACGTGCGTGGAGGTCGCCCGGATGCGGCGCGCGTCCAGGAGCTTGCGGAACTCGGTAGCACTGCGCCCGTAGGTGCCTGCGAGCTCCACCTTGCGGTACCCGATGTCGGCGAGCGCGTCGAGCGTGCCCTCGAGGTCGGTCTCGAGGATCGACCGCAGGGTGTACAGCTGGATGCTGATCTTGTCCTTCGGCACGCGCAGGCCCCAGTGCCCGCCCCGCCCGGCCCCCTCAGCCGACGCGACACCGGGCAGAGCCCCGGCGGCACCGACCGCGAGAGCCGCACCGGCGGCACCACGAAGCATGGACCTTCTCGAAATAGCCACGACAGATCCCTCCATTGGGACGGTGGAGATGTGGTGAACAACGAACCGGCTTGTGGCCGGACAGCTTGTACGAGGTTCGGGCGGCCACCGCGGTGGGAGCAGGAGGCGGGGCCGCGAAGCTCAGGGCAGGGAACGCAGGTGGGTTGGAGGGCAGGACATGCGGTTCGGATCGAGGGCGGGAAACGGGTCGGGTCGAAAGCAGGAAGCGTGGATCGGTTCGAGGACGGGAAACGTGGTCGGTTCGAGACCGGCAATGCGGATCAGATCGAGAACAACGCTGCCGATCGGCTCGAGGGGACAGGGACAGGGACGCGGATCGAGGTCAAGACTCATGCAGTGAGCGAGGCTCGCGAGTGAGCGAAACTCGCAGTGGGCGGGACTCGCGTACCGGGCGGAACTCGACGTAGTGGGCGGGACTCGCAGCGGGCGGGACTCGGGTACCGGGCGGGACTCGACGTAGTGGGCGGGACTCGCAGCGGGCGGGACTCGCGCACTGGGCGGAACCCGACGTACTGGGTGGGACTCGCAGCGGGCGGGACTCGACGTAGTGGGTGGGACTGGCAGCGGGTGAGACTCGCGCACGGGGCGGGACTCGACGTACTGGGCGGGACTCGCAGCAGGTGAGACTCGCGCACTGGGCGCGACCCGACGTACTGGGTGGGACTCGACGCAGCGGGTGGGACTCGCGGGGCAATGAGCGGACCCATTGCCCCGGCGGCCTGGGCGCGGTTGTCCTTGAGTTGCAGGCAGGGTGTGGACAACCGCGGCCTGGCCGCCGGGGAATGTCGGTGGGCTGGCGTAGGCTGGAAACCGGGGGCCGGAGGCCGAGCCCTGGTGGGGCAACCACTTCGGCGGCCCCACCAGCCGACCGGGTCAGTCCTTTGTGGAGAAAGCCGCGTCGAAGGCTGCTTCCGGCTTGTCGAAGAGGTGGGCACGGATGAACGTGACCGCTTCCTCGGCGCCGCGGAGGCGGTCCATGCCCGCGTCCTCCCACTCGACCGAGATCGGGCCGTTGTAGCCGATCGCGTTCAGGGCCCGGAAGGACTCCTCCCACGGCACGTCACCGTGGCCGGTGGAGACGAAGTCCCAGCCGCGCCTCGGGTCGGCCCATGCCAGGTGGCTGCCCATGCGGCCGTTGCGGCCGTCGAACCGCTTCTTGGTGTCCTTGCAGTCCACGTGGTAGATGCGGTCGGCGAAGTCGAGGATGAAACCGACCGGGTCCAGGTCCTGCCAGATGAAGTGGCTCGGGTCCCAGTTCAGGCCGAAGGCCTCGCGGTTGTCGACCGCGTCCAGCGTCTTCTTGGTGGTCCAGTAGTCGTAGGCGATCTCCGACGGGTGGACCTCGTGGGCGAAGCGGACGCCCACCTCGTCGAACACGTCGAGGATGGGGTTCCACCTGCGGGCGAAGTCGGCGTAGCCGTCGTCGATGACCTCCTGGCTCACCGGCGGGAACATGGCCACGTACTTCCAGATCTTGGAGCCCGTGAAGCCCACCACCGTGTTGACGCCGAGCTTGGCCGCGGCGCGGGCGGTGTCCTTCATCTCCTCGGCGGCCCGCTGGCGCACGCCCTCCGGCTCACCATCGCCCCAGATCCTCGACGGGAGGATGTTCTTGTGGCGCTCGTCGATCGGGTCGTCGCAGACCGCCTGGCCGACGAGGTGGTTGGAGATCGTCCAGACCTTCAGGCCGTGGGAGGCCAGCTGGTCCAGCTTCTTCTGGACGTAGTCGTCCTCCGCGAGTGCGCGGTCGACCTCGAAGTGGTCGCCGGAGCACGCGATCTCCAGCCCGTCGTAGCCCCACTGCGCGGCGAGCTTGCACACCTCCTCGAAAGGAAGGTCGGCCCACTGGCCGGTGAACAACGTGACTGGTCGACTCATCGTCGGACTCCCTCCGGAATTCCCTGCAACTGCAACAAAAGATCACGTACCTGCGTGGCGGACAGCGCGCCGCCGGGCTCGGCGTCGGGAACGGAGCACAGCAGCACCGGGCCGTCGTCGGCCGAGTCGGGCAGCCTGCCGTGCGAGCCGCGGACCGGGGCCGGGTCGAGCGGCACGACCTGCATCGCGTAGCGCAGGCCTGCCTTCTTCTTCACCAGGTTCAGCCCCGCCTTGGCCTTCGCCAGCTTGTCCGCCGGGTTGAAGAACAGCTCGGCCGGGTCGTAGCCGGGCTTGCGGTGGATCTCCACGCCCCGCGCGAAGTCCGGCGCGCGGTCGTCGTCCAGCCAGTAGTAGTAGGTGAACCACGCGTCCGGGTCCGCCACCACGACCAGCTCACCCGACCGCTCGTGGTCGATGCCGTAGCGCGCCTGCTCGGCGCGGTCCAGGACCTCGTCGACACCGGCGAGCGACGACAGCATGTCCTGCACGCGGGGCAGATCGGCGGGGTCCGCGACGTACACGTGCGCGACCTGGTGGTCGGCCACCGCGAACGCCCGCGACACCCACGGGTCCAGGTACTCCATGCCCGCCTGCGTGTACACCTCGAGCAGGCCCTCGCGGCGCAGCAACCGGTTGATGTCCACCGGCCTGCGCACGTTCGTGATGCCGTACTCCGACAGCGCCACCACCGTCGCGCCCGCGTTCCGCGCGTCGTCCAGCAGCGGCTTCAGCGCCGCGTCGATCTCGCGGGCGGCACGCACCGCCTCCGGTGCGTCCGGGCCGAAGCGCTGCAGGTCGTAGTCCAGGTGCGGCACGTACACCAGCAGCATGTCCGGGTGGTGCTCACGCAGGATCTTCCGGGACGCGCCGATGATCCACTCGCTCGACACCAGCGACGCCGTCGGGCCCCAGTACTGGAACAGCGGGAACTCGCCGAGCGCGCCGACCAGGTCGTCGTGCAGGGCGGGCGGGCGCACGTACGCGTCCGGCGACTTGCGGCCGTCGGCGTGGTAGATCGGGCGCGGCGTCACCGTGATGTCCGTCGTCGCACCCATCGCGTACCACCAGCACACGTTCGCGACCTGGAAGTCCGGGTTCGCGGCACGTGCGGTCTCCCACACCTTCTCGCCCAGCACCAGCTTGTTGTGCTGGCGCCACAGGTGCACCTCGCCGACGTCGCGGAAGTACCAGCCGTTGCCCACGATCCCGTGGTCGCGCGGCATGGCGCCGGTCAGGAACGTCGACTGCGCGCTGCACGTCACCGCGGGCAGCACCGTGCCCAGCTCGGCCTGCCACCCCGTGCGGGCCAGGGCCTGCAGGTTCGGCATGTGCTTCAGCAGCTTCGGCGTCAGGCCGACGACGTCTACGACGACCAGCTGTGTCATCGAACTCCCTCCGGTTCCAGCAGGTTCGCGGCGGCCCAGCGCAGTTCCGCGGCGATCCCCCTGATCAGTGCCGTGTCGCCACCGCCGCCCGCGGTCTCGGGCAGCACGCTCCACGTGTACGTCTCCACCTCGACGTGCGGCAGTGCACCGTCCACAGTAGACGCCAGGGTGGTGATCGCGGTGCGCAGCACGTCCGTCGTCGCCGACAGGGGCGCGGCGGGGCGGGCGTGCAGCGGCACGTGGAAGTGCACGCGCCACGGGTTGCGGCCGGGCAGCTCGGTCAGCGCCTGCGGCAGGTCGTCCGCCGCCAGCACCGCGCCGGACGGCGTGCGTTCCCGCACCTGGTGCAGGTAGCGGGGCTCGGTGAAGTCGGCGAGCGCCACCCGCGCCGGCGCGGTGTCCGGGTCCTCGACCTGCAGGGCCGCCGACGCCTGCACCTTCACGACCTCGAGCCCGGACCGGTAGATCTCGGCGACCGTCGCGGCCGGGTCGGCGAACGACACCGCGAGGTGGCAGGTGTCCAGGCACAACCCGATGTAGCGCGGATCGACGCGCGGGGCGAGCCAGGCCACGGCGTCGGCGACCGTGTCGAGCACGCAGCCCGGCTCCGGCTCGACGGCCAGCCGGATCGGCCGCCCGTTCGCGTCGGCCATCGCGGACAACGCGCTGGTCAGCGACGTGAGTGCGGCGGTCGCCGCCTCGTCGTCCTCGGCCGACCACGGGGTGCGCCACGCGAGCGGCAGCGTCGAGATCGAGCCGTAGGCCGCCGAGTCCGGCAGCAGGTCGGCGAGCACGGTGGCGCAGTCGAGCGTGTACCGCAGCCGCGCCTCGTCCGTCCACTCCGGACGGTAGACGGAGTGTTTGACCACGTCGTCGTGGAAACCGCCGTACGGGAAGGCGTTGAGCGTGTACACCTCGAGCCCTCTGGCGTCCAGTTCCGCACGCAACCTGGCCCGCAGCCCGGGTGCCGCCGCCAGCTCCCCGGCCAGCGCGGCGGGCAGCCACAGGCCGAGGCCGAGCACGTCCACGCCGACGAGGCGCCGGACGGGCTCGGCGTAGCGGTCGAGCTGCGCCAGCACACCCGCGAGGTCCTCGGCGGGGTGCACGTTGGTGCAGTAGGACAGGGGCGTCATGTGTTGCCGCCGCCCCGGAGCACGGAGTTGCCGGAGAACGTTTCAGCGGACGGCGTGAAGCCGGGCAGCTCGTCGAGTTCGAGCCGGTCGGACTGGCCGTAGAACTCGACGGGGTTCTGCCACAGCACCTTGTCGACGTCGGCCTCGGTGAACCCGGCGTCGAGCATGGCGAGCCCGGTCTTGTACGTCTTCAGCGGGTCGGACCGGCCCCAGTCGGCCGCCGAGTTCACGATCATGCGCTCGGTGCCGTACTCCTGCAGGATCGCGACCATCCGCTGCTCGTCCATCTTGGTGTCCGGGTAGATGGAGAAACCCATCCAGCAGCCGGACTCGTGGACGACGCCGACGGTCGGCTCGTTGAGGTGGTCGACGAGCACGCGGCCGGGCGCGATGCCGGACTCCTTCACCACGTCCAGGGTCCGCTTGGTCCCCGCCAGCTTGTCGCGGTGCGGGGTGTGGACGAGCGCGGGCAGCTCGTGCTCGATCGCGAGCGCCAGCTGCCGGGAGAAGACCTCGTCCTCCTCGGGTGTCATGGAGTCGTAGCCGACCTCGCCGACCGCGACCACGCCGTCCTTCGCGAGGTAGCGCGGGAGCACGTCGAGCACCTCGCGGCAGCGGGGGTCGTTGGCCTCCTTGGGGTTCAGCGCGATCGTGCAGTGGTGGCGGATGCCGAACTGCGCGGCACGGAACCGCTCCCAGCCGATCAGTGAGTCGAAGTAGTCGGTGAACGACGCGACGCTCGTGCGCGGCTGCCCGAGCCAGAACGCGGGCTCGACCAGCGCGCGGACGCCTGCGTCGAACATGGCCTCGTAGTCGTCGGTGGTCCGCGAGGTCATGTGGATGTGCGGGTCGAAGATCCTCACGGGCGTGCCTCCAGCAGTGTCACGGCGTCGGCGGGGACCTCGCGGCCCGCCGCCCTGCGTTCGTCGGCGTAGTCGCTGACCATGCGCAGCAGCTCGGCGTCGGCGCGGCTGTCCAGTTCGGCCACCGCGGCGAGCGGCACGCCGACGAACAGGCACTTCAGCACGCCGTGCCGCCAGCTGTGCGCGTCGAGGTGCTTCGCGGCGAAGTCACCCATGGCGGCCGCGACCAGCCGGATGTCGTTGGCGCGCAACGCGTCCTTGACCAGTTCCAGCCCGGTCTGGACGGTCGCCGACGGCAGCGCGGCGAGCCCGCGCAGCACACCGCGGCGCTCGGCGTCGTCGCCGTACCGGTAGAGCTGCGCGATCTCCTCGGCGAGCTTGCCCGCGTCGAGCACCTCGGCGAGCACGGCCAGCAGGCGCGTGCGGGCGAGGTCGTCGACGGTGCCGTGCACGAGGCCCTGCGGGTCGGCCTCCGGGCGCAGCGGCGCGCGGCCGACCTTGCGGCCGACGGCCGGGAACAGCGCGGCGATCGACGCCGGGTCGCGGCGTACTTTCTGCTCGGCCTCGACGAGCCAGGGATGGTCCACCTTGCTCACCCATTCCGGATCGGGGTAATCGCGGTTCTCCTCCGGCGCCAGCGCGTCCCGCAGTGCGCGGAGCGCGCGGGCGGCCACGACCGGCGCCGCGTGGCTGTGCCGTGGCAGCTCGACCGCCGCGACGCCGGTGTAGCCGATCTCGGTCAGCGCGGCCAGGGTGGCGCGCAGGTCGAGTTCGCCCTCGCCGAACTCGAGGTGCTCGTGCACCCCGGTGCGCATGTCGTCGAGCTGGACGTTGACGAGCAACTCGCCCGCGCGGCGGACGCACGTCGGCGCGTCGACCGGTTCGACGGCGACGCAGTGGCCGACGTCGAGCGTGATGCCGAGCAACTCCGGCGCGCCCAGTTCCTCGCGCAGGCGCAGCGCGTCGGACAGGTGCTCGACGAACATGCCGGGCTCGGGTTCCAGGCCGAGCGGCACGTCCACGTCGGCCGCGGCGTCGAGCACCTCGCTGACGCCGACCCGCATGCGCCGCCACGCCGTCTCCGGGTCGACCTCGGCCGGGCGGATGCCGGACCAGAACGACACGGCGTCGGAGCCGAGGCCCGCGGCGATGCGGAGCGCGCGGACGAGGAAGTCGATCCGCCGCTCCGGTTCGTCGGACACGAGCGTGGGGTGGTGCTTGCGGTGCGGGTCGAGCAGGTAGCGGGCGCCGGTCTCGACGACGCTGGCGAGGCCGAGCGCGTCGAGCAGGTTCGCCACGTGGTCGACCTGCCGCGCGAGGTCGTCGGCGTACGGGTCGAGGTGGTGGTGGTCGAGCGTGAGCGCGACGGAGGTGTAGCCGAGGTCGGCGATGATCCGCAACGCGTCGTCGAGCCGGTGGTTCGCGAAGCCGTTCGTGCCGTACCCGAGCTTCATGTCGGGCTCACCTTCTTGGCGAGCCTGCGTGCGACGGGCAGCGCGGCGGCGACCGCGACCGCGCCGAGGAGCGACCCGCGGCGGGCGGCGAGCGCGGCCTGCAGCGGGACCATGCCGTGGATGCCCGCCATGGTCGCCGCCTTCACGGTCGGCGCGGACGGGTCCTGGGTCGCGCCGTACTGGGCGCGGCCGACGAGCCCGGAGTACGCGCCGGAGAACGCGAGCGCGGCGAGCCGGTCCCGCCAGGTGCGGGCGCCGATGATCGACGTGGCGGCGGTGGCGACGGTCCCGGCGAAAGCGGCACGCGCGGTCCGCGGCGACGCCCCGTGCACCTCGCCGCGGGACAGGGCGGTGACACCGTAGGTGTGCCCGCCGACGGCCATGGCGCTGGGCATGGCCGTGCGCGCGCCGGACGCGCCCGCGCCCATGAGGACGTCGAGCGCGCGGCACGCGGCCATGCCCGCCGGGCCGGCGGCGGTCTTCTTGAGGACGGTGTCGTACGCCCAGACCGCCGCCGCGAGGGGCACAGCGATCTTGAGGGTGTCGCGGCCGCCGGCAGCGCGGGCCAGGCCCAGGCCCGCGGCGGTGAGCCCGCCGGCGACCGCGAGCGCTTGGTCGGGGCTGACGCGCCCCGACGGGATGGGCCGCTCGGGTCGCTCGACGGCGTCGAGCTCACGATCGGCCCAGTCGTTGAGCGCCATCCCGGCCCAGTAGAAGGATGCCGATGACAGCGGAAGAAGCAAGCGCCTGCCGCGAAGTGGCCGCCCGGCGGCAGCCGCCCCGGCGACCGTGTCGCCGATGACGGTCAACGCGGCCGGAGCCCTCACGAGCTGCAGAAACGCCTTCACGACGAGGCCCCGTCGGCGCTGTCGTCGCTCGCGCGCGCGTTACCCGGCCCCCACCCGTTCCCGGGGGCGTCCCGCCGTGCCAGTCTACCAGTGGAGGGTGACGGTTCCTCGTTGTTACCGGTCGGTTGTGGATAAGTGGGCTCGTTGTGGACAAGTTCCCGTGCCCACGACGTCAGCATGTCGGTCTGCTGCGCGAAGCGGTGCTCGTCCGTGGCGACCGGGTCCTTGAAGAAGAACGCCAGCGACGCCAGCGGCCCGGACTGGCCCGCCGCGTGCGCGGCCGCCGCCAGCCTGGCCAGGTCCAGCACCAGCGGCGCGGCCAGCGACGAGTCCAGGCCCGTCCACGTGAACTGCAGGTTCATCCGCGCGCCGAGGAAGCCCTCGAACGACACGTGGTCCCACGCCGTCTTCTGTTCGCCCAGGTCAGGCACGTTGTCGATGTGCAGGGGCGCCGTCACGCCCTCGCCGAGCAGCGCCGCGAGGCCGCGGGCCTTCGACTCGAGCTTCCCGGCCGCCTGCACCGGGTCGGCCAGGTTGGCGCCGTCGCCGCCGCCCAGCAGGTTGGTGCCCGCCCACGAGCGAACGCGCAGCGCGCGGGCGGTGAACATCGGCGCCAGCACGGTCCTGAGCAGCGTCTCGCCGGTCTTGCCGTCCGAGCCCGCGTACGGCAGCCCCAGCGACACCGCCAGGTCGTGCAGCACCGGCAGCCGGACCCCCGGCGACGGGGTGAAGTCGACGAACGGGCACCCCGCCCGCAGCGCCGCGTACGCCATCAGCGAGCTGGGCGGGAGCACCGACCGGGCCGGGTCCGCGAGCGCCGCCTCCAGCAGCTCCAGGGACGCGTGCTCGGGGAGCGCGGGCACCGGCGGCTCGGTCGACGACACGTTCACCACGATCACGCGGTCCAGACCGTGGGAGACGCGGAACGCCGTGATGTCCTCGACCAGCCGCGCGACCGCGTCGGCCTGGGCGCCCGTGTGCGTCGCCGGGTGGTAGCCGTCGCGGATGCGGGCGTCGACCGCCCGCAGGCCCGTCGCCGTGGCGGCCAGTACGCGGTGCGGGATGAGGCCCGCGTCGGCCAGCTGCTCGGCACGCTTCTCCAGCGGCGTGTGGACGACGTCGTGGCCACCGACCACGATGTCCTCCCACGCAGGCAACGGCACGCCCGCGAACTCGGGGCGCTCCGTCACGCAGCCGACCGGCTCGACGAGCCGCGCCCGCAACGCGAGCAGACCCACCACGGCCGTCGTGGCCACGGAGCCCCGCGCCCCGACCAGCCACAAACCCGTTCCCGCCATCCCGCAATTCCTTCCTCGAGCAAAAAGGTGACTCCGGTGGGCCGACGACGCCGGCCCACCGGCCGTCTCACCTGGTCATCGAGCCGCCTCGGGCAGCCGCGCCACCCCTTCGAGATCGTCGATGACCGCTTCCGCGTCACGCTTCAGGACCGCGCGCACATCCTCGTCACCGACGAGCGTTTCGTCGATGGCGAGTTGCACGAACGTGCCCAGGTAGCGCGCCGCCCGCGCGTCGTTCCCGTTCGCCTCGGCCTTCGCTGCCTTGGTGAGCAGGCTCTTCAGCTGCTGGTACGCCGACAGCGACAGCCGGTTGGTCGCCCGGAAGCGGTCCAGCAGCTGCCTGATGTCCCGCATGGACGTCGTGGTCGCGAACGTCAGGGACTGCGACGTGACGTTCCCCGCGGTGTCGGTCGCCGTGACCGTGAACCCGTGCGTGCCCAGCGGCAGCTGGTACAGCGCGAGCGTCCGGCCCGACGTGACCGTCTCGCCGTCCAGGGCGCCGGTGACCGAGGCCACACCGGACGTGGCGTCCTCCGCGTGCCACGACAGCACCACGTCGGAGGCGTCGCCGTAGATGTACCCGTCGGCCACCCCGGCCACCATGAGCGTCGGCTTGGTGCCGTCGATCTTGATGGTCGCCGCCTTCGACGGCTCGGAGTTACCGGCCCGGTCCACCGCGTGGTACAGCAGCGTGTGCTCACCGTCGCCGGTCACGGTGACCGTGCCGGTGTAGCGGGTCCACTGCCCACCGTCCAGCTTGTACTCGATGAAGTCGACACCCAGGCCCTCGTCCTCGGCCGTCAGGGTCACCGGGACGGTGCCCGGGTGCCAGCCGGTCGAGGCGGGCGGCGCGAAGGTCGCGGTCGTGACCGGGGCGGCCTCGTCCACGAGCTCCTTGATCTGGATGTTCCGGAACCAGACGTCGTCGCCGTTGCCGTGGTTCTGGATGCCGACGAACCCCTGCGTGAGGTCACGGGCCGGGTCGGTGCTGGTGAAGTCGTTGATCAGCACCCCGTTGAGGAAGACCTTGATGGTCTGCCCCACGACCTGGATCTCGTAGGAGTTCCACTGCCCCGGCGGCTTCAGCGCGCCGTCGCGCGCCGGGATGTCCGCCGCCTGGAACGTGTAGATCGAACCCGTGGTCCGGTCCGGCGCGTCCGTGGCGTCGATCTGGATCTCGTAGCCCTGGTTGACCGCCACCCACGGGTCGTCGCCCGGCTCCGGGTAGCCGACGAAGACACCGGAGTTGTCGTCCCCGGCCATCTTCCAGTCCAGCTTCAGGCTGTACGCGCCGAACTCCTCCCGGTAGGAGAGCAGGCCCATGCCGCCGGTGGACAGGATCGTGCAGTCGTCCTGCTGGACGAACTCACCGGGACCGGACATCTTCCAGTTCTCGAGGCTCGCCGCCGTGCCGTCGTACAGGGCGCGGTAGCCGGCCTCCGGCGTGAACGGCGTGCACTCCTGCGGCTCGGCGGGGCCTGCCACGCCGTCCCCTTCGACCTGGATGTTGTCCACGTCGAAGCCGCCGGAGAACACCAGGTACAGCGGGCCGGTGCCGCCCGGATCGGTGATCGGGGCGGGCGGGATGTCCACGTAGTTGTCCCAGCCGCCCGTGCTTGCCACCTGCACGGTCTGCACGACCGGACCGTCCACCGCGTTCTTGCGGACGGTGATCGTGCCGCCGGAACCGCCGGAGGACACGCGGTAGCCGATCGCGTCGACGCCGGTCAGGTTGACCGGGTCGAACTTGATCCAGTCACCGTTGTCGATGTAGCCGACGCGCTTGCCGCCGCTCGCACCCGCCGCGTTGACGATCTGCACACCGTTGTGCTCGGTGAAGAACTCGGCCTGCTTCAGCTTCGGCTGCAGCACGATCTCGTCCGAGCCGGTCAGCGCCGGGGCGCCGGGCGCGCCGGTGTCGGTGTAGCTCGCGTTGATCACACCGAACACGTCGGCGTCCAGGCCGTGGCCCTCGTCGGCGGGCGTGACGATCTCGCCCTCGCACCCGGTGGCCCGCGACAGCGGGTGCCCGTGGTTGTCGTGGCCGAGGATGTACTCCACGGTCACCTTCGAGCAGTCGATCGACGCGTCCTCCGGGTCGGTGACGGTGACCTTGAACGGCACGGTGTCGCCGTAGCCGAAGAAGCCGCCGTTCACCGGCAGGTCGAGCGTGACCGCCGGCGCGGTGTTGCCCGCCGTGATCACGACGCTCGCCGCGCCGGTCAGCCCGGTCTCGTCGGTCACCGCCAGGTGCGCGGTGTACTGGCCCGGGTTCTCGTAGGTGTACGACTGCGGGGCCGCCTCGGTCGAGTCGGTCGTGCCGTCACCGTCGAAGTCCCACGCGTAGGTCAGGTCACCGCCGTCCTCGTCGGCCGTGCCCGCCGGGTCGAACCGCACGGTCAGCGGCGCGGGGCCGGACGTCTTGTCCGCCTTCAGCTGCACCACCGGGGTCCGGTTGCCCTTGGTGTAGTCGATCCGGTACACCGCCGAGTCCGGCGCGCCGCCGAAGTAGCCGCTGCCGTAATCCAGCACGTACAGCGAGCCGTCCGGGCCGAACTCGATGTTCATCGGCCGGGTCAGCGCCATCGAGTCGAAGAACGGCTCGATCGCGCCGCGCTCGCCATTCGCCCCGACCTCGATGGTCTTGATCCAGCCGCGGTCCCACTCGTAGGCGAAGTTCTTGCCGTCGTAGAACTCGGGGAACTTCGTCGTCGAGTCCAGGTCCGGGTCGTACCGGTAGACCGGGCCGCCCATCGGCGACTCGCCGCCGGTGCCGAACTCCGGCACGGAACCGCCGTCGTACGGGATCCACGCGGGCTGCACGGGCGGCAGGTCCACGAGACCGGTGTTGTTCGGCGAGGTGTTCTTCGGCGCCGCGCAGTCGAACGCCGACCCGGACGTGCCGGTGGCGAAGTCGTAGTCGATGAACGGCTGGTTGTCGCCGACGCAGTACGGCCACCCGTAGTTGCCGGGCGCCTTGATCAGGTTGAACTCGACGGTGCCCGCGGGGCCGCGCGCGGGGTTGGCCGCACCGGCGTCCGGGCCGTAGTCACCGAGGTAGATCCAGCCCGTCTCGCGGTCCACGGCGAACCGGAAGGGGTTGCGGAAGCCCATCGCGTAGATCTCCGGGCGGGTCTTCTCGGTGCCCGGCGCGAACAGGTTCCCCTCGGGGATCGTGTACGACCCGTCGTCCTGCACGGTGATGCGCAGGATCTTGCCGCGCAGGTCGTTCGTGTTGCCCGAGGACCGCTGGGCGTCGAACGCCGGGTTGCGCGTGCTCCGCTCGTCGATCGGCGTGTAGCCGTCCGAGGCGAACGGGTTGGTGTCGTCACCGGTGGACAGCAGCAGGTTGCCCTGGCCGTCGAAGTCGATCTCGCCACCGGCGTGGCAGCACAGGCCGCGGTCGGTGTTCACCCGCAGGATCTGCTGCTCGCTCGCGAGGTCGAGCTTGCCGTCCTCGCCCAGCTTGTACCGGGACAGCTGGTTGTACCCGTGGAACGGCGCGAAGTCCGCCGCGGTCCCGTTCTCCGGCGCGTCCCCGGCCGGCGTGTCCAGCGGGGGCGCGTAGTAGAGGTACACCCACCGGTTCGTGGCGAAGTCCGGGTCGACCGCGACACCCTGCAGCCCGTCCTCGTCGTGGTTGTACACGGGGATCTGGCCGGCGAGCGAGGTCGTCGCCTCCGGCGTGGTCAGCCAGACGCGGCCGTCGCGGGAGGTGTGGATCACCTTGCGGTCGGGCAGGACGGCCAGCGCGATCGGCTCACCGGTGCTGGCCTCGCCCTTCGCGAGGGTGATCTGGTCGAAGTCCGCGTCGGCCGGTGGCTCTTCCGGCCCGCCGTCGTCGGGGGCGCAGTCGGCGGCCTCGAGGCCAGCCGCGTACTTGATGCCGCCCGCCAGCGAGGCGAGGAACTCGGGCTCCGCGTAGGACGCCTGCGTGTGGCCCATGCCGGTGTACCAGGACCGGCCCTGCTCCTGGGCGTGGCACCACATGATCGGGTGGTCGTCGCCCATCGCGCCGCTGCCCGGGTTGTAGCTGGACTCGTCCAGCGTGGCCAGGACCTTCACGTTCGCGCGCGGGTTGGAGCGGTAGTTGTACCACTCGTCGGTGCGGGTCCACTGGTACGGCAACGGCGCGGTCGACGGGTGGTCCCGCGCGGTGACGTCGACGGTGGCCTGCTGGATCGCGGGGTGCGACTGGAAGTACGCGCCGACGAGCGAGCCGTACCAGGGCCAGTCGTACTCGGTGTCGGCCGCTGCGTGCACGCCCGCGTACCCGCCGCCCGCGTTGACGTAGTTCTCGAACGCGGTCTGCTGCTCGGCGTTCAGCACGTCACCGGTCGTGGAAAGGAACACGACCGCGGCGAATCGCGACAGGTTGTCCGCGGTGAACGCGGCGGCGTCCTCGGTGGCCTCGACGTGGAAGCCGTTCTGTTCGCCGAGCGTCTGGATGGCGGCGATACCCGCCGGAATGGAGTCGTGCCGGAAGCCCGCGGTCTTCGAGAACACCAGAACGGTGGTGTCGTGTTGCGCCGAAGGGCCGCTCACCGGTTCCGCCGAAGCGACGCCGATTCCCGTGAGCAACGCCAGTCCGGCGACCGCGAAACGCGATGCGCCGCGTAGTCCCCGCCTCACCCCTGGTGGTTTAACCGCGCTCTTACTCTTACTGATCCCTCGCACTGGTACTTTCTCCTTGTTCTCACCGAAATGGGGACCGCGAGAAAGGGTCGACTCTCCTTTCCGTGATGCGGCGTCGCCTGACGTGCCGGTCGGGCGACGCCGCTTTCTTGTCGGTTACTTGTCAACGAGTCCCGAATAGGTGATCCAGGGCCAGTTGGTCCAATTTCTCCACGTGGGCACCCCGGGCGGCCGCCTCGTCGATGTCGAGTTCCTCCGCGCGCAGGTCCGCGAGGCTCTCGCCGTCACCGAGCGTCGGCACCGACAGCTGGTCCGTCCGTGCCGCGGCCAGCGCCTCCGCGACCTCCGGGTCGGCGCGGAACGCCCGCGCCTTCTCCGCGAAGATCAGGTAGTTGCGCATGCAGCCCTTCGCCGACTCCCACACACCGGACTCGTCCTCGACCCGGCCCGGCTTGAAGTCGAAGTGCCGCGGACCGTCGTAGCCGCCGTGCTCCAGCAGGTCCACCAGCAGGAAGGCGGACTTGACGTCACCGTTGCCGAAGCGCAGGTCCTGGTCGTAGCGCGGACCGTTCTGCCCGTTCAGGTCGATGTGGAACAGCTTGTTGTGCCACAGCGCCTGCGCGTAGCCGGCCACGACCGACATGCCCGCCATCTGCTCGTGCCCGACCTCGGGGTTGAGGCCGACGCGGTCCGGCTCCTCCAGCTCGGAGATGAACGCGATCGCGTGCCCGATCGTCGGCAGGAAGATGTCGCCGCGCGGCTCGTTGGGCTTCGGCTCCAGCGCGAACCGGATGTCGTAGCCCTGCTCCCGCACGTACGCGCACAGGATGTCCAGCGACTCCTTGTACCGGTCGAGCGCCGCGCGGGTGTCCTTCGCGACCGCGGACTCGGCGCCTTCGCGGCCGCCCCACAGCACGTAGGTCTTCGCGCCGAGCTCGGCCGCGAGGTCCAGGTTCCGCAGGATCTTCTTCAGCGCGAACCGGCGGATGTCGCGGTCGTTGGCGGTGAGCGCGCCCTCCTTGAACACCGGGTGGGCGAACAGGTTGGTGGTCGCCATCGGCACGACCAGGCCGGTGGCGTCGAGCGCCTTGCGGAAGCTCGCGATCCGCGACTCCCGGTCGGACTCCGAGGACCCGAAAGGGATCAGGTCGTCGTCGTGGAACGTGACGCCGTAGGCGCCCAGCTCCGCCAGCTTCTCCACCGCGTACGCGGGGTCCATCGGGGCGCGGGTCGCGACCCCGAACGGGTCGACGCCCTGCCAGCCGATCGTCCACAGGCCGAAGCTGAACCTGTGCTCTGGCCGTGGCGTGTAATCACTCATACCTACTGGATCTCCGTCCATGCCGAACCGTTCGCGGCGCTGCTCTCGACAGCACCGAGCACCCGCTGCACTTGGAGCCCGTCCGCGAAGGACGGTGCTGGGTCGATCCCGGTGTGGATCGCGCGCACGAAGTCCACGACCTCGTGGGTGAAGGTGTGCTCGTACCCGAGCAGGTGGCCCGGCGGCCACCAGGCACCGACGTACGGGTGCGTCGGCTCGGTGACGAGGATCCGGCGGAAGCCGCCCTCGTCGTTGCCGTTGGCACCGTCGAAGAACCACAGCTCGTTCATCGACTCGAACTCGAAGCGCAGCGAGCCGAGCGAGCCGTTGATCTCGACGGACATGCCGTTCTTGCGGCCCAGCGCGAACCGGGTGGCCTCGTAGGTGGCGATGGCGCCACTGGCGAACCGGCCGAAGAAGACCGCCGCGTCGTCGACGGTCACGTCGTCGATCTTCTCGCCGGACTCGTCCGGACGCTTCGCGACGAAGGTCTTGGTGAGCGCGGACACCCCGGTCAGCAGGTCGCCGACCAGGTACTGCGTGGCGTCGACGATGTGCGCGCCGAGGTCGCCGAGCGAGCCGGAGCCCGCCTTGTCCTTGCGCAGCCGCCACGTCATCGGCGCGTTCTCGTCGGACAGCCAGTCCTGCAGGTACAGCGCGCGGACGTGCCGGATCTCGCCGAGCCTGCCCGCCTCGATCATCTTGCGCGCGTAGGCGATCGCCGGCACGCGGCGGTAGTTGAAGGCCACCATGGAGCGCACCCCCCGCTCCTTGGCGGCCTCCGCCGCCGCCGTCATCAACTCCGCCTCCTCGACGGTGTTGGCGAGCGGCTTCTCGCACAGCACGTGCTTGCCCGCTTCGAGCGCCGCGACGGCGATCTCGCAGTGCGAGTCGCCCGGCGTGCAGATGTCCACGATCTGCACGTCGGGCGAGTTGACCAGCTCCCGCCAGTCGGTCTGCACGCTGGCGAACCCGAACTTCGCCGCGGCCGCCTTGGTGCGCGCGAGGTCACGCCCACCGAGCACGGCGAGTTCCGGTGTCGCCGGCAGGTCGAAGAACCGGTGCGCGGTCCGCCACGCATGGGAGTGCACCGCACCCATGAACGCGTGGCCGACCATGCCGACCCCGATCCGTCCCCCGCTGCCCTCTGTCATCTCACCCTCCGTCTTTCTTCACGCAGAAGTTCGCCAACACACCCGCTTCGTGGTCCACCGATCAGGAGAAGCCGACGTCCATGTAGTCGTCGACGTTCTCCTTCGTGACCACGGCCGAGTACGTCGTGATCGACGAGGGGATCTCGTGCTCCGCGAGGTCGCCCATGCCCTTCGCCTGGCCCAGCAGACGAGCCAGCGAGATGGCGGACGAC
Organism: Actinophytocola sp. KF-1; assembly: GCF_054661535.1. Lineage (NCBI taxonomy): Bacteria > Bacillati > Actinomycetota > Actinomycetes > Pseudonocardiales > Pseudonocardiaceae > Actinophytocola > Actinophytocola sp. KF-1. Next base: position 696,115 of record NZ_BAAFVK010000001.1, on the reverse strand, counting down.
GCCATCGAGGGGCTGTAGAGGACGGTGGCCTTCAGGACGGAGTCGTCCGCCTTGATGTGGTCCATCGCGGCCTTCGAACCCGCGCCGCCGACCATGATGAACTCGGAGCGGTTCGCCGAGGTGATCGCCGCGAGCACGCCGACGCCCTGGTCGTCGTCGTGGTTCCACAGCGCGTCGAGCTTGCTGGCGCCCTGCAGCAGGTTCGCGGTCTGCCGCTCACCGGACTCCACCGTGAACTCGGCGGCGACCCGCGGCCCGACCTGGAAGCCCGCCTTGGCGAGCGCGTCCTTGAAGCCCTGGCTGCGCTCCTGGGTCAGCGGCAGCGAGTCGATGCCGGCCACCTCGCCGATGATCGGGTTCGAGACGCCCTTCGCCTTCATCTGCTCGGCGATGTAGTTGCCCGCGTTGACGCCCATGCGGTAGTTGTCGCCGCCGATCCAGGTGCGGTAGGCGAGCGGCGTGTCGAAGATGCGGTCCAGGTTGATCACCGGGATACCGGCGTCCATGGCCTCCTGGCCGGTCGCGGTGAGCGCCTTGCCGTCGAACGGCAGGATCACGAGCACGTCGACCTTGTCGTTGAGCAGCGTCTCGACCTGCGCGATCTGCTGGTTGACGTCGTTCGTGCCCTCGGTGGCCTTGAACGTGACGTCCTCGAACGCCTCGGCCTGCGCCTGCGCGTTCTTGGTGATGGCCGCGATCCAGCCGTGGTCCGCCGCCGGCGCGGAGAAGCCGATGGTGACCTGCTTGCCCTTCTTGGCGTTGTCACCACCGCCCTGCGCGACCTGCTGCGGCTGTTCGGCGCCGGAGGAGTTGGAGGTGCAGCCGACCAGCACGGCGCTCGCGCCGAGCGCGCCGGCACCGAACAGGAACCGGCGGCGGGCCAGGGACGGGTCGATGGACATGGGTACTCCCTTGTACTGAAGTTCTTGCTGTGTCGGGGTTTCGGTTGCAGGCTCTATGTTCGTGCTGACTTGCGCGTGCGCGCGGTGGCGGCCTGCAGCAGCACGGCGGCCACGATGATCACGCCCTTGGCGATGTTCTGGGTGGCGGTGTCGAGGTTGTTCTGCGTGAAGATGCTGTTCACCACGGTGAAGATCAGCACGCCGATGAGGGTGCCGATCAGCGTGCCGCGGCCACCGGAGAGCAGTGTGCCGCCGATGACGACCGCGGCGATGGCGTCCAGCTCGTAGAACTGACCGTTGGTCGAGGCGCCCGATGTGGTGCGGGCGACGACCATGATGGCGGCGATGCCGCAGCACAGGCCGGCGATGCCGTACACCATCGCCGTGTGCAGCTTGACGTTGATGCCCGCGAGGCGAGCGGCCTCGGCGTTGCCGCCGACCGCGAACGTGCGGCGGCCGAACGTGGTGCGGTTGAGCACCACCCAGCCGACGGCGAACACGAGCGCGAGCAGCCAGATCAGCACCGGGATGCCGAGCAGGTCGCCGCGGAAGAACTCGAGGAAGCCCTGCTCGGACACGACCTGGGTCTGCCGGCCGGACAGGCGCTCGGCGAGACCGCGTGCGGAGGCGTACATGGCGAGCGTGGCGATGAACGGCACCACCTTGCCGTACGCGATCAGCACGCCGTTGATCAGCCCGGCGCCGAGGCCGACGGCCAGCGCGCAGATCACCATCACGAACGGGCCGTACTCCTGCGTGGCCACGGTCGTCATCCACACGCTCGCGAGCGCGGTCATCGAGCCGACCGACAGGTCGATGCCGCCCGCGATGATCACGAACGTCATGCCGACGCTGACCACGCCGATCGCTGCGGCGAGGCGCAGCATGATGGAGATGTTGCTCTCGCCGAGGAACGACTCCGGGTTGAGCGCGTAGCCGACCGCGCACAGCGCGACGAGCACGCCGATGAGGATGGCCAGCCGGATGTCCATCCGCAGCCCGCTCGGCGTGCGCACGCCCTTGGTCGGTCCCGCCTGGACCGGTTCCTCCACTGTGGACGGAGTCTTCTCACTCACGTCGCTCATGCCATGACCTCGCTGCCTTCCATCACCATGTCCAAAATGGCCGCCTCCGTCAGCTCGCTCGCGGGCGCCTCGGTGAGCACCCGCCCTTCCCGCATCACGAGCACCCGGTCGGACAGCCCGAGCACCTCGGGCACCTCACTGGAGACGAGCAGCACCGCGACCCCGGTCGCGGCCAGCTCGTGGATCAGCCGGTAGAGCTCGGCCCGCGCCCCGACGTCGACACCGCGGGTCGGCTCGTCCAGCAACAGCACCTTCGTGTCCCGCACCAGCCACCGGGCGACGACCGCCTTCTGCTGGTTGCCGCCCGAGAGCGTGCGCACCTCGCGGCGCGGGTCGGCGGGTCGCAGGTCCAGCCGTTCGAGCGTGGCCCGCGAGTCGCGCAGTTCCTTGCGCTGGTCGGTGAACCCGAGCCTGCTGTACGCGGGCAGGCTCGCCAGGGTCACGTTGTTCGCCACCGACTGGTCGAGCAGCAGGCCCTGGCTCTTGCGCTCCTCCGGCGCGAGCCCGATCCCGGCGGCCACCGCGGCGATCACACTGCCGGGCTTGAGCCGCTTCCCGTTCACCCACACCGAACCGGAGTCGGACTTCCGCGCGCCGTAGACGGTCTCGAGCACCTCGCTGCGCCCGGCGCCGACGAGGCCGGCGATGCCGACGATCTCGCCCGCGTGCACGGTGAAGCTCACGTCCTCGAACTCGCTGCCCCGGGTCAGGTGCTCGACCCGCAGCACCTCGTTGTCCTCGTCCACAGTGGTCACGTCGCGGTGCGGGAAGACGGTCTCGACCTGCCTGCCGGACATCAGGTTGACCAGCTCGGAGGTCGGCGTGTCGGCGGGCAGGTTCGACCCGACCGTGCGGCCGTCCTTGAGGACCGTGACCCGGTCGCCGATGCGGCGGATCTCCTCGAGGCGGTGGGAGATGTAGACGACCGCGACCCCGTCGTTGGTCAGGTCCTCGACGACGCGGAAGAGGTTGTCGACCTCGTCGGCGGCGAGCGCGGCGGTCGGCTCGTCCATCACGATCAGGCGGGCGTCGTGCACGAGCGCGCGGGCCATCGACACCAGCTGCTGGCCCGCCGCGGACAGCAGCCCGACCTCGCGGCCCGGCGGGATCTCCGGGTGGCCGAGACGGGCCATCAGCTCGCGGGCCTTGTTGCGCGCGGCGCGGCGGTTGCTGAAACCGAACGTGGCGGGTTCGTGGCCGAGGAAGATGTTCTCCGCGACCGAGAGCCCCTCGACCAGGTCCAGCTCCTGGTACATGGTCGCGACACCGAGCTTGAGCGCGGCGACCGGCGAGCCGAGCGTGGCGGGCTGGCCGCGCCAGGTGATCACGCCCTGGTCCGGCTGGTGCGCCCCCGCGAGCACCTTGATCAGCGTCGACTTGCCCGCACCGTTCTGCCCGAGCAGGCAGTGCACCTCACCGGCGCGGACCTCGAGGTCCACCCCGTCGAGGGCACGCACGCCCGGGAAGGTTTTCACGATGCCGGACATGGTCAACAGCACCTCAGCGGGTTGACCAGTGTTCATGATTCGCTCCGCTTCTCCGCTACCACGCCGTCTTCCCTCGTCGCGTGCTCGGCGCTAGCGCGCCTGCGCGCGCTCCTCAGTCCAGACGCCGCGCGCTCCGTCGCTCTGCTCATGCAGGCGCCTCCTCTGGTTCCTCGGCGGTCTGGATGACGGGCACGACCGTCGGGTCGTCGAGCACCCTGCGCAGCGACGCCAGCGCGCCGCCGGTGGTCGCCGCGGTGAACCCCAGCCGCGAGCCGACCACCGTGGCGCCGCCCGCGCCGGGTGCGAGCACGTGGGCCACGACCTGGTTGCGGATCGGCTCGACGAGCCACTCCGGCAGCGCGGCGAAGTACCCGCCGAGCACGACCACGGCCGGGTTGAGCAGGTTGACCAGGAACGAGACACCCAGCCCCAGCGCGGTGCCGATCTGGTGGAGCGCGTCGAGCGTGCGCCGGTCGTGCTGCTCGGCGCGGGCGCGGACCATGCGCATCCGCTGGTCGAGGTCCAGGCCGGGGTCGCGGATCGGGTCGTCGGGGTCGGCGCACGCGTGCAGCAGCGCGCCGAGGCCGACCTGCGTCTCCCAGCACCCGCGGCGCCCGCACGAGCAGTAGGGGCCGAGCGGGTCCATGGCCATGTGCCCGATCTCGCCCGCGAACCCGATCGACCCGCGCACCAGGCGCCCGCCCGCGATGACGCCACCGCCGATGCCGAAGTCGCCGGTCAGGTAGACGAGGTCGGCGACGTCGGAGTCGGCCTGCTCGGCGAGCGCGCCCAGGTTCGCGTCGTTGTCGACGACGATCCGGTCCAGCGCCAGCCCGGTGCGCGCGGCGAGCCCGTCGGCGACGGCGACGTCCCGCCAGCGCAGCCGGGGCGAGAAGGTGACGGTGCCGGCGGCGGTGTCGACCAGGCCGGGCACGGAGACGGTGACACCGACGGCGTTCTTGAGCCCGGCCATCGCCTCGATGGCGAGCTGCGCGAGCTGGTCCAGCGTCTTCTCCGGCCCGATGCCGGGAACGTCCACCGCGACGCGCCGCTGGAAGAGCACCTGCCCGCCGAGGTCGGTGACGAACGCCCCGACGTGCCCGACGTGCACGTCGAGCCCGACGCCGCACACGCTGTCCGGCCGCAGGTCGACCAGCTGCCCGGGTCTGCCCTGCCCGCCCGCGGAGATCCCGGCGTCGTGGACGAGCCCGCGCGCCTCGAGGTCGGTGACGAGGCTGGAGACGGTGGCCTTGGAGAGACCGGAACGCACGGCGAGCTGCGCGCGGGACAGCGCGCCGTGCTCGCGGAGGGTACGCACGAGCAGCGCGAGGTTCCCTCTGCGCAGACCGGCCTGGTCTGCCGGGCGGCTCTGGCCCACCGGCGCTCCACTTCGTTGAGGGCCCGATCGAAGACCGGTGCTCTAACTCACAAAGCAGGGTGTCGCAGGGTCCTCATGTCCCGCAATACCCCGTTTGGCGCAACATCTGGATCGATCTTTCGCTTGTTCTGAGCAAAAGTCCTGTCAAACCGACGGGAAGTCAACCCGTTGGACGCGAAGCGTGAAAGAGAACACAGAGTCCTGTGACGGCCGGGGTTGTCCACAGGTGGCGGAGTTGTCCACAGGCCCGGCTCACGCGCCGGGTTTCGTCGGCCCCCACTGGTAGACTGGCAAGGCGGGTCGCCCCCGGGAATGGGTGGGGCTTGACCTACGTACTGGGGTGCCGGATTTCGCTCGTTTTCGTGTTGGTGGTTTTCCCTCCGGGGGTCCTCGCCGGACGGGCTGGTCTCCGGGATGGCGGGGTTTGGTCTCGGGCTGGGTTGGCGAGGACTGGTGTCCGTGGCTGTCTGCCACCCCGTCGATCTCCCGCGGGGCTATCACACCGCGTCAGGAGGGCCCGGCGGCTTGGGCACGGTGTGCTGTGGGTTTCGGGCCCCCTTGACGCGGTGTGATCGGGCTTCGCCAGGTCGACGGGATGGCAGGCAGTCCTTGTGTGGTGGGCTGCGCTCGGCTTCGCGGGCCGGGCGCGCAGCGCTCGGCTTGCCGGGCGCAACCCGCTTCGCTGGCCGGGCGCGCAGCGCTCGGCTTGCCGGGCACAGCCCGCTTCGCTGGCCGGGCGCGCAGCGCTCGGCTTGGCGGGCACAGCCCGCTTCGCTGGCCGGGCGCGCAGCGCTCGGCTTGGCGGGCGAAGCCCCCTTCGCTGGCCGGGCGCGCAGCGCTCGGCTTGGCGGGCGAAGCCCCCTTCGCTGGCCGGGCGCTTCTCGCCCGGCTTCCCGCGTGGCGGTTGCGCCGCGAAAGACCCGACCGCGGCATCGGCCAGTGCTGCGAAAGGCGCGTTCGCGGCGTTGAGTGCCATAACACGCCTCTCGCGGCTCTGGCTCACCCGCTTCGCGGGCCGCCCGCTTCGCGCCCGGCTTCCCAGGTGGCGGTGCGCCGCGAAAGGCGCGTTCGCGGTATCAGCCAGCTTCGCCGGCCGGGCGCTTCGCGCCCAGCTCCCCGGATGGCGGTTGCACCGCGCAAGACCCGATCGCAGCATGCGGCTCGCCCCCGGCGGGGCGTGTCGGGGAGCGAGCCGCGGTCGGACGCGGCGGCGGCCCTGCGCCCCCAGGTCACAGCCCCTTCGAGGTCTCCTCCGCCGATGCGCGTGCCAGCTCGGTCCGGTTCGCCACGCCGAGCTTCGCGTACGCGCGCGCCAGGTGCGTCTTCACCGTGCCTCGGCCGATGAACAGCTCCGCCGCGATCTGTGGGTTGCTCATGCCGCGCACCGCCAGCTCCGCCACCGAGCGTTCCGCCGGCGTGAGGCTCGCCCACCCCGTCTCCGGGCGTGAAGCCAACCGTCGCACCCGCAGTACGCGGTCCACCGCCTGGTCCAGCGTCAACCCGCGGCCGCGGTCCAGCGGGACCTCGACCGTCGGCCGCGCTGCCAGGTAGCCCGTTTCCTCCCGGGCCCTGGCCGCCGCGCCGAACAGCAGGCCCGCACGGTCCGGGGTGCCCGCCAGCGCCGCGAGTGCTTCCAGGCTGTCGACGCAGCCGAGCACCAGCCCGTGCTCGTGCCGGATGCGCAGTGCGTCTCGGTGCAACCCCGCCGCCGCGACCGGGTCCGTCGGCGTCAGCTGGGCGGCTCGTTCCGCCAGGGCTGTCGCCCGCAGCGACGGCATGGCCGTCAGGGTCGGTGACGCCGACGCTTCCTCCAGGCGGCGGCTCGCGGCGTCCACGTCGCCGGCCGCGCGCAGTGCCGCCGCGTGGGTCAGCAGCAGGTCCGGGGTGAACGCGTGCCACTCCCGCTCGCACCAGGTCAGAGCCGCGTCCACCGCCCCGCGCCACAGCGCCACCTGTGCCCGGGTCGCGAACCACCCCGGGACGTACGGCGGGGCCGACGCCTCGTCGATCACCCGCTGCAGCTCGTCCAGGATCGTTTCCGCTTCCGCCGGGCGGCCCCGCAACGCGACCACCCGGGCCAGGGTCCACGCCGCCGTGCCGGAGCGGACGAAGTCGCGCAGCGGCGCGGCCGCCTGCCTGGCCTGCACGGCGGTCTCCTCCGCCGCTGCCAGGTCAGCGGTACTGGCGTGGCCGATGGCCAGTGCGGCCAGGCCCGTGGTCGCGATCCCCCGGTCGCCGCGGCGCAGCAGCGCGGGCGCCGAGCGCGCCAGCCACTCGCGGGCGCTCGCGTGGTCGTCGCCCAGCTGGTCGATCAGGCCCACCAGCACCCCGGACGCGTCCCGGCTGAACGGGTCGTCCGCAGCCTCGCGGTACGTGCGCAGGGCCAGGGCGCGTGCCTCGTCCAGGTCCTTGTGGAGCAGGCCGATCGCCGTCAGTTGCTGCGCCAGCAACCGTGTGCCCTCGTCCCCGCTCAGCGCCACCGCGCGCTCGGCCGCCGCGAACGTGTCCGCGTCCGGGCCCACGACCTCGCCCACCAGCGCCAACGACACCAGGACCCTGGCCTGCAGCGCGTCGTCGTCGCCCGCGTCGAGTGCCGCGGCGCGTTGGAGGAGCTCCCGGCCCGCCCGGTCGCCCGTCAGGTGCCACCACCACGCGGCCGCCACGCACAGTTCGCGGCCCAGGCGCGGGTCGCCGCCGTGCAGGCACCACTCGGCGGCGGTCCGCAGATCCGCGCGGAACTCGTGGACCCGCTCCCGCCACCGGTCCTTGTCCTCCGCCGCCAGCGGTTCCAGTGCGCGCAGCAGCTCGAGCTGCACCTGTGCGTGCCGGTGCCTCGCCGACGTCTCCTCCCCCGCCTCACGAAGACGGGCCAGCGCGTACTCCGCCACCACCGTCAGCATGCGGTACCGCGCCCTCGGGCCGGACACGTCGCACACGACGAGCGACTTGTCGACAAGTCCACGCAACGCGGGGAGCAGGCCGCCGCCCATGGCCCGCACCGCGTCCGCGCCGAACTGCTGGAACGGGGCGAGCCTGCGCAGCAGCACCCGCTCGTCCTCGGTGAGCAGCCGATGGCTCCACGCCATCGAGTCGGCCAGGCTGCGCTGCCGGAACGGGGCCTGCCGCCCGCCGCCGTCGAGCAGCGGGTGGTCGGCGCCCTCGTGCAGCATCTCCGCGATCTCCCGCAGCGACAGCGTGCCCGCCCACGACGCCGTCAGCTCCAGCGCCAGCGGCAGCCGGTCGAGGCGGTCGCAGATCCGGCGGGCCGCGGCACGTGCCTCCGGGTCGTCCGGATCGGCACCCGCTCGTGCCAGCAGGAGGTCGATCGCCTCGGTCAGCACCATCGGCGTCAGCCGCCAGACGCGCTCGCCCGTGATCCCCAGGGGTTCGCGGCTCGTCGCCAGGACCGTCAGCTCGGGGCAGCGGCTCAGCGCGACCTCGACGAACGCGGCCGTGCCCGCCCGCACCTGCTCGCAGTTGTCGATCACGATCATGGCCGGGCCGCCGGCCAGGGTGGCGACCAGCGCGCCAGGGTCCGCGTGCGGCACCGGCACCTCGAGCGCCTCGGCCACCCGCTCGACCGCCTGGTCGTCGCGGGTCACCTCGGACAGGTCCACCCAGACCGCGCCGCCCCCGGACACCTCCCGCGCGGCCCGGACCGCGAGCCGGGTCTTGCCGCAGCCGCCGGGCCCGGCCAGCGTCAGCAGCCTGGTCTCCCGCAGCGCCTGCGTCACCGACGCGAGTTCCGCCGCCCTGCCGACGAACGTCGACAGGTCCCCCGGGAGGCGACCGACCATGGCCGATGAGTCTGCCACCCGGTGCGCGAAACATCTGCCACCTGGCAGACGCATGGTCCCGGCGCCGCGACCACGATTCACGTCATGACACAGACGAACACCAAGCGCACCGTCGTCGCGAGCTTCAGCGTCTCCCTCGACGGGTACGTGACCGGCCCCGGCGGCCCCTTCGACATGAGCTGGGTCGCCAAGCACGCGGTCAGCGACCAGGCCAGGGAGATGATGACGAGCTTCGTCAACCACGGCACCACCGCGCTGCTCGGCCGGCGCAACTACGAGGGGTTCCGCGGCTACTGGCCCGCGGTCGGCCGGGACGAGAACGCCGACCCCCGTGACCGCGCCTACGGGCAGTGGCTGGACACGGTGGAGAAGGTCGTCTTCTCCACGACCCTGACCGAGACCGACTGGACCGGCGCCCGGGTCGTCGACGCCGACCCGGCCGAGGTCGTCCGGGAGCTGCGCGAGCAGGACGGCGGCGACATCATCGTCCAGAACAGCCTGAGCCTGGTCCGCGCGCTGCTCGCCGCCGACGAGGTCGACCGGATCAGCATGGTGCTGTGCCCGGAGCTGTCCGGCGGCGGCGTGCGGCTGTTCGAGGACGGCTTCCCGTCGACGTCGTGGAGCCTCACCAACGTGACCACCACGGACACCGGCGCGATCGTGCTGGTCTACGACCGGCTGCGCACGGCGTGAGCAGGCGGTGCTAGTTCATCGGGGCGAACGCGCGGTCGGTCGCCGACCAGGCCGCGCCCGTCACGCCCGCCAGGTCCCCGAGCTCGGACAGCACGATCGGCAGGTTGCCCGTGGCCAGCGGCAGCGAGCGGCGGTACACCGAGCTGCGGACCTCCGCGAGCAGCGGGTGCCCGAGGCGGGACACGCCGCCGCCGATCACGACCATCCCCGGGTTCAGGAAGCTGACCAGCGACGCGACCACGTGCCCGAGGCGCCTGCCGCCCTCGCGCACGAGGTTCGCCGCCGCGAAGTCGCCGGCCACGGCGGCGTCGCCGACGTCCTGGGCGTTGAGCCTGCCGTGGTCGTTCAGCTTCTCGGCGAGCATCGTCGACCGGCCGGACCTGGCGAGCGTCAGCGCGTCGCGGGCGAGCGCGGCGCCACCGAAGTACGCCTCGAGGCAGCCGACCTCGCCGCACGCGCACGCGGGGCCGTAGTCGTCGAGCCGGATGTGCCCGATGTCGCCCGCGGTGCCCGCGACGCCCCGGTACACCTTGCCGCCGAGCACGATCCCGCAGCCGATGCCGGTGCCGACCTTGACGAAGATGAGGTCGTCGAGCGAGCGGGCCACGCCGGCGTGGCGCTCGCCGAGCGCCATGACGTTCACGTCGTTGTCGACGGTGACGGGGCAGCCCCACTTGCCCGCCAGCTCGTCGCGCACGGGGTAGCGGTCCCAGCCGGGCATGATCGGCGGCGCGACCGGCATGCCGTCGCGGAAGCTCACCGGGCCCGGCAGGCCGATGCCCGCGCCCATGAGCCTGCCCGGCGCCTTCTGGAGCACGCGTTCGGCGAGGTCGACCACGCGGCCGAGCACCGGCGTGGGGCCCTGGCGGACGTCGCACTCCTCGCTCTGGCTCGCGAGCACCTCGCAGCGCGCGTCGGTGATGGCGACGTTGACCGAGGTCGCGCCCACGTCGGCGGCGACGAACCGCAGGTCGTCGGCGAGGTGGACGAGCGTGGACCGGCGCCCGCCCCGGCTCGCGGCGGGGCCGCCGATCTCGACGAGACCCGTGTCGACCAGGCGGGACAGCTCGCCGGTCAGCTTGGCGCGGGGCAGGTCGAGCCGTTCACCGAGGGCGACGCGCGACATGGGGCCCTCGTCGCGCAGTAGTGCGAGCAGCCTCGACTGCTGCCGGGAGGACACCCTCGCCTGCTGTCCGGGGCTCGGCGCGTTCACGTGACCAATCTAGCCCCAAAGGGGTGGGCGGCGGACGTAAACTGCGGCGCCCGCGTCCCCGTGATCCCCACCGCGGCCGCGGCGAACCCACACGTCAGAGCTGACTGGAGAGCACATGGCCGCGAAGTTCGAGATCTACACCGACTCGAAGGGCGAGTACCGCTTCCGCCTCAAGGCGGGCAACGGCGAGGTCGTCGCCACCGGCGAGAGCTACAAGACGAAGTCGGGCGTCATCAACGGCGTCGACGCGGTCAAGCGCGCCGCCGCCGAGGCGGAGATCGACGACCAGACCTCCTGATTCGATTTCACCCGAAAAGGGGCTTTGCCGGCGCGCGCTAGCAAAGCCCTTTTCCCGGCCTTCGCAGAGGGTCGGCGCGGGTGTACGACGCGTAGGTCCTAGGCTTCTCCCGTGCGCCAAGCAGCCACCAGGTTCGTTCCGGCTCTCGTCTTGTCGCTGTGCGCCCTGGTCATCACCACAATCGTCGCCGCTCCCGGTGCCGCGGCCGCACGCTCGGCCCGCCAGGTGGAGCCGACGACCGGTGACAACGACTCCGCACAGGGCGCGTGCCAGAACCGCCAGCTCCCGCCGCCACCCGTCGACACGTCGGAAGAGCCGAAGCCCGGCGAGCCGAGCCCGGAACCACTCCCCGTACCCGAAGACCCGGTCGGGGGAACTCGTATGGGTGAGTGCGGCCTCGTGCAGCCCGAGGGCAGCGAGGCCCCGCCGAAGGTCACCGCGGCCACGTGGGTCATCTCCGACCTCGACTCCGGCAAGGTCCTCGCCGCGAAGGACCCGCACGCCCGCGAGCGGCCCGCGTCGCTGATCAAGGTGCTGCTGTCGATCGTGGTGATCCGCGAACTGCGCCCGGAGACCGTCGTCACCGGCACGCAGGAGGACGCGAACCAGGAGGGCACGAAGGTCGGCATCGGCCCCGGCGGCAGGTACACGGTCGAGCAGCTGCTGAACGCGCTGGTGATGCGCTCGGGCAACGACGCGGCGTACGCCCTGGCCAGGGCACTCGGCGGCACCGAGGCGGCGCTGGCGAAGATGAACGCGCTGGCCAAGGAGCTGGGCGCGCTCGACACCCGCGCGGCGACCCCGTCCGGCCTCGACGGTCCCGGCATGATGACGTCCGCGTACGACCAGAGCCTGATCTTCCGCGCCGCCATGGCGCACGAGGAGTTCGCGAAGGCGGCCAGGACCCGGCAGATCGACTTCCCCGGCTACGGCGGACGCCCCGGGTTCCAGGTCAACAACGACAACCGGCTGCTCGGCGAGTACGAGGGCTTCCTGGGCGGCAAGACCGGCTTCACCGACGACGCCCGGCACACGTACGTGGGCGCCGCGGAACGCGACGGCCGCCGGCTCGCGGTCGTGCTGTTGCGCGGCGAGCGGGAGCAGGAGCCGCTCGCCCTGCAGGGCGCGGCGCTGCTGGACTACGGGTTCGCCCTGGCGAAGGCGGACGTGAAGCCGGTCGGCGAGCTGGTGACCCAGTCACCGGAGGCACAGCCCAAGCCGAACCCGAACAAGCAGGGTGAGCAGACCGAGTCCGATGCCCGGCCGGTGTCGAACGAGGAGCCCACCGAGGCGGAGACGGACCGGTCGGCGTTCGGGAACGTCGGGCTGCCGCTGGTCGTCCTCGCGGGCTTGGCGGTGCTGGTGGTGCTGGGCATGTGGATGCGCCGCCGCCGTGCCCGCGCGGCCCGCGCCGCTCGCTGAGTTGTCCACAACCGGTCCGGTTGTCCACAGATCCCCGGCAACGCCCGGAATTGTCGGTCCCCCCTGGTAGACTGGCATGGCGGGTGGCCCCCGGGAACGGGTGGGGGTTGCCGTACGTACTGGGTGGGGCGTTTTCGCAGGTCAGCGGGGGGTTTGGGCGTCGTTCAGGGGCCTATTCCACCGGGCGCTTCTTCTTGCGCAGCAACAGGCCCAGCACCGCGCCGACACCGACCAGGCTCGCGGCGCTCCTCGCGTCCGGGCCCTTGCGCACGACCATCCGCGGGCTGATCACCGCGGGCGGGGGCGGCGCCGGCGGCTCCTCGATGATGTTCTCGCGCGCGGTCGCCGTCCACGCGGTGATGAACAGCAGGAAGCGGGACACGAAGTTCGCGAACAGCAGCAGACCCAGGATCGGGCCGAACACCGTGCCCGCCGGGGACGTCGTGACGCTCGCCAGGTAGATCGTGAAGACCTGTTTCAGGACCTCGAACCCGATCGCGGCGGCGATCGCGCCCCGGATCGCCGACTTCGCGCTCACGCGTTCACGCGGCAGGCGGGACAGGACCCACAGGAACACCAGCCAGTTCGCGGCGAGCGACAGGACGATGGTCGCCAGCCGCAACAGGAACAGCGCCCACGCGTCGTCGTCCAGGCCGACCAGGTTCAGCAGCCACGAACCGAGGCCACCGCCCACTGCGGACAGTCCGAACGAGATGCCGAGCGCCAGGCCGAGACCCAGCAGCGCGAGGAGGTCCTTGGCCATTGTGGACAGGAACGGCCGCTGCCTGTTCTCCTGGCCCCACTGCGCGGTCAGCGCGTCCCGCAGGTTCGACATCCAGCCGAGGCCCGAGTACACGGCCGCGAGCAGGCCGAGGACACCGACCGTGCTGCGGGACTTGATTGCCTCGTCGACCACGTCGTTGATGGTCTCCCCGAGGCCGGACGGCACCGCCTCGGTGATGCCGTTCTTCATCTCGGTCAGCAGTGTGTCGTTGCCGACCAGGACGAAACCGGCGATGGCGAACGCGATCATGATGAGCGGGAACAACGACAGCACGCTGAAGTACGTGATCGCGGCGGCGTAGTGGTTGCCGTACCGCTCGGTGTACGACTCGCCGGCGCGCACGAGGTGGTCCAGCCACGGCCGCTTCCTGCGCTGCCGGGTCAGGAAGGATTCTTTGTCCGCCACAGACAAACGCTAGCCCCCGCGGGCCGTGTTCGCAGGACGAACGCCTACGCGGGTGTCAGGAACCCGAGCTTGTCGTACGCCCGCGCCAGCGTCCGCGACGCGACCTCGCGTGCCCGCTCCGCGCCCCGCGCCAGGATCTTGTCCAGCTCGGTCGTGTCGTCCAGGTAGGACTTCACGCGGACCTGCACCGGGGTGACGAACTCGACGAGCGCCTCGGCGACGTCCTTCTTCAGGTCGCCGTAGCCCTTGCCGGCGTAGTCGTCCTGGAGCTCGGCCGCGGTGCGGCCGGTGAACGCCGACAGGATCACGAGCAGGTTGGACACGCCCGGCTTGCGCTCCGGGTCGTAGACGATCTCGCGCTCGGTGTCGGTGACCGCGGAGCGGATCTTCTTGGCCGACACCTTCGGGTCGTCGAGCAGCTCGACGATGCCGCTCGGCGAGGACGCGGACTTGCTCATCTTCGCGCCCGGGTCCTGCAGGTCGTAGATCTTGGCCGCGTCCTTGAGGATGTACGGCTCCGGCAGCGTGAAGGTCTTGCCGAAGCGGGTGTTGAAGCGCTGCGCGAGGTCGCGGGTCAGCTCGAGGTGCTGGCGCTGGTCCTCGCCGACGGGCACGTGGTTCGCCTGGTAGCACAAGATGTCCGCGGCCTGCAGCGACGGATACCCGAAGAGGCCGAGCGTGATCCGGTCCTGCGCCTGCTTGGCGGACTTGTCCTTGAACTGCGTCATGCGGCTCGCCTCGCCGAAGCCGGTGAGGCACTGCATCACCCAGCCGAGCTGGGCGTGCTCGGGCACGTGGCTCTGCACGAACAGGGTGGCGCGGTCGGGGTCGATGCCGAGCGCGAGCAGCTGGGCGGCGGACACGCGGGTGCGCTTGCGCAGCAGCTTGGGGTCGTGCTCGACGGTGATCGCGTGCAGGTCGACCACGCAGTAGAACGTCTCGTGCGTCTCCTGGAGGGCCACCCACTGGCGCACCGCGCCGAGGTAGTTGCCGAGGTGGAACGAGTCCGCCGTCGGCTGGATCCCGGACAGGACTCGGGGGCGACGTTCTTGCGTTTCCTGCACGGGACGATTCTCCCAGAGGCGGAGGGGCGTGGCCTCCGGCCCCCTCGAACCACGCTACGGCATGCCACCGACAGTTCCGGCCGGGCGAAGGTGGTTGGTGGGGTGGTTGTCCACAGGTGCCCGGGCTGTCCACAGGCCGCGGCTCGACCGGCCGTTGTTGTCGGTCCCCCTGCGTAGGCTGGCAACCGGGGGCCGGAGGCCGCCCCTCGACGCGGGGGCGACCTTGTGGGGCTCCCCCGGGCACGACGCGAGCGGTCATGACAGCCGGACAATCGCGGTTGCCCAGCGGAAGCGGCAGGTCGCGGAGCCGAACGCATGCGGTCGATCGCGGAGAGGCGAACGCGAAGCCAAGTGGTCGCGAAGCCGCAGCGAACGTGAAGGCCCAACCGCCGAACGACACCTAGACGGGTAATGCGTATGTCGGTCAGTGGTCGTAGGCGGTCAGGGACCGGGTGAGGGGTTGGTTGGTGGCACGGTTGTGCCAGATGGCGGCGGTCAGGGCCAGAAGTCGTTGGGCGATGCGGACTGCGACGCCCTCGATGGTGCGTCCGCCGTGCTGTTTCAGATCCAACTGGCCTTTGAGCGTGTCGTTGACCGACTCGATGAGCTGGCGGATCGACTTGAGCAGCGGCTCACCGGGATGGGGTGTGCGGTTGCGGTAGGACGGCCGGATCAGCAGGACTCCGCGTTCGTGCAAGAACTGGTCCAGTTCACGGGAGACGTAGCCCTTGTCGGCGATGATCAGCAGTCCGGGACGCTCGGTGAGCAGGTCGGGTTCGTGGTCGCAGATCGCCATGAGCACCCGCCGCTCGTCGATCTTCGGATCGGCCAGCGCCCAGGTGACCGGTAGTCCGGCCGGGGTGCAGACCAGGTGCAGGCGCAGGCCCCAGAACCAGCGCGGTAACGCGGCGCGCAGGCGCCGGTTGTAGCCGGATTGACCGGGCAGGTTGCGGAACGCGCCGGGCATCCTGAGGGGTAGGAACCGCAGCCAGCGGGCCTCGGAGGTGAACCCGAGCAATGCCTGGGCCACGGCCAGGGTGACCAGCTCCGCGTCGGTGAGCTTCGGTGGTCTGCCCATCCGACGCCTACCGGCGAGGTGGTCATCGATCTTGACGTGGAGTGCGGTGAGAAGGGTGTTCAGGTCGGTCGTCACAAACTGATCTTGAACACCCTTCGCCGTCACCGGCCACCGCCCCGACTTACGCATTACTCGTCTAGCGGAACGCCCCGAAGACCAACGACCACGATGACCAACCGGACGCGGACACCGAGCGGACGCGGACCGAGCGGACGCGGTAGACGACGGTCGTAGCGAACAGTGGCGGAGCCGAACGCGACAGCCGACCGGTCGCGAACGCCGAGCGGGTGCCCGCGGTCGCCTAACCGAGCGGGAAGCGATCGCCCTGCCCAGCGGAGTGCACGCGATGGCCGACCGCGGACGAGAGCGCCCGAGGGCGGGCGTGGCCTCCGGCCCCCTCGAACCACGTTACGGCATGCCACCGACATTTCCGGCCGCCCGACCGGCACCTGTCCACAGGCTGGTGAGGTCGCTCTCCATCACCAGCCCGCACGGGACGCCGTGGGGTAACTTCGGAACCGGTGCCGCGATCAGGCGGGCACCCCGGACGAGAGCGTGCCGTACCCGGCCAGGCAAAGACGGCGCGCAGCCGACCATGAACTGGATCATTCTCGTCGTTTCCGGGCTGTTCGAGACCGTGTGGGCGATCGCCCTCGGGAAGAGCTCGGGGTTCACCAAGCTGGTTCCGTCGCTCGTGTTCTTCGGTGCGCTCGTGCTCAGCATGGGCGGGCTGGCCTACGCCATGCGCACGATCCCGATCGGCACCGGCTACGCGGTGTGGGTGGGCATCGGCGCGGTGGGGACCGCTGTGTTCGGGATGGTGTTCCTCGGCGAACCGGCCACCGTCGCGCGGTTGCTCTGCCTGTTGTTGATCGTCGTCGGGGTTGTCGGGCTCAAGCTGGCCCACTGACCGCTCAGGCGGCCGCCTTGTCGGCCGGGTCCGCGGCGTCGGCGACGGCGGCCGCGGCGACCACGCGCCTGCGGTGCCGCACGAGGCCGGTCACCAGACCGCCCAGGCCGACCACGATGGCCGCGATGCCGACCGGGCCGATGGGGAACTGCATGCTCGACGCGGCGACGCCGTCCGCCGTGCTCGCGCTCGCCACCGCCGCGCCGGTCACCAGGGCGACCGGCACCAGGGCCAGGACCACACTCACCCGAACCAGCTCGACCACCGCCGAGACAACTCGGTTGCGCACTGGTGCGCCTCCTGCGCTCGTCACCATCGGGTAACCCCCGTTTGGGGGACCGCAGACTGGGAACTCCACACACGGTGGTGTCGAGTTAGCCCAATCGGTACGTCGCGGGAGAGTAGACCCCTCGTTGTGCGGACGATCACTCGGGTCGGGCACCGCCTTGTTGACCTGCGGCGACCCAGCCGTTGCGCTCCGCGCCCGCGATGAGGGCCCGCATCGCCTCTCCCAATGCCATAGACGCTTCACCGATGTGTGCGGTTCTGTCCCGGACGGTGTCGGCTGTGACTCCCGGTGTCAGCCACGTGCCGCCGCCCGCCATCCAGTTGAGCAGGTTGGGCTCGAGGCGGTCGATGGCCTTGGCGAACCTGGCCTCCGGCGTCCTGCGCTCCTCGAACTCGTCCCACAGCGCGCGGAACTCGCGCGCCTGGTCGGCCGGCAGCAGCCCGAACAGCTTGTCCGCGGCGGCCAGCTCGCGTTCGACCTGGTCGGTGCGCAGTCGGTCGTCGTAGAGGGGCGTGTCGCCGGCGTAGATCTCGACGAGGTCGTGCACGACGACCAGCCGGATCGTGTGCCCGACGTCGATGGGCTCGTCGGCGTACTCGGCGAGCACCGGGACCATCAGCGCGAGGTGCCAGGAGTGCTCGGCGTCGTTCTCCCGCCGGTCCGCGGCCGCCAGCGTCGACGCCCGCAGCACCGTCTTCAGCCGGTCGACCTCGATCAGGAAGGCCAGCTGCTGCCCGAGCCGCCCGTCGATGGGCAACGGCCTGCGTTCGGTGAGCAAGGGTTCGTCCACGCCGCGACCCTGTCACCCGCCCGGAAGCGCGGGCAACCCGGTTACGCTGCCGCGTCGTGAAGATCACCGTTCTCGGGAGCTGCGCCGCCTGGCCCGAGCCCGGGCGCGCGTGCGCGGGGTTCCTCGTCGAGCACGCCGGGTTCCGGCTCGTGCTGGACCTGGGGTTCGGGACACTGCCCCGCCTGCTCGCGCTGTGCCCGAACGGGGCCGTCGACGCGGTCGTCGTGACCCACCAGCACAGCGACCACTGCGTCGACCTCAACGGGCTCCTGCGGGTCCGCCACTACGGCGAGCGGACGTTCGACCGCATCCCGCTGTTCTGCCCGCTCGGGGTGGCGGAGCTGGTCGACGGCCTCGAACCGGAGCCGCGGCTCGCCGAGCTGTTCGACGTGCACGAGCTGCCCGCCACCCACAAGGTGGGCCCGTTCGAGCTGACGAGCGTCGAACTGCCGCACTACGTGACCAACGCGGGCGTACGGCTGCAGGCTGGGCACAAGACGGTCGCCTACACGGGTGATACGGGGCCGTCGGAGCGGCTCGCCGAGCTGGGTCGCGACGCCGACCTCTACGTGATGGACGCGACGCTCCAGCACCAGCCGGAGGGCCCGCGCAACGTCCTGTCGGCCGCGGAGGCCGGGCACTGGGCGGCACAGGCACGCGCACGGCGCCTCATGCTCACGCACTTCTGGCCCGGCAACGACCGGGGCGTGTCGCTCCGGCAGGCCGCCGAGCACTTCACCGGCGAGCTGCTCGCCGCCGACGAGGGCCTGGTCGTCGACCTCGGCTAGCAGCTCGTGCCCGCGAGCGGGCGCAGGTACTGCTCGGACACCCAGCGGCCCTCGCCCAGCTTGCGGAAGCCGTTCTTGACCTCCGTCGAGGCGTCGACCTCCTCGCCGCGGGCCAGCTCGTCGACCACGTTCCGCGGGTCGATGGCGGGCGCCGACCGGACCCGCAGGCCGTCGGTGGTGGACTCCACGCGGCAGGCCGCCGTCTCACTGGACGCCGGCGTGTCCCGCTGCTCCTCCCGCCGCTGGTCGGCGCCCTGCACGTACAGCAGCCCGACCCCGGCGAGCAGCACGAGGGCGATCAACGTCCGCTTGCCACTCCACTTGATCTTCACCGGCATGCTCCTCAACGCGCCGTGGCTTCACCGACCTGTATAGCTCAGCTCCGTCGAGATGCACATGATTGCCATGACGAACCACTCTGCCGAAGCAGCGCCGCGGCGGCCGCCGCCACGCTCCGTGAAAAACAGCGGAGCCACGCCCGGCGCGCGGGCGTGGCTCCTCCGGTGTCGCGGAGAGAATCAGGCGGAGGCCATCTTCTTCTGCAGGTTCTCGTCCAGGGTCGCGAGGAACTCCTCGGTGGTCTGGAACTCCTGGTCCTTGCTGATCAGCAGGGCCAGGTCCTTGGTCATCCTGCCGCTCTCGACGGTCTCGATGATGACCTTCTCCAGGGTCTCGGCGAAGCCGATGACCTCGGGCGTGCCGTCCTGCTTGCCGCGCGCCTCGAGGCCGCGGGTCCAGGCGAAGATCGACGCGATCGGGTTGGTCGACGTCGGCTTGCCTGCCTGGTGCTGGCGGTAGTGCCTGGTCACCGTGCCGTGCGCGGCCTCGGCCTCGACCTTGCCGTCCGGCGTCATCAGCACCGACGTCATCAGGCCGAGCGAGCCGAAGCCCTGCGCGACCGTGTCGGACTGCACGTCACCGTCGTAGTTCTTGCAGGCCCAGACGTAGCCGCCCTCCCACTTGAGCGCCGCGGCGACCATGTCGTCGATGAGCCGGTGCTCGTAGGTGAGGCCCTTGGCGTCGAACTCCGACTTGAACTCGTTGTCGAAGATCTCCTGGAACACGTCCTTGAACATGCCGTCGTAGGCCTTGAGGATCGTGTTCTTGGTCGACATGTAGACCGGGTACTGGCGCTCGAGGCCGTAGCGGAACGACGCGCGCGCGAAGTCCTCGATGGAGGAGCGGTAGTTGTACATCGACATCGCGACGCCACCGCCCTCCGGGTAGTTCGCGACCTCGAACTCCATCGGCTCGCCGCCGTCGGCCGGGGTGTAGGTGACCGTCAGCGTGCCGGGGCCGGGGACCTTGAAGTCCGTGGCCTTGTACTGGTCACCGTGGGCGTGCCGGCCGACGATGATCGGCTTGGTCCAGCCCGGCACCAGCCGCGGGATGTTGGAGATGACGATCGGCTCGCGGAAGATCACGCCGCCGAGGATGTTGCGGATGGTGCCGTTCGGGCTCCGCCACATCTTCTTCAGGCCGAACTCCTCGACCCGCGCCTCGTCGGGCGTGATCGTGGCGCACTTCACACCGACACCGTGCTTGGCGATCGCGTTCGCGGCGTCGACCGTGACCTGGTCGTCGGTCGCGTCCCGGTGCTCGATGCCCAGGTCGTAATACTCCAGGTTGATGTCCAGGTACGGGTGAATCAGCTTGTCCTTGATGAACTGCCAGATGATGCGGGTCATCTCGTCGCCGTCGAGCTCGACGACCGTCCCCTGGACCTTGATCTTGGCCATGTGCCGGGATGCTCCTCTCCGCGTCTTCGGTGCGCGCGTGCGGTACGTTCAGCCCCCGCAAACGGTACACGCGTACTGCTAGGCCCGCTCAGGCGAGGCCCGCCACCGCCGCGATGATCTTCCGCGTCACGACCGGCTGCTCGCTGCCGCCCATGTGCAGTGTGTTGACGGAGAACACGACGCGCATGCCGAGGTCCCTCGTGGCCGCCATGCCGTTGTTGTAGCCGGGGCGGTCGCCGGTCTTGCCCCAGAACTCGGTGTTCCCGGCCATGAGGCGCGCGATGCCGTGCCCCAGGTAGGCGTGCTGGTCGCTGCCGTGCAGGTCGACGTCGGGGATCTCGAAGAGCAGGTCGGTCTGCGCCTTCGGCAGGAGCCTGCCGCCCAGCAGCGCCGTGAGGAACCGGTCCAGGTCGGGCGCGTTGGAGATCATCTCGGCGGCGGCCCACTGGTAGGTCGGGTTGGCCGCGGTGATGTCGGTGTAGGTGCCGTCCTGCTCCTCGTAGCCGCGCGCGTGCGGCCCGCGGATCTTGGTGTCGGTGCCCGGGACGGTGGTGGCGGACAGGCGCAGCGGCTTGATGATCCCGTCGCGGATCGCGTCGCCGTACGGGCGGCCGGTGACCTTCTCGATGACGGCGCCGAGGACGAGGTAGTCGATGTTGCCGTACTTCTGGGCGGTGCCGGGGTCGAACAGCATGTCCTTGGCGGTGCCGTTCTTGTAGAAGGCGAGGTCGAACAGCTGCCGCGGCGTCCAGGTGTCGAAGCGGTGTTCGAGGAACCAGACGGGGTCCTTGTGGTCGATGTCCATGCTCGGCAGGCCGGACGTGTAGGTGAGGAGCTGGTCGATCGTGATGGGCGGGAACTCGGCCGGGAGGATGCCGCGGTCGTAGGACTGCACGGTCCGGTGCAGGTTGAGCTTGCCCCTGGCGACCAGCTGCAGGGCGGCGGTGGCCGTGAACGTCTTGGTCATGCTGCCGATCCGGAAGCGGCCGTTGACCGGGACCTTCTGTCCGGTGTGGACGTTCGCGACGCCGGAGGTGCCGCGCCAGTCGCCGTGGTCGGTGCGGACCTGGAGGAGCGCGCCGCTCGCCTCGTCGTTGGGCAGGCCCGCGATGGCGGCCTCGAGCGGGGCGGGGTCGAGCGGTTCCGCGGCGGCCGGGGTGGCGATGGTGGCGAGCGCGGCCGCGGCGGCGACAGCGATGGTCGTGATTCGTCTCATGCCGGAAAGCCTTGTGGGGAAAGCGATCTCCGCCATCGGGGGTGAACCCCTGGATCTCCCTGAGACCGTCCCCCTGGGTGCGCTCGGAGAGCGTCCTGGTCCGGCACGCCTCGCCGAGACCGGGCCGAAGCGGTCCGCCACCAACGGAAAGGCGCCCGCAACAAGCCGCTGACCTGCGGAAACTCCCACCCAGTAAGTCGGGTGGACGGCACCCTCGTGCCGACCCGTGACCCTCGAGTGGCGACGCCGTCGAAGAACTACCGCGAGTCACGGGCCACCAGCCAGCCACAAGACCACTAACGAGCCATCACTCACCGGTGGGCACCGACAATTCCAGCGCGTCGCGCGAAACTGTGGACAACCGGCCCACCTGTGGACAACTCGACGTCGTGCGGGCCGGTCTGTCGGGGGTGCGCGTTACGCTGGAAACCGGGGGCCGGCGGCCGCCCCCTCACGTCCTGGCGCGCCACTCCTCCGCCAACATGGCGTACACGACCTCGTCGGTCCATTCGCCCTTCACGATCTCGTTCTTCACGAAGTGCGCCTCCCTGCGCATGCCGAGGCGCTCCATGAGCTTCGCGGACGCGGTGTTGCGGGCGTCGGCGCGGCCGATGATCCGGTGCAGGCCCAGCTGCTCGAACCCCATCCGCAGGACCTCGACCGCCGCCTCGCGGGCGTAACCGTGGCCGTGGTGGCGCGGGTCGAAGATGAACCCCAGCTCACCGCTGCCGTGCTCGGCCGACAGCCACCGCAGGTTCACCTCCCCGATCAGCTCCCCGTCGTGCTCGACGGCGAAGACGACACCGTCGCCTTCCTTCTCGATCGTCGGGTGGTCGATGCGGAACTTCAGCGACTGCGCCGACTCCTCGCGGGTCCGCGCCTCCCACAACAGGAAGCGGGCCACGTCGGGCAGGCTGTGGTAGGCGTGCAGCGCGTCGAGGTCGGACTCGGTGAACCGGCGGAGGACGAGGCGGGCGGTCGTGATCGGGTAATCGGGCTTGAGCACACCGCCAAGCTACGCGACCCGGCGCGTGCGGCCCCACGGCTTGAGGACCGACAGCACCGCGTTCGTCACGTACATCGTCGTCGACACGCAGCCCGCCGCCAGCATGTCCAGCGCCAGCGGGCCCGTGTCGGCCAGCTGGTCGGCCGGGGTGACCGCCATCAGCGCGGACAGCTCGCTCAGGCCCGGCAGCAGCGACACCGGGATCAGCACGACGGCGATCACGGTCAGTGCCAGCTTCACCGCCACCCACCAGTACCTGATCAAGCCCCATCTCGTGTAGATCCCCAGCAGCACACCGGACACCAGCGCCAGCAGGCTCACGGGGATCAGCAGCGTTCCCCCGACCAGGTACATCGCGCCGAACGCCGTGTGCTGCGTGCCCGGGTCGTCGGTGGTCAGGCCGGTGATGGCGAGCGTCAGGTTCCCGACGTTGAGGCCGAGCCACCCGACGGAGACGACGATGTGCAGCAACAGCAGCAGCTTGTACGTCGTCGGGGTCAGCCTGCGCGTGCGTTCGATCGTGGTGGTCATGCCCTTTATGGTCGTTTCGCGCCGGGCTCCTGTCGTCGGCGCGCACGCGACACCTACCGTGCGCCCGCCGGGGTAGCGACCGGGTCGTGGCTACTCTCCGCGAGGTAGGCGGACGTGCCATGATGACGCCATGGCGATCTGGCTGACCACTGACTCCGAGGCGAACGAGCTGCTCGACCGCGAGCCGTTGGCGCTCCTCATCGGCATGCTGCTGGACCAGCAGATCACGATCGAAACGGCCTTCGCCGGGCCGAAGAAGATCCTCGACCGCATCGGCTCGCTCGACGCACGCACGATCGCCGAGTACGACCCCGAGAAGTTCGCCGCGCTGTGCTCGACACCGCCCGCGATCCACCGCTTCCCCGGGTCCATGGCCAAGCGGATCCAGGCGCTGTGCCAGGGCCTGGTCGACGAGTACGACGGCGACGCCGAAGCCCTGTGGACGGCGGGCAAGCCGAACGGCGCCGAGGTGCTCAGGCGGTTGAAGGCGCTGCCGGGCTACGGCGACATCAAGGCGCAGATCTTCCTCGCGCTGCTCGGCAAGCAGCGCGGCCTGAAGGCGACCGGCTGGCAGAAGGCCGCGGGCGAGTTCGGCAAGAAGGGCACGCACCTGTCGGTCGCGGACATCACCGACCAGGCGAGCCTGCTCGAGGTGCGCGCGTACAAGAAGCAGATGAAGGCGGCCGCCAAGGCCGCGAAGGCCTAGCCCGTCACGGGAAAACGCTGCCCGTACACCGCGCGTTCCGCGTCGGTGAGCGGTTCGCGGCCGGTGGCCTTGAGCGCGTAGGTGCGGTCGTCCCAGTCGGGGCCGGGCTCGCCGAGCAGGCCGTCGAGCACGCGGCGCACGAGCCGCAGCGCGGCGGGGGCCGGTGGTTCGCCGGTCATGTCGAGGTGGTGGACCGTGGCCTCGAAGACCAATGTGGACACGAAGTCGGCGGTGCGCAGCACGTGGCCCTGGGTGGTGACGTGGTCGTGCTGGCAGTCGCGGGCGGCGCGCACCGCCGCGGCCGCGGTGTCCCGCCACTCCCGGCCGAGCATGCCGTCGGAGTAGGCGGAGGCGACGATGCGGACGTGCCGGGCGTGGGCGGCGCTGTCGTCGTCGCCGGGTGCGAAACCCCGCCAGTAGGTGACCTCGTCGACGTCCGGCGGCCCGGCGGCGGGGCTCGCGAAGGTGACGAGCGCCCGCCGCGCGTCGAGCAGCTGGTGGTAGAGGACGTCGCCGACCGTCCACCCGGCGCAGCGGCTGGGGCGCAGCAACTCGGCCGGCCCCAGCTCGCTGACGTGCTCGGTGATGTCGCCGTAGATCGCGTCGAGCGTGTTGATCACCGCTGCGGGGTACCACCCATGTTGACGCTCATGCCGGACACCAGGTTGTTCTCCGTGAAGGACACCGTGGCCGAGAACGTGGGCCCCTCGACGAGCATCTGGGTGTCGTTCTCCTGCACGCGCAGGCCGCGGTTGAGCGCGTAGGCGCGGAAGCCGCGGCGCTGGTCGAAGAAGCGCAGTTCCATCAGGCCCTGCTGCAGCACGCGGGACACGCGCGGGCCTTCCGGTGCGGGCAGCACGAAGTCGGGGTGCTCGATCAGCATGCCGACGCGCGTGCCGCCGCCGACGGGCCCCTGGTAGCCGGTCCACCGCTTCGAGACGGCCTTCGCGGCCTCCATCATCAGCGACGCGACCTGCGCGGGTTCGGTCGGCGAGCCGGGGAGGTCGTCGAACGGGACCTCCGGTTCGGACAGCTCGGGGATGCCGTACTGCTTGCCGAAGTCACGCAGCTGCTCGGCCAGCCAGACGACCTCCTGCCGGTAACCCGTCGGGTTCGCCCACGACCACAGCCACGAGCGCGGGCCGGGGGCGGCGCTGCCGAGCAGGTGCAGTGCGGTCGCGGTCACCGGGTGGTCGCCGGTGAAGGCGAACCTCGGCACGGCGAGGTCGACCTCCCACGAGTGCTCGCCGATGGTCTCCGCGAGGTGGAGCTGGTGTTCCAACGACAGCAGCGCGGCGTCGTCCTGAAGATCGAGAAAGGTTGGCACGGCGGCGACGCTACCGGTCCGTGCCTGGTCCCGACGGTGGTTTCGACCAGATGCCCGGGGCCCGGCAGTTGTCCACAGGTGGGCCGGTTGTCCACAGTTTCGCGCGACGCCCTGGAATTGTCGGTGCCCACCGGTAGACTGGCATGGCGGGTGGCCCCCGGGAATGGGTGGGGGTCCGCCTACGTACTGGGGGCGCGCGTTTTCGCAGGTCAGCGGGTTGTTGCGACGTTCACGGCCGACGGTGGGCGCGCCCGCTCCGGTGGCGGGCGCGCCGGAACTCACGTCAGGGCTTGCGGCCGACCACGGCGGCGCTGCACTCCTCGACCTGGCTCAGCGGCCGCAGGCGCGGGCCGTCCGGCCACCAGAGGTCCGACAGCTCGATGTCGGCCGGCTTGCCGGGCCCCGGCGGGATGATCTCCAGGCCGGGCAGGAACTTCCGCAGCTGCTCCTTCGTGCGGAACTTGCCCGAACCCATGGGGCTGTGCAGGAACACGTCCTCCATGCGGCGCGCCAGCTCGCTGTGGCCGGGCGTCTCCGGGTCGAGGAAGTGCGAGATCGCGACGAACGAGCCCGACGGCAGCGCGTCGATGTACTCCTTCATCAGCTCGTCGCCGTTGTCGGCCGTGTAGTGGTGCAGCGTGCCCACGTGCAGCAGGCCGATCGGCTTGGTGAAGTCGAGGTACTTGCGCACCGTCGGGTTCTGCAGCACGTCCTGCGGCTCGAAGATGTCCGCCGCGACGAAGTGGGTGTAGTCGTTGTCCTCCAGGAGCGCCTCGCCGTGCGCGATGACGACCGGGTCGTTGTCGACGTAGACGACCCGCGCCTCCGGGTCGATGCGCTGCGCGATCTGGTGCGTGTTCTCGGCGGTGGGCAGACCGGAACCGCAGTCGAGGAACTGGCGGATGCCGCCCTGGTCGGTGAGGAAGCGGACCGCCCTGGTCAGGAAGTTCCGGTTCGACCACGCGAGGTCCCGCGCCTCCGGCGCCACCTTCTGCACCTTCTGGAAGACCTCGCGGTCGATCGCGTAGTTGTCCTTGCCGCCCAGGAACGCGTCGTAGACGCGGGCGATGCTCGCCCTGGTCGGGTCCACCCCGACCGGAACCATGCTCGGCGCGTCGTACTTGGACGCCGTCTCGGACATCGCAAAACCTCACAAACAGCCAGGGTCGGGAACCAACTCAGCGTAGCGACGCCTGCCATGCCGGTAAACGCGGGATTCGATCTTGAAAAGGCACTGTGAATGCCCGTGCATCTGCACCTGCGCAGGTGAGAAAGCCGCGCTGACCACCGGCTTTCCTTTTGAGACCGCGAAAAAGTCACCCGTTCGGTCTAGCGACCGGCCCGTCGCTGCCGATCCGGATCGCGGGGCCCGGGCAGAAGTCGGGCTCGCGGCGCACGTTCGAGCAGACGGAGCCTGCCGTGCCAGGGCTAGAAGCGGCGCCACGCGGTGCCGGCGCAGAGCACGGTCACGAAGGCAAGCAGTGACGCGAAAAGGGCGGGCCACAGGACGTTCATGGTGATGGCCAGCAACACGTTCACGACGGTCGCCGTCAGGTACAGCGTCGCCAGCAGCAGTGGCACGGCGGCCGGGTGGCGCACCCACGACGGGGCGGTTCGGCGCGGTCGGCGTCGAAGCATCGCACCTCCAGGACCTCATCCCGGAGATCGCGCCGCGCCGGGCGTCAGTTACCGGGTTCCGATCTCGATCTGGTCACCAGGAAAACCAGGTCGGGCTCACCCCGGGGCACCGGGATCGCCAGCGTCTCCACCAGGCCCCAGCGCTCCGCGAGCGCGGCCACGAACACCGGCGCGCGGCCCGCGCTCCACACCGCCAGCACCCCGCCCGGCGCGAGCGCCGCGCCGAGCATCGCGAGGCCCGCCGGGCCGTACAGCGACGCGTTGCCCTCGTCGACTGTCCACTCCGGACCGTTGTCGACGTCCAGGCACAGCGCGCCGAACCGGCCCGCGGACGGCAGCCACGTCAGCAGGTCCGCGCGCACCACCCGCACCCGGGGGTCGGCGAGCACGGCCGCGTTGCCCAGCTCGGTGCGGTTCCAGTCGATCACCGCCTGCTCGCGCTCGACCACGACCACCGCGCCGACGGCCGGGTGGTCCAGCGCCTCGCGGAGGGAGAAGCCGACGCCGAGCCCGCCGATCAGCACGGTCGACCCCGGTGGCATGCGGTCGGCGGCGGCGCGGACCATCAGCCGCTCCGACTCGCCGTTGCGGGTGTCCATCAGGAACACCCCGTTCGCGATGATCTCGTGGTGGCGGCCCACCCGCCGCAGCACCAGCTCCCCGCACACCCCGTCGACCCGCGCCAGAACCTCGGACACCACCCCAACAGACTAGAAGCGCTCCGGTCCGAACGGACTTACCCTGGGGACATGCAGGCCGCGATCGGCGACCGGCTGCACGTGCACGGTCGCACAGTAGGAAACCCGGACCAGATCGCCGAGATCATCGAGGTGCGCGGGGAGGACGGCGGGCCGCCCTACGTCGTCCGCTACCCGGACGGGCACGAGGGCCTCGTATTCCCCGGCCCTGACTGCGTGGTCGAGAAAGAACCGTCATGAGCGGTGTTCCCGGGGATCGTCCAGGAACCCCGGGAACACCGCTCATGGTCGACCGCGCGCCCGGTCAGACCCTGGTGAGCTCGTCGATCAGCGCGTCGACGTCGAAGTGCTCGCTCTCGCTGCCCAGCGGGACGAGCGATTCGGTCGCGCCGAGGAACTCGGCGACCGCCTCGTGGTCCACCTCGAGCAGGGCGTAGCCCTCCGGCGACTCGATCTCGACGACGAGCATGCGCAGCCCGCGCTCCTCGAGGGGGCTGAACCGGACGTCGCCGAGACCGGCGGACTCGGTCAGCCCCGCCACGAGCAGCTCGCGGGAGAACACCCACTCGACCCACCGGTCCCGTTCCGTCTGGAACGCGGCGACCACCGTGTACGGGTGGTCGGCGCGGTAGGACCAGCGGGAACGGACCGGCGTTGCGCCGTCGTACAGCGCGACGAGCTCGACGTGAATGGCTTCGGTGGTCATCTCTGGCCCTCCTCCATCGATCCGACTCTGGGTGTGGGTCGGTCGAGGGTGAGATGCGAGGGCGGGCCGGATCTGACGAGCGAAGCCCCATGTTCACGCCATCAGGTATGACCGGGGCCACACGCGTAACGCGTGACCTGGGGTTTTACCGTCAGATGAGGCCGAGACCGCGCACGGCCTCGCGCTCCTCGGACAGCTCGGCCACCGACGCGTCGATGCGCTCGCGGGAGAAGTCGTCGATCTCCAGGCCCTGGATGATCTCCCACTTGCCATCCGCGCAGCGCACCGGGAACGACGAGATCAGGCCCTCGGGCACCCCGTAGGAACCGTCGGAGACGACGGCCATGGAGGTCCACTCGGTGCCGTTCACCCAGTCGTGGACGTGGTCGATGGCGGCGTTCGCGGCGGATGCGGCCGACGACGCGCCCCTGGCCTCGATGATCGCGGCACCGCGCTTGGCGACGGTCGGGATGAAGGTGTCCTTCAACCACTCGTCGTCGTTCACGGCGGCCGCGGCGGTCTGGCCGCCCACCTCGGCGTGGAACAGGTCCGGGTACTGGGTCGCGGAGTGGTTGCCCCAGATGGTCATCTTCGAGATCTCGGTGACCGAGACCCCCAGCTTGGCCGCGAGCTGCGACAGGGCGCGGTTGTGGTCGAGGCGCGTCATGGCGGTGAACCGCTCGGCGGGCACGTCCGGCGCGTGCTGCTGGGCGATCAGCGCGTTGGTGTTGGCCGGGTTGCCGACCACGAGGACCTTCACGTCCTCGGCGGCGCCCGCGTTGATGGCCTCGCCCTGCGGCTTGAAGATGCCGCCGTTGGCCTCGAGCAGGTCGCCGCGCTCCATGCCCTTCGTGCGGGGGCGGGCGCCGACGAGCAGCGCGACGTTGACGCCGTCGAACGCGCGCTTCGGGTCGTCGGTGATGTCGATGCCCTCGAGCAGCGGGAAGGCGCAGTCGTCGAGCTCCATGGCGGTGCCCTCGGCGGCCTTCAGCGCCGGGGTGATCTCCAGCAGTGACAGCCGGACGGGCGTGTCGGGCCCGAGGAGCTGCCCGGAGGCGATGCGGAACAGCAGTGCGTAACCGATCTGGCCGGCGGCACCGGTGACGGTGACCTTGACGGCAGCCTTGCTTGCCACGGGGAAGATCCTCCCGAATACGAAGAGAAAAACCGGTGCGGCGAGGCTATCAAGCTGCCGAGTTTCAGCGGGTCACGCGGGTACCGGGGGCGGAGAAATATCACTTGATGGATTTAGCCCGCGACCCACTCCGCGGACGACTGCCAGATGCTGCGGTGCGCGCGGACGGTCACGTCGGCGGGCAGGCCGTCCGGGTGGAAGGACGACCCGGCGCCCGCGCGGTCCTCGGCCAGCCGGGCCACCAGCTCCCCCGCACGTGCACGGCCGCGGACGAGGAGCGCGGTCTCGGAGTGCAGGAGGAAGCCGGTGTGCGCGACGACCTCGACCCGGTAGCGGGCCATGCCCAGTGCCCGCGCGACCGCCAGGCCCGCGCCGCCGGCGCCGAGCGCGACCAGTTCGGCGGCGATGAGCGGGGACGCGAGCAGCCACACGATCGCCGGGCCGATGGCCTCCGAGTACACGATCGGCGCGGCGAGCACCTCGACGACGCGGTCGGCGGTCGACTTCTTCCGCTCCGGTGGCGCGGCGGGCGGGGTGCTCAGCTCCCGGCGCGGGTTGCGGCCCAGCATGTAGGCCATGGGGCGGACGACCCGCCGCCACGGTGAGAAGCGCAGGCCGACGGACCACTGGCGGCCCTTGGCGTCGCGTACCCGGGTCGTCATGCGTCGAGCGGTCCGCCCTCGATGGTCATGGCCACGAAGATCATGCAGGCGCCGAAGGCCGAGTACGTGAGGCAGTCGACCGCGCGGCCGCGGATCATGATCAGGCCGGCCTGCTCGTCGGACAGCAGGGCGCGCATGCCCGCGGCCAGGAACAGGGCGAGGCCGATCAGGACGGTGCCCTGGCGCCAGTGGTACAGGATGATCCGGAACAGGCCGACCGCGACCACCGCCATCACCAGGCCGAACGGCAGGTGCGCCAGCACGGGGTGCCTGCGGCGGTGGGGCGTGGTCATGCCGCCGCCCGCTCCGCCGCGAGGACCGTGTTCGTCAGCAGCATGGCGATCGTCATCGGGCCGACGCCGCCCGGCATCGGCGCGAGCCAGCCGGCGACCTCGCGCACACCCGGGTGCACGTCGCCGACCAGGCCGTCGTCGGTGCGGGTGATGCCGACGTCCAGGACCGCGGCGCCCGGCTTCACCATGTCCGGCGTGATCAGGGCCGGGTTGCCGGCGGCGGCCACCACGATGTCGGCGCGGCGGACCTCGGTGGCGAGGTCCTTCGTGCCGGTGTGGCACAGGGTCACAGTCGCGTTCTCGGAGCGGCGGGTCAGCAGCAGGCCAAGCGGGCGGCCGACCGTCACGCCCCTGCCGACGACCGTGACGTTCGCGCCCGCGACGGGCACGTCGTAGCGCTTGAGCAGCTCGATGATGCCCACGGGCGTGCACGGCAGCGGGCCCGTCTCACCGAGGACCAGCTTGCCGAGGTTCATGGGGTGCAGGCCGTCGGAGTCCTTGGCCGGGTCGACCCGCTCCAGGGCGGCGCCCGCGTCGAGGTGCCCGGGCAGCGGCAGCTGGATGAGGTAGCCGGTGCACGCGGGGTCGGCGTTCAGCTCGTCGATGACCTCGTGCAGCTGGGCCTGCGTGATGTTCGCGGGCAGGTCGCGGCGGATCGAGTTGATGCCGACCTTGGCGCACGCGTTGTGCTTGCCGCGGACGTACGAGTGCGAGCCGGGATCGTCGCCGACGAGCACGGTGCCGAGCCCGGGCACGACGCCCTTGGCGGCCAGCGCCTGCACGCGCACGCGCAGGTCCTCGAATATGGCGTTGCGGGTGGCCTTGCCGTCCAGGATCGTCGCGGTCACGGGGGTCATCCTCTCACCGGGCGGAGCTCACGGGGCGAGCAGTGCCGTCCTCGCGGGGCTTGACGCGGATGGCGGCGATGCCGACCGCGACCATCGTGAGCGTGATGCCGACGATCCTGGTGACCGACAGCTCGACGCCCTCGGCGGGGACGAACACGTCGAGCAGCACGGCGCCGATCAGCTGACCGGCGACCGACGCCATGCCGAGCAGCAGCACGCCCGTCACCCGGACGGCCGTCACCGCGGTCATGATCGCGACGATGCCCATCGTGCCGCCGGTGTAGAGCCACCACTGGGTGGGCATGGCGTCCGGCAGGCCGCGGATAAGCACGTCGACCACGGCGGCGACGAGCAGCGCGGACGTGCCGACCAGGAAGTTCACGACCGTGGGCACCACCACGTTGCCTGCCGCGGCCCGCACCTGGCCGTTGACCGCCGACTGCCACGCGAGGCCCAAACCCGCTACTGCCGGTAGCACGGCCCACCAAAGTCCACCCGGATCAGTGACGACCCCGTGGTCGGAAACGGAAACGATCACGGCGATCACAGCGAGTGACGCGCCGATGGCTCTGGGGAGTGTGATGGGCTGGGGGCCGCCCGGTCCGAGCCCGGCGCGGTCGACGGGCAGACTGGACACGATCTGACCTGCGACGACGGACACCGTGAAGACGGCGACACCGAGGATCGACACCGTGAAGCCCTGGGTCGTCACGAGGAACGCGCCACAGGTGCCGCCGAGCAGCTGCCAGGGGCGTAGTGCCATCGTCCGCACCGATTCGACCAAACGCCCCACCCCGGCGCGCGCGGCTGGCAAGATCGGCAAGGCCGCGAGCAGCAGGACAGAACCGACGGAGAAGGAGATCAGAGCAGCGAGAACGCCGTCGTTCAGCTGATGACCGAGCTGGCCGTTGATCCGGCCCTGCACCGCGAGCCCCACCCCGCCGAGCGCGGCGAGCGCGGCCCCCGCCGCGCGCAACCGGGCGGTCGGGTGGTGAGCTGAGGAGACAGCGGACGTCGTCACGTGTCGTCATCCTCGCTCACGCGACCTTGCGGGTGCGAAGAGGGCCAGGTAAAGAAGCAGGCTGTGACGCCGACCGAAGGACAAGGGAAGATGTCACCGTGGCACAACCGACCCAGCTAACCCCGACTGAGCAGGACGCCCTGGTCAAACAGATCGGGCTGGCGATGCTGCGCGTCGCCCCCGAGGACTGGGAGCAGCTCACCGTCGACTACCGCGCGGTCGGCCGCTACGCCGAGTCGACCGGCCAGGTCACCTACTCCGACGGCGGCACCGAGCCGTGGACCATGCCCGCCGACCTGCAGGGCCTGTTCGCCCGCCTGCGGGCCGGGATGTACCGGGAGGGCCGCGGCACCTGGTTCAACGCCCGCTACAAGCTCGACCACCCGTCGAGCTACAACCTGGAGTACGACCGCGAGGAGCCGAACTGGGAGCTCCCGCCCCCACCGCAGGCCTACCCGGACGACATGCGGATGTTCCCGCGCACGGACGACAACGTGCCGGAGTGGCTCCGCCGCAGGCTCGCACAGGCGCCACCGCCACCAGGACCGCCGCCGGGCGCGCCCATGCCCGACCGGGCGCCCGGCCCGCCGCGGTTCCGGGTGGCACGGATCTTCGACGGCCCCGGTGAGGACGGCCGTCCCTCGGTGAACCGGCCCCAGGTCGACGAGATGGACATCCAGGACATCCTCGACTACCTGGACAACGGTCCGCTGGTCGGTCCGGCCCGCGGGTACGACGTGGACCGGCTCGACCCGAACGGCCAGCAGTCCGTGCCGGTGGCCTTCCACACCGACGGCACGTGGATCTGGCCCGCCGCCGTGAACTACTACCTGCGCGAGCACGACATCGCGCCGGAGCCGGACCTGGTGGAGCACATCCGGCGGATGCGCTTCCAGCTGCCGCCGGTCGACGAGGCGACCCGCGCGGCGGCGCAGCAGTTCCTCGGCCCGCCGCCACCCGGCCCCGGCCCGCGTCCCGGCCCGCCGCCCGCCGCGGCGCCACCGCCCGGCCCCGCGCCGACGCGTGCCATGCCGGTGCCGGCACCGGTGCCCGCGCCGAAGATGCCCCCGGCGGGGCCGCCGCGTGCCGCGCTGCCGTCACAGGGGCCCGCGTCGGCGGAGATCGACCACCTGCGTGCCCGGCTCGACGACCTGGACGTGCCGGAGACGGCCTACCGGATCGGCCAGCCCACCGGCCGCGGCTGGGCCATGGAGCAGACGGACGAGGGCTGGCGCGTCGGCTGGCACGACCAGGACTGGGTCGCGCCCGCGATGTTCGAGGACGTGGCGGACGCGTCGGCGTTCCTGCTGGGCAAGCTGCTGCTGGACACCGACCGGTGGGCGGCGGGCCCGAAGAACCCGGAGCTGCCGCCCCCGCCCGCGCAGCCGCCCGCCGAGGACCACGGCTTCGAGCCGCTGTCGGCGCCGATCGAGGACTTCAGCGGCCCCGGCCGGGACTTCTCCGCCGCGGGCGGCAGGGAGGGTTTCACCCCGCCCGGACGCGGCGACTTCGCGCCCCCCGGCGGTGACCGGGACGCGTTCGCCCCGGCGGCGTCCGCCGGTGACGAGTTCGGCGGTCGCGACAGCTTCACCCCGCCTGCCGGGGGCGGCGAGTTCGGCGGCGGACGGGACGCCTTCGCCCCGCCCAACGGCGGCGGCGACTTCGGACGCGAGAACTTCACGCCACCCAACGGCGGCGGCGACTTCGGACGCGAGAACTTCACCCCACCCAACGGCGGCGGCGACTTCGGACGCGACAGCTTCACGCCACCCAACGGCGGCGGCGACTTCGGCGCGGACCGGGAGGAACCCGGCGCCGGTCGCGGTGCCGAGCCGCGGGGCGAGTTCGGGACGCGGATCGTCGGCCCGCCGCCCGGCACGCCCGGGTTCACGCCGCCGTCCCCCGGTGGTCCGGCCGGGCCGCCGCCGGGCACGCCCGGGTTCACCCCGCCGCCGGGGACACCGCCCCGCGGCGAGCCGGCGCACACGATGGCGATGGAACCGCCGTCGCGGGTGGAGCCGCCGTCACCGCCGCGTGGCGAGCCGGCGGCACGGCCCGCGAACGGTGCCGCCACTGCCCCGCCGGGGGCCGAGTGGCCGATCACGCCGCTGCCCGGCGAGCCGCCGCTCACGCTGTTCCGCGGCAAGCGGATGGTCGAGCTGGAACCCGGCACCGAGATCGACCGGTTCGGCGACGACGACGGCAACCTCGTGTACGCCGCGGGCACGCCGTTCACGGAGCGGTCGCTGGTGCCGGAGTGGGTCGACCGGCCGTACCACGTGTACCGCGTGCGCCAGCCGGTGCAGGCGCTGACCGGTGCCGCGATCCCGTGGTTCGACCAGCCGGGCGGTGGCACGGCGTTCCTGCTGCCGGACGCGATCGGCGACCTGGTGGCGCACGGCCACCTCGTCGAGGTCGAGGGCGGGGACCCGCCCCGCTCGTGACGGTGTGGAGAAGGGGTGGCGGGCCGTGGCCCGCCACCCCTTCTCACGTTTCCAGCCGGCCGTGCCGGGCGAGCCAGCGCGCGTACACCTCCTGCCGCGCCGGGGCCTTGTGCCAGTAGCAGTCGGTGGCGCGGGTCAGCAGGTCACGCATGTCGGCGTCGGTCAGCGGGCCCTGCTCCGACCACACGACGAGGTGCCGGGTCACCAGCGGCGCCCCCGCCAGCGGACGCGTGGCGATGCCGGGGCGGGTGCGGCTCGCCGCCTGCAGCAGCATCACGCCGTTGCCCATGGCCGCGAGCTCGGCGGCGATCTCCAGGTCCAGGCTCTGCAGCTCGGGCATCGGGACGTCGTGGCGCAGGCACACGTCCCGCACGTAACCCGCGAACCAGTCGTCGGTGATCGCGGCCGTGTACCAGCGCTTCCCCGCGACCTCGGCCAGCGGGATCTCCTCGTGCCCGGCTTCCGGCGACCCGGCCGCGACGCCCACGAACAGCGGCTCGGCCGCCACCTCCGCCTTCACCAGGGTCGCGGGCAGCGGGATCTCGTGGCCCGGCGCCTCCTGGCACACGACCAGCTCGAGGCGTCCGTCGGCG
The DNA here is from genome assembly GCF_054661535.1 of Actinophytocola sp. KF-1. Classification (NCBI taxonomy): domain Bacteria; kingdom Bacillati; phylum Actinomycetota; class Actinomycetes; order Pseudonocardiales; family Pseudonocardiaceae; genus Actinophytocola; species Actinophytocola sp. KF-1. The sequence continues at coordinate 661,169 of NZ_BAAFVK010000001.1, read as the reverse complement.
AGCAGCTCCAGCTGACGGTCGCGGTCGCCGGTGACCGTGAGGTCCACAGTGGCCCGCACGACCTCGGGCACGAGCGTGGTCATCTCGGACGTGATCGTGCCCGGCGTCGCCGCGACCCGGATGACGGCGGGCGGGCCGCTGCGCTGCCTGCGGACGCTGCGGTCCAGCTCGTGCACGGTCGCCAGCACCGCCTTCGCGTGCGCCAGCACCACGTCACCGAGCGCCGTCGGGTGGCAGCCCTCCCGGTCGCGGCGGAACAGCGGGCCGCCGACCCGGCGCTCGACGCGTTGCAGCTGCGCGGTCAGCGCGGGCTGCGACACACCGAGCGCGGCCGCCGCCTTGGTGATGCTGCCGGCCTGCGCGATGGCCTGGACCAGCCGGAAGTGCCGCACCTCGAGGTCCACCTACTGATAGAGGGGCCCGGGGCGCGCACGTGACGGCCGCGCCGCTCATTCACCCACTTGGAGGCCGTGAGCGGCGGCGAACGCGATCGCCATGTCGATGTCCACGCGGGCGTCGGCCAGCGCCGCCTGCCGCAGACCGTTCGCGTCCAGCTGGGCCCCGCGCAGGTCCGCACCCGCGAACTTCGTCTCGGTCAGGCGCGCGCCCCGCAGGTCGGTGCCGGTCAGGTCGCAGTCGCGGAGGTCGGCGCCGGCCAGGTTCGCCTCGCGCAGGCGCAGCCCCGACAGCGTGGTCTTGCGCAGGTTCGCTCCGGCGAGGCTCGCAAGCGTGAGGTCGGTGTCGCGGATCTTCACCGGCCGGAACCGGCACTCGAAGAAGTTCGTGCCGAGGAACGTGCAGCCCGCGAACTCGCTGTGCATCAGGTTCGTCCGCTCGAACGTGCACGACCGGAACGCCGAGGTCGTGTGCACCGACTCGCCGAGGTCGGCGCGGGTGAAGTCACAGTGGTCGAACGTGCAGCCCTTGGTGACGAGCCCGCGCAGGTCAGCGTCCACGAAGTCGACGTGCGCGAACTGCCTGCCCTCCCAGCTCTGGTTCGACAGATCGGCGTCGCGGTAGTCCTCGGTCATACCCCGCAGACTAGGGAACGGGGCGATGGCGATGGCCCTTGTGGCGGGTGGCCGGTTGCCAGGATGCGGTTGCTGCCGCGGCGGCAGGGGGCGCACCCCTTCGGTGGCGGACTCCGCCGAGGGCGGACTCCCGCGCCAGCGCTCCCCTCGACGGCGGACCTTCTCAGGAGCAGGCTCCGCACAGGACGGTTGCCGAATCGCGTGCGTGGTGGCGAGCCCCTCGGCAGCAAGCTTCGTCGGTGGCGCACTCCGTGGGCGAGCGGCCCTTCGGGGCGAGCCTTGCCGGTGGCGGGCCCTGCCCTTCGGCGGCGCGCCTCCGTCGGCGGTGGGCTCCGCGCAGGACCGCGGCGGAATCGAATGCGGGGTGCCGCGCCCCTCTGGCGGCGGGCTCCGCCGGAAGCGGGTTTCGCCGAGGGCGGACTCTCTCAACCGCGCAGCCATCAACGGCGAACTCTCGTCGATGGCGCGCTCCGTCGACGGGCGCGGCCCCTTCGGGGCGAGCTTTGTCGATGGCGGGGCTCCCTACCGACGGTGGATCCTCTCAACCGCGCAGCCCTCAATGGCGAACTCTCTTCGGTGGCGCACTCCGTCGATGAGCGCCCCATTCCGGGCGAGCCTTGTCAGCGACGGGCTCCACCGAAGGGCACTCCCTCGACAGCGACCTTCTCGAGAGCGGAGTCCGCGCAGGACGGTGACGAAATCGCGTGTGCCGTGGCGCCCTTCGGCGGCAGGCTTCGCCGGTAGCGGGCTCCACCGACTGCGGACTCCCTCAACCGCGCAGCCCTCAGCGGCGAACTTTCGTCGATGGCGCGCCCGTCGACGGGCTCCCCCTTCGGGGCGAGCTTTGTCGATAGCGGGCTCCACCGAGGGCGTGCTCCCTTGACAGTGCTCTCTTCGACAGCGCTCTCTCGACAGCGACCTTCTCGAGAGCGGGCTCCGCGCAGGACGGTGACGGAACCGCGTGTGCCGTGGCGCCCCTCTGCGGCAGGCTTCCTCGGCGGCAGGCTGCTCTCTTAACCGCCCAGCCCTCAGCGGCGAACTCTCATCGGCGGCCGACTCCGCCCGCGTCTGCACGAACGCTAGGGGACGACCACGACAGGTCTGCGTGCGTCGTTGATGAGGTACTTCGCCACCCCGCCGCCGCCTCTGCCGATGACCACGCAGTCCGCGTGCATCTCCTCCGCGACCTTCTCCAGGCCGTGGGCGGGGTCGCCGCGGTGGTGGACCAGTTCCCAGCGCACGCCGACGGTGCCCAGGTAGTCGGTGATCGTGCGGCGGAGTTCGCCGACGAGTTCGCCCGCGGCCTCCGCTGCCGTGGCCATGCCGAACGGGGACCAGTAGGCGGGGCTTGTCAGCGGTTCCACGTACACGAACACCAGCCTGGCCCGCTCGCGCCGTGCCAGGCCGCTCGCCCACGCGGCAGCGTGCAGCGCGGACGGCGTCCCGTCGACGCCGACGACGATCACGGCAAGCCCGTCCTTGCCGGCCTCGTAGTCGTGCACGTCGGCGATCCTAGGGCGGCCACATCACGAGTTGAACCCGTTGTCGTGCACGGTGATCGGGCGTTGCAGGTTCACCATGCCCGACGGGGTGTCCTCGTGCGGCTCGACGGCGGTGTAGCCGAGGTCGCGGTAGTACGCGACCACCGCGGTGCGTTCCGGCGCGACGCTCACCACGACACGGCTGAAGTAGTTGCGTGCCGCGTGCTGGTGGGCGCACGCCATCAGCAGCCGCCCGGTGCCGCCGCGGTGGGCCGGGCGCACGTACAACCGCTTCACCTCCGCCGTGCCCAGGCCGCGGGGCGCCAGGCCGACGCAGCCCGCGGGCTCGCCCGCGCGGTACGCCACCCACAGGCCACCCGGCGGACGGTAGACCTGCCGGAGCTCGCGCAGTTCCCGTCGCAGCACCGGCGGGAGGTCGTCGAGGCCCGCCGGTTCGCGCCACCCCGCCTCGACCCGGGTGAGGGCCATGTACTCGAAGACCAGCCGCGTCGCGGCCGTGGCCGTGGCGGGGGTGGTGAACGCGTGCACTACTTCGACCAGCGCCATCCGTTCGTCAGCGGAAATCCCGTGAGCGGCTGGGGATGCGCAGGTCCAGGTGCTCCAGGTGGTCGGCCTGCAGGCTGGTGACACCCTCCGCGTTCTCCACCACGCCGCGCACCAGCAGGGCCGAGGAGTTCCGCGCCGTTCTGCGGTAGCGGGTCCACAGGCCCTGCGTGCACACGACGTTCACCATCCCGGTCTCGTCCTCCAGGTTGAGGAACGTGACGCCGCCCGCGGTGGCCGGGCGCTGACGGTGGGTCACCGCACCGCCGACCAGCACACGGGTGCCGCTCTTCACCCCCGGCAACGCCGACACCGGCAGCGCGCCCTGACTGGTGAGCCACTTGCGGACGAACTGGGTCGGGAAGCTGTCCGGGGACAGGCCCGTCGCCCACACGTCCGCCACCGCGGTCTCGATGCCGTCCATGCCCGGCAGCGGCGGGGCTTCCGCGCCGACGGTGGTGCCCGGTAATCGATCGGGGCGTTCGCCCGACACCGCGCCCGCGGCCCACAGCGCCTCGCGGCGGGCCAGGTCGAAGCCGCTGAACGCACCGGCTGTGGCGAGGGCCTCCAGCTGGGCTCTGGTCAGCTGGGTCCGCCGCGCCAGGTCGGCCATGTCGCGGTACGGGCCGTGCCGCTCCCGCTCCGCCACGATCTTCTCCGCCAGGTCCTGGCCGATGGTGCGGACCGTGCCCAGTCCGATGCGGACGGTCTGCTCACCCGCGTCGTCCGGTTCCAGCGTCGCGTGCGGGTCGCTCCTGTTGATGTCCGGGCCCCGCACGGTCACGCCGTGGCGGCGGGCGTCCGCCACCAGCGACTGCGGGCTGTAGAACCCCATCGGCTGGGCCTTCAGCAGCGCCGCGCAGAACGCCGCTGGGTAGTACAGCTTGAACCACGCGCTCGCGAACACCAGGTACGCGAAGCTCAGCGCGTGGCTCTCCGGGAAGCCGAAGTTCGCGAACGCCATCAGCTTCTCGTAGATCCGGCCGGCCAGCTCCTCGTCGATGCCGTGGCCGGCGGCGCCCTCGTAGAACCGTTCCCGCAGGCGTTCCATGCGCCTCGTCGAACGCTTGGCGCCCATGGCCCTGCGCAGCTCGTCGGCCTCCGCGGCGGTGAAGTCGGCGACGTCCACCGCCATCTGCATCAGCTGTTCCTGGAACAGCGGCACGCCCTTGGTTTTCTTGAGCGCGTTCTCCAGCAGCGGGTGGTCGAAGGTGATCGGCTCCTTGCCGTTGGCGCGGCGGATGTACGGGTGGACCGAACCGCCCTGGATCGGGCCGGGGCGGATCAGCGCCACCTCCACCACGAGGTCGTAGAACTCCTTGGGTTTCAGGCGGGGCAGGGTCGCCATCTGCGCCCGGCTCTCCACCTGGAACACGCCGACCGAGTCGGCTTTCTGCAGCATCGCGTAGACCTTCTCGTCCGCGAGGTCCAGCCTGTCGATGTCCACCTCGACGCCGTGGTGCTCGGCGACGAACTCGACCATGTACCGCAGCGCGGACAGCATGCCGAGGCCGAGCAGGTCGAACTTCACGAGACCGATCGCCGCGCAGTCGTCCTTGTCCCACTGCAGGACCGTGCGCTTGTCCATGCGTGCCCGCTCCACCGGGCACACCTCGCTGACCGGGCGGTCGCAGATCACCATGCCGCCGGAGTGGATGCCGAGGTGCCGGGGGAAGTCCTCCAGCTGACCGGCCAGTTCCAGCACCGTCACCGGCACGTCGTGGTCGTTCTCGCCGACGGTCTCCTTCACCGGCGCCCACCGGTCGATCTGCTTGCTCCACGCGTCCTGCTGGCCCGGCGAGTACCCGAGCGCCTTCGCCATGTCGCGCACCGCGGACTTCGCCCGGTACGCGATCACGTTCGCCACCTGCGCCGCGTGCCGCCGGTCGTAGCGCTCGTACACGTACTGGATGGCCTCTTCCCGGCGGTCGGACTCGATGTCCAGGTCGATGTCCGGCGGGCCGTCGCGGGCCGGGGCCAGGAACCGTTCGAACAGCAGGTCCCAGCGGACCGCGTCGACCTTCGTGATGCCCAGCGCGTAGCAGACCGCGGAGTTGGCCGCCGACCCGCGGCCCTGGCAGTAGATCCCCTTGCTCCGGCAGAAGTCCACGATGTCGGCGACGATGAGGAAGTAGCCGGGGAAGCCGAGTTTCTCGATCACGGCCAGTTCGTGGTCGAGCTGTGCGTACGCCTTCGGCGCCTGCTCGCGGGTGCCGTACCGGACGAGCGCGCCCGCGAACGTCTTCTCCCGCAACAGCTCGATCTCCGTGCGGCCGTCCGCTTCGAACGACGGCAGGTTCGGCGCCACCAGCCGCAGGTCGAACGACAGCTGCAGCCCGAGTGCCGCCGACCGTTGCACCACACCGGGATAGCGGGCGAACCGGCGCTTCATCTCCTCGCCGGAACGCAGGTACGCGGTCGGTGCGGGCGGCAGCCAGCCGTCCATGTCGTCGAGGCTTCGCCTGGCCCGCACCGCGGCCATCGCCGCGGCCAGCTCGCCGCGGTGCGGTTGCGCGTAGTGCACGGCGTTCGTCGCGACCACCGGCAGCCGCAGCTCGAGCGCCATCTCGGCGAGCAGGTCGTTGTGCTTGGTGTCGAGCGGCAGGCCGTGGTCGATCAGCTCGACGTAGGTGTGGTCGCGGCCGAACGTGTCGGCGAGCCGGTAGAGCTGCGCGAACGCCGCGTCCGGCCCGTGTTCGGTCAGCGCGCGCCGCACGGACGCCTTGCGGCAGCCGGTGAGCACGACGACCTCGCCGCGGGTCTGGTCGACGATGTCGTCGAAGTCGTAGACCGGGCGGCCCTTCTCGCTGTCGTGCGCGAGCTGGCCGTCGGTGATCGCGCGGCACAGCCTGCCGTAGCCGGGCACGCCGGTCGCCAGCAGCAGCAGGTGGTCGCCCTCCGGGTCGGCGACCCCGTTCTGCGGCTGGGTGAGGCCCAGGCTCAGCTCGGTGCCGAACACCGTGCGCACACCCAGTTCCCGCGCGGCCTCGGCGAACCGGACCACGCCGTACATGCCGTCGTGGTCGGTGATCGCGATCGCGTCCAGGCCGAGCAGCGCCGCCGACTCCACCAGCTCCTCCGGGTGGCTCGCCCCGTCGAGGAAGCTGAAGTTGGAGTGGCAGTGCAGCTCCGCGTACGGGACCCGGATCTCGCTGCCGGCGAGGTCGGTGACGCTGGGCGGCCCGACGCCCGCGGGCGCGGTGTAGCGCTCGCGCCTGTGTGTCCACGCGGGACTGTCGCCGCCGTCGCCCTGTGGTTGCGGGCGTCCGGACAGGATCCGTTCGACCTCCGACCACCGCACCGGCGGGTTGTTCCACCCCATCAGCGTTGCCGGTTCATTCCGCGAGCTCCGTTCAGCGAACCCGGACGTTCTCCGTGCTGTGGCGCGGAAAAGGGACGACCATGTCGAGACCGTCCATCTCGTCGGCCATGCCGTCGGACAGGGTCGTCCGCGCCGGATAGCCCGCCATGCACACGGGGTTCGGGTGTCCGATGACGAACGTTCGGCAGCTCGCGTTGGCGAACGGGCATTCCGGGCAGGGCTTGGGCATCAGTCGTAGATTCCTTCCACTGTCCACCGCTCCTCGGAGAGGACCAGGAGCAGCGCGGTCTGGGTGTCGTCTTCGTCGAGCAGGACCTGCAGGCGGGCGCGCCGGCACGGGTTGATCCACCAGCGCGCGTCGGTGGCCCACGGCCCGGCCCACGCGTGCACGCGGCGCGGGCGACCGCCGTCGACCGAGACCTGGCACGGTCTGCCGGTCAGCTCGTGCCGCGCGCTGATGTCGACCGGCCGCCCCTGCTCGTCGAACACCTTGGCGGGCAAGGGTTTCGCGAGCACGGTCGCGGGTGACGGCGCGGGCAGGCGGCCCGGCCACGGCGCGTCCGGGTCGCGGCGCGGGGACCGTTCGTCGCCCCACGGGACCAGCCGCACCTGTTCGCCGGGGTCGCGGCCACCGCCGAGCACCGGCGTGACCACGGCCTCCGGGCCGAGGAGGCCCTGCACGTGGACCATGGCGCGGCCCGCGCGTTCGTCGGCCTCCGCGCGGCCCTCGCCGCGCCACAGGTCGAGCTGCAGCGCGGTGCCGTCCACGACCTCCACCGGTTCGAGGCGCAGCCGGACCACGCCCGCGGACGGCCGCCCGTCGGCGCCGGTCAGCCAGCCGTCGAGCTGCCAGCGGACGCGGTCGGCGATGCCGCCCGGTGTGAGCGGTTCCGCGCACCGCCACACCCGTTCGTGTTCCTCGCCGTTGGCGGTCATCGCGTGGATGCCGAGGCGGGTGCAGGCCAGGCCGTGCGCGGCGAGGCCGCTGTGCAGCTTCTCCGCGAGGGTGCGGCCGACGAACGCGGCCGCGTCCACGCGTTCCACCGGCGGGTCGAGCGCCTCGGCGACCACCAGGTCGGGCGGTGGCCGCCGTCGTGACGGTGGTCGTTCCTCCGCGCCGCGGGCCAGCCGGTGGGCCAGCACCGCGTCGGCGCCGAAGCGGGCCGACACGTCCTTCTCCGGCACCTCGGCGAACGCGCCCAGCGTCCGCAGGCCCAGGCGCCGCAGCAGGTCGACGAGGTCGGCCCGGTGGTGCCCCTCGGCGGGCCGGTGCAGTTCGCGGACGCTCAGCGGCGCCAGGAACTCCCGGCTCGCGCCCGGCGGGACCAGCCGTCCGCGCCGGGCGGCGAGGACGGCCGCGAACAGCCCGTCGGCCACGCCGATCTCGCACTCCGCACCCGTGCGCTCGGCGACCTGGTCGATCAGGCGTTCCGCGGCGCGCTCCTCGCCGCCGAAGTAGCCGGCGGGGCCGCGGGCAGGGACCGCGACCACGCCAGGTCTGATGATCTCGACGCCGACCGCGAGCTCCTCGACGGCGGCGGCGACGGGCTCGAACAGCCGCGCGTCCCGCACCGGGTCGTCGTCGAAGACGACCAGCTCGGGGCAGCGGCCCTGCGCGTCCCGCCTGCGCATCCCCCTGCGGACGCCCTCGGCACGCGCGAGCGCGGAACAGGCCACGACGAGGTTGGCCGACACCACCGCCACCGGCTGGTGGGGGGTCAGCCTGGCCGCCGCCGACGCGGCCGTCACCGGCCAGTCGGGGCACCACACGACGAGCATCCGTTCCACGCGGTCGAACATACGTTCGAAGGATCAGCGCGTCAAGCGGAATGGGAAAGTCGTTGCGCGCCAAGGGAAAGGCTAGGAAACGACCGCTTCCACCCTGCGTCGTCCACTGTCGACCGGGAGGTACCGTTCGACCGGGGCGACACCGCCCCGCTCGCCGGGGAGGAGCGCCTCGGCCCGCACCGGACGGGCGGCCGCGCCCCGCCCCCGCGCGGTGACGACGGTTTCGCGGGCCTCCAGGAAGCCGTGGCCGTCGCCGATGCCCAACCACCGGGCACGCGCCGGGGTCAGCTCGAGGTCCGCGCCGGGCCACGCGCCGACCGAGATGAGCACGGCGCCGCGGTGGCGGGCGCGTGCCGACAGGCGGCGGAGGTGGGAGTCGCCCAGGCGGGCGGGATCCACGGCGACGAGGTCCATGCCGTCGAGCAGCGCGGCCACGACCGCGGGCAGCTTCGCGCCGGGATGCCGGACCAGGGCGAGCCGCTCCACCGCGACGCCGAGCTCGGCCGCGGCGCGCAGGCCGAGGTCGGGCAGGCCGACCAGCGCCGCCCACGAACCGGTGGCCGTCGGTGGCGCCAGCAACGAGAACAGCAGCGACGTCGAGCCGCGGACGGACACCGTGACGCCCCGCCGCAGCCCGCCCCACGGGAACAGGTCGGCGAGGACCGGGTGCACGGGTAACATCCGGGCCCGGTCGTCCGGGGCGGACGCGAGGTCGCTGGCCACTCCCACCGCACCAGAAGCGGCCAGCGACGACGCTGCACCCAACGCCGGCATTCGCACGCACCTCATTCCCCCGCCAGGCGCTGCGGGGAAGGCAGCGAACTCGAACGCCTGTTCGATAGTAGCACGGGGGCGGTGTCGAACGCGAGCCCCACTGGTACAACGTGTCCGTGCGCACGAAGCGGCCGTACTGGCAGGACTACTGGTACGAGTTGCTGTTCCGGGACGAGCGCTCGCCTGCGTTCGAGCCGATGGGCCCGGGTGGCCCGCGACAGGTGCCGAACACCTGGCTGGCGACCGGGACGCTGTCCGCGTTCCTCGACCGGTTCGCCGAGGAGGCCGCCGACGAGCTGGACGACCTGCGCGGCGAGCTGCGCATCCTCGTCTACACCGAAGCCACGCCCGATCCCGGCACCGAGCCGGTGCTGGCGCGCACGGTGGAGATCGGCCGGCGCTAGCCGCGTCGCGAACCGCCGACTCGCCGGTCCCGGACGGGAGACTCGCGGGTTCCGGGCGGGAGACTCGCGGGTTCCGGGTGGGAGACTCGCGGGTTCTGGGTACGGGGGCGTGGTGCGCAATTGTCAACGGGCTACAACGGGATGTCGTTAGTTTGTCACCGGGGTGACAAACCGGGGGTTTGTTCCGTGCTGTTGTGACATCTCGCGGTCGTGCGCCGATATACGTAGTGCCACCGCTCGACGCCGCGCGGTGGTGATTGGGGGCAGCACATGACGGTCGAGTTCCAGCTCGACAACGCCCTGCCCCGGCCGCTCGCCGAGGTTCTGCGGCCGGAGCTGGCGAGCCTTGCCACGGAGATCGTCGACGAGATTCGCGCCAAGATCCCCAACTACGCGCGACCGCTCGACGGCCCGTACGGCAAGTCCATCCAGGCAGGCGTGCACTACGCGCTGACCTTGTTCATCGAACAGATCGCGAACCCGGACGCGTCCGCGCAGAAGTGCTACGAGGTCCACCACAAGCTCGGCCAGAACGAGATGCGCGAGGGCCGGAGCCTCGACGACCTGCAGGCCGCCTACCGCGTCGGCGCACGCGTGTCGTGGCGGCGGGTCATGCGGGTCGGCAAGCGCAACGGGCTGTCGTCGGCGGTGATGTCGCAGCTCGCCGACGCCGTGTTCGCCTACATGGACAAGCTCGCGTCGGTCGCGCTCGACGGCTACCTCGAGGCGAAGGCCACCTCGGCGGGCGCGCTCGAGACGTGGCGCCGCCGCCTGCTCGGGATGATCCTGCAGAGCCCGCCCGCGCCGCCCGCCGCGATCGCCGAGCTCGCGCAGCTGATCGGGTGGACGGTGCCGGAGAAGGCGTCCCCGATCGCCGTGCACACCCTCCCCGGCACCGGGCACAACCAGCGCAAACCCACCCTGGAAGCGGACGTGCTCGCCGACCTCGACGGGATCGAGCCGCGCATCCTGGTGCCCGGCGAGGTGACCGACGCGCGGCTCGCCGCCATCCGGGCCGCGCTGCCGCAGTGCAGGCTCGCCATCGGGCCCGCCGTGCGGCTCGACGCGGTCGTGTACGCGTTGCGGTGGGCGCGCAAGGCGCTCACGCTCGCCCAGCAGGGCGTGCTGCCGGACCGCCAGGTGCTCCGCTGCGAACAGCACCTGTCGACGGTGCTCGTGCACTCCGACGACCGGCTGCTCGCCACGCTGCGGGACCGGCTGCTGGCGCCGCTGCGCGGCCTGACCACCAAGCAGCGGGAACGGATGCTGGAGACGTTGCGGGCGTGGCTGGACGTGCAGGGCAGCGTGCCGGACATGGCGGCGCTGCTCGACGTGCACCCGCAGACCGTGCGCTACCGCATGCGCCAGCTGGAGCAGTCGCTCGGCTCGCTGCTGCACGACCCGCACCAGCGGTTCGAGCTGGAGCTGGTGCTGCGCGCGACCCCGGCCCGTCGCCGCGACCACGACGTGGTGCTGCCCGCGCAGCGCGACCGCCGCTAGACGGCATGTCGATGATGGTGCCGTGACAACCGACGGGGAGCGCGCATCCCTCGCACAGGAGCTACTCCGCCTGAGCCTTCCCGAGTTGATGGACGTCCTTCGCCGGGTGCTGCCCGCGCACACGGACCATGACGCCACGCTGGTCCTCGCCGAGATCTCCCGACTGCCGGGCGAGCTGTTCGTAGAGGCGGTCGCCTGGCCGGACCGTGACTACTACGACGGGGGCTTCGGCCCTGAGCCCGCCAACCACGAGCAGGGCACCTGCCCGGGCTGCGGCGTCTACGTGGTGTCCACGGCCAAGAGCGCCTTCTGCCCGGTGTGCGGAACGCTCTGCGCTCTCACCTGAGCACTTGAAAGACCCCTTCCGCACGCGCAGCGTGGGGAAGGGGTCCGTCGAGCAGCGGTCAGCCGATGACGGCCGCGTGCCAGCGGTCGGCCAGCTGCCTGCCCTGGTTCGGCGCGAAGTTGAACGGGATCTGGAAGCCGCCGAGGTTCGTCGTGGCGTTGTTCAGCACCAGGCTGTTCTTGCCTGCCGGCGACGGCAGGCCCTGCTTGAGGTTCACCGCGCCGGACAGCAGGCCGAACAGGCCGCAGCCGCTGGCACCCGGCACGGCGAACGTGCTGTCGCCCTGGCTGGCGGTCAGCGACAGGTAGCCCATCTCACCGGCGGGGTTCGGTGAACCGTCGGCGTTGAAGCCCACGACGTTCACGGTGGGCTGGGCCAGGTTCGCGGGCTTGAGCAGGATCGGGTTCGAGTTGGTGCCGATGTAGCAGTTCGGCTCGAGGAACGGGTTGCTCAGCCGGATCTTCACCGGCAGCGTCAGGATCGGGGTGCCGGTGCCCACACCCGCGCCGAGGTTGAAGTCCCTCGGCGCGCCCGCGGACTCGATGGTGGCCGTGACCCGGTTGAGCGGACTGTTCACCACCTTCTCGCAGATGTCGGAGATCACCGGGATCTTGCTGGGGCACATGAGCCCGAGGATGCCGCCGGGGATGTCGACCGGGGCGCCGATGACCGCGCCGCCGGACGGGGCGACCGTCGTGTAGACGCCCTCGGTGTTGATCAGCCCCAGCTGCAGGTCGGTGGCGCCGGTGGTGATGGTGGTGCTGCCGAGCTTGATCGTGCCGCTCGCGGCGCTCGACGACACGCACGACGCGCTGACCGAGATGCCGTCCGCGGCCAGCATGGCGGGGGCGTCGACCGGGCACCGGTTGAGCGGCGCCCACAGCCCGGCGAGCGTCGGCGGCGCCGCGGCGGCCGCGGCCGGTGCGGTGGCGGTGACGACCGCGGCGGCCGTCGCGAACGCGGCGGCGACGGCCGCGAACCTTCTCAATGACATGACAACTACCTCGCAGTCGGCTCGTGTTCTGCGAAATGGGAAAAACGGGGTTCAGCGCTGTGGTTCAGGTTTGTCCGGCGGGCAGAAACCGCTGCCGTTGAGGAAGTAGCACACGTTTCCCTGCGTCAGCTTCACGAAGTTCCCCGGCCCGGAAACGAGACCGGTGATAATGGGGTCCAGATCCTCGCCGACACCGCACCCGCTGAACGGCGGAATGGTGATGGTGCCGGTCAGCACACCACCGTTGGTGATCGAGTAGTGCTCGTAGTCGCCGGTGAACACGGCGTCGATCGGCACCGCCGTGCGGCAGTTCGGGCCGACGTCGAGCGGCACCCCGTTGACGGTGGTGTTCTCGATCCGCGCGGACAGCTTCACCTTGACCGTCGTGAGACCGGTGGGCGGGATTACGAAGGTCGAGTACGCGTAGATGTCCGACGGCTCCGGCTGGGTGATCCGCAGGGTGCCGGTGACCGGCATGAACCCGAACGCCCAGAACGACCCCGGCGCGGGCGGCAGCTGCGGCTTCCCCTGGTAGTCGGGCATGGTCCGGGCGCGGAAGCAGAGGACGCCGGGGCCTTCCGCGCACTCGAAGGAGAACTGCGTCGTCGCGATGTTCTGGATGCCGGGCGGCTGCAGCACCGAGGCGTTCAGCTTGGCGACGTTCGCGTAGCCCCCCATGTACGAGCAGAACAGGTTGGGGTAATCGGGGCCCGCGCCCTCGAACTCGTGGCACTCCTCCGGGATCTCCGGGAGTGGCGGCTCGGTCACCTCGACCGTCGCGATCGTGGTCTCCTGGTCGGGGGTGCAGCTCAGGTCGACGGACGGCGGCTCGGTCGGCGCGCCGTCCGCGGTGTAGCCGGTGACGGACACGGTCAGCGCGCTGGGGGTGAACGACAGCGTGCCCGGTTCGGTCGGGAAGGTGAACGCCGGGGAGGCGGGCCCCTCGAGGACCCAGTCCCCCTCGGCGGGCACCGCGACCGCGGGGTCGATGAACAGGGACCAGTAGTCGGTCATCGGTCCGGACGGCTGGTCCACCCGCATCTCCATGGTGACGCTCGCCGTCACGGTGGCCGCCCCGGGCAGCCCGGCGAACGCGGCCGCGGGCGCGGACAGCGACATCACCGCGTCGGTCGGCAGGATCAGGCCGCCGACCTCGGCCGTGAGGGGGAAACCCGCCCGCAGGGTCATGGACATCGGCTGGCTCGACGCGTCCGGCGGCGTGCAGGTGTAGGCGAGCGTGACGTCCACCGGCTGGTCGGCCTGGGCACCGGCCGGGACCGGTGCGGTGACGCTGCCGAGCAGCGCGGCGCCCGCTGCCACGATCGCCGGCACGGCGATCCGCGCCCGCCGCCTGCTGAGCATGTCCGCTGCCTCTCGTCGAAACGGGGTGTTCGCCCGGCCGGGACGGACCCCGGCCGGGCGAACGGTGTGGTCGTGCGGCCCTACGGGCTGGTGACCGTCATGCCCGGGGTGATGGTGAACGCGCCGCTGAACGAGGCGTGCTGGCCCGCGGAGATCAGGCCGAGGCAGCCGCTCACGGAGTTGAAGATCAGCCCGTAGTTGGGCTGGATCGTGAGCACCTTGGTGGTGTTGTTGTACGTCGCGTTGACCGACCCGGAGACGTTGGCCGCGCAGCCGGGGCCGCTGATGTTCGCGTTGACGTTGGTGATCGTGCCGGTGGTGACCGGCGCGGCGTAGGAGGAGCCGTTCAGGTTCCACGTGCCGACGTGGGTGACGCCGAAGGTCAGGCCGAACGGACCGGAGCAGTTGTTGAACTTGGTGCTGTTCGCGGGCAGGGTCGCCAGCGGGTTGGACAGGCCGGTGCCGCTCTTGGCGGTGCCCGCGGCCGTCGCCGACTGGCAGGTCAGCTGGACACCGGTCTCCTGGACCTTGAGCACGGTGGTGCCCGCGGCGCCGCTGAAGGGGCCACCCGGTGAGACGGACCACGTCGCCGGCACGGCGTTCGCGGGCGCCGACATCACGATGGAGGCGACCAGGGCCGCGCCAGCGGCCAGAGCGCCGATCAATCGTCCACGCATTCGATCATTCCTTTCCGTCCGATTAATACGGAAGGCAATTTCGGCTTTCGCAAGCCCTCGCACAAACGACGTTACCCGGCGGTAACAGGAAACACAATTGCCTTCCATAAAGGATCAAGCCATTTTTTCTCCGTTCTTCCGGACGTACAGTCCGCGACTATTTTATTGTCATCCCCGGATAGTTCAGCGCGCCGCCATGTCGGTTATCACCCAATGGTCGCCCACACGTTTCGCGGTTACCGACAACTGCGCGGCGGCGGCGTTCGTGGTGTTGGTGTCGACGCGGGTCGCGGACTGGTCGAGGAACACCAGCAGCCGGGCCCGGTCGCCGTCCAGCGACTGCACGGCCGAGTACACGACGCGGGAGGTGAGCACGAGCTTCTGCTCGGGCGCCTTGGCGCGGACCTCGGCGAAGAGCCGGTCGTACACCTCGCGGGCCTCGCCGCGCAGCACGGTGGCCGCGGCCTGTTCCGTCACCTCGGTCTTGTCGTAGGAGTAGGAGAAGATCTGGTTGAGCGCGCTGCTGACGGCGGCGCTCACCTCGGCCGTGCGCCCGGTGTCGACGAGCGCGCTGTTCCGGGCGGCGCCGGAGTCCCGCAGCCCGTTCGCGGCGACCAGCGCCCACGTGCCCGCGGCCACCAGGAGCGCGGCCAGCACCCCGAGCGCCACCGCGACCCGCCGCGGCCGGAAGAACCCCGTGGGTGCCGGCGGGTCGGCGTCCTCGTCGGGCGGGTCGGTCTCGGCGTCCTCGTCGTCGCGGCCGTCGATGTCGTCGATGTCGTCGATGTCGTCGTCGAGGTCGTCGGCGTCCGGCTCGTCGAGGTCCACGTCGTCCGGGTCGTCCAGCTTAGTGGTCATCGCTCTCCCAACGGCACCTGGTCGAGGGCGGACAGCTTCCACGCACCGTCCACACGCGACATCCCGGCGACGAACCGGTTGCGTTTCGCGGTCGGCGGCGCGCCGTCCTTCGCGGTCGAGATCTCCACCGCCACCAGCAGCTTCGCCGCACCCGTCCGCGTGTCCAGCTCGCTGACGGCGGCGTCGAGCACCCGTCCGGTCGCGACGGTCGCGTTCGCCGCGAGCTGCTTGCGGGTCGCGGCGTCGGTGGCGGCCAGCTCGTCGCGCAGGCCGCCGGTGGACACCGCGAGCCACTTGTCGATGCCGGCGTCCACGTCGTGGTAGTCCAGCGTGGTCAGCGTCGCGACCTGCGTGCGGCCCGCGGCGAGCACCTCGTCGCGCGCGGTGGTGTAGGCGAGCGAGTCGTCGCGGGACGCCTGCCACCACGTGAACCCCGCCCACCCGGCGAACGCGAGCGCCAGCACGACGACGCCGAGCATCACCTTCACTTCCCGGGCCACAGCAACTCCTCCAGGTCGGAAACCACCGCCAGGTCCGGCGCGCCGAGCGGGCCGGGCACGTCGGCGCCGAGCGGGCCCGGCATGCCCGCGCCGCCACCGGGCACCGCGGGCACCGGCACGCCACCGCGCGGCACGTTCTGCGCGCCGCGCACCAGCCGCGGATCGCCGTGCGGGAGCGTGCACGCGGTGCTGGTGTCGAACGGCAGCGGCGTCGTCTGCTCGCCCTGGCGGTAGCGCGTGTCGTACCCGGCCACGCACGGCAGCGGGTCGGTGAAGTTCAGGACGATCGACAGGTTCGCGCGGTTCGGCCGGATCGCCGTGGACGTGGCGGCGACCGCCTTCGGCACGTTCACGAACAGCTGCCGCATGCCAGCGACCCGCGTCTCGAAGATCTCCGACGTGGTCACCAGGTTCGCCACCAGCACCGACAGACCGGGGTTCGTGTCGTTCAACAGCGCCGACAGCTGGGTCGCGGCGGCGGGCGCGGCGCCGATCAGCTCCCGCAGGTCGCCGTCCGCGTTCGCCAGCTCGTTCGCGAACAGCTTGGCGTTGCTCGCGAACGACCGCCAGGCGGCCGACGAGTCGAGCTGCGTCTTCAGCACCGTCGCGCCGTCGTCGATCAGCATCGTGGTCTGCGGCAGGTGCGCGCGGGCCTCGTCGGTGAACGACATGGTGGAGTCGAGCAGCACCGACAGGCTCGGGCCGGTGTCGTGCAACGCGGTGTACAACTCGTCGACGACCACCCGCAGCGACTCGGTCGGCACCGACTCGGTGAAGCCGGACAGGTTGCCGAGCAACGTGGTGACCGGCATGGGCACGGTCGTCGACTCCTTGCGGATCACCGACCCGTCCGCCAGGTACGGCCCGCCGTCGCCCCTCGGCTGCAGGTCGACGTACTGCTCACCGATCGCGGACCGGTTGGCCACCACGGCCCGCGCGTCGACCGGGACCTGCGGGGCGTCGGAGTCCAGGAGCAGGTCGGCCTCCATGCCGTCGTCGGTCAGGCGCAGCTCGCCGACCCGGCCGATCGCGACCCCGCGGTAGGTGACCTCGCTGTTGGTGAACAGACCACCGCCGTCGTCGAGCTGCAGCCGCACCGTGTAGGTGCCGCCGCCGAACAGCCGGTCGAGCCCGGCGTAGTTGGCGCCGACGAACGCGACCGCGGCGAGCGCGAGCACCACGAACGCGATGACCTGCAGCCGGACCGTCCTGGTGAGCATCAGCTGCCCCCTTCCGGGATCGGCAGGGGTGGCAGCGGTTCCGGGAAGGCCGGGTCGACCGGGATCCGCAGGAAGATGTTGATGTAGTCGCCCTTCGTCGCGTCCAGCACCGAGTCGGTGAACGGGAACGTCGGCAGGATCTCCAGCGCCTGCGGCAGGTTCTGCTCCGCCGCGGCGAGCTGCTTCAGGATCGGCGCGAGTGCCTTCAGGTCGGCGACCATGTCGTCGCGGCTGCGGTTGATCGTGTCGACCGCGACGTCCGAGAGCGTGTCGAGCGACTGCAGCATCGTGACGAGCGCGCTGCGCTGCTCGGTCAGTGCCCGCAGGCCCGGCGTGAGGTCGGTGAGCGCGCCGCGGATCTGCTCGTCGCGGTTCGCCAGCGTGGTCGAGAGGTGGTTGAGCCCGTCGAGCGCGGCGGTGATGTCGCCGCGGTGCGCGTCGAGGTTCGTCACCAGTTCATCCACATTGGACAAGAAGGCCTTGATCTCCGGTTCGTTGCCGGACAGCGCCGTGCTCAGCTCCTGGTTGATGGTCCGCAGCTGGCCGATGCCACCACCGTTGAGCAGCAGCGACAGCGCGCCGAAGACCTCCTCGACCTCGGTGTGCCGGTTGGTGCGGTCGGCGGTGATCACCGCGCCGTCCGCCAGTTTCTTCCCGCTCGCGCTGTCCTCGGGTGCCGACAGCTCCACGAACTTCTCACCGAGGAGGCTGGACTGGCGCAGGCTCGCCCGCGCGTCGGCAGGCAACTCCACGTCCCCGTTCACGGCCACCACGACCTGCGGCGTCCACCGGTCCGCGCCGCCCAGCTCGATCGACTCGACCCGGCCGACGACCACGTCGTTGACCTTCACGGCGGCCTGCGGCACGAGGTCGAGCACGTCGGCGAACTCGACGGTGACCCGGTACGGGTGGTCGCCGAGGTCCGCACCGCCGGGCAACGGCACGTCGTAGATGCCGCCGCTGCCGCTCGCCGTGCACCCGGCGAGCGCGAGAACCGCGGCGCAGGCGGCGACAAGACGCCTCATCGCGCTCCCTCCAGCGGTACGCCGTCGGTGATCGGCAGCGGCACGGCGGGCGCGTCCGGGTCGGCCAGGTACTCGAGGAGGAGCCCGCGGCTCTGCAGCGTGCCGGTCGCCGGGTCGAACGCGTTCAGCGCGTTCGTGGCGGCGATCGGGGCCAGGTCGAGCGCCTCCGCGACCGACGCGCGGTTGTCCACCAGCTGCTGCGTCGTCCGCGCCAGCTTGTCCACGTTGGACTTGATGGCGGTGCGGTTGTCGCGGATGAACGCCTGGATGTCGGCGAGCGCCGACGCGAGCGTGCGCAGCGCGCCGCTCAGCTCGTCCCGGTCGGCGGACAGCGTGCGCCACACCTGGTCGAGCTGGGTGTTCACGCCGCGCACCTTGTCGTCGTTGGCGGCGAGCATCGACGTGAACTTCTGCAGCTCGTCGACCGTGCCGAACAGGTCGCCCGCCGAACCGGACAGCGTGCGCGCGGCCTCGGCGAAGTTGCGGACGCTCTCGTTGAACGCCTCCCCGTTGCCCTCGAGGTTCGCCGCGCCCGTGTCGAGCAGCTCCGACAGCGCGCCGTCGGAGTTCGCCCCGTCCGGTCCCAGCGCGGAGACCAGGGTGTCCAGGCTCTCGTACAGCTCGTCCAGCTCGACCGGGGTCGCGGTGCGGGACTCGGGGATCACCGCACCGTCGGCGATCACCGGGCCGCCGCGGGAGAGGTCCGTGAGCTGCACGTACCGGTCGGACACGACGCTCGGCGCGACCACGACGGCCTTCGTGCCCGGCGCCACCCCGACCTCGTCGTCCAGGGTGAACACGACCTCGACCCGGTTCCCGCGCGGGGTCACCGACTCGACCGCGCCGACCCGGACCCCCAGCACCTGCACGTCGGAGCCCGCGTACACGCCGACCGCGCGGGAGAAGTACGCGGTGATCCGCTTCTGGCCGTCGCCGCCGAAGATCCACCACAACGCACCCGCGGCGACCACGGCCAGCACCGTGACCAGCGCGACGAGCCTGCCGGCGCGACGACGCGCCCTCGTGTCGTTCACGACGCCACCTCACCGGCTGCGTGGCAGCGGATCGCTCCGCGAGCTCCGTTCACCGTGGCCCCCTCTGCGGCAGGCGGGGCGGGGTACAGGGTTCCCGGTTCTGCGGGACCAGGCCGCACACGTACGTGTCGATCCACCGGCCGCTGCCGGTCGCGTTGGTGACCACCCGGAAGTACGGGCCCGCGAGCTTCAGGCTGCGGTCGAGCTGCCCGCTGTACTTGGTGAGCACGTCGGTGACGATCTCGAGCTGCGCCAGCGCGCCGGACAGCTGCTCGGCGTTGTCGGCGACCACCCCGGACAGCTGCGCCGCGAGGTCGTTGGTGCCGGTCAGCAGCTCGTGGATGGCCTCGCGGCGGTTCGACAGCTCGGTCAGCAGCAGCTCGCCGTCGTCGAGCAGCTTGTCGAACTCCTCGTTCGTGCCCGCCAGCGTCGTGGTGATCTGCCGGGTGTTGGCGAGCAGCTCGGCGAGCTGGTCGTCGCGGGAGGAGATGGTGCGGGACAACGAGGTCAGACCGTCCAGCGCGGACCGGACGTGCGCCGGGGAGTCCGCGAACGTGTCGGAGATGGTGCGGAAGCTCTCGGCGAGCTGGGCGGTGTCGATGGCGCCCGCGGTGTCGGCGAGGCCCTCGAACGCCTGCGTCACGTCGTAGGGCGTGACCGTGCGGTCGAGGCCGATCCGCGTGTCCGGGTCCTGCTCGTGGTCGCCGGTGGGGTGCAGGGCGAGGAACTTGCGGCCCAGCAACGTCTTGATCTTGATGGCGGCGGTGGTGCGGTCGCCGACCCACGCGTCCTCGACGCGGAAGGTGACCAGCACCCGGTCGCCGCTGTCGCTGTCCAGTTCGACGTCGGTGACCTCGCCGACCTTGATGCCGGCGACGCGCACCTCGTCGTCCGGCCGCAGCCCCGCGGCCTCGGAGAACTCGGCCTCGTAGGTGGTGCCGTTGATGCCGGGCAGGTCGGGCCAGAAGTAGACGAGCGCGGTGATCGCGAGCAGCGCCGCGGTGCCGATCACACCGATCGGCCCCGGTCTGCGTTCCCGGAAGGACTTCGTCACGAGTCACACCTCTGCGCGGCGCTGTGGTAGCTGTTCGCCTCGTGCCCGATGGGGATCGCCTCGCACAGGTAGAAGTTGATCCAGGACCCGTACGACGCGGTGCGGCCGACCGCCTCGAACTTCTCCGGGGTCGCGACGAGGAACTGCTCGAGCGCGTCCTGGCCGCTGACCAGGTTGGACGCGAGCATCCCGAGCCCGGAGATGCTCTGCTTGAGCGGTTGGCGGGCCTGTTCGAGCAGGCCCGCGGTGGCCGTGGTCAGGTCGGCGAGACCGCCGATCGCGTCCCCGATCGCGGCCCGGTCCCCGGCGAGGCCCGACACCAGCCGCTGCAGCGTGCCGACCAGTGTGGACAGCGCGTCGCCCTGGCCGTTGATGTTGGCGAGCACCGAGTTCAGGTTCGTGATCACGTCGCCGATGACCTTGTCGCGGTCGGCGAGCGTGGTGGTGAGCGAGCCGGTGTGGGCGAGCAGCGAGTCGACCGTGCCGCCCTCCCCCTGCAGCACCTGCACGATCTCCCCGGACAGCTCGTTGACGTCCTCGGGGGACAGCGCCTGGAACAGCGGTTTGAACCCGTTGAACAGGTCGGTCAGGTCGAGCGCGGGCCGGGTGCGGTCGAGCGGGATCTCGTCGCCCTCCGCGAGCAGCGCCGAGGACAGCCGCTCGCCGCGCGCGAGCGCGATGTACCGCTGGCCGACCATGTTGCGGTACTTGATGGTCGCGGTGACGTCCGCGGGCAGCGGCTTGGACTTCTCCACCGAGAACTCCACGAGCGCGAGGTGACCGTCCACGACGGACAGGCTGTCGACCTGCCCGACGCGCACCCCGTTGATGCGCACGTCGTCACCCGGGTTCAGCGACGTGACGTCGGTGAACCGGGCCGAGTAGGTCAGGGTGTCGCGGACGCTCCCGTTGCCGATCGACAGCGCGAGCACCGCCGTCGCGAAGCCGGTGACCAGCACGAAGACCAGTGCCTTGGTCAGCGGGGCGGCCAGGTTCCTCATCGCAGCGTCACCTCCGTGCCCCGGTAGAGCGGGCCGACGAGCACGCTCGACCAGCTGGGCACCTCGCCGACCGCGGGTGCCAGCAGCGTGCCGATCAGCTCCTGTTCCTGCGGCGAGTTCGCGATACCGAGGTCGCCCTCGCCGTCGTCGAGCAGCGGGTACGTCGTGTCGACGGCGGGCGCCACGGCCGTGCCCTGGCGGGGCGCCACCCCGCTCGGGTAGCAGCGGGGGCCGCCCGTCGCGTCGAACACCGGGTCGTCGCGGCCGGGCACGTACTTGCCCCGGTCCTCGGTGATCTTCAGGTCGACGTGCAGGCCACCGCCGCGGAGCAACTTGTCGACCGACGGCTTCAGCTCGGTCAGCGCGCGGAGCGTGCACGGGAAGCTCGGCGAGTACCGCGCCGCGACCTCCAGCGGGCCCCGGCTCGCCGCCGCCAGCCGGATCAGGTTGCCGGAGTTGTTGCGCAGGAACACCGTCACGTCCTGCGCGGACCGCGTGACCTGCGCGTACAGGTCGGTCAGCGGCACCCGCTGGTCGGCGACCGTGTTGAGGGTGACCGACGAGTCGGTGAGCGAGTCGAGCAGGTCGGGCGCGATGTCGCCGTACAGCTCGCTGACCTCCGCGAGGGCGCGCAGGTCCGCGGTGAGCGTCGGCAGGTTCGGGTTGAACTCCTCCAGGTACGCGGCGGTGCTGGTCATGGCGCGGCCCAGCTCCTCGCCGCGTCCCTCCAGCGCCGTCGAGATCGCCGTGAGCGTGGTGGCGAGCTTCTCCGGCTGCACCGCCTTCAGCACCGGCATCAGGTCGTCGAACACCCGCTCCAGCTCGATCGCGTTCGCTGACCGGTCCTGGCGGATCACGTCCCCCTCGGCGAGCGGGCGCGCGTCCGAACCGTCCGGGATGGACAGTTGCACGTACCGCTCGCCGAACAACGTCTTCGGGATGAGCAGCGCGGTGACGTCCTTCGGGATCTGCGCCAGGGCCTCGGGTTTCATGGCCAGCTCGACCCGTGCGCCGTCCTGCCCCGCGTGCACCGCCCGCACGTCGCCGACGACCACCCCGCGCGCCTTGACCTCCGACGCCTTGTTGAGCTGGTTGCCGATCCGGTCCGCCTCGAGCGTCACGAGCACGTCGCCGGAGAACTCCTCCTGGTACACCTGCACGGACAGCCAGGCGAGCACGGCCATGACGAGCAGGAACGCGATCCCCGCCGATCTCCTGACGAGCTTGGACCTCATCCCGCCACCTGCACCGTCGTGGTGGCGCCCCACAGCGCGAGGCTCAGGAACAGGTCGATCACGTTGACCGCGACCAGTGACGTGCGCACGGAACGCCCGACCGCGACGCCAACGCCCGCGGGCCCACCGGTGGCGCGGAAGCCGTAGTAGCAGTGCGCGAGCACCACGACCACGCTGAACACCAGCACCTTGCCGAACGAGTAGAGCACGTCGATCGGCGGCAGGAACAGGTGGAAGTAGTGGTCGTAGGTGCCCGCGGACTGGCCGAAGAACCAGATCGTCACCTGTCTGGAGGCGATGTAGGAGGTCAGCAGGCCGATCGCGTACAGCGGGATGATCGCGAGGAACCCGGCGATGATCCGCGTGGTGACGAGGTACGGGATGCTCGGCACGCCCATGACCTCGAGCGCGTCGATCTCCTCGGAGATCCGCATGGCGCCCAGCTGCGCGGTGAACCCGCAGCCGACCGTGGCCGACAGGGCGATGCCCGCGACCAGCGGCGCGATCTCGCGGGTGTTGAAGTACGCGGAGATGAAGCCGGCGAGCGCGGGCGTGCCGACCTGGTTGAGCGCCGAGTAGCCCTGCAGGCCGACGACCACGCCGGTGAACGCGGTCATGCCGACCATCACGCCGATCGTGCCGCCGATGACCGCGAGCGCGCCGGAGCCGAAGCTGACCTCGGCCATCAGCCGCACGATCTCCCTGCCGTAGCGGCTGATGGCACGCGGGATCCACGCGATCGCCTTGAGGAAGAAGAAGATCTGGTCGCCGAGGACGTCGAGGAACGTGAACCGCCGGTCGACCGCGGTCACCAGCCGGTTCCGCGTCGACGGTCGGTCGTCGAGGAGCGCCATCACGCCCCCTTCGGCGGCACGACCTGCAGGTACAGCGTCGTGAGGATGAGGTTGAGCAGGAACAGGAGCAGGAACGTGATCACCACGGACTGGTTGACCGCGTCCCCGACGCCCTTCGGGCCCCGCCCCGGGTTGAGGCCGCGGTAGGACGCGACCACGCCGGCGACGAACCCGAAGATCACGGCCTTGATCTCGGAGATCCACAGGTCCGGCAGCTGCGCCAGCGCGGAGAAGCTCGCCAGGTAGGCGCCCGGCGTGCCGCCCTGCATGACCACGTTGAAGAAGTAGCCGCCGAGCACGCCGACCACGGACACGAGCCCGTTGAGGAACGCGGCGACGCCCATCGCGGCGAGCACGCGCGGCACGATCAGGCGCTGGACGGGGTTGACGCCCAGCACCTCCATCGCGTCGATCTCCTCGCGGATGGTGCGGGAGCCGAGGTCGGCGCACATGGCGCTGCCGCCCGCGCCCGCGATGAGCAGCGCGGTGACGACCGGGCTGGCCTGCTGGATGATCGCGAGCACGCTGGCCGCGCCGGTGAACGACTGCGCGCCGATCTGCTGGGTCAGCGACCCGAGGTGCAGCGCGATGACCGCGCCGAACGGGATCGACACGAGCGCCGCGGGCAGCAGCGAGACGCTCGCGATGAACCAGAACTGGCCGATGAACTCGCGGAACTGGAACGGCCGCTTGGGGACGCAGCGGACGACGTCGAGCCCGAGCGCGTAGAGCCTGCCGGTCTCCCGCATCGCGGCGGCGCCCGGGAAGGTGTTCCTCGTGGTCATCTCGTCGGTGCCCCGATGCCGTAGCGGAGCCGGTCCTCGGCGTCCAGGCTGGACACGATGCCGTGCCGCGCGGCGGGCGGCAGCGTGTGGATGATGCGCATGACGCGGTCCTTGCGGCGGCGCACCGCCTCCCGGTACGGCAGGCCCGGCGTCGGCTGCAGCTGCGGCACCACGCCGCGGACGTCCTCGGTGCCGCCGTCGTGGTGCCCCGCGTCGACGTGCGCCTGCTCGGCGGCCATGGTGGCCTCGTCCTTCTCCTCGGACATGCCGATCGGGCCGATGCGCGAGCCGTTGAGGAACTGCTTGACCGCGGGCTCCTCGCTCGTGAGCAGCACCTCGCGGGGGCCGAACATGACGAGTTCGCGGCGGAACAGCATGCCGATGTTGTCCGGCACCGTCCGCGCGAGGTTGATGTTGTGCGAGACGATCATGATCGTGGCGTCGACCTGCGCGTTGAGGTCGATGAGCAACTGGGAGATGTAGGAGGTGCGGACCGGGTCGAGGCCCGAGTCCGGCTCGTCGACCAGGATGATCTCCGGGTCCAGCACGAGCGCGCGGGCGAGCCCCGCCCGTTTGCGCATACCGCCGGAGATCTCCCCGGGCAGCTTCTTCTCCGCGCCCGCGAGGCCGACCATGTCCATCTTGCCGAGGACGATGCCCTTGATTTCGGTCTCGCTTTTCTTCGTGTGCTCGCGCAGCGGGAAGGCGATGTTGTCGTAGAGGTTCATGGAACCGAACAGCGCGCCGTCCTGGAACAGCACCCCGAAAAGCTTGCGGCTTTCGTAGAGCTGGTGCTCGGAACACCTGACCAGGTCGACGCCGTTGATCAGGATCCGGCCCTGATCGGGTTTGAGCAACCCGATCAGGCACTTCAGGAAGACGGATTTCCCGGTGCCGGACGGGCCGAGCATGACGCTCACCTCGCCCGCGGGCAGCGTCAGCGTGACGTCGTGCCAGATCCGCTGGTGCCCGAACGACTTGGAGAGGCCCTCGACCACGACCTCGACTCCCAACACACACCTCCATTGGTGCCAAGGCCGCTTATCTACTGGCGAGTACGCTAACCACGGCACTTCTGGCAGGCAACAATCCGCCGGTTTTTCTGATCGTCGTGACAATCACCGGCGGCGGATTTGTGGAGATGTGAGTGAAAACCCGATTACTCCGCCGTTCGGCCCATCCCGATGAGCGAAACGGCGTTCATGCGGTCCACCTTACGGGCGCGCAGGAGATCCACGAAGCGGGCACGCACCTTCGGAAGGACGCTTTCCGTTAGGCCGCTCAGGCGCATCCGCATCGCGGAACCCATGACAATCGCCCAGGAAGTGGTGTCGTCGAGCGGCATGTTGTGCTCGAAAGTGACAACGCGGACATCGCGCAACCCGAGCCCGGTGAGCCAGTTGCGGAGCTTCTCCGGCGTGTTGATCCGTTCCCCGGGCCCGCGGCCCGGACTGGCCTGCGGCGCACCACCCTCGGCCACGACAGCGTCGCCGAGGATCTCGGGCACGGGCCGGATGGCGTGCTCACCCCAGGTCGTGACGACGAACCGGCCGCCCGGCTTGGCAAGCCCCGCCAACCGCGCGGCGGCGGCGTCCATGTCGGGCAGGAAGAAGACCCCGAAGACGCACTGGACGACGTCGTAGCCGGTGGTGTCCCACCGCGTGGCGTCGGCGTGGGTGAAGGTCAGCTGCGGCAGGTCACGCGCGTTCGCCCGGCCCTGCTCGAGCAACCGCTCGGCCAGGTCGATCGCGTCGACGTGCCCGTCGGGTCCCACCGCCCGCGCGGCGGGGATCGCGGAGGCGCCGGCCCCACAGCAGACGTCGAGCACCCGCTCCCCGGCCCGCGGCGCGGCCTCGGCGACGGTCGCCGCCCCGATCGGGTCCCAGAGCACCGGCCCGAGCACCGCGAACTCGTCCTGCCCCGCGTCGAACACGTCGCCAAGATCGCCCATGCCCCAGAACCTACGCCGCGACGCGCTGTCCTAGTCCGCGACTGGGCGGTCCGGCGTGGCCGGGTTCGCCAGGAAACGCGGCGTGACCAGCTCGGTGACCACAGCTTGGACGATGACGTCCCTGGACTGGATGGCCCGCGTCACCCCTTGGCGGAAGAGGAGAAACCCCAGCACGAGAACCAGCATCCCCAGGGCCGCGCCGACCAGGAAGGGCAACCGCGCGTCATTGATCACGACCAGGAAGAGGACGACGAGCGGCAATGCCACGTTGACGCGGAACGAACTCTCGGCCAGCAGCCGGTCGTACCGGTTGAACAGTTCCGCACTCGTCGCCTGCAACCGGGTCGCCAGCTGTCGCTCCTCGCGCATGATGCGGGACGGCACGTCGATGTCCACGTTCTCGTGGTCGGCGAGGTTGGCGTCGGTCGTGAACTCCTCGAGATCACGCCATGCCTGGCTGGACACCGGACCCACCCCCACGTTGGCGAGCCAACCTTTGCGGAGCACGTTCCGGACCTTGTTGAGCCATTCCGGTCTACCGCCCCGGCGCCACAGCCGCAAGGGATCGATTTCCAGGAAGGCGCCGACCAGGAAGGCCGCGAACGACACCACGGTGAGCACGCCGACCTTGCCGACGTGCGCACCGAGATCCCACAGCAGGGCCAACGCCCGCGACGACGGCCTTTCCGCCGGGATCTCGGCACCCACGACCAGCCACACGGCGACCAACCACACGTAGCCGCACGTCAGCGGCGTCCGGACCTCGCGAAGGCCCGGCAACAACGACGACAACACATAGCCGTCAGTCGCTCCCGTACGCCGCGCCGCTACAACTCGCTCAGTGGGCGAAGTGGCGGGTGCCCGTCAGGTACACCGGCACGCCGGCCGCCTCCGCGGCGGCGATCACCTCGGCGTCGCGCACCGAGCCGCCCGGCTGCACGATCGCCTTGATCCCGGCCTCCATCAGCAGTTCCGGCCCGTCCGGGAACGGGAAGAACGCGTCCGACGCGGCCACCGACCCGCGTGCCCGGTCACCGGCCCGCTCGACCGCGAGCTTCGCCGCGTCGACGCGGTTGACCTGGCCCATGCCGACACCGACGGTCGCGCCGTCGGCAGCCAGCACGATCGCGTTCGACTTGACCGCGCGGCAGGTGCGCCACGCGAACGCCAGGTCGGCCAGCGTGGCGTCGTCGACCGGGGCGCCGGTGGCGAGGGTCCACTTCGCCGGGTCGTCGCCGGGCGCGTCGATGATGTCCTGCTGCTGCATCAGCAGTCCGCCGGACACCGGCCGGAACTCGGCGCCGCCGCGGGAGGGCGCCTCGGCGACCAGGATCCGGATGTTCTTCTTGCGCGACAGCACCTCCACCGCACCGTCCGCATAGGACGGGGCGACGACGACCTCGGTGAACACCTCCGCCACCTGCTCCGCCATCTCGACGGACACCTCGCGGTTCGCGGCGATCACGCCGCCGTAGGCGGACACCGGGTCGCACGCGTGCGCCTTGCGGTGCGCCTCCGCGATGTCCGAAGTGGACACCGCGATGCCGCACGGGTTGTTGTGCTTGATGATCGCGACGCACGGCAGGTCGTGGTCGTAGGCGGCGCGCCACGCGGCGTCGGAGTCGAGGTAGTTGTTGTACGACATCTCCTTGCCGTGCAACTGGTCCGCGGTCGCGAGCCCCGGGCGGCCGGAGGCGTACAGCGCCGCCTTCTGGTGCGGGTTCTCGCCGTACCGCAGCACGGCGCGCCGCTCCCAGCTCGCGCCGACCCACGACGGGAAGATGTCGTCCGACGGCGCCAGCACCGACCCCATCCACGACGCCACCGCGATGTCGTAGGTGGCGGTGTGGCGGTACGCGTCGGCGGCGAGGCCCTGCCGGTCGGCGAGCGTGAAACCGCCGCCGCGCACCGACTCCAGCACCCAGTCGTACCGGGCCGGGTCCACGACCACGGCCACGCTCGCGTGGTTCTTCGCCGCCGC
The DNA here is from genome assembly GCF_054661535.1 of Actinophytocola sp. KF-1. Taxonomy (NCBI): domain Bacteria; kingdom Bacillati; phylum Actinomycetota; class Actinomycetes; order Pseudonocardiales; family Pseudonocardiaceae; genus Actinophytocola; species Actinophytocola sp. KF-1. The sequence continues at coordinate 633,428 of NZ_BAAFVK010000001.1, read as the reverse complement.
CCGCACCATCGCCGGACCGCCGATGTCGATCTGCTCGACGCACTCGTCCGGCGACGCGCCCGACGCCACGGTCTGCGCGAACGGGTACAGGTTCACCACCAGCAGGTCGAACGGCTCGATGCCCAGGTCCTTCAGCTGCGCCACGTGCTCCGGCTTGCGCAGGTCCGCGAGCAGACCGGCGTGCACGCGCGGGTGCAGCGTCTTCACCCGGCCGTCGAGCGACTCGGGGAACCCGGTCACCTGCTCGACCGGCGTCACCGGCACCCCAGCGTCCGCGATCACCTTCGCCGTGCCGCCGGTCGACACGATCTCCACGCCCGCCGCGTGCAGGCCCGTGGCCAGCTCCAGCAGACCCGCCTTGTCCGAAACCCCGATGAGGGCCCGGCGAACCGGGCGCCGCTCGTCAGTCACGGGATGCTCACCTTTCGTCCGTGCACCGTGTACCCCTGCCGGGTCAGCAATGCGATCACGTCGACCAGCAGCCGACGCTCGACAACCTTGATGCGCTCGTGCAGCGCGCCGACGTCCTCGCCCGGCGTCACGCTCACCGCCTCCTGCGCGACGATCGGGCCGGTGTCCACACCGTCGTCGACGAGGTGCACCGTGCAGCCGGTGACCCGCACGCCGTACGCGACGGCGTCGGCGACCGCGTGCGCGCCCGGGAAGGCGGGCAACAGCGCGGGGTGGGTGTTGATCACCCGGCCGCCGAACGCGGCGAGGAACTCCGGCCCCAGGATCTTCATGAACCCGGCCGACACGACCAGGTCCGGCTCGTAGGCGGCGACCGCCTTGGTCAGCGCGCGGTCCCACGCGGTGCGGTCCGGGTGGTCCTTCAGCCGCACCACGAAACCCGGCACACCCGCGCGCTCCGCGCGTGCCAGCCCCTCGATGCCCGGCCGGTCGGCGCCGACCGCGACCACGCGCACGGGGAGGTCGGCCGCGTCGAGCACGGCCTGCAGGAGGGTGCCGGAACCGGAGACCAGCACGACGAGCCGCGCGGGCACGTCCGGTCTCACCGAGATGAGCTCGCTCAGCGGTGGCTCCCAGTCATAGTCGCAGCTTAGGCGGCCCGTGATCGCCGCTCTAAACCGGTCGCCCGGCGCGTCCGGGGGACGTTAGGTTTCCGTGGTGCACATCACCGAGCGCGTGCCGGGCGAGCAGCTGATCCGCAAGCGCTACGCCGACGGGTGGCAGTGGAAGCAGGCCAAAGAGGTGCACGTCTACGGACTGCTGGCGGACGTGCCCGGCGTGCCGGCGGTGGTCGACGTCGACCACGACGCCGGGGTCACGACCATGACGCTGGTGCCGGGGACGCCGCTGTCGGAGGCGGCGGTGCCGCCGGCGTGCCACCACGACGTGTACCGGCAGATCGGTGCGCTCCTGCGGGCGATGCACGAGCTGGCGCAGCCGGAGTACGGGTACGTGACGACCGAGATCGTGGATCCTGAGCCGCACAACACGGCCTACATGACCAGGCAGTTCCGCACGACGCTCGACCGCTTCCGCGAGCTGGGCGGCGATCCCGGGACGTACGAGCTGGCCCGCGCCCGGGTCGCGGAGCGCGCGGGCCTGTTCGGGCTGTGCACGGGTGCCGTGCTGTGCCACAACGACCTGCACGAAGGCAACGTGCTCGTCGAACCCGACGGGGACGGGTGGCGGCTGACCGGGTTCATCGACGTGGAGAACGCGATCTCCGCCGACCCGATGATGGACCTCGCGAAGACCGTCCAGTACGAGCTGACCCGGTCGCCCGCCAAGTACGCGGGGCTGCTGGCGGGGTACGGGCCGCTGCCGTCGAGCGGGCCGGCGCGGATCGAGCTGTACCGGCTCTACCACGCGCTGGAGCTGTGGAACTTCTTCGCGGACAACGGCACGACCGTGCCGCTGAACAGCATCGCGTTCGACATCCGGCAGCTCGCGCAGCTGCCCTAACCGGTGTGGCGGATCGCCGCGGTGGCCAGGAACGCGTCGAAGTAGGCGTCGGTGAACACCAGCGACACGACCGCCGCCCGGCTGCGGACGCCGAGCTTGCCGCGGATCGCGCGGACGTGGTCGTGCACGGTGTGCGGGGAGAGGAACAGCTGCGCCGCGATCTCGGCGTCCGACAGGCCGCGGCACAGCAGCCTGGTCACCTCGATCTCGCGGGCGGACAGACCCGATCCGGCGACCCGGGCGCCGAGCAGCTCGGCGGGGGTGGCGGCGGTGAGCGTGACCGCGACCCGGCCGGGCGCCAGCTCGATGCCGTGCGCGGCGACCCACCGGCCGTCGGCCGTGCGGATGACCGTCGAGAACCCCGGGTCGGCCGTCGCGAGCACCGCCAGGTGGTCGACGTGCCGGTACTCGCGGAAGTCGGTGTCCGCCAGCTCGTGTCCCAGGCCGAGACCGTCGAGCCTGGCCTCGACGACCCGGCCGTCCTCGACGAGCAGCATCCCGCGGGTGGCCGCCCCCGCGACACCGCTGTCCAGGGCCGCGACGACGCTGCCGCGCAGCACCGTCCCGGCCGTGGCGGCGACCGAGTCGAGCAGGGCCTCGTCGTCGGCCGTGAACGTGCCCTCCGCCCGCCACAGCGACACCCCGCCCCAGGTCACCGCCCCGTCCGGCAGCACGGCACGCACCTCGTCGGTGAACCCGAACGGCTCGGCGACCCGTTCGAGCAACGCCGGGTTCGTGCCCCGGAGGCGCAGGGCGCGGGCGCGTGCCCTGGTGGTGGCCATGCGCCGGAAGCTGTCGGCGTCGGCGGACAGCTCGACGTCGAAGAACGGGTGGCAGCTCGCCGCCGGGAGCCCGGTGACCGCGCCCGTCCAGAACAGGCCGGTGTGCGGGTTCATCAGCAGCAACGCGCCTGCGGACGCACCCGGCACCGCGGCCAGCAGGGCGTCCAGCACGTGCGCCGCCGTGGCGGCCGGGTCGGCGCCGCTCGCGCGGCCGACGGCGGTCCGCAGCCGTTGTGCCAGGGCGTCGACGTGCGCGGTCGTCATCCGGCAAGGGTAAGCCGAATCCCCGGTTCCGGGGATGGTCGCGCACGGACGGTAGCCATCATGCTCGGCGCCATGACAACACTCGGCACCGCGGTGCTCGCCCCGGGCGACGCCCCCGTCTACAACCACGTCGACATGCTCTGCCGCATCGTGCTGGCCGGCGCGGACACGGGCGGGGCGTTCTCGCTCGTGGAGGAGCGTGCCGCGCTCGGTGCGATGACCCCGCAGCACGTCCACACCCGCGAGGCCGAGACGTTCATCGTGCTCGACGGCGCGCTGGAGGGCTGGTGCGAGGGGCGGACGACGCTGGTCGAGGCCGGCTCGCTGATCCACCTGCCCGCGGGCAGGCAGCACGCCTTCCGGATCGCGTCGGCGTCCGCGCACTTCTACACGCTGATCACGCCGGCCGGGTTCGAGAGCTTCTTCCGGGACTCGGGTGTCCTGCTGGCGCAGCCGTTCGACGGTGACCTGCCGGTGCCGGGGCCCATGACGCAGGCAGCGGCCGCCCGGTTGCGGGAACTGCTCGAGCCGCTCGGCTGCACGATCACCGGCCCGCCGCCGTTCCCGCTCCCGGGCGACTGACGGCCGTCAGTCGCGCGCGGCCTCGCCGGACTCCTCGACCGCGTCGCGGGGACCGGGCAGTTCGGCGGGGGTCTCCGCGTCCTCGTCCGGTTCCTCGTCCTCCTCGTCCGCGTCCACGTCGGGCTCGTCGGCGGCGGCTTCCGCCGGCTCGGGCTGCTCACCGGCGGGCTCGGCGTCCTCGTCCGCCACGGGTTCCGGGTCGTCGAGCAGGCCCGGCAGGCGTTCCGCGGCCGGGCGCGGGCCGCCGAACCAGACTGTCACCGCGGCCGGGACGACGGTCCACAGCACCAGGGCGACGGACAACGCGGCCGCGTGCATGCTCACCGGGTCGAACGGGCCCCGGCCCAGGTGGCCGCCCGCGCTGCCGCCCAGCACCACGAACGCCACCGCCACCACACCCGACGCCACGGCGACCGCCCGCAGCCGGGCCACCGGGTCCTCGTCGACGTCGCGCAGGCGCCTGCCCACCGCGACCCCCACCGCCAGCGGCAGTGCGAACAACGCGGGCCACCACGCCGCCGCGCTCTCGGGCAGTGCCGCGAGCAGCGGCAACGCGGGCACCGGTCCGCCGTCGAACTCCAGCGGGGACACGGCGACCGCGCCGATCGAGAACCCCGGGCCCGCCAGGAAGGCCGTGGCGGCGATCATCGCGTTCGGCAGGTAGCCGATCGACAGCAGCAGCATGCCGATCGCGTTGCCCGCGCCCATCGGGAACAGGTCGCGGGCCGTCGAGATGGAGGTCAGCAGGCCGAACGTCAGCAGCGCGCCGCCCGCGGCGAGCAGCAGCACGACCGCGAGCGCACCCGCGCGGAGACCGGCGACGGCGACCTCGTCGGTGCGCAGGACGATCGCGTCCAGCAGCCCGCAGCGACGTGCCACCCCGGCCGTGGCGGCCAGCGCGGACACCACTGCCGGGTAGTACAGCGCGGAGAGCGGGTCCGCGGTGACGTCCCCGCGGGACGACAGCCCGGCGACCAGCATGCCCGCGATCCCGTGTGCCGCCGCGATGAGCGCGACCAGCTTGCCCGCCTGGCCGGGTCTGCGCAGGTCCAGCCGGACCGCCGCGGCGGCGGCGGTCCGCGCGGTGATCGCGGCGACGCCGATGGTCGGCAGCAGCGGCAGCACACCCAGTTCCAGCCCGATGATCCGCACCGGCACCTGGTGCGCGGCGAGCCAGCTCGGCAGCGCCGCGTCGAGCACGCCACCGGCCGCCAACCGCGCGTTCGTGGCGATGCCGGTGACCAGCGCGAGCAGTGCCGCGATCGCCAGGTAGCCGGCGAGGAGCGGGCCGAGCGCGGCCAGCACCAGGACGCGGATCCTGGTCAGCGTCGGCACAACGGCAGCCTCGGCTTCGGCGGGCAGGTTGGTGGCCGCACCCGGCTCATCCGGTTCGTCGAGGTCGGGGGCCATGCCGCCACTGTCGCATGTGGACTAGGCCGGATGGGTGAGCCACGCCGCCGATACCGGATCAGGTGACAGGCCCGCACACGACGATGGGGTGGCCGCCGGTCGGCGACCACCCCATCGAGGGAATGTCTTGGCTCAGCCCTGCTGCGGGTAACCACCCGGCGGGGTGCCGGGCTGACCCGGCTGCTGACCGGGCTGACCGAACTGGCCCTGCTGCGGCGCGAACGTGGTCTGCTGACCGGGAGGCGCACCGAACTGGCCGGGCTGCTGCGGCGGCGGCGCCGGGAACTGGCCGGACGGCGGGAACCCGCCACCGGGCTGGCCGTGGCCGTACGGGTTCGGCTGCGGCGTCTTGACGATGCCCGCGTCGAACAGGTACGCGGCGACCGCGGCGCCCGCCTGCAGGATGCCGAAGACCAACATCAGGATCGTGCCGGTGCCGACGTCCGGGTCCGTGGAGAACACGAAGAACAGGACCGTCAGCATCGCGGCGACGGAGAACGCGGCGGGCGCGAGGCCCGGCTTCTTGCTGTCGCCCGGCAGCACCGCGGGCAGCGAGAACAGGCCGCCGAGCAGGAACAGCGCGGGGATCGTCGAACCGTTGGAGAAGAACCCGCTGTCGCCACCGTCCCAGGCGTCCGCGAACCCGACGAAGAAGTTGATCGCCGCGAGGCCGAGGACGACCAGGTGGAGGATGGCCGGCAGGCCGAGTTTCATACCGCCACCGGGCGGAGGCCCGTAGGGACCGGGTTGGTGCTGCTGCGGCCCTTGGCCCGGGAAACCACCCGGAGCCCCGCCTGGGAAGGTCATCGCGTTGCTCTCCTCAGCTCACTAGACGCGATCGGTGTGGGACATTCTTCAACTCAGACCTTCCGACGGCCTTGAGAACGAGGCGGTTCCCCCGAATACCAGACCATCGTGGGGCCGGACGCTACACCAGCGTCCGGCCCCACGGTCAGTTGACTCGCTGCGAAGCCGCTCAGGCCTTCGCGGCCACGAGCTGGCGCGCGAGCTCGGCCGTCTCGGACGGCGTCTTGCCGACCTTCACCCCGGCCGCCTCGAGCGCTTCCTTCTTCGCCTGCGCGGTGCCGGACGAGCCGGACACGATCGCGCCGGCGTGGCCCATCGTCTTGCCCTCCGGCGCGGTGAAGCCCGCGACGTAGCCGACGACCGGCTTGGTGACGTGCTCGGCGATGTAGGCCGCGGCCCGCTCCTCGGCGTCGCCGCCGATCTCGCCGATCATCACGATGACCTCGGTCTGCGGGTCGGACTCGAACGCGGCCAGCGCGTCGATGTGCGTGGTGCCGATGATCGGGTCACCGCCGATGCCGACCGCGGTCGAGAAACCGATGTCCGACAGCTCGTACATCATCTGGTAGGTCAGCGTGCCGGACTTCGACACCAGGCCGATGCGGCCCGGGCCGGTGATGTCGGCGGGGATGATGCCCGCGTTGGACTTGCCGGGGCTGATCACGCCGGGGCAGTTCGGGCCGATGATCCGGGTCTTGTTGCCGGTGGCGCAGGCGTGCGCCCAGAACGCGGCGGTGTCGTGCACCGGGATGCCCTCGGTGATCACGACCGCGAGCGGGATGCCCGCGTCGATGGCCTCGACGGCCGCGTCCTTCGCGAACTTCGGCGGCACGAACAGCACGGACACGTCGGCGCCGGTCTCGGACATGGCCTCGGCGACCGTGCCGAACACCGGGAGGGTCAGGCCCTCCTTGACGTCGGAGAAGTCGGCCTTCTGGCCCGCCTTGCGGGCGTTGACGCCGCCGACCACGTTCGCGCCGGAGGCGAGCATGCGGCGGGTGTGCTTGGTGCCCTCGGCGCCGGTCATGCCCTGGACGATGATCTTGCTGTCCTCGTTCAGAAAGATAGCCATGTCTGGCTCAGGCCCCCTTCGAGGCAAGCTCGGCGGCCTTGCGCGCCGCGTTGTCCATGGTGTCGACCTGCTCGAGGCCCGGCAGCGCGGCCTCGGTCAGGATGCGGCGGCCCTCCTCGGCGTTGTTGCCGTCGAGGCGCACGACGATCGGCTTGTTCACCGGCTCGCCGCGGGACTCCAGCAGCTGGAAGGCCTGCACGATGCCGTTGGCGACCGCGTCGCACGCGGTGATGCCGCCGAAGACGTTGACGAAGACCGACTTCACGTCGCCGTCGCCGAGGATGATCTCCAGGCCGTTGGCCATCACCTCGGCGGACGCGCCACCGCCGATGTCGAGGAAGTTGGCGGGCTTCATGCCGCCGAACTCCTCACCGGCGTAGGCGACCACGTCGAGGGTGGACATGACGAGGCCCGCGCCGTTGCCGATGATGCCGACCTGGCCGTCGAGCTTGACGTAGTTGAGGTCCTTGGCCTTCGCCGCGGCCTCGAGCGGGTCCTCGGCGGCGATGTCGACGAGGTCGGCGTGGCCGGGGTGGCGGAAGGACGCGTTGTCGTCGAGCGTGACCTTGCCGTCCAGCGCGATGATCTTGTCCTGCGGGTCGCGGACCAGCGGGTTGACCTCGACGAGGGTCGCGTCCTCGCTGACGAACGTCTCCCACAGCTTCACGACGACCTCGGCGGCCTGGTCGCGGATCGCCTCGGGGAAGTTGCCCGCGGTCAGGATCTCCTTGGCCTTGTCGAGGTCGACGCCCTTGAGCGCGTCGACGGGCACCTTGGCGAGCGCCTCGGGCCGCTCGACGGCCAGCTGCTCGATGTCCATGCCGCCCTCGGCGGAGGCCATGGCGAGGAAGGTGCGGTTGGCGCGGTCCAGCAGGAAGGAGAAGTAGTACTCCTCCGCGATGTCGGAGGCGGGCGCGACCAGGACACGGCGCACGATGTGGCCCTTGATGTCCAGGCCCAGGATCGCCTCGGCCTTCGCCTTCGCGTCCTCGGGGTCGTCGGCGAGCTTGACACCGCCCGCCTTGCCGCGGCCCCCGGTCTTCACCTGCGCCTTGACGACGACGCGCTGGCCGAGGTCGGCCGCGATGCGACTCGCGTCGTCGGCGGTGTCGGCGACGTCCCCGGGCAGAACCGGGACGCCGTGGGCCCCGAAGAGGTCCTTCGCCTGGTACTCGTACAGATCCACTACGACGGTCTCCTGTATCTACGGCTCGACTAGGAGGAACGGCTGCGCAGAAGACCCTAGCGACCTGCGGCTAAGGGGAGACGGGCGGCGTCCGTGAAGTCCCTCACTCGGTGCGGTCGGTCATGGCCGTGACCGCGGCCACGACGAGGGCCAGCAGACAGGCGAGCGACAACCACGTGCCCTGCCCGGCCGTGGCGCCCTCGGCGCGGTCGCCGGTCATCGGCAGTTCCAGCAGGTGCACTCCGACCACGGCCGCGCCGCCGAACAGCAGGGCGGCCGCCCGGTGCGGACGCGAGAACGCCGCGACGGCCGCGGCCCCGGCGACGACGGCGAGCCCGATGAGCAGCCCCCACGACGCGAGCCGGAACTCGGTGACGATCCCGGGCGCGGTGAAGTCCGGCGCCGAGATCATCGGCGCCGCGAACGCCCCGACCGCCAGCAGGACCGCGGCCCCCGCGGGGATGGCGATCCGCGTGTGCAGCGTCCGTTCGGTGAGGTCCACGTCGTCCCGCTCGGCCCCGCCCGCGACCACGGCGGCGACGGCGGCGAACCCGGCGAGCACGATCGCGACGACCGCGAACCAGGTCCCGGCCCCGACCCGCAGGTCGACGGTCACGATCGGCAGGTTGAAGGCGGTGCCGGGCAGCGTCGTGCCGGTGAAGGCGGCGTCGAGGCTCGCGAACCCGACGACGGCGACCGCCCCGAGCGACACCACGAACGCCGGCCGCACGGCCCCCGCCCACCGCGTGAACAGGGCGGCCCCGAGCACGAGAACGACGATCCCGGCGGGGACCAGCTGCCGGTTGGCGTAGCTTTCCGGCTGGTCGCCGCCCTCCACGACCACCAGCGCGCCCATCGCACCCGCGATGGCGGCGGCCCCGGTCAGGACCCCGAGAACCCCGGTCACGACGTGCAGCGGGCTGGTGCGCAGTTCGAGCTCACCGTCCCGCGCGCCGTCCCGGACCCGCTCGCCGCGGACGAAGAACAGGATGAGGACCAGGACCGCCAGCGGCACGAGCGTCAGCAGCCCACCGCCCCGCTCGACGTGCAACCAGTCGATGGCCGCCACGGCGAACACCTGCGGCAGCGCCAGCCAGGCCATCGCCAGGAACAGCCCGACCCCCATCCCGCGGGCCAGCGCAGGCCGGGAGCTGCCCGCCGCGACCGCCCCGCCGACGAGCAACGTCAACGCGAGCAGGATGCTGCCGTACCGGACCAGCGCGGGGCTGTCGACGAGGTCGTGCGCGAGCAGGAAGGCGTTGTCCGACCGGAACGGCGGGAAGAACAGCCCCGCGATGCTCACGACAGCGGCGGCGAGCGCCCAGCCCATGGCGGCGCCCCGCCCGGCGACGGACACACTCCGGTCGAGCGCGGCGAAGTAGTCGGACGTCGGGTCCGCCCCCGCTCGGCCCCCGGCGAGCACCCCGGCCACGAGCGCCGCGAGATGCCCGCCGAGGACGAGGTAGCTGCCGATCCCGGGCGAGAGGTCCGCGAGCGAGGTCGGCACGAGGATCTCGGGCCGCGAGGCCTGCAGGGCGTCGACGATGAACTGCGCGTCGACCAGAGCCAGCCCCGGCGCGAGAAGCGCGGCCCCGGCCAGCACGCCCGCCGCGACGATGGCCCGCCCGAAGAGGATGAACAGAATCGCCGCGACAGGTGCCGCGAAGGCAAGCACGGCGAGCAGGAACCCGCTGCCGAACCCGGCCAGGGGCGAGTCGTCGACCAGCCCCTGCCCGACCCCCACGACGGTGAGCACGGCCCCACCCAGCGAAACCAGCAAGGCGATCCGCAACCGGAGGGGCGCGACCCCCCACCCAAGCCGATCGACGTCCTGTGGTGCCCCACGCTCGCGGCCACCAGCCGAACCGAGCGTCGATCGAGTCCGCGCAGTCATTGAGTGAAGACGCTAGCAAGGTCCGCGGGTGTGCACATGGCGCGCCCATGGTTGATCGGTGGGCGGCGGGCTCAGCTGGGCTGGCGCCTCCGTCTGTCGCTTCTCCGGACCCGCTCACCGACGGGGCTGAACGATCAAGCCCGGTGGAGCGAGGTAGCTGTGGCTTCCCGGCCCGGGTTCGGGCTGGACACACGTTGGTGCGTCGAGTGGGCCGGGCAGGCCCGGCATGCCGCAAGGCGAGCAGGTCAGCGGACCGGGCACACCGGTCGGGCGGATCAAGCAGGCCAGGCACGTTGGCCACACTGCGGGGCCGAGCAGATTGTGGCACGCCGAGCGGGAGGGCAACCCGGGCCGCGCGAACGAGTCGGGCAGGCCGGTCATCCAAGCCCTCGGCCGAGTTGGACAGTCCAGAACGCAGCCGGGCAAACCGGCGACCGGGCGCACCGGTCAGGCCAGCATCCGAACAGATCCAGCGCGCGAGTCAGGCCAGTCCCGTCAAGCAGTTGGGTGGCTGACCAACCCAGGCACACCGGAGCAAGGTGGCTGGACCAGCCCGATCGCCCCCGTCAGCCAGGACGCTGGACCAGCCCGGGCGGTGCGCGGCGCGGATCAGCTGCTGAACTGGGCGCGCAGCCCGGTGACGCAGCCCGGTCGCGCAGCCCGGTGACGCAGCCCGGTGACGCAGCCCGGTGACGCAGCCCGGTGACGCAGCCCGGTGCCCTCGCCCCCTGCGGCCCTAGCCCTAGCCCGGTGACCCTCGCCCCCGCGCGGCCCAGGCCTCGGTGGCCCATGGCCCAGCCCGATACCAGGGCCGATGACCTCGGCCCAGTGGCCTCCGCCCCCGCGGCCAGCCCCGTGACCCAGCCCGATGACCCAGGCCAGCGGTCTCGCCCCTACGCCCCAGCCCAGTGGTCTCGCCCCTCGCGGCCCAGCATCGTGAGCCAGCCCGATGGCTCAGCCAGTGGTCTCGCCCCTGCGGGGCAGCCCGTGAGCCAGCCCGATGACCCAGCCAGTGGCTCGCCCCCACGACCGGGTCCCGCGAACCAGCCCAGTGGTCTTGGCCCTCGCGGCCCAGCCTCGTCGGCCAGCTCGGTGGCCTAGCTCCTGTGCCCAGCCTTGTGGCTGCGCCCCGGGGTGCAGCTCGGGCGGCCGAGCCCGTGGGCGTGTCGTGGCACACCTCATGGGTCAGCCAACTGACCGGGCCACTGGCCCGCAACCGCCCCGGCAGGCGGCTGCTGGCAGCCGCCTGCCGGGGCGGTTGCCCATGCTGGGCCTGGCGGCTCTCGCCCGGGGTGGCGGAGCTTCCGACGCGCGGGTTCAGGAGTTGCTCTCGCGGGCTGGCGTGATTCGGGGTCGGGGCTTGGGGGCGGCGGCCGGACCCCGAGTTCTTGTGGGTGTTCTGTCGGTTTGTTCCTTTCTGTCTTGCGCGAGCGGGGTCAACGCCGTCGCCGCTGTTCGGGGTGTGGGGGGCGCGGGTGGTGGGGGCTTGAGTTTGGTTACGAACGGCCGTGTTTGTTGTTCGCGGAGCGGGCTGGCTGTGTGGGTCTTTCGTGTCTTGGATCACATCGGGTCTGTAACTTCGGGTTTACCTTCGGTCATTGGGCCTGGTTACAGCGGGTGTGGGCGCCACCCGTTTGGCGGACTTGGTTCACGGAAGTTGCCCTCGGCGGTGCCCCTTCGTTATCGTCCCCCGGTCCGTTGTCACGGTCCGGTCACGAATTGGGCAGTACGGCAACCGCTAGGTTTAGTTGCCGCACAGCCGGGATCCCCCGCCCGGTGCTCACGCCGACAGCTCGGCCCCAACGAGCCAGGCGCATGTCGAGCCGGACTCCCCGAAGACGGAAGGGCAGGCCTTGTCTCGACACCGCTCCCCCAGCGGCGACGCACGGGAGTGCGCAGCGCTTGACGCTGCGCTTGCTGAACGCAACAGCTCCGCACGGATCCGTTCCGCTCAGCACCGCATGAACCCACCCTCGTCCGCGCTACGTGGACGCGTGGTTGTCGCCGCGGTGGCCGTCGGTGCGTTCGCCGCCGCCGCTGCCGGTCAGACGCTCCAAGCTGCCGGCCAGTCATCTCCTTCCGACGACATCGCACCCCTTGCCGACAGCAAGAACGCCTCCGCCCAGCTCGGTGGCGGCATCGGCGGCAGCTCGTCGGCCGCCGCGCCGGAAGTCCTGACGGTGGCCAAGATCTCCACCGCCCCGGTCGAGGCGCAGAAGATCGCCTCCACCAACCAGATCGTGCAGGCCCGTGCCGCCGCCCTCGCCGCGGCCAAGGCCGAGGCCGAGCGGCCCAAGTTCGTGCGGCCCGCCCAGGGCACCTTCACCTCCGGGTTCGGCGCCCGCTGGGGCACCACCCACTACGGCATCGACATCGCCAACAGCATCGGCACGCCGATCGTGGCCGCCGCCGACGGTGTGGTCATCGAGGCGGGCCCGGCCAGCGGCTTCGGCCTCTGGGTCCGCATCCAGCACGACGACGGCACCATCACCGTCTACGGCCACATGCTGGACTACTCGGTCCAGGAGGGCGAGCGGGTCAAGGCAGGCGAGCAGATCGCCCGCATCGGCAACCGCGGCCAGTCCACCGGACCGCACCTGCACTTCGAGGTCTGGGACGCCGACGGCCTGAAGATCAACCCGCGGACCTGGCTCCTCGAGCACGGCGTCAGCCTCTGATCGGTCCCCGGCGCCACCGAGCGCGCACACCGTGCGCCACCGCGCCGCCAGCCAGTCAGACGCGGCGGACGAAGAACGCCCCCGCGACCCGCCAGACGGTGCACATGCCGCCCTTGCGGTGACGAGCCGCGGCGCAGCCCGCGCAGCTCCCTCGACGGCCCTCAGGCCGATGGAGGTCGAGCAGCGCCCGCCACGCGGCGACGAGCACCCGCAGCTCCTCCGACTGCCCGGCACGCCGGTCGACCGCGTCCAGGTACCTGCCGATGTTCTCGGCGAGCACGCCGAACAACACCTCGTCCACATCTAGGACTCCCTGTCTCACCGAGCGGGACCTGGGTGGTCCCGCGTGGTGAGTAGTCAACCGGATGGCACCGACAGTTTCGCACATCCGTTCGACCACGAGAAGCGGGATTCACTCGAAAGTGGAGTCAGAGCTTCTGGATGGGCACGCTGCCGATCAGCATGAGGCGGATGGTGCCCGCGGTGCCGAAATCGATCGTGGCGGTCGCGCGGGGGCCGGCACCGTCCGTGGCCACCACGGTGCCCAGGCCGTACTTGTCGTGCGTGACCCGGTCGCCCACGTCCAGCGACAGCGCCGGGGTGTCCTTCCAGCCCTTCGCGGGCCCGAACGACGGCGTGGCCGACGACGAGCGGTCCCCGAACGACGAGCGACGGCCCCAGCCCGTGGTGGGCGCGCTGGGCGCCCGCCGCTCGGGCTGCACGCGCCGCCAGTCGATGAGGTCGGCCGGGATCTCGTCCAGGAACCGCGACGGCGGGTTGGTCATCGGCTGGCCCCACGCGGACCGCACGATCGCCCTGGACAGGTACAGCCGCCGCTGCGCACGTGTGATGCCCACGTACGCCAGGCGCCGCTCCTCCGCCAGCTCCGTGGGGTCGCCGAGCGCCCGCATGTGCGGGAACACGCCGTCCTCCCAGCCGGTGCAGAACACGACCGGGTACTCGAGGCCCTTCGCGGTGTGCAGCGTCATCAGCGTGACCACGCCGGTGGCCTCGCTGTCCTCGTCGGGGATCTGGTCGGCGTCCGCGACCAGCGACACCCGCTCCAGGAACGCGGCCAGTGAGCCGGGCTCGACGACGCCATCGTCCTCGGCGCCGTCGCCGTCCGGGTCCTCCGGCGGCAGCTCGTGCGCGAACTCGCGGGCCACCGTGACGAGCTCGGTCAGGTTCTCCACCCGCGTCTCGTCCTGCGGGTCGTCGGAGGCCTCCAGCTCGGCGCGGTAGCCGGTGCGCTCGAGCACCGCCTCCAGGATGTCGGCCGTCTCGTGCCCGTCGGTGACGAGGCCGCGCAGGTCGTCCATCAGCTCGACGAACCCGGTGATCGCGTTGCGCGACCGGGCGTTGAGCATCGGCACCTTGTCGTCGACGGCGTCGCGCAGCGCGTCGGTGAACGAGATCCGCTGCTTGTCGGCGTGCGCGGCCACGCACGCCTCCGCCCGGTCGCCGATGCCGCGCTTGGGCACGTTCAGGATCCGCCGCAGGCTGACCGCGTCGTCGGGGTTGGCGAGCACCCGCAGGTACGCGAGCGCGTCGCGGACCTCCTTGCGCTCGTAGAACCGCACGCCGCCGACCACCCGGTACGGCAGCCCCATGCGGACGAAGATCTCCTCGAACACGCGGGACTGGTTGTTGGTGCGGTAGAAGACGGCGATGTCGCTGTACTTGATCTCGCCCGCGCCGTCGCCCCCGTCCATGAGCCGGTCGATCTCACCCGCCACGAACGCGGCCTCGTCGTGGTCGTTGTCGCCGACGTAGCCGACGATCTTGTCGCCGTCGCCGAGCGCGGTCCACAGCCGCTTGTCGCGCCGGTTGGGGTTGCGGGAGATGACCGCGTTGGCCGCGGACAGGATCGTCTGGGTGGAGCGGTAGTTCTGCTCCAGCATGATCGTGGTGGCCTGCGGGTAGTCCCGCTCGAACTCCACGATGTTGCGGATGGTCGCGCCGCGGAACGCGTAGATCGACTGGTCCGCGTCGCCGACCACGCACAGCTCACCGGGCTCGACGCCGTCGGACGACGTGCCGACCAGCTCCCGGACCAGCGTGTACTGGGCGTGGTTGGTGTCCTGGTACTCGTCGACGAGCACGTGCCGGAACCGGCGGCGGTAGTACTCGGCGACGGCGGGGAACGTCTGCAGCAGCTCGACCGTGCGCATGATCAGGTCGTCGAAGTCGAACGCGTTGGCCAGATCGAGCCGCCGCTGGTACTCGACGTAGACCTCGGCCGTGCGGCGCTCGAAGTCGTTGGCCGCCTTGTCCTTCGCGGTCTCGGGGTCGACCAGCTCGTTCTTCAGGTTCGAGATGGCCGCGGCGAGCCCGCGCGCGGTGTAGCGCTTCGGGTCGATGTCCAGGTCGCGGGACACGAGCGTGATCAGCCTGCGCGTGTCGTCCGCGTCGTAGACGGAGAAGCTCGACTTCATGCCCAGCGTGGTGGCCTCGCGGCGCAGCACCCGCACGCACATGGAGTGGAACGTCGACACCCACATGGCGTTGGCGCGCCTGCCCACCAGCTCGACCACGCGCTCGCGCATCTCGGCGGCGGCCTTGTTGGTGAACGTGATGGCCATGATCTGGCCGGGGTGGACGTCCCGCTCGGCCAGCAGGTAGGCGATCCGCCTGGTCAGCACCCGCGTCTTGCCCGAACCCGCGCCCGCGACCACGAGCAGGGGCGTACCCGCGTGCTGCACGGCACGTTTCTGCTGGTCGTTGAGGCCGTCGAGCAGCTCCGCCCCTGCCTTGCGCCGGGGCTGCGGGGACGTCGTCTGGGGAGGCAATTCGAACAGAGTGCTCATTATGCGTCCACGTTACCGGGCAGCACCGACAGCCGGGCGCGCGACGGTCCCGGCGAGTGGACAGAACGCGGGCCGCGGTGCAGAATCGACGCCGTGCGCTACCACGGCTTCGAGTTTTTTTACGGGATCCGGACTCCGGCTCCCGTCGTTGCCTAGCGCGCGAACGACCATCGAAGCCCCGGAGTCCTCGGACCCGGGGCTTTTTGCTCGGGGCCAAGGGGATTCCGCCACATGAGCGAGGAACACGACATGCCCCCCACCACCTCCACGGACGAGAACAAGCAGGCCGGCACCGACATCGACGAGCTGCGCAAGGAGATCGACTGGCTGGACGCCGAGATCCTGCGGCTGGTCAAGCGCAGGGCCGAGGTGTCGCAGACGATCGGCGCCGCCAGGATGGCCGCGGGCGGCACCCGCATCGTGGTCAACCGGGAGATGGACGTGCTGGCGCGCTACCGGGAGCTGGGGCCGGAGGGCCGCAAGATCGCGATGGCCCTGCTCGCGCTCGGCCGGGGGCCGCTCGGCAGATAACCATTGCGAATCTCAGGGTTCCCACCGATCCGGGGCACGCCCGGACGCGGGCACACTGGAGGCATGGTCCTCAACCTGATCGCGGTCCTCATCGCCATCGCGTCGGTCCTGGCGGCCCTCGGGCACGCCGGGTACCTCGCGATGCTCAACTCCGCCGCCGGCAAGCGGGCGGGTGGCGCGCCGATCGCGCAGTACGTCCGGAGCCGGTGGCCCATCGCAGGCGTCACGACCGCGGGCGCGCTGCTCGCGTGGGCGCTGACGAGCGGCAACGGGTTCGTCGACGTCCTCGCCATCCTGCTCGCGGCCGGCTCGGGCGGCACCGCGGTGAAGGCGCTGCAGTCGACGCAGGAGCGGTACCGCACCGGCGGCTGAGTGCCTGCGTGTGCCCACATCACACGATGGGGTGACACGTTAGGGACATGCACACCCAACCCCTCAAACCGACAGCGACCACTTACCCTGGCGTGGGTGAGTACCGCGAAGGTTCGGTCCGCGCTGGTGGTCACCGCCCACCCCGACGACGTCGACTTCGGCGCCGCCGGGACGGTCGCGGTGTGGACGTCGGCCGGGATCGAGGTTTCCTACTGCGTCTGCACGTCCGGCGAGGCCAGCGGTGACGGTTCGCCGGGCATGGCCGAGGTGCGCGAGGCCGAGCAGCGGGCGGCGGCCGCGCAGGTGGGGGTCACCGACCTCACCTTCCTCGGGTACCCCGACGGGGCCGTGACCGCGTCGCTCGACCTGCGCCGCGACATCAGCCGGGTGATCCGCCGCGTGCGCCCCGACCGGGTGCTCACCTGGTCGCCGGAGATCAACTGGGACTTCGTGCCCACCGCGCACCCGGACCACCGGGCGGTCGGCGAGGCCACGTTCGCGGCCGTGTACCCCGACGCGCGCAACCCGCACGCGCACCGGACCCTGCTCGACGACGAGGGCCTCGAACCGTGGGTCGTGCGCGAGCTGTGGCTCGCCGACGGACCGATGCGCCTGCGCAACCAGGCCGTCGACATCACCGACGCGTTCGACAAGAAGATGGCCGCGCTGCGCTCCCACTCGTCGCAGGCCGGGCCGACGGGCGACGCGATCGAGCGGGACCTCCGTCAGTACCACGCGGCAACGGCCGCGGAGTTCGGCCTGGGTGAGGGCCGCCTGGCGGAGGCCTTCCAGGCGGTCGACACGAGCCGTTAGTGATCGTTTCGTCGCATCGCGTCACGAGCCGGAGGGAGGGCAGTCACACAGTCATGACAAGCGGGGGCTGGCGCAGCCAGGAGCAACGTCATGGGCGGCACCGCCGGGGCGCGGCGGGTGCGATGTGGACGCCTGCGGTGCGCCCCGTCGATTCCGGACCGGCGCACGCGCGGCACGACGGGATGCGCGCGTTCCGGCCGGGGGACACGGCCGCGCCACCGGCGTGGCCTGCGAGCGAGGTGCTGACCCGCCGTCCCGGCTGGCCGGTGGACGAACCCGAGGTGCCCAGGGCCCGCGGCGCGGCCGACGCGCCCGCGTGGCCCGCGCCCCGGCACCGCGCGCAGGACTGGCCTGCCGCCGTGCCGCCGTCGCCGAGGCACGCGGAAGGCACGCCGCCGAGCTTCTTGCGGAAGTCCATCGTGGCCGCGGACGCGCCCGCGTCGCCGCGGCGGCCCCGGCACGCGGCGGAGCACGCCGACGTGCTGGCCGACACGGTGCCCATGGGCCCGCCGCCGAAGCACAGCAAGACCGACACCGGCCCGCTGTCCAGCGCGATCGTGTACGCGCTGCCGGAGACGCCCGCGACCGGGCTGCGCAAGTTCGACCTCGGGACCGTGCCCGCCTCGGTCACCCCGCCGCGCAGCTGGCGCAAGGCGGCGTGGTTCGCGGTCGGCACGTCCGCGGCCGTGGTGCTCGGCCTGACCATCGCCACGAGCGAGCTGATGGGCCGTCCGGTGAGCGACGAGACGCTGATCGACGCGCTGCCCGCGTACCCGACGGGCCCGCTGACGCTGGCCGAGCTGCCCCACCACGACGAGACGTCCGATGCGCCGAGCACGGACCGGCCCACCACGAGCACCAGGCACAGCACCAGCGCGACCCCGTCGGCGACCACGGAGGACAGCCCGGCCCGCGACACCGTCATCGGCAGCACCACCGGCGAGGTGTCGGTCGTGCCGACCGAGCCGACCAGCGAGGACACGACCACCACGTCGTCGGCCACGCCCGCGCCGCCGGTCCGCGAGACCGTCGGCGACGCCCCGGTCACGCCCACGGACCCGCAGAAGATGGGCGACCGGACCGAGGAGTACTTCGCACTGGTCACGGAGGACCCGGCCGCGGCGCACGCGCTGACCACCGGCGGCATGGCCCGCGAGGGCGAGGAGGGCATCGAGGCGCGTTACGGCGACGTCGAGCGCATCGAGGTCCAGGAGATCACCATCGACCGCGGCAAGTCCGAGACGACGTCGCGGATGAAGGTGGTCCACAAGGACGGCACGGCGACCATCGAGGAGCGGCGGCTCACCTTCACGTGGGGCGGCGATCCGAAGATCGCCGCGGACTCGACTACAGCGTGATCCGGGTCATAGTCCATTCGAGTGAAGATCCCAGGACGGCGCAACCCCGTTCGGGTGATCCACTCCAATTGACTAGCGCCGGGCACGGCGACCGGAGTACCAGTGGCCCCTAACGCTACGCACGGAGGCCATCACACAGTGGACCGTCTGACGACCGGTCGGCGGCATGCACGCGCCGGCTCGGTGACCGTCACGGAGCTGCTCACCAGACAGGCGTCACCAGCTCTCTGCACGGACAGCTCCGCGGGCGAGCGGGACGACATCACCGACACGATCCCGGTGGTCGTCGCTCCCGTCTCGCACCGCCGCCCACCCGCACGCGCCGCCCAGCTCGCCAAGATGGCGAGTATCGGCGTCGCGGGCGCGGTGCTGTGCGGCGCCGTGGCCGTGTCCTCGATGATCTCCCAGCAGCGGCGCGAGAACGCCCAGCCCGCGGTGCGGCCCACGGTACAGATCACCGGTGACCAGGCGCTGCTGCCCGACCGTCTCGGCAGGACGGTGGCCGAGGCACCCGCCCCGGCGCCCGCACCGCCGCCGGCCGACGAGCCCGTCGCCGCGTCCACACCGTCCGCGACCAGCACCGCACCGCCGCCGCCGGCCGCCACGCCGTCCGGTGGCACGTCCGCCAGCGCGGACACCGGTCACGCCGAGCCAGCGCCGGCCGACGACCTGGCGCTGGTCCGCGCGTTCTACGAGAACCTGCCGGACGCCCCCGCCGACGCGTTCCAGCTGCTGGCCCCGGAGCTGCTGAACAGCGGCCTCGGCGAGTTCCTGCGGTCCTGGTCGCACGTGGTGGCGATCGACTCGGTCGACGTCGTCCAGCAGGCCGACGGCGTGCTGGCCACCGTGCGCATGCGCCTGCTCGGCGGCGGGCACCTGCGCATCCAGCAACTGCTCACGGTTGCGGAGAGTCCCCGTCGCATCGTCGGGGTGCAACTGCTGTCAGCCCAGCGGAACTGACCCGGTAACCTGCGACCCCCTGCTCATTCCACCCGCAATACCAAGCACGCCGCGGCGTTCACGATGTGGTCCCTGTTCGTGCGCGCAGAGTGAACGCCTAGCCTGGTGCGGGTTGGCGCACGCGGGGCCAGACAGCCGTTCCCAAAAAATCCCGGAGTCGGCATGTACACCGATCACCTGCAGGTAGGGGGGACTCGGCGCGATGACCGATGAAGGTCGCCTGGTCGCCGGCCGTTACCGCCTGGTGCACCGCATCGGAACCGGTGCGATGGGCGTCGTCTGGACGGCGCACGACGAGAGACTGAACCGCACCGTCGCCGTCAAGAGACTCCTCCTGTCCCCCGGCCTCCCGCCGGAGGAGCAGGCCGAGGCCGTCGCGCGGTGCATGCGCGAGGGCCGCATCGCCGCCCGCCTGCACCACCCGAACGCGATCTCCGTGTTCGACGTGGTCGACGAGGACGGCGCGCCCTGCCTGATCATGGAGTACCTGCCGTCGAAGAGCCTCGCGATGGTCATGTCGGAGCGCGGCCCGCTCCCGGCCCGCGAGGTGGCGCGGATCGGCGCCCACGCGGCCGCCGCCCTGGCCGCCGCGCACGCGGCGGGCATCGTGCACCGCGACATCAAGCCCGGCAACATCCTGCTCGGCGACGACGGCACGGTGAAGATCACCGACTTCGGCATCTCCCGCGCCAGCGACGACGTCACGGTCACCAAGACCGGCATGATCGCGGGCACCCCCGCGTACCTGGCGCCGGAGGCCGCGGTCGGCAACGACCCGACGCCGGCGTCGGACGTGTTCTCGCTCGGCTCGACGCTGTACGCGGCCGTCGAGGGCGAGCCGCCGTTCGGGTTGACGGAGAACACGCTGCAGCTGCTGCACGCGGTGGCCGCGGGCCGGATCAACCCGCCGCAGCTGGCGGGCCCGCTCACCGACGTGCTGGTGGCCATGCTGGCGGCCGAGCCGGAGCAGCGGCCGTCGACGTCGCGGTCCAGGGACCTGCTGGGCGCGGTCGCCATGGGCGAGGTGCCGGACGTGCCGCTGCCGATGGGGCCGGGCACCCGCCGCACCGAGCTGGTCGACGACTACGACGACTACGAGGACTACGGCGACTCCGCCACGCAGATGGTCGGCGCCGACGACCGGACGCGTGCCGTGCGGTCGGCACGGGTGGCGGCGCCGCCCCCGCCGCCGAAGCGGTCCCGCACCCCGATCGTGGTCGGCGCCGGGCTGGCGCTGGTGGCCGTGATCGCCGCGGTGGCGTTCCTCATGGCCAACCGGGGCGACGACGAGCAGCCCACCACCGACCCGAAGCAGACGAACCAGACGCAGTCGAGCGAGGTCGTGACGACGACGGAGGCGACGACGTCGTCCGAGCCGCCGACGTCCGAGGACAAGCCGGAGCCGACGTCGGAGAAGCCGACGACGACCACGACGACGGATCGGACGACCACGACCACGACGACCACCACGACCACCACGACCACGACCACGACGACGGACGAGCCGACGACCACCACGACGACCGCGACCGAGCCGTCGGATCCCCCGGGTGGCGAGGCGCGTTGACGGTTCTGGGGGTCACGCCATGACGTCGGAGGGTGCGCTCGTCGCGGGGCGCTACCTGCTCGGCCGCCAGATCGGCAGCGGCGCGATGGGCATCGTGTGGCAGGCGCACGACGAGCGGCTGCACCGGACGGTCGCGGTCAAGCAGCTGCTGCTGCAGCCCGGTCTCTCCGCCGCGCAGGCCGAAGAGGCGCGGCGAAGATGCATGCGGGAAGGGCGGATCGCGGCACGACTGACGCATCCCAACGCCATCACGGTGTACGACGTCGCGGAGCACGACGGCGACCCGTGGCTGATCATGGAGTACCTGCCGTCGAAGAGCCTCGCGGCGGTGCTGACCGAGAAGGGCACCCTGCCGCCCACCGAGGTCGCGCGGATCGGCGCGCAGGTGGCGTCGGCGCTGGTCGCCGCGCACGCGGCGGGCATCGTGCACCGCGACATCAAGCCGGCGAACGTTCTGCTCGGCGAGGACGGCACGGTCAAGATCACGGACTTCGGCATCTCCCGCGCCACCGGTGACGTGACCGTCACCGCGACCGGCATGCTGGCCGGTACCCCGGCGTACCTGGCGCCCGAGGTCGCGAAGGGCGAGGACCCCAAGCCTGCGGCGGACGTGTTCTCGCTGGGTTCCACCCTGTACACGGCGGTCGAGGGCCATTCCCCGTTCGGGTTGAGCGAGAACACCCTGGCGCTGCTGTACGCGGTGGCGGCGGGCAAGATCACGCCGCCCCGGCAGGCGGGCCCGCTGACCGCGTTGCTCATGCAGCTGCTGCGGGTGGAGCCGTCCGAGCGCCCGTCGCTGACGGTGACCAGGGACAGCCTGCTGGCGGTCGCCGAGGGCAGGCAGCCGACGTTGAGCGCGGCGGCCGCGCCGACGGACCGCATCGCGGGCAACCGCCTCCCGGCGCGTCCCGCCGCCCCCGCGACCCCACCGCGCTGGCCTGCGCCGCCACCTCCGCCGCCCGCCCAGGACGGGACGCGGCTGGACGTGAACCCGTTCGCGGAGCCGGCGCCCAGCGGTCCGATCATGCGGGAGCCCGCACCGACCCCGCCGCCCCGCCCGGCGGCCCCGGCCCCCGGCGGGTCCCGGGTGCGGTCGATCGTGCTGACGGTGCTGGCGGTCGTGGCAGCGGCGCTGGTGGGGATCCTGGTGGCGAGCCTGCTGGCGGCGGGCAACGACGACGACAACGGCGCGGCCCCACCGCCCACGACGACGACGGAGAAGACGACCACGGAGGCGGTGACCTCGGAGTCCCCGTCGGAGTCGGCGTACGAGGAGCCGACGGCGGAGGACTACCAGAGCCTGGTGCAGGACTACTACGCACTGCTGCCGCGCGACCCGGACGCGGCGTGGAACCTGATGACGGACGCGAGCCACGAGAAGTCGGGCGGCAAGTCGTCGTACAAGCGCTTCTGGAAGACCGTCCAGAGCGTCGAGGTCCTGTCCATGTCCGCGGACGACAACGAGGTCGACGCGACACTCAAGTTCGTGACGAAGCGGAACCGCCAGTCGACGGAGACCTACCGGCTGACAATCGTCCAGCAGGACGGCGACCTGCTGATCGACGACTACGAGAGCCTGGGCCGCTCCTCCGGCGACAACGACGACGAGGACGGCTGACCTCTGCCGCTCGCGGCGTCCTGAATGCGCCTTTCACGGACACCGGAAGCCGGGCGCATTGCGCCCCGCCCGCGAAGCGGGGCTCTGCCCACCCAAGCCGAGCGCAGCTCACCACAAGGCGCTGCCTGCCTGCCATCCCGTCGACCTGGCGAAGCCCGATCACACCGGGTCAAGGGGGCCCGAAACACGAACCAACCACATGCCCAAAGCCGCCGGGCCCCCTTGACGCGGTGTGATAGCCCTCCGGGAGGTCGACGGGATGGCAGGCAGACCACTCAACAGCAGTCCTTGCCAAACCAGCCCCGTGCAAGACCCCCGCCATCCCGGAGACCAGCCCGTCCGGCGAGGACCCCCCGGAGGGAAAACCCAGGCAAGGCACACCACCAAGCCCGGCGCACACAAACCGCCACAACGGCACTGACCAGCGAAAACAGGCCCCCCAGTACATACGGGCAGCCCCCACCACTCCCGGGGGCACCCCGCTGTCCAGTCTACCGGTGACCCCCGACAGGGGGACGAAAGTCGATCTTGGCTGTGGACAACCACCCCACCTGTGGACAACCAGCTCCCGAGGCGGCGGGATCGTCGGTGCACTGCCGTAGCGTGGTGACCGGGGGCCGGAGGCCGCACCCCGGCACAACCGTTCAGTTCTGCTAACAGATGCGTGTGCTTCTATTTGCTTGTCCTACCGGGCCACGGCGAGGCACCGTTGCGTCGTGATCAGTGGTGGTGGCGCGACCCTCGTGCGCATGGGGTTGCTGGCGTTGTTCTGGGGCTCGAGCTTTCTCTGGATCAAGATGGGCCTCGCGGGCTTCACGCCCGTGCAGATGACCTTCATCCGCGTCCTGCTCGGCGCGGCGGTACTGGTGGTCCTGTGTTACGCGGGCGGCAACCGCCTGCCCCGCGACCGGAAGCTCTGGGGTCACCTCGTCGTCGCCGCTCTGATCGGGAACGCGATCCCGTTCACGTTGTTCGGGATCGGTGAGCAGACGGTCGACTCCGGTGTGGCGGGGGTGCTCAACGCGACCACGCCGCTCTGGGTGCTGGTGATCGCGATCATGCTGCGCGTGGAGCGGAACCTGTCCGTCACCAAGGTCGGCGGGCTCGTGCTCGGGTTCCTCGGCACGTTGCTGATCTTCTCGCCGTGGGAGGCCGAGATCGGGGGCACCGGCGCGCTGCTGATCCTCGTCGCCGCGATCTGTTACGCCATCAGCTTCGCCTACATCGGACGGTTCGTGTCCGGGCGCGGGGTGGCGCCGATCGCGCTGTCCGCGTCGCAGATCCTCTCCGCCACCGGGCTGATGGCGCTCGCCGTGCCCGTGCAGGGGCTCGAACCGGTCCACCTGCGCTGGGACGCGATCATCGCGGTCGCGATCCTCGGGATCTTCGGGACCGGGTTCGCGTTCGCGCTCAACTACCGGCTGATCACCGACGAGGGGCCGACCAACGCGGCCAGCGTCGGGTACCTGCTGCCGGTCGTCTCGGTGCTGCTCGGTGCGTTGTTCCTCGACGAGGCGCTGACGCCACACGTGATCGCCGGCATGGTGGTCGTGCTCGGTGGGGTCGCGCTGACCAGGGTGCGGCGCCGCGCCGTCGTGGAGCCCGCGGCGCCGACCCCGGCCGTCGCGGTCAGCCGACCTTAGGCCACGGCACGTCCGCCAACGCGTTCAGCAGCGGCACCAGCAGCGCCTCCTCGCGGTCCAGGTGCGCGGTCAGCGCGGCGTCCAGGCGGTCGAAGTCGGCGGGCGCCGGGTCGTCCTGCACCACCAGCACCGACAGCTCGCCGCGCAGCCGCGCCACCTTGACGTGCTCGGCCCGCAGCTCCTCCAGTGCGGGAGCGAGCTCCGGGAAACGCTGCCCCAGGAACGAGAACACGGCGTAGTCCTCGCCCATGTGGTGGCGTTCCAGGCCGACGCAGAACGCGAGGCAGTTGCTGCGCAGGTCGTCGGTGAACTCGACGGCCGCACCCGAACGCAGCGCTGCCAGCTCCGCGCGGAACCAGCCGTGCAACGCGACGAGCTCGTCGCCGGCCGCGCGGACGCGCACCACGTCCTGGTCCTCGGGGTGCAGCACGACGACCGGCAGGACCCGGCTGGTCCGCCGCTGGTAGCCGGCGTAGCCGGGAGCTTCGGCGAGCACCACGTCGAACAGCCGGTCGCGTTCCCCGGCGACCGCCGGCACCGCGATGGCGGTGCGGCGGCCGTCGATCGTGACCCTCGGGTTGGCGACCAGGTTGTGGTACCAGGCGGGGTGCCGCGGCGCCCCGCCCGCGGACGCGACGACGAGCAACGTGTCCCCGTCGGGCACCGCGCCGACCTCGACGGTGTGGGACCGGCCGCTGCGCGCGCCGGTCGTGGTCAACGAAATGATCAATGTCCTCTTTCCTCGGTGGGTAGGCGAAAACGGGCACATGCGTGCGCGCGGCGTCTCCCGATCGCCAAGGAAAGGAGAGAGGTCGTGAAGGGGATTGACCGCGCGGGCGTCAGCGGTCAGGCGGCGCCGATGTAGTGGTTGGCCACGGACATCATCCCCTTGGAGTAAGGTGCTCGCCCACCCTCGCCCTTGTGCTGGCGAGGCCACGCGGCACCGGACCATTGAACCCGGCCACCACGGCCGCGAGCAACTCCGCGGCGCTCACGCCAACGGTTCCTGCAGTTCGGTGACCCAGTGGGCGCGGTCGCACATGGCTTCCAGGTACACCTCGCGGTTGTAGCCCGCCGAGGTGTGGCCGTTCTCCTCGATCCACGTGGCGAGCGTCTGGATCGTGGACAGGACGTTGTCCATGTCGCCGTGGTGCAGGATCGTGGCCGCGCGTTCGATGCCCGGGAGATCCACGACGCGCGCGCCCTCGACCGTCTCGACGTTGACCGGGCAGGCCGCGTGCACGACCACGCCACCGTCCGGCGCGTCCTCGTAGTACGCGATCCCGGGGCCGACCGGCTCGACGCCGGCCGCCTTGAG
Organism: Actinophytocola sp. KF-1; assembly: GCF_054661535.1. Taxonomy (NCBI): domain Bacteria; kingdom Bacillati; phylum Actinomycetota; class Actinomycetes; order Pseudonocardiales; family Pseudonocardiaceae; genus Actinophytocola; species Actinophytocola sp. KF-1. The sequence continues at coordinate 607,834 of NZ_BAAFVK010000001.1, read as the reverse complement.
GTGCCCGAACAGCTCGTCGTACAGCGGCCCGATGACCGGGCCGATCGCGCTCGGTTCGAAGCTCGCGGCGACGCCGCTGACCTCCGCGACCCGCACCGGTGGCACCTTCTTGACCTGCACGTCCTGGACCGGCATGACGCCCTCCGTCTCGATGGAACGGAGCCTCGCCTCGACCGCGGCCAGCCGTGCCCGGTCCGCCGCGAGCTGGTTCCGCAGCTCGGCCCGCCGCAACCGCAGCATGCCGCGCAGCTCGTCGATCCCGACCTTCTCGTCGATGATCGTCGCGACCTGCTCGAGCGTGAACCCCAGGTCCTTGAGCGCGACGATGCGGTTCAGGCGCGACAGCTGCGCGGCCTCGTACCCGCGGTACCCGGTGAACGGGTCCACGCGCGCGGGCCGCAGCAGGCCGATCGCGTCGTAGTGCCGCAGCATGCGGACCGACACGCGGCCGTGTCTGGCGAAGTCTCCGATGGTGAACATGACGAAGGCAGGTCTATGGCCTGACACCGTGTGAGGGTCAAACCAGACGTCGGTCCGACGCCCAGCGCGACAGCTCGTAGCGGTTCGACAGCTGTGTCTTGCGCAGGACGCTGGACACGTGCGTCTCCACCGTCTTCACCGAGATGAACAGCTCGGCCGCGATCTCCTTGTACGCGTAGCCGCGCGCGAGCAGCCGCAGCACGTCGCGTTCGCGCGGGGTCAGCAGGTCCAGCTCGGGGTCGGAGATCGGCGCCGCGCCGGGCCGGTCGGCGAACGCGTCCAGCACGAAACCCGCCAGGCGCGGGGAGAACACGGCGTCCCCTTCGGACACCCGGACGACCGCGCGGACCAGCTCGTGGCTGGAGATCGTCTTCGTCACGTAGCCGCGGGCGCCTGCCCGGATGACCGCGATGACGTCCTCGGCCGCGTCGGACACCGACAGCGCGAGGAACACCACCTCGGGGTTGTCCGGCCGCGCGCGGCGCAGCACCTCGGCGCCGCCGCCGTCGGGCATGTGCACGTCCAGCAGCACCACGTCGGGCTTCTTGTGCGCGATCCCGGCGACGGCCTCGCCGACGGTGCCCGCCTCCCCGACCACCTCGACGTCGTCGGTGATGGAGTCCAGCTCCGCCCGCACGCCGGCACGGAACAGGCCGTGGTCGTCCACCAGGAACACCCGTACGGGCTTCTCCGCCATCACTGACAACCCCTCTACGAAGCTACCGAGACCCGCGGCATGCGCAGCTGCACCTCCGTGCCCTCGCCGGGCGCGGTCCGCAGGCGCAGCTCACCGCCGTTGCGCTCCATCCTGCCCCGGATGGAGTCCGCGAGGCCATGCCGGTCCGCGGGAACGGTCTCCGGGTCGAAGCCCTTGCCCCGGTCGCGCACGACGATCGTCACGGTGTCCGGCTCGACCTCGGCGTACACGTTGACCTCGCCGACCTCGGCGTGCTTGGCGGCGTTGACGGTCGCCTCGCGTGCCGCGTACACCAGGCCGGTCAGCCGCTCGTCGAGCTGGCAGTCGCCGACCACGACGTGCTGGACCTTGATCGCGAACTGGTCCTCGACCTCGCCGGACGCCCGCTCGATCGCCTCGGACAGCGACGTCGCCTCCGGTGTGCCGCCCGCGCCACCCGCCTGCGCCCCCTCGACGGGACGGCCCTTGCCGTAGCCCGACGGGCCGTACAACCAGCTGCGCAGCTGCCGTTCCTGGCCGCGGGCGAGGCGCAGCACCTCGCGGGGCGCCTCGGCCTGCTTCTGGATCAGCGCAAGCGTTTGCAGGACGGAGTCGTGCAGGTGGGCGGCGATCTCCGCGCGTTCCTCGGTGCGGATGCGCTGCGTGCGCTCCTCGCCGAGGTCGCGGACCAGCCGCAGCCAGAACGGGACGGTCAGCACGGCGACGCCGATCAGCGCGGCCAGCACCGCGAGCAGCGCGAACTGCATCTGGTCGAGGTTGACGCTGCGGGCGAGGAACACGGCGATACCCGTGATGACCAGCACCGCACCGGTCAGCACCCGCACCAGCGCGGACCGGCCACCCGTCCCGACGACGGCGCCGACCACACCGGACTTGGTCCACCGGCGGCGCTGCTGCTCGTCGGCCTCCCGCCAGACCAGCGCGGCGCCGACGAGGGTGACCGCGAGCCCGCCCGCGATCCAGCCGTTGAACATCCCGGACAGCGCGCCGACGCCGACCGCGAGGCCGATGCCCATCGCGAGCAGGCCGCGGGCCTGCTGCTTCTCCTTGACCGAGACCTCGCCCTGCTTGGTCTCGGTGCGTGCCTGGGGGACGAACACCCACAGCAGGCCGTACGCGAGCACGCCCGCGCCGCCGAACGCCGCCAGCAGCGCGAACGCCATCCGGGTCCACAGGACGCCGATGCCGAGGTGGTCGGCGAGCCCGCCCGCGACCCCCGCGACGGCACGACCGGTCCGCCGGCGACGCATCCTGGTCTCGTCGTCGGCCTGGTCCCGTTTCGCGCGTTCGAGGTCCGCGTCCACCACCGGCTCTCGCATCTCGGCCTGCACACTCACTGTGCCATCGTCACACGGGTGCGCGCGCGCTCCATCAGGGAAAAACCCGGACCGTGTGGTTCAGGGTGTTTCCCCGATGTGCCGGGCGGGGGCGCCGACGCATCCTTGTCACCGTGAGTGCGACACAGGGACACCACGGCGCCATGCGCGCCGAGGACGCGGTCAAGGACTTCTGGGCGACCAGGCCACGGCGACCGCGACGTGGCCGGAAGATCGCGGGCGTCGCCGCGGGCGTGGCCAACCGGTACCGGATGGACCCGGTGCTGGTGCGGGTCGGGTTCGTCGTGGCGGCTGTCTACGGCGGTGCGGGGATCCTGTTCTACCTGCTCGGCTGGCTGTTCCTGCCCGAGGAGGACGACGAGGTGGCACCCGCGGAGGCGCTGATCGGCAAGGGCCGCAGCTCGACGTCCGCCGGGTTCACCATCCTGCTGTGCGTTCTGCTGGTGCCGATGGCCGGCTGGTTCTTCGGCGGCGGGCCCTTCGGGACGTTCCCGGCGTGGCTGAGCCTGATCGTGATCGGCGGGTTGCTGTTCCTGTTGCACCAGAACCGCGGGCACCTCACCCCGGTGCGCACGTCGACGGCGTCGGCGCCGCAGCCTGCCGCACCGGAGGCCGCGATGCCGGTCATGCCGGTGCCTCCGTCCACCGACGTGCCGCGGACGCCGCCGGTGGGTGCCCCGGTCGACATGCCGCCGCCGGCCGAGGAGCGCACCACGCCGCCCGCGTGGGACCCGCTCGGCGCCGCGCCGTTCGCGTGGGACCTGCCGGAGCCGGCCGCGCCCACGCCGGAGGAACCGCCGGAGCCGCCGGTGAAGCGGCGCAGGTCGCGGATCGGCACGATGACGGTCGGCCTGGCGCTGGTGGCCGCGGCGGGCATGTCGTTCGCGATGGGCGGGTGGATCACGCCGCAGCACATCGTCGGCGTGGTGCTGGCCATCCTCGGTCTCGGCATGGTGGCCGGCGCGTTCCTGCGCGGCGGCCGCGGCCTGATCGCGCTGGCGGTGCCGCTGTCGGTGGCGGGGCTGGCGCTGACGGTCGTGAGCCCGGACGGCTACAACGGCATCGGTGACCTGACCGCGCAGCCGACCTCCCTGGCGCAGCTCGACCGCGAGTACGAGCGGTCGGTGGGTGACGTGACGGTGAACCTCACGTCGCTGCCGCTGTCCGACGAGGTGGTCGAGGTGCGGGCCAGGACCGGCGCGGGCGTCGTCGAGGTGATCGTCCCGGAGGACGCCGACGTGGTCGTGACGTGCGAGGCCGAGCGTGGCACGGTGGAGTGCCTCGACCGGGAGGAGTCGGGCCTCGACGTGCGGGTCGACGAGTACGAGAGCCTCGGCAACGACGGCGCGGGCGGGCAGCGGATCGAGATCGAGGCCGAGGTCAACACGGGAAGTGTGGAGGTGCGCCGTGGCTGAGCGCGACCAGGAGACGCGCAGGGGGTTCCCGGACCTGCTGACCGGCCTCGCGGGGATCGGCACGCTGCTCGTGTCGGCCTACGTGCTGACCGACGGCGCGTTCGAGATCCCGAACCCGACGTGGCTGCTGGCGGGCGGTGCGCTGCTGGTGGGCATCATCCTGCTGACGTCCTCACTGCGCGGCAAACGCTAGGAACACGCGAAAGGCGCCCCTCGCGAGGGGCGCCTTTCGCGTTGTCTCATTCCCACTCGATGGTGCCCGGGGGCTTGGACGTCACGTCCAGGACGACCCGGTTGACCTCCGCGACCTCGTTCGTGATGCGGGTCGAGATGCGTTCCAGCACGTCGTACGGGAGGCGGGTCCAGTCGGCGGTCATGGCGTCCTCCGAGGACACCGGCCGCAGGACCACCGGGTGGCCGTAGGTCCGGAAGTCGCCCTGCACGCCGACGCTGTGGACGTCCGCCAGCAGCACCACCGGGCACTGCCAGATGTCGCGGTCGAGGCCCGCGGCGGTCAGTTCCTCGCGGGCGATCGAGTCGGCCGCGCGCAGGATCTCCAGCCGCTCGGCCGTGACCGCGCCGATGATGCGGATGCCGAGGCCCGGGCCGGGGAACGGCTGCCGGTGGACGATCGTCTCCGGCAGGCCCAGCTCCAGGCCCACGCGGCGGACCTCGTCCTTGAACAGCTCGCGCAGCGGCTCGACCAGCTCGAACTGCAGGTCGTCCGGCAAGCCGCCGACGTTGTGGTGGCTCTTGATGTTCGCCGCGCCGGTGCCGCCGCCGGACTCGACCACGTCCGGGTACAGCGTGCCCTGCACGAGGAAGCGGTAGTCGCCCTGTGCCTTCAGGTCGCGCTCGGCCTGCTCGAAGACGCGGATGAACTCGCGACCGATGATCTTGCGCTTCTGCTCGGGGTCGGTGACGCCGTCCAGCGCCGACAGGAACCGCTCGCGGGCGTCCACGGTGACCAGGTTGACCCCGGTCGCGGACACGTAGTCGCGTTCCACCTGGGCCCGTTCCCCGGCACGCAACAACCCGTGGTCGACGAACACGCAGGTCAGCCGGTCGCCGATGGCACGTTGCACGAGCGCGGCCGCGACCGCGGAGTCGACGCCCCCGGACAGGCCGCAGATCGCCCTGCCGTCGCCGATCTGCTCGCGGATCTTCGCGACCTGTTCCTCCACGATGGACGCGATCGTCCACTGTGGCCGGATGCCCGCGACGTCGTGCAGGAACCGGCGCAGCACCTCCTGCCCGTGCGGCGAGTGCGCCACCTCCGGGTGGTACTGCACACCGGCGAACCTGCGTTCCGTGTCCTCGAACGCGGCGACCACCGCACCCGAGGACGTCGCGGTCACGTCGAAACCGGGCGGGGCCTTGGTGACCGAGTCGCCGTGGGACATCCACACCGGGTGCCGCGCGGGCAGGTCCGTGTGCAGGACACCGCCCTGCGACGACAGGTCGGTGCGGCCGAACTCGCGTGACCCGGTGTGCTCGACCGTCCCGCCGAGGGCCTGCGCCATCGCCTGGAAGCCGTAGCAGATGCCGAACACCGGCACGCCCGCCTCGAACAGCTCGGGGTCCACCCCGGGCGCGCCGTCGGCGTACACGCTCGACGGCCCGCCGGACAGCACGATGGCCTGCGGGTCCTTCTCGAGCAGCTCCGCCACCGACGCGGTGTGCGGAACCACCTCCGAGTACACCTGTGCCTCCCGCACGCGACGGGCGATGAGCTGCGCGTACTGGGCACCGAAGTCGACGACGAGCACTGGCCGGTGGAAGTTGTCGGTCACGGCCACAGCATCGCATGCGCCCTGCCGGCACCCGGGAACTACGGTGGGGGTATGAACGCGACCGAGCAGCACCTGCCCACCCCGCGTCCTGCCTGGATCGCGGGGCGAGCGGAGCAGAGTGACCAGACCCTCGCCGTGCACCACCCGTTCGACGGCGACGAGATCGCGACCGTCTGCGTGCCCAGCGCTGATCAGGTCGAACGTGCGGTCGCCGCGGCTGTCGACGTGCAGCAGAAGTTCCGGACCACCCCCGCGCACGTCCGGGCGGCGGCGCTGGACCACGTCTCCCGGCAGCTGGCCGCGCGGGTGGACGAGATCGCCGAGATGATCACCGCGGAGAACGGGAAACCACTCCGTTGGGCGACGCTCGAGGTGGGTCGGGCGGTGTCGACGTTCCGGTTCGCCGCCGAGGAGGCCCGCCGGTTCTCCGGTGAGCTGCAGCGGCTCGACACCGACCCGAACGCCGAGGGGCGGCTCGCGGTGGTGCGCCGGGTGCCGCGCGGCCCGGTGCTGGGCATCGCGCCGTTCAACTTCCCGCTGAACCTGGTGGCGCACAAGATCGCCCCGGCCATCGCCGTCGGCGCGCCGATCGTCGTGAAGCCCGCGCCGCGCACGCCGCTGTCGGCGCTGCTGCTGGGTGAGCTGCTGGCCGAGACCGACCTGCCGGAGGGCTCGTGGTCGGTGCTGACGGTCGGCAACGAGGAGACGATGGCGCTGGTCAAGGACCCGCGGCTGCCGGTGGTGTCGTTCACCGGCTCCGGCCCGGTCGGCTGGTCGCTGATGGACGCCGCGCCGCGCAAGCAGGTCGTGCTGGAGCTGGGCGGCAACGGCGCGGCGGTCGTGTGCGCGGACTGGCCGGACCTGGACTTCGCCGCGAAGCGCATCGCGATGTTCTCCAACTACCAGGCCGGGCAGTCGTGCATCGCCGTGCAGCGGGTGATCGTGGAACGCGCGGTCGCCGAGGCGTTCCTGCCGAAGCTGCTGGACGCGGTCGGCGCGCTGCGGACCGGCGACCCGCACGACCCGGACGTCGAGGTGGGCCCGCTGGTCGACGAGGCCGCCGCCGAGCGCGTGGAGAAGTGGGTCAACGAGGCCGTGTCCGCGGGCGCGAAGCTGCTGGCGGGCGGCAAGCGGGACGGCGCGACGGTCGAGCCGACCGTGCTCGCCGAGGTCCCGATCGACGCGAACGTCTGGGCCGAGGAGGTCTTCGGGCCCGTCCTGTCGGTGTCCGTGGTCGACAACGTGGACGAGGCGTTCGCGCAGGTCAACGACTCGAAGTACGGGCTGCAGGCCGGGCTGTTCACCCGTGACGTGCAGGTGGCGTTCCGCGCCCGCGCCGAGCTGGAGGTGGGCGGCGTGATCGTCGGCGACGTGCCGTCGTTCCGCGCCGACCAGATGCCCTACGGCGGCGTGAAGGGCTCCGGCTTCGGCCGTGAGGGCGTGCGCTCGGCGATGGCGGACCTGACCGAGGAGCGCGTCATGGTGCTCACCGGGCTGGAGCTCTAGACCGCCTGGGCGAAGGCGAAGACCTTGTCCGGGTCGTACGTGGCGGCGACCTCCCGCAGGCGCGGGAGGTTGTCGCCGTAGTAGGCGGTGGCCCAGTCGGGCATGGCCGGGTCGATGTAGTTGACGTACCCGTGCGGCCCGGCCAGCCTGCCCAGCCCGTCGCGCACCTCGGCGACGGCCCCGGCGTCGCCGGACGAGTAGATCTGCGCGGACGCGAGCGCAGTGCGGTGCGGGAACGCGGTGTCGCCCGGCGCGACGCGGGACACGGCGCCGCCGAGCGAGTCGAGCAGCACGTCGAGCCGGGCACGGCCCCGCAGCAGGTCGACGAACGCGGCCGGGTCGACGGGTTCGGTGAGCATGCGGGACGATGCGGTGAACGTCTCCCGCCCGAGCTGCCCGCCCTCGGACTCCGGGCGGCACTGGGCGGCGCTGCGCTGTGAGCAGCCGCCGAAGTAGCGCATGGCGTCGAGGTAGCCCTTGCCGGTGATGAGGATCGACGAAGCGCGCGGCATCGTCCGCAGCAGCTGTTTGCACTGGTCCTCGCCGCCGACGAGCGCGCCACCGACCCGGCAGGTGGGCGGCGAGCCCGCGGAGACGATGCAGTTGGACCACATCTCGTCCGGCTGCCGGGCGATCCACTCCTGCCACGCGCCGACGACATCGGCGGTCGCCCCGGCCGGGTACCGGAGCGAGAACACGGTCATGTCGGGCGCGGGCTCGGTGGCGAACGTGAACGACGTGACGACCGCGAAGTTGCCGCCACCGCCGCCCTTGAGCGCCCACAGGAGGTCGCCACCGTCGACGGTCTCCTGGGTGCCGTCGGCGCGGACGACCTTCGCGGCGACGAGCTTGTCGCAGGTCAGCCCGTACTTGCGGGCGGTGACACCGATGCCGCCGCCGAGCGTGAGCCCGCTGATGCCGACGGTCGGGCACGACCCGGCGGGCAGGGCACGGCCCGCCGCGGCGAGCGCCGAGTAGACCTCCATGAGCCGCGCCCCAGCGCCGATCTCGACCGTGCCGCCGCTGACCCGGACGTCCGCCATGGGCCGCAGGTCGAGCACGAGGCCGTCGTCGGGGGTGCTGTAGCCGGCGTAGCTGTGGCCGCCGGACCGGGCAGCGATCGGCATCCGGGCCGTGCGTGCCACGTCGACGCAGCGCGCCACGTCGTCAGCGGACCGGCACCGGGCGACGGCGGCCGGTGTGTGGCTGTCGAAGCGCGGGTTGTAGGAGCGGCTCGCGGTCGCGTAGGTGCCGTCGCCGGGGAGGACGAGGCCGCCGTTCAGCTGGGCACGCAACGCGTTCCAGTCCGGTGGGACGGGCGCCTGCGTGGTGGACGGCGGCGGCGCGCTCGTGGTGGTGGTCGTGCCGGTGGGTGGCGGCGCCGACCCCGGCTCGGGCGAGCACGCCGCGGCCGCCGCCCCCACCGCCACCATCCCGAGAAACCGCCGTCGATTGATCGTCATCCCCCGACACCTCCCACGAAGCAGACGTGCGGGGGGTGGAGGTGGTTGTCCACGGCCACCCGATCGTGCACCACGATCCGGGACGTCACCAGCCTGTCGCGCGGCGCAGGGCCTGCGTGACCAGCGGCGCGATGCCGCCCGGTGGCTCGGTCAGCACCGCTGCCACGTGACCGTCCGGGCGCACGACCACCGCCTGCCGCGGGTTCAGGCCCAGCGCGTCGACGAGGACCGTGTCCGCTTCCTGTTCGAGCGGGAGCACGGCGCCGACCACCGCCCGTTCCCACTCGTCCGCGGGCCGCCAGTCGCACCAGTGGGTGAGCACCGTGAAACAGCCCAGCTCCCGCAACCGCTCACCGCGCGTCAGCCGCGCGTCCGGGCACAGGCCGCCGCCGGACGTCGTCAGCGGGGACGCGTCGTAGGTGAACGGGGCCGCGAGCTTGCCCGAGTTGATCTCCGCCCGCGCCTGCTCGTCGTCGATCGACCGGGTCAGGACGTCCAGGCGGTGCGCCCGGTCCTCGTCCGTCCGCGGCACGAGGAACCGCATCGTCTCGCCCGTGACCCGCAGGTTCTCCTCGGCCGCCGCGCCCCGTTCCGCGTCGTACGACGCCAGCAGCGCCGGGCCGCCGAGGCCCTGCCGGTCCAGCGCGATCTTCCACGCCAGGTTGTCCGCGTCCGCGATGCCGGAGTTGAGGCCGCGCGCGCCGAACGGGCTCATGGTGTGCGCCGCGTCGCCCGCGAGCAGGACCCGGCCCACCGCCATCGTCGGCACGCGCCGCTGGTGGAACCGGTACAGGGACAGCCACACGACCTCGTACTCGGCGTCACCGACGATCGCGCGGATGCGGCCGTCCAGGTCCTCCTCCGCCAGGTCGAAGTCGGCGGGCACCTGCCAGTCGATGCGCCACACGCCGCCCGGCTGCGGGTGCAGGAGCACCTGCCTGCCCGGGTTCCACGGCGGGTCGAAGTAGAACCGCCGCTCGGGCCGGTCGAACCCGAGGTCGGCGCGGATGTCCGCGATCAGGAACCGGTCGTCGAACGACATCCCGTCGAACGGCAGCCCGAGCAGCTCGCGGACCGCCGAGTGGGACCCGTCGGCCGCGACGCAGTGCGTGCCGCGGTACCCGGTGTCCGATGTGGACAGGGAGACGCCGTCGCCGTCCTGCGACACCGCGACGACCGCCTGGTCGTAGTGCAGGTCGACGAGCGGTTCCTCGGCGATCCGCTGTTCCAGCAACAACTCCACGATCGTCTGCGGCGTGTTCACGAACGGCGGGAACGCGGTCGCGCCGACCTCGTCGAACGTGATCTCGCCGACGACGTGCTCGCGGTAGTAGATCCGGCCGCGCGTCCACGTGACCCCGACGTCCGCGATCTGAGCGCCGACGCCGGCGCGCTCGAGGATGTCGAGCACGTCCCGCTGCACGCAGATCGACCGGCTGCCGACCAGCTCGCGGCGCGGCGCCGCCTCCAGCACGGTGACGGGCACGCCGTGCCGCGCGAGCAGCAGGGCGGCCGTCATGCCGACCGGGCCCGCGCCGACGACCAGGACCCGCATCAGGCGTCGTCCCGCAGCGCGGCCCAGACTTCCTGGTCGCGTTCGGCCGTCCAGATGCGCGGCCAGTCGATGCCGTCGAGCTCGTCCCAATAGCGCTGCACGTTGAACGGCAGGCAGTGCTCGAAGATGGGCCAGCCGCCGAAGTCGGGGGCGAGCGCGTCGTGGGCGGCGGTGAAGGCGTCCTTGAGCGTGCCGTGCGAGCCGTGCACCGCGCCGACGGTGCGGCGGAGCTCGTCGAGGAAGTGCCTGCTCTGCGCGATGGCGGCGAACACGGCGTCGGCCCCGTCGGCCACGGCGCCCCGGCCGCCGACGAGCACCTCGGCCCCGAACCCCTGCACGTTGTCCAAAGTGGACGAGGCCCATTCGGTGTGGAACGCGTCCCCGGTGTACAGCGCGGCCTGCGCCTCGACGAGATCCCCCGCGAAGAGGATCCGGTCGTGCGGCAACCACGCGATGATGTCGCCCGCCGTGTGGCCGCGCCCGCAGTGGGCGAGAACGAGTTCCCGGTCGCCGCCGAGCGGGATGACCATGCGGTCGGTGAACGTCAGCGTGGGCCAGGTCAGGCCGGGGATGGAACCGGGTTCCTCGAACAGGCGCGGCATGCGGGCCAGCTCGGACGCCCAGTCCTCCTCGCCCCGCTCGGCGATGAGGCGGCGGGTCTGCGTGTGGGCGACGATCTCGGCGGCCCCGAACGCGGCAGCGCCCAGCGTGCGGACGGCGTGGTAGTGGCTGAGGACCAGGTACCGCACGGGTTTGTCGGTCCGTTCCCGCAGCCGGCCGAGCCACCGTTCGGCGGCGACCGGCGTGGCACGCGCCTCGAAGGCGACGACGAAGTCCTCGGCCTCGATGGCGCCGACGTTGGGGTCACCCTCGGCGGTGAGCGCGTACACGCCGGGCGCCAACTCGGAGAAGGTCTCCTCCTTGGCAGCAAGATCCCCACTGGACGCGAACGCCATTCCGCACCTCTCACTTCGTTGTGACTGCGAGCGTAGCGGTCTCGTTGTCCGGTCTGGCTTGATTGTTTGGTGGTGGGTTCCCTCTGGGGGTTGACCCTGTTGTGGGTTCCCTCCGGGGGTTGACCTTGTTGTGGGGTTTCCCTCCGGGGGGTCCTCGCCGGACGGGCTGGTCTCCGGGATGGCAGCGGGTCTTGCACGGGGTTGGTTTGGCAGGGACTGGTGTCCGTGGCGGTGCCTGCCATCCCATCGACCTCCCACGGGCTATCACGCCGCGTCAAGGGGGCCCGGGGATTGGTCAGCTGGTTGCGTCGGGCTTCCGGGCCCCCTTGACACGGCGTGATCGGGCTTCGCCAGGTCGACGGGATGGCAGGCACCCCTCACGGGGTGATGGGGCTTCGCCGCGCTTCGCGGGGCCGGGCGCACAGCGCCCGGCATACCGGGTCTCCATCCACATACCGGGTCTGCACCCCGGGGTCGGCCCTCGCCGCTCGCGCGCGCGATGGCAACCCCCACCCGATCCCGGGGGCCACCCGCCATGCCAGTCTACCGGTGACCACCGACAATTCCAGCCCGCCGCCACGAACTGTGGACAACCGGGGCACCTGTGGACAACTCGCCTTTCGGCGGCCGTCTTTGTCGGGGGTGCTCGCTACGCTGGAAATCGGGGGCCGGCGGCCGCCCTCACCGCAGCCACAACGCGGCCGGGGCGTTGGCCGGGACCGCGGGCGAGCGGGGCGGCACCGGAGCGATGCGCTCATACCCGGCGGCAGGGCGCGGATCGGCATCGCCCTTGTTGGGCCAGAACGAGAACGCTCGCTCCGCCTGCGCGGTGATCGTCAGCGACGGGTTCACGCCCAGGTTCGCCGAGATCGCCGAGCCGTCCACGATGGACAGGCCCGGGTAGCCGTGCACGCGGTGGTACGGGTCGATGACGCCCTCGTCCGCGGACGCGCCGATCGGGCAACCGCCGATGAAGTGGGCCGTCAGCGGGATGTTGAAGATCTCCCCCCACGTGCCGCCCGCGATGCCGTCGATGTGCTTCGCCGCCAGCTGGTTCGCTTCGTGGCCCGCCGGGATGAACGACGGGTTCGGTTCGCCGTGGCCCTGCCGCGACGTGTACTTGCGCCGCCCGAACAGCCCGCGCTTCGTGTACGTGGTGATCGAGTTGTCGAGGCTCTGCATCACGAGCAGGATCACCGTCCGCTCGCTCCACCGGTGCGTGCGCAGCAGCTGCGCCGTCTGCACCGGGTGCCGGAACATGAACCGCACCGCCTGCAGCCAGCGCGGCATCGACGCGGCGCCGTCGGTCGCGATGGTCTGCAGCAGGCCCATCGCGTTGCTGCCCTTGCCGTACCGGACCGGCTCGATGTGGGTGGTCTCGTCCGGGTGGATGGACGACGTGATCGCGACGCCCCGGCTGAAGTCGCGGGCCGGGTCGACCGTGGTGCGGCCCGCGCCGATGATCGCTTCCGAGTTGGTGCGGGTCAGCTCACCCAGCCGCGGCGACAGGCGGGGCAGCACGCCGCGGTCCTTCATCTCGTGCAGCAGCCGCTGCGTGCCCCACGTGCCCGCGGCCAGCACGACCTGGCCCGCCGTGATCGTCAGGCGGGCGCGGCCACCGGTCCGGCGCACGTCCACGGCGAAACCCTCCGCCGTGGGGCGCACCGCCGTCACGGTCGTCATCGGCAGGACCTTCGCGCCGTGCTTCTCCGCGAGGTACAGGTAGTTCTTCACCAGCGTGTTCTTGGCGCCCACGCGGCAGCCCGTCATGCACGAACCGCACTCGGTGCAGCCGGTGCGGCGCGGCCCGGCGCCGCCGAAGAACGGGTCCTCCACCTCGACACCCGGCTTGCCGAAGTACACGCCCACGGGGGTCGGGTGGAACGACTCGGCCACGCCCATGTCGGCCGCGACCTTCTGCATGACCTCGTCGGCCGGGGTGATCGTCGGGTTCTGGACCACGCCGAACATCCGCGACGCCTGGTCGTAGTGCGGCGCGAGCTCCGCCTCCCAGTCGGTGATGTGCGCCCACTGCTTGTCCCGGTAGAACGGCTTCAGCGGCCGGTACAGCGTGTTCGCGTACACCAGCGACCCGCCGCCCACCCCGGACCCGGCCAGCACCATCACGTCGTTGAGCAGGTGGATGCGCTGGATGCCGAAGCACCCGAGCGCGGGCGCCCACAGGTACCTGCGCAGGTCCCACGACGTCGTGGCGAACTCGTCGTCCGCGAACCGGCGACCGGCCTCGATCACCGCGACCCGGTAGCCCTTCTCCGTGAGGCGCAGCGCGGCCACGCTGCCGCCGAACCCGGAACCCACGACCACGACGTCGTAGTCGAAGGTGTTACCGGGAGTCCTACTCGCGAGTTCACCCATGGGTCGAGACTAAGCCTCGACGTCGCTCCGGACCAGCCCGTAGTGCACGAGATCCCGCCGGACGCCCCCGCGCAGCTGCGCCCCGCGCAGCACGCCCTCCCTGCGGAAACCCGCCTTCTCCAGTGCCCGCTGCTCGGCGATGTTGTCGACGTCCGTGCTGGCCTCGATGCGGTCCAGCTCGGTCGTGGCCAGCAGGTGCTCGACCAGCAACCGCTGCGCGATCGTGCCGATGCCCCGCCCGCGCGCCGAGGGCAGCAGGCCGATGCCGATGTTCCACGCCGAGCACGCCACCGTGCCGCCGTAGTCGACCGCGTGCCAGCTGACGCCGCCGAGCAGGTCGCCCGTCTCCGCGTCGAGCACGCTGAACAGCGACGTCCGCGCCGGGCCCGCCACCCGAGGCCGGTCGTCCTGGTCGACCTGGAAGTCACCGGCGGCCGCCACGTAGAACGCCTCGCGGTCACCGGGGCCCGGCTCGGCCAGCACGACCCCGTCGCGCTCGATCACGACGTGCCGCTCGATGGCGTTCGCGTCCTCGATGACGTCGGTCCGCAGCAGGCTGTAGGACACCATGTCGCGGCGGCGACCGCCACGCAGCTGTCCGCCGCGGATCAGGCCCTCCGGCCGGAAACCCGCCTTGGCCAGCACGCGCTGCGCGGGCACGTTGTCCCGGTCGGTGCTGGCCTCGATCCGGTCGATGTCGGTCGTCGCGAACAGGTACTCGGCGACCAGCCGGGTGGCGGTCGCGCCGACGCCGCGGCCCCTCGCCTCCGGCACCAGCGCGAGGCCGATGTTCCACGCCTCGCACCCGGCGGTCGGCCCGTAGCCGACCGCGTGCCAGCTGACCGTGCCGATCGGCTCCTCGGTGATCCGGTCGAGCACGACCAGGCGCTCCGACGTCGGGTGGTGGCGCAGCGGCCGGTGGTCGGGGTCGATGTCGAAGTCGCTCGCGTACCGCGCGCTCAGCGCCCCGTCGTCGCCCGGCAGCGCCGTGCCCAGCGCGATGCCCTCACCGGTGGCGACGATCTCGCGGACCGCGTCCTCGTCGGGCAGGTCCGACCGCAGGATCCCGAAACCGACCATGTCGTGCCGCGACCCGCCGCGGAACTGGGCGCCGCGCAGCACACCCTCGCGCCGCATGCCCGCCTTGCGCAGCGCCTTCTGCGACGCGACGTTCTCCACGTCGGCGCTGGCCTCGATCCGGTCGACCTCGGTGGTCGCGAACAGGTGCTCGATCAGCAGCCGCAACGCCGTGGCGCCCGCGCCCTTGCCACGCGCGGCGGGCACGAGGCCGATGCCGATGTTCCACGCCGTGCACGCCGCGGTGCGGCCGTAGCCGACCGCGTGCCAGTTCACGGACCCGAGCACGGCGTGGGTCTCGGCGTCCACGATCGCGAGCCGGTGCACCTCGAACGTGAAGTGCGGGGCCGGGCGGTCGTCGGGGTCGACGTCCCACGCGCCGTCGTCCTGCTCCTCGAGCACGCGGCGGTCGTCGTCGGTCAGCTCCGCGAGCGCCACACCGTCGCGCTCGGCAACGATCTGTCTCGGCACGATGTTCGCTCCGCGGGTCCCGCTCATGCCCGTACCGACAGGCCGACCTTCTGGAACTCCTTCAGGTCCGAGTACCCGGTCTTCGCCATCGCGCGGCGCAGCGCGCCGAACAGGTTGATCACGCCGTCCGGGTCGGAGGACGGGCCGAACAGCAGCGTGCGGAGGTCGGTGATCTCCTCCTCGGCCGCGGTCGGGATGACGCGACTGCGCGGCAGCGACGGGTGCGCGGCCGCCGCGGTCCAGTACAGGCCCTTGCCCGGCGCCTCCCTGGCGGCGGCGAGCGGGCTGCCCAGCATGACCGCGTCCGCACCGCAGGCGATGGACTTCGCGATGTCCCCGCTGCCGTCGACCTCGCCGTCGGCGATGACGTGCACG
This sequence comes from Actinophytocola sp. KF-1, assembly GCF_054661535.1. Lineage (NCBI taxonomy): Bacteria > Bacillati > Actinomycetota > Actinomycetes > Pseudonocardiales > Pseudonocardiaceae > Actinophytocola > Actinophytocola sp. KF-1. The sequence goes on along the minus strand of NZ_BAAFVK010000001.1, from coordinate 592,333 downwards.
TACCGGCCGCCGGTCTCGTCGAGGTAGTCGCGGCGGGCGGCCGCGGCGTCGACGATCGCCGTCGCCATGGGCACACCGATGCCCAGCACGCTGTCCGTCGTGGTCGCCACGCCCGTGCCGTAACCGACGATGACGCCGGCGGCGCCGGTGCGCATGAGGTGCATCGCGGTGCGGTAGTCGTGCACGCCACCGGCGATCACCGGCACGTCCAGTTCCGCGATGAAGGACTTGAGGTTCAGCGGCTCGCCGTCCCGGGACACGTGCTCCGCCGACACGATCGTGCCCTGCACGACCAGGATCTCCACGCCCGCGGCCAGCAGAGTGGGCGTCAGCTCGGGGGCGTGCTGCGGGCTCACCCGCGCCGCGGCCGTGACACCAGCCTCGGCGACCTGCTTGACCGCCTCGGCGATCAGCTCCGGCTTGATCGGCGCCGCGTGCAGCTCCTGCAACAGCCTGGTCAGGGCGGTGTGGTCCTGGTCGTCGAGGGTCGCGACGATCCGCTCCAGCACCTGCTCGACGTTCGCGTGCCGCGCCCACAGGCCCTCGGCGTTGAGCACGCCGAGACCACCGAGCTTGCCGACCTCGACCGCGACCGACGGCGACACGACCGCGTCGGTCGGGTGCGTCAGCAGCGGGATGTCGAAGCGGTACGCGTCGATCTTCCACTCGGTCGACACGTCCTGCGACGACCGGGTCCGGCGAGACGGGACGATCTCCACCTCGTGCAGCGCGTAGGCGCGCCGGGCGGTTCGCCCCATGCCGATCTCCACAAGATCCGGCACAGGAGTTCCTCTCTGGCTAACGAGTGGTGTAGTTCGGGGCCTCGACGGTCATCGTCACGTCGTGCGGGTGGCTCTCCTTGAGCCCCGCGGCGGTGATCCGGACCAGCTGCGCCTTCTGCAGGTCGGCGATGGTGCGCGACCCGGTGTAGCCCATGCCGGACCGCAGGCCGCCGACCAGCTGGTGCACGACCTGGGCCAGCGGGCCGCGAAAGGGGATCCGCCCTTCGATGCCCTCCGGCACCAGCTTGTCCTCGCTGAGCACGTCGTCCTGGAAGTAGCGGTCCTTCGAGTACGACTTGGCCGCGCCGCGCGACTGCATGGCGGCGAGGCTGCCCATGCCCCGGTAGGTCTTGAACTGCTTGCCGTTGACGAGGATCACGTCACCCGGCGCCTCCGCGGTGCCCGCGAGCAGGCTGCCCAGCATGACCGCGGACGCACCGGACGCGATGGCCTTGGCGATGTCACCCGAGTACTGGATGCCGCCGTCGCCGATCACCGGGATGCCCGCCGGCCGGCACGCCAGGTCCGCGTTGTAGATCGCCGTGATCTGCGGCACACCGACGCCGGCGACCACGCGGGTGGTGCAGATCGAGCCGGGCCCGACGCCGACCTTCACACCGTCCGCGCCCGCGTCGACCAGGGCCTGCGCGCCCGCGGTGGTGGCGACGTTGCCGCCGACCACGTCCACGGTGTCGCCCAGCTCCTTCTTCAGCTTCGAGACCATCTCGATCACACCGCGGGAATGGCCGTGCGCGGTGTCCACCATCAGCACGTCCACGCCCGCCTCGACCAGCGTCATGGCGCGCTTCCACGCGTCGTCACCCACGCCGACCGCGGCGCCGCACACCAGGCGGCCGTCCGGGTCCTTGGTGGCGTTGGGGAACTGCTCGGTCTTGACGAAGTCCTTGACCGTGATGAGGCCGCGGATCTTGCCCGCGCCGTCCACGATCGGCAGCTTCTCCACCTTGTGGCGGCGCAGCAGCCCGAGCGCGGCGTCGGCCGACACGCCCACCTGGGCGGTGATCAGCGGGCCCTTGGTCATGACCTCGCTGACCGGCTTCGTGTGGTCGACCTCGAAGCGCATGTCGCGGTTGGTGATGATGCCGACGAGCGTGCCGTCCGCGTCCGTGACGGGGACACCGGAGATGCGGTAGCGCGCGCAGAGCGCGTCGACCTCGGCGAGCGTGTCGGTCGGCGAGCACGTGACCGGGTCGGTGACCATGCCGGCCTCCGACCGCTTGACGGTCTCCGCCTGCCGCGCCTGCTCCTCGATGGCGAGGTTGCGCTGCAGTATGCCGATGCCGCCCTGGCGGGCCATGGCGATCGCCATGCGCGACTCGGTGACGGTGTCCATCGCCGCGGACACCAGCGGGATGCGCAGGGTGATGTTGCGGGTCAGGCGGGTGCTCGTGTCGACCTCGCTGGGGACGACGTCGGACTCCGACGGCTGCAGCAGCACGTCGTCGAAGGTGAGGCCGAGCGTGGCGAACTTGGCCGGGATCCCCTCAGCGGTGGTCATCGTGGCCCTTCTAGGTATCAGGGTTTCCGCAGTTAACACATGGTATCTGGACCATAGGCCGCCCCCGCCCGGTACCGTGCGGGGCGTGAGGGACGACGCACTGCCACCGGACCCGTTCGCGGGCGACCCGAACGATCCCGTGTGGGCCTTCTCCGACGAGGACGCAGCCAACCCGGAGCCGGTGTCCGCGCAGGAGCGCGACGAACTGCTGGCCGACCTGCGGGACCTGGCCGTCTACCAGGCGCTGCTGGAGCAGCGGTCCGTGCGGGGGGTGGTGGTCGACTGCGCGGAATGCCAGGAACCCCACTACCACGACTGGGCGCTGCTGCGCGCGTCGCTGGAGCAGCTGCTGTCCGACGGGCGGATGCGGCCGCACGAGCCCGCGTTCGACCCGAACCCGGCCGCGTACGTGAGCTGGGAGTACTGCCGCGGCTTCATCGACGGTGTGACGGCGGCGACGAAACAGACCGCCGAGTCCAAGTAGCTACTCGGCGTCCCGCGCCGGCGCGTGCACGTGCCAGCCGTCCTCGGCCGGGCAGCGCGCCGCCGTCAGCCTGCCCAGCGACTCGTCGACGAGCGCCTGGGCGGCTTCCTTGGTCAGCAGTGCCCTGCCCTCGCAGCGAGCGCAACGAGGGGCCTGGCTGTACACGTGACCCGCGGTCATGACCTGGCAGCGTACCGGTGCGTCAGTTCACCGCGGCGGTGCCCGCGTCGGCGACCGCGCCCTCGACGTTCGCGGGCTCACCACCGGCGGGCTCGCCACCGGTCTCGCCGCTGGGCGTGCCGGAACCCGGGTCGCCGCTGCGCGGCGGCTCGGACGTGGTCTCCGAGGTGGGTGGCGTGGTGGTCTCGCTCGACTCGGGCGGCGTGCTCGGCGAGGTCGTGGCCGGCGGGTTGGGCGCGGACGTGCCGCTCGAGCCGTCACCGCTGGAACTGCCGGTGCCCGGGTCGGGCTGCGTCGACGGGTCCGGGGTCGGCGGCGGTCCCGCCTCACCGGACGGGCTGCCGGGCAGCTGGGCCATCAGCGAGCGGTGCTGGGCGACCAGTTCGTCCTTGCCGTCCTCGTTGGAGACGGTCGGCAGGGCCTCGTTGGCCTCGGCGAGCTTGGTCTTGGCGACCTCGAGGTTGCCCTCGGTGAGCGCGGCCTTCGCCTGCGCCAGGTCCTGCTTGACGGTCTCCGCGGCCTCGACCGAGCGGGCGCGCTCGGCGTAGAGGACCTTGGACAGCGCCCAGAGCGTGTCGCCGGGCTGGGCGTCGCGCGCCGCGAGGCCCATGCCCGCGAAGGCGATGGCCAGCACGGCAGCGGCGGCGGCCAGCGGCACGAGCAGGCGCGGCCTGCGCTTGCGGCGCATCCTGGCGGCCTGCACGGTCGTGGTCGCGAGCTTGGTGTCCACCAGCTCGCCGATGGGCTCCGAGTCCACGTCCCGGCGCCACGACATGAGGAGTTCGGTCAGCTGCTCGTCAGCGAACTCGCCGAACGGGTCGTCGACGTCGCCGATGCGGGCGCCACCCAGCAGGTCAAGGTATTCGTCGTCGGCGTGCACCAGCGCGAGGTCGATGGCCTCGGTGTCCGCGTTCTCGTCGAACTCGGCGTACTCGTGCTCGGCAGGATCTCTTCGATCACTCACTCAGACCACCTCCTCCGCTGACAGAGTCTTCCGCAACCGGGCCAGGGCCCGGTGTTGAGCCACCCGGACCGCGCCCGGGGTGGAGCCGATGGCCTCCGCGGTCTCTTCCGCCGAGAGCCCGACGACCACCCTGAGCAGCACGATGTCACGCTGCTTGTCGGGGAGGACGTCGAGCAGGTCCTTCATCCGGCGGCTCAGGTCCTGCTGCATGGCACGCTGCTCCGGCCCGGCGTCGGTCTCGGGCTCATCAGGTACGTCGGCAACCGGCTCTGATCGGTTACGCCCGGCGGCACGATGCGCGTCAGCCACCTTGTGCGCGGCGATGCCGTACACAAAGGCCAGGAAAGGTCGCCCCTGGTCGCGGTAGCCGGGCAGGGCCGTTAGCACCGCGAGACACACCTCCTGTGCGACGTCGTCCGCCGAAGCGAAGGATCGCTCCTGCCTGCCAACACGCGCGCGGCAATACCGCACGACGAGGGGCCGGATAGACGCAAGCACCCGGTCAATGGCGCGTGGATCGCCCTCGACGGCAGCGGCTACGGAAGCGTCCAGTCCGTCCCCCAATGTGGTCATCGCAGCGAGCAGCCTCAACGTTACGTGCAGGTACGGTCAGTTCAATGTCACACCCCGAGGGGACTGTGCCGTCACTCACGGAGGTGCCACCCACCGTACCGCGCAACACAATCCAACCCGTTCCGGCCAGGTGGGACACGTCAGAGTTCCCCCGCCTGGTCTAACCGCCACACACCGCCTTCCCTGACGAGTGTCAGTTCCATGCGGCTTCGCTCGACCCGCGGCTCGGGCGACTTCGTGTTGGTGACGGTCTGGTCGACGAACACCGCGACCACGGCTTTCCCCGTGTCGGCGCGGACCACACCCGCCGAGCGCGCGGTGGCGGTGGCGATCGCCCGCGTCCGCTGCAGCTCGGGCCCCAGCTCCTCGGTCAGCGCGCGCAGCTCGCCGGCGAACCGGTCCGTGGCACGCGCCGCGACGTGGCGGAAGTTACCCCCGAGGTCGCGGTAGTCGTATGTGGCGAGATCCTCGGCGAGGAGGATCGCGTCCTGCCGCGCGGTCTCGGCCGCAAGCGTTTGCGCCTCGAGTGAGTCCACACGTTCCTGCAGGTCGGAGATCCGCAGCCATGCGGTCACCGCCCCGGACACCACGAACAGGGTGACGACGACCACGACGAGCGTCGACGCCCTGGCCCACCACGGCCGCTCGACGTACTCGTCGTCGATCTCTAAGTCCGCTGACCCCTCATCAGCGGAAGTGGGCCTGGCCGACCCATCCCTGCCGCCAGACCCATCTCCACGCACTCCGGTCCCACCCGGCCCGGTCGCACCGGACCCACCGACTGACGTCACACGGCAGAGCCTAGGAGACGAGCCCCCGGCGGAAGCCGTGCGCCACGGCCTGCGCCCGGTCCCGCACGCCGAGCTTGCGGAACAGGCGACGCGCGTGCGTCTTCACCGTGTCCTCGGACAGGTACAGCTCCCGTCCGATCTGACCGTTGCTCTTGCCCATGGCCATGCCGCGCAGCACCTGCAGCTCCCGGTCGGTGAGCTGGACGCCGGGGTCGGACGGCTGACGGGGCGCGGGCACCGAGGTGCTCGCCAGCGTGTGCGCCAGTGCGGCGACGAGCTCGGGACGCGAGGCGTCCCACCGCAGGTAACCACGTGCACCACCCGCGATGGCGGCCGCGATGCTGCTGGCATCGTCCGGGGCGCCGAACACGATGACGTTCGCCGTCGGGTTCGCCGAGACCAGGCGGCGGGTCGCCTCCACACCGGTGGGAACCGCGCGCTGGGTGCCGACGAGCACGACGTCGACCGGCGCACGGGAGAAGCGGGCGAGCAGCTCGTCACCGTGCGCTACGCAGTCGATGCGACTAACCCCGGGCACCGCGGACATGACACGGGTCAATCCTTCCCGCACACCGCGGCGGTCGTCGCAAATCAAGACCGTCGTCACGGGGACTCCTTCCTGCAGCCGAGTGACGTACTACTCCCTATCGGACGCTTCGGGGCGAACCTTGACACGATCTGGTGGTAAATCTGCTGACCAGTTCGCCCAGATGTCCGAGCGACCGTCGTCACCCGGTTGGGCCAGCGGGGTCGGGTACCCACGGGGAGCGTTCGGCGAGCTCACGCCCACGTGGATCGGTCCTCAGTAACAGACCGTGCAAGACGGCCAACGCGTTACGGGTGTGCCCGGATGCCTCGGACGGGTCTACCTCCGCCAGCAGCAGTGACGCCGGCCAGACCAGGGACGACAGGTGCAGATCCGTAGCGTCGTCCCGCGCGCGGGTGACCAGCTTTCGTGCCATGACCGGTTCAGAAGCGGCGAGCGCCGCGCCGAGCACGATCTCCGACTTGATCCGGTGCCGCGTCGCGCCCGCCAGTACTGCTTCGTCCAGCGCGCGCTCGGCGTGCTCGACCGCCGCTCCACCCCGGCTCAACTCGATCTCCGCCGAGACCCAGCCGTGGCGGACCCTGGCGCGCCAGGTGCTCAGCGGGGTCTGGTCGCGGAGCCTGCCCGCTTCGCCGAGGCGGCCCGTGCCGACCGCGTCCGCGGCCAGGCCGAGGAGGGCGTCGGCGCGGGCTTCGTCGGTGCGCGCCGTGGCCGCGGCGGTCGCGTCCAGCGTTCGCGCGCTCGCGTGGCCACCCAGCTGCCGGCGGTGGGAGGCGAGGGTGGAGGCGGCGAGGGAGGCGGTGGCGTCGTCGTGGAGCAGGTCGTGCAGGAGGGTCGCCGCGCGGGCGTAGTGGCCCTGCGCGCCGAGGACCACCGCCGCCAGCCATCGGTCGCGCGGCTGGGCTGGGGTCGTGGTGAGGACGAGGTCCGGCCGATCGCCGAACGCCGCCTGTTCCAGGGTGGTCACCGGGCTCCCGTCTCGTCGCTTGGGGCGGCCTCCGGCCCCCGGTCACCACGCTACGGGAGACCACCGACAATTCCGGGGCGTGGTTGACGGGTTGTCCACAGGTGGTCCGGTTGTCCACAGGCTGGCCTTGTGTCCTGGGGGTTGTCGGTGGGTGCCGGTAGACTGGACAGCGGGGTGCCCCCGGGAGTGGTGGGGGCTGCCCGTATGTACTGGGGCTGCGGTTTTCTTTCGGTTTTCGCTGGTCAGTGCCGTTGTGGCGGTTTGTGCGCCCCCGGGCGTGGTGGTGTGCCTTGCCTGGGTTTTTCCCTCCGGGGGGTCCTCGCCGGACGGGCTGGTCTCCGGGATGGCGGCGGGTCTTGCACGGGGTTGGTTTGGCAAGGACTGGTGTCCGTGGCTGCCTGCCATCCCGTCGACCTCCCGGAGGGCTATCACACCGCGTCAAGGGGGCCCGGTGGCTCGGGTGCGTGGTGCTTTGGGTTTCGGGCCCCCTTGACCCGGTGTGATCGGGCTTCGCCAGGTCGACGGGATGGCAGGCAGTCCTTGTGTGGTGGGCTGCGCTCGGGCTTGCGGGCGAAGCCCGCTTCGCGGGCCAGGCGCGCAGCGCTCGGCTTGGCGGGCACAGCCCGCTTCGCGAACCAGGCGCGCAGCGCTCGGCTTGGCGGGCACAACCCGCTTCGCGAACCAGGCGCGCAGCGCTCGGCTTGCCGGGCGCAACCCGCTTCCCGGGCCAGGCGCGCAGCGCTCGGCTTGGCGGGCGAAGCCCGCTTCCCGGGCCAGGCGCGCAGCGCTCGGCTTGGCGGGCGAAGCCCGCTTCGCGGGCCGGCCGCGCAGCGCTCGGCTTCCCGGGTGGCGGTTGTGCCGCGGAAGGCGCGTTCGCGGCATCGGCCGGTGCTGTATGGGGGCCCTGCTTCGCGGGGCGGGTGCCTGGTGTCAGCCCAGGCCCACCAGCGTCTCGATCCTTCGCACGGCGTCGGCCAGGTCTTCCAGGCGGTCCACGCGATCCGGGAGTTCGGTGGTGTACCAGCCCGGGCCGCACGCGAACAGGCGCACCCGCTGCCTCGTCCTGGGCACCTCGTCGAACAGTGACGCCTGCGCGTGCCCGGGCAGCTGCGCCCACACCGCGACGGCCGCCGGACCGGTTCTCCTGACCGCCGCCGCCAGGGCCGGTGCCGGGAGTGCCGCGCCCAGCATCTGTGTGCCGATGCCCTCCCGGGCGAGCGCGGCGCGCAATACATACAGGGGAAGGCTGTGCTGCTCGCCCGGCGCGCAGCACAGCAGCACCGGGCGCGGGTTCCTCGGTGCGGTCACCATGGGCGTCGCGCCGATCATGGCTGACAGGGTGCACTCGTGGACGAGGTGTTCCACCTCCACGCACTCGCCCGACTGCTCCCACCTGCTGGCCAGCGCGGCCAGCACCGGGCGCAGCACGTCGTTCCACACCGCGACCACGCCGAGCGCGTCGATGCTGTCGGCGATCAGCTGCTGGATGGCGACGGTGTCCATGGCCATCGCCGCGCGGGAGAGGCCCAGGACCGATGCCGAGCGGGTGCTGAACTCGCGCAACAGCGACGGGCCGCCCTCCCTCGGTGCCACGACCTCGGGGGGCTCCACCTCCGACGACCGCAGTGCGTACGACGCGGCCTCCGCCGGGGTGGCGCCGCGCAGCAGCGCCTGCTGCATCAGCTCCAACCTGGCGATGTCGGCCTGCGTGTACCTGCGGTGCCTGCCCGTCGTGTGCGCGCGGGGCCCGATCCCGTAGCGGCGGTCCCAGGTGCGCAGCGTCGCGGGCGCCACCCCGAGCCTGCGGGCGACGGCCGCGACGGGGAGCGTCTCCTCGTCGTCCCGCCGCATCGCCGGACCGATGACCGCGTCCAGGACTCGGCCATGATCGCCCACGGACGCCTCCTTCGTCGCCACCCTCCCATCGTCGGGTGATCACGAGTGTCCGGCAACTGGATCGACGAACACGCAGCGTGGACGTGGTGAACCGATCGGCTGAAATGCCTGACTAATGAGTCGATCAGCCTTGAACAAGCTTTGGCGCGGTTCTAGCGTTGGTCCCGCTGCACCGAATGGAGTAGCCGGTAGTGCGAACATCCGGCGAGGGAGGCGGTCACCATGGCGGACACTCGGAGGCTCCCGGGTCCCAACGCGGACGTGTGGGACTGGCAGCTCGAGGGTTCTTGCCGCGGCATGGACAGTGCGTTCTTTTTCCACCCGGACGGTGAACGCGGCCCGGCGCGGGCCCGGCGCGAGGCCAGAGCGAAGGCGGTCTGCCAGGCCTGCCCCGTGCTGGAGATGTGCCGGCGCCACGCGCTCGCGGTGCACGAACCGTACGGAATCTGGGGTGGCCTCTCGGAGGGTGAGCGGGAAGCCATCATCAAGATGGAGAAGCGCACGTTGGCCGTGGCCAACTAGCAGGGACTGCGGGTAGAGACGACGAACGCCGCGTCCGGTCGGGGGAAATGCGACCGGGCGCGGCGTTCGTTCGTGTACGGGGTCAGAAGCCCGGGCCGTGCCCGTGACCGTGCCCGTGACCGTGACCGCCCGCGGCGGCCTCCGGCTCTTCTTCCTTCTTCTCGACGACCGAGGCCTCGGTGGTGAGCACCATCCGGGCGATCGACGCCGCGTTGGTGACCGCCGACCGGGTGACCTTCACGGGGTCGACGACACCGTCGGCGACCAGGTCACCGAAGGTGAGCTTCGCCGCGTTGAAGCCCTGGCCCCAGTCCAGGTCCTTGACCTTGGACACCACGACCGGGCCCTCGAGACCGGCGTTGATCGCGATCCACGCCATCGGCGCGGCCAGCGCCTCGCGCACCAGCTTCACACCGGTGGCGACGTCACCGTCGTGCTTCTCGGCGAGCGCGTCCAGCTCCTTGGCCACGTGCACCAGCGCGGAACCGCCGCCGGGCACGATGCCCTCCTCGACCGCGGCCTTCGTCGCGGCCACCGCGTCCTCGATGCGGTGCTTGCGCTCGGACAGCTCGGTCTCGGTGGCGGCGCCGACCTTGATCACCGCGACGCCGCCGGACAGCTTCGCCAGCCGCTCCTGCAGCTTCTCGCGGTCCCAGTCGGAGTCGGTGGCCTCGATCTCGCGGCGGATCTGCTCCGCGCGGCCCGCCACGGCGTCCTTGGTGCCGCCGCCGTCCACGATCGTGGTCTCGTCCTTGGTGACGACCACGCGCCGGGCGGTGCCCAGCACGTCGAGGTCGACCTCGGAGAGCTTCATGCCCACGTCGCTGGAGATGGCGGTGCCGCCGGTGACGACCGCGAGGTCCTCCAGGAACGCCTTGCGGCGGTCACCGAAGTACGGCGCCTTGACGGCGACCGCGCGGATCGTCTTGCGGACCGAGTTGACCACCAGCGTCGACAGGGCCTCGCCCTCGACGTCCTCGGCGACGATCACGACCGGCTTGGACGCCTGGGCGATCTTCTCGAGGATCGGCAGCAGGTCGTTCAGGGACGAGATCTTGTCCCGGTACAGCAGGATGTAGGTGTCCTCGAGGACCGCCTGCTGCGACTCGGGGTCGGTGGCGAAGTACGCCGACGTGAAGCCCTTGTCGAACTGCACACCCTCGGTGATGACGAGCTCGGTGGCCATCGTGGAGGACTCCTCCACGGTGATCACGCCGTCCTCGCCGACCTTCTCGATGGCCTCGCCGAGCAGCGCGCCGATGGACGCGTCGCGCGAGGCGACGGTGCCGACCTGGGCGACGTTGTCGCGGCCCTTGACCGGGGTGGCCTTGGCCTTCAGCGCGTCGACGACCGCGTCGGCGGCGAGCTGGATGCCCTGGCCGAGCGCCATCGGGTTCGCGCCCGCGGCGACGTTGCGCATGCCGACCTTGACCATGGCCTGCGCGAGGACGGTGGCCGTGGTGGTGCCGTCACCGGCGATGTCGTTGGTCTTGGTGGCGACGTTCTTCGCGAACTGGGCGCCGAGGTTCTCGAACGAGTCGTCCAGCTCGATCTCGCGGGCGATGGTGACGCCGTCGTTCGTCACGGTCGGCCCGCCGAACTTCTTGGCCAGCACCACGTGCCGGCCACGGGGGCCAAGGGTGACCTTGACCGCGTCGGCGAGCTTGTTCACCCCACGCTCGAGCGCACGACGAGCGTCCTCGTCGTAGCTGATCTGCTTGGGCATGTCCTACCTTTCTCGGACACACAGCGCCCCGGCACCCCCGGACGGGGGCCACCGGGGCGCTGTGTGACTAACGCCAGGCGTCAGTTGACGACGGCCAGCACGTCGCGGGCGGAGAGGATCAGGTAGTCCTCGCCGTTGTACTTGACCTCGGTGCCGCCGTACTTGGAGTAGATGACGACGTCGCCGACGTTCACGTCCAGCGGGACGCGGTTGCCGTTGTCGTCGATCCGGCCCGGGCCGACCGCCAGGACCTTGCCCTCCTGGGGCTTCTCCTTGGCGGTGTCCGGGATGACGAGGCCCGAGGCAGTCGTGGCCTCGGCCTCGCTCGCCTGGACAACGATCTTGTCCTCGAGCGGCTTGATGTTCACGCTCACCGCGATGACCTCCACGGGTCTTTTCGAAAGCGTTGGCAGTTACCTGTGTTGCTTGCGGCTCCTGCCACCCCGCCGTCGCGGGTGCCGGGGCGGTGTCGGCGCCGTACGGTTGGCACTCTACCTACGCGACTGCTAACCGTGCAACGAGGGTCGCCGCGTGGTAGATCAGTCGACCCAGATCGGCCGCCCCGCCACGGTGGTCCCCTGCGCGGCCAGCAGGGCGTCAGCGGTCGCGTCCAGTCCCGCCGGCGCGACCACGGGTCCGGCGTGCGACTCGACCGCCTCCGCCAGCCGGCGGCTCAGTATCAGCGGCGCTACGTACTCGGTGAACACCGGCCGCAGGTGCGCTGTTCCCCGGGCCCGCTCCTTGACGAACCGCATCTGGGCCGCGCAGCCGAGCCCGAGCCCGATCAGCGCGGACGCCTGGGTGAACTTCAGCTCGACCGCGTTGTGCGGGCTGTGCACGGCCTCGTCGTCGTCGAACGGCTCCAGCAGCCGGAGCGCCTCGTCCGGCCGTCCGTGGGCGAGGTGCCACCAGGCTTGGGAGATGGCCAGCGCGACCGCCAGGTCGGCGCTGGTCTCGTAGTCGCCGACGCGGCGGAAGTCGCGTTCCATCGCCTGGCGGGTCGCGCCGCGGAAGATCCGCCCCACCGCCCGCCGCCGGATCGCCGCCACCTGCATGAACGGCGCGGGCTTGTGGGCGAGCACCTGGTCGTACAGCTCTTCGGCGGCGACCCACTTGCCGAGGTCCTGGTACAGGTTCGCGACGGCCAGCAGGAGCCCGGCCAGTCCCGCGTGCGGGCAGTTCCTGTTGATCGTGAGCCGCTTGCGGACGCGCTGGAGGGTCACCTCAAGCAGTGCCTTGCTCTGCCGGTACGGCAGGTAGAACAGCGACTGCGCGAGGAAGGCCCACTCGTCGCCCTCGTGCGCCTCGAACGCGTAGGGGTAGTGCGAGGCGAGCACGTGGCCGAGGCGCGTGCACCCGAACGCGAGCGCGGGCACGCCCGCGTGGAAGTGCTTGCGGGCGCTGTGGAACAGGTTCTCCGCGATGAGGTCGATCCCGAACCGGAAGTTCGCGCGCCGCGCACGGTGCCGCTTGCTCAACGGGACCAGGTTGTCGAACCGCTTGTCCTCGGGGTCCTCGTTCAGCGGGATCCACTCGACGTCCGCCGCCGGGCCGTCGACCACGCAGTTGTCGGTGCCGTAGTAGTGCTCGAGCTCACCGCCGGGTTCGCCGGTGCGTTGCCTGGGGAAGGTCGTGCGCGCGCGGTAGATGTCGTCGGCGGCCTGCCGGACCCCTTGGGCGACCTGGAGCCAGGCTTCGTCGTGGTCGTCCCAGGCGGTGATCGGTCGCCGGTGCAGCGGTAGTCCCTGGAACCGGGCGAACGGCAGGTTGTCCAGGTCGACGTGTTTGACGTGGACGGGCAGGATCCGGACGCCGTCCTCCTCGTGCCGCCGGACGGCCTCGGTCAGTTCCTTCTCGAAGCAGTAGACGGAGGCGACGAAGTCCGGGGTCACGAGGAGAAGCACGATGTCGGCGGTGGCCAGTTCGCGTTCGATGTCGCGTTCCCAGTCGGAGCCCGCCGCGATGGCACGGTCGCTCCAGAGGTCGATGAGGCCTTCGCGCACCAACGGTGCGAGGTGGACATTCAGCCGGACCCGGTACGCCTCGTCAATTCGCGCGTACGAGACGAAGACTTTGCAGAGCCCGCTTCCGATGGGCTTCGCATCGCTCTTGGGTCCAAAGTAGACCGACCGTCGCTCATGGCTACCATTGGCATTCATCGTCCGACCTCCGACCCGTTCCGGAGCGATGTCCTTAAATTGTCATGTCTGTTGGTGAGCGGCATACACCGCCCGTGACCACCCGTTTCCGTGTTGGCCCAAAAAGCTTGGCTTGCTCAAGGCCTTATGTTAGGACAGTCAACGGCAATGTCCAGAGCGCCCGTGCAGCACAACTACAAGCTCGTGAAGCTGAGCTAAATAACGATCCGAGCACCACGCTCGTTAAGCGGCACTCCTCCGAGGAGGATCAAGTGGGCAGCAGAGCAGTAAAGCTGGAGGAGATGCTCAACAGCCTGATCGAGCGCGGCGGATTCACAAGAAATCGCGGATCGATTTGTGACGCCGTCGGCATCACACCCGCCGCGCTGTCGCAGTACACCCGGGGCAGGACGCGCCCGAGCTTCGAGAAACTCGTCGCGCTGGCCGACTTCTTCGGCGTGAGCCTCGACTACCTCGTCTACGGCGAACCGGTCAGCACGCCGGTCGACCCCGGACCCATCGCCCGGTATGTCGAGCAGGCGCTCACCGACGTCCAGGCACGCACCGCCCGGCACTCGAACCTCGTGGCGCGCATCGGGCGCATGCTCGTCGACCGGATCAACGACGTCGCCAACGACATCGTCGACTCCCGGACCGCGGGCATCGAAGGACTGATCGACCAGGAAGAGGTCCGGCGGATCGAGCGGTATTGCCTGCAGGCCGACATCGTGACCACCGACCTGGGGCCGAACATCATCACCGTCGCGGGCGGTGAGACCGTGCCAGGCCAGTTCTTCAACGTGGTGGCGAACAACCTCGCACGAGGCTGTACCTACCGCTTCCTGCTCGGCGGGGACCTGAGCATGCGCTCCGACACAGTGCTCCGCTTTCGGGAACTCATCACCAAGACCGTTGGCGGTGACAGAATGCACGAGCACTGCTCCTTTCGGCGGACCGTCTTTCCGGTGATGGGCGGTGCGGGCCTCTATCGGCTGGACACCCCCACCTTCTCGCTCCAGGAACCGTGGCTCGCCGCCCAGTTCGGCAAGTACCTGCTCAACGGTTCTTGGCTGGGCTATCTGAACAGGCCCAACGACGACTCCGCCGCCGACATGCTCATGAGCCGCGAGAACACCGAGCTGGCATGCGGAACGTTCGAGGCCCTGTGGGCCGCCGCGGGAGCACGGGTATGACCAATACGCTCCGTAGAAAGTGATGGAAGAGTGACACCCGTTCTGCCACAAGCTATTGCCTCTATCTCCGGACCACCGCTATCTTTCGCGCGGTGATCATCCGCGTATGGGAGGCGGTAGTCGGCGAGATCGTCCACTTGCGCTCCCATCCCAACGCTGAGCGCATTTGGCTCGCCGACGTTCGATCCAGCCGGCACGGTCGCCCCGAGCAGATCGTGTTCGGCGGCACCCGCAAGCTACGGCGCGGCGACCTGGTGGCGGTCGCGCCTCCGGGCACGCTGGTCCAGGAGTCCCACAAGGATCGACCGCGCCGCATGCGTGCCCGCAGCTACCGGGGTCAGCGTTCCCACGGGATGTTGTGCAGCCTCGACGAACTCGGGTGGGCGCGTGGCGGCCCCAACGAGGTCGCCGTCCTCAAGGACCTTCGCCCGGGGTTCGTGCTCGACGAACTCGACCCGGACCTTCGACCCGCTGTGGTGAAGAAGTGGGAGAGGTCCATCGACACCGTGGACACGATGATCACCAAGTTCAGTCCGGCGGACTACGCCGCGCTCTCGATGTCATCCGCTGGCTGAGGCGAGCCTCACCGGAAGCCATTGCTTCTCGTTGTTCATTCACCAGTCAGGGCTGGTTCATCGAAAGTCAGCGCTCGCTGACATCACCGGACTGTGGGGTTTGAGAGTCACCCGATCAGGGAGGTTCTCTTGCCTGGCTCGTCCGTTTCTCGTCGGTCTGTTCTGCTTGGTGGGGTTGCTGCCGTGGGGGTTGGTGCGGTGGCGGCCGCCGCGCCTGCCTGGGCTTCTTCCGCTGCCTCCGCCGGTCGGCAACCGCTGCCGGTCAATCCGTTCACGCTTGGGGTTGCTTCTGGGGATCCCTGGAGTGACTCCGTGGTGTTGTGGACGCGGCTGGCCGTCGACCCGTTGGCGGACACTGGTTTGGGTGGGATGCCTGACCGCGCGTATCGGGTGCAGTGGCAGGTCGCCCGGGACGAGCGGTTCCGGCACGTCGTGCGGGCGGGGTCCGCCACGGCTGACCCGCGGGCCGCGCATTCCGTGCACGTCGAGGTGGGCGGGCTGCGGCCGGGAACGGAGTACTTCTACCGGTTCCGGGTGCAGCACCACCTGTCCCCGACCGGGCGGACCACGACCACTCCGGCACGTGGGCTGTCGCAGGACCTCACCATGTGCTTCGCCTCGTGTGCGCATTTCGGGGAGGGGTTCTTCACCGCCTACCGGCGGCTCGCCGAGGACCAGCCGGACCTCGTCCTGCACCTCGGCGACTACCAGTACGAGTACGCGGCCAAGGCGGCCGACGTGCGGACCGTGGCCGGGCCGGAGACGCGGACGCTCGCGAACTACCGGCAGCGGCACGCCCAGTACAAGACCGACCCCGACCTGCAGCTCGCGCACGCGACCGCGCCGTGGCTGGTCGTCTGGGACGACCACGAGACCGAGAACAACTGGGCCGACGAGGTACCCGAGGCACCCGACCCGGCCTTCCTGGACCGGCGGGCCGCCGCTTTCCAGGCCTACTACGAGAACATGCCGCTCCGCCGCTCGGCGCGACCGGTCGGCATCGACATGCGGCTCTACCGGCGCTTCCACTGGGGCGACCTCGCGACGTTCCACATGCTCGACACCCGCCAGTACCGCGACGACCAGGCCTGCGGCGACGGCACGAAGATCGACTGCGCGGACCGGCTCGACCCCGCGCGGACGATCATGGGGGACGTGCAGGAGACCTGGCTCCTCGACGGGTTCCGGCGCTCGCGTGCCCGCTGGGACGTCCTTGGCCAGCAGGTCTTCTTCGCCCAGCGCGACCTCACCGCGGGCCCCAAGCAGGGCTTCTCCATGGACGCCTGGGACGGCTACCGCGCCGAGCGCGACCGCATCGCCGCCGCGCTCGGGCAGGTGCGCAACGGTGTCGTGCTGACCGGCGACGTGCACCGGCACTGGGCGGGTGAGATCAAGGAGAACGCCGACCGGCCGGACTCACGGGGCGTCGGTGTCGAGCTGGTCGCCACGTCGATCACCAGCAGCGGCGACGGCGACGAGGGCACGAACTCCGCCGTCCTCGCCGAGAACCCGCACCTGAAGTTCTACAAGAACCGCCGGGGGTACGTGCGGACCAGGTTCACCGCCGGTGAGCTGCGGTCGGACTTCCGCGTGCTGCCGTACGTGCGCACACCCGACGCGCCCGTCTCGACCGCGGCGAGCTTCGTGACCGAGGACCGGGACCCCTCGCTGCACCCGGCGTAGCCGGACGGCCCCGGACGGCGGTACCCACCGGTTACGCTCCACCCGACGTCAGAACCTTTCCGTCAAGGGGGCAATACCAGTGAGTTACCCGCAGCAGGGGGGATACGGGCCACCGCAGGGCGGCGGATACGGACCACCGCAAGGTGGTGGCTATGGACCACCGCAAGGTGGTGGCTATGGACCACCCCAAGGTGGCTACGGCTATCCGCCGCCCGGGCCCGGCGGCTACGGCCAGTACCCGCCGCCCCGCAAGAACAACACCGGCCTGATCGTCGGCATCACCGGTGCGGTGGTGGCCGTGGTCGTGGCGCTCGTCCTGGTCCTGGTCCTCACCGGCGACGACGACGAGCCGTCGAAGGCGGGCGGTGACGGCGGCACGTCCGAGGACTCGAACCTGCCGGGCGGCATCCCGGGGCCTAACGCGGGTGGCTCCGGCGAATCGGGCGACAGCGACAACGGCGGCGGCTCGTCCGGTTCGTCCGGCGGGGCCTCCACCCCGGAGGACCTCGCCGACCTCGTCGTCCAGGTGGTCGAGACGCAGGACGAGGACCTGATCGACGAGTACTCGTGCACCAGCAGCGGCGCCGACCAGCTGAAGCAGGAGCTCGCGCAGATCGCGGGCATGGACGTGAGCGCCACCGTCGACGACGTCCAGGAGTCCGGCGACACCGCGCAGGCGACCATCTCGGTCTCGCTCGGCGGCGAGTCGGAGACCTTCACCGCCGAGATGGAGAAGGACGGCGACGACTGGTGCGTCTCCGGGATCTAATCACCAACTGATCCGTTTGGGCGCAAACTATTGACCGCCGGGGCGGGCGGCACCAGAGTTGCACTGCTGGAGTCGCCCGCCCTGGAGGCCGTCATGTCGAGATCGACGTCCCGCACGTTACTCATCGCCGCCGTCGCGGCCGGTCTGGCCGCCGGCATGTCGACCGCGGCGGCATCCCCGGGTACCGCCCCACCGACCACGCGGCAGGGCGCCTACGCGGCCGCCGCCGCCGAGTTCGGGGTGCCGGAGAGCGTGCTGCTCGGTGTGTCCTACCTGGAGTCGCGCTGGGACACCAACGCGGGCCTGCCCAGCACCAGCGCGGGCTACGGGCCCATGCACCTCACCGACGTCGTCGCCGCCAACTCCGGCGGCACCCACCACGACGAGGGCACCGAGGACCCGCGCGGCGACACCGCGCGGCCCATGCTCCCGCCCGCCGCGCCCGCGCAGGACTTCTCCGCGCCGTCGCTGCGGACCGTCGACGTCGCCGCCGACCTGATCGACGTGGACGCGGCCGTGCTGCGGAGCGACCCGGTGCAGAACATCCGCGGTGGCGCGGCGCTGCTCGCCGAGTACCAGCGCGGGCTCGGCGTCGACAGCGACGCGCCCGGTGACTGGTACGGCGCCGTCGCGAAGTACAGCGGCGCGGCCGACACGGCGTCGGCGCGGACGTTCGCCGACGAGGTGTTCACGACGATCGCCGCGGGCGTGTCCCGGGTGACCGACGACGGCCAGCGGGTGTCGCTGCCCGCCACGCCGGTCGACGTGGACACCGCGCAGCTCGGCGAGCTCGGGCTGCGCGTGACCGACACGAGCGAGACCGAATGCCCGGCCGACCTCGGGTGCGAGTGGATCCCGGCGCCGTACGCGGAGTTCGGCGACGGCGACTACGGCAACCACGACAAGGCGAACCGGCCGGAGAGCCAGAAGATCAACTACATCATCATCCACGACACCGAGGGCAGCTACGCCACGACGCTGCGGCTGGTGCAGGACCCGACGTACGTGAGCTGGCAGTACACGCTGCGGTCGGCCGACGGGCACGTCGCGCAGCACGTGAAGGCCAAGGACGTCGCGTGGCAGGCGGGCAACTGGTACATCAACTCGAAGTCGATCGGCCTCGAGCACGAGGGCTTCGCGGCGGACGGCGCCTGGTACACCGAGGCGCTGTACCGGTCGTCGGCGAAGCTGGTGCGGTACCTGGCCGGGAAGTACGGGATCCCGCTCGACCGGCAGCACATCCTCGGGCACGACAACGTGCCGGGCACGATCCCGTCGACCGTGCGCGGGATGCACTGGGACCCGGGTCCGTACTGGAACTGGGCGCACTACTTCGAGCTGCTGGGCGCACCGTTCCAGTCGACGGGCACGCCGCTGACCGGGCTGGTGACGATCAAGCCGGACTACGAGACGAACAAGCCGGCGTTCACCGGGTGCGACGCGGCCGGGGTGCCGTGCGAGCCGCACGGTTCGGGCACGGTCGTGCTGCGGACCGCGCCGTCCGACGACGCCCCGCTGCTGACCGACATCGGACTGCGCCCGGACGGTTCGCCGGGCACGATGCACATCTCCGACCACTCGTCGCGCGGTGAGACCGGGCAGACGTTCGCGATCGCCGAGCGGCGCGGGAAGTGGGTCGCGGTCTGGTACCTCGGGCAGAAGGGCTGGCTGAAGGCGTCGGACGCCGTGTGGTCGTTCGGGTTCGTGGCCACGCCGAAGAAGGGGCTCGCGTCGGTGCCGGTGTACGGGCGGGCGTATCCGGAGGCTTCCGCTTATCCGGCGGGCATTCCGCCGCAGGCCGTCACGCCGTTGCAGTACACGTTTGCCGCCGGGCAGAAGTACGCGGTCGGGTTGGTGACGCCGTCGGAGTACTACTGGGCCGTCACGTATGACGCGACCAACCACACCGTCGTGCGCGGGGAGACGAAGTACCTGCAGATCCAGTTCGGACACCGCGTGGCGTTCGTGAACGTCGACGACGTGGATGTGCGGTTGTCGATCGGGTGATTGTGGCGCTGGCACTCCCCGCCGGGTTCTTGCCTGGCGGGGAGTGTTCGTTGTGGCGGCTTGCCGCGGCGTGGGGAGAGGGCTTGGGGTTCGGTGGCCTCCGGCCCCCGGTTTCCAGCGTACGGCATGGGACCGACAGTTCCCGGTGCGCGCGAGGTGGTTGTCCCCAAGGCGCAGGTTCGCCCAGGACACCGGACCGGAGGGATTGCTTGGCTCGCTTGAGGTTCTGCCGCTCCGGTGGTCTCCGGCCGATTTCCGGCCTACGGCATAGGACCGACAATCCTCGGTGCGCGCGGGGCGGTTGTCCACAAGGCGCAGGTTCAGCCAGGACACCGAACCGGAGAATGGCTTGGCCCGCTTGAGGTTCTGTCACTCCGATGGCCTCCGGCCCCCGGTTACCAGCCTACGGCACAGCACCGACAATCCCCGCCGCGCACGAAGCGGTTGTCCCCAAGGCGCAGGCTCGGCCAGGACACCGAACCGGAGAATGGCTTGGCCCGCTTGAGGTTCTGTCACTCCGATGGCCTCCGGCCCCCGGTTACCAGCCTACGGCACAGCACCGACAATCCCCGCCGCGCACGAAGCGGTTGTCCCCAAGGCGCTGGCTCGGCCACGACTCCGAACCGGGGAAGGGCTTGGCCCACTTGGGGTTCTGCGGCTCCGGTCGCCTCCGGGCTCCCGGAATCCAGCCTACGGCACAGCACCGACAAATCTCGGCGCGCACGAGATGGTTGTCCACAGGACGGATCGCGGTTCGACCAGGGTCGCCGGACCGGACGGATTGCCTGGCCCGCTTGAGGTTCTGTCGCTCCGGTGGCCTCCGGCCCCCGGGAACCAGCGTACGGCACAGCACCGACAATTCCCTGCGCGCACGAGGCGGTTGTCCACAGCCCCGGCAACGCCCGGAAAGACACGTCGCGGATGCCGGTCCTTCGGCAGAGAGGGAACGGCGCGAAGGCTTGACGCGCTTGACATCCCGGCGGCCTCCGGCCCCCGGAATCCAGCGTACGGCACGGCACCGACAAGTCTCGGCGGCCGCAACGGGGGTTGTCCACAGCCGGGGTGGTTGTCCACAGAGGCCCCTCGGCCGCGCGGAAATGTCGGGGGCTTCCGGTAGCGTGGAAACCGGGGGCCGGAGGCCGACCGGGGCTCAGCTTCCCGCGGGCAGGTCCTCCAGCGACACGGGCACCTCGAACGGCGGCCTGCTCGTGCCGGTGATCCGGTAGCGGCCCCACGTGTCCGGGTCGGACAGCACGCCCTCCGCCGCCCCGTGTGGTGTTCGCAGTGACGCGGTCGGTTTGCGGCCCGCCGCCTTCTCCGCCAGTTCGGCGTGCGGCTGGATGCGGCCGTACCAGTGGTACCGGCCGTCCACCGGTTCGAAGTTGCCTCGCAGGGTGACCGTCACCGTCAGTTCGGCGCCGTCTAGTGCGAGGGTGGCTTCGCCATCGTAACCGTCGTCCACGGTCTCATGTTACCCGAAGTAACAGGTTTTGCAGAGCTTCGCGCAGTGTGGGGTGCTCGAACTCGAAACCGCTGTTCAGCAGGCATTTCGGGAGGACCCTCGTGCTCGCCAGCAGTACCTCGTCCGCCAAGCCCGCGCCGAAGAACCTGCGGACGAGGTTCGGCGGCAGCGCGAGGAACCTCGGCCTCGACAGCACCGACGCCAGCGTGTCCGCGTACTCCCGGTTGGTCACCGGGTTCGGGGACACCACGTTGACCGGGCCCGTCAATGTGCCGTGCAGTGTGTGGACGACCGCGCGCACGGCGTCAGGCAGGGAAATCCAGCTCACCCACTGGGTGCCGCTGCCCGCGCGGATGCCCATGCCGCGCCGGAACATCGGCAGCAGGATCGCCAGGCCGCCGGCATCCGGCGACTGCAGCACGCCCACCCGCAGTTGCACCACGCGCAGCCCCGCGTCCACCGCGGGCGCGGCCGCCTTCTCCGCCGCCTCGTACACCGACGGCAGGAAGCCCACGCCCGGCGGGCTCTCCTCCGTCAGCGACTCGGCACCGCGGTCGCCGTAGAACCCCGTGGCCGACGCGCACAACAACGTCCTGGGACCGTCCCGCATGTCGGCGAGGGCGGTGGCCAGCAGGCGGGTGCCGTGCACCCTGGACTCACGGATCGCCTCGCGTTGGTGTGTGGTCCACTTGCCCACCAGCGGCTCGCCCACCAGGTGGACCACCGCCTCGACGCCGCGCAGGCGGTCCGTGTCGACCTCCGGGAACCACAGCGCCTCGTCGGCCGCCTCCGGTCTCCTGCGCACCAGCCTGAGCACGTCGTGCCCGTCTGCCACCAGCTCGCGCACCAGCGCGCCGCCGAGCAGACCGCTGGTTCCGGTGACCGCGACCCTCACCCGTACGAGCGTACGGGTCAGACCGTCACAACGCCGACAGGCAGGCCCGGATTCGCGGACAGGTCCAAAGACGACGGCGGCACGTCCGCCTTCACCAGGTGCGCGCCGAGCGCCGCGATCATCGCGCCGTTGTCGGTGCACAGCCGGGGCCGCGGCACGCGCAGCGCGATCCCCGCCTCGGCGCAGCGCTCCGCCGCCAGAGTGGACAGACGCGAGTTCGCCGCCACCCCGCCGGAGACGACCATCGTGTCGATGCCGAGCTCCGTCGCGGCGCGGACGGCCTTCGCCGTCAGCACGTCCGCCACCGCCTCCTGGAACGACGCCGCCACGTCGTCGACCGGGATCTCCTGGCCGTCGCGGGCCTCCACCCAGCGGGCGACCGCCGTCTTCAGGCCCGAGAACGAGAAGTCGAACTTCGCGTCCCGGGGACCGGTCAGGCCACGCGGGAAGCGGATCGCGTCCGGGTTGCCGCGGCGGGCGGCCTTGTCGATGGGCGGGCCGCCCGGGTACGGGAGGCCGAGGATGCGGGCCACCTTGTCGTACGCCTCGCCCGCCGCGTCGTCGATGGTCGAACCGACCTCGGTGATCTTGGTGGCCAGGTCGTCCACGCGCAGCAGCTGCGTGTGACCACCGGAGACGAGGAGCGCCAGGCACGGCGACGGCAGCGGACCGTGTTCGAGCGTGTCCGCCGCGACGTGGCCAGGCAGGTGGTTCGCCCCGTACAGCGGCACGTTCAGCGCCGCCGCGTACGCCTTCGCCGCCGACACCCCCACCAGCAGCGCGCCCGCGAGGCCCGGGCCGCACGTGACGGCGATCGCGTCCACGTCGGACAGCTCCAGCTCGGCCGCCTCGAACGCCCTGGTCACCGACGGCACCAGCGCCTCGAGGTGCGCGCGGGACGCGACCTCGGGCACCACCCCGCCGAACCGGGCGTGCTGGTCGACGCTGGACGCGACCTCGTCGGCCAGCAGGGTCAGCGCACCGTCGGACTCGATGCGGACGATCCCGATCCCGGTCTCGTCGCACGAACTCTCGATGCCGAGAACGATGGTCATGTGGCCTCCTCGGCGACCCGCGCGGGGCGCGCCATGGTGTACGCGTCGGCGCCGGACGGCCAGTAGTACCTGCGCCGCATGCCGATCCTGGTGAAGCCGTGCGCCTCGTACAGGCCGATCGCGGCCGCGTTGTCGGTGCGCACCTCGAGGTAGACGGGCGCGGCGGCGGCGTCCGCACGTGCGAGCAGCGCACGCAGCAACGCCTTGCCGACGCCCTTGCCCTGCCACTCCGGGTCGACACCGATCGTGTGCACGTTGGCCTCGGCGTCGCCCGGCCCGCCGAGCACGGAGATGCCCGCGTAGCCGACCAGCCCCGCGGTCTCCGCGTACGCACCCACGTAGAAGTGACCCGCGTCCAGTTCTGCCTGGAACGCCGACACCCGCCACGGGTCGTCGCCGGGGAACAGGATGGTCTCCAGCTCGGCGCAGCGGGCGAGGTCGTCGCGCCGCAGCGGTGCCAGCCGGAAGGTGACCGCGGACATCACCTGGCGGTCACCCGTTTGCGCGCGCCCGGCTCGACGGCGTCCGGGCGGCGGAGGTACATGGGCACGAACGGGCGCGGCTTCGCCGCCGCCAGCACGTCGTCGCGCGCGACCCTGGCGAGGCCCAGCGGCGTCGGGTACTCCTGCCCGGTGTGCGGCAGCCCGAGGTCGTACAGGGTGGCGCCGTTGCCCGCCACACGCTCGACCGACAGCGCCGGGATCCGCTCGACCACGTCGGCGGGCTTGTCCACCGACGGCCCGGTGACGCGCTTCGCGGCGGCGTCGTAGGCGGCCCAGTAGACCTCCTTGCGGCGGGCGTCGGAGGCGACCAGCAGCGGGCCCTCGGAGTCGGCGGCGATCGCGTCCAGCGTGCACACCGGGTACACGGGCGTGCCGAGCGCCTGGCCCAGCGCGGCGGCGGTGGCCATGCCGGCCCGCAGCCCGGTGAACGGTCCGGGGCCGACCCCGCACACGATGGCGGCGACGTCGGCGAAGGTGCGGTCCGCCTCCCGCAGGGCGGTGAGGATGTGCGGCGTCAGCAGCTCGCCGTGCGCCTTGGCGTCGACCGTGACGCATTGGGCAAGGACGAGCATCTCCTCGACGTTCACGACCCCGGCGGTGACCGCGGGGGTCGCGGTGTCCACCGCGATGACCAGCACGGCGCTCAAGCCTAATCGCGCCAGCGGTCGACCACTTCGGGGAGGTCCGTCAGGCGCTGGATCACGGCGTCCGGCTCCACGTCGACCGGCACTTTCTGGTACTCCGGGATGTCGCTGTGCGGCACGAGCACGGCCCGCATGCCGACCGACTTGGCGCCGGAGATGTCGTCGTAGAGCCGGTCGCCGACGTACACGCAGTCGGCCGGGTCGTCCACGCCGACCGCGTGCATGGCGGCCAGGAACGCCTCCGCGTGCGGCTTCGTGTACGTCAGGTCGGAACTCCACACGAGCGCGTCGAACAGGTGCAGCACGCCGTCGCGGCGCAGCACCTCCTCGTGCCACTCCCTCGGCCACGGCGTCGACGACAGCACGCCCAGCCGCAGGCCCTTCTCCTTGAGCGCGGCCACGGTCGGCGCCACGTCCGGGTCGGTGTAGGTCGACGGGTCCCAGAACGTGCGGTAGGCGGCCAGCCCGTCGTCGTGGTGCGGCGCGCCGGCCGCGGCCAGCACCTGGGCGAGCGTGAACGCCTTGTGGTGGTCGCGGGCGACCGTCCAGTGCTCTTCCTCGGCGGCCACGATGGCCTGCGCGACCCTGGCCGCCTGGGCCTCGTCGTCGGGGTGCAGGTGATCGGCGTAGCTGCGCCACGCGGCGACGTAGTCGACGGGATACCAGGGGGTGAGCGTGCCACCCCAGTCGAAGATCACCGCACGCATACCATCCAGATTACGTCGACCAGCGCTTTTCCCAAGAGCCTGACGGAGTCACCTCAGCCAGCCTGGAATCGTCCTCCCGGCGGATCAAGTTCACGAGGAGGTGGTCCTCGGACAGCCTCGTGCCCGGTTCGCCCCATTCGATGACGACCGCCGCCTCGACCAGCTCGGTGTCCAGGTCCAGGTCGTCGAGCTGCGCGAGGTCGTCGCCGAGGCGGTAGGCGTCCACGTGCACGAGCGGGATGCCCCGCCCGCCCGGCGCGGGCCGGTGCTCGCGGGCGATGATGAACGTGGGCGAACTCACGCGGCCCGCCACGCCCAGTCCCTCCGCGATGCCCTTCGCCAGGACCGTCTTGCCCGCGCCGAGCGGACCGGTCAGCAGCACCAGGTCCCCCGCCTCGAGCAGGCCGCCGATCCGCCTGCCGAACCGCAGGGTGTCGCTCTCCGTGAGAAGTTCCTCGCGCATCACCGTCGCCACCACCGTTTCCGGCCCCCCTCCCGTCCGTACGCGCACTGCTGCAGCAGCATCACCAGGTGGTCGTTGACCACCTGGGGTTGTTCGAGCATCACCATGTGTCCCGCCCCGCGCACCCGCACCAGCTCGGCGTCGGGCAGCTCCTGCGCGATCCGTTCCGCGTGCGAGAACTGCGTCATCCGGTCCGCGTCGCCGGAGAGCACCAGCACGTGCGTGTGCTTCAGGCCGGCGAGCGCCGCGTACCGGTTGTGGGTGCCGAGCGTGTCGATGAAGTCGGCCAGCACCCGCACCGGGTTCGCGTCGATCAGCTCCATCGTGAGGTCGACGAGCGCCGGGTCGACGTCCTTCGCGCCGAACGCCAGCGACCGCACGGCCCGGCGCGTGAGCTGCCCGCCCGCGGCGCGGACGAACTCGACCAGGCCGGGCCGCCAGTCGGCGAGCCTGCCCAGGTTGCGGGTCACCGGGTTCCAGCGGGACAGCAGCGGGCGCGGCAGCCCGCGTTTGCCCACCTCACCGGCTGACGTGCCGACGAGCGCGACCCCGTACACCTGCTCCTCGAACAGCTCCGGCCGCTGCTCGGCCAGCGCCATGACCGTCATGCCGCCCATGGAGTGGCCGACGAGCACGACCGGGCCGTCGAGCTTGTTCAGCACCTCGCCGAGGTCGCGGCCGAGCTGCTCGATGGTGCTGGACGCCTCGTTCGCGCGGCCGGAGCGGCCGTGGCTGCGCTGGTCGTACAGGACCTGGCGGACACGCGGCTCGGTGAGGCGGGCCAGCGCCTGGCGCTGGAAGTGCCACGAGCGGCGGTCGAGCGCGAAGCCGTGCACGAACACCACGGTCAGCACGGGCTTGCCGCCGTCGGCCGGGTCGACCTCCTCGACGGACAGCTCGATGCCGTCCTCGGTGATCACCGTGAACTCGCGGTCGGGGCGCAGGGTGCCGAGCTTCTCGGGCGCGGAGTGGTCGTGCCTGCGGCGCGCCACGCCGACGGCGATGGCCGTGCCGGCGGCCGCGACCCCGATGGCGCCGCCGATGAGCGCACCCACCTTGCGGGACACCGTCACCGGTAGCTCCTGGCGACGCGGGGCCGGTACATCCCGGTGACGATCTCGTAGTCGATGGTGCCCAGCGTGTCCGCCCACTCGGTGGCGGTCGGCTCGCCGCGCGTGCCAGCGCCGAACAGGACGACCTCCTCGCCCGGCGCCACCTGGTCGTCACCGCAGTCGACGACGATCTGGTCCATGCAGACGCGGCCGACGATCGGGCGCCGCCTGCCCGCGAGCCACACGTCCATCCGGTTCGACAGGCCGCGGGAGACGCCGTCCGCGTACCCGACGGGGACGAGCGCGAGCGTGGTGTCGCGGCCGGTGGTCCACGTCTGTCCATAGGAGACGGACTCGCCCGCGTCGATCCGCTTGGTGAGCGCCACCGACGACCGGAACGTCATCGCGGGACGGAGGTTCTCCCGGTACGGCAACGGGTTCAGCCCGTACATGGCGATGCCGACGCGGACCATGTCGAAGTGCAGGTCCGGCCGGTCGAGCGTGGCGGCGGAGTTCGCGAGATGGCGCATCGGGTGCAGGCCCGCGTTGGTGGCGACCTCGTAGGCGTCGGCGAAGCGGGCCGCCTGCAGGTTGTTCGCGGGGTGGCCGGGTTCGTCGGCGCAGGCGAGGTGCGACCAGACGGCGACGACCTCGACGTGGCCCGCCGCCTGGGCCTTCGCCGCGTTCTCGACGAGGTCCGGCCAGTCGCGGGGCTGGCAGCCGTTGCGGGACAGGCCCGTGTCGATCTTCAGGTGGACGCGGGCGGTCCGGCCGGTCCGGCGGGCGGCGTCGACGATCGCGGCGAGCTCACCGTTGCTCGACGCCGACAAGTCGACGTCGGCCTCGACGCCCGGCGCGAGGTCGGTCTCCGGGACGTCGAGCCAGCTGAGGACGCGGGCGGTGATGCCGCCCTCGCGCAGGTCGAGCGCCTCGGCGAGGGAGCAGGAGCCGAGCCAGGTCGCGCCCGCCTCGAGGGCGGCGCGAGCGACCGGGAGCGCACCGTGGCCGTACCCGTCGGCCTTGACGACGGCCATGGTGACGGCGCCGCTCGCGCGGGCGGCCAGGAGCGCGACGTTGTGCCGGATGGCGTCGAGGTCGACGACCACCTCGGCCCTGGGGGACGGCTGATCAGGCATGACGGCGTCCATGGTCCCACAGCCCCGCGACCGCCCCCGCGCCCCGGCCCGTGCCGCGAACGCGCCTTTCGCGGCAATCAAGGTGGGCGGGTGGTTCAGCGGGCGCCGGCGGATGCGCGGACCGCGCGGATGGCCGCCGGGATGGCCTGCTGGATGGCGGACGCCGGGGCCGGGGCGCCGTCGGCGGCGAGTTCCGCCGCGCGGACGTGCAGCCACGCGGCGCAGCCCGCGGCCAGCCACGGGTCCAGGCCGCTCGCCAGCAGCGCTCCGATCAGGCCCGTCAGCACGTCCCCCGAACCGGCCGTGGCCAGCCACGACGACGTCGCCGCGTTCACGAGCGTCCGGCCGTCGGGGGCGGCGACCACCGTCGCGTTGCCCTTCAGCAGCACCACGACGTCCAGGCGCTTCGCCAGCGCGCGGGCCGCGGCCACGCGGTCGGCGCCCAGCTCGATGCCCAGCGGGTCGGCGATGCGGGCGAACTCGCGGTCGTGCGGGGTGAGGACCACCGGGGTGTCCGGGTCGCGGGCGTCCCACAGCGACGGGGTCGACGCCAGCAGCGTGATCCCGTCCGCGTCGACGCACGTCGGGACGGCGTCGTGGAAGACCGCCGTCAGCACGTCCTTGCCGACCTGGCCGGTGCCCAGGCCCGGGCCGACGACCCACGCCTGCACGCGGCCCGCGTCCTCGACCGTGCCCGTCGCGATCAGCTCCGGCCAGCGGCCGCGCACCTCGTCGGCCGCCCAGCCCGCGTAGCGGACCATGCCCGACGTCGCCAGCACCGCCGCGCCCGACGACAGCACGGCCGCGCCCGGGTAGGTCGCCGAGCCGGCCGCGATGCCGGTGACGCCCTGCGTGTACTTGTCGTCCGCGGGCCCCGGGACGCGCCACGCCCAGCCGACGTCGTCGGCGTCGAGGGTGATCATGTCCGGGTCCGGCAGCTCGGGGCCCAGGCCGATGTCGACCAGGTGGACCTCGCCGCAGTGCGTGGTGTTGAGCACGTGCACGGGTTTGCGCGCGCCGAACGTGACCGTGACGTCCGCGGTGACCGCGGGCCCGTCGACCGCGCCGGTGTTCGGGTCGACGCCGCTCGGCAGGTCCACCGCCAGGATCGGCACCGACACCCGGTCCACCAGCGCGGCCGCCGCCGGGCGCAGCGGGCCGCGCGCGGACAGGCCGACGATGCCGTCGACGACCAGGTCCGGGTCGCCGAGGTCGTCGGCCACCCGGCCGCCCGCCTTGCGCAACGCGGCGAGGCCCTCGGCGTGCGCGCGGTCGGGGGCCAGCAGCACCGCCGTCACCGCCACCGACCGGCGCCGCAGGAAGGCACCCGCCCACAGCGCGTCGCCGCCGTTGTTGCCCGCGCCGACCAGCAGCGTCACCCGGCGACCCGCCGTGCCGCCGGTCAGCTCGCGCAGCATCGACGCGGCCACCGTCGCCACGCCGAACGCCGCCTTGCGCATCAGCGCCCCCTCGGGGGTGCGCGCCAGCAGCCGGTCCTCGGCGGCCTTGACCTGCCCGGTCGTCCACACCCCCCGCACGGGCTACTCCACCGTCACGGACTTGGCGAGGTTGCGCGGCTTGTCCACGTCGTAGCCGCGGGACCGCGCGATCTCCGCCGACAGCACCTGCAGCGGCACCGTCGAGACCAGCGGCTGCAGCAGCGTCGGCACGGCCGGGAGCTCGATCAGCTCGTCCGCGAACGGCCGGACCGTCTCGTCACCCTCCTCGGCCAGCACGATCGTGCGGGCGCCGCGGGCCTGGATCTCGGAGATGTTCGACACCATCTTCGCGTGCAGCACGGCCCGGCCCTTGGGCGACGGCATCACGATGACCACCGGCAGGTCGTCCTCGATCAGCGCGATCGGCCCGTGCTTCAGCTCGCCCGCCGCGAAGCCCTCGGCGTGCATGTACGCCAGTTCCTTCAGCTTCAGCGCGCCTTCCAGGGCCACCGGGTAGCCGACGTGGCGGCCGAGGAACAGCACCGCCTTCGAGTCGGCCAGCGACCGGCCCAGCTCGCGGACCCGCTCGACCGTGCCGAGCACCTTCGCGACCGCGTCGGGCATGGCGGCGAGCTCGTGGAACTCGCGGGCGATCTCGTCGGGGTACTTGGTGCCGCGGGCCTGCGCGAGCGCGAGCCCGACCATCAGGTTCGCGGCGATCTGCGCGAGGAACGCCTTGGTCGACGCGACGCCGATCTCCGGGCCGGCGTGCGTGTACAGCACGGCGTCGGACTCGCGCGGGATCTGCGCGCCGTTGGTGTTGCAGACGGCCAGCACGCGGGCCTTCTGCTCACGGGCGTGCCGCACGGCCTCGAGGGTGTCGGCGGTCTCGCCCGACTGCGACACGGCCACGACCAGCGTCGCGCGGTCCAGCACCGGGTCGCGGTAGCGGAACTCGCTCGCCAGCTCGACCTCGACGGGCAGGCGGGTCCAGTGCTCGATGGCGTACTTCGCGACGAGACCCGAGTGGTAGGCGCTGCCGCACGCGACCACGAACACCTTGTCCACGTCGCGGAGGTCCTGGTCGGTCATGCGCTGCTCGTCGAGGATGATCCGGCCGTCGACGAAGTGGCCGCGCAGCGTGTCGGCCAGCGCCGTCGGCTGCTCCTCGATCTCCTTGAGCATGAAGTACTCGTGGCCGCCCTTCTCGGCGGCCGACAGGTCCCAGTCGACGTGGAACGGGCGGGTCGCCGCGTCGGCGCCGTCGAAGTCGGTGACGTGGTAGCCGTCGCGGGTGATCGTGACGACCTGGTCCTGGCCCAGCTCCACGGCGTCGCGGGTGTGCTCGATGAACGCGGCCACGTCGGACGCGACGAACGTCTCGCCCTCGCCGACCCCGACCACGAGCGGCGAGGACCGGCGCGCGGCGACGATCCGGTCCGGCTCGTCGACGTGCGTGACGACCAGCGTGAACGCCCCGGAGAGGCGCCGGCACACGGCACGGACGCTCGCGGGCAGGTCGCCCTTGGTCTGGCCCTCCGCGTACGCGCGGCCGACCAGGTGGGCGACGGTCTCGGTGTCGGTGTCGCTGGTCAGCTCGACGCCGTCGGCCTCCAGCTCGGCGCGCAGCGCGGCGAAGTTCTCGATGATGCCGTTGTGGACCACGGCGACGCGGTGGGCGGCGTCGCGGTGCGGGTGGGCGTTGCGGTCCACGGGCGGCCCGTGGGTCGCCCACCGGGTGTGCCCCATGCCCGCGGTGCCCGCGAACCCGTCCCTGCCGACCTCGTCGAGGCGGTTCTCGAGGTTGGCGAGCCGGCCTGCCTTGCGCTCCACCGCGAGGTTCCCCGGCCCGGTCACCACGGCGACGCCCGCCGAGTCGTACCCGCGGTACTCCAGGCGCCGCAGCCCGTCGACCACGACGTCGAGGGCCTGCCTGTGCCCGACGTATCCCACGATTCCGCACATGCGGAAGAGGCTATCTCGCCCTGCCGGCAGGCCGGTCAGGTCCCAGGTTGGCTAAGGTCCCATGCCATGGCCACCAAGCCGAAG
This sequence comes from Actinophytocola sp. KF-1, assembly GCF_054661535.1. NCBI lineage: Bacteria > Bacillati > Actinomycetota > Actinomycetes > Pseudonocardiales > Pseudonocardiaceae > Actinophytocola > Actinophytocola sp. KF-1. The sequence continues at coordinate 561,612 of NZ_BAAFVK010000001.1, read as the reverse complement.
CACCTGCTCGAGGAACTGACCCGCCGCGGGCCGCACCAGGTGCTGCGCGGGGATCTCGCCCTGATCGGGCTGCCCGGGCTGGTGTTCACGCCGCGGTCCGGGCTCGGGCTGCCCGCGATCGCGTTCGGGCACGGCTGGCTGCAGCCGCCCGCGCGGTACCTCGGCCTGTTCCGGCACCTGGCGTCGTGGGGGTTCGTCGTCGCCGCGCCGGGCACGCAGCGCAGCCCGCTCGGGTCCGCCCGGCTCTTCGCCGCCGACCTGCGCACGGCGCTGGACGTGTGCGTGGGCGTACGGCTCGGCGAGGGTGACATCAGCGTCGACCAGTCCCGCCTGGGGCTCGCCGGGCACTCGACGGGCGCGGGCGCCGCGGTGCTGGCCGCCGCCGACGACAGCCGGGTGCGCGCGGTCGCGACCATGGCCGCGTCGCAGGTCAAGCCGTTCGCGACGGACGCCGCCGCCCGGTGCGCCATGCCGTCGCTGCACCTCGCGGGCGCCGGGGACATGGTCGCGCCGCCGGTGGGGCACGCGCGGCTGATCGCGGCGAACTGGGGCGGGGAGGCGCAGCTGCGGGTGCTGCCGAAGGTGGACCACATGGGGTTCGCCGAGGGCAGGCACTGGACCGGGATGCTGATCCCCGGCTCGTCCAACCACGGGGCGCTGCGGCTGTCGCGGGCCCTGCTGACCGCGTTCTTCCTGGTGCACCTGGCCGGCGAGGACCGGTTCCGGCCCCTGCTGGAGGCGGACGTCAAGGGCGCACCGATCGAGGACACCTCGGAACTGGTGGCCTGACGGTTCTTTCGCATCCGGGGGATGTCCGGCGTGCGTGTGCTGTCGGTCGACCTCGGCGCGGCACCCTGGCCTCGTCGCGACCGTGCGGGAGGGCAGGCGCCCTCCCGCACGTCCGCTAGCGCTTGGGGGCCTTCGTCTTCCCGGCCTCCGCGGGGTCGCGGCCGACGACACCGCTGAAGTTCGCGGCCGGGTCCTGGTCGTCGAAGATCGAGCCCGTGGTGCGCCACTTGCTCTGCCGGGTCTGGTCGCCACCACCCTGGCCACCGCCGCCCATGCCGCCCATGGGCATGCCGCCCATCGGGGCACCGCCGCCGGAGCCGCCTGCGGCAGCACCCGCGCCGGCACCGGCCGCCGCGGCGGCCACGCCCGCTCGGTCGCCGCCGTCGGGGGCCTGGGCGCCGACCATGGCGCCCGGGCCGGACGGGCCCGACGTGCCGGGGGTCTCGGCGCCGCCGAAGCCGCCGCCACCGCCACCGCCGACGCCGCCACCGCCGGCACCGCCACCACCACCGCCGCCGCCGAGGTCACCGCCCAGGCTGGACGGGGTCGACACGTCCGGGAGGCCGCCGCCGGACGAGCCGGGGACGTCGTGCTCCGCGTCGAAGTCGAAGTCGTACGTGGCCGGGGTGCCGTCGTCGACGGTCATCTTCATCTTGTCGAGCTGCCCCTGCGGCTGTTCCAGGGTGATCGTGGCGTCGCCGTCCGGGATGGTCACCTTGCCGTCCGGGCCCGCCTTGATGACGCCGTCCTCGTACGTCTCGCCCGGCTGGTCCGGGGTGAAGTCCACCTCGTACTCGCGGGGCTCGCCCTCGCCGTCGTCGACGGTCACCTTGCTGCGGCCGCGGGCGTCCGGCTGCCCCACGGTGATCGTGCGGTTGCCGTCCTTGATCGTGACCTCCTTCGGCGCGCCGCCGCCCGGCGTGCCGGGGAGCCCGGTTGACGAGCCGGGGGTGCTGCCGATCGGCAGGCCGGTGATCGGGTCGATGCCGGGCTGGATGTTGCTGCCCGGGGTGTTGACACCCGGCAGCGTGGCCGACGGGTTGGTCGTCGCGTTCGACGGGTCGGTGCTCGAACCGGGCAGCGGCGGGAGGCTCGGGATGCTGCTCGGCGTCGTGCCCGGCGAACCGGGCGACCCCGGCGAGGACGACCCTGGCGTGCTGACCGACGGCATCGACGGGCTGGACGACCCGGGCGGCGTGCTCGACGACGGCGGCGTGGACACGGACGGGTTCGTCGTGCCGGGCGGCTGCTGCTGGTTGGGGTTCTGGGTCCCCGGCGGGTACTGCTGGTTCGGGTTCTGCTGGCCCGGCCCCGCGGCGGCGGCGAACTTGTTCTCGTACTCCTTGAGGTACTCGTTCAACGCCTCGTAGTGCAGGTTCACCGCCTCGAGCGTGTCGTCACAGATCTGCTCGAAGCTCACGTACAACGTCTCGTGCAGGTCCTGGTTGAACGAGTCACGGATCCACTTCTTGCACTCGCTGATCACGTACTCTTTGTTCTCGTCGTTCAACCCGCAGTCGTCATTGCGGATCGTCTCCTCCAGGTTGGACCCGGTGACGGAGTCCACCCAGGCGGCCACCTCGAGCACCTGGTCCTGCGAGTCGAAGTCACCGCTCGCCAGGGTGACGACCTTGTCGGCGATCTCGGGTGTCGCGCTGCCGAGCGTGCCGCGGAACGTCTCGTAAAGCGCGATGATGTCGTTCGCCTTGCCCCGGCACGCCTCGAACACGTTGGTGACGGTCGCGTCGATGATGTCCGGCGCGGTCTGCAGGAACGACAGCAGTTCCGACGAGTTCGGGGCGATCTTCTCGGCGTAGTGCTGGTAGGAGGCGTTCGCCGCCGGACCGGTCCACTCGCGGTACAGGTTGTTGAGCTCGGTCTCGGTGGTGGTGTTCAGCTCGTTGAGCGTCGTGTAGGCGGCGCGGAGCCTGGCCGCGTCGTCCACGAAGTTCTTGAACGAGATGCCGACCTGTTCCTCGTACCGCTTGACGATGTCCGTCTCGAACTTCAGCTTCCCCTGACGACCCAACGTGTCCGACGGCACCTTGTCGTTCACCGGCAGGAAGTCCTGGAAGATCCGCAACGCGTCCCGCGCCGCGTCGAAGATCTCGTCCGACTTCTCGACGCCGGTGCGGGAGCCCTCCGACGGGGGCTGCATGCCCTCGATCTCGGTGCGGCCGTCCTCGACGTTCTGGTCGTTGAGGCCCTGGCTGTAGCCGCGCTCCTCGGACTCGTTCTGCGCGTCGGAGTAGATGTCGTCGAGGCTGCCCTGCTGGTAGTCACCGGGCTGGAGCTGGTGGCGGTCGTAGTACTCCCGCACGTCGTCCGGCAGGTCGTCCTCGTCGTAGACGCCGCCGCGGGTGCCGAGGCCCCCGCCGTAGGGACTCGCGTACCCCTCCTGCACGAGGTACGCCGCGAGCAGGTGCTCCTTGGTGTCGGCGTCCACGTACGGATCGTCGAGGAGCGCCTTGACCTCGTCCCACGACCTGCTCATCCCTCACCCCTCGGTGTCATCGTTCCGTCAAGCGAAGCACGATCGCGCCGGCCGTGCCGTCCCGGTCGGCGGACGTCGCCACCGCGAGCCGCCCGCCCGCACCCGGGTCGGCCGCCGCCGCGGCCAGCAGCGCGGCGACACCGACGACGCCGCTCGCGGCGCCCGTGTCCCCGATCAGGTGACCCGGCCGGATCACGTTCCGCTGGCCCAGCACCGCACCCGTCGCTTCCAGTTCCACTTCGGACAGTTCTGGGTCCGCGGCGGACGTGGCGACTCCCCACACCTCGTCCACCGCGTGCCCGGCAAGCACGTGCTCGAGACACGCGACCAGCGCACGACGTGGTTCGCCGAGCCGCGTGTCCACCGCTACGACCTCCGCGAGCCCCGCTCGGTTCCCGTCGGCGCCGGTTTGCAAAAACAACAGCACCGCGGCCTCCCCCAGCGAACCACCTGGTTCCAGCAGCTCACGCGCACCGCTGTGCTCCTCGACGGCGCCCGCGAAAACACCGCTCGCGCGGCCGGTGCGCAGGAGCCTGCTCGCGTACCGCAGCACGGCGGGCCCGGCGGTCCGCCCCGCCGCCACGGTGCTGTTCGGGCCGGTCAGCCCGTGCCACATCGCGCACTGGGCGGCGGCCGAGTTCATCAGCGCGAACGGCATCTGCGCCGGGTTGACGAAGTAGGGCCTGCGGCGGGTCAGCGAGTCGCGGGTGAACTCGAACTGGGTGCGGTTGCTGCCGCTGGTGGTGCCGAGCACGACGCCGGTGCGGGCGTCGACGGGCACCTCGGGCACCAGTTCGCGCAGCGTGGCGACGGCGAGCGCGCTGGTGCGGTCCATGGAGCTGGTGCCCTTGCGGCCCAGTTGCTCGACGATGTCGAAGTCCGGGACCACGCGTGCCTCGGCGGCGGCCCAGTCGTCCTGCACCGGCACCGGCGCCACCGGCTCGCCGCGCAGCACGCCGTCGGCGAACGCGGCGCGGCCGTGGCCGAACGGGGTGAGCGCCGACCACGCGGTGATGACGACGCCGGTCATCCGTACCGTCCGAAGAGGACGACCGAGTTGTTGCCGCCGAACGCCAGCGCGTTGTTCTGCACGACCCGCAGGTCCGCCTCGACCGCGGTGTTGGGCACGCAGTCGACCGCGCAGGCCGGGTCGGTCTCGGTGTGGTTGATGGTGGGCGGGATGAAGCCCTCGCGGATGGCGACCGCGCACGCGATCGCCGACAGCGCGCTCGCCGCGCCCATCGTGTGGCCCAGCATGGACTTCACCGACACCGTTCTGGGTGGCGTGGACCCGAACACGTCGTGGATCGCGCCGCACTCGGTGGCGTCGTTGGCCTTCGTGCCGGTGCCGTGCGCGGAGATCAGGTCGACCTGGTCGGGCGTGACACCGGCGTCGTCGAGCGCGAGCCGCATGCAGGCGGCCACGCTGGCCCGGTCGGGGGCGACGGGGTGTGCGGCGTCGCAGTTCAGGCCGTAGCCGAGCACCTCGGCGTAGATCCGCGCGCCGCGCGCGACGGCCTTGCCGAGGGGTTCCAGCACGAGCACACCCGCGCCCTCGCCGGTGAGGATGCCCTGCCGGTGCACATCGAACGGCCTGCAGCGTTCGGGGTCGACCGCGCCGAGGCGGTAGAAACCGGTGAACGTCATGCGGCACATGGCGTCCGCGCCACCGCACAGCGCGAAGTCGACGTCCCCGGACGCGACCGCGTCGAAACCGTTGCCCAGCGCGTAGTTCCCGGCGGCGCAGGCGGTCGCGACGGTCGAGGTGTCCACGTCGGACAGTCCGAGCTCGCGCGCGACGGCCACCGGGATGGTCGCGGCGGGCACCCGGCGCGGCAGGCCGGCCGGGACGTCCTCGCCCCGCACCACGTGCTCGGCGATCCGCTCGCCCGCGTCCCCGCCGCCGTCGGTGGTGCCGACGCACACCATGCCCCGGCCGGTCAGGTCGAGACCGGCGTCCTCGACGGCCATCCGCGCGGCGGCGACCGAGAACCGGGCCGCCCTGCCGAGCCCGTCGAAGGGTTGCGCGGTGATCCACCGCGCCGGCTCGAACCCCGTGACCTCGCAGCCGGTGGCGTGCGCGAAACCCTCGGTGTCGAACACGCTGATGGGCCGGGCGCCGCTGCGCCCGGCCCGCAGTCCGGCCGTGTACTCGGCGATGCCCGTGCCGATGCTGGACACCACGCCGAGCCCGGTGACCACCACGCGGGTCACTTCTCCAGTGCCTCGCTCAGCACGGCGTACACCCCGTCGAGGTTGACGAGCCGCTCGAACTCGGCCGGGTCCACCTCGACGTCGAACTCGATCTCCAGGTTGGCGAGCAGCTCGATCAGCTTCATCGAGTCGGCGCCGAGGTCGTCGACGAAGTGGTCGGCGGGCCCCAGCACGTCGACGTCCACCTCGAGCACCCGGCACACGACCGCCTTGATGTCGTCCGCCCGCTCCGCGACCCGCGCGTTCACCGGTTCTGCATCCAGCTGGACTGGTTCGAGAAGTCGTCCTCGTCGTCCAGTTCCGTCGGCTCCGGCCTGCGCGCGGCACGCGGCGCCCGAGGCGGGGCGGGCGGTGCGGGTGCCGGCGGGGCCTCCGGCGCGGGCGGCGGCATGGGCGCCGACGACTCCTCGTCGTCGATCATGCCGATCCCGCCGGGCGGGGTGTCGGGACGGTTCGGCCGCTGCGGCGGGCGGTAGCCGTAGGGGTCCTTCTGCTCCTCGTCCTCGAAGCCGAAGCCCATGACGAAGTCCTTGTCCTGCTCCGTCTTCTCGGTGGCCCAGCCGCCGGCCTGGGCGCGGCGGCGGCCCAGCTCACCCATGTGCTTGGCGACCTGGGCCATCACCGGGCCCTGCTTCTTGAACGCCTCGAGCGCCTGCTCACGCTTCTGGCGGAAGTTGCGGTCGCGCAGCGCACGCCGCTCCGACATCTCCCGCTGCACCTGCGCCATCTTGGCCCGCGCTGCCGCGGCCCGGTCGTAAGCGCCCATCAGTTTCCCCTCTTAACGGTCCTGACCACCGAACGCGCCCCGCAGCTCCTGCGGATCGGCCGGTTCGTCGAACAGGTCGCCCGTGGTACGCCACTGGCTGCCGGCGCGCTCGCTGTCACCGCCGCCGCCACCGCCGCCAGGCCCTCCGCCCATCATCGGCATGCCGCCACCGGCCATGCCAGCATGCGCCTGGTCCGGCCCGGACGGCGAGCCGGGGCTCGGGTCGGCGACACCGTCGGGTGCGGTCGACAGCCCGGCCTCGCCGCTCGCCCCGTTCATGTACGGGGACGGGGCGTGGTCCGGCGCCCCGAACGACCCGGCTTCGCCGGCAGGCGAGTGCGGACCGCCGCCCCCGCCGAACCCGGACATGGTCGGGTCGTCGGCGGCGGACGCCATCGTGGCGAACGCGGGTTCGGACCTCGGCATCTCCCCGAAGGCCGGTTGCGTGCTGATGCCCTGGCCCTGCGGCCCGTCCCCGAACGCGGGCTGGGTGCCGATGTCGGCGTGCAACGGCATCGGCCGCTCGCCGAAGGCGGGCTGGGTGCTGATGCCCTGCCCCTGCGGCCCGTCCCCGAACGCGGGCTGGGTGCCGATGCCGACGGGCCTCTCCCCGTACGCGGGCTGGGTGCTGATCCGGTCGCCGTCCTGGATGGACTGCGGCATCTCGCCGTACGCGGGCTGCGTGCTGATCTGCTGGTCACCCCGCAACGACTGCGGCATCTCGCCCGGCGCGGGCTGGACGCGCACCTCGTCCGGGGTGAAGTCGGCGCCGTCGACCTGCCGGTTGGCGTCGACCAGTTCCTGCGGCATCCGCCCCGGCAGCGTGGTGACGCCACCCGGCTGGGTGTTCGCCTCCGAGTAGTCCAGGTTGTAGGTGGTCGGCTCACCGGTGCCGTCGTCGACGGTCACGACCACCGTGTCCGGCTGGCCTTCCGGCCGCTCGGCGGTGATGGTCAGGTCCCCGTCGGTGATGACGCACTTGCCGTCCGGCCCCGGCTCGATCGGCGCGCCGGGTGCGGGCACGGTCGGCATCCCACCGGGCTCGCCCTGCGGACCGCCACCGGTCCCGCCCGGTCCCGGCACGGTCGGCATCCCGCCGGGCTCACCGGGCTGCCCCGGGGTGCGCCCGGTCGCCGGGTCGGCGCCGCCGAAGTCGAGCGTGTACGTCTTCGGTGGGCCGCTGCCGTCGTCGACCGTCACCGTGACCTTGCCCTGGCCGTCCGGGCTGGTGACCGAGATCTCCCGGTCGCCGTCGTTGATGGTGACCGTCTCCTCCTGGTCCGTCGGCGGCGTCGTCGGCACGTCGGGGTTGTCCGGGACGCCGGGACCGCCGGGCAGGATCTCCTGGTCCGGCTTGCCCGGCGTGCCCGGGTCCGTGTTCGACGGCGGCGTCGGGATCTCGGGCATCGACGGCGTCGACGGGGTCGATGGCGTGGACGGCGTGGACGGGGTCGATGGCGTGGACGGCGTGGACGGGGTCGATGGCGTTGACGGGGTGGACGGTGTCGAGGGGGTCGACGGCTGGCTGGGCTGGGTCGGTTGCGTCGGCTGGGTGGGCTGCGTCGGCTGCGCGGGCGGCGGCTGCGCGGGCGCGAACTTGTTCTCGTACTCCTTGAGGTACTCGTTCAACGCCTCGTAGTGCAGGTTCACCGCCTCGAGCGTGTCGTCACAGATCTGCTCGAAGCTCACGTACAACGTCTCGTGCAGGTCCTGGTTGAACGAGTCACGGATCCACTTCTTGCACTCGCTGATCACGTACTCTTTGTTCTCGTCGTTCAACCCGCAGTCGTCGTCGCGGATCGTCTGCTCGAGGTTCGAGCCGGTCACCGAGTCGACCCACGCCGCGACCTCGAGGACCTGGTCCTGCGAGTCGAAGTCGCCGCTGGCCAGGGTGACGACCTTGTCGGCGATGTCCGGGGTGGCGGACCCGAGCGTGCCGCGGAACGTCTCGTAGAGCGCGATGATGTCGTTCGCCTTGCCGCGGCACGCCTCGAACACGTTCGTGACCGTGGTCTCGATCATCTCGGGGGCGGTCTGCAGGTAGGACAGCAGGTCCGTGGTGTTCGGGGCGATCTTCTCGGCGTAGTGCTGGTAGGAGGCGTTCGCCGCCGGACCGGTCCACTCGCGGTACAGGTTGTTCAGCTCGGTCTCGGTGGTGGAGTTCAGCTCCGACAGCGTCGAGTACGCCTCGCGCAGGCGGTTGGCGTCGTCCAGGAAGTTCTTGAACGAGATCCCCAGCTGCTCCTCGTACCGCTTGACGATGTCCGTCTCGAACTTCAGCTTCCCCTGACGACCCAACGTGTCCGACGGCACCTTGTCGTTCACCGGCAGGAAGTCCTGGAAGATCCGCAACGCGTCCCGCGCCGCGTCGAAGATCTCGTCCGACTTCTGCACGCCGACGTTCGAGCTCGACCCGGGCTCGGGGAGCCGCATGTCCTCGATCTCGGTGCGGCCCTCCTCGACGTTCTGGTCGTTGAGGCTCTGGCTGTAGCCAGCCTCGTCCGACTCGTCCTGGGCCTGGTCGTAAACGTCGTCGGTGCTGACGTACTGGCCCGCGAACGCCTCGTCACCGTCAATGCGGTAGCTGGCCTTGGTGCCGTCGGTGTAGTCGCTGATCTCGTCGGGCAGGTCGTTGAACCCGTACGGGCCGCTGTTCTCCCGCACGTAGGCGGCGAGGAGCAGTTCCTTGGTGTCCGCCGAGACGTAGGGGTCGTCGAGGACGGCCTTGACCTCTTCCCAGGACCTGGCCACGGTCAGACCTGAACCGAGTTGACGTTGCTCTTGGCGGCCGACTCGCTCTCGGAGTAGGTGGCCCCGGCCGCGTCGAGCTGCGCCGCGAACGCGATCAGGTTGTCGCACATGGCGGTGGCCCCGGCGCCGAGCTGCTCGATGGCGGCGGCGTAGTCGGGCTGCCAGGTCTGGTGCTCCTCGTGCTGCCCGAACTCGGGGGCCTGCACCTTGGCAGGCTTCACCTCGGCGACGTCGCCCTTGGCGTCCTCGGCCTTGGTGCTGATCGTGCGGCCGACCGAGGACATCTGCCCCGTGTCGGTCTTGTACCCGTCGGGTGCCTGCACGCCGGTCGGGTTGGCAGGCGGCCCGCTGGGCGGCGGCGTGTTCATGGTCGGAGTCCCCCTCCAGAGTCCCTGAGAGCGCGATTGCCCTGCTTCGACGCGCGCCGACGGCCACCGGTGCCGTCGCATCTGCACACAGAATGTACCTACCCGCAGGTGGCGGCGCGTGCGCCCGGGAAATTTGCTTCCGCTACCGCAACCAGGTCCGGCCGGACATGTCGTCGTCGCCCTCCGGCCGCGGTGGCCGTGGCCGGCGCGCCGGCCGTTCCTCCGGCGCCGGCTCGTCGTCGCGCGCCCCGAGCTTCATCGTCCGGCGCGGTTCTTCGTCGTCGCGGGCGCCGAGCTTGAGCGTCTTGCCCGGCCGGGGCGGTTCCGCGGCGGGCACGGGCGGCGGGACGGGCTTGGCCGCGTCGACCGGCTTCACCTCGTCGGCGGCCTTGCGCGCCTGCCTGGCCTCCTTGAACTCATCCGCGCCGAGCGCGAGCGTGGCCGGCTTCGGCCGCGGCTTGGGCTCCTCGGGTTGCTGTTCCTTCTCCCGCTCGGCCGCTTTCCGGGCAGCGGCGGCCTCGGCGTCCGCCTTGCGCTCCAGCGCCGCCTTCAGATCGGCCTCTTCCTTGGCGACTGCTTCCCGGAAGCGGTTGTCGATCTCGGTCGAGCGTTGCACCAGGTCGGCGAACGTCTTCCTGCTCGCCTCGACGGCCTCCTGGATCCGCCGCTGGGTCGCGGCGGCGTCGATGTCAGCGAGTGCCATGGCTACTCCGTCGCCTGGTCGTCGTCACCCAGCACGCCGTGCATGCTGTAGACCGGTTCAGCGCTGTCGAAGAGATCGCCGTGCACGCTCCACCCCGACCCCACACGGCCCGGCTCCGACCCGCCGCTCGGCGGCGCCCCACCGCCCATCACCGGCATCCCGGAGCCCACCATGCCGGACGTGTCGGGCTCGGCGGCGTCGGGCGCTTTCGCCAGGCCCGCCTCACCTTCGGGCTGGTCGGGCACGAGCACCCCGGACATCGACTCGCGGTCCGCCAGCCACCCGGGTTGCGAGGCGACGTCGCTCGCGGCCGCCTGTGTCTGGCTCGCAACGGCACGCTGCGTCGACGTCCCGGCGGGCTCGTCCTCGACGGCCGGTGCGGCGGCAGCCGGGGCCGGCTCGGCGTCGGTGTCCGCGCTCCGCACCGGGTCCTGCGGCGAGGCAGCCGGGGCCAGCCCGGCGTCCGCGCTCCGCACCGCGTCCTCCGGCGCGGCAGCCGAGGCCGATTCGGCATCGGCGTCCGCCCTCAGCACCGCATCCTGCGGCGCGGCAGCCGAGGCTGGCTCGGCGGCGGCCTCCGCCCGCACCGGGTCCCGCAGCGCAGCACCCGGGGCCGATTCGGCGTCGGTATCCGCACTCCGCACCGGGTCCTGCGACGCGGCAGCCGGGGTCTCCGGTTCGGCACCGGTCCCGTCCGGCACGGCGTCCTCGGCTGGTGCCGGCTCGGCGGGGACGGCGGCGGCCTGGTCAGCGCCTGGTCGCGGTGCGCTCCCCGGAGCCTGCGCCTCCTGCTTGCCCGCCTCGGTGGCCGCGGCGCCGGACGGCGTCTCCGCGCCCGGTTCCTCGTCGAAGTCGAGCGTGTAGCTCGTCGGGTTGCCGGTGCCGTCGTCCACGGTGAGCTGGATCGACTCCGGCGAGAAGAGCGGGCGCTCCGCGGTGATGGTCAGCGGGCCGTCCTGGATGACGCACTTCCCGTCGGTGCGCGCCGGTACCTGCTTGGGCGCGTCGTCGGCCGCCTCGGCACCGGGCTCGCTGTCGGCGGGGCGTGGGGGAAGGAGGCCGCTGGCGGCGTCGAAGTCCAGCTCGTAGGTCGTGGTCTTGCCCGTGCCGTCGTCGACCGTGACCCGCACGCGGCCCTCGCCGTCCGGGCTGGTGACGCCGATGGTCCGGTCGCCGTCCTTGATCTCGACGGTCGCGGGCTGGTCGGCGGCTGTGTCCGGCTCCGGTGCCGCGGTGTCCGGCGGCGCTTCCGCGGGTGCGGTGTCCTCGACGGACGGCTCGGGCGTGGGTGGCATCGGCTCGGCCACCGCGGCCGGTCCCGGGCCACCGCTCCCCGGGTAGCCACCGCCGGTGTCGCCCGGGTACCCGGCCGGCGCACCCGTGTCGCCACCGTCGCCGGGTTGCCCGCCGCCACCCGCGCCGATGACGCGGAGGGAGCTGAAGACCTCCGCGTTGGCGAGCGTGTAGACGTTGCCGAGCGCCGCGTCGTACAGGTTCGACACGGTCTCGACCGTCGCACCGACCGCGGCGAAGAAGTTGTGGAGCTTGCTCCTGATGCCCTCGCGGGCATCGTGGCACGCGTCGACCATGTTGCGGTACATGATCAACACGCGGCCCGCGTTGTCTTCACACGGGTCGGCCATGCAGATGTCCCAACGCCGCTGCGTGACGAAGCGACCGTTGATCACACTGCTCTGTTCTTCGTCGTTCTTCGTGCAGTTGCCCACGGCGAACCACGTCGGGCACCCGTCGGCCAGTGCGTCCGGGGTGTAGTCGCCGGTGCCGATCTTGTGCCAGTACTCGGGCGGTGAGACGTCGCCGAAGTGCAGGTGCGTGTTGGCGCTGTCCTGGGCGAACTGCTCGAAGACGGTCCGCAGCTGGGACATGCTGTTGACCAGGCCGTCGCCCGTGGCCGTCGCGTAGGTGCCGTAGGCCGCGATCGTGCCCTGAACCTTGGCCATCGCGGCCTTGAAGGCGTCGTAGGACTCGCCCTGCCAGCTCTCCCCGAGCCGGGTGACGTTCGCGCCGAGCACCTCGGCGAAGTTGGACAGCGCGGCGCCGAGCCCGCGCAGCATCGCACCGTCGTGTTCGATGCGCCCCCACTGCAGGTCGAGCAGCTTGGCGCGTTCGCTGGTCGCCTTGTCGGCGGGCCCCAGCTCCAGCTTCTCCAGGTAGCCGTTCGCGAAGTGCCGCACGGCCTCGTTGAGCCGCGGCCCCAGCAGTACCTGGTTGGAGTTGTCGTCGATGGTGCCCTGCGTGGTCTCCGAGGCCTGCTTGAAGTCCTGCCAGATGTTGGCCGGTTCGAATCCCATCAGGCACCGCCGGGCTCGGTCGACGGCGTGCCGCCGTCGGCGCTGGCTTCGATCGAGGTGAACTGGCCGACGTTGGTCGTCTCACCCTGGACGTTGAGGTCGGCGCTCGCCCCCAGCTGCGCCGTGATCTGGTCGAGCGTGGTGGACAGGCTGGTCAGGTCGGGCGCGAGCATCCCCCACGACTTCACGTACTCGTCGCCCTCGGCCTGCCAGCTCCGCCCGAAGCTCTCCGCCGTCGCGTTCGCCTCCCCGAAACGCGCCACGACCTTGTCGAACTGCTGCTTCGCGTCGGCCATGAACGTGGCGAAAGCCTGGACGGCGTCCGGATCGACCTCCATACCACCCGCCATGGTGTCGCCCCCTCGATCTTCCTTCTACTGTCTCCCACCCTGCGAGCGCAAGCACGGATCGTACGCCTGCGCACACTGCACGCAACATACCGACGGGCTGTCGCGCTCGGGGGTGTATTGGGGGATTTGTGAACGGAAAGTGCTGGTCAGACGGCTGTGCTGACGACGTCGACCAGGCGCTCGGCGGCGGCCTGGGCCGCCTCGTGGGACGGGGCCTCGACCATCACGCGGACGAGTTGCTCGGTGCCGGAGGGGCGGAGGAGGACACGGCCTGTCTCGCCCAGCTCGGCTTCCACCTCGGCGACCGCTTCGCTCACCGTCGTGGAACTGGTCACCTTGGTCTTGTCGGCGACCTTCACGTTCACCAGGACCTGGGGCAGGCGGGTCATCACGCCGGCCAGGTCGGAGAGGGGACGGCCGGACTCGGCCACGCGGGACATCAGCCGCAGTGCGGTCAGCAGGCCGTCGCCGGTGGTGGCGTGGGCCGGGAGGACCACGTGGCCGGACTGCTCACCGCCCAGGGACAGGTTGTTCTGCCGCAGCTCCTCCAGCACGTAGCGGTCGCCGACCGCGGTGGTGCGGAGGTTGACGCCGTGCTCGCGCATCGCCAGGTGCAAGCCCAGGTTGCTCATGACCGTCGCGACCAGGGTGTCCTCGGCGAGGTCGCCGGTCTCCTTCATGGCCAGCGCCAGCACCGCCATGATCTGGTCGCCGTCGACGACGTTGCCGTCCTTGTCGACGGCGAGGCAACGGTCCGCGTCACCGTCGTGGGCGATGCCCAGGTCGGCGTTCTCGGCCAGCACCGCCTCGCGCAGGACGTCCAGGTGGGTGGAGCCGCAGTCCTTGTTGATGTTCTCGCCGTCCGGCAGCGCGTGGATCGCGATCACCTCGGCGCCCGCCTCGCGGTAGGCCCTCGGGGCCGCGGCCCAGGCGGCGCCGTTCGCGCAGTCGACGACGACGCGCAGCCCGTCGAGGCGGTGCGGGACCGCCTTCAGCAGGTGCTGCAGGTACCGGTCCAGCGAGTCGGCGATGTCGTACACGCGGCCGACGCCCGCGCCGGTGGGACGGGTGAAGTCGACGCCCATGTGGGACTCGATCTCGTCCTCGATGACGTCCGGCAGCTTGTGCCCGCCCGCGGCGAACAGCTTGATGCCGTTGTCGGGCATCGGGTTGTGCGACGCCGAGATCATCACGCCGAGGTCGGCGCCCAGCTCGCCGACGAGGTGCGCGACCGCGGGGGTGGGCAGCACCCCGAGCTGCATGACGTCCGCGCCCGCCGAGGTGAGGCCCGCCGCGACGGCGGCCTGCAGCATCTCGCCACTCGCCCTCGGGTCCCTGCCGACGACCGCGACCGGCCGGTGCGAGCTGTCGTGCTCCGCCAGCACCCGCGCCGCGGCCGCCGCGACGGACAGTGCCAGTTCAGGGGTCAGATCGGAGTTCGCCAGCCCGCGAACACCGTCGGTACCGAACAGCCGAGCCATTGTTGGCGTTTCCTCCAGGTGGGGTCCGGAAAGCAGCGAACGCCGCGTCCGATGCATCGCAGATGCCGGACGCGGCGTTCCACCACAGGCTGTGAACGCTCTCAGCGCTTCGAGTACTGGGGCGCCTTGCGGGCCTTCTTGAGGCCGTACTTCTTGCGCTCCTTGACCCGGGGGTCACGGGTGAGGAAGCCGGCCTTCTTCAGGGTCGGGCGGTCCTCGGAGTCCAGCTCGATGAGCGCACGCGCGATCGCGAGGCGCAGCGCACCGGCCTGGCCGGTGATGCCGCCGCCCTTGAGGTTGGCGCGGACGTCGAACGCCTCGGGCTTCTCCAGGATGACCAGGGGCTCACGGATGAGCTGCTGGTGCACCTTGTTGGGGAAGTACTCCTCGAGCGACTTGCCGTTCAGCGTGAACTTGCCGGTGCCCGGGGTGAGCCGCACGCGGACGACGGCCTCCTTGCGGCGGCCGACGGTCTGGGCGGTCTCGCCGCTCACACGCACGGGACGCGGCGCCTCAGCTGCCGCCTCCACCTCCACGGCGGTGTCCTCGGTGGTCTCAGGGGTGCTCAATGATCCTCGCTTTGTCCGACTTGATGGCTAGCAAGTTCATTTACCTGCTGACCTTGGCGATCTCGAACGGCTTCGGCTGCTGCGCGGCGTGCGGGTGGTCCGGGCCGGCGTAGACCTTCAGCTTCTTGCCCTGGGCACGGCCGAGCTTGTTCTTCGGCAGCATGCCCTTGACGACCTTCTCCAGCAGCCGCTCGGGCCGCGTGTCGAGCAGCTCGCCGAACGACTGCTTGCGCAGACCGCCGGGGTAGCCGCTGTGCCGGTACGCGAAGGCCTGGTCGCGCTTGTTGCCCGTCAGCACGACCTTGTCCGCGTTCACGATGATGACGAAGTCACCCGTGTCGACGTGCGGAGCGAAGGTGGGCTTGTGCTTGCCCCGGAGCAGCGTGGCGACGTTCGAGGCGAGCCGGCCGAGGACCACGTCCTCCGCGTCGATGACATGCCAGGTGCGGGCCACCTCGCCTGGCTTCGGGCTGTACGTGCGCACGGATCTACCTCGTCGTCATTTGCGTCAGGGTGCATGTGCGCTCATACGGGCATGGGCCCGCGCCGCGCAACAACATAGGAAGATACCCGGCGCCTTCGAGGAGGGTCAAAGCGGCCCCCACTCAGCACCCGGTGCCGCACACTATCGTGCACGTCGGCGGGGTGTTCCTGCTGTTCTGCGAGGGGTGTGTGAGATGAGGGTCACCAGGATCGCCCGACCGCTGGCGTGTGCCGTCGTGTGCCTCGCGGTGACCGCCGGGTGCGCCCAGCCGACCACGGGCAGGCCGGTCGCGGACCGCGCCGCGGCCGAGCAGGCCACCGCGGACGCCGTGAAACAGGGCCTCGACGCCTTCCAGGACCACTTCGCGAACTTCGGCGACGAGCACGCCAGGGTCTACAACTACCTCAACTACGGCGACACGAAGATCACCACCGAGCACGAGTCGTTCAAGGTGGGCAACCCGCCCGCGATCCTGCTCAAGCGGCGGTTCAGCGACGACGGCGACTGGTCGCGGCGGGTCACGCCGCCGGGGTCGAAGGTGGACTACATCGAGCTCGACGAGGACCACGCGTCGCTCGCGCCGACGCCGTGGGTGTCGGTGCCGTCGACGTTCGCCGAGGGGTTCGACACGTGCTTCCTGCTGACCGCGTGGGCGGCGTGCAACGTGGACGCCTCGATCGGACAGACGACCCTCGACGCCCCGGACGAGCAGCCGAGCGAGGCACGGGCCACCGAGGACGGTTTCGAGGTGACGACCGGCGCGCTGCTCGGCGTGATGCTCGACGAGGGCATCGTGTCCGTGCCGGAGGACCAGCGCGACGGGCTGACCGAGCGGATGCTGCGGACCGTGGTGCCGGTGACGATCCGGCTCGACCACTCGATGGAGTTCACCGGTTTCGTGGTCCGCGGCACCGTCAGCGACGGTGACGCGACGCGGCTGGAGATCCAGCTCGAGTACGAGGTGCTCGGGGCGGCGAAGGCGTCCGACATCCCGGCCGCGCCCGAGGCGTCGGAGGTCACCGCGATCACCGGCGACGCCGAGGTGGACGAGTTCATGACCAAGTTCAACGACCGCACCCCCGAGAACTGACCGGCCACAGTGGATACCTCGGGGGCGATCCAGAGCCCTCAGGGGACAGACGACAGCGAGCGGGGCCCGGGAATGCTCCCGAGCCCCGCTCGCGGTGTTCGACTGGTCAGCGCGTGACTCAGGCGTCCCAGCGCTTGGTGTTGCGGTCCTCAGCGTCGCGGTAGCCGTCGGTGGACTGGATGACGGCGGTCTCGATCTTCGCGAGCACCTGGCGGAGGTGGTCGGCGGAGGTGAACCACTGCTGCTTCACGGACTGGAAGCCGGCGCTCGCGCCACCTTCCCAGATCTGCTCCAGGTTGGAGATCTGCGACTGCAGGTCGTTGAGGTTGCCCTCGATCGCGGCGACCTGACCGTGGATGTCGCCGGAGAGCTGCTCCAGCGAGCCGAATGTGACCTTGATGTTGCCGTCGGCCATTTCCTAACTCTTTCTCTCAAGTGTCAAAGACGAGGGATGGACCTGGTGAACGAACGACTCAGCCGTCGGACAGCGTCTGCATGATCGCGGAGACGTCGGCGGCCGCCGTGTCTTCCTGCGCCTGGTAGTCGCGGGCCGAGCCGGCGACCTGCTCCGCGATGTTGAACAGCGCGGTGTTCAGCTTGTCGAAGTCGCTCGAGTACTGCGTCATCAGGTTGGTGAACGCCTGAGCGGCGGCACCGGACCAGGCACCCTGCACCGAGTCGACGGCCTGGGCCAGCCTGCGGCCGTTGTCCTGCAGCAGCTCGTTGGTCGAGACCATCTGGTCCGACGCGGTGAGAAGTTCCGGTGTCCCAGTCTTGAAGTCACCCATAAGAAAGAACCCCCTTCAGCGGGTCTGTATCGGTCGTACAAGCTCTTGGGTTCGTACGCCTCCTGCGACGTAGACCCTGCCATGTCTGGTTCCACGTTGTCGTCATCTGGTCGGAGGTCGTTGCGAGCGTGAACGCGCAGGGCGATCGCACTAGGGAATGCGCAGGCCACGGCGGTGCCGCGGCGGCCGTGGGCGCCGTCAGCCGCCGGTGTCGCGGCGGCGCTCCGACGACGGCTCTGACCTGCCGGTTTCCGGCTCCGACGGCTCGAACGCGGCGGGCAGCATGTCGTCCGGGCGATACGTTTCGGCGGTCGCGTCGAAGAGGATTCGCTGTTGCGAAAAGTCCTCATCCTCGTCACTCGTCCGGGTCGGTTCCGGTTCCGGTGAATCGATCCGGCCCATTTCCTCACCGTCCGGATCCACGGCGGTTTCGCCGGGTCCCTCTTCGGTGTCGACATCGAACAGGATCCGGTGCTCGGAGAAGTCCTCCCGCTCCGGCGCGCGTTCCGGTTCCCGCCCTGGCAGGCGGGCGAGCAACGCGTCCGCGTCCGGCAGCTCCTCGACGGGAAAACCGTTGGCAGTGCGGAACTCCACGGCCGCGGCGCGGGACTCCGGTGTGGTCGGCCGGACGTCGCCGCGGCGAACTCCGCGCAGTTTTCCGGTCTTCGCCTGCGCGCCGAGTTCGCCGGTGCTGCGGCGGAACTCCTCCGAGGTGGCTCTCGCCTCGCGCGCGGCCCGCCGGGCCCTGGTCAACGCGCTGTCGACCTCCGCGATGAAACGCCGTGCGGCCTGGGGAAAACCGCCGTCCTGCCCGGTCATGCGCGCAAGCGTACCCAGCTCATCCGGTGATGGTCACCGTCGAGACGATGGTCTCGCACGCGGCGGCCACCTCGTCGGCGCGGTCGCCGGAGTTCTCGCGCTGGCAGCCGACGCTCACCTGCGTGCGGCCCTCGAACAGGACGTACCAGTCGACCGTGGCGTCCTTGTTCGGCAGCGACTGCCGGTAGTGGATCACGTCGCGGCCCGCGAAGGAGGCGCCCGCGTCGAAGTCGGAGAACGCGTCGCCCGCCGCCTGGAAGTCGCCGCGCAGTTTGTCGACCGCGCGGTCCCGGTCGGCCGTGCTGTCGAACGACAGGCGGATCTGCTCGACGAACACCACGTCGTCGCCTGCCTTCGCGTCGTCCGGCTTGACCTCGGTGCGCAGCTTGGCCGGGTCGCCGCCGGTCTGCAGCCAGCCGTCCGGGAGGGTGAACCGGTACTCGTACTGGGCGATCAGCCTGCTCGTGGACGCGCCCGTCGAGGCGGGAGCGGCCTTCGGGGCGCGTTCGGTGTTGTCGCCGAGGAACACGACCGCGAGGCTCGCCGCGACGGCGAGCACGGCCGCGGTGCCACCCACCACCAGCAGTTGCGTGCGGCGTGAGCTGGGCGGCGCGGGCGGGGGCGCCAGCACCGCGCTCGGGCGGGGCGGGGCGAGCGGACGGGGCGGCGGCGCCGGGGTGAGCCTGCGGGTCCGCTGCTGGTCCCTCGGCACGGGCAGCAGCACGGCGCCCGCGCCGGGGGTGTCCTGGGTGGCGGTCGGCGCGACCGCGAGCAGCGCGCCGCGCGCGACGACGGTCTCCGGCTGGTCGAGCGTGGTCGGCACGACACCGCACCGCTGGTGCACCAGCCGCGACACCAGCGGGATCCGGCTCGACCCGCCGACCAGGAAGATCCCGGCGAGGTCGCCGGGGCGCAGCCGGGCCTCGGCGACGGTCGCCGCGGTGAGCCGGGCCGCCCGGTCCACCGGGTCCGTGATCAGCCGTTCCAGGTCGTTCCTGGTGACGTGCACGTCCGGGAACGGCGGCGGCATCGGCACGTCGGTGTAGGTGTGCCGGGACAGCGTCTCCTTCGCGCCCCGCACGTCCTGGTGGATGACCCGCCTGCGTCTTCGGTCCGCGAGCGCACGGCCCTCGACGAGGGTGCGCCAGCCGCCCGGGTCGGTGGCGGCGACGACCGAGCCGACGTGGTCGAGGAGCAGCTGGTCGATGTCCGCGCCGCCGAACGAGTGGTCACCCTTCGTGGCGAGCACCTCGTAGCCCGCGGGGCCCGGCCGGACGACGCTGACGTCGACGGTCCCGCCGCCGAGGTCGAGCACGGCGAGCGGCCTGCCCGCCCCGGGGAAGCGGGCCGCGTGGAACACCGCGGCCGCGACCGGCTCCGGCACGAGCACGATGCGCGTCGCGAGACCGTTGCCCGCCTGGCGCAGCACGCGGGTGCGGATGCCGCCCCAGTCGGCGGGGTGGGTGAGCACCAGCTGCTCGACGGCCGCGCCGCCGCCGACGCGACGGGCCTCGGCGACCGCGCGGACCAGCACGGCCCGGATGACGTCGCGGACCTTGACGACGCTCGCGCCGAGCAGCAACTCGGTCTCGTCGATGCGGCGTTTCGGGTGCGGCTCGTAGCGCGAGGGGTCGACCGCGGCCTGCCGCTCCGCCTCCTGGCCCACGAACAGGTCGCCGTCGGGCCCCGCGTACACCGCCGACGACATGAGCGGGAGCCCGTCGACCGTCACGACCTGCGGTTCCCGGCCCGCGACCGCGATCGCGACACACGTGCTCGAGGTGCCGAAGTCGACCGCTACCCGCATTCGCACCCCTGCTCGTCACTGGCACGCCAGAGCCGATGTTAGGGAGTGTCCGGCCGATCAACCACCCGTGGTGCACCGGCCCGGCGCGCCAGTGGTGCGGACCGGGGAAGCGGTCCGCACCACGCGGTCGTCGTGGGTCAGGCGTCCGGCTGGATCCAGGCCACCTGGATGAGCTGCTGGCCCGTCTTGCGGCTGACCAGCGTGCCCCGGCCCGGCGGCATGGCCGACGGGCGGACGGTGCCGATCAGCGCGCCCTCGCTCTTGTCGCCGCTGCCCTGCAGACCCGGCTGCGCGATCTCCTTCAGCTTGCCGAGCACCGGGTCGTACATCGCGCGGGAGGCGCCACCGGTGCGGCGGGCCACGACGACGTGCAGGCCGACGTCCTTGGCCTGCGGGATGAACTCGGCGAGCGGCTGCAGCGGGTTGTTCTGCGGCGGGCACACCAGGTCGTAGTCGTCGCAGACGATGAACAGCTCCGGGCCCTTCCACCACGACCGGGTCTTGAGCTGCTCCTGCGTGACGTCCGGGCCGGGGAGCCGCTTCTGCAGCGACTTCTTGACCTCGGTGACGATGCCGCCCAGCTGGTTCGACGACACGGCGTACGCCAGCAGGTGCTTCGTCTCGATGAAGCCCAGCATGGTGCGCCGGTAGTCGATCAGGACGACCACGGCCTCCTTCGGCGTGTACCGCTCGGTGATGCCGCGCACGATCGTGCGCATCAGGTTCGTCTTGCCGGACTCGCCGTCCATCAGCGCGAAGAAGTGCGGGTCGGCGTCGAAGTCCAGGTACACCGGCGCGAGCTCGTCCTCGTTGACGCCGATCGGGATGAGCTTGGTGTCCCGGAACTTGTCCTGCGCCAGCAGCTCCTCGTAGGGCATCTGGTCGGGCAGCAGCCGCACCTGCGGCGCGCGCCTGCCCCGCCACGCGGTGTTGATCTTCGTGATGGCGTCCTGGACGCCCTGCGCGACGTCCTCGTGGTTGCTCGACCCGTCGATGCGCGGCAGGCCGACGAGGAAGTGCAGCTTGTCGCGGGACAGACCGCGGCCGGGCCTGCCCTCCGGCACGTTCACCGCGACCCGGCGGTCCACTTCGGACTCGCTCGCGTCACCGAGGCGCAGCTCGAACCGCGTGCCGAGGAGGTCCTTCATCGCGGGCCGGATCTCCGCCCACCGGTTGGCGGTGACGATCACGTGCACGCCGTAGGACAGACCCTGCGCGGCGATGTTCAGCACCTGCGACTCGATGGCCTCGAACTCCTGCCGGAAGTTCAGCCAGCCGTCGATGACGAGGAACACGTCACCCCACGGGTCCTCCCGCAGCTCACCGCGGCGCTTGCGGTTGCGGAAGTCGGTCATCGAGTCGATCTGGTTGTCCCGGAACAGCTGCTCCCGCATGGACACCAGACCCGCGACCTCGGCGACGATGCGGCGCACCTTGTCCGGGTCGAGACGGCCGGCGACACCACCGACGTGCGGCAGGCCCTGCAGCGTGCCGAGCGTGCCACCACCGAGGTCGACGCAGTAGAACTGCGCTTCCTCGGCCGTGTGCGTCAGCGCCATCGACATGATCAGCGTACGCACGAGCATCGACTTGCCGGACTGCGGACCACCCGCGATCGCGGCGTGGCCCGCGGCGCCGGAGAAGTCGGCCCACAGCAGGTCGCGGCGCTGCTCGAACGGCTTGTCGATCAGGCCGAGCGGCGGCTGCAGCCTGCCGTTGCCGAAGAAGCCGGCGGGCGACAGGCCGCGGTCCTCCGTCGGCTGCAGCGGCGGCAGCAGCGTGTCGAGCGAGTTCGGGGTGTCCAGCGGCGGCAGCCACACCTCGTGCGCCGGCGGGCCCTGGCCCTGCAGCCGCGACACGATGACGTCCAGCTCGCTCGGCTCCGTCGGCTGGTTCTGCTCCGGCCTCGGCGCCTCCTGGACGACCTCGACCGGCTTCTCCGGTTCCTTCGGGATCTCGATGTAGTCCGGCACGAACAGCTTCGCGCGCCGGTCACCGGAGACGACCGCGGCCGGGCCGACGGTCTGGATGCCGGCCGGGCGGTACGGCCCGGACACGTACGACGCCTTGAACCGCACCATCGTCGACGTGTCGAACTTGAGGTAGCCGGAACCCGGGATCGACGGCAGCTCGAACGCGTCCGGCACACCGATCGCGGCACGGGACTCCGCGGCGGAGAAGGTCTTCAGACCGATCCGGTACGACAGGTGCGAGTCGAGACCGCGCAGCTTGCCCTCCTCCAGGCGCTGCGAGGCGAGCAGCATGTGCATCTGGAGCGAGCGGCCGAGGCGGCCGATGGCGACGAACAGGTCGATGAAGTCGGGCTTGGCGGAGAGCAGCTCGGAGAACTCGTCGACCACGATGAACAGCGCGGGCAGCGGGTCGAGGTCGGCGCCGTTCTCACGGGCCTTCTCGTACTCCCACACGTTCTTGAAGTTGCCGCCGTTCTTCAGCGCCTCCTGCCGCCGGTTCATCTCACCGGCGAGCGCGTCCTTCATGCGGTCGACCAGGGTCAGCTGGTCCTGCAGGTTGGTGATGACCGCGGCGACGTGCGGCGCCGAGTCGAGACCGAGGAACGTCGCACCACCCTTGAAGTCGACGAGGACGAAGTTGAGCGTCGTCGACGAATGGGTGGCGAGCATGCCCAGCACGAGCGTGCGCAGGAACTCGGACTTGCCGGAACCGGTCGCGCCGATGCACAGGCCGTGCGGGCCCATGCCCTCCATCGCCGCTTCCTTGATGTCCAGCTCGACCGGCTGCCCGAACTCGCCGACACCGAACGGCACACGGTAGCGGTCGCGGATCGGCCGGGGCCGCCACGCCTGCTGCACGTCGAACGTCATCGGGTCGCCCGGGATGCCGAGCAGCTCCAGCAGCGTCGGGTTGGACAGCAGCGGCTCCTCGCCGCCGTCGTCCGCCGCGGCCGCGCCGAGGCGGTACGGCGAGAGCTTGCGGGCCAGCGCCTCCGCCTCGGCCACCGACATCTGGTCGGGCTTGGCGAACCACTCGACACCGCTCGCGGACCGGGCGCCGAGCCGGTCCTCCTCGACCACGAGCCGCAGGCCGCGGCGGGCGGTCAGGTTGCCGAGGCTCTCCGACAGGTCCATCAGCGTGACGCCGACCAGGCCCTCCTCGAGGATGATCTGCTCCTCGCGGGTGACCTCGCCGTCGTCGATCACGATCACGATCTGCGGCTGGTCCGGCTGCGGCGGCGCGTTGCGGGTGAACCGCTGCCGGTCGCGCAGCTCCTCGTCGAGCCAGTCCTCCACCTGGGCCAGCGAGCCGGCCATCATCCGCATCTGGCCGATGCCGTCGACCATCGTCGGGTGCTGGGTGTGCGGCAGCCACTTCGCCCACTCCCACTCGGCCTTCGCGCGGCCGGACGTCACCACGGCGATCAGCACGTCGTCGGGCGTGTGGAACGTCACGAGCTGGGCGAGCAGCGCACGGGCGAGGCCGCGGGTGAGCTCCTTGTCGCCCGAGAGGCCCACGGCGGCGAAGCCGCGGATGGCGATCTGGATCGGCAGCTCGGGGACGATCGAGTGCGCGCGCACGAACCGGCGCAGCGCCAGCGTGGCGATCGGCTCCAGCTCGTCGACCGGGCCGGTCTGCGGCGGCACGAGCCGGGTCGCGAGCCGCTGCGAACCTCGGCCGGCACGCAGGTGGCAGAAGTCGGGGTCGGACTGGCGGCGCTCCCACATGCGGCGGCTGGTGGCCATGGACCACAGCGCCTGCGGGTCGGGGTGCACCCACTCGAGTGCGGCGCGCTGGTCGAGCGAGGCCTCGCGGGCCCGGTCACGCATCTGGCCGAGGTACCGCAGGTAGTCCTTGCGGTCCTCGTTCATCTCGGCCTTCTTCTGGCCGCCGCCCCGGTTCTGGCCGAACATGCCGACCATCGAGAACATCATCATCATGGGGAACAGCAGCGTCACCGGGTTGCGGCCGATGGCGCCGCCCGCGGTGAACATCAGGGCCATCATGCCCAGCATCGCGACGACCATCACGACGGGCATGAGCTTCATCAGGATGTTGCCGGGGATGACCCGGGGCACCTCGGGTGGCGGCTCGAGGTGGACCTCGCCGCCGGGTTGCCGCGGCGCGGCAAGCCTGGGTGAACGCTTGAACTGAAGCGTGCTCACCGTGAACCCCTCAATCCCTCTGGACCCCAACTTGGCCGAACCCGCGCACGAGCCGGGAGCGGCAAGGCCATACTAGGGGCCGCCACCGACAGCAATGGGTGGTTATGGCAAGACGACAGGTGAGGGGGCTGCGGGGTGGCTACCGGTACGACAGTGTTCAGCCGGGTGACGGTGGTCGCGCCGAGAACGCGCATCGACGTCGCGCTCCCCGCGGGTGTCGCGGTCGCCGACCTGCTGCCGATGCTGCTGGAGATGGCCAAGGAAGCCACCCCCGACGGCGGCGCGCGGCACGGCGGCTGGTGCCTGGCCAAGCTAGGTGGCGAGCCGCTCGACCCGAGCCGCACCCTCGCCTCCCTCGGCGTCGTCGACGGTGAACTGCTGCAGCTGCGCAAGCGCGCGGAGAACCCGCCGCCGCCCCTGTACGACGACGTGGTCGACGCGATCGCCGAGTCCTCTCCGGACAGCTACCGGCCGTGGACCAAGCAGACCGCGAACCGCATCGGTTACATCGCGGGTGCGCTGGCCCTGATCGTCGCGGCCGTCACCGTGCTGATGACGGGCCCGCTGTTCGGCGGCTCGCACATCGGCGCGGCCGTCGCCGCGGGCGCCGCCGCCGTCGTGTGCGTCGCGCTCGGCGCGGTGATCGCCCGCGGCTACCAGGCCGAGACCTCGGGTGTGCTGATCGCGGCCGCCGGCGGGTTGCCCATGGCGTTCGTCGCGGGCCTCTACATCGTGCCCGGCGCGACCGGGCGGGCCAGCCTGCTGCTCGCGTGCGCGCTGGTGCTGATCGTGTCGTCCGCGTCGATCATGCTGATCGGCGCCGGGGTGACCACGTTCGTCGCCGCCGGGTCCGCCGCGCTGGTCGGCGTCATCGCGTTCGCCATCGGCACCCTGATCGCGCACCCCGCCCCCGGCATCGCCGCGGGCACCGCCGCCGTCTCGCTCGCTGCCCTGTCCGTGCTGCCGAGGGTCACGATCCAGCTGGCCAGGCTGCCGCTGCCGAACGTGCCGGGCAGCGCGGAGGACCTCAAGGAGGACGCGGGCTTCCCGGACTACCGGTCCATCGAGCGCCGCGCGGGCCTCGCGCACGAGTACATGACCGGCATGATCATCGGCCTCGGCAGCGCGGCCGCGATCTCGGCGATCATCACCGCGAGCAAGTCGGACTTCTGGGCCATCGCCATGGCCGTCGCCGCCACGCTCGTGCTGCTGCTGCGCGCCCGCACCTACGCCAACGGCAGCCAGGCCATCGCGCTGCTCGCCACCGGCATGCTGTCGGCCGCCGGCATCATGATCGGCTGGCTGATCGGCGCGGACACGTTCGACCGGCTGCTGTGGGTGTTCGGCACGCTCGTGCTGATCGCCGCCGCGTCGCTGGTGCTCGGCGTGATCTTCCCCGAGCAGCGCTTCTCACCGCCGCTGCGCAGGACGGTGGAGATCATCGAGGCCGTCTGCATCGCGGTGCTGCTGCCGCTCGCGCTCGCCGTGATGAACCTGTACGGCACGCTGCGGCACGTGAACATCCTGCCAGCGAACTAGGGGGAGCTCGCTCGTCATGGCCGTAACCCGGAGCACTCGGGTCCTGTCCGTGCTCGCCGCCGGCTCGCTGGCGTTCACCTCGGCCGCGCCCGCCGCTGCGCAGCCGTCGAGCCCGCCCACCTCGTCCGAGGCGGGCGAGAGCATGGCGACGCCGCCGCCGCTGCCGCCGAACACCCGGACCCCGGTCGACACCGGGGAGCCGGACGAGAACTACACCGCGAAGACGACGTGCGTGACGTCCAAGGGCTCGACGGTCCCGCTCGAGTACAAGCCGTGGGGCCAGGACGTGCTGCGGTTCGACGAGATCGCGAAGTTCGCCACCGGCAAGGGCCAGAAGGTGGCCGTGATCGACACCGGTGTCGACCCCCACACCTACTTCCAGAACCGGCTCGAGGGCGGCGGCGACTACGTCAAGAAGGAACACCGGGGGCTCGAGGACTGCGACGGGCACGGCACCGAGGTCGCGGGCATCATCGCGGCGAACCCGAGGAACGACTCGATCGGGTTCCGCGGCATCGCGCCGGACGCCGGGATCGTCAGCATCCGCCAGTCCAGCGCGAACTACGAGTTCAAGGACACGAAGACGAACCAGAGCAAGGCCGCCGGCAACCTCGGCACGCTCGCGCAGGCCATCGTGCGTGCCGCGAACACCCCGGGCGTCACCGTGATCAACATGTCGGTGGACTCGTGCCGGCCCGCGAGCGCGGGCCGGATCTTCGACCCGGAGCGCGAGGTGCAGGCGGCGCTGCGGTACGCCGTCGAGGAGAAGGACGTGGTGCCGGTCGCGTCGGCGGGCAACCTGCCCGAGCGCGACTGCAAGGAGCAGAACAGCTCGGACCCGAAGAACCCGACGCAGATCGTGATCCCGCCGTGGTTCTCCGACTACGTGCTCTCGGTCGCGGCGATGTCCAAGGACGGCAGCGTCGCCGAGTTCTCCATGACCGGCCCGTGGGTCAGCGTCGCCGCGCCGGGCACGGAGATCATCTCGCTCGACCCGGCGAACGCGACGGGTCTCGCGAACCAGACGGTCGACGACAAGGGCAACGCGCAGCCGATCCAGGGCACGTCGTTCGCCGCGCCGTACGTGGCGGGGCTGGCCGCGCTGGTGCGGGAGCGGTTCCCCGACCTCACCGCGAGGCAGGTCATGGACCGGATCAAGTCGACCGCGTCGCACCCGGCCGCCAAGAACGGCCACGACAACCTGGTCGGCCACGGCATGATCAACCCGGTGGCGGCGCTGACCGCGTTCATCCCGGCGGAGGAGAACATCCCGCCGGACAAGCCGCTCGACGTCCCGTTCGAGATGCCCGCGCCCTACGAACGCAACTGGACCCCCATGCAGGTGGCGATGATCGGCTCCGGCGGCGGCCTGGGCCTGCTCCTGCTGACCCTCTTCGTGGTCCACACCGTCAAACGCAACCGCCGAGAAGAAGAAGAAAAACCCCGCCCCCGAACCTGACCCCTCGCGAGTCACGCCGGCAGGCATACCGAGTTGCCGGTTTCGTGCAGGTGCGTGTGCACGAAACGTACAACTCGGTGTGTGCGAGAGCGCGACTCGCGATGTTCGGGGTCAGCGGGTTTTGAGGGCCATTTTGCGGATGGTGTCGCGGATCTCCTCGCGGGAGAGCGGGTTCACGCTCATCCACTCGGCGTCGCCCGCGAGGCGGTAGCGGCCGCGTTCGGTGTCGAGCCAGCGCAGTTCCTCACCGACGCGCTGCCACTGGTCCTCGCTGTCGTCGCGGCGGGCGACGCCCACCTGGCCGTTGCCGAGCACGGGCTGCAGGTGCGACACCATCCGCCGCACCACGCGGTCGTCGATGCCCTGCGCCGCGATGACGTCGTCGACCTCCTGCGCGGACAGCGGCTCGTCCCGGTCGACGAGCGCGCTGAACGCCGTCTCCAGGGCACGCCTCGGCAGGCTGAACGGCGCGGTCAGCGGGGTGTCGGCACGCGGCACCAGCCGCACCAGGTCGTCGATCGCCTCGTCCAGCGTCGCGGCCTTCATCCGCACCATGCCGTCGTCCGACGCGAGGTCCTGCGTCACCAGCAGCGCCTCGTCCCGGTGCACCAGCACGGCCGCGCCCAGCAGCACCTCTTCCTTGGCCAGCACCATGTCCAGCACGCCGGTGCACGACCGCAGCAGGAACACGAAGTCCTCAGCGACCCCGAGCGGGCCGTTCTCGTCGGCGAGCCCGCGGGCGGTCAGCTGCTCACGAGCCGACTTGAACAGCGACCGCTGCTCCACGTCGGTCGTCCCGGACGCGGGGATCTCCAACGGGAACGGGGCTTCGACCTCGGCGAACACGCACAGGAGGTCCACCTCGACGGTGTGCAGGGGCGCACCGGCGTTGACGCGCAGTTCCATCGCGTCAGTAGTACCGGTTCTTGGTCGCGTTGTCTGCGTCCACCTGGAGGTACGTGCCCGCGGTGTGCTCGGCCGCCAGCACGAACTCCTCCATGTGCGCGACCGCGAGGTTCAGCTGGCCGCGCAGGCCGCGTTCGCTGCCCATGCGGTCGGTGAACTTCTCGGCCAGCTCCTGCCCGACCGGGCTGGTGCCGAGCATCGGCGCGTAGTCCGGTGTGGACAGGTCCTCGACCTCGCGGGTGACCCGGTCCAGGTGCCTCCGCACCTCGGCCACCGCCTCGGCGAACGCCCGCACCTCGGCGGGATCCACGGCCCAGCCTGCCCCCGATGCGGACGGCTGACCATCGTCGACGTACATGCGTGCGTTCCCCTCAGAGCCCGATCACCGGCGGCGCTGCCTTGAGGTCCGACGAGAAGGGGTCCTCCTCGATCGGCACCCTCCTGCGGTGCTCGCCGTCCTCCTCGTCCTCGCCGCGGCGCCCACCGGCCCCGCCGCCGCCCATGCCGAGCCCGCCGGTCTTGCTGAACCGGCCGCGGCCGCGGTAGTCGCGGTCACCACGACCGCCCGCGCCGCCCATGCCACCGGGGAACCCGGCGCCACCGCGGCCCGCGCCACCACGGCCCGCGCCCGCACCACGGCCGCCCGCGCCGCTGCCGCCACGACCGCCCGCGTACGGGCCCATCGCGCCCGCGCCACGTGCGGTGCCCATGCCACGGCCCGCGCCCATGCCCGGCATCGCGCCGAACGGGCCGAGTCCGCCGCCCGCGCCGCCGCCACCACCGCCACCGCCGGTGCCGAACCCGGGCAGCCCAGGGCTGTTCGGGCCGAGCCCGGTCAGCGACTGCCAGCGCCCTTCCGGCCCGCCCGCGAACGACGGGGTGGTCACCTGGCCGAGGTCAACGGGCGGTGCCGGGGTCGGCCGCCACGGGCCGCCGACGCCGGGTGGCGGGGCCGGCACGCCCGGCCTGCCGATGCCGTCGTCCGGGTTCGGCACCGGACCGGTGCCCGGGTTGCTGCCGTCGGACGGGTTCCCGAACTGCGGGGTGGTCTGGTCGATGCCGAGCAGGGCGCCCTCGTAGCGCTGCATCGTCTGCACGGCCTTGCGCTTCATCTTCTTCTTGCTCGACCCGAAGCCGAAGACGCTCGCGATGCCGCCGATCGCGGCGCCGAAGGCCGCGCCGATCGGGCCGGCCACCGCGAACCCGGCCGCCGCGCCGCCACCCGCGGTCGCCAGCCAGTTGTTCTTCGGCATGCCGGGCATGGTGTCCTGCGCGGACCGCAGCGCACCGCTCGCGTCCTGGATCGGACCGGACATCTGCTGCGCGGTCTCGCCGAGCTCACCGATCCAGCGCGCGTTGGTGGTGACCTTGCGCACCGCCTCGTCGGCGGCCGTGCCGGTCCAGTACCGCATCAGCTTGTCCAGCGACCGCGACAGGTCCTCGGACGCCTTCGACACCGCCGAGCCGTGCCTGCTCCACTCACCGGCCAGCGCGTCGAGCTGCCCCGGGCTCGCGCGCTCGGCCACCATCTTGATCAGTGACTCGAGGCCGTAGCCGTTCCAGTTGACCCCGCCGTTGACCCACAGGTCGTTTTCCTCGCGCCTGCGCCTGCGCTCGTCCTGCGCATGCTGCGCGGCCTCCTGCGCACGCCGCCGTGCGTCCGCAACCTGCTGGAGGATCTGCTCGAAGCCCACGCCCCTGCCCCTCCCACCATCGATTCCGACGGTCACGTTAGCGGATGCGACCGACACTGAGCACGCGAACAGGTCTCAACTTTTCGCAGGCAAACGGTCAACCGCGGAGTGACCGGGCGAGTCCGCGCACCGCCACCGCGAGATCGTTCCCGTGCATCGGGTTCACCGACAGCCAACCACCCTCGTCACCCTCGACCAACTGGAACCTTCCCCGTTCCGTGTCCAGCCAGCGCAGCTCGGCACCGACGCGCTGCCACTGCTGCGCGTAACCAGCCCTGATCGCGAGCCCCATCTGCCCGTTGCCGAGCACGGGCTGCAGGTGCGTCACGAGCCTGCGCGCGAGCCGGTCGTCGATGCCGTTCGCGGCGAGCAGCTCGTCCCACTCGTCGCGGCCCAGCGGGTCGTCCCGGCGGCTCAGCAGCACCCGGTAGACGCGGTCGAGCGCGGTCTTCGGCAGCGAGAAGGGCGCGGTCAGGGCGGGGCCGTGGTCGGGGACGAGGCGCAGCAGCTCGTCGACGGCGTCGTCGAGCGGCAGCTCCGCCATGCACAGCCGGCCCGCGCCGGTCAGCTCCTGGGTGGTGAGCACGGCGAGGTCCTGCCTGGCGAGCAGCACCGCGCCGAGGGTCTCCCCGCCCGCCGACAGGACGAGGTCGAGCGTCATCGCCGCGTCCTGCAGCAGGTACGCGAACGCCTCCGCGACGCCCAACGGGCCCCGTTCGTCGGCCAGCCCCCGGGCGGCCAGGCTCTCCCCGGCCGCGCGCAGCACGGCACGTCGTTCCCCGGTGGTGGCACCGGCCGACGGCACACGGAGGGGGAACGGCGGCGCGGAGCCCGCCGCCGCGCACAACAGATCCACCTCCGCGGCGCCAACGGTCACTGCCGACCTGGCGCTGATGATCATCAGGCAGGTGTGCCGTGGCCGGTCCGGACCGGCCGGTCGTGCTGCCCGCCCGGCCGGTCACCGGGGTCCGCGTGGCGGTCCTCGGGCCGGTCGCCAGGCCGGTCCTCGGTGCCCTCCCGCGGCTGATCGCCCGGCTCACGGTCCCGGGGTTCCTGACCGGGCTGGTCCTGGGACTCGCTGCCCTCGGTGCCCTCCCGCGGCTGGTCACCGGGCCCACGGTCCGGAGGTTCCTGACCGGGCTGGTCCTGGGACTCGCTGCCCTCGGCACCGTCCTGCGGCTGGTCACCGGGCCCACGGTCCCGGGGTTCCTCGCCAGGCCGGTCCTGGGGCGGATCCCCGGGCTCGCGGTCCTCGGCACCGTCCTGCGGCCCGTCACCAGGCTGACCACCAGGCCCGCCCTCGGCACCGTCCTGCGGCTTCTCCCCGGCCTTGTCCTCGGGCTCCGCGGCCTTGTCCTCGGGCTCCGCGGCCTTGTCCTCGGGCTCCCCGGGCCGGTCCTCAGCGGTGTCGCCGGGCTCGTCCCCGGCCTTGTCCCCGGCGTCCTCGCTGTCCTCGGCCTGGTCCTCGTCCTGGTCCTCGTCGTCCTGGGCCGCGTCCTCGCCGTGGTCGTGGTGGTACCCGTGCCCGTGACCGTGGCCGACGGGCTCCTCGTCCCACCACTCGACCTCGTACTTGAACTTGTCGAGCTCCTCGACCGCGTTCTCCTCGGCCTGCTCGTAGGCGCGCGAGGCCTCCTCGGCCGTGCTGACGAACCGCTCCATGCGCTTCATCGCCTCGGTGAGCATGGCGCGCAGGCCGTTCTCGGCGTTGAGCCGGTCGTCGAACTTCTTCGCGAGCTGCTGGCCGACGGGGCTCGTGCCGAGCTGCGGGGTCAGCTCCGGCCCCTGCATGCGGTCGACCTTCATCCGCACCGCGTCGAGGTACGACCTGGCCCGCACGACCGCGTCCCCGAACGCGCGCAGCCGGTACGCGTCGACCTCCCAGCCACCCGTGGACTTCGCCGCGGGCGCGGTCATGGTGGTCGCCGGCGCGTCCGGCACGGCGGGCGGCGGTGGCTGCGTGACCGGTGCGCTCGCCTCCGGCATGGCGGGCGGTGGCGGCGGGGCCGCCTCCGGCGTGGCCGCTTCCGGCATCGGTGGCGGCGGCTGCGGTGTGGCCTGGTCGTCGCCGGTCACCCTGGCGATCCACGCCGAGCCCTGGTCCCCCTCGGCGACCGGCTGCGGCACGTCGCTGCTGTGTTCCCCCCGGAGCACTGCGATCAGGTTCTCTGTGGACATCCCTTACCCCTTGGTTCCCTACAGGCCGATGACCGGTGGCGACGCCTTCTGCCCCGTGTCGAACGGGTCGTCCGCGTCGAAGGGAACTCGTCTGCGGTGCGCCTGTCCCGCCCCCTGCGCACCCATGCCGGCACCGGCCATCGGGGCCATGGGCCCCATCATCCCGCCGTGCGCGGTACCGCCACCGGACGTCGGCAGCACGCCCGCGGCCCCGGTCGGCAGGCCGCCACGGGCAACTCCTCCCAGGTTGCCCGCGCTGTCGCCGATCGTGCCCCGGCCCGTCATCGGTCCCGGCATCACCCCGAAGCCGCCGCCGGTGCCGGAGCCGCCGATCCCGCCGGACAGCCCGGAGACACCGCCGACGCCACCACCGCCGCCGCCACCGTCGTAGGCGCCGACACCGGGCATGGACGACGAGCTGGTGTCGGTCATGCCGGTCAGCAGCTGCCAGCGCAGGTCGACGCCCGCCGAGACGTTCACGGTGCTGATCCACACGTCCCCACCCGGCGTCACCTCGACGTCGTCGACGCGTGGCCGCAGCTCGGTGCCCCGGCCCTCGAACCGCGGCGTCGCCTGGTCGATGCCCACCGCGGCC
This sequence comes from Actinophytocola sp. KF-1, assembly GCF_054661535.1. Taxonomy (NCBI): domain Bacteria; kingdom Bacillati; phylum Actinomycetota; class Actinomycetes; order Pseudonocardiales; family Pseudonocardiaceae; genus Actinophytocola; species Actinophytocola sp. KF-1. Next base: position 529,317 of record NZ_BAAFVK010000001.1, on the reverse strand, counting down.
TGCTCGAAGCGCTGCATCGTCTCGATCGCGACCCGCTTGAGCTGCTCCTGCTCGGCCTGCGCCTGGAACGCGCTCTCCGCGCCCGCCGCGGTCGCGCCGACGGCCGACGCGAGCGGGCTGCCCTCGGTCACGAGCCGGGCCAGTTCCGCGCCCTCCGGGGCCGACCCGGGCACCGCGGCGGGCGGCGTCGGCGGCAGCTTCGGCATGGCCTCCTGCGCGGACTTCAGCGCACCGGCGGCCTCCTCGATGGGGTCGCCCATCTCCTTGGCGGTCATCGCGAGGTCGCCGACCCACTGCGCGTTGAGCGCGACGGTGTAGCGGGCCTTGTCCGCGGTCTCGCCGGACCAGAAGTCCATCAGGTCGTCGAGGGCGTCCGCGAGGTAGTCGGCGGCGTCGGCGACCCCGTCACCGGTCGTGCGCCAGTCGTCGGCCAGTCTCTCCAGCTGGGGCACGCTCGCCTTGTCGACAACCATGTTGACCAGCTGTTCCAGTGTGAACGCGGCCCAGTTCACGCCGCCACTGACGTAGTGGTCAGACCCCTGTTCTGCCATGGAGTTCCCCGTCCCTCTTCCCCGACATCAGTTCCTGACTGTAATGGGTCGTGTGCGGCGACGGCACTAGTCTGATCAGACGCCCGCCGTACGCTCGTTGGTGTGCCGAAGCTCCTGACGGTGTCCGACGAGATTGTCGAGTCCTTGTGGACCGAACGGGTAGCGGAACGTTTCGGTTCTGTCGACCTGGTGCTGGCCGCCGGGGATCTCCCGTTCGACTACCTCGAATTCCTCGCATCGGCGCTCGACCGGCCGCTGGTGTTCGTGCCCGGCAACCACGACGCCGACCTGTCCACGTATTCGCGGCGGCACGGCATGTGGCTGGCCGCCGGTTTTCCCGCCCGCTACCCGGGTCCGGGCGGTGCGGTGAACGCCGACGGCCGCGTGGTCGAGGTGGCCGGCCTGCGGATCGCCGGGCTCGGCGGGTCGATCCGCTACAACGAGGGGCCCAACCAGTGGACGGAACGGCAGCAGTCACGCAGGGCGGCACGGCTGGTGCGGTCCGCGCGCGGGCGGCCGGTGGACGTCCTGCTCACCCACTCGCCGCCGCTGGGCGTCGGCGACCGCGACGACCCGCCGCACCGCGGTTTCGCCTGTCTTCACACGGTTGTCGAACGACTGCAACCCACTGTTCTCATACACGGCCACATCCACCCGTACGGACAGCCGGTTCCTGATCGGTCCATGGGCGAAACACGGGTGCTGAACACGGTCGGATACCGCATCCTGGACGTGCCATGAACCGAGACACGGGCTTTCCAGTAGCCGACGCCGAGAACGACTTCCTGCGTGCCCGCCGCAGGCAGGTCCTTTCGCGACTGGCCGCGTGGCTGCGCAGGCAGCCGGACGACGTGAACATCATGCTGCCGTTCGACGAGGTCGTCACGGCGCTGGGCCGCACCGGGGAGCGCCGCCTCGGTCTGCAGGTGATCACTTTGGACTCGATCGTCGGCAGCGTCGACCGGTCCAGGGAGTTCGACCGGCGGTTCCGGCCGACGTCCGGGCAGGTGCGGGAGCGCTGGCAGCGGCTCGCGCTCGCGCAGCGGCGCGGCGAGTCGATCCCGCCGATCGAGGTGTACCGGGTCGGCGACATGCACTTCGTCCTCGACGGGCACCACCGGGTGTCGGTGGCGCACGCGCTGGGGCTGAAGACGATCGACGCGTACGTCACGGAGGTGCTGACCAGGCTGTCGCCCGGCGGCATCCGGTACCGCGGCGACCTGCTGGTGAAGGACTACCGGCGGATCTTCCTCGACCGCGTGCCGCTGATCGGCGAGGCGCGGCGGGCGGTGTCGCTGACCGACCCGTGGGACTACGCCGAGCTGGCCGAGTCGGTGGAGGCGTGGGGTTTCCGGCTCATGCAGGACGAAGGGCGGTACCTGGACCGCCTCACCGTCGCGCAGCGGTGGTACGACGAGGAGTTCGTGCCGGTGGTCCGGATGCTGCGCCAGGCCGGGATGATCGAGACGCAGACCGAGGCGGAGGCGTACATGTGGGTCGCCTGCGAGCGGTACCGGCTCATCCGCACGCACCGCTGGGACGACGAGGTGATCACCGCCGTGCGGGAAAGCAAACGTCGCTGACTTTGTCAACTCGACAGCGGTCTTCTGTGGACAACTCCGGCCTGTGGACAACTTTTTTGCCATTCGCTCCCCCTGCGCGATTCTCGTGGTGCACCGCATTCCGCGGTGCACCACACAGAGGGAGTCCACAGGAAATGAAGAAGCTCGTCATCGTGATCGCGATCGCCGCCGGAATGCTCGCCGCCGCCGTGCCCGCCGCCGCCCAGAGCGACCCACAACCGTGTGAGCGCGGGGAGTTCTGCCTCTGGCCCGCCGAGGGCTATCACGGCGACATTCACCGGATCGCGCTGGAGAACGCCAATCCCGGGGAATGCGTGCCGCTGCCGGAAGGATTCGACGGCCGCTCGTTCACCAACCGCACCAAACGCCCCGTCACGGTCTACCAGGGCCGCGACTGTTCCACGGAAGCTGAGTTCGACACCTATCCCGGCGGCGGCACGTTCGTACCGGAAGCGCCGTACGTGGTGAGGGGGGTGCAGATCTGGGCACAGTGACGCACCGGGACTCACCCGGACGAGTGGACAACTGAATACCTGAGGCCGATCTCAGCCCCGATACGGGAACGTGTAGGCGCGTGCGCGCGTTGATCCACGTAGGGGGTGGGCGATGGACCGCGACCCGAGCACGACCGGGGCCGGGCGGCGTTCGTTGCTGGGCGGGTTCCTCGTTCTGACCGCCATCCTCTCCGTGGTGTCCATCGTCGCGATGGTGCGGTCCCTCGCGACGATGACGTACCTGAACATCCACTTCCGCACCGAGGTGGACCCGTTCTCCCGCGCGGTCAGCTACTACGTGTTCTACGGCGACGGCCGCGAGGCGTTCGCCACCTCGGCGATCGTCCTCGCGGCCGGGACGCTGACGACGCTCGCCGGGTTGCGGTCCGCCGGGCTGCGCCTCGGCGTGCCCGCGGGCACGTTCTTCGGGATCTGGTGCACCAGCCTGACGCTGTGCGCGGTCTTCCCGACGGACGACAGCAAGTCGATCACCAGCGTGTCCGGGCTGATCCACCAGGTCGCGGGGGCGTCGCTGTTCGTCAGCCTGCCGCTGGCCGGGGTGACGCTCGCGAAGCGGCTGGCCGAGCAGGTGCACTGGGCGCGGGTGGGCCGTGCGGTGCGGCGGATGGCGCAGGTGGCGATGGTCCTGGCGGCCACGTACCTGGCAACGCGGCTGGCGGACGTCTTCCCAGGTCTCGCGATCCCCGGCATGCTGGACGGACGGGGCATCTCCGGTCTCGTGCAGCGGGCGCTGTTCGGATTGGAGATGCTGATACTGATGGCGCTGGCGGTCCACCTGCTCCGGGTCACGGTCAGCACGGCCCGTGAGCGCCGGGAACCCGCACGAGCCGAGGTCGCCGGATGATCGCACTCGCCATCCTGTTCGCGGTCCTCGGTGCGTGCTGCAGCGCGGTGGGCGCCCACCTGCAGCACAAGGGCGTGCAGGCGGAGACGAAGGACGCGGACCTGCGGCTGCGCGGCGCGGCGGCACTCGTGCACAACCGCACGTGGCTGGCGGGGTTCGCGGTGCTGTTCGCGTGCGCGGTGCTGCAGATCCTCGCCCTGGCGCTGGCCCCGGTCACGATCGTCGCCCCGATCGTGGTGCTGGCACTGCCCGCGGTGGCGGTGCTGAACGCCCGCTCGTCCGGCGAACGCCTCGACACGACGGCGACGGTCGCCATCGGCGCGAGCACGCTGGGTGTGGCGCTGTTCGTGGCGCTGGCGTCGAGCAGGGCGGCGGCCGTGCACTTCCCGAGCTCGGCGGTGCTGCTGGCGTGCCAGATCGTGGCGGGCGCGGTGCTGCTGTTCGGTGTCATCGGCGCGCTGACGAAGGGCCTGGCCCGCTGCGTGGCGCTGGCGACGGGCGCGGGCACGGCGTACGGCCTGGTGTCGGTCCTGGTCAGGGACGTGACGTACACATTCCAGACCGAGGGCGTCCGAGGCATCCCACCCGTGTCGGTGACGGGCCTGGTGCTGGCGTTCGCGGTGGGCTCGTGGTTCATCCAGCTGGCGTACGCGAGCGGCCCCCCGGACATCGTGGTGGGCTGCCAGACGGTGCTGAGCCCCCTGGTGGCAACGGCGATCGCGATCGGCCTCCTCGACGAGACCGCCAACGCGGGCGGCCTGACCGGAGTGGGCCTGGTAGCGGGCGCCGCGGTGGCCGTGGTGGGCGTCGCCCTGCTGGCCCGCCACCACCCGGAGGCAACGTCCCGGGCGACCCCCCACTCCGCGGAACGCCGCCTGTTCCGCGCCACGTCCCGCCGCTGACCGCGCCCCCACCCGTCCGAAGGCGCACAGACCAGGCACGGCCACCAACAGCGAACCGAAGCCGCGGCGACGCCTCCAACTTCGCCGGCTCCAACCATCTCGCCCCTCGCCACGTCCCGCCCAGCCCGAGCAACCCCGACCACGGCACCGATCAGAAATCCTCCGCCACGTCGTCAGTTCTCGTAGCCCCATCGCACCGGTGGAAGGATTGACGACCATGACCGACGCCAGCCCGCTGGGCGCCGACGAGGCCACGTTCATCGCGGCGGTCCGCTCGGGCGATACGGCGCGGTTCGCGCTCATCACGGAGCGCCACCGGCGTGAGCTGCAGGTGCACTGCTACCGGATGCTCGCGAACTACGAGGACGCCAGGGACATGACGCAGGAGACGTTCCTGCGAGCGTGGCACAAGCGGGAGTCGTTCAAGGGCCACGCCGCGCTGCGGACCTGGCTGTACCGGATCGCGACGAACGCCTGTCTCGACTTCCTGGCGAAACGCAATGACCGCACACCCGTACCGTCCGGACTGCCGGACTCCGAGCTGCAGTACCTGCAGCCGTACCCCGGCCGAATGCTCCCCGAGGACCCGCAGGACTCGGTGGTGGCGAGGGAGACGATCGAGCTGGCGTTCATCGTCGCCGTGCAGTACCTGCCGCCGCGGCAGCGGGCGGCGTTCGTCCTGCGCGATGTCCTCGGCTGGCCGGCGGCGAAGGCCGCCGACGCGCTCGACCTGACCGTCGCGTCGGTGACCAGCGCACTGCAGCGGGCGCGCGTGACGATGCGCGAGCAGCTGCCCGGCCGCCGCCTCGACTGGCGGAGCCCCGGCACCCACGAGCTGTCGCATGACGAGCGCGACGTGGTGAAGTCGTACATCGACGCCCATGAACGCAACGACCTCGACGGCCTGACGTCCCTACTGCGCGACGACCTGCGCTTCGCGATGCTGCCCGACTCGGGCACCGTGATCACGGGGGCCAAGGACGCGGCGGACAGCTGGGTCGCCGGCGGGCTCTTCCAACGCGGCTACGACGACTGGCGCGGCATCCCCACGACGGTCAACCACATGCCTGCCGCCGCGCTGTACGTCCGCACCCCCGAGGCCCCGGAGTACCGGCTGTTGAACATCGCGGTCCTGCACATCGTCGACGGGAAGATCGCCGAGCTCACGGGATTCGACGCCACAGACAAGCCATGGCTGGACCTGCCCCCGACGCTCTCGTAGCGGTCAGCACCACCGCCGCCCACCACGCCCGGGCGGACGGCAAGCCCGCATCTGCAAGCCCGGCTACGAGCAGTGCACCGTCACGACAGCGGAGACCGGCGGTGGAGCGGGCGGCAAGCCCGCATCCCAACCCCACGAGACCCAACAACGAGCAGTGCGCCGTCCCAACAGCGGAGACCGGCGCTGGGACGGGCGGCAAGCCCGCATCTGCGAGACCCGGGTACCGACAGAGCACCGTCCCAACAGCGGAAACCGGCAGTAGGGCGGGCGGCAAGCCCGCATCCCAACCCCACGAGACCCAACAACGAGCAGCGCACCATCCCAACAACGGGAACCGGCAGTAGGGCGGACGGCAAGCCCGCATCCCAACCCCACGAGACCCAACAACGAGCAGCGCACCATCCCAACAACGGGAACCGGCAGTAGGGCGGACGGCAAGCCCGCATCCCAACCCCACGAGACCCAACAACGAGCAGCGCACCATCCCAACAACGGGAACCGACGGCGGGGCGAGCGGCAAGCCCGCATCTGCGAGACCCGGCTACCGACAGAGCACCATCCCGACAACGGGAACCGGCGCTGGGGCGGGCGACAAGCCCGCATCTGCGAGACCCGGCTACCGACAGAGCACCGTCCCGACAGCAGGGACCGGCGGTGGGGCGGGCACGCCGACCGGCACCCCGTGGCCCGGCACCGTCCGCGGTACGGCGACCGCGGGCGCCACCACCCCCGCGCCCATCACCAGCGCCACCCCGAACACGGCCACCGTCCTGCGTACCCCGTCTCGTGCCGACATGCTTCCTCGCAGTCCACGACGTTCCCCAGAAGATGCCTTCCCCATCGCCTGCCGACCCCCGGTCGTTACGCTCCGCAATCTTCTCGCGGACCACGAAACAACCGTCGAACAACCCTGGTGAGCAGCGAAAACACAGTGGGCCCGGCCCCTGGGGAACCGGGCCCACCGCTACGCGACCGCTACTCCGCGTACGTCAGGTTCTTGCCCGACGACGGGTCGAAGAGCTGGATCTTGTCCGTGTCGAACCAGACCTCGACCGACGAACCCTCCTTCGCGTTGGAGGTCGCCGACAGTCGCGTCACCAGGCTGGAGCCGCTGGCGGGCACGTCCGTGGCGCCCGCGTCGGCGGCCAGTTCGTCCAGCTCGGCGGACGTGGCCGCTTCGCCTTCGACCGTGAAGTACGCGTACTTGTCCGAGCCCATCGACTCCAGCACGTCCACCGTGGCGGTGAAGGTGGAGCCCGTCGACAGGGTCTGCTCGTCCAGTACGTGCGCGTCCTCGAAGTGTTCGGGGCGGATGCCCGCGATCACCTCACGCGGCGCGTTCGCCGCCTCCGCCATGCGGCGGACGCGGTCGGACAACGCCACCTGACCGAGACCGGTCGACAGGTTGCCGTTCTCCAGCGTGGCCGGCATGAAGTTCATCGCCGGGCTGCCGATGAAGCCGGCCACGAACAGGTTCGCCGGGTTGTCGTACAGGAACTGCGGCGACCCGATCTGCTGCACGACACCGCTGCGCAACACCACGACGCGGTCGCCGAGGGTCATGGCTTCCGTCTGGTCGTGGGTGACGTACACGGTCGTCGTGGCCAGCTGCTTCTGCAGCTTCGACACCGACGTCCGCATCTGCACGCGCAGCTTGGCGTCCAGGTTGGACAGTGGCTCGTCCATCAGGAACGCCTTGGGGCTGCGGACGATGGCGCGGCCCATGGCGACGCGCTGGCGCTGGCCGCCGGACAGGTTGGCCGGCTTGCGGTCCAGGTGCTGCGTCAGGTCGAGGATCTTGGCGGCCTCGTCGACCTTCTGCCGGACGATCTTGTCGTCGACCTTCGCCAGGCGCAGCGGGAACGCCATGTTCTCCCGCACGCTCATGTGCGGGTACAGCGCGTACGACTGGAACACCATCGCGATGTCCCGGTCCTTCGGCGCCTTCTCGTTGACCCGCTCGCCGTCGATGCGCAGCTCGCCGGAGGAGATGTCCTCCAACCCGGCGATCATGTTGAGCATCGTCGACTTGCCGCAGCCCGACGGGCCCACCAGGATGATGAACTCGCCGTCCGCTATCTGGATGTCCACCTCGGACACCGCGAGGGCACCGTCCGGGTACCGCTTGGTGACTTTGTCAAGGACGATCTCTGCCATATCCCCTCAGCCCTTCACGGCGCCGGACGTCAGCCCCGCGACGATGCGGCGCTGGAAGAACAACACGAACACGATGATCGGGATGGTGATCACCACGGCGGCCGCGGAGATCGTCCCGGTCGGGGCCTCGAACTGCGAGGCACCGGTGAAGAACGACAACGCGGCGGGCACCGTGCGCGACGCCTCGGTGGACGTCAGCGAGATGGCGAACAGGAAGTCGTTCCAGCAGAAGATGAACACCAGGATGGCCGTCGTGAACACGCCCGGCGCGGCCAGCGGCGCGATGACGCGGCGGAACGCCTGCGCGGGCGTCGCGCCGTCCATCTTCGCCGCCTTCTCCAGCTCCCACGGGATCTCGCGGAAGAACGCCGACAGCGTGTAGATCGCGAGCGGCAGCGCGAACGTGATGTACGGCAGGATCAGGCCCGGCCACGTGTCGAACAGGCCGAGCTGCCGCTCCATCTCGAACAGCGGCGAGACGAGCGACACCTGCGGGAACATCGCGATCAGCAGCGAGACCCCGACCAGGAGCCGCTTCCCGGGGAAGTCCAGCCGCGCGATGGCGTACGCGGCCATCGTGCCGAGCACCACCGCGATCAGCGTCGCGATGATCGCGATGCCGATCGAGTTGATCAGCGCGCGGATGAACTCGTTGGTGGTGAAGATGTCCCGGTAGTTCTGGAACGTCCACTCCGACGGGAAGAAGTTCTTGTCCGTCTGGCTCTCCGCCGTCTTGAACGACAGCGACAGCGTCCACAGCACCGGGATCAGCGCGTACGCGACGATGACGATGTCCACAATGGTCCACCGCACCTTGCGGGCGGTGGTGGTGCCACCGATGACGGCCATCAGCGCCTCCCTCCCGGGTCACTGCCGGGCGCCGACGCGCCGAACAGCTTGATGAAGATGAACGCGATGATCGCCACCGCGATGAAGATCAGCACGGACATGGTCGACCCGATGCCGAGGTTCAACCCCTTGATCAGGTTGTTGTAGGTCTGCATCGACACCGACGACGTGTCGTTCGCGCCCTTGGTGAGCACGAAGATGTTGTCGAAGATGCGGAACGCGTCCAGCGTGCGGAACAGCAGCGCCACCAGGATCGCCGGCTTCATCACCGGCAGCATCACCTTCGTGAACCGCTGCCACGCCGTGGCGCCGTCCATCGACGCGGCCTTCAGCAGGTCGTCCGGCACCAGCGCGAGACCCGCCATCAGCAACAACGCCATGAACGGCGTGGTCTTCCACACCTCGGCGAGGATGATGATCGCGAGCGACGCGAACCGGTCGGTCAGCGGCGCCTCCGCGCCGAACAACGCGGTCAGGTACCCGGTGTCGGTGTTCCACGCGTAGAACCACGAGAACGCCGCCACCACGGTCACGATGCCGTACGGGATCAGCGACACCGTGCGGACCAGGCCGCGGCCGACGAGCGTGCGGTGCATCGCCAGCGCCAGCAGCATGCCGAGCACCAGCTCGATCACCACCGACACCACGGTGATCCCCGCGGTGACCGCGAACGCGGTCCACCAGTACCCGTCGGACAGCACCGCGACGTAGTTGTCGAAGCCCACGAACTGGCGCTGGTCCGGGAACCGCAGGTCGTAGCGCTGCAGCGACAGCCAGATCGAGTAGATGATCGGCCAGCCCGTCACCGCGACCATCACGATCGCGGCGGGGGCGCACAGCAGGAGCCCGAGTCTGCGCTCCGCCTTCTTGCCTTCACTGAGCGCCGCCTTGCCCTTCCTTGGCGGCGGCGCGGCGACCGCGGTTCCACTCTCGACTGTCTGACGCTGGGTCGACGGTTCGTTCGCAAGCTCACTCACGGCAGAACCCCCTTGGATTCCAACGCCTTCTGCAACTGGTCACGCAGTTCGGCCGCGGTCGACTCCGGGTCGATGTCCTGCGGTGGCGACAGCACCTTCGACGTGATCGTGGACAGGTTCTGGTACACCACGGTCAGCGGGCGCACGGCGGCGTCCTGCAGTTCCTCGAGGATCGTCTCCCACATCGGGTACGCCGCGACGAACTCCTTGTCGTTGCCGTTGTAGACGGACTCGATGGTCGGCGGCACGCCGTCGTTGATCGCCGAGAAGCGCTGGCTTTCCGTGCTGCGCAAGCACAACGCGGCCTCGAACGCCTCCGGCTTGTGCTGCGAGTACGCGCTCACCCCGAGGTTGTAACCACCGATCGTGACCCGGCCCGGCCCGTCGATGCCCGGGTAGCGCGCCCACTTGAAGTTCTTCGCACGGTCCGGGTTGGCGCCCTGCATGGCGGCGTAGACGTACGGCCAGTTCAGCTCGAACGCGGCCTTGCTGTCCGGCGACTCGAAGCCCTGCTGCACCTGCTGTTCCTGCGCGTTGGTCAGCGACGGGTCCGTGATGCCCGCGCTCGCGACCTCCTTGAGCAGCTTCAACGCGTCGACGGCGCCGGCGTCCATGACGACCTTCTTGCCGTCCTCGGACAGGATCTGCCCGCCGTAGGAGGCGACGAGCGTGTTGTAGGTGACGACGAGGCCCTCGTACTGCGCGCCGGTGAAGAGGATCTGGTACGGCTTGCCCTCGCCCTTGAGCCGCTTCGCCATGTCGATCATCTCCCGCCAGGTCTTCGGCGGGGTCGGCGTGACGGTGTCGTCGTACCAGAGCAGCTGGACGTTCGTGTTCTTCGTGGCCGAGTACAGCTTGCCGTTCCACTCGGCGGTCGAGAGCGGCCCTTCGAGCACGCCTGCCTCGGCGTCGGACTTGTTCTCGCCCGTCCACTCCTCGAGCCACTTCGCCTCGGCGAACTCGGGCACCCACGTGACGTCGAGGCCCAGGATGTCGAGATCGGTGTCGCCCGCGGCGAGGCGGCGCACCATCTGTTCGCGCTGGCCGTCCGCGTCGCGCGGGAGCTTGCGGTAGACGATCTCGTACCGGCCGTTCGCCTTCTCGTTGCACTGGTCGATGACCTGCTGGAAGTTCTGCTCAGGCGCGTAGTAGACGTTGATCTGAGTGCCGGCGTCCGAGCCGCAGGCCGCGACCGTGGACGCCGTCATCAGTGCGGCCCCGCTTACGGCGAGCATCCGCCAGCGGGCGGTACTGCCCATGTGAACCCTGCCTCCCTATCCCTCCGGCACGGAGAAGGAGGCGTGCGGCACCTCGGCGTGCCAGGGGGATGCGTTTGTCACGGTTCACTGAACCTAGGCCCGGCGATCACAGCCCGCAACCGAGATCGGTCACGATTCGATCAACACGTGTAACGGCCTAGTCGGTTGCTCCGGACGGGCGCATCGCGAGCTTCGCCAGCAGGTCACGACCCTTCTCCGCGTTTCGTGGCTGGGCGAGCACGTCGTAGCGGCCGGCCACCAACTGGCTCGCCGACGCGATCTCCCGTCCAGAACTGCGTGTCGTCGCATACCCCACGGCCGCGAAGATCAAACCGAAGACGACGCCCGCGACCAGGCCGACGAGGATCGGGGCGAAGGACATGGTCTGGGAGCTGAACAGGCCGAGCAGCAGGCCGACGAACAGGCCGAACCAGGCGCCCGACAGCGCGCCGGTGCCGAGCACCTTCGGCCAGCTCAGCCTGCCGATGACGCGCTCGACCAGCATGAGGTCGACGCCGACGATCGTGACCTCCTGGACCGGGAACTCGTTGCCTGCCAGGTACTCGACCGCGCGATGGGCCTCCTGGTACGTGCTGTACGACCCGATCGGCCACCCGGACGGGGGCGTCGGCACCTTGGGGAGCGCCTGGCTGCCCCTCGCCGAGCCGGAGAACGCACCACTCACCGTTGCTCACCTCATGTTCAGCAGTTGACACCATCCTGCCAACAAGGGGCATTCGGTGCTAACCCTGCCCAACCGGAATATCGCAGACATGGTTGAAGACGTCCGCGAACTCGCCGTCGATGTGGACGTTCACCGTCCCGTCCGCGCCGAAACCCGTGATGGGGAGGAACACGCCGCGATCCCACCAGTACACGTGCCTGCTGATCGGTTTGTGGCCGTCCTCGAACTCGCTCAGCGTTATGTTGATCATGGTCTGCAGGGCCTGGTGGATGCTCTCGTCGCGCGGCAGGTGGTAGGTCAGGACCTGCCGCTCCGGCATGGACACGAGCACCCCGTTCGGGAAGTCGGTCTCGCCGGTGACGCGGGCGATCATGTCCGGCAGCACCAGCGCGGTCGACGCCGTGTAGTCCGAGCCGGTCAGGACGAACACGCCGTCCACGACCTGCGCGTCCGGCTCCTCGCGGGCGAGGTTGCGCAAGCCTGCCTCGCGCAGCCGGTCGTGGCCGCGCCGCGCGACCTGCTCGTCGTTGAAGACGACCATCAGCTCCGGGTGGTCGAGTACGACGACCTCGAGCGTGCCGGGCACGGTCTCCAGCGCGTACCGCCACCAGTCCGGGCCGGGCCGGAACCCCTCCATGAGCCGCAGGTAGGTGCGGGACAGCAGCACGTCCTCGGGCAGGTCGAAGCCGAGCGACGCGGTGCTGTCCAGGGCGGGGTCGTCGGGGTTGTCGAAGCCAAGATCAACCATGCCCCGGCACCGTAGCCGGGCGCCGGGGCACGGGCAGGTCTTTCGGCGGAATCAGCGCGACTTGTACTCGCGCAGCAGGCCCCTGCTGATGATCGTCTTCTGGATCTCGCTGGTGCCCTCGCCGATGAGCAGGAACGGGGCCTCGCGCATGAGGCGCTCGATCTCGTACTCCTTGGAGTAGCCGTAGCCGCCGTGGATGCGGAAGCTCTCCTGCGTCACCTCGGCGCAGTACTCCGACGCGATCAGCTTCGCCATGCCGGCCTCGACGTCGTTGCGCTCGCCGGAGTCCTTGAGGCGCGCCGCGTTGACCATCATCAGGTGCGCGGCCTCGACCTTCGTGGCCATCTCGGCGAGCTTGAACGCGATCGCCTGGTGCTGGGCGATCGGCTTGCCGAACGTCTGCCGCTGCTGCGCGTAGTCGACGGCCAGCTCGAACGCGCGGATCGCGATGCCGCACGCGCGCGCGGCCACGTTGACGCGGCCGACCTCGACGCCGTCCATCATCTGCGCGAAGCCCCGGCCGGGCGCGTTGCCGAGGATCTTGTCCGCGCCGATGCGGTAGCCGTCGAACACCGCCTCGGTGGTGTCGACGCCCTTGTAGCCCATCTTGTCGATCTTGCCGGGGATGGTCAGACCGGGCGCGACCTCGCCGAACCCCTCCGGCTTCTCCACCAGGAACGCGGTCAGGTTCTGGTGCGCCTTCTCCGCGCCCTCGTCCGTCTTGACCAGCAGCGCGATGAGGTTGGAGCTGCCGCCGTTCGTCAGCCACATCTTCGCGCCGTCGATGACGTAGTCGTCACCGTCCCGCTTGGCCCGCGTCTTGATCGCCGCCACGTCCGAGCCGAGGTCCGGCTCGGACATCGAGAACGACCCGCGCACCTCACCGGTCGCCATGCGCGGCAACAGGCTCTGTTTCTGCTCGTCCGTGCCGTGCTGCTTCACCATGTGCGCCACGATGAAGTGCGTGTTGATCACGCCGGAGACGCTCATCCAGCCGCGCGCGATCTGCTCGACCACCAGCGCGTAGGTGAGCAGCGACTCGCCCAGCCCGCCGTACTCCTCCGGGATGGTGAGGCCGAACAGCCCCATCTCCTTCATCCCGTCGACGATGTCCTGCGGGTAGGTGTCCGCGTGCTCCAGCGCCTGCGCGTGCGGGATGATCTCCTTGTCCACGAAGTCGCGGACGGTGGCCAGGATCTCCTGCTGGACATCGGTCAGACCGGCGGTCTGAGCAAGGCGGGCCATCGTGGGGGCTCCCTCCGGGCGACGTGGTTACCGGCCAGTATCACCCGGTTAACGCTCGTTCGCTCGGGGGTTGTGCGGAGGGCCACTCACCAGGACCGGTTCAGAGTTCGCCGTGCCGGTGACCGCTCCGCTCAGCCTGCCCGGAGTTCGATGCGGTGGCCGCAGTCGCGGCAGTCGTCGGCGAGGACGTACACGTCGGCTCCACAGCCGCGGCAGGAGCGGAAGCTGCGCTCGAACAGATCGTCGCGAGGGGGACGGCCGCCGAACAGGCGAGGTCCTCTTCGCCCCTCCTTGCTGATGCGATGCTTACCCATGCCCGACACTTCACCTGCGCGGGTGGCCCCCATGCAAGCAAACGGCCGTTATCTGTGCGTTATATCACCGCAACCTTCGACGATCCGTAACGTCGCCGACCTGCAGAGTAGTAATTCTGACGGAGCGTAGTCAGATCACGACCCGGGAAACAAACGGGAGAACATCTCCGCGAACTCGCCCTCGACACGAATCGCGATACCGCCGTCATCGTCCGAGTGGGTGATTTGCTCGAACTCGCCGTCGTGCCACCAGAACACGTGCGGGGTGATCGGCCCGACCTCCTCCGCGTACGCGTTGGCGGCGACCGCGGCCATCGTGTGGAGCGCCTCGACGACGTTCTCGTCGCGGGGCACGTGGTAGAGCAGCTGGTGCCGGAACGGGATCGCGACCAGCACCCCGTTGGGCAGCGACGCCTCCCCGGTGGTGCGCAGCACGACCTCAGGCAGCACCAGCGCGGTGGACGCGAAGAACATCGACCCGACGAGGATCTCCACGCCGCGGTGGGTGACCCGGTCGTCGGCCTGCTCCTTGCGCAGGTTGGCGAGGCCGGCGGCCCGCAGCCGGGCGAGCCCGTGCCGGGTGACCTGCTCGTCGTTGAACGTGGCGACGGAGTCCGGCAGGTCGAGCGCGAGGAGTTCCAGCACCCCCGGCATGGCCTCGCGGCCATAGGTCCACCACCGCGAGTCCGGCAGCGACTCGGCGTCGTAGAGCCGCAGGTACGTGTGCTCGAGCAGTTCTTCGGTGGGCACGTCGAACTGGTCCGGCCCGTCGATGGCCGACAGCAGCCTGCGCAGGTGGTCGTCGACCACGCGGCTCCACCGCCGGACCGGCACGTCCGGGTCGGACAGGCGGCGGGCGAGCGTGCCGAGCCCGAACTGGCGGCCGTCGGCGTCCTCGACGTGCCCGGCGTACACCGTGACCTCGTAACCGGCGCCGGCCATGCTGGTGCGGACCAGGTCACGCAGCCGCTGCGCCTCGCTGACCGTCAGCTCCGGCAGCGCCTCGTCGGGAGGTTCGTCCGGCCGCTGCCTGCCTCGGTTGAACAGACCCACCCGCGCAACCCTATGGGGTGGCCGGCTTCTCCTCGGAGGACGCCCGTTCGAGGAACCGCAGCAGCTCGACGGGGAACGGCAGCACGAGCGTGGAGTTCTTCTCGGCGGCGACCTGCACCACGGTCTCCAGCAGGCGGAGTTGCAGCGCGGCGGGCGTGTCGGCCATGACGCGCGCCGCGTCGGCGAGCTTCTCCGACGCCTGGAACTCGCCGTCCGCGGAGATCACCCTGGCCCGCCGCTCCCGCTCGGCCTCCGCCTGCCGCGACATCGACCGCTTCATCGACTCGGGCAGCGCGACGTCCTTGATCTCGACGCGGTCGATGTGCACGCCCCACGCCAGCGCCGGGCTGTCGATCATCAGCTCGAGGCCCTGGTTGAGGCGCTCGCGGTCGCTCAGCAGGTCGTCGAGGTCGCTCTTGCCGATCATCGACCGCAGCGAGGTCTGCGCGACCTGCCCGACGGCGAACCGGTAGTCCTCGACCTGCACGATCGCCGCGACCGGGTCGATCACCTTGAAGTAGACGACCGCGTCGACCCGCACGGTCACGTTGTCGCGGGTGATCCCCTCCTGAGCGGGCACCGGCATGGTCACGATCTGCATGTTGACCTTCTCCATGCGGTCCGCGACCGGCACCAGCACCGCGAGCCCCGGGGAGCGCACCCCTTCCCGCACCCGGCCGAACCGGAACACGAGGCCCCGCTCGTACTGCTTGATGACCCGCAGACTGGAGGCCGACCCCAGCAGCACGACGGCGAGAACAGTGAGGATCAGGTAACCGACCATGGCACCTCCCGTGCCGGTCCCCCTGACCACCGATGCTACGCCCGGCACCCCCACCCAACACGCCCCAAACCCCACGCAAGTCCCCCGCCCAAAACCCGCGAGTCTCCCGTTCACGACCCGCGAGTCCCCCGCCCACGACCCGCGAGTCCCCCGTTCACGACCCGCGAGTCTCCCGCCCACGACCCGCGAGTCTCCCGTTCGCGACCCGCGAGTCGGCGGTTCGCGCGTGACCGCTCGCCGCGAAGCGCCGACTCGGGCGTTCCGAACGGGAGACTCGCGGGTTCCCAACGGGAGACTCGCGCGTTCTGGACGGGAGACTCGCGGGGTCTGGGCGGGGGACTCGCGGGGTCAGCAGTGGAAGGTGAGTAGTTCGCTTGTTTCGTACTGCGGGCCGTCGGCGAGGGTGGGGAGGGCTTGTTCGATCCGCGTGAAGCCCTTGGTGACGGTTTCGTCGTCCAGGTGCTCGAAGACCGAGACGGAACGCAGCTTCAGGCGCTCGTGGTCCTCGGCGAGGCTCGCCGAGCGGCACCACTGGACCTCGTCGCTCCCGGCGAACGTCCACCCCGCGCCGGTGAAGTCGCTCGTCACCTCGGCGCGGGTCCGGAACTGCTTCCGGTCGACCTCGCGCCACTCCGGCACGACGCGGAACCACCACGTGTCCGGCATCCGGTCGGCGAAGTTCACCTGCACGAACAGCGTGCCGCCCGGTTTGACGACCCGGGCCAGCTCCCGCACGGCGGCCGCGCGGTCGCGCACGTGGTGCCACACGTAGAACAGCAGCGCCGCGTCGCACGAGGCGTCCGGCAGCGGGATGTGCTCCGCCGACCCCGCCGCGTACGTCACCGCGGGGTGGGCGACGGCCTGCTCCCGCATCCGGTCCGACGGTTCGACGCCGTGGACCGGACCGCCGAACGCGTCCGCCAGCGCCGGCGTCATGCGGCCGGTGCCCGAGCCCAGGTCGAGCCACGTCAGCGGCCGGGTGTCCGGCAGGCGGCGGGCGAACGCCGTCATCCAGGTCCGCAGCGCCCCGGGCGTCATCCGCCTGCCGGCCGCGTAGACGGTGTGCAGCCGTGCGTCGTAGTCGACCTTCTCCACGGGAGTCAGGATCCCGCGATCGCCTCCGCCATGGCCAGGGTGCGTTCCGCGTTGGCGACGTGCAGGTTCTCGATCATCCGGCCGTTCACGGTCGCCACGCCGCGGCCCTCGCGCTTGGCCTCCTCGAACGCGGCGATCACCCGGTGCGCGTGCTCGACCTCCGCCGCCGACGGGGCGAAGACCTCGTTGCACGGCTCGACCTGGCCCGGGTGGATCAGCGTCTTGCCGTCGAAGCCGAAGTCGCGGCCCTGGCGGCACTCCGCCACGAACCCCTCGGCGTCGCGGACGTCGTTGTAGACGCCGTCGAGGATCACCCGGCCGGTCGCCCGCGCCGCCAGCACGCACGTCGACAGCGGGCCCAGCAGCGGCGCCCGGCCCGGCACCTGCGCCGCCACCATCTCCTTCGCCAGGTCGTTCGTGCCCATGACCAGCACGGTCAGCCGCTCGGAGGCCGCCGCGATGGCCGCGCAGTTCAGCACCGCGACCGGGGTCTCGATCATCGCCCAGATCGCCGTGTGGTCCGGGGCGTGCGCCAGCGCCTTCTCGATCGCGTGGACCTCGTCCACCGAGTTCACCTTCGGCACCACGACCGCCGACGGCCCGGCCTCACCCGCGGCGCGCAGGTCGTCCGCGTGCCACGGTGTCCCCGCACCGTTCACGCGGATGGTCACCTCGCGCGAGCCGTACGACCCGACCGCCGCGCACACCCGTTCGCGCGCCTCGACCTTCGCGTCCGGGGCGACCGCGTCCTCCAGGTCGAGGATCAGCGCGTCCGCGGGCAGCGTCTTCGCCTTCTCCAGCGCGCGTTCGTTCGCGCCCGGCATGTACAGGACCGACCGGCGGGGCCTCATGCGGACGCCTCCTTGTACGCGGCGGCCAGTTCCGGGTCGCGGGCGGCGAGGTCGTCGGCGAGCGCCACGATCACCTGGCACTGCTTGACGGTCGCGTCGTCCTGCATCTTCCCGTCCAGCATGACCGCGCCCGTGCCGTCGCCCATGGCCGCGATGACCCGCCGCGCCCACGCCACCTCGGACGCCTCGGGCGAGAACACGCGCCGCGCGATCTCGATCTGCGCCGGGTGCAGGCTCCACGCGCCCACGCAGCCGAGCAGGTAGGCGTTGCGGAACTGGTCCTCGCACGCCACCACGTCGCGGATGTCGCCGAACGGCCCGTAGTACGGCAGGATCCCGGCCGCGACACAGGCGTCGACCATGCGCGCCACCGTGTAGTGCCACAGGTCCTGCTGGTAGGTGGTCCTGCCCTCGCTGAGGTCGGCACCGACCGGGTCGGTCCGCACGAGGTACCCGGGGTGACCGCCGCCGACGCGGGTCGTCTTCATCCGGCGGGACGCGGCCAGGTCCGCCGGGCCGAGCGAGATGCCCTGCATGCGCGGGCTGGCGAGCGCGATCTCCTCGACGTTCGCCACGCCGCTCGCGGTCTCCAGGATCGCGTGCACCAGCAGGGGGCGCGCCAGCCCGGCCTTGGCCTCCAGCTGGGCGAGCAGCCGGTCGACGTAGTGGATGTCCTCGGGCCCCTCGACCTTCGGCACCATGATCACGTCGAGCTTGTCGCCGACCTCCGTGACCAGCGTGAGCAGGTCGTCCAGCACCCACGGCGAGTCGAGGCTGTTGACACGCGTCCACAGCTGCGTGTCACCGAAGTCCACCTCGCGCGCGATCCGCACCAGGCCACTGCGCGCGGCCTCCTTGCGGTCCGCCTGGATCGCGTCCTCGAGGTTGCCGAGCAGCACGTCGGCCTTGCCGACCATGCCGGGCACCTTGGCCGCCATCTTCTCGTTGCCCGGGTCGAAGAAGTGGATCATCCGGGACGGGCGGAAGGGGATCTGCCGCAGCGGCTCCGGCGCGCCGACGGCGAGCGGGCGGAAGAAGTCCTTCGGTGACCTCATCGAGCCTCCCTGACAGTGAAGCTACCTGCGGGTAACCCTAGGGCGTCGGAAACCGGCTCGCCGTGCACGTGTCAGCTACGCCACCCTGTCGGCATGTCCTTGACCGTGCCAGAGAGCTTCGCGGCGGGCTTCGACGAGGACGGCGCCGAGTGGCTGGCCCGGCTGCCCGCACGCACCGAGGCGCTGCTGGACCGCTGGGAGCTGACCGTCGACGGCCCCCTCATGCACGGCGTGTGCGCACTGGTCGTGCCGGTCCGCCGCCCGGCGGGCGATCCGGCCGTGCTCAAGGTGACCTGGCCGCACGACGAGGCCAGGCACGAGGCACTCGCACTGTCCCTGTGGGACGGTGACGGCGCGGTCCGCATGCTGGCGCACGACGACGCGGAGTGGGCGCTGCTGCTGGAGCGCCTCGACCCGTCGGTCACGCTGCGGCAAGCGCCGATCGACGAGGCGCTCGCCGTGGTCACGGGCATGATCCGCCGCCTCGACCGGCCCGCGCCTCCCGGCGTCCGGCACATGCGGGACAACGCGGCGCGCTGGGTCCACGAGCTGCCGGCGGAGAACGACGGGTCGGTGCCCGCCGAGCTGGTCGACCAGGCCGTCGCGTACTGCCGGGAGCTGACGCCGGGGAACCACCTGGTCAACGAGGACCTGCACTACGACAACGTGCTGCGCGGGGACCGCGAGCCGTGGCTCGTGATCGACCCGAAGCCGATCGCGGGCGACCTCGAGTTCGGCCTGATCCCGTTGCTGTGGAACAGGTTCGACGAGGTCCAGGCCGCGGGCGGGCTGGCGGCGATCACCGAGGCCGCGGGGCTGGACTGGTCGCTGGCACGGCGGTGGACGTTCGTCCGCGCGGTCGACAACTGGCTCTACAGTGGCCCAGGCCACTGGTTGGGCGCAGCGTGTGCGCGTATCGCGGCGGCGCTCGCGTGACCCCGCTACCTTGCAGTGCGTGTCTGAGTGGACGGTGCCGGGGTACACGCAGCTGACGGTGCTCGGCGAGGGCGGTTTCGGGCGGGTGGTGCTGGCCCGCCACGACGCGACGAGCCGGGTCGTGGCGATCAAGTACCTGCACGCGGCCGACGAGGCGTCGCGTGCGCAGTTCCGGCACGAGGCGGCGATCCTGCACCGCGTGGTGAGCCCGCACGTGGCGCGGCTGTACCAGTTCGTGGAGACCGCCGACGGCGCAGCGATCGTGATGGAGGCCGTGCCCGGCGTCTCGCTCAAGGAGATCCTCGAACGGCACGGCACGCTCACCCCGGAGGCCGCGCTCGCGATCCTGAAGGGGTCGCTGCTTGGCCTCGCGGCCGCGCACGCGGCGGGCACCGTGCACCGCGACTACAAGCCGGGCAACGTGCTGGTGCAGCCCAACAACCAGAGCAAGCTCGTGGACTTCGGCATCGCGCTGCTCGCCGGCCACAGTGGACATTCCGGTGGCACGCCCGCGTACATGGCACCCGAGCAGTGGCAGGGCGGGCCGGCGACCCCCGCCACCGACGTGTACGCGGCGACGTGCGTGTTCTTCCTGTGCGTCACGGGTTTCCGGCCGTTCGCCGACACCGACACCGAGCGGCTCCGGCACGCCCACCAGTACGCGCCGCCACCCGTCGAGCAGGTGCCGGAGCCGGTGCGCGCGCTGGTGGCGCGGGGCATGGCGAAGGACGCGGCGGCCCGGCCGGCGAGCGCGGAAGCGTTCGTGAAGGAACTGGAGTCGGCGGCGGTCGCCGGGTACGGCAAGGACTGGGAGTCGACGGGCTGGCAGCGGCTCGCCGGGTACGCGGGCGTGCTGCTGGCCGCGTCGCCGATGGCCTGGCTGGTGTCGTCGACCGGCGTGCTCACGGCGACCGGCGGCGGGTCGGTGGCCGCCGCGGGCGGTGCCGCGGGTTCGGCGGTCGCGGCGAAGGCGGCCACGGGTGCGGTGGCCGCGAAGGTCGCCGCCGCGGTCGTCGGCGCCGCGGTGGTGGCCGGCGCGACGGTGATCGTGGTCAACACCACCGGCGGCGACGACCCGCCACCGGCCGAGCCGTTCGCGGTGAGCGTGTCGACCGAGCAGGCGAGCTACGAGCACATGGACGTGTCGGCACAGGTCGTGACGGTGTCCGGGTCGCCGCGCGCCGACGCGTTGAACGAGGCGCTGCGCGCGCCGGTCGACGCCGCGGTCCGCGAGGTCCGCGACGGCGTCGCCGCGATCCGCCAGGACATGCGGGAGACCGGCGACGACCGCTGGGACGACCCGGCGTCGATCGCGGTCACGGCCGACGTGCTGCTGCGCACCGACCACTACGTGTCCGTGCGCTACGACAGCCGACCCGACCTGGGCGTGCTGACGAACTCGTCGTGGCAGAGCTACGGCACGGTCACCGTGGACCTCGACACCGGCAAGGCGCTGACCGCCGACGAGGTGTTCCAGCCGGACGGCGCGGACTGGCTCGCCGCCCTGTGGCTGCGCGAGGAGCCGATCGCCGCGTGCACGGATCCCCTGACCGGTCAGTCGCGGTTGCCGCTGAAGCAGGAGGACCTCGGCACGGACGTGCTGGTGGCGTTCACCCGCGACCACGCGTCGTTCACGGTCGACATGGCGGCGCTTGGCCGGGCCACGGCGTGCGGCACCCCGGTCGTCGACATGCCGTACGACGAGCTGACCGACGTGCTCGACCCGGCGCTCGTCGACAAGCTCACCGGCGGGTAGACCGGATAGCCTTGCGCGCGTGGGTGCCGTGAGCAGGGTCTTCGTCGCACAACTCGTCGGTCTGCCGGTGTTCGGGCCGGACGGCGAGTCCATCGGCAAGATCCGGGACGTGGTGGCGGTGCTGCGCACCGACCGCGAGCCGCCGCGCGTCCTCGGCGCCGTCGTGGAGCTGGCGACCCGCCGCCGGATCTTCGTGCCGATGCTGCGGGTGACGTCGATCGACGCGAACGCGGTCACGCTCGCGACGGGCTCGGTGAACCTGCGGCGCTTCCACCAGCGCCCCAACGAGGTGCTGGTGGTGGGTCAGCTGCTGGACGCCCGCGCGGTGGTCGTCGGCACGGAACGGCACGCGGTGCTGGTGGACGCGGCGATGGAACCGAGCAGGACCCGCGACTGGGTGCTGTCCCGCGTCGCCATCCGCGAACGCACCGGCAGGCTGTCCCGCCGCGGCCCGATCCAGGTGCTGCGGTGGGAGGAGATCAACGCGCCGGGCGTCACGGACCTGGCGTCGGCGCCGCAGGGGGCGGTGCACCTGCTGACCGTGTTCGAGGGCATGCGCGCCGCGGACGTGGCGGCCGCGCTGCGTGAGCTGCCCGCCAAACGCAGGTACGAGGTGGCGGACAGCCTCGACGACGAGCGGCTCGCGGACGTGTTCGAGGAGTTGCCGGAGCAGGACCAGAAGGACCTGCTGGCCCACCTGGACGAGGAGCGGGCGGCGGACATCCTGGAGGCCATGGACCCCGACGACGCCGCCGACCTGCTGGCGGAGCTGTCGGACGTCGACCAGGCCCGGCTGCTCGGCCTGATGGAACGCCAGGAGTCCGACCCGGTGCGGCGCCTGCTGGCGTACTCGGCGGACACGGCGGGCGGCCTCATGACCCCCGAGCCGATCGTGCTGCTGCCGGACGCCCCCATCGCCGAGGCCCTCGCCATGGTCCGCAACCCGGACATCACCCCGGCGCTGGCCAGCATGGTGTTCGTGTGCCGCCCGCCGTCCGCGACACCCACCGGCCGCTACCTGGGTTGCGTCCACCTGCAGCGGCTGCTGCGCGAACCACCCGGCGAGCTGGTGGCGAGCGCACTGGACACCGAGCTGGCGCGCCTGCCCCCGTCGGCGACGCTGAACGAGGTGACCAGGTACTTCGCCGCGTACGACCTGGTGTGCGCCCCGGTCGTGGACGACACGGAGCACCTGGTGGGCGCGGTGACCGTCGACGACGTGCTGGACCACCTGCTGCCCACCGGGTGGCGGGAGTCAGCGAACGAGGAGCCAGCGGATGCCTGACCTGCTTTCCCGCCGGCGACTGGACCAGCCCCGCCGCCCCGGTTTCCGGGTCTCCATCGACCCGGAGGCGTTCGGCCGCCTGTCCGAGCGGCTCGCGCGGTTCCTCGGCACGGGCAAGTTCCTGTTCTGGCAGACGCTGATCGTGCTCGTGTGGATCACACTCAACCTGACGGCGGTCTCGCTGCGCTGGGACCCGTACCCGTTCATCCTGCTCAACCTGGCTTTTTCGACGCAGGCCGCGTATGCCGCGCCGCTGATCCTGCTGGCGCAGAACCGCCAGGACAACCGCGACCGGGTGTCGCTGGAGGAGGACCGGGCGCGCGCCGCCCGGACCAAGGAGGACACCGAGTTCCTGGCGCGGGAGCTTGCCGCGCTGCGGTTGGCGGTCGGGGAGGTCGCCACGCGGGATTATCTGCGCAGTGAGCTGGACCGGTTGCGCGCTGACCTGAACGCCAAGCCTCGCAAGTCCCGGCCGTCGGCGGATACGGTGCGCGAGGACGCTCGGTGGGCGGAGACCTGAGGTCTCCTGCCGCGCGATTCCGCTGATGGCCGGGCCTGGGGTCGGGTTGTCCACAGGTGGGGTGGTTGTCCACAGCCAAGATCGACATCCGTCCCCCTGTCGGTGGTGACCGGTAGACTGGACAGCGGGGTGCCCCCGGGAGTGGTGGGGGCCGCCCGTACGTACTGGGGGCGCGGTTTTTCTTTCGGTTTTCGCAGGTCAGCGGCATTGTGGCGGTTTGTGTGCCCGGGGTTTTTGGTGTGCCTTGCGCGGGGTTTTCCCTCCGGGGGGTCCTCGCCGGACGGGCTGGTCTCCGGGATGGCGGGGGTCGGTCTCGGGTTGGTTTGGCAGGGACTGGTGTCCGGGGTCTGCCTGCCATCCCGTCGACCTCCCGGAGGGCTATCACACCGGGTCAAGGGGGCCCGGGCGGTTTGGTCAGCTGGTTGCGTCGTGCGTCCGGGCCCCCTTGACCCGGTGTGATCGGGCTTCGCCAGGTCGACGGGATGGCAGGCAGCAGCCCCTTGGTGGTGAGCTGCGCTCGGCTTGGCGGGTGGGCCCGCTTCGCGGGCCAGGCGCGCAGCGCCCGGCTCCCCGCGTGGTGGTCGTGCCGTGAAAGGCGCGTTCGCGGCATCGGCCGGTGCTGTCAACGCGCCTTTCGCGGCGTGGTGCTGGCCCGCTTCGCGGGTCGGGCACTCCGCGCCCTGTGTCAGGGCGCTGAAAGGCACGTCCATGTCGCTGGGTGATCGCGACCTGTGGGCAGCTAGTCGATCAGGCGGGTGCAGAGTGCGCCGAACGTGGCCAGTTCGTCCTCGCTCAGGTGCTCCACGAAGTGCCGGACCACGCCCGCCAGGTGCGTCCGCGCCGCGGCCCGGAGGGTGTCGACGCCCTTCGTGGTGAGAACCGCCACGATGCCGCGGCCGTCGCCGTCGAAGCGTTCGCGGGTGACCATGCCCGCGACCTCGAGCCGGTCGACGAGCCGGGTCACGCCGGACCGGGACAGCAGCACCGCGTCGGCCAGTTCGGCCATCCGCAGGCGGCGGCCGGGGGCCTCGGCGAGCTGCACCAGCACGTCGTAGCCGCCGAGCGTGATCGGGTGCTCCGCCACCAGCTCCGCCTCGAGCACGCGGCTCAGCCGAGCGTGGGCGCGCAGGAAGGAACGCCAAGCGTCCAGCTCTTTCCCGGTGGGCATCCGGGTCACCGCAGGCTCCGGCACGAAGACGATGTTACGGAACGGGGCCGTAGCATGGTCGCGTGACCACTCCAGACGTCGAGGCCGTGCGCGCCGCGCTCGCCACCGTGCAGGATCCGGAAATCCACAAGCCGATCACCGACCTGGGCATGGTCAAGAACGTGACGATCGGCGACGAGGGCGCCGTGCACGTGGAGATCTACCTCACGGTGTCGGGCTGCCCGCTGCGCAACAAGATCACCGAGGACGTGACGAACGCGGTGTCGGCCGTCGACGGCGTGCGGCACGTCACCGTCGAGATGGACGTCATGTCCGACCAGCAGCGCACCGAGCTGCGACAGAAGCTGCGCGGCAGTGCCGAGGAGCCGAAGATCCCGTTCGCCGAGCCCGGCTCGATGACGCGCGTGTACTGCGTGGCGTCCGGCAAGGGCGGCGTCGGCAAGTCGAGCCTCACGGTCAACCTCGCGGTGGCGATGGCCGAACGCGGCCTGTCGGTCGGCATCGTCGACGCCGACATCTACGGCCACTCCGTGCCCCGCATGCTGGGCGCCGACGGCAAGCCGACCCGCGTGGAGAAGATGATCCTGCCGCCGTCGGCGAACGGCGTGAAGGTCATCTCGATCGCCATGTTCACCCCTGGCAACACCCCGGTGGTGTGGCGCGGCCCCATGCTGCACCGCGCGCTGCAGCAGTTCCTGGCCGACGTGTTCTGGGGTGACCTGGACGTGCTGCTGCTCGACCTGCCGCCGGGCACCGGCGACATCGCGATCTCGGTGGCCCAGCTGCTGCCGAACGCCGAGCTGCTCGTCGTGACCACCCCGCAGCAGGCGGCGGCCGAGGTCGCCGAGCGGGCCGGTGCCATCGCGATGCAGACGCGGCAGCGGATCGCGGGCGTGATCGAGAACATGTCGTGGCTGGAGCTGCCGGACGGCTCGCGCATGGAGCCCTTCGGCTCGGGCGGCGGCCAGACGGTGGCGACGTCGCTGACGAAGACGATCGGCGCCGACGTCCCGCTGCTCGGCCAGGTCCCCCTCGACCCGCGCCTGCGCGAAGCGGGCGACGACGGCAAGCCGATCGTGAAGTCGGTCCCGGACTCGGCGGCGGCACAGGAACTGACCCGGATCGCGGCGAAGCTGTCGACAAGGGCACGCGGGCTGGCGGGCCGCATGCTGTCGGTGTCTCCAGTCTGACGTGCGGGTTTGGCCTCCGGCCCCCGTTTTCCAGCCTACGGCACACCACCGACATTCCGGCCCTCGCGCAGTCCGCGGGGGCCGGTTGTCCACAGCTCACCCACTCATCCACAGGCCCACGAAACCGAGCGACACTTGATCCGGGACATGGCGACGCCCGGGCCAGGAGAACCCGCCGACACTCGGCCCACAAAACCCGGCGACACTCGATCCGCGAAACACGGCGACGCCGGACCACAAGAACTCGGCGACACCCCGGACCACAAGAACCCGCTGACACTCGGCCCACGAAATCCGGCAACGCCCGATCCGCGAAAACCCCGGCGACGCCCGACCTGCGGAACGCGGCTGCGCCGGGCTCGCCGGACTCGGTGAACCCCGCGTCTGCCACCGATCCGGACCCACCACGCGGCCGACACAAGACAAACGCCCGAGAGAGCGCAGCCCGTTGGCCTCCGGCCCCCGGTCACCACGCTACGGCATGCCACCGACACTTTACGTCACCGCGGACCGTCCCTGTGGACAACTGCCGAGCTGTCCACAGCCCTCATCGCGGGCACCCAAAACTGTCGGTGCTCGCCGCTAGGCTGGAAATCGGGGGCCGGCGGCCGCCCTCACGTCGCGTCCGGGTCGAAGGACGGCTTGTCGGTCGGCGGTTTCGGGTCTTCGCGCGTCGGGGCCGGTGCGGGTGCTGCGGGCGACGGGGCGTGGCCGTTGGGCTTGGTGCCGCCGTTCGGGGTGTCCACCTCGTCGAACAGGTGCCGCGTCACCGCGCGCCTCGGGTCGAAGTTGCGCAGTTGCTGCAGGTCCTGCAGCGGTTTGCGCAGCTCCTCGAAGTCGTCACCCATCTCGTTGCGCAGCTGTTCCCGCGCGCCGGTCGCGTACTCGCGGACCTTCCGCACGTTCCGGCCGAGCCACGCCGCCGCGGACGGCAGCCGCTCGGGTCCGAGGATGAACAGGCCCGCCACGACCAAGATGAGGATCTCGGCCCAGCCGATGCTGTCGAACACTGTGGCCTACCTCCGAAGCACGCAACCCCGACGCCGCCTTCCAGCGTAGCCGGTCAATCGGACTGCAACGTCACCTGAACCGTCAGCTCCCGGCCGTCCCGCGCCAGCACGACCGGCACGACGTCGCCGATCTTGTGGTGGCGCACCGCGACGATCAGCTCCGCCGCGTTCGCGATGGGCCGGTCACCGACCTTCCTGATGATGTCGTTCTGCTTGATCCCCGCCTTGTCGGCGGCGCCGCCTTCGCGGACGTTCTGCACCCGCGCGCCCTCGGCCGTCTCCGCCGACACCGACGCCGCGTTGACCCCCAGGTCGGCGTGCTTGACCTTCCCGGTGCGGATCAGCGACTCGGCGACCGGCCGGGCGTCGTCGATCGGGATGGCGTAGCCGAGGCCGATGCTGCCGCCCTCCTCGGACGTCGAGATGATCGACGTGTTGATGCCGACGAGCGCACCGGTCTGGTCGACCAGCGGACCGCCCGAGTTGCCGTGGTTGATCGCGGCGTCGGTCTGGATCGCGTCGTACACCGCTGGCACGCCGTCCTCCTCGCCGACCACGACCGGGCGGTTGAGGGCGCTGACGATGCCGAGCGTCACCGTGTCGGTCTCGCCGAGCGGGGAGCCGATCGCGAGGACGGTGTCGCCGACCGCGAGGTCCGCGGACTTGCCGAGCTGGATCACCGTGCTGACGTCGGACTCGACCTTCACGACCGCGAGGTCCATCTTCGGGTCGGAACCGACGAGCTTCGCCTCCGTGCGCTGGCCGTCGTTGAACACGACGGTGATGTCCTGGCCCTCGGACACCGCGCCGCCGAGGGTGACGACGTGCTCGTTGGTGAGGATGTAGCCGCCCGAGTCGATCACCGCGCCGGACCCGACGCCCGCGCCCTGCTCGGAGCGGACCTCGATGGTCACGACCGCGGGCCGCACCCGGTTCGCGATGTCGGCGACCGAACCCGGCGGCCGTTCCTTCGCCGCGGTCACCTCGGCGAGCGTCGCGTCGCTGGTCAGCTGGTCGCCCCGGTCGGCGATGAAGTACGCGGCGACCCCGCCACCGGCGCCGATGACCAGCGCCAGCACGGCCAGCGTCACGAGCGCGGACACCTTCACGCGGCGCCCGAACAGCACCTCGGGCAGGCTCAGCAGCTGCGCGGCGGGCTTGGGCGCCGGTTTGTCGTCGTCGCCGTCCTGCTCCGGGCCGACCGCGGGCGGGCCGATGACCGCGCCCGCCGACGGGTCACGCCACGGGTCGTGCGCGGCCTCGGTGTCCCACGGGTCGACGCCGTTCGCGCCGTGCTCGTCCGACGGCGGGCGCTGCAGCAGCTCCTGGTTGCCCTCGGGCCTGCCGAACGCCGACGCCAGCGCCTCGGGGGCGGGTGGCGCGGTCTTCAGCTCACCGAGCGTCGGCTGAAGCGCGGACCGGGGGGAGAACGCGCCGTCGACACCGGCCGGACGGCCGAACACGGCGGCCGCACCCGGGTCGACGGGCGGGTGGGTCAACGGTCGTGGCCCGAGCCGGGGACGGTCGTCGCCGCCGGGAACGGCGCTGCCGTTCGGCGGCTGGCCCTGCTCGGGAGTCCACTGGTTGCTCATCGTCGCCAAGCCTGCCGCACGAGCGGTGAAGTCGGCGTTGCGCTAGCGGCCGGTGACGTGCAGCGTCGCCGTCGCCACGTAGCCGGCCTGCTGCATGGCACCGCCGCCGACGACCGCGGGCCGCGGTTCGCCGTTGGCCGGGGTGCGCGGCGGCGCGTCGCCACCGCTGGATGTGCTGACGAGTGCGAGCGCGCCGAGCACCAGCCCGGACACGACCACGCCGGCGCCCTGCACGGTGCGGCGGCCAGGTCTACGTCCGAGGACCGCGCGGCCCTCGCCGAGCTTCGCCGAACTTCCCAACGGCGCGGTACCCCCGAGCTGCGGGACCCGGTCGGGTCGCTGCACGGCGACGAGCTGGCCGTCCTTGGTCATGGCGAGGCCGTCCGGCACGGACGGCATCTCGACCTGCTCGGGGATCGCCATCAGGTTCGCGAGCAGCCCGGCGGGCGCGGAGAACGCGTTGGCGGACTGGACGGCGGACGCCGCCTGCCGCTGCGCGGCGATCTCGGCGGCACAGGCCGCGCACTTGGCGACGTGGGACGCGGCGCGGTCGTGCGCCGTCGCCGACAACTCGCCGTCGACGAACGCCACCACGGCGTCCGGGAGCAGATGCTGTTCGGACAGACCCCAACCGCGCTCGTCGGTCACGACCTACCCTCCCGTGCCAGTTCACGACGGCGCTCGAGCGACGCGCGCAGCGCCTGGCGCCCCCGGTGGATCCTGCTCCGCACAGTACCCAACTTGACCCCGAGGGTGGCGCCGATCTCCTCGTACGACAGGCCTTCCACGTCACAGAGCACGACCGCGGCCCGGAACTCGGGCGGCAGCTCGTCCAGCGCGGCCTGCAGGTCGGGGTCGAGGTGGGTCTCGACGTAGACCTGCTCCGGGCTCGGGTCGTCACCGGCGAGCCGGTCGGTGTCCTCCGGCAGCCCCTCCATGCGCAGCCGCGAGCGGCGGCGCGCCATGTCGAGGAACAGGTTCGTGGTGATGCGGTGCAGCCAGCCCTCGAAGGTGCCCGGCTTGTAGTTCGCGAGCGAACGGAACACCCGGATGAAGGTCTCCTGGGTGAGGTCCTCGGCGTCGTGGGCGTTGCCAGTCAGGCGGTACGCGAGGCGGTACACACGGTCGGCGTGCTCCCGCACCACCTCGTCCCACGACGGCGGCGTCCATGCGGTGGCCTCGTCAAGGGTGACGGGCGCGGCGTCGGCGGTCTGCGTAGGCATCGGGCGGTGTGCCACCTCTTCCGGGTCGGTGAACCCTGTGCCCTTCTCAACGCCTGCGATGCTCATCGTGTTCCCCATCCCCCGGGCCTCGAGTCCCTCTGACAACAAGCATGATTTCGAGCCTCGATGTGAAGGTAGTGAGAGCCGTCTGAGAAGCGCCTGAGAATCGACCGGGGCCTTATCACCCGGTTCGGGGTCGGACAACGCTAATCTCACACTTCGTGGCATCCGATACGCCGACGATCGACTCGGACGCGCTGAACGCGTACATCGAGGGTTACCTCACCGAGGACGACACGCTGGCCGCCGCCCGCAGGCGGGGTACGCAGCTCGGCTGCGCCCCCGTCACGCAGGCAGGCGGCGCCGCGCTGCGGTTCCTGGCCGCGGCGACCCAGGCGAAAGCCGTGGTCGAGGTCGGCACCGGCGCCGGCGTCAGTGGCCTCTACCTGCTGCGCGGCATGGCGCAGGACGGGGTGCTCACGTCCATCGACGTGGACCCGGAGCCCCAGAGCGCGGCCAAGCGCGCGTTCATGGAGGCCAAGATCGCTCCCGGCCGCACGCGGCTGATCATGGGGCGCGCGCTCGACGTGCTGCCCAGGCTGACGGAGGAGGCCTACGACCTGCTGTTCGTCGACGCGGCGAAGCAGGAGTACCCCGGGTACCACGAGCAGGGCGTGCGGTTGCTGCGGCCGGGCGGCGTGATCGCGTTCGCGAGCGTGCTGTGGTCGGGCTCGGTGGCGAACCCGGCCCGGCGGGACGCCGAGACGGTCGCGTTGCGCGAGGTGGCGAGGGCGGTCCGGGACGACGACCGCCT
This sequence comes from Actinophytocola sp. KF-1, assembly GCF_054661535.1. Classification (NCBI taxonomy): domain Bacteria; kingdom Bacillati; phylum Actinomycetota; class Actinomycetes; order Pseudonocardiales; family Pseudonocardiaceae; genus Actinophytocola; species Actinophytocola sp. KF-1. Next base: position 499,134 of record NZ_BAAFVK010000001.1, on the reverse strand, counting down.
GGTCCCGGTCCTGCTCCCGCTGGGCGACGGCCTGCTGGTGGCCGCGAAAACAGGCTGACCCCGGACAGCGCCCGGCAACTGAAAAATGGCCCGCCCCCAGTACCTCACCTAGGCAGCCCCCACCCGATCCCGGGGGCCACCCCGACGTCCATTCTACCGGGGGTGGGCGACAGTCCCCGGGTTGTCGATCTTGCCTGTGGACAACCGGCGGGGCTGTGGACAGCTCAGTCGTCGTTGGTCGCGACGTAGCCGCCGAGGGTCAGGCCCGCCGCCAGGCCGACCACGAGGAACGCGAACCCGACGCCGTTGAACTCGGCGTCGCCCGTCCACCAGCCCCACACGGCCGTCGCGATCAGCGCGAACGGGAACAGCCCCACGAGCCCGCCGACGATCCCCGCGACCCACCGGATCCGCCGGCCGCCGTGCTTGCCCGCGTCGCCGACCTGCGACATCTGCCAGACAGCCTGGTACGGGTCGCTGCCCGGCGGCTCCGACGGCTCCATCCGTCAAGCGTAGAGCCGGCTCACTCCGCCCGTTCGCCTTTTCCGAGAACGACCACGCCACCGGCCGACACCGTCCACCGCTGCCGGTCGACGTCGAGGTCCACGCCGATCTCCGCGCCCTCGGCGACCTGCACGTTCTTGTCGAGGATCGCCCGGCGCACCACGGCGCCCTTCCCGACCCGCACGCCCGGCAGCAGCACGCTGCCCTCGACCACCGCGCCGTCCTCGATCACCACGTCGGCGCTGATCACCGAGTCGCGCACCGACGCGCCGGACACGATCGAACCCGGCCCGATCATCGACTCGACCGCGCTGCCCGAGTTGACGAACTTCGCGGGCGGCAGCGGCGGCGTCGCCGTGCGGATGGGCCAGCGGTGGTTGTAGAGGTTGAACACCGGGTGCACCGACACCAGGTCCAGGTGCGACTCGTAGTACGCGTCGAGCGTCCCCACGTCCCGCCAGTAGCCGCGGTCCCGCTCGGTCGCGCCCGGCACCTCGTTGTCGTCGAAGTCGTACACGCGCGCGTCGCCGCGCCCGACCAGCATCGGGATGATGTCGCCGCCCATGTCGTGCATCGACTCGGGGTTGGCGGCGTCCTCCCGCAGCGCGTCGAGCAGCGTCTCCGTGCGGAACACGTAGTTGCCCATCGACGCGAACGTCACGTCCGGGTCGTCCGGCACCGACGGCGGCGACGACGGCTTCTCCAGGAACCGGGTGATCTTGCCGGTCGCGTCCGAGTCGATGCAGCCGAACGCCTTCGCCTCCGACCTCGGCACCCGGATCCCGGCGACGGTCACCCCCGCGCCCGCCTCGACGTGCTCGGCGACCATCTGCGAGGGGTCCATCCGGTACACGTGGTCGGCGCCGAAGACCACGATGTGGTCCGGCTTCTCGTCGTAGACCAGGTTCAGCGACTGGTAGATCGCGTCCGCGCTGCCCGTGTACCAGCGCGGCCCGAGCCGCTGCTGCGCGGGCACCGGGGTGATGTACTGCCCGAGCACGCTGGACAACCGCCACGTCGTGGAGATGTGCCGGTCCAGCGAGTGGGACTTGTACTGCGTGAGCACGCACAACCGGTGATAGCCGGCGTTCACGAGGTTCGACAGCACGAAGTCGATCAGCCGGTAGTTGCCCCCGAACGGCACCGCGGGTTTCGCCCGGTCGGCGGTCAACGGCCACAGCCGCTTCCCTTCGCCCCCGGCGAGCACGATCGCGAGCACGTGTGGCTGCTGGCCCTTCACGTGGCTGACCCTAACCGCGTTCGCACAGGTACGGCTACCTTGAGCCACGTGCGTATCGGGCTGTTAACTCGCGAATGGCCGCCGGAGGTTTACGGCGGAGCAGGCGTTCACGTCGAGTTCCTCGTGCCGAGGTTGCGTGAACTGATCGATGTCGACGTGCATTGCTTCGGTGGACCGCGCTCGGGTGAGGGTGTTCATTCCCACAACCCGGCGGCCGGTCTCGAGCGGGCGAACCAGGCGTTGCGGACGCTGTCGGCGGACCTGTCGATCACGGCGGCCGTCGACGGCGTGGACCTCGTGCACTCGCACACGTGGTACGCCAACCACGCGGGCCACCTGGCGAAGATCCTCTACGACGTGCCGCACGTGGTCACCGCGCACTCGCTGGAGCCGCGCAGGCCGTGGAAGGCCGAGCAGCTCGGCGGCGGCTACCGGCTGTCGTCGTGGGTGGAGAAGACGGCGTACGAGTCGGCGGACGCGATCATCGCGGTCAGCGAGGGCATGCGCGCCGACGTGCTCGACTGCTACCCGGCGCTCGACCCGGAGAAGGTGCGGGTGGTGCGCAACGGCATCGACTCGTCGGCCTACCACCCGGTCACCGAGTCGGACGCGCTGCGCCACTACGGCGTCGACCCGGACCGCCCGATCGTGGTGTTCGTCGGCCGGATCACGCGGCAGAAGGGCGTCGGGCACCTGATCGCGGCCGCGCACCAGATCGACCCCGGCGCGCAGCTGGTGCTGTGCGCGGGTGCGCCGGACACGCCGGAGATCGCCGAGGAGACCACGCAGGCGGTGTCGGAGCTGGCGGCGGCGCGGCCGGGCGTGTACTGGATCCAGAAGATGCTGCAGCCCGCGGAGGTGCGGCAGTTCCTGTCGCACGCGACGGTGTTCGTGTGCCCGTCGGTGTACGAGCCGCTGGGCATCGTGAACCTGGAGGCCATGGCGTGCGGCACGGCGGTCGTCGCGTCGGACGTCGGCGGCATCCCGGAGGTCGTGGCGGACGGCAGGACGGGCCTGCTGGTGCACTACGACGAGGCGGACACCTCGACGTTCCGGGTGGGTCTCGCGGACGCGGTGAACAGCCTGCTGGCCGAGCCGTACCGGGCGAAGCTGATGGGTGACGCTGGCCGGGAGCGGGCGGTCACGGAGTTCTCGTGGGCGTCGGTGGCCGAGCAGACGGTGGCGGTGTACCGGTCGGTGATGGGCTGAGCCGGTGCGCGCGCAGCTCGGGTCCGGCGAGGTGACGCTGCGACGCTGGCGCGAGCAGGACGCGCCGGCGCTGCACCGGGTCGTGCAGGAGTCGATGGCGCACCTGCGGCCGTGGATGGCGTGGGTGGCGGACGGCTACCCGCCCGAGGCGGCGACGGCGTTCGTGGCGAGCACCGTCGCCGACTGGGAGCGGGGCGCGGCGTTCAACTACGCGATCTTCGTGTCGGGTGGGCTGGCGGGCGCGGCGAGCCTGATGGCGCGTGTGGGGCCGAGCGGGCTGGAGCTGGGTTACTGGCTGCACCCGGACCACGTGGGCCGTGGCGTGGCGACGAGAGCGGCGTCGCTGCTGGTGGCGGAGGCCTTCCGGACGGGCGCGAACCGGGTGGAGATCGTGACGGACGTGGCGAACACGCGCAGCGCGGCGATCCCGAAGCGGCTGGGTTTCGCGGTCGTGGAGCGGCGGCCGCCGCAGGAGCCGCTCACGCCCGGCGAGGACGGGCTGGACGTGGTGTGGCGGCTGACCCCTGACCGGGGTTGATCCGGGGAAGCTCAGGGATCTTCCTGAGAGCGTGTTCAGCCCGGGGGCCATAGCTTCGACGCATGGCACCTCCACGCATCCGACTGGCCCGTTTCACGGTGGCGTCCGCGATCGCCACCGGGATCAGCCAGGTCGTGTTGCTGCTGGTGTACGGCCTGACGAGCGTGGACGCGACGACCGCGAGCACGGTGGCGTTCCTGGCGGGTTCGGTGCCGCACTTCCTGATGGTGCGGTACTGGGCGTGGCCGCCGGGCAAGCTGCGTGCGCAGCTGACGACGTACCTGACGGTGACGCTGATCGGCGGTGTGGCGTCGATCGCGCTGACGACGGCCGCGGAGAAGCTGGTGCTGCCGCTGCTGCCGAGCGGCTGGCAGCCGGTGGCGCTGACGTTGAGCTACCTGGCGGCGAGCGGCCCGGTCTTCCTGGCGAAGTTCGCCATCTTCGACCGCGTCTTCGCGGCCCGCACCCGCCGCTACCCACCGCTGGCGACGGCAACGGCGAGCTGACGCGCGGGGCGGACATCGCCTCCTGGAAGCACCGCCCGCCCGGGCGGTTCCCAAGCCACAAACTCGGCCCTGACCTGCGAAAACGCCCCCGCCCAGTACGTCAGGGCGGCCCCCACCACTCCCGGGGGCTCCCCGCTGACCAGTCTACCGGGGCCCACCGACAGGCCCCGGGTTGTCGATCTTGCCTGTGGACAACCGCGGGACCTGTGGACAACGTCAGGCGTGCGCGGCCACCAGCTCGACCAGCGTGCGTGCCGCGAAGCCCGTCGCACCCGCGGTGACCTCGTCGTAGTTGCGGTCCGCACGAGCAGGGCCCGCGATGTCAAGGTGCGCCCACGGCAGCCCGCCCGTGAACTCGCGCAGGAACATCGCCGCCGCGATCCCGCCCGGCCCCGGCGGGCACTGGCGCACGTCCGCGATCTCGCTGCGCACCGCCTCCGCGAACTCGTCCGCCACCGAACCGGCGTCCGAACCCAGCGGCATCCGCCACCAGCGCTCGCCCGCCGCCTCGCCCGCGGCGAGCACCTGCGCGGCCACCTCGTCCGTCGACGCGAACAACCCGCCGGTCCGCAGACCGAGCGAGACCTTCATGGCGCCGGTCAGCGTCGCCACGTCCACGATCAGGTCGGGCTTCAACCGGTCCACCGCGTAGGCGAGCGCGTCCGCCATCACCATGCGGCCCTCGGCGTCGGTGTTCGTCACCTCGGTCGTGCGGCCGCCGTAGTGCCGCACCACGTCACCCGGCCGGTACGCCGACCCCGACACGTGGTTCTCCGCGCACGACACCAGGCCGGTCACCCGCACGTTCAGCCCGAGCCGCGCGACCGCCTCCACCGCCGCGATCACCGCGGCGCCACCAGCCATGTCGGTGCGCATCAGGTGCATGCCGTCGGCGGGCTTGATCGAGATGCCGCCCGTGTCGAACGTGATGCCCTTGCCGACCAGCACGACGTGCGGCGCCTTCGCGGACGGCCGCCACGTCAGCTCGACGAACCTCGGCGGGCGGGCCGAACCCCCGCCGACCGCCAGCACGCCGCCGAAGCCCTGGTCCGCGAGCCACTTCTCGTCGCGCACGACGACGTCGGCGACCTTGCCCGCGGTCCGCGTCGCCATCCGCGCGAGCCACGCGGGGTCCTTCACGTTCGACGGCGTGTTCGCGAGGTCGCGCGCCAGCGCGGTCGCCTGTGCCAGCACCGCCGCGCGCCGCACCGGCTCTTCCAACGCCGGGTCGGCTGTCACGAGCCGGATCGTCCGCACCGCGGGCGGCGCCGCCTCCGCCGTCACCGCGTACCGGTACCCGCCCAGCCGCAGCCCGCACACCAGCTCGCTGACCTCGTCCGGCCCGACGGACGACGGCAGCTCCAGCTGCACCGTCCGCTCCGGGGACCGGCCCGCGTCGGCGTCGTGCGCGATCCGCGCGTTGAGCGCCTTGGTCAGGGCGGCGCCTGCTGTGCGCCACTGCGCAGGGCTGCCGTCCCCGACGCCCGCGACCCACCGCACCGACGAACCGGCCGGACCGGGCTGCACCTCGCCTGCCTTGCCGGTCAGGGCGACGGCGTTCACCCACTCGTCGGTCAGCTCCTCCCCACGAGCCGACAACGACGTGGGCGCCGCGTCACCCGAGCGGCACACCACGGCGAGCGGGGTCGTCCGCCGCGCCGTGGTGGTCACCTCTACCTCGGGGAGTGCCGTCGGTAACGCGGGCACCGATGTTTGCAACGGACCTCCATACTCGACGGATCACCGACCCAGAGATTCCACTCTGGACCCTCAGCCAGCCGCGGCCTTCAACGCGTCACCCAGGGCACTTGCCTCCTCAGCCGACATCTCGACGACGAGGCGCCCACCGCCCTCGAGTGGGACGCGCATCACGATGCCCCGACCCTCCTTGGTCACCTCGAGGGGACCGTCCCCGGTCCGGGGCTTCATGGCCGCCATAGCGTGCTCCCTCCGTCATAGCCTGCCACCCTGGCCGGACGCACCCGGCCAAAGACCCTGACATTCTCCCCTATGCCATCTCGCCGGTGAAATCGGAACCGATCACCTGCGTGTCGGTGACCGGCCAAGACAGGTTCGGACCGCACTGGCGCCGGGCGGCCCCGCACTGACAGACTCGAAAATCGTGCGAGCCCGGTCCGCGCTGTTCGACGTCTACGGCAGCTACCTCAGAGCCAGAGGTGGCTCTGCCGCGATCGCGGCCCTCGTCCGCCTGCTCGAACCGCTGGGCTTCGAGCCGCCCGCCATCCGCACGGCCGTGTCCAGAATGGTCCGGCAGGACTGGCTGCGGCCGGTCCGGCTGACCGACGGCCCCGGCTACGCCCTCACCAAGCGCGCCGAGCGCAGGCTGGACGAGGCCGCCGCCCGCATCTACCGCACCCATCCCTCCACATGGGACGGCCGCTGGCACGTGCTGGTGCTGGAGGAACTGCCGACGCGCGGCGCCCGCGACCGGCTCGACTCGTCTCTGCGACTGATCGGCTACGGACCGTTGGGGCCCACGACCTGGGTCGCGCCCCGCCCGTCGCCGGAGCTGGCGGACATCCTCGCCGCCGAGCACATCGCGGGCAGGCTGTTCCTCGGCGAGCACGACGGCGACGACGCCGACCTGGCCGCCCGGGCGTGGGACCTGGAGACGCTGGGCGCGGACTATGCCGGATTCGTGACCGAGTGGCTACCCATCGTGTCCGCAGTGGACGGTTCGCAGCCCGCGGAGGCGTTCGCGGCGTCGCAGCGGCTGCTGCACGCGTGGCGCAAGTTCCTGTTCCGTGACCCGGGCCTGCCGGAGAAGGTGCTGCCCAGGGACTGGGCGGGCACCGCGGCCGCGGAGTTCTTCGACGAGCACACCGCGCGGCTCGCGCCCGCGGCGGAGAGTTTCCTGTCGGAATGCCTCAGCAGAGGCGGACGCACCAGGTCGAGTGCATGAGGAGGATGTTTTGACGTCGCTGCTGGTCGACGACCGCGAGGGGGTTCGCACGTTCACCCTCAACCGCCCGGAGGCGTACAACTCGCTGACGGTGGAGCTGAAGGAGGCGCTGCGCGACGGTCTCGCCGACGCCGCGGCCGATCCGGCGGTCCGGGCGGTGGTGCTGACCGGGGCGGGCAAGGCGTTCTGCGCAGGTCAGGACCTGAAGGAGCACGTCGCGGCGCTGCAGTCGGACGACCCGGCCCCGTTCCGCACGGTCGAGGAGCACTACAACCCGATCGTGCGCACCCTGACGACGATGGCCAAGCCGGTCATCGCCGCGGTGAACGGCATGGCGGCCGGCGCGGGCGCGTCGTTCGCCTACGCGTGCGACCTGCGGATCGCCGCGCCGGGCGCGAAGTTCCTGATGGCGTTCGCGACCATCGGCCTGACCGCGGACTCGGGCGCGTCGTGGACGCTGCCGCGCCTCATCGGCTACGGCCGCGCGATGGAGCTGATGCTGCTGGCGAAGCCGGTGACGGCGGAGCGCGCGCTGGAGATCGGCATGGTGACCGAGGTGGCGGACGACGCCCTGGCCACGGCGCAGGAGCTGGCGTCCCGCATGGCGGCGGGCCCGACGACGGGTTTCGGGAAGATCAAGGAAGCCCTGCTGACGGCCGCGGGCGCCGACCTGGAAGCCGCGCTTGCCAAGGAGAACGAGGGCCAGTCCCTGCTCGGCGCGACGGCCGACCACCGCGAAGCGGTGGACGCGTTCGTGACCAAACGCCCGGCGACCTTCACGGGCCGCTGACCCGCTCGCGCGCGCGTTGCCCAGCCCCCACCCGATCCCGGGGGCGTCCCGCCGTGCCAGTCTACCAGGGGTGGGTGACAGTCCGGGGGTTGTCGATCTTACCTGTGGACAACCGGTGGGGCTGTGGACAACTCGGCCGGTGCGCGCTCAGTTCGCGGCGTTGTCCGAGTCCGCGGCCGCCAGAGCCGACTCGATGCGTTCCTTCGCGCCCGCCAGGTGGCGGTCGCAGAGCTTCGCCAGGGCCTCGCCGCGTTCCCACAGCGCCAGCGACTCCTCCAGGGACAGGCCGCCCGCTTCGAGCTTGGCCACCACCTCCGCCAGCTCGTCGCGGGCGGCCTCGTAATCGAGGGTCGGGTCGTCGCTCACTGGGCGTGGGTCTCCAATCGGCTGTGGGCGTTCACCAGCGCGGCGGCCACCGCCTGGTCGTATCCGACGAACGCCTCCGCGAAGTCGGCGCCGTCGCGTTCGGCGACCGCCTCCTCGATGCGTTCCAGGGCGGCGCCCACGCGGTGGCGGTGCTGCGAGCCGCGGCCCAGCCACCAGCGCATGCCCGTGTAGTCGGACGTCGCCTCGGACAACGCGCGCAACCGTACCGGCAGCGTCCGGCAGCCCGGCGCGTCGCAGCCGGCGAGCAGAGCCGCCCAGCACTCGGCGGCCGCGGCGTCGGCCTCCTTCGCCCGGCGGGACACGACGTCGGCGGGAGCACGCAGCGCGGGTTCGGTGGCCATGGCACGGGCGACCGCGTTGGTGGTCTCGATGGTCAACGGCAGGAACGTCGGTTCACGATCCAGTCTCGGCACCGCCACCTCCGCTCGCGTCACCCCAGTCGGACGCGATCGCGTGCACCGCGCCGTCGGCAACGCGGACCCGGAGCCGGGTCCCATCCGGCGCCTCTGCCGTCGAGCGGAGCACTCGCGGGTTTCCTTCCTCGTCCACCCACTGCACGACCGCGTACCCGCGGGCAAGCGTGGCGGCTGGTCCCAGCGTCGTCAAGCGCGCCCTGGTGTGGTCCAGGGACGCCCGTTCGGATGACACGAGCGCGGTCATCGCCCGGCGTGATCGCTCCACGAGCATGCTGACCTGCGCACTCCGCTGTTCCAGCGGCGTGAACGGATCGGCCAGGACAGGCCTGCTGCGCAGCGCGTCCAGCCGGTGGCGCTCGCGATCCACCCATCCGTGCAACGCGCGGCGCGCACGGTCACGCAGTTGGCGCACCCGCGCGGTCTCCTCGGCGATGTCCGGCACGACCCGCTTGCCTGCGTCGGTCGGCGTCGAGCACCGGACGTCGGCGACGTGGTCGAGCAGCGGCGTGTCCTGTTCGTGCCCGATCGCGCTCAGCACCGGCGTGCGGCAGGCGGACACCGCGCGCAGCAGCGTCTCGTCGGAGAACGGCAGGAGGTCCTCGACGCTGCCGCCGCCGCGGGCGATCACGATGACGTCGACGTCCTTGTCCCGGTCGAGCGCGCCGAGCGCGTCGACGATCTGCGGCACCGCGAACGCGCCCTGCGTGGCGACGTTCTCCACCCGAAACCGGACGGCGGGCCACCGGGCGCGGGCGTTGACCATCACGTCGTGCTCGGCCGCCGACGCCCGGCCGGTGATCAGCCCGACGGTGTTCGGCAGGAACGGTGGTCTGCGCTTCCGGCGCGGGTCGAACAGGCCCTCCGCGTGCAGCAGCTTCCGCAGCCGCTCGATCCGCGCGAGCAACTGGCCGATGCCGACCGCGCGGATCTCGTCGGCCCGCAGCGACAAGGTGCCGCGCCCGATGAAGAACGCGGGCCGCGCGTGCAGGATCACGCGTGCGCCGTCCGTCAGCGGCGGTTCGTGCGCGCGCAGCATGCCGGTCGGGCAGGTGACGGTCATCGACACGTCCGCGGCCGGGTCCCGCAGCGTCAGGAACGCGGTGCCGGTGCCCGGCCGGTTGGAGATCTGCGTGACCTGGCCCTCGACCCACACGTCCCCAAGGCGGTTGATCCAGTCGGCGACCTTGCGCGCGACGGTCCGCACCGGCCACGGCTTCTCCGGACTGGTTGCGGGTTCGCTCACGTCTGGTCGCGCACGGTGGCGATGCGCCGGGTCAGCATGCCGACGAACGACGGCCGGTTGCCGTGCGCGCGTTCGTAGTCGAGCAGCTCGGCCAGCTCGTCGGCGGTGAACTGGCGGAGACGGGCACGCAGCTGCGGCAGCGACAGCTCGTCGTAGCCCGCGGCCTCGGGCAACGAGCGACCCTCGGCGAGGCTGTCGTCGAGGCGGCCGTCGACTCGGTCGTCGAGGCCGTCGGCCGGGCTGTCGAGGCCGTCGGCGGGGTCGTCGTGCGCCTCGGTCTCCTCCGCGAGGGCCTGCTCTTCCTGCGACCACGGGTCGGATGTGGCGAACGTCTCGGCGCTCGTGCTGTGGTGACCGTTACGCCGTTCTTCCTCGTCCTCGGCCTCGACCCGGTCGAACGCGGACTCGAACGGCGCCGGCTTGCTGAAGTCGAAGCGGTCGTCCTCCACGTCCTCGTCGAAGGTCGCCCACTCCGGCGTCTCCTCGACCGGGCGGAGGCCCGCCAGCACCTCGTCACCACGTATCGCCAGCTCGGTGATCTGCTGCTGCACGCGCATGGAGACCTGCAGGGCCTGGCTCGCCACGGTGACCGGCAGTCCGGCGATCTTGGCGGGCAGCGTGCGGGCCTGTTCCACGGCCATGACGGCGAGGCCGGCCGCAACCCGGACGGGGAGCGGTAGTGACTTCATGTGTCTAGCCTGCACCAGTCCAGCCGATCTGCCTACACAGGTGTCCGGTCCGTACGCTGGGTGGCATGACCAAGCGAGTTCTGCTGGCCAAGCCGCGCGGGTACTGCGCCGGTGTCGACCGCGCCGTCGTGACCGTCGAGAAGGCGCTCGAGACCTACGGCGCGCCGGTCTACGTGCGCAAGGAGATCGTCCACAACAAGCACGTGGTCGAGACCCTGAGCGAACGCGGCGCCATCTTCGTCGACGAGGCGGACGAAGTGCCGGAGGGCGCGCTCGTGGTGTTCTCCGCGCACGGCGTGTCGCCCGCGGTCCACGAGCAGGCCGCGTCCCGGCAGCTGCGCACGATCGACGCGACGTGCCCGCTGGTGACGAAGGTCCACCAGGAGGCCAAGCGCTTCGCCCGCGACGACTACGACATCCTCCTCATCGGCCACGAGGGTCACGAGGAGGTCGAGGGCACGGCGGGCGAGGCACCCGAGCACGTCCAACTCGTCGACACCGCGGAGGACGCCGCGAAGGTCACCGTCCGCGATCCGTCGAAGGTCGTGTGGCTGTCGCAGACCACGCTGTCCGTCGACGAGACGATGGTGCGCGTCAACCAGCTCAAGGAGCGCTTCCCCGAGCTGCAGGACCCGCCGAGCGACGACATCTGCTACGCCACCCAGAACCGCCAGGTCGCCGTCAAGGCGATGGCCGCGGAGTGCGACCTGGTGATCGTGGTCGGCTCGCAGAACTCGTCGAACTCGAAGCGGCTCGTCGAGGTGGCGCTGCAGGCGGGCGCGAAGGCGTCGTACCTGGTCGACTACGCACGCGAGGTCGACGAGGCCTGGCTCGACGGCGTCGAGACCGTGGGTGTCACGAGCGGCGCGTCGGTGCCGGACATCCTCGTCATGGACCTGCTGTCGTGGCTCGCGGACCGCGGCTACGGCGAGGTCCAGGAGGTCACGACCGCCAACGAGAAGGTCGCGTTCGCACTTCCGCGCGAGCTGCGCAAGGCCTTGAAGGACAACGACCTCCAGGGCAGCGTCCGCTAGGCAACCGCCACGGCCACGGCATCACGGACGTGGTGCCGTGTCAGCGCGTGCTCTCCGGCGGGCGGCGGCGCGGCTGACGCGGCGTCCCGCCACGACCCTCGCGGCCACCGTCCCGGCCCGCGTCCCGGCGACCACGCTCGTCGCGGGACCGGCCGCCCTCGGCACCCGGCTCACGGCGGCGCGGCGTCGGGTCGGCGCCACGACCGCGCGCCCGCCCAGGCGTGTCGGAGGGCTCACCCCGCCCGCGCTCCGCGCGCCCGGCGGCAGCGTCGCGACGGCGCGCGTCCCGACCGCTCTCCCGGCCGGCGTCACGGTCACTGTCCCGGCCCGCCGCAGGCTCCCGCGACGGACGCGATCCACGACCCGGCCCGCGACGTGCGGCCCGGTCGTCGAGCGGCGGCAGCTCTTCCATCTCCGGCCGGCCGCGACGTGCCGGCGCCGCGGCACGTTCCTTGCCCGTCCGCTCGCGACCGCGTCCGCCGATGCCCTGCCCGGGCTCGTCGTCGAGACCGATGTCGGCCCCGCGCTGCTTCGGCGGCTTGTTCGGCCGCACGTCCGGGTCGGGGTCGCGTTCCCGCCACCACCGGAACAACCCGATCAGGACAACCACCGCGGTCGTGATCCCCATCGTCGGGAAGTTGCTCGTCAGCGGCCACGCCACCGAGAGGAGCAGCGACTTCAGCCCGCCACCGCCCGTCTTCGGGCCCAGCAGCGCGACCGCGCTCACCGACGTGATCGCGAAGACCAGCGGCGGCTGCACCATCGGGCCGAACAGGCTCCTCCTGCGCACGAGACAGATCGCGCCGACACAACCCAGGACGAAGGCGCCCTGGTAGATGCGTCCCAGCGAGTCCTGCCGCTGCATGTCGACGAACGCGGCGATCGCCGTCAGGCCGAACGCCAGCAGGACTGCGGCCCACCAGGGCAGTCCACGGAACTGCCCGATGATGGGACGGTCGTCCCACGCCGGTTCGGCGTCTACTTCAGGATCGCTCCTGCGATCGCGGGTCGCGGTCACGGCGCACACGTTAGTGGAACCGGCAACAACTCCGGCCAGCGTTCTGAAAACGGCACTCCCGAAGCCACACCATGATGTGAACCGGGACACAGTCGATCACTGTCCGCTGCCGGTGCCCGCGAGCAGCGCCATATTGAGTTGTGGGTGGTCAACGGTCCAACGGCACCTCCACATCGGACAATTCGTCGTACTGCTCACCCGGCAGCGCGTCACGGGCGGTAGGCGAGGCGTTGGTGACCACCTCGTCGGCTCGGCGCACCGCCGGGAGCGGCGCCGGACTGGCGGCGGCCTCCGTGAGCGGCGCGACCGCGGCCGTGAACTGGTTCAGCGCGTCCAGCTCACGCCGCCGCGCCTGCACGAACCGCTGCAGGTGCGTGCTCGACACGTTCACCGCGTCGACCGCGTTCTCGGCCGCCCGGTGCGCGGCGAGCGCCTGCCCGCGCAACGCGTCGATGTCGGCGGCCAGCACCCGTTCGCTCGCCGCGAGCATCGCCGCCGACGCGATCACCGCGAAACCCGTCGGCCCGCACACGAACACCCGCCGGTCCAGCAGCCACCGCAACAGGTCGGGGTCGGTGTCCAGCGCCGCGACCACGGCCGCGTCCGAGGGGACGAACATGATCGTGCCGTAGATCGCGTCCGCCCACCGCTGGTAGCCCTTGCCCGCCAGTTCCGTCGCCCTGGACCGGATGTTGCGCACGTGCACCCGCAACGCGTCCGCGCGCTCCTCCGGGTCGTCGGTCTCGACCGCCTCCAGCCAGCAGGCGATCGTCATCTTCGCGTCGACCGGCACGAGCCTGCCGTCGCCGACCGACAGCAGCATGTCCGGCCGCACGGATCCGCCGCCCGCCACGTCGGTCTGCAGGGTGAAGTGCAGGCCCTCCCGCAGACCAAGCGACCGCGCGGTCTCCACGAGCACCTGCTCGCCGAGCTCACCGCGCCCGCTGATCGACGCGAACATCACCTCGTAGCGACGTAAGGCAGCGGCGTGCGCGTCGGTCCGGTCGCGCTCCTCGCGCACGGCCTGCACGGCGTCGTCCAGCCTGCGCTGGCTGTCGTTGTACAGCCGCCGGAACAGCGCCGCCCCACCGACGAGGAGGAGCAACAACACGAATGCGACGGTGCCGAACACCGCTTCCACTGACGTCCCCTTTCCTGGGCTCGGTCGAGTGGAATGCATCATGAACCAGACCACCGACAATTTTCGGGAGGAGCCGTCGTGGCGGACTGGAGCACCGACTCGTTCGAGGATCTGTACGCCTCGGTGGGTGGTGATCTGGATCGGGTCCCGTGGGCGCGGCTCGGCCCGAACCCGCTGCTCGTGGCGTGGCTGGACCGCCGCGTGATCACGCCCGGCAGCCGCGCGCTGGTGATCGCGTGCGGGCTCGGCGACGACGCGGAGGAACTCGCCGGGCGCGGTTGCGCGGTCACCGCGTTCGACCTGTCCGAGACCGCGATCAGCTGGTGCCGCCGCCGCTTCCCCACGTCCTCCGTGCACTACCAGGTCGCTGATCTGCTGGCACTGCCGGGAGATTGGGCGCGCCGGTACGACATCGTCGTCGAGGTGAACACGATCCAGTCGATCTCGCCCGCCCTCCGCGACCGGACCGTGCGGGCCATCGCGGACACGGTCGCACCGGGCGGTGCGCTGTTCGTCCGCTGCGCGGGCAGGGCGGACGACGAGCCCGTCGACGCGCGGCCCTGGCCGGTCAGCCGGAAGGATCTGGCGGCGTTCGAACGGGCGGGTCTGCGGGAGGTCGAGTTCGCCGAGGACGACCCGGAACCAGGCCGGCATCGCTGGTTCCGCGCGGCCTACGAACGAATTTTCTGATGATTTTCCTGGGAGCTTCACTCGTTCGAGTGGCGCGCCTCCCGGTTTTTGTCGGTGCCTCCGCCTAACTTTGCCCCCATGCGAGTGCTGCACACCTCCGACTGGCACGTGGGACGGATGTTCCACGGCCGGGATCTGCTCGCCGACCAGGAGTCCGTGCTCAGCGGGCTCGCGGACCTGGTCGCCGACGAGCGGGTCGATGTCGTCGTGGTGTCCGGCGATCTCTACGACCGCGCGGTGCCGTCCGGTGAGGCGGTGTCGGTCTGCACCCGGGTGCTCGACCGGATCCGTCAGGCCGGCGCGCGGCTGGTGATCACGCCGGGGAACCATGATTCGGCACCTCGGCTCGGTGCGTTCGCGGAGTTCGCCGCGGCAGGCGGGCTGCACCTGCGTACCCGGGTGGCCGAACTCGACCGGCCGGTGGTGCTGGAGGACAGGCATGGACCCGTTGCCTTGTACGGGATCCCCTACCTGGAGCCGGAGCCCGCGCGGCACTCGCTGGGCATGGATGCGGCTGGGCATGCCGGTGTGCTGACGGAGGCGATGCGGCGGGTGCGCGCCGATCTCGTCTCACGCGGCGCTGGTGTGCGGTCCATCGTGCTCGCCCACGCGTTCGTCACCGGCGGCGCCCCGAGCGCGTCGGAACGGACGATCTCCGTCGGCGGCGTCGAGCAGGTACCGGGCGCGGTATTCGACGGCGTCGACTATGTGGCGCTCGGCCACCTCCACGGGCCCCAGCGGCTGGCCGAGCACCTGCGTTACTCCGGCAGCCCTCTGGCGTACTCGTTCTCCGAAGCACGGCACCGCAAAGCCGTGTGGCTGGTGGACCTGGACGCGGGTGGGCTCGCCGGGGTCGAGCGGCGGGACCTGCCGGTCCCGCGCGCCCTCGCCACGGTCACAGGAAACCTCGACGAGCTGCTCACCGCTGACGAACACGAGCGGCTCGTGGACTGCTACCTGTCGGTGGAGCTGACCGACCGGGTGCGGCCGACGGACGCGTTGCGCCGCCTGCAGAAGCGGTTCCCCCACGCCGTGCACGTGGACTGGCGACCGGTCAGCGGGTCGCTCGCCACCCCACTGCGCTACGCCACGACCGTGCGAGACCGGTCCGACCACGACGTGGCGTGCGACTTTGTCACCGACTGCCGGGGCGCGGAGCCCACCGAGAGCGAGCGCGCACTCCTGCGTGAGGCTTTCGCGGCGGTGGCGAACGACGAGCGCGCGGAACTCGCGCGGCAGCGCGGGAGCAGGGAGGCCGCATGATCGAACCCTGCTTACCGCTGGCCACCGGCGGGCGGCGCCGAGCATGCGCGGCGCCGTCCCCCGGCAGGCACCCGCTCGCCGCCGACGCGAGCGGAGACCGGTGAGGCTGCATCGGCTGGAGCTGACCGCGTTCGGGCCGTATGCCGGTCGTGAGGTGGTGGACTTCGACCGGCTCGGCTCGGACGGGCTGTTCCTGCTGCACGGCGACACGGGCGCGGGCAAGACGACGTTGCTGGACGCGGTGGCGTTCGCCTTGTTCGGCGCCGTGCCCGGAGTGCGCGACCAGGCGAAGCGGTTGCGGTGCGACTACGCGGAACCGGACGTGGTCACCGAGGTGCGGCTCGAGCTGAGTCTGCGCGGGCACCGGTTGCGGCTCGTGCGGAGTCCGGAGTACCTGCGTGCCAAGAAACGAGGTGAGGGCACCACAAAACAACACGCGAAGGCGTCGCTGACCTGGGTCGGTGCCGCACCGAAGGGGCACGCTCCCGATGGGCTGACCCGGATCGACGAGGTCGGCCGGACCATCGAGCGGCTGCTCGGAATGAGCAAGGACCAGTTCTTCCAGGTGGTGCTGCTGCCGCAGGGTGAGTTCGCGCGGTTCCTGTGCGCGGAGACGGCCGAGCGGGAGAAGCTGCTGGAGAAGCTGTTCGGCACGCAGCATTTCGCGTTGGTCGAGCAGTGGTTCCGGGAGCGGCGGGCCGAACGCCATCGCGCGCTGGACGCGGGACGGCTGCACTGTGTGCAGCTGGTCGCGCGGCTGGCGCAGGTGGTCGGCACCGAGCCGCCCGAGGACGACGCGGCGGACGAGGCATGGCTCTCGTCGCTGGTCGCCGCGGCTGAGGCGGACGCCGAGGAGACCGTCGCCCGTGAGCTGGCCGCGGCGGTCGCGCGCGACCGGGCCGAGGCGGAGCTGCTCGCCCGGCGGGAACTGGCCGAGCGGGTGCGGCGCAAGGCCGCGGCGGAGGCGGAGCTGACCGCGTTGGCGGCGGAGGCCGAGACGCGGGCGTCATGGGCCGAGGAGCTGGCGGCAGCCCGACGAGCGGCACCGGTGGTGACGGCTCATCGCGAGCTGGCGCGGGTGGAGGCACTTGCCCGTGCGGCTGAGAAGCGGGTCGCCGCGCTGACCGCTGAGGTGCCGACTGCCGAGGAGCTGCGGCGTCTGGTCGCGGGTTACAACCCCGGAGACGAGGCCGCGGTCCTCGACACGCTTGGCTTGCCAGGCGCTGGCAACCCGGCCACCGAAAGCCCGCCCACCGACGCCGCGGATCTCGACGCGCTTGGCTTGCCGGGCGCTGGCAACGCGGCCGCTGGAGGCCGCGCGGCCGACGCCGCGAACCTCGGCACCCCCGGCGTGGCGGAAATCGGCAGCCCGGCCGCCGAAGGCCCTGCTGCCGAGGCCGCGGACCTCGACACGCTTGGCTTACCCGGCGCTGGCAACCCGGCGACCGAAAGCCGCGCGGCCAACACCGCAGACGTCGACACGCTCGGCTCGCCGAGCGCACGCAACCCAGCCACCGAACGGCACGCGGCCAACACCGCAGACGTCGACACGCTCGGCTCGCCGAGCGCACGCAACCCAGCCACCGAACGGCACGCGGCCAACACCGCGGACCTCGACACGCTCGGCTCGCCGAGCGCACGCAACCCAGCCACCGAACGGCACGCGGCCAACACCGCGGACCTCGACACGCTCGGCTCGCCGAGCGCACGCAACCCAGCCACCGAACGGCACGCGGCCAACACCGCAGATCTCGACACGCTCGGCTCGCCGAGCGCTCGCAACCCAGCCGCCGAACGGCACGCGGCCGACGCCGCGAACCTCGACACCCCCGGCGTGGAGGGCATCAACAACCCGGATGCCGAACGCCGCCCGGGCGACGCCGCGGACCTCCACGCGCCTGGCCTGCCGGGCGTTGGCAACCCGGCCGTCGGAGGCCGCGCGGCCTCTGACGGCGACTCGCTGGGGTCCGGCGGTTCCGTGGCGAGCGGGGTTCGGTGGTGGGCTGGGGCCTTGCGGGAGGTTGCCGGGCTGTTGGCGGGGCTCGTCGACGAGGCTCGGCAGCAAGGGGCTGACCAGAAGCGGGTCGAGGAGCTGCGGTGGCTGGAGAGCCGGGCGGCCGAGGTCGTCACCGCCAGTGGGGAGCGGGTGGCCGCTTTGCCCGCGGAGCTTGCCGCTGTCCGGGAGGCGCTTGCCGAGGCCGCCCGAGCGGTCGCGGAACTGCCTGCGCTCGTCGCCGCTCGGGAGGAGTTGGCGGCGCTTGTGCGGGACGCGGAGCAGGTGCCTGTGGCTCGGCGGGTGGTTGGTGAGCGGGCCGCGGCTGCTCAGGCTGCTGTCGAAGCCCACCTCGCTGCCCGGGAGTCCACCTTGGACATTCGGGAGCGGCGGCTGGCTGGCATGGCTGCCGAGCTTGCCGGGGAGCTTGCTGATGGGGAGCACTGTCCTGTTTGTGGTTCCGTCGAGCATCCGACTCCCGCTGTGGGGGTGGCCAGCTCCGTGACCGCCGATGATGAGCGGGAGGCGGTTCGGGTCGAGCAGGAGGCCGACGCTGTTCGGCAAGAAGCTGCGCGGCGGTTGGCTGCTGCCGAGCAGGGGCTCGCCACCCTGCTCGATCGGCTTCGGGGGCGGGACGCCGATGAGCTGAGCGCAGCTCTGCGCGCTGCTGTCGAGGCGCACGAGCACGCGGTTCGGCTCGCCGGTGAGCATCGTGGGCTGCGGGATCGTGTGGAGCGGCTCGAGGCGGAGACCGACGACGTACTCAACCGGTTGCGGGAGGCCGAGATAGAGACGACCGGGTACGCGCGCGAGCGGGTCACCCTGGTGGAGCGGATGAGTGAGCGCGCCGAGCGGTTGGCTTCCGCTCGCGGTGGGTTTCGGGACGTGGGGGCTCGGCGGCTGCACCTGCTCGGTGTGGCCGGGCGGTTGGAGGAGTTGGCGTCCGCTCACGTCGAACTGGGCGCTGCCCGGGGGCGGGTCGGTGAACAGCTCGCCGCGGTTCGGGACGCGCTTGGTGTTGCCGGGTTTGCCGACGTTTCCTCGGCGCTCGCCGCTGGGCGGGTGGACGTCGACGGGCTTGAGCGGCGGCTTCGGGACGCCGCCGCTCGGGAAGCCGGGGTTCGGCGTGTGCTCGACGAGCCCGAGCTCGCCGACGTCGACACCTCGGTTCGGGTCGATGTCGGTGGGGCGGCCGACGCCTACTCCGTCGCGCGGGTGGAGATGGAGGCGGCTGTCGCCGCGGCTCGGGGGGCTCGGCAGCGGGTCGCCGACATCGCCGAGCTGGCTTCGCGGTTGCGGAGTGCCTGGGAGGAGTTGCGGCCCGCCCTTGCCGAGTTCGCCGAATTGTCGGAGCTGACGGACGTCGTCAACGGGCGGGGGCAGAACGCTCGGAAGATGTCGCTTCGGGCGTACGTGCTCGCGGCTCGGCTGGAAGAGGTGGCGGTCGCCGCGACCGCCCGTTTGCAGCGGATGAGCGACGGGCGGTTCTCGTTCGTACACACCGATGTCGCCGGGCCTCGGGGGATGCGGGGTGGGCTGGGGCTGGACGTGCTCGACGCCTACTCCGGGCAGGCGCGGCCGGCCAAGACGCTCTCCGGTGGGGAGACGTTCCTCGCCTCGCTCGCGTTGGCGCTCGGGTTGGCCGACGTCGTCGCCGCCGAGACCGGTGGGGCGCTGCTGGACACGTTGTTCGTCGACGAGGGATTCGGGTTGCTCGACGCCAACACCCTCGACGAAGTGATGGACACGCTCGACGAGTTGCGGGCCGGTGGGCGGGTCGTCGGGCTGGTGTCGCATGTGGAGGAACTGCGGCACCGCATCCCCACGCGGTTGAAGGTGCACAAGTCGCGCACCGGGTCGCGGGTCGAGCTGATCGGTTGATGCCGACGGCCAGGACCGGCGGCGGCGTGCTCGGTGCTCCGTGGCCGGCGTCAAGCCTCGAACGGGCACCGTTTCGGGGGCAGCGTTTCCTCCGGGTCGGACAGGATGACCTGGGCCGTCGCGATCCGGCCTGGCGGTACCGCCGTGCAGACCAGCTGGGACTGTGCCAGTGGGGACAGGTACTTCAGCAGGGACGAGATGCGGACCGTGATGCCGTTTTCGCCGACGGCCACGGTGATCGGGGACGCGTACGGCGGGATCTCCGTGGTCAGGCCCTCCGCCAGTTCCTCGGGCGTCGGGCCTTTCGCCAGCAACTCCAACGGGTTCTCCTGCACGGGCGGGCGGAGCACCCGGGTCAGGGTGGCGCCTGCCAGGAAGTACAGCACCGTCCGCTCCGTCACCTCCTCCGTGGGCGCCGGGCCGCCTTCGATCGCGACGCTCGGGCGGACACCGCAGGCGGTGAGTGCCAGCAACAGCAGTAGCAGCAACCGTTTCATCGTGTCCCGCCCCTCGGCAGTGTCAGGGTGAAGACCGCGCCGCCGGCGTTGGCCGCGGTCAGGGTGCCGCCGTGCAGGTGGGCGTTCTCCCTCGCGATGGCCAGCCCCAGGCCGCTGCCCGGCGACCTGGTCCGCGCGGTGTCCGCCTTGTAGAAGCGGTCGAACACGTGCGGCAGCACCGCGGGAGGCAGGCCGGGGCCCTCGTCGGTGACCTGGATTGTCAGCCACTGGTCGTCCGCGGTCAGGGTGACGCGCACCGGCTCCGCGCCGTGCGTCAGGGCGTTGCCCACCAGGTTCGCCACGATGACGTCGAGCCGCCGCACGTCGAGGCGGGCCGTGACGCCGTCGGGGAGCGTCGTCTCCACCCGGGTGAGCCAGCCGCGGGTGTCGAGCGTCGACGTGATCGCCGCGGCCACGTCGACCTCGTCCAGCACCAGGGTCGCGCGGCCCGAGTCGAACCTCGTGATCTCGATCAGGTCGTTCACCAGCCTGGTCAGGTTCTTCGTCTCCTGGCTGACCAGCCGCGCCGCCTGCGCCGCGTCGGGCGGCAAGGTCTCCGCCTCCTCGTCGAGCACGTCCGTGACCGCGGTCATCGCCGCCAGCGGGGTGCGCAGCTCGTGGGACACGTCCGCGACGAAGCGGCGGGCCTCCGACTCCATCCGCCGCAGCTCGCCGACGTGGTGCTGCAGCGCCTGAGCGGTGTGGTTGAACGTGGCGGACACGCCGGCCAGCTCGTCCGTGCCGCGGACCGTGGTCCGCGCGGTGAGGTCACCCGCGCCCAGCCGCCACGCGGCGCGCCGCAGCTCACGCACCGGGCCGAGCACGCCCTCGGCGGCCAGCAACGCCAGGAGCACCGCCGCGCCCAGGGCGCCGAGGCTGACGAGCCATGCACGGGCCGCCATGCCGTCGATGCTCGCCTGTTCCGGGGCGAGGCTCTTCAGCGAGTACACCGTCAGCTCCGTGCCGCCGATCCTGGTGCCGATGACCAGCATCGGCCCGGCCCCCAGCTCGGTGCGCTGCCACGACACGCGCCCGCCGTCGACCGCTCTGCGCAGCCCGGGCGGCACCCACTGCGGCCGCAGGTCACCGACCCACCGGTCGCCGTACTCGACGGCGGCAGTGTCGGTCCGGTTCGACAAGGCACCGGCGAGCGACCTGAGCTGCACGTCCGTCGGCGGCAGGGTGCGCAACGGCAGCTGCGCCTGCAGGGCGGACAGCATCGACGACACCGCCGCGTCCTGCGACCGCTGGAGGATCTCGTTCCTGGCCTGCACGTACATGGCGCCGGCCACGCCGGCGGCGGTCAGCACCACCAGCGTCAGGAACGCGACGAACAGCCGCGCCCGCAGGCCCCACCAGCGCCTCACAGCGGGCCGAACCGGTACCCGAAACCGCGGACGGTCTGCACGTACCTCGGGTGCGCCGGGTCGTCCTCGATCTTGGCGCGCAGCCGCTGCACGCACGCGTCGACCAGCCGCGAGTCGCCGAGGAAACCGTGGTCCCACACCGATTCGAGCAGCTGCTGCCTGCTCAGCACCCGTCCCGGCGACGACGACAGCTCCAGCAGCAACCGCAGCTCGGTCGGCGCCAGGCGCACCGGCTCGCCCGCCTTGGTGACCACGAGCGCCGACCGGTCGACGGCGAGGTCGCCGTGCTGGTCGACGTCCGCCGCCTGGCTCGCGCCGGCACGCCGCAGCACCGCGCGGATCCGCGCCTCCAGCACGCGGGGCTGCACGGGCTTGACCACGTAGTCGTCCGCGCCCGCCTCCAGGCCCGCCACCACGTCCATGTCGTCGCTGCGGGCGGTCAGCATGATGATCGGCAGCTCGCCGGCGGCCCGGATGCGCCTGCACACCTCGAAGCCGTCCATGCCGGGCAGCATCAGGTCCAGCACGACCACGTCCGCGGTGGACAGCAGCGGCAGACCCGACTCGCCGGTCGCCGCGGCGCGCACGGTGTGGCCCTGCCTGGTCAACGCGAGCGTCAGGCCGTCACGCACGGCCGCGTCGTCCTCGATCAACAGCACCCGGGGCATGACCTCCACGATCGCAGCGCCCGGCGTGGCGCGCCTCCCCGGGGGCGAACTGTTACACGTTCATCGAATTCCCGTCGCGGCGCGCCGACGTGCGGTCGCCACCGTGGTCGGCATGAGACGAGACGCCCTGTTCGCCCGGCTCACGATGGTGCTCGCCCGCCTGCTGCTGCCGTTCGCGTGCCTGCGGCACGGGCGGCGGGGACGGCACGCCGCCGCCCAGTGGGCACTCGGGCTCCGCTTCCCGCGCGAGGACCTGCGCGGTCTCGTGCCCGCCGCCCACGCCGCGTTCACCGCCGCGCGCACCGAGGCGCTGTGGCGGGACCGTCAGCTCATCGGCCTCACGTCCGGCCACCGGAACGCCGCCGAGCAGTGGCGGATGTTCGTCGCGGAGGTCGCGAGCACCGGGTCCGAGGCGGCCGCGCGGCGGCGGGTGCTGCCGCCGGAGGAGTCCCCGCACGTCGTCGGCATCGCGATGGACGTGCGGCCGGTCGAGGGCGCGCGGTGGCTCGAGGCGCACGGGTGGCGGTTCGGGCTGTACCGCCGCTACGACAACGAGTGGTGGCACTTCGAGTACTGGCCCGCGGGGCCGCCGCCCCGGCTGCCGCACCCTGGGGTCATTCGACCGCGTTCAGGACCAGGTCGGCGGACCGCCGCGTGGCGTTGATCAGCACGGCGTTGCGTTCGTCGGAGCCCAGCGTGCGCTCGCGGGCCTGCTCCAGGGTGCGGCCGAACGCCCGGTGGCGGGCGATCAGCCGGTCGCGCCGCAGCGTCTCGTCCGGGGACAGGAACCACGTCTCCGTCAGCAGTGCGCGGACCTCGTGCCACGGCGCCTGGTCCAGCAGCAGGTAGTTGCCCTCGGTGACGACGTACCGGTGCTCCGGGCGGACCGGCACCGCGCCCGCGATCGGTTCCTCGATCTCCCGGCGGAACTCCGGCGCGTACACGGTCTCACCGGTCCGGTCGCGGATCCGGCGCAGCAGGTGCACGTATCCGGCCGCGTCGAACGTGTCCGGGGCGCCCTTCCGCTCGGTCCTGCCCAGTCGTTCCAGCTCGACCTGTGCCAGGTGGTAGCCGTCCATGCCGACCAGCACGGCCTCCGCGCCCAGCGCCGCGACGAGGCGTTCCGCCAGCGTCGACTTGCCCGCGCCCGGCGCGCCGCAGATGCCGACCATGACGCGGCCCGGCAGCTCGCGCACCCGCGCGACCAGGTCGGCGAGCCTCACCACTTCGACATCGGTGTCACCCATGCGCGCGCTCCCTCGTGCCCGATCCGTACCGCGGCCGCGCGGTTCGCGTATTCCACCAGCCCGGGCACGTCCTCGGCGCCCGGCACGCGGCCGAGCCGGGCCACCGCCAGCGCGCACGCGCCGTGCCACACGTCACCCGCGCCCGCCGTGTCGCGGGCGGCGACCGGCGCCACCGGCACCTCGCCGCGCACGCCGTCCGCCTGCCACGTCACCGGGTCCGGGCCGTGCGTGCGGATCACCACCGGGTTGTCCAGCGGCACCTCGGCGGTGAACGCGGCCGAGCACGCGCACACGTCCACGTACGGGAGCAGCTCGGTCAGCACCGGTTTCCAGCTGCCCGCGTCCAGCACCACCGGGATGCCGCGCTCCCGTGCGGCGCGGGCGGCGGCCAGCGCCAGCGCGGGGTGGTGGCCGTCGAGCAGCAGGGCGTCCGCGTCCGTCAGGTCCGTGACCGGTGGCGCGGACACGCCCGCCGCGTTGTGCGACACGACGGTGCGTTCGCCGTCGCGTGCGCGCACCGACACCGCGCTCACCGCGGGCGGTGCTGTCCGGTCGGGTAGCGCGTCGGTCAGCTCCACACCGCAGGCCGACAGGTCGTCGGCCGCGAGGCGGGCCAGCGGGTGCGCGCCGAGCACGGTGGTGAGGCGGGCCCGGCCGCCGAGTGCGGCGATGGCGACCGCCGCGTTCGCCGCCGGGCCGCCCGCCGCGACCTCGACGGACTCCGACTGCACCTTGTCGCCGGGGGCGGGCAGCTCGGGCACGCGTTGCACCAGGTCGACCGTGCACAGGCCGACCGCGACGACGAGGGTCACGTGGCCGCTCCCGCTCCGCGGGGCGGCCTCCGGCCCCCGGTCACCATTCTTCCAGGCGGTACCGACACTTGTGGGCGCTCGGGGCGGGGCCTGTGGACAAGTGTCACGAGCGGCCGAGCCCGGTCGTGAGGCCGACCTCCTCGATCGTGCCGTCGTCGCCCATGCGGAGCGCGCCGGTGAGCAGGCCGACGACCGCGTTCATGGAGTGCGTCTTCGGCGACACCACCGCGACCCGCCTGCCGAGCCGGTGCACGTGGACGCGGTCGGCGATCTCGAAGACGTGCGGCATGTTGTGGCTGATCAGCACGACCGGCAGCCCGCGTTCGCGGATGCGGTCGATCAGCTCCAGCACCTTCGCCGACTCCTGGACACCGAGCGCGGCCGTCGGCTCGTCCATGATGACCACGCGGGAGCCGAACGCCGCCGCGCGTGCCACCGCGACCGCCTGGCGTTGCCCGCCCGACAACGTTTCCACCAGCTGCGTCATGGACTTCACGTCGATGCCCAGCTCGTCGAGCACGCGGCGCGCGTCGCGGCGCATGCCCTTCGCGTCCAGGCGGCGGCACACCGTCCCGAGTGGACCGCGGCGACGGCGTTCCCTGCCGAGGAACAGGTTCGAGGCGATGTCGAGCGCGGGCGCGAGCGCGAGGTCCTGGTAGACGGTCTCGATGCCGTAGCGGCGGGCGTCGAGCGGGCCGTGGAACCGCACCGGCTGCCCCTCGACGAGGATCTGCCCGGCGTCCGGGATCACCGCGCCGGACAACGCCTTGATCAGCGTCGACTTGCCCGCGCCGTTGTCGCCGACGACGGCCAGCACCTCGCCGGCCTCGAGCTCGAAGTCGGCGCCGTCCATGGCGGTCACGCGGCCGTACCGCTTGACCAGGCCGTGCGCCTCCAGCACGGGTGTCATCGTTGCCTCCCCCGCGAGAACCGGTCGACGGCGACGGCGGCGATCACCAGCGCGCCGGTCGCGACGTCCTGGTACAGGTTGTCGATCCCGGCCTGGGTCAGCCCGGACCGCAGCACCGCCACGATCAGCGCGCCGATGAGCGTCCCGATCACGCTGCCGCGCCCGCCGAACAGGCTGGTGCCGCCGATGACGACCGCGGTGATCGAGTCGAGGTTGCCGAGCTGGAACGCGTTCGGGTCGGCGTTCGGCACGCGGCCGAGCGCCTGCCACGCCGCGAGCCCGTAGCAGAGCCCGGCGACCAGGTACACCGACAGCACCGTGCGGCGGACGTGGATGCCGGACAGCCGCGCGGCCTCCGGATCGTTGCCGACGGCGTAGACGTGCTTGCCCCACGCGGTTTTCGTCAGCGCGTACCAGAGGCCGACGAACATGGCGAGCATGACCGCCATGCCGTAGGTGACCTCGATCTGCCCGAACAGGTACTGCGTGGTGCCGAGCCACCCGAGCGTGGGGTCGGTGACCGGGAAGCTCTGGCCCTGCGCATACAGCCTGCTGGCGGCGGTGACGATCGTCAGCAGGCCGAGCGTCACGATGAACGGCGGCAGCCGCAGCCCCGTGACGAGCCCGCCGGTGACCGCGCCGATCCCCGCCGCCGCGAGGATGCCGATGACCAGCGCGATCGGGGCGTCGGTGCCGTTGATCGTCAGCTTCGCGATCAACAGCGTGGCGAGCACCGCGATCGCCGCGTTGGCGAGGTCGATGCCCGCGGTGAGTATGACGAGTGTCTGGCCGAGCGCCAGCGTGCCGATCACCAGCGACTGCTGGACGACGAGCGACAGGTTGTCGACGTCGAGGAACGTGTCGGTGGTCAGCCCGAACACGGCCACGGCGACCACGAGCGCGATCGCCGGGCCGATGGCCGGGGTGCGGAGGACCAGCTCCGAGGGGGAAACGCGGGTGGTCATCGGGTCAGCCCCAGCAGTTCTCGAGACCCCACGCGGTGTCCTTGCTGTCGATGCCCGCGAGCGGCTTGTCGGTGATGACGGCGGTCTCGGTCTCCACGAACCCGGTCGGCTTCTTGCCCGACTCGGCGAACTCGACCGCGAACCGGACGCCCTGCTCCGCCATCTTCTTGGGGAACTGCATGACGGTGACGGCGATCTCACCGTTCTTGACGGCGTTGACACCGTCGCACGAGCCGTCGATCGACCCGATGATCACCTTGTCTGCCAGGCCTTTCGCCTTCAGCGCGCTGTAGGCGCCGCGGGCGGCGGGCTCGTTGAGCGTGTAGATGGAGTTGACGCTCCCGGCGACGCGCTGCAGCAGGTTCTCGGTCGCCTGCTGTGCCTTGTTCTGCTCGCCGTTGGTGGCCTCGGTGCCGAGGTTCTCCGGCTGCGCGGCCTCGACGAACCCGGCGTGCCGCTGCTCGGAGACCGTCGAGCCGGGTGTGCCGTCGAGCAGGATCGACCGTGCCGGCTGCCCGTTCAGCGCGGCCTTCACGTACTGGCCCTGGAGACGGCCCGCGTTCGTGTTGTCGGTGGCGATCGTGGCGTCGACGGCGTCCTGCGGGTCAGTCTCGGTGTCAAGCGCGATGACGAGGACACCGCGGTCGCGGGCCTTCTTGATGGCACCGAGGATGCCGGTGGAGTTGTTGGGGGTCACCAGGATCGTCTTCGCGCCCTGCTGGACCAGGTTCTCGATGGCGGCGACCTGACCGTCGTTGTCGCCGTCGAACTTGCCAGCGAGCGCGACGAGTTCGGCGCCGTGCTTGTCGGCCTCGGCCTTCGCCGCGTCCCGCAGCGCGACGAAGTACGGGTTGCTGTCGGTCTTCGTGACCAGGCCGATCTTGGTCTTCCCGTCCCCTGTGGACTCGTCAGAGCCGGACTTGGTGCTGGTGCAACCGACCGCGAGCGCGGCGACGGTGAGTGCGGCGAGGAGAGCAGGACCTCGGCGTCCCATGACTACCTCCGTGGCAGGGCTGGTTTGCGGCGAAGTTATGGCGGTCAGTACCGTGACGCAACCGTTTGCGCAAACGCTTGCACCTTCCTCGATCAAGGAGCTCTCCGTGGTCACGATGAAGGACGTCGCCGAACTGGCCGGCGTCTCGATCACCACCGTGTCGCACGTGGTCAACTCCACCAGGTCCGTCGCGCCCGAGACGAAGGCGCGGGTCCTGGCCGCCGTCGAGCAGACCGGGTACACCGGAGACGCTATCGCGCGCTCTCTCGTCACCGGCGGCACCCGCACCCTCGGCGTGGCGATTTCCCTGGTCGCCAACCCGTATTTCGCGGAACTACTGCGTTCCATGGAGCACGAGATCACCCGATCCGGTTACACGCTGGTGCTCGCGGACACGCACGACGAGCCGTCGGCGGAACAGTCGGCGGTGCGGACGTTGCGGTCGCGGCGGGTCGACGGGCTGATCCTGACGCCGTCGCCACGCGCGTCCGGGACGGTGCTGCCGGAGCTGAAGTCGCTGGGCATCCCGATCGTCCTCGTGGACCGGTTGACGACCGCGCAGGACGTGGACCAGGTCGGGCCGGAGAACATCTACGCGACGTCCGGGCTCGTGCAGCACCTGGCGGAGGTCGGGCACCGGCGGATCGCGATGATCAGCGGCACGGAGGGCTTGGCGACGACGACCGAGCGGGTGCTGGGGTACCGGCTCGGGCTGGGGCGGGCGAAGCTGACGTGGGACGAGTCGCTGGTGATGCCGGGTTCGTCGGCGGCCGAGCCGGCGGCGGCCGCCCTCGCGAAGCTGCTGGAGCTGCCGTCGCCGCCGACCGCCGTGGTCGCGGGGAACAACATGATGCTGACCGGGGTGCTGCACGAGTGCAGGCGGCGCGGCGTGCGGGTGGGGCGGGACCTCGCGGTGGTCGGGTACGACGAGGTCGAGTGGGCTGATCTCGTGGACCCGCCGGTGACCACGGTGGCGCAACCGATCGCGGAGATGGGGCGGACCGCGGTGCGGATGCTGCTGGACCGGATCGCCGACCCGTCGCGGAAACCGCAGACAGCACGGCTGGCGACGACGTTCATGCACCGCAACTCGTGCGGCTGCGGGTTGTAGCGGCGGCCTCCGGCCCCCGGTTCCATTGTCCCACCGGGCACCGACATCGGGCGTCGAGTTGTCCACAGGTGCCCCGGTTGTCCACAGTTCGCGGCGGCGGGCTGGAATTGTCGGTGGTCACCGGTAGACTGGCATGGCGGGTGGCCCCCGGGATCGGGTGGGGGTTGCCATCGCGCGCGCGAGCGGTGTGAGCCGACCCCGGGATGCAGACCCGGTATGTGGATGCAGACCCGGTATGTGGATGCAGACCCGGTATGTGGATGCAGACCCGGTATGTGGATGCAGACCCGGTATGTGGATGCAGACCCGGTATGCCGGGCGCTGCGCGCCCGGCCCCGCGAAGCGGGGCGAAGCCCCATCACCCCGTGAGGGGTGCCTGCCATCCCGTCGACCTGGCGAAGCCCGATCACGCCGGGTCAAGGGGCCCGGAAGCATGAAGCAACCCCGTGCCCAAGCCTCCCGGGCCCCTTGACGCGGTGTGATAGCCCTCCGGGAGGTCGACGGGATGGCAGGCACCCCTCACGGACACCAGTCCTTGCCAACCCAACCCCGTGCAAGACCCCCGCCATCCCGGAGACCAGCCCGTCCGGCGAGGACCCCCCGGAGGGAAACCCCACGCAAGGCAAGACCCATCCGACTTTGACGGAACCCTGCCCGGATCGGGGGGTCAGGATCCGGGCACGTCGCCGCCAACACGGCGGCGAGTGCGCCTACCCGGCCGACGTGCTCGACCCGTCCGAACGTCCACGAGATCGCCGTCACGCGCTCCTAGGCGGCCGACCACAGGTGCATGCCGGCGTAGCTGCGCCACGGGCGCCACGCACCGGCATGCGCAGCCAGTCCCTCCGGAGTGGACGGGAGACCAAGATTCGCCGCGCCCTTGCGCAACGCGACGTCGCCGGTCAGGAGCACGTCCGGGGCGCCCAGCACACGCATCAGCACGTACCCCGCCGTCCACGGGCCGACACCCGAGAACGCCTGCAGCGCCTGCGAAAGCTCCTCGTGGTCCGCGCCGACGTGCACGTCCAGGTCGCCGGCCGCGAGTGCCGCGTTCACCGTCAGGATGGTGTCGATGCGCCGCCGCGGGCCGCGCAGCACCTCCGCGCCCCGTGCCGCGATCGCCGCCGGGGTGGGGAACAGCATGGTCAGTTCACCGTCCGGGGTGGACAGTGGCTCGCCCAGCGCGGCGGTGAGCGTGGCGAGGGCCGTGCGGGCGGCGGACACCGTGATCTGCTGGCCGATCAACGCCCTCGTCACGATCTCCGCGCCGTCCACCGCGCCGGGCAGGCGCAGGCCGGGGTTCTTGCGCACCAACGCTTCCAGCGCCGGGTCGGCGCCCAGCACCTCGTTCACCGCGCCGGGGTCGGCGTCCAGGTCCAGCAGGCGCCGCAGGCGGGTCACCGCGCTGCCGAGGTCACGCATGTCGGTCAGGGAGAGCGTGCAGTCGATGTGGCCGTGCGCCGGGGTCAGCCACGCGGTGCCGGTGCCGTGCGCGAGGCGCATCGTGCGGCCGTACGAACCGTCCACGATGGACTCGACGCCGGGGATCGCCCGTGCCGCCAGGAAGTCCAGCAGGCTGTCGTGGTCGAACGGCTCGCGGTACGGCAGGCGCAGCGTCACCTTCCCGGGCGCGGTCGGGGTGGCACGGCGTTTCGCGGCCGCGCGCAGGCCCGTCGGGGTGGTGGCGAAGACGGCGCGGATGGTGTCGTTGAACTGGCGGACGCTCGCGAAACCCGCCGCGAACGCGATGTCCGCGAGCGGCAACGTCGTCGTCTCGATCAGCAGGCGCGCCGAGTGCGCGCGGTGCGCCCTGGCCAGCGCCAGCGGGCCCGCGCCGAGTTCCGCCGTCAGCACCCGCGTCAGGTGGCGGTCCGAGTAGCCGAGGCGCTTCGCGAGGCCGGGGACGCCCTCACGTTCGACCACGCCGTCGGTGATCAGGCGCATCGCGCGGCCGGCCAGGTCGGCGCGCAGGTTCCACTCCGGGGAGCCCGGCACCGAGTCGGGCAGGCAGCGGCGGCACGCGCGGAAACCGGCCTGCTGGGCGGCCGCGGCGGTGGAGAAGAACATCACGTTGGAGCGTTTCGGCATGGCGGCCGGGCAGGACGGGCGGCAGTAGATGCCCGTCGTCCGCACGGCCAGGATGAACTGGCCGTCGAAGCGGATGTCCCGCGACGCCGACGCCCGGTAGCCCTGGTCCTCGTCAATCAGCACGTCACCCATGCTGCCAGCGGCGGCCGCGCAAGACTCGCGGTATTCGGACACGACAGCGGCCGGGCCCCGGTGGGACCCGGCCGCTGTCGGGGTACTGCCTACGAGACCGACTGGACGATCACGTCACCGGTGCCGACCAGCGCGTTCGCGTCGGTGCGGACCTCGACGCCACCGAGCAGGACACGGCCGGCGGCCGGGACGACCTTCGGCGTCACCGTGCCGGTCACGGTCCACTCGGCGCCACCCGGGCGCTCCGCGTTCGCGTCGGCGACGGTGATCGAACCGAACGCGGCGCCGCTGAACACGTCGAGGTAGTCGAACTCCGTGGTGCCCGAGGGCACCGCGAAGCCGTCCACCAGCGCGATCCACACGCCCGCGGCCGGGTTGTTCACCGTGACCGCCTCCTCCGAGTCGCTGTCCGCGCTCTGCGCGGTCAGGACACAGCTGCCACTGGTGCAGTTGTAGAGGAACAGGTCGAGGTCGGCCATCAGGTCACTCGTCTTGCCGATCTTGACCCGCAGCTGCGACGAACCGGCCGTCACCGGGATCTGGAACTGCGCGGACGCGCCGTCCGCGATCGACGGGCGGGCCACCTTCGCGCTGCCCAGGTTGGTGCCGACGGCCCGGCCGTTGAACGGGCCGAACGCGTTCTTCAGCGTGTACTGGCGGTCGAGCGGCTGGTTGAGCGTCGCCGAGGCGATCGTGTCCGGGTTCGGGGACACGGTCGCGCCCAGCACCGACACGGTCAGCGTGTACGGCGCCTTCACGGCGTCCGACGTGCGCCGGGCCTCGACCACGATCTCCCACACACCCGGCGTCGGGTTCGTCGCCGTGCGGCTCGTCGGGCTCTGGCCGCCGTTGCAGGCGTTGCCCGGCGGGACCGGCGGGTTGTAGCAGTTCGTGGTCTGCGTGTTGCTCTCGACGGTCAGACCGTACGGGTGGTACCGCAGGAACCGGACCTGGCCGGCGCCCGGCGTGGTGCCGCCGCCCTGCAGGTCGACCTTCAGCGCCGGCGTGCCGGCCGGGACGCGCACGAAGTAGCTGTCGAAGTCGTTGCGCGCGACCTCGCCACCGTGCTTGACCTGGTAGCCGTTGTCCGCCGTGAAGTCCTCGGCCGCGATGACGACGTTCATCGTCTGGTACTCGATGCCCGTGGTCATCGGGCTGTCCAGGTTCAGCACCGCCGAGTGGATGCCCGACGACCTCGGGTTCACGGTCACCCGGAACTTCACCGCCGAGTTCAGCGGCAAGGTGATCGTCGGCGCCGAGGAGAACGTGCCGTCGTTGCCGACCCAGTCGACCTGGTAGGTCAGCGGGCCCGCCCTGCCGGACGTGCGCTTGAACGTGTACTCGCGGACGAACCGGTCACCGGCCTTGACGCCCTCGCGGTCGTGGATGCCGAGGCCCGTGTCCGGGGTGCTCAGGAAGTCCGACAGCACGGTGTTGATCTGGACCGACGACGTGATGTCCGTGGTCTGGATGTCCGCCTTCAGCAGACCCCAGGCCTTCGCCACGTTGATCAGGCCGTTGCCCTGCTCGTAGGCCTGGTAGTTCTTCAGGTACCGGGCGCTGGACTTCATCGCGGTCCGGATCTGCTCCGGGTCGTGCGAGACGTTCCGCTGCACGGCCGCGCTGACCAGCAGCGCCGCGGCGCCCGCGGCCTGCGGGGACGCCATCGAGGTGCCCTGCAGCATGCCGTAGCCCGGGGGCAGCGCGTAGGTGCCGCCGACGGGGGCGCCGTTCTGCCAGGTCGGGATCGTGGAGATGGCCGAGCCCGGCGCCACGATGTCCGGCTTGAAGCCGCCCGCCTCGGTCGGACCGCGGCCGGAGAACGGGTGGAGGTTCTCCTCCTGGATCGTGTCCGAGCCGTAGTTGCGCTGCCACGACGCCTTCGTGATGTACGAGCCGACGCTCATCACCTTGCTCGCCAGCGACGGGCGGCTCACCGTGTTGGAGGCCGGGCCGTCGTTGCCCGCGGAGATGAAGATCTGGACGCCGTACTCGTCGATCAGGCGGTTGTAGAGGATCTCGGTGTCGGACTCGCCGTCGTTGATCGGGTCGAGGCCGCCGACCGACATGTTGATCACGTCGACGCCGTTCTTGGCGGCGTAGACCATGCCCTCTTCCATGGCGTGGCGGGTGCAGCCGGTGACGAACAGGCAGACCCGGACCGACACGAGCTTCGCGCCGGGGGCCGCGCCGTTCATGGTGCCGCCGAACAGCTTGTTCGCCGCCACGATGCCCGCGACGTGCGAGCCGTGGGCGCCGGACACGATGCCGATGTTGACGGCCTGGTTCGCCGAGTCGGTCTGCACGACGAACGGCATGGACTCGCGGACCGGCGTGGCCGGGTTGTCCGTGCCGAACTCGTCGGAGTCCTGCTTGACCTTGTAGTCGGTCATGGCCTTCTCGTCGGAGAAGTCCTTGTCCTGGTCGGTGTCGACCCAGACGGTGTTCGTGGCGGTGTCCCACAGCACGCCGAACGTGCCGATGCTGCCCGCCGGGTTGCCGTCGCGGTTGACGTCGTTGCCGACCTCGCCGCCCAGGCGCGAGTCCCGCTCGTTGAACAGTCCGTACCGGAACGTGGACGGCTGCCCCGGAGCGGGGTTGCGCATGTCGATCCACGTCGGGTCGTTGTCGTTGTTGACACCGTTCGTGAACGACGGGTCGGTCGCGGTGACCCAGTCGACGATCTTGCGCTCACCGGTGCTGGTGGTCGCCAGCGACGGGTGGCCGATGTCGACACCGGAGTCGATGATGCCGACGGTCACGCCGCGGCCGTCGAACTTCGGGTTGTTCTGGACGAACTGCGCGGCGCCGGTGTCACCGGTCGGCATGTACGGGTTGACCGCCGGGGTGCTCGCGCCGGGCGCGGGCTGCGGGTCGGGGTCGTCGATGCCGAGCGGGCGCGGCTCGCCGAAGCCGTACTCGCGGTCGAGGTCGAGCGCGATGACGGCGGACAGCTTCGCGAACTTCGCGACGTCCTTCGTGGGCACCTCGGCGCGGACGTAGCCGAGCTCGTCCGCGCGGTACTTGATCTTCGCGCCGGCCGCCTTCAGCTGGTCGACGCTCGCCTGCTCCTGGCCGGCCTTCGCGAGGACCAGGATGTCGACCGTCTTCTCACCCGCCTCGAGCGCGTCGGCGATCAGTGCCTGGTCCTGCTTCCCGAGGAGGTCGGCCCCCGCGCCGGGCGCCTGCGGTGCCGCCGGTGGGGCGGCGGTGGCGGTCGACGGCAGGGCGGCTGTCAGCGAGATGCCGACGACCGCCGCCGTGAACGCCGCGCCGAGGCCTCGCCGGCGCGATTCACGTTGGGTCATCCCAAAGTCCTTCATTCTGGTGATGGGGTTTTACCTGATCGAGCCACAGGTGCTCACGGAGTGTTGTTGAGCAGATCCGAACTGACTAGCAGCCAAACGGGGTAATCCTTCTAACGAGCCAATACTTCAACAGTTATGTCGCTGAGCGTGGCGAAAGCGCTACCGACCGGTCTGCGCGATTCACCCGATGTCCGACGCCGTAGAGTGGGAGCCCGTGAGTTTGACCCTCGGGATCGTCGGACTGCCCAACGTCGGCAAGTCCACCCTGTTCAACGCCCTGACCAGCAACGACGTGCTCGCGGCCAACTACCCGTTCGCGACCATCGAGCCGAACGTCGGGGTGGTGCCGCTGCCGGAGCCACGGCTCGACGTGCTGGCGAAGATGTTCGACAGCGCGCGCGTGGTGCCCGCCACAGTGTCCTTCGTGGACATCGCGGGCCTGGTGCGCGGCGCGTCGGAGGGACAGGGGCGCGGCAACCAGTTCCTGGCGAACATCCGCGAGGCGGACGCCATCTGCCAGGTCATCCGCGTCTTCGACGACCCGAACGTGGTCCACGTGGACGGCAAGGTCGACCCGGCCTCCGACATCGAAACGATCAACACAGAGCTCATTCTGGCCGATCTCCAGACGGTGGAGAAGGCGTTGCCCCGGCTGGAGAAGGAGGCCCGCACCCGCAAGGAGGCGCGGCCCGCCCTGGAGAACGCGCAGAAGGCCAGGGAGATCCTGGACAGCGGCCGCACGCTGTTCTCCGCGCAGTCCGAAGTGGATGGCGCACTGCTGCGCGAGCTGTCGCTGATGACCGCGAAGCCGTTCCTGTACGTGTTCAACGCCGACGAGGCGGTGCTGTCGTCGCCGGAGCGCCGCAAGGAGCTGGCCGAGGCGGTCGCGCCGGCCGAGGCGGTGTTCCTCGACGCGAAGGTCGAGGCGGAGCTGCTCGAGCTGGACGACGAGGAGTCCGTGCGGGAGCTGCTCGAGTCCATCGGGCAGGAGGAGCCGGGGCTGCACTCGCTCGCGCGGGCCGGGTTCTCGACGCTGGGGCTGCAGACGTACCTCACGGCCGGGCCGAAGGAGGCGCGCGCGTGGACCATCCACAAGGGATGGACCGCGCCGCAGGCCGCCGGTGTCATTCACTCGGACTTCGAACGCGGCTTCATCAAGGCGGAGGTCGTGTCCTACGACGACCTCGTCGAGGCCGGGTCCATGGCCGCCGCCAAGGCCGCCGGCAAGGTCCGCATGGAGGGCAAGGACTACGTCATGGCCGACGGCGACGTCGTGGAGTTCCGCTTCAACGTCTGACGTCGCGCTGCTGCGCCAGCCACGTGTGGTTGACGATCGCGGCGCTGACCGCCGCGCGGAATTCCTTGCCGTCCGGGCCGCGGAACAAATCCCGCCGGTGGTACGGCGATTCCTCGCGGTAGGGGCCGCTGTCGTGAATCCGCCTGGCGAGGTCCGAAAGGTAGTCGTGGCCGCCCGCGCGGTACGCCGCCACCTCGGACTCGTCGAGGCGGATCAGCACGGAATCGTCGATCACCGCGCTGTAGCTGTACCTGGCGTCGAGGTACAGGGTGCCCTGCTGCTCGACGAGGAACCACGCCCCCGGCTCGTGGTCGACGTAGTGCATGGCGTCGCGCTCCGCCGCGATCCTGGCCGCGTCGCCCCACTGCTCGACGGGCGGGATCGCCTCGAGCGGGCGCTGCCGCGCGTCGTTCATGGCGTGG
The DNA here is from genome assembly GCF_054661535.1 of Actinophytocola sp. KF-1. Classification (NCBI taxonomy): domain Bacteria; kingdom Bacillati; phylum Actinomycetota; class Actinomycetes; order Pseudonocardiales; family Pseudonocardiaceae; genus Actinophytocola; species Actinophytocola sp. KF-1. Next base: position 463,851 of record NZ_BAAFVK010000001.1, on the reverse strand, counting down.
TAGCCGAAGGTCGGGGCGGCGTCGCGGTACAGCGTGACGCAGATGATCCGCCTGCACGTGGTGCACGTGAGCTGGCTTTCGACCCGCGCCATCAGCCCCGAGGCGTGGAGTGGCCGCAGGTCGGCGAGCCTGACCCAGTGGGTGTCCTCGGTGAGGACACCGGCCGTGCGCGCCGCGGCGAGCGCGGCGGTGGTGGCGGCCACGTCGACCCCACCGTCCTGGCCGCGGACCAGCAGGTCAGCGCAGGCGGGGCAGTCGTCGTCCTCGGGACGGCACGCCAGACCGGGCTTGTCCGCGGTGACGGTGATGCCGACGAGGTTCCCCGCCGCCTTCCAGCCGCGGTTGTCCCTGAAGACGGCACGCGCGTACCCGCCGTCGAGCGTGAAGTACGGCGTGCCCAGCCCCGCGAAGTGGGGCGAACCCCCGATGGCCTGCGCGAGGTCGTCGAGGGTCGCGTCGTTGCCGGTGCCCGGGAGCCACTCCGCCAGGTCGAGCCCGCGCGGCGCGAGGTGCAGCAGCACCGCCACGACGGCGTCGTCGTGCAGGATGATCTCCCCGCCCGAGGCGAACAGCAGCCGCCGGGAGCGGCGCGCGGGCGCACCGACGAGCCGTTCCCTGGCCTCGGCCGGGTCACCGCCGAACGCGTCGGCCAGCGCGCGTACGGCCGGATCCTCTTCGGACCGGCCGAGCGCGCCGAGGATCACCGGCAGCCGGGTGCTCGTTCGCCATCGCGTCACCCGGCGATTATGCGGTCAGCCGGCCACGCGGCTGCCGTTGCCGGCCTTCATCGCGACGATCGCCGCGGCCCGGACGGCCTCGTGGAGCTGCCACACCGACTGGGCCGGGAGGTAGAAGCCCTCGCCCGGGGGTGGGACCACCGCGACGCGGCCGTCGGACACCGTCACCACGAGTGTCCGTTCGCGGTCGAGAGCGTCGACCACCGGCACTTCCCACGTATCCTGCGCACCCATGGCGCGACCTCCTGTCAAGCTGACTGACCGGAGGGTCGTCCGATGAGTGTTCCCCGTTACCGGATAAGGGAACGGGATGTGGGCGACAGCTGGAGCTGCTCCGGCGGCCTGCTCAGCTGCTTGGTCAGCACCGGCAGCGTGTCGTGGGTCCAGCGGGTGTCCCCGCCGAGCTGCCGCACGTGTTCCACCAGCTCGTCCCGCCCCGCGAACGAGCCGACCCACGCCACGACGTTCGCGTCCTCGCGGACGGGGAGAGCGGGGAAGTTGTTCTCGGCGCGCAGTGTGCGCAGGACCGCCAGTGGCTCGGCGCCTGCGCCGGCCAGCAGGGGCCGCACCGTCGAGGTGAAGAAGTCGACGAAGGCGTCCTCGCCGCCCTCCGGCAGGTGGTAGATGGTGACCGTGACCAGCGTGGTGTCACCGCCACGGGTGTAGCCCGTCAGGTCGAAGTCGGTCACCGGCCGCAGCAGCAGCACGTCGTCCGAGTCGATCATCGTGTCGTTGGCCTTGTCGCGGTGCGCCGCCCACACCGGACCGCCGTAGAAGTCCGCGAGCGCCCTGCCCCTGGTGGGCATGTCGGCGAAGCCGCGCAGCCAGACGAACCGGTCCTCGTCGTCGAGGTCCCGGAACTGGCCGAGGACCTGGGCGCCCACCGCGTCCTGGGTCTCCACGAACTCGCGGTCGAACAGGTCGATCAGGTCCTCGCGCCTGCCGGGGTGAAGGGTGTACTGCCGGAGCTCGAGAACATCGGTCATCGCCGCTCCCTCTCGCGGTGGATCACCTGGGTGGGTGTCACCTTATTGGTGCGCCATGTTTGATGTCAGGGTGCCCAGACTGCTGCTCGGTCCATTGCTGCGACACGTCGACACCCGCTCCGCCACGCTGTGGGTGGAGACGGACACGCCCTGCACCGTCACCATCGGGGCGGCGTCGGCCCACACGTTCACCGTCTCCGGCCACCACTACGCGCTGGTCGTGGTCACCGACCTCGAACCGGGCACCGCGACGCCCTACGAGGTGGCGCTCGACGGCGAGACCGTGTGGCCGCCCGCCGACTCGGCCTTCCCGCCCAGCCGGATCCGCACCTATCCGGAAGGCGGCGACCCGGCCTTCCTCATGCTGTTCGGCTCCTGCCGGCTCCCGGAGACCGACGACCCCGCCGAGCAGCGCCGGATGGGCACCGACGCGCTCGCCGCCTACGCCCACCGCATGCTCACCGAGGACGAGATCGACTGGCCGGACTCGCTGATGCTGCTCGGCGACCAGGTCTACGCCGACGAGACCACCAAGGGCACCCGGGCGTGGATCGCGCAGCGGCGGTCGCTCAAGGAGCCGCCGGGCGTCGAGGTCCGCGACTTCGAGGAGTACACCCGGCTGTACCTCGAGGCGTGGACCGCGCCGCTGACCCGCTGGCTGATGTCGACCGTGCCCACGTCGATGATCTTCGACGACCACGACGTGCGCGACGACTGGAACACCTCCCAGACCTGGCGGGACGAGAAGGAGCGGACGTCGTGGTGGCCGCGCCGCGAACGGGAGGCGCTCGCCACCTACTGGATCTACCAGCAGCTCGGCAACCTCAGCCCGGCCGACCTCGAGACCGACGACCTGTACAAGGCGGTCCTCGAGAAGGGCAGGGACGGCGACGCGGCCGACCTGCTCGACGAGTTCGCCGAGAAGGCCCGCCAGGAGGTCAACGGCGCCAAGGGCACCCGCTGGAGCTACCGGCGCGACTTCGGCAACGTGCGGCTGCTCGTGGTGGACACCCGGTCCGGCCGCATCCTGTCCGGCGGCGCCCGGTCGATGGTCAGCGACCAGGAGTTCGAGTGGATCGAGGAGAACGCCACCGGCGAGTTCGACCACCTGCTCATCGGGTCGTCGCTGCCGTGGCTGATGCCGCACGGGATCAGCCACCTCCAGTCGATGAACGAGGTCGCGTGCCGCCGACCGGGGTGGCGCGGACGGGTCGCGGAGAAGCTGCGGCAGGTCGCCGACCTTGAGCACTGGCCGTCGTTCCGCGCGTCGTCCGACCGGCTGGCGCGGCTCATCCAGCGCATCGCCGACACCGAGACGTCCACGGTGTGCGTGCTCTCCGGCGACGTCCACCACGTGTACGCGGCGAAGGTGCGGTTCCCCCGGCCGACGAAGGCCGCGGTGTGGCAGCTCGTGTGCTCGCCCGTGCACAACCGCGCGCCCGCGTTGATGCGGCCGCTGTTCCGGATCGGCTGGTGGCGCCCGGTCGCGGCGGTGCTGAAGTGGTGGATGCTGCGGTCGCCGCACATCGAGCCGCTGCCCGTCGAGTGGGACAAGGTCGCCGGGCCGTACTTCGGCAACGCGATCGCGACCCTGCGCGCGAACGGGCGGGAGGCCGAGATGGTCGTGGAGCTGGCGGAGGGTGGTCGCGAGGCACCGAAGTTGAGGCCGCTGGTCCAGCTGCCGCTGACCCGCGGGAATCCCGGGTAATCGTTTGCATGGATAATCACCGCCATGGCGATGCCGCACGGACCGCAACACGGTGGTTACCCGTACGGGCAGCCCAGCGTCGGGCGCCTGGTCGTCGACTGCTCGCACCCGCCGACGCAGTTCCTGCTGAAGGCGACCGGGCCGAAGATCGAGATCAACGGGACGCCGCAGAACGTCAGATGGGGACCGTCGCCGTTCGACCTGCCCGCAGGCACCTACAACGTCAAGGTCTGCACGCGGTACCTGGGTGAGTTCGGACCCGCGTACCTGCCGGTGCAGGTCGCGCCGGGCCAGGTCACGACGGTGTACTACCGCGCCCCCGCCACCATCGGCATGAAGGGCGCGATCGGCTTCACGCCCCAGAAGACGCGCGGCATCAACAAGATCCTGTGGCTGGAGATCATGATCGTGATCTTCGCCGTCTTCATGATCCTGGCCGCCACCCTGAACTAGACCTCGCGAGTCACGCTCTCGTACACAGCGAGTTGTACGTTTCGTGCAGTCGACACCTGCACGAAACGTACAACTCGGTGTGCGTGCGAGCGAGACTCGCGGTGTCCGGGGGCGTGACTCGCGGGGTCAGGCGTTGCGGATGGTGTCCAGGACGCCGTTGATCTCTTCTGCCAGGGACGTGTCGCTGGCGGTGATGCCGCCTTCCGAGTGGGTGCTGCAGCGGAAGGTCAGCGTGCGCCAGCGGATGTCGATGTCCGGGTGGTGGTTGTCGTTCTCGGCGATCTCCGCCACCCGGTTCACGACCTGGATGGCCTGCGGGAAGCTCGCCAGCTCCACCTCGCGGACCAGCGCGCCCTCCTCCAGGCGCCACTCCTGCAGGTGACCGAGGGCCTTGCCGACTTCTTCTTCGCTGAGCAGCTCGGGCATGTGTCCATGGTGACGCCTCCCACCCGTGAACGCACAGGTAGGCTCGGGTGATCACACGGGAGTCCGGTGTAGCGCCGGGCTGAGAGGAGGGCTCGCAGCCCTCGACCGTTCGAACCTGATCCGGGTAATGCCGGTGCAGGGAGGAGGCATCATGCGGTTACGCACGTTTCTGCTGGTCGGCGCCCTTGCCGTGAGCGGATGTTCGGTGGGCGCGGGCGGTGACGACAGCGGCGGGCGCAAGGTCGTGCTCGTCACCCACGACTCGTTCGCCATGAGCGACGACGTGCTGAAGAAGTTCACCGACGACACCGGCATCACGATCGACGTGCGCAAGCTCGGCGACGCGGGCGCGCTCACCAACCAGCTCGTGCTCACCAAGGGCAGCCCGATCGGGGACGTCGCGTACGGCGTGGACACCACGTTCGCGTCCCGCGCGCTCGACGAGGACGTGTTCGCCGCGTACGCCCCCGACGTCGACGGGCCCGCCGACTACGCGATCGACGACACGCACCGGCTGACCGCCGTCGACATCGGCGACGTCTGCCTCAACATCGACCCGGCCGCGCTCAAGGCCAAGGGCGTGCCGGAGCCGGCGGGCTACGCCGACCTGGTGAAGCCCGAGTACAAGGACATGCTGGTCGTCGAGGACCCGGCGACCTCCTCGCCCGGCCTCGCCTACCTGCTCGGCACCATCGCCAAGCTCGGCGACGGCTGGCAGGACCACTGGCGGGCGCTCAAGGCCAACGGCGTGCAGGTCGTCAGCGGCTGGGAGGAGGCGTACACGCAGGAGTTCTCCGGCTCCTCCGGCAAGGGGCCGCGGCCGATCGTCGTCTCCTACGCGTCGTCGCCGTCCGCCGAGCTGGACGATCAGGGCAACCCGCGCACGAAAGCGGTGCTCGGCACGTGCTTCCGGCAGGTCGAGTACGCGGGCGTGCTGAAGGGCGCCGCGCACGGCGACGACGCGAAGAAGGTGATGGACTTCCTGCTGTCGGAGCAGTTCCAGTCGCAGGTGCCGGAGCAGATGTACGTGTACCCCGCCCGCGCCGGGGTCGCCCTGCCGGAGGCGTGGCAGAAGGCCGCGCCGCTGCCGTCCGACTCCGCCGAGCTGCCGCCCGCCGAGATCCAGCAGAACCGGGAGCGGTGGATCGGCGAGTGGCGCGCGATCGTGCAGGGCTGAGACCTGGCGGGCGGCGCCGCCGCAGCGTCCGCCGCCCGAGCTGACACGCCGTCCGGCCCCGAGCGCGGGCCACGCCGCGCAGGCCGAGAAGACCCGAGCCATCGGAACGAGCCCATGACACGCAGCCGAGGAGCGAAGCGGCGCACCGAGCCGAGCCTGGTGCTCGTCGCGCTGGTGCCGCTGGGGTTCCTCGCCGTCTTCTTCGTGTGGCCGGTCGTCGCGATCCTGCGGCTCGGCCTCGCGGAGGGCGGCGTGCTCGGCACGCTCGCGTCCGCGGAGGTGTGGCGGCTCGTCGGGTTCACCGTCGCGCAGGCGGCGGGGGCGACGGCCGTGGCGGTCGTCGCCGGGCTGCCGGTGGCGTTCCTGCTGGCCAGGACGCGGCTGCCGGGACTCGGGCTCGTCCGGGTGATCATCCTGGTGCCGTTCGTGCTGCCCAGCGTGGTGGTCGGCCTGGCGTTCCGGGCGCTGCTGCCCGACGGCGGGGTGTGGGCGATCGTGCTCGCCAACGCGTCCTTCAACGTGGCGGTTGTCGCGCGGACGGTCGCCGGGCTGTGGACCCACCTCGACCGGCGGGCCGAGGACGCCGCCCGCGCGCTGGGCGCGTCGCGGCTGCGCACGTTCACCGGCGTCACGCTGCCCGCGCTCGCACCGGCGATCGGGTCGGCGGCCGCGGTCGTGTTCCTGTTCTGCGCCACCAGCTTCGGGGTGGTGCTGATCCTCGGCGGCGCGCGGCTGCGGACCCTCGAGACCGAGATCTACCTGCGGACCGTGGAACTGCTCGACCTGTCCGGGGCGGCCGCGCTGTCGCTGCTGCAGCTGGGCGCGGTGGTGGCGGCGCTGTCGATCGGGGCGGTCATGAGGCGGCGCAGGGAGACGGCGTTGCGGCTCCGCGGCCAGGCCGAGTCCGCGCGCAGGCCGTCCGGCGGTGAGTGGTGGGTCGTGGCGGCCGCGTTCACCGTGGTCGCGGCGCTGCTCGTGCCGGTGGCGACGCTGGTCGCGCGCTCGTTCGCGGAAGGCCTCGACGGGTACCGGGCGCTCACCGGCGTCGGCTACGCGGGCTCGCTCGACATCTCCGGCTTCGACGCCGCCCGCAACTCCCTCGCCGCCGCCACGGACGCCACGCTGATCGCGGTCACGCTCGGCACCATGGCGAGCGTCGTGCTGGTGTCCCTGGCCCGCAACCGGGTGCGGTACGTCGAGGTCATCGACACGGCGTTCATGCTGCCGCTCGGCGTGTCCGCGGTGACCGTCGGCTTCGGCTACCTGATCACGCTCGACGTGCTGCCGGGCGACCTGCGCACGTCCGCCGCGCTGGTGCCGCTGGCGCAGGCGCTGGTGGTGACGCCGCTGGTCATCCGCATCGTGCTGCCGGTGCTGCGGTCGATCGACGAACGGCTGCGGCAGGCGGCGGCGACGCTCGGCGCGAGCCCGTGGCGGGTGTGGCGGGAGGTCGACGTGCCGATGGCGGGCCGGTCGCTGGGCACCGCGGCCGCGTTCGGGTTCGTGGTGGCGCTGGGCGAATTCGGCGCGACGAGCTTCCTCGCCCGCCCCGACACGGCCACGCTCCCGGTCGCGATCGCCCGGCTCATCTCACGGCCCGGCGAGCTGAACAACGAGATGGCGTACGCGGCGTGCACGCTGCTCATCGTGGTCACGGTCGCCGTGGTCGCGGTCGTCGAACGAGTCCGCGTCCCGGTAGGAGAGTTCTGATGCCCCGCGAGTCTCCCGTTCGGAACCCGCGAGTCGCCCTCTCGCGACCCGCGAGTCTCCCGTTCGCGACCGGCGAGTCGGCGGTTCGCGACGCCCGGGATTGCGCGAACCGCCGACTCGCGGGTTCCGAACGGGAGACTCGCCCGTTCGGAACGGGAGACTCGCGCGTTCCGAACGGGAGACTCGCGCGTCCGGAACGGGAGACTCGCGCGTTCCGAACGGGAGACTCGCGGGTTCTGGGCGGGAGACTCGCGGGGTCGGAACGGGGGACTCGCGGGGGGTGGGGGTCTGATGTTGGGGGTTGACGGGGTTTCCGTGCGGTATGGGGCGCTCGTTGCGGTGTCCGGTGTGGACCTTGGGGTTGCCGACGGTGAGGTGGTGGCGCTGCTCGGGCCTTCCGGGTGTGGGAAGTCGACGTTGTTGCGGGCCGTTGCCGGGTTGGAGCCCGTTGCCGGGGGCACGGTCCGGTGGGACGGCACCGATCTTGCCGACGTGCCCGTGCACCGGCGGGGGTTCGGGCTCGTGTTCCAGGACGGGCAGCTCTTCCCGCACCGGGACGTGGCCGGGAACGTGGCGTTCGGGTTGCGGATGCGGCGGATGGGCAACCGGGCGGAGCGGGTCGCGGAGCTGCTCGAGCTCGTCGGGCTCGCCGGGTACGAGAAGCGCAAGGTCACCGAGCTGTCCGGGGGTGAGGCGCAGCGTGTCGCGCTCGCCCGCGCGCTGGCGCCGCGGCCGCGGCTGCTGCTGCTCGACGAGCCGCTGTCCGCGCTGGACCGGGCCCTGCGCGAGCAGCTCGCCATGGACCTCGCCGGCCTGCTGCGGGTGGCGGGGGCGACGGCACTGGTGGTGACGCACGACCACGACGAGGCGTTCACGCTCGCCGACCGGGTCGCGGTGATGCGCACGGGGCGGATCGTCCAGACCGGCCCACCCGAGGAGGTGTGGCGGCGGCCCGTCGACGAGGACACCGCACGTTTCCTGGGCTGCGGGCTGTTCCTGCCCGCGACCGTCGCCGACGGCACCGTCACCTGCGATCTCGGGTCGGCCGGCCTGCCGTGGGCGCCGGACGGCGACGTCACGCTCGGCCTGCGGCCCAACGCGTTGCGGCTGGCCGGCAACGGTGTGAGCGGCAAGCTGCTGCGGTCCGTGCACCGCCGCGACCACGTGCGGCTGCAGGTGCGCCTGGACGGGACCGACCAGGTGGTGGACGCCGTCGCCGCGATCGCGGAGACGCCGGGCGACCGCGTCCACCTGAGGTTGGACCCCGACGGGTTAGCCGTCCTTGGTCGAGACGCGCGCCAAGGCGAGTGAGTAGCCGATCACCAGGTAGCAGACGGCACGCAGGACCGCGTTGACGATCCCGTCCGTCGGCATGGGGTCGCGGATCACGTCGCCGAGCGACTCCCACGCGTCGGTCAGCAGCACCGGGTGCAGCCAGTCCAGCGCGGGGATGTTGCCGAGGATCGTGAACACGATGATCCCGCCGAGCGTGGACGCCAGCACCACCAGCGGGTGCTCGGTCGCCGCCGAGACCGCCAGCGCGACCGCCGCGACCGCCCACACCTGCACGGTCACCAGCGCGGTCAGCAACGCGATCCGGCCGAGCGACTCGCCGAGCGGCAGCACGTTCCCGGACATGGTCAGCATGCCGTCGCCGCCGAGGATCGCGAGGCCCGCGACGGTCGACACGACCGCGACGATCACCACCGCGAGCAGCGACAGCACGGCCACGCCGAACGCCTTCACCGCGAGCAGCCGCGCCCGGCCGACCGGTGCGAGCAGCAGCCCGCGCAGCGCACCCGTCTGCGCCTCGCCGGCGAGCGCGTCCGCCGACCACATGGATCCCAGCAGCGGCAGCATCATCGCCAGCGACAGCAGCAGCAGGAACACCGGCAGGATCAGCCCGTTGCCCGCGACCAGCGAGGCGATGCTCTCGACGGCCGGGCCGCCGTTGCCGCTCTCGGCGGTGGTCGTGGCGACGGACATGGCGATCGCGGCGATGACCGGCGCCACGGCGAGCACGCCGAGCGCGACCAGCGTGCGCGGCCTGCGGATCATGAACCGCAGCTCGGCCCGCAACAGCCGCCCGACCGGCGCCTTCGTCCGCTGTTCGGTGACGATGGGCGCGTCAACGGCGAGCGTCATCGGCCACCTCCTCGAACGTGTCCACTTCGGACAACCCGCCGCCCTGTTCCGCGGACTCGGTGAGCCGCGCGAACAGCTCCTCCAGCCCGGTCCGCTGCCTGCGCACCTCGTGCACCGCCACCCCGGCGCGCACGAGCGTCGCCACGACGTCCGGCGCGGTGGTCGCGGCCAGGTCGACCTGCACGCCGTTCGGCGCCTCCCGTGCCGGGATGCGGTTGTCCCGCAACGCGTCCACGGCCACCTGCACGTCCGGTGTGGACACCAGCAGTCCCGAGTCGCCCGCCTCCAGCAGCTCGGTGAGCTCCCCCTGAGCCACCACCGAACCGCGGTGCAGCACGGCCACGTGCGTGCAGGTCGCCTCCACCTCGGCCAGCAGGTGCGACGACACGAGCACCGTCGTGCCCGCCGCGTGCAGGTCGGCGATCACGGCACGCACCTCGCGCGTGCCCGCCGGGTCGAGCCCGTTCGTCGGCTCGTCCAGCACCACGAACCGGCGCGGGATCAGCAGCGCCGACGCCAGGCCGAGCCGCTGCTTCATGCCGAGCGAGTAGCCCCGGTACCTGCGGTTCGCCGCCGCCGACAGGCCGACCCGTTCGAGGGCTTGCCCGACCGCGCGCGGGATGTCCTTCGACGCGAGCCGCGGCTCGGCGGCCGCCACCCGCAGCAGGTTCTCCCGTCCGGACAGGAACGGGTGGAACCCGGGGCCCTCGACCAGCGCGCCCACCTCCGGCAACGCCCAGCCCGCGCCCTCGGGCATCTTGTGGCCGAGCAGCTCGACCGTGCCCGCCGTGGGCAGCACCAGCCCGAGCAGCATGCGGATCGTGGTGGTCTTGCCGGAGCCGTTCGGGCCGAGCATGCCGAGCACCGCGCCCATCGGCACGTCCAGGTCGACATGATCGACCGCGACGGTCTTCCCGTACACCTTCCGCAGGTTGCGGGTGCGGGCCGCCAGGCGGGCGGGGGCCCCCGCGGCGCTCACCGCGGGGGCCTCCTCTCCGATCGTCATGCCGGTGACGGTACTCACTTGACCGTCTTGATGGCTTCCACGACCACTGCCTCGGGCACGGCGCCGATCGCGACCTTGCCGTCCTCGGTGATCAGGGCGGTGCCGACGCTGGTGGAGATCACGTAGCCGGTGCCGAAGTCACCGTGGACCTCCTTGCCGAACGTGCCGAGCAGCGCGAACGCGTCCTGGCCGTTCCGGGCGGACATGCCCTCGGCGGCCGCGAGCGCGTCGGCGGGCACCTTGCCGGTGGCCACGATGTCCCAGCCGCGGCCGACGGTCTTCAGGTCCGCCTGCGACAGCCAGTCGTCGACCGACTTGCCGTGGACCTGCTCCGGCACGTCCTTCTCGGCGACGGTCGCGCCGGCGGGCGGCGTGAACGTGAACAGCTCCGGGTCCTGCGCACCCGAGGTGAACTCGGTGAAGCCGACCTTCACGGCCGGGTCGGCCTGGCCGTTGGCCAGCACCTCCAGCTGCAGCGGGATCCGCAGCTCGGAGTCGACGGACACGCGGATCTCGCGCAGCAGCGTCTTCTCCGTCGGCTTCGGCGCCAGGACCAGCTGGTAGACCGGCCGGCCGGCGACGCGCGCGGTGCCGTCCACGGACACCGTCGAGTCCTGCCGCATGGCGGTCACCAGCTCCTTGGCGGCGGCCGCCGGGTCGGCGAACTTGCCCTCCATGGGCTTCTCCGCCACACCCTCCTGGTGCGGGACCTTCGTGACCGACCGGTCGGCGGAGTTCCACACCCACACGGTCGAGCCGTCGTCCACGATCGTGGTCTCGCTCTCGCGGCCGGCGACCGCGAGGCGGCCCTTGCCGGTGCCGTCCGACCACACCTGGATCGCGTCGCCGTCGCCGCTGCTCTGCGGCACGCCCGGGATCGGCAGGCCGAGGTTGTTCTCGACCGCGACCGACCCGGCGAGCGCCGGGATCGCGTCCGTCTCGAGCACGGACTCGACCAGTGCCTCCGCGCTGACCGGCGGCAACGCGGGCGGCGCCTCCCCAGCACCCGCCGGCGACGCCAGCACCACCAGCCCGATGACCCCGGCGGCGGTACCCGCTGCCGCGAACGACAGCGCCGTCTTCCTGGAGTTCATTAGCACCCCTCTCACTTGCCTGTGAACCCAAGGTTCCACCACGGTTACTGAGATGGGCCTGAGAGCGGGCCCCAACCTGAGAGTGTGCTGAGACGGCCGCCCACTGAACAGGGGTCACCGGGCATGCTGTGCGCATGAAGCCGCGCGTGCTGGTGGTCGACGACGAGCTGGGGGTCCGGCGTGCGCTGCAGCGCGGGCTGGGGGCGGAGGGCATGGACGTCGTCACCGCGGCCGACGGCCCGTCCGCGCTGGACATCGCGCGCACGGGCGCGTTCGACGTGATCCTGCTGGACATCATGCTGCCCGGCCTGTCCGGTTACCGGGTGCTCCAGGCGCTGCGCGCGGAAGGCGTCACGACCCCCGTCCTGCTGGTGTCGGCGAAGGACGGCGAGATCGACCAGGCCGACGGCCTCGACCTCGGCGCCGACGGGTACGTGGTGAAGCCGTTCTCGTTCGTCGTGCTGGTCGCGCAGGTCAGGGCCGTGCTGCGACGCGGGGCGGCGGAGGGCGCGGAGCGGCGGCTGAAGGTCGGCGAGCTGATCGTGGACCGGGCCGTGCGCGAGGTGCGGTTCGCCGGTGAGCTGGTGCCGCTGTCGCCGCGCGAGTTCGCGGTGCTGGAGGTGCTGGTCAGCCGGGCGGGTGCGGTCGTGACCAAGGACGAGCTGCTGAAGACCGTGTGGGGGGACGAGCTGGCCGCCACCCGCAACGCCGTCGAGGTGTACGTGGGCTACCTGCGCCGCAAGTTGGACGCGGCGGGCGCGGGTGGCATCGTGCGTACCGTGCGTGGTCACGGTTACCTGGCGTCCTCCTCCGAGCTGGACGCCGTTCTGGAGCCCAAGACCAGGTGAGCGGAGTTCTGGGCCGCGTGTTCGGGCGGCTGTGGTTGCGCCGGTCGCTGCGGTTCCGGATCACCACCGTCGGCACGGCGGTGACGCTCGTCGTGTTCCTGACGCTCGCGTTCGTGACGAGCAGGCTGATCGGCCCGCTGCTGGTCACGGCCGCCGACGAGCAGCTGCGGCCGATCCTGGACACCGCGCTCGCCGACGTGCGTGCCGGGCGGCCCGCCGACGCCGGGCCGGTCGGCATGGAGGCCCGCGTGCTCGACACCGCGGGCACCCCGGTCGACGGCGCCGAGCCGCCGCCGCTGTCGCCGGGTGAGCTGCGGGCGCTGAAGGCGGGCACGCCGGTGCTGCGGCTGTCGGAGGACCCGCCGCGCCGCTGGCTCGGCACGGTCGCGACCGCACCGGACGGGTCGCAGCGGCTCGTGGTCGTCGGCACGATCCTCACCGGGTACTGGGCGGCGCAGCACCGCGCGTTCGACTGGCTGGTGGTGGCCGCGCTGATCGGGTCGGCGGCCGGTGGCATCGCGACGTGGTTCTCCGTGCGGTCCGCGCTGCGGCCCGTGGAGCGGATGCGGGCCGCGGCGGCGCGGCTCCCGGCCGGGCGGCGGTTGCCGCTGCCCAGTGCGCACGACGAGCTGCGATCCCTAGCGGCGGCGCTGAACGCGCTGCTGGCACGGCGGGACGAGGCGTCCGCGCGGCTGCGCAGGTTCACCGGCGACGCCGCGCACGAGCTGCGCTCGCCGGTGGCGTCGATCCGGGTGCAGGCCGAGGTGGCCGTCGCGAACCCGGACCCGGAGCTGTCGCAGGAGGTGCTCGCGGACGTGGTGGTCGAGTCGGAGCGGCTGTCGGCGCTGGTCGACGGGCTGCTCGCGCTCGCGCGGTCGGACGCGGGCGAGTGGCCCGCCGCGATGCCCGTGGACGTGGTGGCGGCGGCGCGTGCGGCGATCGACCGGCTGCCGCCGGGCGGTCCCGTGGTCGGCACGCACCTCGCGCCGGGGGCGTGCTGGGTGGAGGCCGCGCCCGCCGAGGTCGACCTGGTGCTGGACAACCTGCTGCGCAACGCCGCCCGGCACGCCCGCGCGCGGATCACCGTGACCGTGCTGTCGCGGGCGCACACCGTGTGGCTCGTGGTCGACGACGACGGGCACGGCATCGCGCCGGAGCACCGGGAGCGGGTGTTCGACCGGTTCTACCGCGTGCAGGACGACCGGTCGCGGGACTCCGGCGGCGCCGGGCTCGGGCTGGCGCTGGTGGCGGAGGTCGTGCGGCGGCGGGGCGGCGCGGTGAAGGTGACCGAGTCGCCGGAGGGCGGCGCGCGGTTCCAGGTGCGGTGGCGGGCGCTGACGTGATCCTCCGGACGACCGCGCTGGTCGACGACGTGCCGCGGCGGGTCGTGTCCGCCGCGCTGCCCGCGTTCGTGGACGAGTTCCCGCTGCTGGGCGGCCGGTTCCGGCCCGTGTACGCCGACGTCGACGGGTGGGCGGCGGTGGCCGTGCGCGGGTGGCGGGCGTGCCGGCTGGACGTGCGGCTGACGGCCACCCCGGCCGGGACGCTGGTGACGTGCTCGGCGACGTGGCGGGCGGCGGGCGGGATGCTCGCGCACCGGTCGCGGGTGCTGGCGGTGCTGACGTCGCTGGCCGCCGGCGTGCGGGCACGCGCGCTGGGGCTGGTGGCCGCGCCGGTCGTGGTGGGCACCGCGGTCGTGCGGGACGGGTGCCTGCTGGCGCAGCAGCGGTCGTACCCCCCGGAAGCGGCCGGGCTGTGGGAGCTGCCGGGCGGCCGGGTCGAGCCCGGCGAGTCCGATGAGGACGCCGTGGCGCGGGAGTGCGCCGAGGAGCTGGGTGTCGAGGTCGCGGTCGGGGCGCCCGTCGGGCCGGACGTCGCGCTGCCGAACGGGATGCTGTTGCGGATCTACCGGGCCGCGCTGGTCGACGAGCACGCGCGGCCGCACCCGCACGACCACGCCGACCTGCGGTGGCTCACGGCCGGGCAGCTGGGTTCGGTGCCGTGGCTACCGGCCGACCGGGTGCTGCTGCCCGCCCTGCGCCGCCTGCTGCGCGGGGTGCCCGGAAAGGCGCGTCCGGGACGTCGAACGCCCTGAACGCGCCTTTCCGGACGGTCACGCCACGCCGGCCAGGCGGAGCACCGTGCTCAGGCGGTGGGCACCCCGTTCCGCGGCGCGTTCGCCACCGACCCGGCGGATCCGGTCCAGCTCCGCCGGGTCGGCCAGCAGGTCCCCGGTGCGTTCGCGGACCGGCCGCAGCTCCTCGACCACCGCCTCCGCGACCGCCTCCTTCACCTCGCCGTAGGTCGAGTAGCCGCTCACCACCTCGCGGGGCGACTTGCCGAGGCAGGCGCCCAGGATCTCCAGCAGGTTCGCCAGCCCCGGCTGCTCGTCCGGCCGGTACTCCAGCCGCCCGAGGCTGTCGGTCACCGCGCGTTTCACCTTGCGCCGCACCAGGTCCGGCTCGTCCATGACGAACAGGACACCCGCCGCGTCGCGGGCCGACTTGTCCATCTTGCGCGTGGGATCGGACAGGTCCTTGATCCGCGCGCCCGCGGGCGGCGTGGTCGCACGGGGCACCACGAACGCCTCCCCGTACGTGCTGTTGAACCGCCTGGCCAGCACCCGCGCCAGCTCCACGTGCTGGGCCTGGTCCTCGCCGACCGGCACGTCGTCGGCGCCCTGCAGGAGGATGTCGGCGGCCATCAGCACCGGGTAGGTGAACAGGCCGACCCGCACCGGCGTGCCCTCGTGGGTGCGGTCGGTGCTCTTCTCCTTGAACTGGGTCATCCGCGCCGCCTCGCCGAACGCGCACGCGCACTCCAGCACCCACGTCAGCGGGCCGAGCTGCGGCAGCAGGTCGGACTGCACGAACACGGTGTCCGGCTCGATGCCCGACGCGATGAGGACGGCGAGCATCTCGCTGGTCCGCGACCGCAGCTTCTGCGGGTGGTACGGCGTGGTCATGCCGTGCAGGTCGGACACGAAGAACAGGTCGTCCGGCCCGCCCTCCCGCGCCCAGCGGCGGACGGCCCCCAGGTAGTTGCCGACGTGGACGTGCCCGGACGGGGTGATGCCGGAAAGGCGGGTCATCGGACGCTCTCCTCGAGGTCGGGGCCACCCGCCCGGGGCCCCTGGAGAAGCAGAAAGGCCGCCCGGTCGGGCGGCCTGTGGTCAACGCAACAGGAACTCGGCCGCCGTCAGGCGGTCCACCACATGGTGGTGACGTTGCGCATGCGCCGAGTATAGGCCACTAGGCGGCCTTCCTCGCGACCTTCACCTTGGCGCGCTTGAGAGCCAGCACCGGGCACTTCTTGCAGCGGGACTTCGACCGGCAGCACTTCTTCTTCACCTTGCCGGCCTTCGTCCACTTCCGCACGTAGTCCGCGGGCGTCTTCTGCTTGCCCACCTCGACTCCCACTCGACGGCCAACCGAGCAAGGTTAAGCTAACCTTTCCCCGGGACGCCACCCAGGGCGGCTATCCTCGAACTCGCGCCGCGACGAACGTTCCGCGCGCAGCCAATGACGCCAGACCATGAATCAGGAGCACGCGCGTGCCCGCCACCGACACGATCTCGCCCGCGATCGCCAGGACCGACCTCCGCAACGTCGCGATCGTCGCGCACGTCGACCACGGCAAGACCACGCTCGTCGACGCGATGCTCCGCCAGACCGGCGCCTTCTCGTCCCGCGCCGAACCCGTGGACCGGGTCATGGACTCCGGCGACCTGGAACGCGAGAAGGGCATCACGATCCTCGCGAAGAACACCGCCGTGCACCGCGAGACGCCGGACGGTCCGGTCACGATCAACGTGATCGACACCCCCGGCCACGCGGACTTCGGCGGTGAGGTCGAGCGCGGCCTGTCCATGGTGGACGGCGTCGTGTTGCTCGTCGACGCGAGCGAGGGCCCGCTGCCCCAGACCCGGTTCGTGCTGCGCAAGACGCTCGCCGCCGGCCTGCCCGTCGTGCTCGTGGTGAACAAGGTGGACCGGCCGGACGCGCGCATCGAGGAGGTCGTCGCCGAGACGCACGACCTGCTGCTCGACCTCGCGACCGAGCTGGACACGATCGACACCAACATCCTCGACCTGCCGGTCGTCTACGCCTCCGCCCGCGCGGGCCGCGCGTCGCTCACCGCACCCGCCGACGGCGGCCTGCCGGACAGCGAGAACCTCGACCCGCTGTTCGACGTGCTGCTCGAGCACGTGCCGCCGCCGTCGGGCGACCCGGAGGCGCCGCTGCGCGCGCTGGTCACGAACCTCGACGCGTCCAGCTTCCTCGGCCGCATCGCGCTGTGCCGCGTCCACTCCGGCACCATCCGCAAGGGCCAGCAGGTCGCGTGGTGCCGCGAGGACGGCAGCGTCACCACCGTCAAGATCACGGAACTGCTGCTCACGCAGGCCCTGGAGCGGGTGCCCGCCGCGAGCGCCGAGGCCGGCGACATCGTCGCGATCGCGGGCATCCCGGAGATCACCATCGGCGACACGCTCGCCGACCCGGCCGACCCGGAGCCGCTGCCCCGCATCCACGTCGACGAGCCCGCGATCTCGGTGACCATCGGCGTGAACAACTCCCCGCTCGCCGGCCGCAACGGCGGCACCAAGCTGACCGCGCGGCTGCTGAAGAACCGGCTCGACTCCGAGCTGGTCGGCAACGTGTCCGTGCGGGTCCTGCCGACCGAGCGGCCGGACGCCTGGGAGGTGCAGGGCCGAGGTGAGCTGGCGCTCGCGATCCTCGTCGAGACCATGCGCCGCGAGGGCTTCGAGCTGACCGTCGGCCGCCCCGAGGTGGTCACCAAGAAGATCGACGGCCAGCTGTGCGAGCCGTTCGAGCGGCTCACGGTCGACGCGCCGGAGGAGCACCTCGGCGCGATCACCCAGCTGCTCGCCGCCCGCAAGGGCCGCCTCGAGCACATGGGCGGGCACGGCACCGGGCGCGTGAAGGTCGAGTACGTCGTGCCGTCGCGCGGCCTGATCGGCTTCCGCACCGACTTCCTCACCGAGACCCGCGGCACCGGCATCGCGAACGCCATCTTCGAGGGCTACTTCCCGTGGGCGGGCCAGATCCGCGGCCGCCACTCCGGTTCGCTCGTCGCCGACCGGTCCGGCTCGGTCACCAGCTACGCCATGATCCAGCTGGCCGACCGGGGCACGTTCTTCGTCGAGCCCGGCGCGGACGTGTACGAGGGCATGGTCGTCGGCGAGAACCCGCGTGCCGAGGACCTGGACGTCAACGTCACCAGGGAGAAGAAGCTCACCAACATGCGCTCCTCCACCGGTGACGAGCTGGAGCGGCTCGCCCGCCCGCGCAAGCTGGCGCTGGAGGAGGCGCTCGAGTTCTGCGCCCCCGACGAGTGCGTCGAGGTCGCGCCGGACGTCGTGCGGATCCGCAAGGTCATCCTCGACAGCACCCAGCGCGGCCGGGCCAAGGCGCGGGAAAAGGCACGCGACGCCTGAACCCGGAACCCGGTAGCCACCTGACACGTCGATTCGGGAGGATGGCAGGGTTCCGGGGTGGGGAGGTGAAGCTGTTGCGGAAGGTGCTGCTCGCGTTCGTCGCGCTGGTCGCCGTCCTGGTCGCGACAGCCGGCTGCACCCCGGCGCCCCGGCTGGTGGACACCCCGATCTCCTCGCCGGCGAACACCCCGGTGGACACGGGCGAGGTCGTGGTCGGGGTCGACACGATCGCCGGGGGCTACAACCCGCACAACTTCGCCGACCAGTCCGCCATCACCACGGCGCTGTCGACGCTGCTGCTGCCGTCGGTGTTCCGGCCCGGCCCCGACGGCACGCCCCGGCTCGACCGGACGCTGATGACGTCGGCCGCGGTCACCAAGTCCGAGCCGTACACCGTCACCTACCAGATCCGCGCCGACGCCTCCTGGTCCGACGCGGCGCCGGTGGCCGCCGAGGACTTCGTCTACCTGCGCGAGCAGATGACGAGCCAGCCCGGCGTGGTCGACTCGGCGGGCTACCGGCTGATCTCCGACATCAACGCCCGCGACGGCGGCAAGGTCGTCGAGGTGGTGTTCAGCGAGCCCTACCCGGGGTGGCGGACGCTGTTCGACAACCTGCTGCCCGCGCACATCCTCAAGGACGCGCCCGGCGGCTGGGCGGGTGCGCTGCAGACGAACTTCCCGACCACCGCGGGCCCGTTCACGGTCAAGACGCTGGACAACGACCGCGGCGAGGTCGTGCTGGAGCGCAACGACCGGTACTGGGAGCAGCCCGCCACGCTAGACCGGATCGTGCTGCGGCGCACGGAACAGGACACGCTGGTCGACGCGCTGGCGCAGGGCCACGACCAGATGGCGCTGGTGCGCACCGACTCGGTCGGCGCCAAGACCATCGGCGACCTCGCACCCGACGTCGCCACGTCGACGGTGGCGCGGCCGTCCGTGACCACCGTGTACCTGCGGCCGTCCCAGCAGCTCACCGACCTGCCGGTGCGCCAGGCGCTGGTCGCCATGCTGGACCGCACGCAGCTGGTGACCGTCGGCACCGGCAACGGCCCGGCCGCGCAGCTGCGCGCCGACGCGCAGGTGCTCGCGCCGACCGCGCCCGGCTACACGGCGACCAAGCCGGGGACCGTCGCCTTCAACCCGGCCACCGCGCAGACCCTGCTCACCGGCGCCGGCTACACCAGGACCAGCGCGGGCTGGGCCCGTGACGGCAGGCCGCTCGAGCTGGTCATCGGCGCCGCCGAGGAGCGGCCGGCCGACGTGCGGATCGCGAAGGACGTGCAGCGCCAGCTCGCGGCGGGCGGCGTGGCCGCCGAGGTCGCCGAGCTGCCCGGCCGCGAGCTCTACCAGCGGCTCTACGCGACCGACGGCACCGACGGCACCGACGCGGGCGAGGTCGTCGACATCGCGGTCACCTCCCGGCCCACCGGTGGCGACCCGGCCACCATGCTGGCCACCGACTTCGGCTGCGTCACCAGCGCCACCCCGCCGCGGCCGGTCAACCCGGCCGGCTACTGCGACGTGGCGATCCAGCCGACCATCGACGCCGCGCTCACCGGTTCACTCTCCGTGAGCGAGGCGTTGACCTCCGTGGAACCGGCGCTGTGGCGGGCGTCGATCGCGATCCCGCTCTACCAGGAGGCCGACGTGCTGGCGGTGCGCGGCGAGCTGGCAGGTGTCACGGCGGGCGCCGGGTTCGCCGGACCGTTTGCCGGCGCGGCATTCTGGAAGCGTTCCCCGAGTTAATCGAAAGCGGCCCGGTTACGGCGCTGTCACATTTGCCGCACACACTGTTCCCGGATTTACCAGTTTCCCGTTCCCGTTTCAGCGCGGTGGTCGGTTCCCAGGTGGACATCACTGCGTAACCGCCCTTTTAGGTGGCAACCCCCCGTTGGTCGGTTACCAGCCACGGTTTTCAGCGCGCCGTAATCAGGGCATCGCCCGCCGCCACCACCGTGTCACCCTTTGGTCACGATCAAGCCCAATCCCGTGACGGGGCCATGCGGAGTTCCTACCGTCCTGCAACGGTGCGTCGGCGACAGGGCTCCGACGCGTCACAAGATCGACATGACACGTGGTCAGCACAGCACAAAGAGACGACCTCGCGGCTGCACGGTGCTTCCCCCGACCTGGCCCCCGCCGCGCGGTACCCACCGGCTCCGTGCACGATGTGTCACGACAACACCGGGCGCACGCTCGTCGAGTGCGTGCTCGCTCATGGAGGAACTATCTTGATGAGGAAACAAGCGTGGCTCCGGGCCGCGGCCGGCCTCACGGCTGCCGCGCTGGTGCTCACGGCCTGCTCTCAGAAGTCGAACGAGGGCTCCGGCGACAGCGGTGGCGACAACGCCGCCCCGTCCGCGGGCTGGCCGGAGACCCCGGACGTCGAGATCAAGGAAGGCAAGCCGGGCGGCACGTTCCGCTTCGGCATCACCGAGCCGACCGCGATCGACCCGTACAACGCCCAGGAGTCCGAGGGCCTGCTGGTCACCAAGTACCTGTACACGGGTCTGATCCAGGTCGACCCCGACGGTGCGCCGCAGCCCGGTGTCGCGGACAAGTGGACGCCGAACGACGACTGCAGCGAGTGGACCTTCGACCTGAAGACGGGCACGAAGTTCCACAACGGTGAGGAAGTCACCTCCGCGTCGTTCAAGCGCGGCTGGGAGCGCGTCGCCGCCAAGTCGTCGGCGTCCGAGGTGGCCTACCACCTCGCCGGCATCGAGGGCTTCGACGAGATGCAGGCCGGCACCGCGAACGCGCTCTCCGGCGTCACCGCGACCGACCCGGCCAAGCTGGTCGTCAAGCTGACCGAGCCGAACTGCGAGTGGTTCCTCCGCACCTACCACCCGGTGTTCAGCCCGGTGCCGTCGACGGCGGGCTCGCCGACGACGAACACCGCGTACGTCGAGGCCCCCATCGGCAACGGGCCGTTCATGATGGACGGCAAGTGGGAGCACGACAAGGGCATCAAGCTCAAGCGCTTCGAGGACTACTCGATCGGCCACAAGGCGTACCTGGACTCCGTCGAGATCACGATCACGGCGAACGGTAGCGACGACGAGTACGCCGGCTACCAGAACGGCTCCTTCGACTGGGCGCGCATGCCGACGCCGGTGCTCGAGCAGGCCCGTGCGACCTACGAGCCGCAGGACCAGTGGATCACCCGCAACACCAACGGCATGAACTACCTGCTGGTGATGGTGACGCAGAAGCCGCTCGACGACGTGAAGGCCCGCAAGGCCCTCTCGATGGCGATCGACCGCAACGCGATCATCAACGGTGTGTTCAAGGGCTCGCAGACCCCGGCCGACTCGCTCGTGCCGCCGGTGTTCAAGGACGCCTACCAGAAGGGTCTCTGCGAGGCCTGCACCTTCAACCTGGACGAGGCCAAGAAGCTCGCCAAGGAAGCCGGCCTCACCGAGGGCACCGAGCTGAACTTCCAGTTCAACGTCGACGCGGGGCACGAGGAGTGGACCGCGGCGGTCAAGGACCAGCTCGAGACCAACCTGGGCCTGAAGGTCAACCTGTCCGGTGTCCAGTTCACCGACCTGCTGAACAACGAGCAGCAGCCGGGCGCGACCGGTATCTACCGTGCCGCGTGGGGCGCCGACTACCCGACGCCGGAGAACTTCCTCTCGCCGCTGCTGGCGACGTCCTCCATCGGCGCGGGCCCGACCGAGCCGGTCCTGGGTGACAACCGCGGCCGCTACAGCAACTCGAAGTTCGACGACCTGCTGAAGGAAGGCCGGGCGTCGAAGGACGAGGCGGAGCGGACGAAGAAGTACCAGGAGGCGGAGAAGATCGCGATCGCCGACGACCAGGCGCTGATCCCGCTGTGGAACCGCACCCAGCACCGTCTGGCGAACACCGAGAAGTTCATCAACCTGCGCATGGACTTCAGCGAGAACCCTGACCTCTACGAGATCAGCATCAAGTAACTGAATACCCTGGGTGGCCGTGGTCCGTACGCCGGACCACGGCCACCATCGGGTTGGGACCTCGATTCCAAACAGGGACGGGGTTTCGGGAACGCAACGCTGAAGAAAGCCGGCGCTAACCAATGGGGAAGTTCGTAATCCGCAGGCTCGCCCAGGCCGTCATGGTCGTGATCGCGGCGACGATCCTGCTGTTCATCGGTCTGTTCGTGCTCGGGGACCCGTTCGCCTCCACCGGCGACAAGGTGGTGCCGCCCGAGACCCAAGCGATCCTGCGTGAGAAGTTCGGCATGGACCAGTCCCTGCCGATGCAGTACCTGACCTACCTGGGCAACCTCGTGACCGGCGACCTGGGCATCGACCTGAACCAGCGCCGCCCGGTGTCCGAGATGCTGGGCGCGGCCCTGCCCAACACCGCGCGGCTGGCGCTGATCGCGATCATCATCGACATCGTCATCGGTGTGGTCGCCGGCATCATCGCCGCCGTCTGGCGGTACTCCTTCTGGGACGTCCTGGTCACCATCGTGACCACCCTCGCCATCGGCGTGCCGACCTTCGTGATCGGCGTCTGGCTGCGCCAGACCGTCTCCGGGGTCTGGATATTCCCGCAGGTACCGAGAACGTTCACCGAAACGGCGCCGTGGTACGCGGAAGTGCTGCTCCCCGCACTGACCCTCGCGATCGTCGACGCGGCGTTCATCGCGCGGCTCATGCGCGGCTCCATGCTGGAGGTGCTGCGGATGGACTACATCCGCACCGCCCGGGCCAAGGGCCTCGGCGAGCGCACCGTGATCATGAAGCACGCGTTCCGGAACTCGATCATCCCCGTCGTGACCTACGTGGGCATCGGCATCGGCGTGCTGCTGGGCGGCGCGATCATCACCGAGACGCTGTTCCAGTACAACGGCATAGGCTTCCTGCTGTACCGGTCGATCCTGCAGAACAACAACCCCGTGATCATGGCGATCGTGACGTTCGCCGTGCTGGTGTACGTGCTCCTCAGCATGATCGTCGACATCTTGTACGCATACTTGGATCCACGGATCAGGCTGAGCTGAGCGAGGCGGAACTGACATGACCACCACACCTGACCCGGCCACCGCCGCACAGGCGGTGTTCGTCGAGGCACCGTCCCACGACGAAGGCAGCCCGGAAGAACCCATCACGCCCGGCAAGGCGAAGCAGCCCTCGCGCGGCCAGTTCGCCGACATGTGGCGGCGGTTCAAGCGCAACAAGCTCGCGATGCTCGGCCTCATCGTCGTCGGGATCCTCGTCGTCGTCGCGATCCTGCAGCCGTTCATCTCGCCGTACGACCCGTACGACCAGAACCTGCTGAACACGCTGGCGCCTCCCGGCGGTGACCACATCATGGGCACCGACGCGCTCGGGCGCGACCTGTTTTCCGAGCTGCTGTACGGCCTGCGCCTCGCGCTGCTGGTCGGCCTCCTGACGATGCTCGGCTCGATGATCGTCGGCGTCGCGCTCGGCGCGCTCGCCGGCTACCGCGGCCGGTTCGCGGACGCCTTCGTCATGCGCACGACCGACATCTTCCTGGCGTTCCCGTTCCTGATCGGCGCGATCCTCGTGGTCCGCACGTTCGGCACGGGCGTGCCGCAGGTGATCATCGCGCTGGTGATCCTCGGCTGGCCGACGGCCGCACGGCTCATGCGCGGCCAGATCCTGGCGCTGCGCGAGTCGGAGTACGTCGAGGCGGCGCGCTCGATCGGCGCGTCCGACTGGCGCATCGTGACCAGGCACATCATGCCGAACGCCATCCAGCCGGTGTTCATCTACTCGTTCACCAGCATCGGTGTCGCGGTCGTCGCGATGGCGTCGCTGGCGTACCTCGGCGTCGGCGTGCCGCCGGACACCCCGGAGTGGGGCCGCCTGATCAACATGGGCATCGAGCAGGTGCGGGTCTCGGGCAAGGACTACCTGTGGATCTTCCCCAGCGCCGCGATCTGCCTGACCACCCTGGTGTTCGCGTTCGTGGCCGACGGCCTGCGCGACTCGCTGGACCCGAAGCTGCGATAGCCAGCCAGATTCAAGGAGAACCGCCCAGATGACCGGCTCTGCCGACATCGACCTCGACGGGCCACCAGCCCCACTGCTCGAGGTACGTGACCTGCGGGTCCACTTCAAGACCGACTACGGCATCGTGAAGGCTGTCGACGGCGTCTCGTGGAGCGTGAACGAGGGCGAGACCCTCGCGATCGTGGGCGAGTCCGGCTCCGGCAAGTCGGTGTCCGCGATGACGATCCTCGGCCTGGTGCCGTCGCCACCCGCGACGTTCCCGTCCGGCGACATCTACCTGCGCGGCCGCTCGCTGCTGAAGATGCCGGAGAAGCAGCAGCGCAAGCTGCGGGGCAGCCAGATCGCGATGATCTTCCAGGACCCGCTGACCGCGCTGAACCCGGTGTTCAAGGTCGGCGACCAGATCGCCGAGATGGTCCGCACCCACCAGGACGTGTCCAAGCACACGGCCAAGAAGCGGGCCCTGGACCTGCTCGGCGAGGTCGGCATCCCGAACCCGAAGGTGCGGATCAACCAGTACCCGCACGAGTTCTCCGGCGGTATGCGCCAGCGCGCGATGATCGCGATGGCGCTGGCCAACGACCCGCACGTGCTGCTGGCCGACGAGCCGACGACCGCGCTCGACGTGACCGTGCAGGCGCAGATCATGGCGCTGCTGGAGAAGCTGCAGGAGGACCGCAACACCGCGATCGTGCTGATCACGCACGACCTCGGCGTGGTGGCGTCCTACGCGGACCGGATCAACGTCATGTACGCGGGCAAGATCGTCGAGTCGGGCACCGCGGACGAGATCTTCTACTCGCCGCGGCACGCCTACACCTACGGTCTGCTGTCCTCGCTGCCGAGGATGGACCAGACCCGGCAGGAGCGCCTGCAGCCGATCAAGGGCATCCCGCCGTCACTGGCGAAGGTGCCGCAGGGCTGCCCGTTCCACCCCCGCTGCGCGTTCGCGACGGACGCCTGCCTGCCGCAGGTGCCGCCGCTGGAGCCGGTGGACGGACAGCAGCACCTCGCGGCGTGCGTGCACAGTGACCGCGTGGCGATGGCGTACGACGAGAGGGTGGCAGCAAAGTGACGGCGGCAGCTCCCCAGGGTGGGCTGGGCACGGCCGAGGCCCCCGGGCAGCCGATGCTCGAGGTGAGCAACCTCGTCAAGCACTTCCCCATCCGCTCCGGCGTGTTCTTCAAGCGCACGATCGGCCAGGTGAAGGCGGTCGACGGGGTCAACCTGGACGTCTACCGCGGGCAGACGGTGGCGCTGGTCGGCGAGTCCGGCTGCGGCAAGTCGACGACCGCGCGGGCGATCCTGCGCCTCCTCGAGCCCACGGCAGGCAAGGTCGTGCTCGACGGCGTCGACGTGACCGGGCTCGGCAAGAACGACCTGCGCAAGGCCCGCCGGGACATGCAGATCGTGTTCCAGGACCCGTACGCGTCGCTGAACCCGCGCATGACGATCCGGCAGATCCTGTCCGAGAAGTACCACCTGCTCGGGCAGGAGGTGAACCGCAAGACCATCAGCGACCTGCTGGACACGGTCGGCCTCGCCGAGGAGTACGCGGACCGCTACCCGCACGAGTTCTCCGGTGGTCAGCGCCAGCGCGTCGGCATCGCCCGCGCGATCGCGATGAACCCCAAGTTCATCGTGCTGGACGAGCCGGTGTCGGCGCTGGACGTGTCGATCCAGGCCCAGATCGTCAACCTGCTGGAGGACCTGCAGGACGAGCTGGGGCTGACGTACCTGTTCATCGCGCACGACCTGTCCGTGGTCCGGCACATCGCCGACCGCGTCGCGGTGATGTACCTGGGCAGCGTGGTGGAGATCGCCGACCGGGACGACCTGTTCGACCGGCCGCACCACCCGTACACCCAGGCGCTCATCTCCGCGGTGCCGATCCCGGACCCGAAGCTGGAGCGGCAGCGCGAGCGCATCGTGCTGCGCGGCGACGTGCCGAACCCGGCCAACCCGCCGTCGGGCTGCCGGTTCCGCACCCGCTGCTGGAAGTTCGAACAGCTGGCCGAGTCCGACCAGCGCCGTTGCATCGAAGAGCCGCCGCCGCTGTACGACGTCGGCGGCAGCTCAACGCACCAGGCGTCGTGCCACTTCGCCTCGTTGCGCGAGGTCGTGCGCGCCTGACGCGCCGGGAAGGCGCGTCCGGGACCCGCTCGACGTCCCGGACGCGCCTTCCGTGCTCTTGAGGGGGGCGGGATGGTCACGTTCCTCGTGCGCCGGTTCGCACGAATGATCTTCGTCCTGGTCGTGACGACCTTCGGCGCGCTGGTCGCGGTCACCGAGTGGGGCGACCCGTTCCGGATGATCGGCGAGCGGATGCAGACGCCGGAGGCGCGGGCGATGCTGAACGAGACGTTCGGCCTCGACCAGCCGCTGGTCGTCCGGTACCTGCACTTCATGGGCAACCTGGCCACCGGCGACCTCGGCATCGACTTCGAACGGCGGCGCCCGGTGTTCGACCAGCTCGCCGCCGCCGCGCCGAACACGTTCCGGCTCGCGCTCGCCGCGCTGGCGGTCCAGGTGGTCGTCGGCGTCACGCTCGGCGTCGTCGCCGCCTGGCTGCACCGCTCGTTCACCGACATGGTGATCACCGCGGCCGCGATCGTGATCACCATCGTCCCGCTGTTCGTGATCGGCGTGGTGCTGCGGCACACGCTGTCGGGCGTCTCCGTGTTCGGCTGGGAGGCGTTCCCGCTCATACCGCGGTCCATCGGCATCGAGACCACCTGGCTGCAGGACCTGCTCCTGCCCGCGCTGACGCTCGGCGTCGGGGCGCTCGCCTACACGGTCGGGCTGGCGCGGGGCTCGATGCTGGAGGCGCTGGCCGCCGACTACATCCGCACGGCCCGCGCCAAGGGCCTCACCGAACGCAAGATCGTCTTCAAGCACGCGGCCCGCAACGCCATGATCCCGGTCGCCGAGCTGTCCGCCATGCAGCTCGGGGCGCTGATGGGCGGCTCTGTCATGATCGAGGCGATCTTCCAGTACCCGGGTCTCGGCTACCTGTTCGTGCGATCCATGAACGAGAACAACCACCCGGTCATGCTGGCCGTGACCCTGTACTCCGTGGCGGCGTTCGTCGTCGTGCTGATGCTCGCCGACGTCGTCACCGCCTGGCTCGACCCACGTATCAGGACGGGGTGAGGAGATGGGCAAGTTCCTGCTCCGCAGAACGGCGAACGCCGTGCTCGTGGTCCTCGTGACCACGTTCGGGGCCCTGGTGGCCGTCACGGAATGGGGCGACCCGTTCCGGATGATCGGGCCGCGCATGCAGACGCCCGAGGCCAGGGCGATGCTCAACGAGACGTTCGGCCTCGACAAGCCGCTGTTCGTCCGCTACCTGGTCTACGTGGGGAACCTGTTCTCGGGTGACCTCGGCATCGACTTCGAGCGCAGGCGGCCGGTGATCGACATGCTCGCCGAGGCCGCGCCGAACTCGCTGCGGCTCGCGCTCGTCGCGCTCGCCATCCAGGTCGTCGTCGGGGTCACGCTGGGCATCGTCGCGGCCCGGCTGCGGCACTCGTTCGTCGACACCGTGATCACCTTCGCGTCGATCACCCTCACCGTGATCCCGCTGTTCGTGCTCGGCGTGTGGATCCGCAACGCGTTCTCCGGCCGCTCGGTCTTCGGCTGGGAGGCGTTCCCGCTGATCCCCAGGACCATCGGCATCGAGACCACGTGGCTGCAGGAGCTGATCCTGCCCGCGATCACCCTGGGGATCAGCGCGCTCGCGTTCACCGTGGTGCTGGCGCGTGGCGCGATGATCGAGGTGCTCGACGCGGACTACATCCGCACGGCGCGGGCCAAGGGGCTCACCGAACGCAAGGTCGTCTTCAAGCACGCCGCCCGCAACGCGATGATCCCGGTGGCCGAGCTGTCGGCCGTGCAGCTCGGCGCGCTGATGGGCGGCACGATCCTCGTCGAGGCGATCTTCCAGTACAACGGCCTCGGCTACCTGTTCGTGCGGTCCATGAACGAGAACAACCACCCCGTCATGCTCGCGGTCTCGGTGTACTCGGTCGCCTTGTTCGTGATCGTCCTGATGCTCGCCGATATCCTGACCGCCTGGCTGGACCCACGGATACGGACCTTTGACTGATGACCCTCTCAACAGCGCCGCGACTCCTGCTCGTGCACGCGCACCCCGACGACGAGAGCCTGTGGACGGGCGGCACCATCGCCCGGTACGCGGCCGCCGGTGTGCAGGTCACGCTGGTCACGTGCACCCTCGGCGAGGAGGGGGAGATCATCCCGGAGAGCCTGCGCGGCCTCGCCGCCGACGCGGCGGACCAGCTCGGCGGGTACCGCATCGGTGAGCTGCGGGCCGCGTGCGCCGCGCTGGGCGTCTCCGACCACCGCTGGCTCGGCGGCGTCGGCCGCTGGCGCGACTCCGGCATGGCAGGCGTCGGCGCCAACGCCCACCCGCGTGCGTTCGCGGGCGGTGACCTGGCCGAGCAGGCCGCCGCGCTGGCCGAGGTGCTCGCCGACGTGCGCCCGCAGGTCGTCGTGACGTACGGCCCGGACGGCGGCTATGGCCACCCCGACCACATCCGCGCCCACGAGGTCACCATGGCGGCCTGCGGGCCGGAGGTCGACCGGGTGTTCTACGCGGTCACGTCCCGGCGGGCCACCGAGGAGGGCGTCGCCGCGCTCGCCGGCCGCGACGGGCTGCCGTTCCGGCTGCCGGAGCCGGGCGAGCTGCCGGTGACCGACGACGAGCGGATCACCACCACGATCGACACCTCGGACGTGCTCTCGGTGAAGGTGGCGGCCCTCGCGGCCCACTCCACGCAGGTCAGCGTGTGGCAGGGCAGCGAGGGGGCGCAGGCGTACGCGCTGTCCAACGGCATCGCGCAGCCGCTGCCGCCGGCCGAGTTCTACCTCCTCGCCCGCGGTGACGGCGGCGGCGCGGACGCCGACCTGTTCGGCGGGCTCGCGTGACGGTCAGGGCCTGGCTGACCCTCGCGGTGCTGGTGGTGGACGCCGCCGTGCTCGCGGTGCTGGAGCTGCTGTTCCTGCCGCTGCGGTTCGACGGCTACCTGCTGCCGTACGCGCTGGGCGGGGTGCCGGTGCCCCTCAGCGCCGTCGTGGCCGCGCTGACCACCCCGTGGCTGGTCTCAGTCGCTGGGAAACTTTCGCCGAAACTGCTGGTGGCGGCGGCCCCGCTGCTCGCGTGGATCGTCGTCGTGGGGGTGTTCGGGATGTTCGGACCCGGCGGTGACCTGGTGCTGATCAGCGACTGGCGCTCACTGCTGCTGTTCGCCTGCGGCGCACTACCCTCAGCCGTCGTGCTGGGCAAGGTGCTCGCCACCACACTGGCCGCCCCACAGTGATACGAGACGATCGCTGAGAGGGATACTAGCGGCGGCCGGTAACCTCGTGCCTTGCTGGACACGCTGGACATCAAACAGGAGAAGCAGTGACCTACGTGATCGCCGAGCCGTGCGTCGACCTGCTCGACAAGGCATGCATCGAGGAGTGCCCGGTCGACTGCATCTACGAGGGTGACCGGATGCTGTACATCCACCCCGACGAGTGCGTGGACTGCGGCGCCTGTGAGCCGGTGTGCCCCGTGGAGGCCATCTACTACGAGGACGACGTCCCCGACCAGTGGAAGGACTACACCAAGGCCAACGTCGACTTCTTCGACGAGCTCGGCTCCCCGGGCGGCGCGGCCAAGGTGGGCAAGACCGCCAACGACCCGCAGTGGATCAAGGACCTGCCCCCGGTCCAGCACGACGAGTGACAAGCGGCCTCCCCGACTTTCCCTGGGACACGCTGGCGGACGCCGGTGCGAAGGCCCGTGCGCACCCGGACGGGCTCGTCGACCTGTCGGTCGGCACCCCGGTCGACGCGGTGCCCTCGGTCGTCCAGGAGGCGCTGACCGGCGCCGCCTGGATCCCCGGCTACCCGACGACCCACGGCACCCCCGCGCTGCGCGAGGCCGCCGCCGGCGCGCTCGCGCGGCGGTACGGGGTGCTGGTCGACCCGGTCGCCGTGCTGCCCACCATCGGCTCCAAGGAGCTGGTGGCGTGGCTGCCGACGCTCCTGGGCGCGGGCCCGGGCGACCTGGTCGTGATCCCGTCGCTCGCGTACCCGACGTACGAGGTCGGCGCCCGCCTGGCCGGTGCGGGCCTGCTGCGCACGGACAGCACGGTCGCCGTCGGCCCGGCGCGGCCGAAGCTCGTGTGGCTGAACTCGCCGTCGAACCCGACCGGCCGCGTGCTGCCGCCCGAGCACCTGCGCAAGGTGGTCGACTGGGCCCGCGCCCGTGGCGCGGTCGTGGTGTCCGACGAGTGCTACCTGTCGCTGGGCTGGGAGACCGAACCGGTGTCGGTGCTGCACGAGTCGGTCACCGGCGGCTCCCACGAGGGTGTGCTGGCGGTGCACTCGCTGTCGAAGTCGTCGAACCTGGCCGGGTACCGCGCCGGGTACGTCACCGGCGACCCGGACCTGGTGGCGCGGCTGCTGGCGGTCCGCAAGCACGCGGGCATGATCGTCCCGCACCCGGTGCAGGCGGCGATGACCGCGGCGCTGGGCGACGACGAGCACGTGGCCGCGCAGAAGGCCGTCTACGCGGCCCGCCGGGCGGTGCTGAAGCCGGCGCTGGCGGCGGCCGGGTTCACGATCGACCACTCCGAGGCGGGCCTGTACCTGTGGTCGACGCGGGGTGAGGACGCCTGGACCACCGTGGACTGGCTGGCGGAACGCGGCATCCTGGCCGCGCCAGGCACGTTCTACGGGCCCACCGGCGACAAGCACGTCCGCATCGCGCTCACGGCCACCGACGAACGCGTCGAGGCGGCGGCGAAGCGGCTAACCGCGTAGCACCTGCGCGCGGCGGTCGACCTCGAGCCACGCGCCGTGCCAGGCGGCACGCATGGCCTGTTGCTTGGCTCGTTCCCGCTCCACGAGACGCCCGGCGACGAACGCCTCCTCGAGGTCACCGGGCGTCAGCGCCCGCAGCCGCTCCTCGGCGACGCAGGCGTCGTGGAACTCGCCCAGCACGTCCTGGAACCGCCGCGTGGCCTTGACCAGCGCCTTGGCCGGCTTGCCGGTGGCCATCTCCGCCACGTACCGCAGCTTCTTCCCCAGGATCCGCAGGTCGTGCAGGTCGTCGTCGGCCGGGTCCGGCCCGATGGCCGCCACCTCGGTGCGGAGCCGGTCGTGCGGCTTCGCGATCTCCGCGACCAGGTCCCGCCCGGCCTCGCCCCGGCCGGACGGGGTGGCGGCGGCGAGGCCGTCGACGAGCCGCGCGTACCGCTTGCCGCGCAGTGCCTTGACCGCGCGGCGCAGCGCCTTCTCCCGGTCCGCCACCAGCCCGCCGAGCAGGCGTTCGACCGCGGCCAGCTCGTCGGCGGAGAACCCGCCGGTGTCACCGCGGAACCGCGTGAGCAGCACGTCCAGGTCCCGCAGCGGGCCGAGCCGCCCGAAGAACCAGCGCAGCTCGGCCCGCAGCTCGTCGTGCCCACCGGCCGTCTTCAGGACCGCCCGCGCCCGCCGGACGGCGACGCGCAGCCGGTGCACGCCCTCCGGGTCGGTGTCGGCCAGCGCCACCTCGGCCTGGGCACGCAGCTCAGCCACCTGCTCAGCCAGCCGGGCCCGCAGTGGATCAGCGGACATGTGCCCGATGTTAGTCAGTTCGCGTGCAATGCCGCGTTCAGCTCGATGCCGGCACCGGTGCGCGGGACGACCTCGACCGCGCCGGTCGCGGAGTTGCGGCGGAACAGCAGGTTGTCCGCGCCGGACAGCTCCAGCGCCTTCACGAGCTTGCCGTCGGGCAGCGTCACCTTCGTCCCGGCCGTGACGTACAGGCCCGCCTCGACGACGCAGTTGTCGCCCAGCGAGATCCCGATGCCCGCGTTCGCGCCGATGAGGCAGCCCTCGCCGAGCGAGATGGTCTCCTTGCCGCCGCCGGACAGCGTGCCCATGATCGACGCGCCGCCGCCGACGTCGGACCCGTCGCCGACCACGACACCGGCCGAGATCCGGCCCTCCACCATGGACGCGCCGAGCGTGCCCGCGTTGTAGTTGACGAAGCCCTCGTGCATGACGGTCGTGCCGGTGGCGAGGTGCGCGCCGAGCCGCACCCGGTCCGCGTCGCCGATCCGCACGCCGGACGGGACCACGTAGTCGACCATCCGGGGGAACTTGTCGACCCCGTACACCGTGACCGGGCCGCGGGCGCGCAGCCGCAGCCGGGTGGCGGCGAACCCGTCGACGCGGCACGGCCCGTGGTTGGTCCACACGACGTTGGACAGCAGCCCGAAGACGCCGTCGAGGTTGCACCCGTGCGGCTGGATCAGGCGGGCCGACAGCAGGTGCAGCCGCAGGTAGACGTCGTAGGCGTCGGCGGGCGGCGCCGACAGGTCGGTGATGCCGGTGCGCACCGCCACGACCTCGACGGCACGCGCGTCGTCCGGGCCGAGCAGCGCCGACACCCCGGCGCCCAGCTCGTCGGCGGCCTGCTGCTCGGAGAGCCGCTGCGTGCCCGGCACGGCGTTGTCGTCCAGCTTGGGGTTCGGGAACCAGGTGTCGAGCACGGTGCCGTCGTCGGTGACCGTCGCGAGGCCGACGCCGAGCGCTCCGGTGGTGTCTGCACTAGTCACGGCCGCAACGGTAGCCAAAGGCCCGGTGGGTAGCGTGTGCGGCGTGGCCGTTGAACTGGATCTTGCCGGTGACCCCGTCG
This sequence comes from Actinophytocola sp. KF-1, assembly GCF_054661535.1. Classification (NCBI taxonomy): domain Bacteria; kingdom Bacillati; phylum Actinomycetota; class Actinomycetes; order Pseudonocardiales; family Pseudonocardiaceae; genus Actinophytocola; species Actinophytocola sp. KF-1. The sequence goes on along the minus strand of NZ_BAAFVK010000001.1, from coordinate 431,428 downwards.
AGCTGACCGCCGCGCTCGTGGACATCCAGAGCGTGTCCGGCGACGAGGCCCTGATCGCCGAGTCGGTCGAGGCCGCGCTGCGTGCCCAGGCCCCGCACCTCGAGGTGGCCAGGTCCGGCAACGCGGTGCTGGCCCGCACCACGCTCGGCCGCGGTTCGCGGGTGGTCATGGCGGGCCACCTGGACACCGTGCCGGTGAACGACAACTTCCCGTCCCGCAGGACCGACGGCCACCTCCACGGCCTCGGCACGGTCGACATGAAGAGCGGCGACGCGGTCATGCTGCACCTCGCCGCCACCCTGCCGGAACCGCGCCACGACGTGACGTTCGTCTTCTACGACTGCGAGGAGGTCGAGGCGGAGCGCAACGGCCTCGGCCGCATCGAACGCGACCTGCCCGAGTGGCTGGCAGGCGACCTGGCGATCGTGTGCGAACCGTCGAACGCGGTCGTCGAGGCCGGGTGCCAGGGCACCATGCGGGTCGAGCTGCGCACGTCCGGCAAGCGGGCGCACACCGCACGGGCGTGGATGGGCTCGAACGCGATCCATGCGCTGTCCGGGGCACTCGCGACGCTCGCCGCGTACGAGGCGCGCGTGGTCGACATCGACGGCTGCACGTACCGCGAGGGCCTGCAGGCCGTGCGGGTCGGTGGCGGGGTGAGCGGCAACGTCGTCCCGGACGAGGCCGTGCTGACGGTCAACCACCGGTTCGCACCCGACCGGTCACCCGCGGACGCGGAGGCGCACCTGCGGGATGTCTTCGCCGGGTACGACCTGGTGGTGACGGACATGGCCGCCGGCGCACTGCCGGGACTGTCCGCGCCCGCCGCGGCGGAGCTGGTGGCCGCGGCCGGTGGCGCGCCCGTCGCGAAGCTGGGGTGGACGGACGTGGCGCGTTTCGCCGCGCTCGGGATGCCTGCCGTGAACTTCGGGCCCGGTGATCCCGTGCTGTGCCACACGCACGAGGAGAACGTCCCGACGGCGCAGATCGGCCGCTGCGCCGAGGTGCTGCAGCGGTTCCTGTCCTGAGGCCTGGGGACTTTGTCGCTTGTCCGGCCTTGGCTGGATTCCGGACCCGTCGCCTGTGGATGACCCGGCTGTCGTCGGCCGGGACTGTCGGTGGTGGCGGCTAGGCTGGATTCCGGGGGGCCGGAGGCCGCGGTTGATCATGGTGCCCGGTCTGGCTTGATGGTTGACCTTGTCCGGCAGGCAGCAGTCCTTGTGGTGAGCTGCGCTCGGCTTCCCGCGTGGCGGAGGCCTCCCCAACCTCATTCCTTCTTCCCGCGTGCGCACCCCTGACCATTGGTTGACGCTGTTATATAACGTCGATATCGTATAAGTACGCCCCCAGGGACCTCCGCCAGACGGGAACCACGCCATGAAGAACCACAACGAGTCCGCGACCACCTTCCCCCGGTGCCGGATGCAGTTCGGCTCGGAGGTCCTGGCGGCGTGGAGCGAGCACGCGCGCCAGACCCACAAGAACGCCGTCCACGCTGCCCTCTTCTCGATGCTCGACCGCACCCTCTTCGCCACCCACCAGGTCATCGACGACCCCCACCGCCCCAGCGAGTTCTTCGTGGCCGTCAAGGAGAACCTCGTCCTCAAGCTCCGCGCCAACGGGTTCGACTCGTTCGACGTTCTCTACGTCGGCGCCTGGGAAGCCGCCCCCGGCTTCGAATTCACTCGCGCCTGACCGGCCACCCGCGCCACCATGTGCGGCATGCGTTCCGTTGCCGACGTGGAGAAGGCCGTCGCCTCCGGTGAGCGGGTGGAGTTCGTGTTCTTCTGGGGACCCGAGAACGGGCTCAGCCAGTGGCACCCGTCGTCGTTCACCGACGGCGAGCGCACGTTCGCCACCGCCGAGCACTACATGATGTGGCGCAAGGCGGTCCTGTTCGACGACCACGACACCGCCGAGCGGGTCCTCGCCGCCGACCACCCCAGGGCGGCCAGGGACCTCGGCCGCCAGGTCAGGGGCTTCGACCAGGCCACCTGGGAGGCCAACCGGTCCGGGATCGTCGTCGACGGCAACGCGCTCAAGTTCGCCCAGCACGACGACCTGCGGGCCGCCCTGCTCGGCACCGGTGACCGGGTGCTCGTCGAGGCCAGCCCGTTCGACCGGATCTGGGGCATCGGGCTGCGCGAGGACGACCCGCGCGCGTCCGATCCGGCGCGGTGGCGGGGGCTCAACCTGCTCGGCTTCGCGTTGGGTGACGTTCGCGACAGTCTCCTCGCACGGAACGCCTAGACTTGCGCGTGTGACGATTCAGCAGGAGGACAACGAGCACCCGGCGGAAAAGCAGCGCGGACCGGTCGTGCTGCGCAGGTCGCGGCGGGCCGAGACGTCGACGACCGACCAGCGGCTGCTCGACTCCCGCGGCAAGGGCGACTGGGTGCACACCGACCCGTGGCGGGTCCTGCGCATCCAGGCGGAGTTCGTCGAGGGGTTCGGCGCGCTGGCCGAGGTGCCGCGCGCGGTCACCGTGTTCGGCTCCGCCCGCACGGGACGCGACCACCCCGAGTACAAGCTCGGCATGGAGATCGGCGCCGCGCTCGCCAAGGCGGGCTACGCCGCGATCACCGGCGGTGGCCCCGGCGCGATGGAGGCCGTCAACCGCGGCTGCTCGGAGGCGGGTGGGCTGTCGATCGGCCTGGGCATCGAGCTGCCGTTCGAGCAGGGCATCAACCCGTGGGTGGACCTCGGCGTCAACTTCCGGTATTTCTTCGCCCGCAAGACGATGTTCATCAAGTACTCGCAGGCGTTCATCTGCCTGCCCGGCGGGTTCGGCACGCTCGACGAGCTGTTCGAGGCGCTGACCCTGGTGCAGACCAAGAAGGTCACCAAGTTCCCGGTTGTCCTCTTCGGACGGTCCTACTGGGAGGGGCTGTACAACTGGCTGCGGGACAGCGTCCTCGCCGAGGGCAAGATCGGCGAGAAGGACCTCGCGCTGCTGCACCTCACCGACGACGTCGACGACGCCGTCCGGGTGGTCGAGGAGGCCTACCAGGCCTGGGAAGAGACCCACTGACGCACGTTTCCCGGAGGTCACCAATTGTGACCTCGGTGTATCGCGTCCGGTTTTCCCCCGCGCCCCGTGGCACCCTTGCGTCGTGAGCACACTTCGCTTCGGCGGCCGTGAGGTCCCCCAGGACCGCGCACTGGTGATGGCGATCGTCAACCGCACCAGGGACTCCTTCTACGACCGGGGCGCCACCTTCGGTGACCGGGAGGCCCTGGCCGCGGTGGACCGCGTGGTCGCCGAGGGCGCGGACATCGTCGACGTCGGCGGCGTCCGCGCCGGCGCGCACGGCGAGCACGTGAGCACCGACGAGGAGATCCGCCGGGTCGTGCCGTTCGTCGAGCGGGTGCGGGACCGCTACCCGCACCTGGTCATCAGCGTGGACACCTGGCGGCACGAGGTCGGCCGCGCCGCGTGCGCGGCAGGCGCCGACCTGATCAACGACACGTGGGCGGGCGCGGACCCCCTGCTCGCCGAGGCGGCGGCCGAGTACGGCGCCGGCATCGTCTGCTCCCACACCGGCGGCGTCGCGCCCCGCACCGACCCGCACCGCGTCCGGTACCTGGACGTGGTGGCCGAGGTCACGGCGGAGCTCGTCGCCCGCGCGGAGCGGATGGTGGCGCTCGGCGTGCCCCGCGAAGGGGTGCTGATCGACCCGACGCACGACTTCGGCAAGAACACCTGGCACGGCCTCGAGCTGCTGCGGCGGCTCGACGAGCTGGTGGGCACCGGCTGGCCGGTGCTGATGGCGTTGTCCAACAAGGACTTCATCGGAGAGACGCTCGGTGCGGCCGTGACCGACCGGGTGGACGGCACGCTCGCCGCGACGTCCGTCGCGGCGATGGCCGGCGCGCGGGTGTTCCGCGCGCACGAGGTGGCCAGAACCAGGAAGGTGGTCGAGATGGTGGCGAGCATCAGGGGCACCCGCCCGCCGGCCCGATGCCTGCGAGCGCTGGCGTGATGCACGCCGACGCGCGGTCGTGGTTCGCGGAGCGGACGTGGCAGAGTCCTTCGTGGACGGTCCAGGAGCTGGTGGCGGCCAAGGGCGCCCGCACGGTCAGCGTCGTGTTGCCCGCGTTGAACGAGGAGGCGACCGTCGCCGACGTGATCGCCTCGGTCCGGCCGCTGGTGGGTTCCCTCGTGGACGAGCTGGTGGTGGTGGACTCCGGTTCGACGGACCGGACGGTCGAGGTGTCGCTGGCGGCCGGCGCTCGCGTGGTGCGGCGCGCCGACGTCCTCCCCGAGCTGGAACCCGTGCCCGGCAAGGGCGAGGTCCTGTGGCGGTCGCTCGCGGCGACCACCGGTGACCTGCTGGTCTTCCTGGATTCCGACCTCGTGGACCCGGACCCGGAGTTCGTGCCGAGGCTGCTCGGCCCGATGCTGCTGGAGCCGGGCGTCCACCTGGTCAAGGGCTTCTACCGGCGGCCGCTGACGTCCGAGGGTGCGTCCGGGTCCGGCGGCGGCCGGGTCACCGAGCTGATGGCGCGCCCGCTGCTGTCGACGCTGCGGCCCGAGCTGACCGGCGTGATCCAGCCGCTCGGCGGCGAGTACGCGGGCACGCGGGAGCTGCTGGAGGCGGTGCCGTTCGCGTCCGGGTACGGCGTGGAGATCGGCCTGCTGCTCGACGCGCACGCCATCGTGGGGCTGGACGGCATCGCGCAGGTGAACCTGGGGGTGCGCAAGCACCGCAACCAGCCGCTGCGTGCGCTGGGGCTGATGGCGCGGCAGATCCTGGGCACCGCACTGGCGCGCTGCGGGATGCTCCCGTCGCACGCGGGTGCGCTGACGCAGTTCGTGCAGGTGGCCGGCGAGTGGCTGCCGGACACGTCCGGTGTGGTGGTCGCGGACCGGCCGCCGATGCGTGAGTTGCTCGTCCGCTGAGAATTGTCGGTGGTGTGTGACACCATCCTCGGCGTGACAACGGCACTGATCTACCTGGTCGTCATGATGCTCGTGGCGGCCGTGGTGTTCCTGCTGGCCTCGGTCGTCTTCGGGCGCGGCGAGGAGCTGCCCGCGCTGCCGCCGGGCGCCTCGCCCACCCGCCTGCCCTCCTCGGGGGTGACGGCCGAGGACGTGCGGGACGTACGGTTCCAGCTCGTCGTCCGCGGCTACAAGATGTCCGAGGTCGACTGGGTCTTACGCCGCCTGTCCGTCGAGCTGGACGACTTACGGGCGGAGAACGCCGAGCTGCGTGAGCGCGCGGCACGCGGCGAGGCGGGCGAGTGACGGCCGCGCTGAAGGGCGCGGACGGCGTCACACGCTGCCCGTGGGGCAACACCACCGAGGACTACGCGGCGTACCACGACGAGGAGTGGGGCGTCGAGCTGCACGGCGAGGCCGCGCTGTACGAGCGGCTGTCGCTGGAGGCGTTCCAGTCCGGGCTGTCGTGGCTGACGATCCTGCGCAAGCGGGAGGCGTTCCGGCGCGCGTTCGCGGGGTTCGAGCCGAAGCTGGTCGCCGAGTTCGGCGCGGAGGACGTCGAACGCCTGATGAACGACGCGTCGATCGTGCGCAACCGGGCCAAGATCGACGCGACGATCCGCAACGCCCAGGCCATCGCCGACCTGGACGTGCCGCTCGACGACCTGCTGTGGTCCTTCGCCCCGACGGGGCGGCGGAAGCGCCCGAAGCTGCTCTCGGACGTCCCCGCCGTCACCGACGAGTCGAAGGCCATGGCGAAGGCGCTGAAGAAGCGCGGCTTCGCGTTCGTCGGCCCGACGACCGCGTACGCGCTGATGCAGGCGACGGGCATGGTGGACGACCACCTGGCGGGTTGCTGGCGCGCGTCACGGGGCTAGCGGGGTCGCCTCCTGCGCGGCCTTGGCGAGCCGCCGGAAGTCCGCCTCGGACGCGCTGCCCGTGACCAGCAGGACCACGTCGTCCAGGTCCGCCACCCAGGCGTGCTCGTCACGGCGGCCGGGGTAGGTGGTCCAGGTGGTGCCGTCGACGTCGACGGTGCCGGTCGGCTTCGGCGGCTCGGCCTGCCCGGTCTCCTTCGCGACGACCTCGCCCGCGTCCCCACCGGACTGGCTGAGCTGCACGAACGTGCCGCCGGGCGTCACGAACCCGACCCGCACGACCACGCTCGCGGTGGCCCCGGCGCCGACGGCGGTGGTCGACGTGGAGTTGGCCCGCCACCCGTCCGGCACCTCGGGCTCGCGCACCGGGAACGCCGCCGACCTGGCCGCCCGCCGCAGCTCGCCGGACGCGTCCGCGCTCGGCGCCGCGCCCGGGTCGACCGTGGGGCCGCCGGGGCTGAACTGGCAGCCGCCGTAGAACGCCAGGACCGCGCCGATGATCACCAGGAGCACGACCACCGCACCGATCATGTCCCGCATCCGCAGGCTGCCGCGCTCAGGCTTGTCCGTCACCGGCCCATACTCGCAAACCGGCCGAGACGACCCTCACGCACGCTCACCGACCACGGCATCCCGAATTCTGGGAGGATCGATGGGTCCGTGACGTGCGCGACTGCATCTACTGATCGCTCCGCAAGCTCCGCGATCCCGGGAGGACGGCATGACCACCACGACCCAGCCCAGAAGCCAGGAACGCAGGCCGGAGGAGCCGGACCGCAACCTCGCGCTGGAGCTGGTCCGGGTCACGGAGGCAGCGGCCATGGCCGCGGGCCGGTGGGTCGGCCGCGGGGACAAGAACGGCGGTGACGGCGCGGCCGTCGACGCCATGCGCAAGCTCATCGGCACCGTCTCGATGCGCGGTGTCGTGGTCATCGGCGAGGGCGAGAAGGACCACGCGCCGATGCTCTACAACGGCGAGCACGTCGGCAACGGCGAAGGCCCCGAGTGCGACGTGGCGGTCGACCCGATCGACGGCACCACCCTGATGTCGAAGGGCATGCCGAACGCGATCGCGGTGCTCGCGGCCACCGAGCGCGGCGCCATGTTCGACCCGTCGGCCGTGTTCTACATGGAGAAGCTGGCCGTCGGGCCCGAGGCCGCCGACGTCATCGACATCACCGCCCCGGTCGACGAGAACATCCGGCGGGTCGCGAAGGCCAAGCACACCGACGTGTCCGACGTGACCGTGTGCATCCTCGACCGCGCCCGCCATTCCGACCTGGTCAAGGCGGTCCGGGAGGCCGGTGCGCGCATCCACTTCATCTCCGACGGCGACGTCGCGGGCGCCATCTCGGCGGCGCGCCCCAACACCGGTGTCGACATGCTCATGGGCATCGGCGGCACGCCGGAAGGGATCATCGCGGCGTGCGCGCTGAAGTGCATGGGCGGCGAGATCCAGGGCCGTCTGTGGCCGAAGGACGAGGCGGAGCGGGACAAGGCGATCCAGGCGGGCCACGACCTGGACCGCGTGCTGCGCACCGACGACCTGGTGAGCGGCGACAACGCGTTCTTCTGCGCGACCGGCATCACCGACGGCGACCTGCTGCGCGGCGTGCACTACCGCAGCGGCGGCTGCACCACGCAGTCGATCGTGATGCGGTCGAAGTCCGGCACCGTGCGGATGATCGACGGCTTCCACCGCCTGGAAAAGCTCCGCCGGTACTCCACAGTGGACTTCGACCGGCTGACGGAGGCCGCGGCGGAGCAGCCCATCCCGCCACTGCCGTAGACCGTCCACTTCGGACTCACCCGACGATGGTAGGGAATTCGGGTCACCCCTACTTTCGAGGGTGCCCGGCGTTCCCGCAGGTCATCTACCTTCCGCAGAGTGCCCGACGCTCGGGCACGGGGCAGTGGGAGGAGAGAGAATGCGGGCACGTTCTCTGGTCGTGGGCCTTCTCGCCTGCACGGCAACGGTGTTCACCGGGATCGGTCCGGCGGCGGCCGACGACCCCGGCGTGACGCCGTACATCGTGGGCGGCGGCGACGCGGACCAGACCTACTCGTTCATGGTTTCCCTGCAGGACGGCGGCAGCCACTTCTGCGGCGGTTCGCTGATCAGCGCCGACTGGGTGCTGACCGCGGCGCACTGCGTGCAGGGCACGTCGCCGGAGGGTGTCGGGTTGCGGATCGGCAGCAACGAGTACGCGTCGGGCGGCGAGGAGGCGCAGGCCGCCGAGATCATCGTCCACGACGGCTACGACGGGACGTCGCCGGGCAACGACATCGCGCTGGTCAGGCTGGCCGCACCGGCCACGTCGGCGCCGATCGCGCTGGCCGGTGACGCGCCGGCCGGCACCGCGTCCCGGCTGCTCGGCTGGGGTCAGACGTGCCCGGAGCCGGGTGGGTGCGGCGCGCCGGACTACCTGCAGCAGCTGGACGTGTCGGTGCTCGACGCGGGTGGCTGCACCGGTATCGACGGGTCGCTGGAGCTGTGCACCAGCAATCCGGGCGGCAACGCGGGCGCCTGTTACGGCGACTCGGGTGGACCCCAGATCGTGGGTGACGGCAGCAGCTGGCAGCTGATCGGCGTGACCAGTCGCAGCGGCAACGGCGACTCGACGTGCGCGACCGGCCCGTCGATCTACACGGACGCCACGGCGTACGCGGACTGGATCGCCCAGCACACCGGCTGACCGATAAGTGCGAAATGCCGCATTCACCGAGGTGGGTGCGGCATTTCGCGTGTCACGGTTGGATCACCACGACAACGCCCACCCGGTTCGTGGCGTCTTCACCACATGCGGACGAGACTCCTGGCAGGTTTCGCGATCGCGGCCATCGGCCTCCTGTCGGCGTGCGCGAGCACCCCGACGAACGCCGCCCCAGCCCCCACCCAGCGCCCGACGTCGACCACGACGACGTCGACCGCGCCCACCACGGTGCCGGAGGTGGCGATGCCGCCGCTGCCGAAGGTGGCGGCAGCGAACGAGACGATCGTGAAGGAGACGCCCCCGCCACCACCCCCACCGGCGGGCGTCCCCTGCGGCGCGGGCGTCGATGCCTGCATCGACCTGTCCGCGAACAAGTCGTGGCTGCTCAGGGACGGTGCCGTGAGCTACGGCCCGGTCCCGATCACCCACGGCAGGCCGGGCTACGAGACCCCGCCGGGCACCTTCAACGTCGGCTGGAAGGACATCGACCACAAGTCGTCGGAGTTCGACGGCGCCCCGATGCCGTTCTCGGTGTTCTTCAACGGCGGGATCGCCTTCCACCAGGGCAGCCTGTCCGATCTGTCCCACGGCTGCATCCACCTGTCCCCGGCCGCGGCCGAGACGTTCTACAACGCGCTGTCCGTGGGCGACACCGTTCAGGTGGTTCCGTAGCGTGCAACCTTTGCCGCGTGTGCGTCGTGGGTAACCAGTGGTGCCCCCCCGATCACCGCGGAAGGTGGACATGAGACGCGGACTGGCCGCCCTAGCCCTGTTGGCAACCGCACTGCTGTCAGCGTGCGCGACACAAGCGGCGGCGGGCCCGCCCCCCAGCCAGCCCGACCCCCTGCCCACAACAACGACGACGACCACCACGACGACGACGCCGGCCCCACCCCCGCCTCCGCCTCCGTGCGGCCGGGGCATCAGCGCGTGCGTCAGCCTGTCACGGAAGCAGGCGTGGTTGATGGACAAGGGCACGATCACGCTGGGCCCAGTGCAGATCACCCACGGCGGCAAGACGAACCCCACCCCGACCGGCACGTGGCCGGTGGCGTGGAAAGACCAGGAACACACCAGCAGCATCTACGGCGACCGGATGCCGTACTCGGTGTTCTTCGCCCCGGGCGGCATAGCCTTCCACGAAGGCAAACTGAACGAGGACTCCCACGGTTGCATCCGCCTGGCGATGTCCGACGCGCAGGCGTTCTTCAGCACGCTGCAGGTAGGTGAGCTGGTCCAGGTAGCGGCCTGACACCAGCCGCCGCGGGCCCGGCTGGCCTCCGGCCCCCTCGAACCACGCTACCCGCACCCACCGACAATCCCGCCACCCCGCAGGGAAGTTGTCCACACCCCAAACAGCCGCGCCCGAGCGGGACCGCCCGAGGCGCCCACCCACTGCCCAACTCCAGACCCGCCACCGACGAACCACTCAAGCCAGAACGCCCTGCCCCACCCGCAACGGCCCGGCCCGGCTCACATCGCACCACCCAAGCCACAACCACCAGCCCGGCCCCCCAACGTCAACCGCTCCCCAAACCACCTCCCCCCGCCGAACCGATACCAGGTCCTCTTCAACAAGGGCGGCTCGCCAGCTTCAGCAGTCCAGCCAATCCTCAGTAGTGCCACCCAACCCGAGCCTTCGCGAGGCTCCCAGCAATCCGCCGCACCCGACAGCAGTCACGCCCGAGTTCACTTCCCGAACCGGGGTCGTCGCTCCGAGCCGCAGCAGTCTCAAAGCCCGGCACAGCCCCGCGCTCGCAGCGCCCACCCCGAGTTGTCCACAGCCACCCCGGCTATCCACAACCCAGCGGTCAACGCCCCGTCGTTGTCGGTCCCCGCCGGTACGCTGGTGACCGGGGGCCGGAGGCCGCCGTCCGGCGGCGGCCTCACGCGACGACCGCGCCCGCGTACGCGATGGCCACCACCACGGCCGCGAGCACCCGCGACGCCACCAGGTACTCGTCCGGGTAGAGCACTCCGTCCAGGTACTCCGCGATGAACCCGTCCGGGTCGCCGTTCCGTCCGCGCAGCCAGTTCTCCAGCTCCGTCAACGGGCACACGAACCCGAGGAACACGATCCCCAGGCCCCACAACAGGAACGGCACGTGCGCGAGCAGCGCACGCGGCCACCGCCACGCGAGGAACGCACCCAGGACGATGTAGGCCAGCACCAGGAAGTGCACGGCCATCACCGCCGTGGCGAGCACCTAGCTCACGTCGCTCGAATGGCCGGGGAACAGGTGCGCGTCCGGGTTGAGCGCCACCGCGATGTTGTTCACCGCCGTCGCCGCCTCGCCGAAGCCGGTCGCGATCAGCTTCACCTTGCCCGGGTACGCGGCGATGTCGCCCGCCGCGTAGATCCGCTCCCGCGCGGTCTTCATCGTCGTGTCGACCGCGATCGCGCGGCGCGTGATCTCCAGGCCCCACGACTCGATCGGGCCGAGGTCGGCGGTGAACCCGAGCGCCGCGACCACGGTCTGCGCGGGCAGCACGACCGGCGCCGGGTCCGACGCGACCGCCAGCTCCACCTCGGTCAGGCCGCCGTCGCCGCCGCGCAGTTCCGTCACCTGCGCGTCGGTGATGATCGGCACGCCCAGCTCCCGCACCTGCCGCACGGTCGCCGCGAACGCCCGGAACTTGTTGCGGCGGTGGACGATCGTCACCGACTTCGCGATCGGGTGCAGCGACAGCGCCCAGTCGAACGCCGAGTCACCACCGCCGACGACCACCACGTCCTGGTCCCGGTGCTCCTCCAGCACCGGCACGAAGTGCACCATCCCGCGCCCGAGCCACCCGTCGCCCGCGGGCAGCGGCCGCGGCGAGAACTCGCCCATGCCCGCGGTGATCAGGATCGCGCCGGCGCGCAGCTCGCCGCCGTCGTCGAGGCCCACGAGGTAGCCGCCGTCGTCCAGCTCCGTCACCGTCCGCGCCTTGCGGCCCAGCAGGTACGTCGGCTTGAACTGGTCCGCCTGCTCCACCAGCGCCGACACCAGATCACGCCCGATGATCGACGGAAAGCCCGCCACGTCGAAGATCTTCTTCTCCGGGTACATGGCGGTCACCTGCCCGCCCGCCTCCGGCAGCGCGTCGACGATCGCCGTGGACAGTTCGCGGAAGCCCGCGTAGTAGGCCGCGTACAGGCCGGTCGGACCCGCTCCCACGATCAGCAGGTCAACCTCGGACGGGGTCTCTACGGAACTCATGCGCACCTACCCGGCGTGGTGGGACAACGTGTCCGGCAACACCACAAGCTACCCGGGCAAGCCGCTCGTTGGGCGATCAAACTGGTTACATGACCGAGAATCAGTTCAGGATCGAGCACGACACGATGGGCGAGGTCAAGGTGCCCGCGGCGGCGCTCTGGCGGGCCCAGACCCAGCGCGCCGTCGAGAACTTCCCCATCTCGGGCCGCGGCCTCGAGCGCGCGCAGATCCGTGCGCTCGGCCTGCTCAAAGGCGCCACCGCGCGCGTGAACGAGCGCCTCGGCGTGCTGGACGCCGACGTCGCGAAGGCCATCGCCGCCGCGGCGGACGAGGTCGCGGACGGCAAGCACGACGACCACTTCCCGATCGACGTGTTCCAGACCGGCTCCGGCACCTCGTCGAACATGAACGCCAACGAGGTGATCGCGACCCTCGCCACCCGCGCCCTCGGCCGGGACGTGCACCCGAACGACCACGTCAACGCGTCGCAGTCGTCGAACGACACGTTCCCGACGACCATCCACGTCGCCGCGACCGAGGCCGTGGTCCGCGACGTCGTCCCGGCGCTGACCCACCTAGCCGAGGTCATCGAGGGCCGCGCCGCCGAGTGGGCCGACCTGGTGAAGTCCGGCCGCACCCACCTCATGGACGCGGTCCCGGTGACGCTCGGCCAGGAGGCGGGCGCGTGGGCCGCGCAGGTCCGCTACGGCATCGAGCGCCTCACCGACACCCTGCCCCGGCTCGGTGAGCTGCCGATCGGCGGCACCGCCGTGGGCAGCGGGCTGAACGCACCCGACGGCTTCGGCGCCGCGGTCGCCGAGGAGCTGGCACGGCTGACCGGCCTGCCCCTGACGGAGGCCCGCGACCACTTCGAGGCGCAGGCGTCCCAGGACAGCGTCGTCGAGGTGTCCGGCCAGCTCAGGGCCGTCGCCGTGGCGCTCTTCAAGATCGCCAACGACGTCCGCTGGCTCGGCTCCGGCCCGCGCACCGGCCTGGGCGAGCTGGCGCTGCCGGACCTGCAGCCGGGCAGCTCGATCATGCCGGGCAAGGTGAACCCGGTGATCTCCGAGGCCACGATGATGGTGGTCGCGCAGGTCATCGGCAACGACGCCGCGGTGGCGTTCGCGGGTTCGCAGGGCAACTTCCAGCTCAACGTGATGCTGCCGGTCATCGCGAGGAACGTGCTGGAGTCCGCCCGCCTGCTGTCCGCGGTCGCCCGTCTGCTGGCGGACAAGGTGTTCGCCGGCGTCGAGGCCAACGCGGACCGCATGCGTGAGCTGGCCGAGTCGTCCCCGTCGATCGTCACGCCGCTCAACCGCTACCTCGGCTACGAGGAGGCGGCCGCCATCGCGAAGCAGTCGCTCAAGGAGCGCAAGACCATCCGCGAGGTCGTGCTGGAACGCGGCCACGTCGCGAACGGCAAGCTCACCGAGGCTCAGCTCGACGAGGCACTCGACGTGCTGCGCATGGCCCGCGGCGGCTGACCGGAGCCACGCGCGACCCGCCGCGGCCGCGCGAGGCCGAGCGCACAGCCGGCGGCGACGAGCACCGCGCCGCCGGCCGCGACCAGCGTCAGCGGCTGGCGCCCGAGCACCACGGCGGCCACCAGCCCGGCGACCGGCATCAGCCCGACCAGGACACCCACGCGGTCCGCGCCCAGCACCGACATGCCCGTGTACCAGAACCCGAACGCCACCGCGGTGACCAGCGACCCGAGCACGACGATCGCCGCGACCTCGGTACCGCTCGGCGCCGGCCACGCCCCGGTGCCGTCCAGGAACGTGGACAGCACGGCCCCGCCGACCGCCGCGAGCACGCACGACCACATCGACGCGGCCAGCGCACCCATGCGCGCGACGACTCCGACACCGCCGAGCGTGAACGTCACCTCGCACGCCATCACCAGCAACGCGAGCGCCAGCCCCGGCCCGTGCCACGACCCGCCGCCGCTGAGCACGACCACGCCGAACCCCACGACCACGGCCCCCGCGATCGCGTAGGGCGACGGTCGCCTGCCCCGCAGCGCGGGGGCCGCCACCGCGAGCACCAGCGGCGACGCGCCGAGCATGGCCGCGATGAACCCGGGTGTCGCGTACCGCTGTCCCACCAGGATCGCGGCGTTGAACCCGAGCATGCCGAACCCGACCATCACGCCGAGCCCGACGAGGTCCCTGGCGGAGGGCACGGGCACTCGCCGTCCGATGGCGAGCAGCCAGCCGAGCAGGAGCACGGCGCCGATGCCGTAGCGCACGGCCTGGGCGGACAGGACGGGGTAGCCGTCAAGCAGGCCGGTCACGGGCACCGAAGCCCCGACCAGCACCGACGCGGTTGATGCGAGTCCGACGGCACGTCCGACCCGGGGAGTGGTCTCGAGTTGCACGACCACACCCTCGCCGAATTATTGGTACATACGTAAGCTCCACTTCGATGACTGCTAACTGGACCACTTTGCGGGAGCTGCTCCTCCCCGACGGCACGTCCGGTCGGGGCCGCGCCGTCGAGTCCGCACTGCGCAGTGCTATCCGCGACGGCCGGCTCGCCCCCGGCCTGCGGCTGCCGTCGAGCCGCGACCTGGCTGCCCAGCTCGGCGTCGCCCGCGGCACGGTGACCGCCGCGTACGGCCAGCTCACGGCCGAGGGCTACCTGACCGCGAAACGCGGCTCGGGCACGACCGTCGCGACCACCCTGGCCACCACGGCACCGGCAGCACCTCCGGCGCCCAACACCCGGCAGTGGCGCTACGACCTGCGGCCCGGCCTGCCCGCGCTCAGCGAGTTCCCGCGCGCCGAGTGGGTCGCGGCTACCCGCGCCGCCCTGGCCGAGCTACCGGACGAAGCGCTGGGCTACCCCAACCCGGCAGGCCTGCCGGAGCTGCGCACCGAGCTGGCCGCGTACCTGGGCCGCGTCCGGGCGGTCACCGCGTCCGCGGACGACGTGGTGATCACCCATGGCGGCGCGGAGGCCCTGTCCATGCTGACGGCCGTGCTGCGCGCGCAAGGCCACACCGCGATCGCCATGGAGGACCCCGGCCACCCCGGGCAGGCTGACCTCCTCCGTGAACACGGTCTGCAGCCGGTCCCCGTCCCGGTGGACTGCGACGGACTGGTGGTGTCCGCGCTTCCGCCGGCTGTGCGCGCGGTCGTGGTGACGGCAGCACACCAGTTCCCGCTCGGCACGACACTCCACCCGGCACGCAGGCACGCGTTGCTCGCGTGGGCCCGCGAGCGCGACGGGGTGATCATCGAGGACGACTACGACGCCGAGCACCGCTACGACCGCCCCGCACTACGCGCGATGCAGGCGATGGACCCGGGCCGCGTGGCCTACCTCGGCAGCGTGAGCAAGACCCTCGCACCCGCGCTGCGGTTGGGCTGGCTGGTGCTGCCCTCCGCGTTGCGCGCGAACATCGTGTCCCGCAAGCAATTGACTGATCTCGGTTGTTCTCCTCTCCCTCAGGCCGCGTTCGCCGGTCTGCTGCGCGGTGGCGGTTACGACCGTCATCTGCGCCGCACCCGCTCCGCCTACCGCCGCCGCCGTGATGCCTTGTTGACGGCGGTGGCCGAGCATTTGCCTGCGTGGCAACCGATCGGCGTCGCTGCCGGTCTTCATGTTGTGCTCAGGCTACCTGAGGGGACCGACGATTCCCTTGTCTCGCAACGATTGGATGACGCGGGCATCCACGCACCCGCACTGTCCGGATACACGCGGTTGGGTACGTACCCCGGACTGGTGATTGGCTACGCGGCCACGTCACCCGATCGATTACGGGACGCAGTAAGGGAAATCGCGCTCACTGTGCGATGAGGTGGGCGACGACGCAGCTGATGTTGTCCGGTCCGCCCGCGTCGTTGGCGAGCCCCACGAGGCGGTCGACGGCCTGCTGCGGTTCGTCCTCGGCGAGGACCCGCGCGATCGTGCCGAGGTCGAGCACGGTGTGCAGACCGTCGGAGCAGAGCAGGTAACGGTCACCTGCCTGCACGTCCCGCACCTGCACGCCGGGGCTCGTGTCCCCGGTGAGCGCCTTGAGGAGGATGGACCGCTGCGGGTGCGACGCGACCTCGTCCGGCAGCAGCTTTCCCTCGTCCACCATGGACTGCACGACGGTGTCGTCATGCGTGATCTGGAAGAGTTCGCCGCCGCGCAGCAGGTAGGCCCGCGAGTCGCCGATGTGGACGAGCCCGAGCTGCGAGCCCTCCCAGATGAGCGCGGTGAGGGTGGTCCCGCTGTCGTCGAGGCCCTTGACGGCTTCGTTCGCGTTGCGGGCGGCGTCGTCCATGGCGTTGAGGAGGTCGCCGACCGCGACCTGCCGGACGGCGTCGACGGCGGCCCGGGAGGCCCGGGTCCCGTGGTGGCCGAACCCGTCGGCGACGGCGAAGACCCGTTCCCCGGCGAACGCGAAGTCCTGGTTCGCGACCCTGACCAGGCCCCTGTCGGTGCGCACGGCGTACTTGACGGCAAGTGATGTGGACACGGCGGTGCCTTTCCCGGAGAGGTACTCGACGAGGACGGCCGCGAGCTGCCGCTTGTTCTCGGTGTCGTCCTCGACCCGCCGCCAGTACCCGGCCACCGCCTCGGCGGCCTGGCCTGCCGGCATGCCGAGCACGGCCCGGATCTCGGCGAGCGGCATCCCGATCCGCCGCAACCAGGCCACGACCCGCGCGGTCTCCAGCTGGTCGGGCGCGTACCGCCGGTACCCGTTGACCGGGTCCACGACGGCCGGGCGCAACAACCCCAGCTCGTCGTAGAGGCGCAAGGCCTTGGCCGACAGGCGGGACGCCCTGGCGAACTCGCCGATGGTGAGCAGCTCCACGACCTCTCCTCGTTCTGACGACGCCAGCGTGGGCCTTGCCCCTTGGTCAAGGTCAACGCCGTGCCCGGCCGGTTGTCCACAGGCCACCCGGTTGTCCACAGGCCGCGCAGCTGTCCGGAAATTGTCGGTGGTGCGAGGCATGATGGCTGACGTGTTGCTGAACGACGTGGTTGCCACCTCATCGGTGGTGTCCGCGACCCGATCCCGGTTGGCCAAGGTGGACGCCCTGGCCGACCTGCTCCGCCGTGCCGGTGACCAGGTCCGCGCCGTTGTCGCGTTCCTCGCCGGGACGCCGTTGCAGGGCCGCATCGGGGCGGGCTGGCGGACACTGGTCAAACTGCGCGAGACCCCCGCCGACCAGCCCGGTCTCACGGTCGCCGAGGTCGACCGCACCTTCGACGAGGTGGCCGTGACCAGCGGCAAGGGTTCCACCGCCCGCCGCAACGAGTTACTCGGCGGCCTGTTCGCCGCCGCCACGAAGGACGAGCAGGACTTCCTGTTGCGGCTGCTCACGGGTGAGCTGCGGCAGGGGGCGCTCGAGGGCGTCATGCTCGACGCGATCGCGAAGGCGGCCGAGGTCGACAAGGAGACGGTCCGCCGGGCGTTCATGCTCTCCGGCCAGTTACCCGACACCGCCGCCGCCGCTCTCACCGGCGGTGCGGCGGCCCTGAACACGTTCGGTCTGCAGCTGGGCAGGCCGATCCGGCCGATGCTGGCATCACCCGCGGAGAACCTGGAGGAGGCGCTCGAGGGCGGTCCGTGCGTGGTCGAGTACAAGCTGGACGGTGCCCGCATCCAGGTGCACAAGGACGGCGACGAGGTCCACGTGTACACCCGCACGCTGCGGGAGATCACGGCCGCGGTGCCCGAGCTGGTGGAGCTGGTGCGGAAGCTGCCCGCGCGGCAGGTCGTGCTGGACGGGGAGACCCTGGCGCTCGCCGACGACGGCAGGCCGCGACCGTTCCAGGAGACGATGAGCCGGTTCGGGGCGACCAGCGAGAGGGAGCTGCTGCTGCACCCGTACTTCTTCGACTGCGTGCACCTGGACGGCACGGACCTGATCGACGCACCGCTGCGGGAACGCAACGCCGCGCTGCGCGAGGCGGTGGGCGAGCTGGTGATCCCGGGCGCGCTGGAGCCGTCGCAGGAGGAGGCCGACCAGGTGCTCGCGGACGCGCTGCGGCACGGGCACGAGGGCGTGGTGGTCAAGTCGCTCGACTCGACCTACCAGGCGGGCAGGCGTGGCAAGTCGTGGCGGAAGGTCAAACCGGTGCACACGCTCGACCTGGTCGTGCTGGCGGCGGAGTGGGGGCACGGGCGGCGCACCGGCACGCTGTCGAACCTCCACCTCGGCGCCCGCGACCCGGACGGCGGGCCGCCGATCATGGTCGGGAAGACGTTCAAGGGCCTCACCGACGAGCTCCTTGCCTGGCAGACCAGCGAGTTCCCGAAGTACGAGGACCACAGGGACGACTGGACCGTGTACCTGAAGCCGCACCTGGTGGTGGAGATCGCGCTCGACGGGGTGCAGGTCAGCTCGCGGTACTCCGGCGGCGTCGCCCTGCGGTTCGCACGGGTGGTCCGGTACCGCCCGGACAAGGAGCCACCGGAGGCCGACACGATCGACACCGTACGCGCGATGCTGCCGAAGGGAGGTGCGTAAGTACGCTCGACACGTGCGCTTCTACTCGGACACACCTCCGTTCGACCTGACCTACGACGACGTCTTCCTGATGCCGAACCGCTCCGCGGTGGCGTCGCGGTTCGACGTGGACCTGGCGACCTCGGACGGCACCGGGGCCACCATCCCGGTCGTCGTCGCCAACATGACGGCCGTCGCGGGCAGGCGCATGGCGGAGACCATGGCCCGGCGCGGTGGGCTGGTCGTGCTGCCGCAGGACGTGGACCCGGCGGCGGTCGGCGACATCGTGTCGTGGGTCAAGTCACGGCACCCCGTGTGGGACACCCCGCTGGTGCTGACGCCGGGTGACGCGGTGGCGGACGCGCTGAACCTGCTGCCGAAGCGCGCCCACGGCGCGGTGGTCATCGTCGACGACGAGGGCCGTCCGGCGGGCGTCGTGGACGAGGCGGCGTGCGCGGGCGTGGACCGCTTCACACGGCTGAGCGACGTCGCGGACCCGGACGTGCTGACGATGCCGATCGGCGCCACACCCCGGGAGGTGTTCGACCAGCTGCACGGCCGCACCGCCGGCATCGCGCTGGGCGTGGACGACCAGGGCAGGCTGGCGGGTGTGCTGACCGGCGTGGGCGCGTTGCGCGCCGAGCTGTACCGCCCGGCGCTGGACGGGCGTGGCCGCCTGCGGGTGGCGGCTGCCGTCGGCGTGAACGGCGACGTGTCCGGCAAGGCACAGGCACTGCTGGACGCCGAGGTGGACACGCTGGTGGTGGACACCGCGCACGGCCACCAGGAGAAGATGATCTCCGCCCTGAAGGCCGTCCGCGCGGTGGTGGACGCGGCAGGCAGGAGTGTCCAGCAGCACGGGGACGGTGGCGTCGCGGTGGCGGCGGGCAACGTGGTCACCGCGGAGGGCGTGCGCGACCTGGTCGAGGCGGGTGCCGACGTGGTGAAGGTCGGCGTCGGCCCGGGTGCCATGTGCACGACGCGCATGATGACGGGCGTGGGCCGGCCGCAGTTCTCGGCCGTGCTGGAGTGTGCGCGGGCTGCCCGCGAGCTGGGTGCGCGCGTGTGGGCGGACGGCGGCGTGCGGCACCCCCGCGACGTGGCGCTGGCGCTCGCGGCGGGTGCGTCGAGCGTGATGGTGGGTTCGTGGTTCGCGGGAACGTACGAGTCGCCGGGCGACCTGCTGCGCGACGAGCAGGGCAACCCGTACAAGGAGAGCTTCGGCATGGCGTCGAAGCGCGCGGTGACGGCACGCACCCGAGCGGACAGCGCGTTCGACCGTGCGCGGAAGGCGCTGTTCGAGGAGGGCATCTCGACGTCGCGCATGAAACTGAACCCGGCGGCCCCGAGCGTGGAGGACCTGCTGGACAGCATCTGCTCGGGCGTCCGCTCGGCGTGCACCTACACCGGTGCGACGACGTTGGAGGAGTTCCACGCGAAGGCGGTCGTGGGCATCCAGTCGGCGTCCGGCTTCGCGGAAGGCGCCCCGCTGCCGCGCGGCTGGTAACGACGTCCGCCGACCGACCACAGAGGACGCACTGCTGACGGCTCCGGCATGGCGGGTCGGCCGGGGCGTCAGGCTGCCAGCGCGTAGCCGAACTGCGGGCGGGAGACCACCCGGATCAACTGGCCCAGCACCACCAGTTCCGACACGAACAGCAGGCGCTGCAGGAGGCCGCTCATCTCGCCCAGCGCGTCCGGCATCGGGCCCATGTGGCACGTGAGGAAGAGCGCCAGCAGCACCGACGCCACCGTCGCGCCGACGTGCAGTGCGCGCCGTCGCTCCATGCGTCGTGCCACCAGAACCGCGGTGATCGGTACGCAGAAGAACACGACTCCGGCCGCGTAGCGGTGGATCTGGGCGGACAGGGTCAGCGACACGTCGCCGAGATCCGTCGGGAACACGGCTGCCAGGAACAGGCCCAGCAGGGCCAGCCCCAAGGAGAGCTTCGGCAGAACGCCGCGGAGCAAGCCCTTCGCGGCGAGGCCAACGCCCGCCCCGATACCGGCGACGCACATCGCCAGCAGGGCCGCCGGGAACATCCAGCCCGCGCCCGGCACGAACACGTAGTCGGACATCGTCGTGTTCATGGGGTTCATGCGGTCGTACGCGACGACGTTGAGCCCGCCCATGAGCAGCGCGGCGAAAACCAGGCCCACGACACCCAGGAACACACCGATGGGCGCCGGCCGCGGCGTGGGGATCACCACGCCGCGGACCGGCAGCGAACGGGCGGTCAGAGCCAGGTTTGCCATGGCTCAACGGTCTCGTTCCGGCGACCGTCAAACCATCGGGGAAGCTCCCGAATCCGACCGGGGGTTACCCCTACCTAGGCCCCGTGGTCCTCCAGCATCTCCGTCACGAGCGCGGCGATCGGCGAGCGCTCCGACCTGGTCAGCGTGACGTGCGCGAACAGCGGATGCCCCTTCAACTTCTCGATCACCGCGGCCACGCCGTCGTATCTGCCGACCCTCAGGTTGTCGCGCTGGGCGACGTCGTGGGTCAGGACCACCCGCGACCCGGAACCGAGTCGCGAGAGGACCGTCAGCAGCACGTTGCGTTCCAGCGACTGGGCTTCGTCGACGATGACGAACGAGTCGTGCAGTGACCGACCTCTGATGTGGGTCAGCGGCAGCACCTCGAGCATCCCGCGGTCCAGCACCTCGTCGATCACCGGCTGGCTGACCAGCGCGCCGAGCGTGTCGTACACGGCCTGCGCCCACGGCGCCATCTTCTCGCTCTCGGAACCCGGCAGGTACCCGAGGTCCTGGCCGCCGACCGCGTACACCGGACGGAACACCACGACCTTGCGGTGGAGGTTGCGTTCCATCACGGCCTCCAGGCCCGCGCACAACGCGAGCGCCGACTTGCCGGTGCCCGCGCGGCCGCCGAGCGAGATGATGCCCACCTCCGGGTCGAGCAGCAGGTCGAGCGCGACCCGCTGCTCGGCGGAACGTCCGTGCAGGCCGAACGCCTCACGGTCGCCCCGCACGAGCTGCACCTGCTTGTCCTTCGTGACGCGGCCCAGCGCGCTCTGCGAACCCGACAGCAACCGCAGGCCGGTGTTCGTCGGGAAGTCGGCCGGGCTCGTCACGCCGAAGTCGGCCAGCTCGGCGACGCCGTCGCGGTAGAGCATGTCGAGCGTCTCCGCCGCGACCTCGAGGTCCACCATCCCGGTCCAGCCGGACGGGGTGACCTCGTGGGCGCGGTACTCGTCGACGTCGAGGCCCACCGACGCCGCCTTGATCCGCAGCGGCATGTCCTTTGTGATGAGCGCCACACCCGGGGTGTGCGCGGCCATGTTGAGCGCACACGCGAGGATCCGGGCGTCGTTGGTGTCGGTGCGGAACCCGGACGGGAGAACCGTCGGGTCGGAGTGGTTCAGCTCGACGTGCAGCGTGCCGCCCGCCGTCCCCACCGGGACGGGCGAGTCGAGCCGACCGTGGCGTTTCCGCAGGTCATCGAGTATCCGAAGGGCCTCTCGCGCGAACCAGCCAAGCTCCGGGTGATGACGTTTGCCCTCCAACTCGTTGATGACCACCAGCGGCAGGACGACCGCGTGCTCGTCGAACCGGGACATCGCCCAGGGGTCCGAGAGCAGCACGGAGGTGTCGAGGACGTACGTCCGGCGCTGGTCGCCAGGGTCAGGGGAAGAGGAATGCGAAGCAGTCACGGCAACTCCTCGGCGAACGCGCACCGACGTCCGCGTGTTCCTCGAAGGGCCGGGCACCTCCCTGACCAGGCGAAACGTCTGCGCCGGAGCGTCAGCCGCACCGCCCACGAGGGCCGGGTGCCGGCCCCCTCGCGATCGTTGCCGTCACGACCAGGGCCTCCCGGGACGGACCGCGTGGGCACGACCCGTCACTTTGGACGCTACCCGTGGATCGCCTTCTCGGACAGGCAGCCACGCAGGTGATTTTCGTTTCGTGACCGAGACGCGAGATCCACGCGAATGCCGCTTGCGCCGGATGACCCGACTACCCGGCGTGATCAACATCCTCGTTCGGATCATCAGCCGCCCGGGCGACACCGAGCGGCCCGCAAGCCTGCTACCAGGGACAAGTCACCAGCAGGTGATCACAGAGCGACCGCGAAGTAATCAGTCTGAGAACCAGAAATGGTGAATATTTCGGTTCTTGTAACACGATGGAGTATTCCGTGACGCGAATCGCGGAAAACACCGATAGCTTTGTGCCGACGGAGTGCAAAGAACGGACCCCGTGAAGTTTCCCGATACCCCCCAATGTTGAAGGAGATGGAAACGTGCTGAAGAAGGTTGGCGTTGTCGCCGCAGCCGCTGTCGGCCTCTCGATGATCGCTCCGGCGTTCGCCAGCGCGGCCCCGGTGGCGCAGCGTGACATGAGCGACCTGCCCGGCCTGGTGGAGGAGGGCTCGTACCCGACGTTCGGGGACGCCTACAACACCTTCATCATCGGCGGTGGCGCCCTCGGCTACGGTGCCGCCTCCCTCGTGGCCGGCGCCTACACCGGTATCGCCACGACCCCCGCGCTGATCGCGCACTCGTTCTGCGACGGGTGCTGAGCAGACGACAAAAACAACGGAGGCCCCGCTTTTCCGGGGCCTCCGTTGTTGTGTTATGAGCCGAATCGCCGGTGCCGAATGGCGTAGTCGCGCAGTGCGCGCAGGAAGTCGGTTCGCCGGAAGTCGGGCCAGTACGCCTCGCAGAACCAGAACTCCGAGTGCGCCGACTGCCACAACAGGAAACCGGAGAGCCGCTGCTCCCCGGACGTGCGGATCACCAGGTCCGGGTCGGGCTGCCCGGACGTGTACAGGTGCTCGGCGATGTGGTCGACGTCGAGGACCTCGACCAGCTCCTCGATCGTCTTCCCGGCCTCGGCCTGGCTCTGGAGCAGCTTGCGCACGGCGTCGGCGATCTCCCGGCGGCCGCCGTAGCCGACCGCGATGTTGACCTCCATGCCGGTGCGGCCCTCGGTGCGCCGCGCGGCGGCCGACAGCCGGGCCGCGGTCTCGTCCGGCAGCACGTCCAGCGCGCCGATGATCCGCAGCCGCCACGGCTGGTCCGGCTCGGCCAGCTCGTCCACCACACCCTCGATGACCTGCAGCAACGGCTTCAGCTCGGACTCCGGCCGCATGACGTTGTCGGTGGACAGCAGCCAGAGGGTGACCAGTTCGACCTCGGCTTCGCGGCACCAGCTGAGCAGGTCGGCGATGCGTTTCGCGCCGGCGATGTGACCGTGCTTGACGTCGGTGAACCCGGCCTCGCGCGCCCATCGTCTGTTGCCGTCGAGCACGACCCCGACATGCCGGGGGTGGCGGCCCGCGGCCTGCTGGATGAGCCGCTTGTCGTAGAGACCGTAAACGAGCTTCGCGGCTTTCTTGCGGAATCTCCGCCAGGCTGGTGTCACGTCCCTGCAGGGTACGCCGGTCCCCTGACGGTGGAGCACACTGGAAGCATGCGGCGAACGGAGATCGACCAGCGCTGGCAGGACCTCGCGGTGATCGAGCGGCTGGTGCACGAGTCACGGACCGTCGCGGTCGTGGGGCTCAGCGCCGACGCGGCACGGCCCAGCTTCGGCATCGCCAGGTACCTGGTGCGTGCCGGGCTGACCGTGTTCCCGGTGAACCCGGGCCTGACGTCGTGGCAGGGCCTGACCGCGTACTCCTCGCTCGCCGAGGTGCCGGAGCACATCGACATCGTGGACGTGTTCCGGCGCCCGGAGCACGTGCCCGCGATCGCACGGCAGGCGGTCGACGTGGGCGCAGGCGCGCTGTGGCTGCAACTGGGCGTGATCTCCCCGGAGGGCGCCGCGATCGCCGCCGACGGTGGCCTGGACGTGGTCATGGACCGCTGCCTCGCGGTCGAGCACCGCGAGGTCGTCGGCTGGTCGTGACCCGTTTCACAGCATTCCCGAAGCAGAACCTACGGTCCCGTAACCTGATGACGTGCCTGCCGCGACGATGAACCAACCCCCAGCACAGCACACGAAACCGCGCATGCGCGGCGTGATCCACTACTGGTCCTTCTGGGTGTCCCTGGTCCTCGGCGCCACCCTGATCTCGGTGTCCGCCGCGACGGTGTCCGCCACCGCGGCCGTCGCAACGTCGGTGTACGGCGTGACCGTGCTGGGCCTGTTCGGCGTGAGCGCGCTCTACCACCGGCGCTGGTGGGTGAGCCTGCGCGTGCGCGCGTGGATGAAGCGCCTCGACCACTCCATGATCTTCCTGTTCATCGCGGGCACCTACACGCCGTTCTCCCTGCTGGCCATGCCGAAGCCCACGGGGTACGTGGTGCTGTCGGTCGTGTGGGGCGGCGCGTTGCTGGGCGTGGCGCTGAAGCTGCTGTGGCCGCACGCGCCGAGGTGGCTGGGCACGCCCATCTACATCGCGCTGGGCTGGGTCGCGGTGTTCGTACTGCCCGAGCTGCTGGCGAACGCCGGCGTGGCCTCGTTCGTGCTACTGCTGGTCGGCGGCGCCTTCTACACACTGGGCGCGGTCTTCTACGCCACCCGCTGGCCCAACCCGTGGCCCACGATCTTCGGCCACCACGAGTTCTTCCACGCGGCGACCGTCCTGGCCGCGCTGTCGCACTACGTCGCGATCTGGCTCGCCATTTTCGCGTAGGTGTGTCGAGGACTGGGCGGCTCGTTCGACGCACAGGCATGACTGACACCAGGAAAGAGCCGGTTTCGACCACCAACCTCGACCAGTACGGGTCTGCTGAGCTGCCATGGAGCCGGGCGCGTGACGTGCTCGTCGCCGACTCGGCCGGTGCCGATCTGACGTTCTTCGTCGGCACTGTGCGGCCTGATGGGCGGCCCCATTCCGCCGGCGTGGGGGCGATCTGGGTCGACGACGCGCTGTACTTCGTGAGTGGGCCCGGTACGCGGCGTGCCCGGAACCTTGCCGTGAACCCCGCGTGCACCGTTTCTGTGCGGTTGCGGGGTGTCGACCTCGTGATGGAAGGCGAAGCCCACCGGGTCACCGATCCGGGGACCCTGGAGCGGGTCGCTGCCGCGTACCGGACCGCGGGCTGGCCTGCTTCTGTCGAGGGGGACGCCCTCACCGCACCCTTCACCGCGCCCAGTGCTGGGCCGCCGCCGTGGCACCTGCACCGGCTCACGTTGCGTACCGCGTTCGGGGTTGCCAGTGCCGAGCCGCACGGGGCTACCCGGTGGGACTTCGCGCACTGACGAGCGCGGTGAACGCTCGCACTGACGGGCGTCGGGCGCGTTCTTTCGTCGTGGCGATGTAGAGCGGCCAGCGCAGGTCTTCCACCTGCCGCTTGTGCACGGTCTCCGGGATCGGGATGCCGGTCGGCACGAAACCGATGCCGAGGCCCGCCGCGACGAACGCCGGCACCCAGCTCGAGTCCGCCACTTCGAGGGCCACCTCCCTGGTGAGGCCCGCTGCCGTGAACGCCGCGTCGACGATGGTGCGGTTGCCGAAGCCCTCCGGGCCGTCGATCCACGTCTCCTGCGCAAGGTCGGGCAGGGACACGTCGCCCGTGGTCATGGGGTGGCCTGGTGGGAGCAGCAGGTACATGGGCTCGTGCGTGATCAACGTGAGCGCGAGGTCCGGCGTGGCCGGGGTGGACAGGAACGCCACGTCGAGGCGCCCTGTCCGCAGCTCCTCAGCCAGGCCCGCCGAGCCCCTCGGCAGCACCTTCACGTGCACGCGGACGTTCGGGTGCGCCGCGCGGTAGCTCGCCAGCACCCCGGGCAGGTCCACCCCGCCGAGCGCCGACATCACGCCGACGTGCAGGTCGCCGGCGACCTCGGTGCGGACCACCTCGGCGGCCGTCGCCGCGAGGTCCAGCATGCGGCGCGCTTCCGGGATCAGCCGGCGGCCCGCGTCGGTCAATGCCGGGCGGCCCGGGCCGCGGTCGAACAGGGTGACCTTCAGCGACCGTTCCAGCGCCTTGATCGTGCTGCTCACCGCGGACTGGACCACGCGCAGCCGGGTCGCGGCCGCCGTGAACGTGCCCTCGTCGACCACCGCGAGGAAGCACTCCAGTTGTCGTAGCTCCACCATCTCGATAGTAGATGGCTTTCATCGGAAATCATCGCTTTTCAGGATGGCCGTCCGGGCACACGCTGGTGTCATGAAGTCCGGGTTCTGGATCGTCGCGGCCACGTTCCTCGTCGCGATGGCCTTCTCCACCGTGCCGACGCCGCTCTGGCCGCTCTACCAGGCCGCCGACGGGTTCCCCACGTCGATGGTCACCGTCGCGTTCTCCGCCTACGCCGTCGGGGTGCTGATCAGCCTCTTCCTCGCCGGGCACGTCTCCGACTGGGTCGGGCGGCGGCGGGTGCTGCTGCCGGGCGTGCTGCTCGAAGTGCTCGCCGCCGCGGTGTTCCTCGCCGGGCACTCGCTGCCGTTGCTGATCGTGGCGCGGGTGGTCTGCGGGCTCGGGATCGGGCTCATCACCGCGACCGCCACCGCGCACCTCGCCGACCTGGCGCCCGGGTCGCGCCGGGCCGCGCACGTCGCCACCGCTGCGAACCTCGGTGGGCTCGGCGTCGGGCCGCTCGTGTCGGGGTTCTTCGCGCAGTACGTCGACGGGCCGCTGACCACCGTGTACGCCGTCTTCCTCGCGCTGCTGGTGGTGTGCGCGTTCGCGCTCATGCTGGTACCCGAGACCGTGACGGCGACGCCGAGGCGGTACCGGCCGCAGCGGGTGTCCGTGCCCCGCGAACACCGGCGACGCTACGCCGTGGCGGCGGCCGGGGCGTTCACCGCGTTCGCCCTGTTCGGGTTGTTCACGTCGCTGACGCCGAAGCTCCTCACCGCGAGCGTCGGCACCACGTCGGCGGTGCTCGCGGGAGCCGTGTCGTGCGTCGTGTTCGTCGCCGGGGTGCTCACGCAGTTGTGGTCCGGGCGGCTGGAACTCGAGCGGCAACTCACCTTCGGGGTGGCGGCACTCGTCGCGGGGGTGGCCGTCCTGGCGGTCGCCGGCGTCGCGGGCTCGCTGCCGCTGTTCGTGGCCGCGGGGGCGCTCGCCGGGGCCGGCGCCGGTCTGGTGTTCAAGGGCGCCATGGGGTCGGCGGCCCGGATGGCCGCGCCGACCGCGCGCGGCGAGGCGGCGGCGGGGATCTTCCTCGCCGGGTACCTCGGGCTGACCGTGCCGGTGCTCGGGCTGGGCGCGGCCGCCCGGTGGGTGTCGCTCACCACCGGGCTGACCGCGTTCTGCCTGGTGATCCTGGTCGTGCTGACCGGGGTCGGGCTACAGCTCCGGGCCCTTCGCGCGTAGGTCGTCGACCTTCGACATCGCGTCGCGCAGCTCGGTCAGCCACTCCTCGGCGTGCTCGCCGACGAGCCGGACCGCCCAGGCGAGCGCCTCGGACCGGGACCGCGCGACGCCCGCGTCGACCAGCGTGTCGAGGACGAGCCGCTCCTCCTGCCGCAGCCGGGTCATCACCGGCACGGACAGGGTGGTGAACAGCTCCTCCGTGCTGCCGAGCTTCGCGCCCCACGCGACCTTGCGGCCGTAGCGGTGCTCGGCCTGGCGCGCGATCTCGATGCGCTCCTCGCGGGTGTCCTCGCGGAACCGGCTGATCCGGCCGGACTCGGCGGCCGCGCGGGCCGCGTCGTCGGCGAACTCGCCCTCCAGCGGCGGCAGCGTGCCGACCACCGTGATCTCCTCGCGGTCGACGACCACGACCGGCGACTCGGTGAACCACGCGTCCGGCAGCCTGCCCGCGAACCACGCCGACGCGTCCTCCGCCGACGGCAGGTCCGCCTGCTGCCAGCCGCCCCGGCCGCGACCGCGGCCACCGGGACCGCCCCAGCCACGTCCCGGACCCCAGCGGTGTCCTCTCGGTCCCATGTCACACCTCCTGCTTACATGATTACATCGATACCGAGCTTACGGAAGCACGGCTGAGAGGCGGCACAGGTTCGCTGCGGGCGGAAGTGGGCGCACGAAACCGACAACTCGGTGTGCGTGAGAGCGCGACTCGCGCTGTTTGGGAGGGGGACTCGCGGGGTTACGTCAGGGACTTGGTCAGGTCGGCTACTGCGGTGACCGGGCGGTCGCAGACGTAGCCGTGGCAGACGTAGGCCGCTGCCTGGTGGTCCACCAGGGGGCGGTCGCGCAGCAGCGGGGTCTGGTCGGGTTCGCCCGCCTGGATGACCGAGCCGCCCGGGGCGTGGTGCAGGGCGGTTTCGAGGAGGGCGGCCCGGCACGCGTCGTCCGCCGGGCCCACGATCGCGATCTGCAGCGGGCCCCGGGCCAGTGCTTCCGCCACGGACAGCCAGTTGCCCGCGAAGCGCGGGGCGCGCGCCGCGAGCTGACCCGCTCGGGCCACCGCCTCCTCCGCCGCGGTGCGGTAGCGCGCCGCGTCCGCCGGGCCCACCAGCGACGATGCGGTGAGGAGTGCACCAGCGAGCGCCGACGCGCCGGACGGGCTCGCGTTGTCGCTCGGGTCGGCCGGGCGCCACACCAGCGCGTCCGCGTCGTCGGCCGTGTCGTGGTAGGCGCCCGGGGCCTCCGGGTCGGCGAAGTGCGCCAGCGCCGTGTCCAGCAGCGACACCGCCGCGGTCAGCCAGCGCTCCTCGGCCGTCACCTGGTGCAGGGTCAGCAGGGCGTCCGCCAAGCAAGCGTGGTCCTCGAGGACACCCGCCGCCGCGCCGACGACCCCGTCACGGGAGGCGCGGCGGAGCCTGCCGTCGACCACGTGGGTGGACAGCACGAACTCGGCCGCCGCCACCGCCGCGGCCAGCCAGCGCGGCACGTCGAACGCGGCGCCCGCCGCGGCCAGGGCGCCGATGGCCAGGCCGTTCCACGCGGTGATCACCTTGTCGTCGCGGGCGGGCTGCGGGCGGGCCATGCGGGCGTCGAGGAGTTTGCGGCACACCTCGTGGAAGCGTTCGTCGTCGTCCGGCTCCGACAGCAGGCGCAGGGTGGACGTGCCGTGTTCGAACGTGCCGTCGACGGTCACCCCGAACAGGGCCGCCGCCCACGCGCCGTCCTCCGCGCCCAGCACCTCGGTGAGCTGGGCCGGTGTCCACGCGTAGGTCAGGCCCTCGACGCCGTCGGTGTCCGCGTCCAGGGACGCGGCGAAGCCGCCCTGGTCGGTGCGCAGCCGGTGCAGCAGGAAGTCCGCGGTCTGCTGGGCGACGACGCGGTACCGGGCGGTGCCGGTGCGCAGCGCGAGCCTGGTGTACAGGCGCAGCAGCAAACCGTTGTCGTACAACATCTTCTCGAAGTGGGGCACCACCCAGCCCGCGTCGACGCTGTAGCGGGCGAAGCCGCCGTCGAGCTGGTCGTAGATGCCGCCCGCGGCCATGGCCTTCGCCGTGCCCTCCACAATGGACAGCGCCTCGACCGAGCCGGTGCGTTCGTGGTGGCGCAGCAGGAACTCCAGCACCATCGACGGCGGGAACTTCGGCGACGTGCCGAAGCCGCCGTTGCGGCGGTCGTACTCGGCCAGCATCGCCGCGGCCGACGACGCGAGCACCTCGTCGTCCACTGTGGACGCCGGGAGGGCCGCGGTCTGCCTGCGCAGCTCCGCGACGATCCGGCCGCCCGCGTCCCGCACCTCCGCGTCGCGGGTCTGCCACGCCTCACCCACCGCGACGAGCAGCTGCCGGAACGACGGCATGCCGGGCCGCGGCGCGGGCGGGTAGTAGGTGCCGCAGTGGAACGGCTCGCCGTCCGGGGTGAGGAAGCACGTCATGGGCCAGCCGCCCTGGCCGGTCATGGCCTGCGTCGCGGTCATGTACACCGCGTCCACGTCCGGGCGCTCCTCGCGGTCCACCTTGATGTTGACGAAGTTCTCGTTCATGACCGCGGCCGTCTCCGGGTCCTCGAACGACTCGTGCGCCATCACGTGGCACCAGTGGCAGGCGGCGTACCCGACCGACAGCAGGACCGGCACGTCCCGCCGCCGCGCTTCCTCGAACGCCTCGGCCGACCAGGGCCACCAGTCGACCGGGTTGTCCGCGTGCTGCAGCAGGTACGGGCTCGTCGCGTGCGCCAGCCGGTTCGCCATGCACTCAGCCTGTCAGACGAACCGCCGTACCGCCGTCTTGCCCTGGTTTCCCCGGCGGAGGGAGTCTCGATGCATGCGCAGACGCAGCCTGGTACTCACCGCCGCGATCGTGCTCACCACGGCCGGCATCACCGTGCCGTTCCGGCAGTCCGCCGCCACCGCCGGGATCGACCCCGCCGCCGTCGAGCTGACGCTCGCCGCCGGTGCGAGCGCGACGTTCGCCGCGCACCTCACCACGCCCGTGATCGCACCGGCGCCGGACATCGTGTTCCTCGCCGACACGACCGGCAGCATGGACCCGGCGCTCGCGAACGTGCGCAACAACCTGCCCGCCATCATGGCGGAGGTCCGTGCGGCACAACCGGACGCGCGGTTCGGGGTCGCCGAGTACAAGGAGCAGGTCGACGGGCCGCGCGTGTTCCGCGTCAACGCCCCCTGACCGGCGCGGACGGCGCGGTCGTCGACGGCGCGCAGCAGTGGCTCCACGACGTCGGCGGCGGCGGGCGGCCGCAGACCGACTTCATCGACGCGCACTTCCAGCTCGCGACCGGCGCGGTCGCGTACCGGCCGGCCGGCACGCGGGTGATCGCGTGGTTCGGCGATGCCCGGTCCAACGACCCGGCCTGGGACACACCCTCGGCGACGCGGTGAACACGTTGCGCGCCAACGGGATCCGGGTCGTCGCGGTGCCCGTCACCGGCACGTCCGCGCCCGGCCTGGACGAACGCGGGCAGGCCACGACGATCACCGGCGAATCGTCGGTCGGCGTGACCGGGAACCCCTGCCGATCGTCGTAGTCGATCGTGGCCGGTCGGCAGATCCGCCGCTGACCTGCGGATTCGTACCGTTCCCGGCATGAAGTCACTGGTGGTGGGGCTGGTGCTGGCGGTCACGCCGGCACCAGCCCCCGTCGATGGTTATCTCGCCGACGCGCTCGCGGCGACCGGCCTGCCCGGGGTGTCGGTGGTCGTCACCCACGGCGACCGGGTCGTGCACGCGACCGGCGCCGGGCACGACTCGGCCGGCCGGCCCGTCACGGCGGACACGCCGATGCGGGTGGCGTCGGTGAGCAAGTCGTTCACGGCGGCGGGCGTGCTGACGCTCGTCGAGGACGGGCGGCTGTCGCTCGACGCCCCTGTCCGGCGGTGGCTGCCGACCGTGCCGGACGGCGTGACGGTTCGGCACCTGCTGAACCAGACGTCGGGGCTCGCCGACTCGACGGTGAACATCGGCGAGCTGGAGTCGGCGCGCACGCTCGCCGAGTACGCCGACCGGTTCGAGGCGACGCTCGCGGCGCCGCCGGGCACGAGGTGGTCGTACTGCAACGCGAACTACGACCTGGCGGCGCGGCTGGCGGAGGTCGTGTCAGGGCAGCCGTTCGACGAGTTCATGGCGTCGGCGGTG
Organism: Actinophytocola sp. KF-1; assembly: GCF_054661535.1. Taxonomy (NCBI): domain Bacteria; kingdom Bacillati; phylum Actinomycetota; class Actinomycetes; order Pseudonocardiales; family Pseudonocardiaceae; genus Actinophytocola; species Actinophytocola sp. KF-1. The sequence goes on along the minus strand of NZ_BAAFVK010000001.1, from coordinate 399,859 downwards.
TTCGCACCGCTGGGCATGCACGACACGTCGGTCGGCGGCGCGGCGGCCGACGGGTACAACTCGCTGTTCGGCGTGTGGTTCTCGCGGCCGGAGCTCGATGGCGGGCCCGCGGTGAACGGGTCGGGCGGGGTGGTGACGACGGCGGCCGACATGGGGCGGTGGCTGGTCGCGCAGAACGGGCACGGGCCGTTCCCGGCGTCGTTGCCGCGGACCATGCAGGAACCGTCGGCCGTGGACGACTACGGCATGGGCTGGGCGCCCGACGGCGAGCTGCTCGTGCACAGCGGGAACCTGTGGACGTACAACGCGGTGCAGGCCATCGACCCGGCGACGGGGTACGGGTACGCGGTGATGACCAACGGGGCCGGCTTGTACGACGACACGCGGGACATCCTGGACGGGTTGGTGGCGCTCACGCGTGGGGAGTCGCCCGCGGTGCCGGGCGGGGGCAGGCAGACGTTCGAGTGGGTGCTGGCCGGGGTGGGCCTGGTCGCGCTCGCGCTGGGCGCCCTCGGCGTGGCCCGCGCACGCCGGTGGACGGTGAAACGCCTGGCGAAGCACCCGCGCAAATCCCGAGAAGAACCGGACAAAAACGCCGAAAGCCCCACCCTCAGTACGCACCTGGACCCCCACCCATTCCCGGGGGCCACCCGCCATGCCAGTCTACCGGGGGGTACCGACAATTCCAGGGCGTCGCGCGGATCTGTGGACAACCGGTGGGGCTGTGGACAACGTGGGTGGTGGGTGTGGACCTGCCTGCGGTTGGTGCCCTCCCTGCTCCCCGTGCTGGTGCTCGCGTGCTACCCGCAGGTGGTGTCGTTCATCAGTGCCGGGCGGACGGTGTTGTGGGCGCAGCTCTTCTACTTCGCGCTGCCGTTGACCGTGGTCGTCGCCGTCTGCGCCCTGGCCGGGTTCGCGGTCTTCGTGGCGCGGGTGTGGCGGCTAAGGTCGGCCTGGTGAGGCTCGGGGTGCTCGCCGTCCTCGGGCTGGTCGGCGGGCTGGACGTGGACAGCATGCCGGTGTGGCGGGTCGCCGCCTACCTGGTGCTCGGCGTCCTCGCGTACCTGCACGGGCGGCACGTCGACCAGCGCTTCGCCTGGTGGATCCTCGGCGGCGCCGCGCTCGCCGGGTGCGGGGTCGCGGTGGTCGTGAGCGTCCCCGAAGGTGTCTCCACCCTGCTGATCCTCGGCGTGGTCGTCGTGCTGCCGTGGCTCGCCGGGCGGTACCGGCGGCAGCAGGCGCTGCTCGTCGTCGCCGAGCGGGAGCGGGTGCGCCAGCTCGAACGCGAGCAGGAGCACGTCGCCGAGCGGGCGCGGCTCGCCGAACGCGGGCGGGTCGCCGCCGACCTGCACGACTCGCTCGGGCACGAGCTGGCGCTCATCGCGCTGCGGGCGGGTGCGCTGGAGCTCTCGCCCGCGCTGACCGACGAGCACCGGCAGGTCGCCGGCGAGCTGCGCGCGCTCGCCGTCGGCGCCACCGACCGGCTCCGGCAGACCATCGCGATGCTCCGCGACCGCGACGACGCGCCACCCGTCGCCGAGACCGTCGAGCGGGCCAGGGCCGCGGGCATGACCGTGCACGTCCACGGGCTCGCGCCCCTGCCCGACCTCGTCGACCAGGCGGTCCGCCGGGTCGTCCGCGAGGCGCTCACCAACGCCGCCCGGCACGCGCCCGGCGCACCCGTCACGATCGCGCTCGACGTCACCGCGCACACCGCGCGGCTCACCGTGTCCAACCCCGCCGAGGCGGTCGCGAGCACCGGCGGCAGCGGGCTCGTCGGGCTGGCGGAGCGGCTGCGGCTGCTGGGCGGGCACCTCGGCACCGCGGCCGGCGACGGCCGCTTCGACCTCACCGCGGAGGTGCCGCTCACGTGATCCGGGTCCTGCTCGCCGACGACGAGGCCATGATCCGCGCCGGGCTGAAGGCGATCCTCGCCACCGACCCCGGCATCACCGTCGTCGCGGAGGCGGCCGACGGGCGGGCGGCGGTCGAGCTGGCGCACGCGCACCAGCCCGACGTCGTGCTCATGGACATCCGCATGCCGCGGCTCGACGGGCTCGCCGCCGCGGCCGAGCTGGCGGGCACCGTGCCCGTCGTGATGCTGACGACGTTCGACGAGGACGCCTACGTCGCGCGGGCGCTCGCCGACGGGGCCAGCGGGTTCCTGCTCAAGGCCGCCGACCCGCGTGAGCTGCTGATCGCGGTGCGGGCCGTCGCGGACGGGGCCGCATACCTGTCCCCGAGGGTGGCGCACCGGGTCATCGCCGGGCTGCGCACCAGCGAGCTGACCAGGCCCGCGGCCGCCAGGAAGAAGGTCGACGCGCTCACGCCGAGGGAGCGGGACGTGCTCACGCTCGTCGGGCGCGGCCTGTCGAACCAGGAGATCGCCCGCGAGCTGCACCTGGCGGAGGGGACCGTGAAGGCCCACCTGTCGTCGATCCTGCGTGGCCTGGACGTGCAGAACCGCGTCCAGGCCGCCATCACCGCCTACGAGGCGGGGATGACGGACTAGCTCTTCTTGTCCTCGGCGGGTGCGTCCACCGGCTGCTCGGACTTCGCCTCGGCCGTGTCGGCCGGGTCGGCGGCCGCGGCCGGCTCCTGCTCCTTGTCGAACGACGCGGGCACCCGCTTGAGGTGCTTGGTCATCGACCGGACCAGGAACGCGACGGCGATGAAGAACAGCAGCAGCACCAGCAGGCCGACCGGCGACGACTTGCCGAAGTCCGCGCCCCGCCCACCCGGCTCGTTCTGCTCGGAGGGCTGGGACGCGACCTCGACGACCGCGACCGTCTGCCAGTCGGCCATGTCCGGCCCGGTGAAAAGTGGGCCGGAACCTGAAGTCATGCGCTTACCTTCTCCGTGATCCCCGAGAACAGGTCGTCCTCAGGCAGTGTCGTGTCCACCAGGGACCGCACCAGCTCGTACTCCTCGTACGGCCAGACCTCCCGCTGGATCTCCAGCGGCACGAAGAACCAGCGGCTGTTGGGGTCGATCTGCGTCGCGTGGGCGAGCAGCGCGGCGTCCCTCTTCTCGAAGTATTCCCCACACTCGACACGCGTCGTCACCCGGTCGGCGACATCGCCGCGCGATTCGTCCCATTTCTCGAGCCACTCGGTGTACGGGGACTCCAGGCCGCGGGCCAGCAGCGCCTCGTGGATGGCCGTCATCCGCTTGCGGGAGAAGCCGTGCGAGTAGTACAGCTTCAGCGGCGTCCACACCTCACCCGCCTCGGGGTAGAGGTCCGGGTCGCCCGCCGCGTCGAACGCCGCGACCGACACCTCGTGGCAGCGGATGTGGTCGGGGTGCGGGTAGCCGCCGTTCTCGTCGTAGGTGATGACGACGTGCGGCTTGAACTCGCGCATGAGCTTGACCAGCGGCGGCACCGACTCCTCGAGCGGCACCAGCGCGAAGCAGCCGTCGGGCAGCGGCGGCTTCGGGTCGCCCTCCGGCAGCCCGGAGTCGACGAAGCCCAGCCAGCGGTGCTGCACGCCGAGGATCTCGGCCGCGCGGGCCATCTCCTTGCGGCGGTACTCGACCATGTTCTCGAGCACCTCCGGCCGCTCCATGGCCGGGTTGAGGATGTCACCCCGCTCCCCGCCGGTGCAGGTCACGACCATGACCTCGTGCCCGTCGGCCACGTACTTCACCATCGTGGCGGCGCCCTTGCTCGACTCGTCGTCGGGATGCGCGTGCACCGTCATCAGACGCAGCTTCTCAGCCATGACCCTTCGGTTCCTCCCTGAACGTCCCCCGGAGTCACCCGCCGTCGGCGGTGAGCGGATACTCGGCTCGGACATACGAACCACTCCGGCGGGGTGCATTGTTCCCGCCGGCACCGACATTTTTGGTGGAGGCCCGAGGATGACCGCCCCCGGTGGCACGCTGCTGGAGGACCGCTACGGCGCGAAGCCGAAGCGCACCTCGCGGCGGACCTACTGGGTCATCGGCGCGATCGCGCTGGTCGTGAGCGGTGTGGTGGCCTGGATCGGCTATCGGAACCTCGGCACGGCCGCCATCGAAACCCAGGTCACGAGCTTTTCGAACCTGCCGGACGACCGCATGACGATGACGTTCGACGTCACCAGGGACGCGCCGGAGCGGCCCGCGGTGTGCATCGTGCGCGTGCGGGTGCTGGACGGCAGCGAGGGTGGGCGCAAGGAGGTGTACATCCCGCCTGGCGCGGGCACCATGACGATGGACACCGTCGTCACGAGCAGCGGCGAACCGGTCACCGCCGACGTGTTCGGGTGCTCCTATCAGGTACCGGCATATCTGTCCACGCACATGCCGCCATCAGGGTGAACTAGACCAATCCCCCCGGCCAATCGGACATAACGGACAAGCCTCGTCTGGCATCCGTGGTATTCTGACGTACCTGCACGGCCCCATGGCGGGCCGTGTTTTTCCATTCCGGGTGTCCGCCGCCCACCCGGGACTACCGCCCCGAATCCCCGGGATCCGGAAGTATTGACGAGGAGTTGGTGACCGTGAGCGACACCCAGGTGACCTGGCTGACCCAGGAGGCCTACGGTCGGCTCAAGCAGGAGCTCGACGAGCTGATCGCGAATCGCCCGGTGCTGGCCGAGAAGATCAACACGAGCCGCGAGGAGGGTGACCTCAAGGAGAACGGGGGTTACCACGCGGCCCGCGAGGAGCAGGGGCAGAAAGAGGCGCGGATCCGCCACCTGCAGGAGCTGCTGCGCAATGCCAAGGTCGGCGAAGCGCCCCGGAACGACGGTCTCGCCGAGCCCGGGAAGGTGCTCACCATCCGCTACGAGGGCGACGACGAGGACGAGAAGTTCCTCCTCGCCACTCGCGAGGAGGGCGCCGAGGGCGAGCTGGAGGTCTACTCGCCGGAGTCGCCGCTGGGCAAGGCCCTGCTCGGCGCCAAGGAGGGCGAGACCCGCTCGTACGAGCTGCCCAACGGGTCCACCCAGAAGGTGACCCTGATCAAGGCCGTGCCGTACGCGGGCTGAACGTGCGAGAAGGGCCCGGGCGTCAGCGTCCGGGCCCTTCTTCGTGTCCGGCGACCTTCTCCAGCAAGGGCCGCACCCGCGACGGGATCGGCGTGGACAGCGCGATGGACGTGGACGTCCTGCTGACCCACCGCACGTCGACCACCTCGTCGATCACCCGCTGCAGGTCCGCGTTCGACTTCGCCACCATCCGGACGAGGAGATCGCCCTCGCCGGTCGTGGCGTGCACCTCGCACACCTCGTCGATGGCGCGGAGCCGCTCCGTCACCTCGGCCCGCTTGCCCTGCGCGATCTCCAGCACCGCGAACGCCGTGAGGCCGTAGCCCATCGCGGCCAGGTCCACCTCCGGCGGGAACCCGGTCAGCACGCCGCGCTGTTCGAGCCGGTCCATCCGCGCCTGCACGGTGCCCCGCGCGACCCCCAGCCTGCGTGAGCACTCCAGCACGCCGAGCCTCGGCTCGTCGGTGAGCAGGAGCAGCAGCCTGGCGTCCAGCCGGTCGATTTCTCCCATCGTGCTCTCTCCCTGCGCATACTGCTCATCTTGTCCGACAACTGTGGCTTGGTTCTGTGCAGATTGTCCAGCAAATCGAGCCGCTGTTGCACAGACTGCCCTGGACGATCGATCCTGCGGTTACCGCACCACAGGGAGGACGCCATGACCGACACAATCGACGACGTCACCTTCGACCAGATGCGCCAGCTCGTCGGGCTGGTCGACTACGACGAGTCGAAGGACCCGTTCCCCGTCAAGGCGATGGACGCGGTCGTGTTCGTGGTCGGCAACGCCACGCAGACCGCGTGGTTCTACCAGGCCGCGTTCGGCATGACGCTGGTCGCCTACTCGGGCCCGGAGACCGGCAACCGCGACCACAAGTCGTTCGTGCTGAAGTCCGGGTCCGCCCGTTTCGTGATCAACGGCGGGGTCGCGCCGGACAGCCCGCTGCACGCCCACCACGCCAAGCACGGCGACGGTGTCGTGGACCTCGCGCTCGAGGTCGCCGACGTCGACCAGTGCATCGCGCACGCCCGCGCGCAGGGCGCGACCGTCCTCGAGGAGCCGCACGACGTCTCCGACGAGTTCGGCACCGTCCGCCGCGCCGCCATCGCCACCTACGGCGAGACCCGCCACACGCTGATCGACCGGTCCCGCTACGCCGGGCCCTACCTGCCCGGGTACGTCACGAAGACCTCGTCGGTGCCCGCGCGCAAGCGGCTGTTCCAGGCCATCGACCACTGCGTCGGCAACGTCGAGCTCGGCAGGATGGACTACTGGGTCGAGTTCTACAACCGCGTGATGGGCTTCGTGAACATGGCGGAGTTCGTCGGCGACGACATCGCCACCGACTACTCGGCGCTGATGTCCAAGGTGGTCTCCAACGGCAACCACCGGGTGAAGTTCCCGCTCAACGAGCCCGCGATCGCGAAGAAGAAGTCGCAGATCGACGAGTACCTCGAGTACTACGACGGCGCGGGCTGCCAGCACATCGCGCTCGCCACCAACGACATCGTCGAGACCGTCAAGGCGATGCGGGCGGCGGGCATCGAGTTCCTCGACACCCCGGACTCGTACTACGACGACCCGGAGCTGCGGGCGCGCATCGGTCAGGTGCGGGTGCCGATCGAGGAGCTCAAGGAGCACCGGATCCTGGTCGACCGCGACGAGGACGGCTACCTGCTGCAGATCTTCACGGCCCCCATCGGCGACCGGCCCACCGTGTTCTACGAGCTGATCGAGCGGCACGGCTCGCTCGGCTTCGGCAAGGGCAACTTCAAGGCGCTGTTCGAGGCCATCGAGCGCGAGCAGGAGCGCCGCGGCAACCTCTGACCCGGGCAGACGGGTCTGGGGGATCGCTCCCCGGAATTCGACAGTGGCGGTGGCCAATCTCCAAGGCCACCGCCACTGTCGCGTTTCCCGTCCTAGGGGGCCTGGTCGACCCGGCCCAGGTTGTTCAGCGCCGGCGCCACCTCGTTGCTGTCGCCCCGCTCGTCCGGCGCGGGCGGCAGGTGCTCCGGGTCGACACAGCTGCCGACCAGCTCGACCTGGCCGTCGTCGTGCTGGACGTAGTGGCCGGGATCCCCGCAGCCGGCTTCCTTGACCGTGAACACCGCGACCCCGGCCAACGCGACGGCGGCCAGCGTCGCCCCAGCCAGCGGAAGCACACCGGCTACCCGCGCCCCGACCGCCATGCTCGTCTCCTGCGTCCGAGATCCCTGTGTTGCATTCGAGAATACCCGCCGAGGGAGAACAAGTGTTGTCCGACGTGTGTCAGTCGAGCGCCTGGAGCAGGTCGCCGACCAGGTCGGTGGCCTCCTCGATGCCGACGGACAGGCGCAGCAGGTTGTCCGGCACCTCCAGCGGCGAGCCGACGGTGCTGGCGTGCGTCATCCGGCCGGGGTGCTCGATCAGCGACTCCACGCCGCCGAGCGACTCGCCGAGGATGAACAGCCGGGTGCGGGCCGCGATCGCCAGCGCCGCCTCCTCACCGCCCCTGACCTCGAACGACACCATGCCGCCGGACCGGCGCATCTGCTTCGCCGCGATCTCGTGACCGGGGTGGTCGGCGAGGCCCGGGTAGTAGACCTTCGTGACCTTCTCGTGGCCGAGCAGCGCCTCGACGACCCGCTCGGCGTTGTCGCTGTGCCGTTCCATGCGGACGGCCAGGGTCTTCGCGCCCCGCATCGTCAGGAACGCGTCGAACGGGCCGGGCACCGCGCCGACCGCGTTGCGCAGGAAGGCGAACTGCTCGTGCAGCGTGTCGTCGGAGGTGACGAGGGCGCCGCCGACGACGTCGGAGTGCCCGCCGATGTACTTGGTGGTGGAGTGCAGCACCACGTCGGCGCCGAGGCCCAGCGGCGACTGCAGGTACGGGGTCGCGAACGTGTTGTCCACGACCAGGCGCGCACCGGCGTCGGCGGCGACCTGCGCGAGCGCGGCGATGTCGGCGATGCCCAGCAGCGGGTTGGTGGGCGTCTCCGTCCAGATGACCTTGGTGTTGGGGCGCACGGCGTTGCGCGCGGCCTCGACGTCCGCGAGGTCCACGCTGGTGTACTCGACGCCCCACAGCGTCATGACCTTGTCCATCAGGCGGAACGTGCCGCCGTAGGCGTCGCCGCCGAGGATCACGTGGTCGCCGGGCCGCGTCATCGTCCGCAGCGCGACATCGGCCGCCGCCATGCCGGACGCGAACGCGAGCGCGTGCCTGCCGCCCTCGAGCGAGGCGAGTGCCTCCTCGAGCGCGGTGCGAGTGGGGTTCGCGGTGCGCGAGTACTCGTAGCCGCCCTCGCGCAGCCCGCCGACGCCGTCCTGGGCGAACGTGGCCGTCGCGTAGATCGGCACGATCACCGAACCGGTCCGCGGATCAGGCCGCTGACCAGCGTGGATAGCGCGCGTCTCGAATCCCCATCGACTCGTGTCCTCTGCCATGCCGTCAGCGTACGTGGCAGGGGTCAGGCGCCCAGCATGTGGGACTCGAGGAATAATCACCAACCCCGCGGGTAGGACCCGCCGCGCGCACCGCGCAGCCAGTTCAGCGACGGCGGCAGCACGGCGACGATCAGCAGGACGACGCCGAGCGCCAGCGCGACGGCTCGCAGCACGGCCTGCTCGTTGCCGAACTCGAACATGGCCTTGAAGTAGTTGCCGTAGTCACCGGACGGCTCGAAGTCGGGCAGCGAGCCGAGCATCGTGAAGAACAGGCCCTCGGCGAGCGCCGGGTCGAGGAGCAGCACGGCCACGGCCAGCAACGCGGCGGTCATCAGCAGGAACGCCCCCGCGACCTGCCGGACGAACACCAGGACCGCACCGAGCAGCGCGAACGCGGCGACCGCGAAGTGCATGACGTTCATGACCAGCCAGCCCGCCGGCAGGTCGGGCGCGTCGCCGATGTCGGACATCAGCATGATCGTCTGCGCGAGCAGCACACCGCCGACCCCGAGCCCCACGATCCCGGACGTGACCGCGAGCCCCGGCCCCGACTGGTTCGGGTCCGGCCCGACGTAGCCCATGGGCGGCTGCTGCCAGTTCTGCTGCGGATACCCCGGATAGCCCATTCCCGTTGCTCCCTCCCCGAAGAACGGGCCCATCAAAGCAGAAACGCCGGCCGGCCCGAGGGCCGACCGGCGAATTCTCCGCGCGTCACGTCACCACTGCGGCGGCTGCCCACCCTGCGGCGGCTGACCGAAGCCACCCTGCTGGGGCGGCTGCTGCCCGTAGCCCTGCGGCGGGCCGAAGCCCTGCTGGGGCTGACCGAAGCCCTGCTGCGGCGGCTGACCGAACCCACCGGGCGGCGGGCCGAAGCCGCCACCGCCACCGCTCAGGGCGGACTCCATGCCGAAGAACTTCTTCGTCTGCGGGAAGAAGCCCATCGCGCCCAGGGCACCGACGATGATGCCCGCGATCAGGGCGAAGATCGTCCCACCCGGCATCTCGATCGTGCCCTCCGGCGCTTCGATGCCACCGACCATGATCATCTGGATGATCGCGAAGATCAGCATCAGACCACCGCCGACGGCGAGCACGGTCGGCGCCAGCTTGTTCTTCATGAACACCAGCACACCGCCACCGATCGCGGCGAGAGCGCCGAGCAGCATGCCGATGGTGGTCAGCCACATCATGCCCGGCGACGGCAGGCCGGCCTGGTCGGCCGCGGCCTCGGGGACCGAGTCGTACAGGTCGCTGTAGTCGCCGAGGTCACCCATGTCGGTGAGGCCGATGATCGCGACGATCAGGCCGAGGACCGCGGCGATGCCCGCGATGCCCCAGGCGATCATCTGGGTGTTCTGCCCGGGACCGCCGAAGTTCGGCCCCTGCCCGAGGCCCTGCTGCTGGGCGAACCCGCCCTGCTGCGGCGGCGGGAACCCGGGCGGCGGCTGCTGCCCCGGGAAGCCCTGCTGCTGGCCGAACCCGTGCGGCGGCTGCTGACCGAAGCCCTGCTGCTGCCCGAAACCCTGCGGGGGCTGCCCGGGGAACCCACCGGGAGGCGACGCGTCGGCGCCGGGCGGCGGGGCGTACGGCGGCTGCTGCGGGGGCAGCGACCCCGGCGGCACCATCTGGGTCGCACCCGCGTCGGGCGCCTGACCGCCCGGCGTGGTCTGCTGCCCGAACGAGCCCGGCGACACGACCTGGGTGGCACCCGAGTCCTGGTCACCGGGCATCGGCTGGCCGGGCTGGATGTGCTGCGTGCGCTCCACACCGTCGGCACCGGTCTGGCCGCCCGGGGGCGGCAGCGGCTGACCCGGCTGGATCGCCTGCGTCGGGCCCGCGTTCGTCAGGGCCGGGTTCTGGCCGGAGTCCTGCGACCCGCCCTCCCCCTGCTGCGGTGGCTGGCCGCCCTGCCACGGTTGGTTCGGCGGCTGCGGAGCGCTCATCGGGTACAACCCCTCTTCACATCTACTTCACATCTACCTGATGTCGACTTGCGTGCGCGCCAACGCTAGTGCATCGTCCGGCGCTTTGCGTGTAACGCCCGAGATGACACCGACGATTCACCGGCCCGCCAGGAACCCGAGAAGGTCCTGCCTGGTGACCACACCAGCGGGTTTCCCGTCGACGAGCACGAGCGCGCCGTCGGCCGCCGACAGTGCCGCCATGGCCGCCGTGACCTGCTCACCCGCGCCGATGGTCGGCAGCGGCGGCGACATGTGGGTGTCGAGCCGGTCGGCCAGCTGCGCCTTGCCGGTGAACAGCGCCTCCAGCAGGTCCCGCTCGTTCACCGCGCCGACGACCTCGGCCGCCATGACCGGGGGCTCCGCGTTCACGACCGGCATCTGGGACACCCCGAACTCGCGCAGGATGGTCACCGCGTCGGCCACGGTCTCGGTCGGGTGCGCGTGCACCAGGTCCGGCATGGCGCCGCCGGTCCCCTTGCGCCGCAGCACGTCGCCGACGGTCGCGCCGGAGTGCTCGGGCGGCAGGAAGCCGTAGGAGGCCATCCAGTCGTCGTTGAAGACCTTCGACAGGTAGCCGCGGCCGCCGTCGGGCAGCAGCACGACCACCACGTCGTCCGGGCCGAGGCGCTTCGCGAGCTTGATCGCGGCGGCGGCCGCCATCCCGCAGGAGCCGCCGACCAGCAGGCCCTCCTCGCGGGCGAGGCGCCGGGTGACGTCGAACGACTCGGCGTCGGAGATCGCGATGATCTCGTCGGCGATCTCCCGGTCGTAGGTGGACGGCCAGAAGTCCTCGCCGACGCCCTCGACCAGGTACGGCCGGCCGGAGCCGCCGGAGTACACCGAGCCCTCCGGGTCCGCGCCGACGATCTTCACGCGGCCCTCGGACACCTCCTTGAGGTACCGGCCGGTGCCGGAGATCGTGCCGCCCGTACCCACGCCCGCGACGAAGTGCGTGATCCGGCCGTCGGTCTGCTTCCAGATCTCCGGGCCGGTCTGCCGGTAGTGGCTCTCCGGGTTCTCCGGGTTGGAGTACTGGTCGGGCTTCCACGCGCCCTCGATCTCGCGCACGAGGCGGTCGGACACGTTGTAGTAGGAGTCCGGGTGCTCCGGGGCGACCGCGGTCGGGCACACCACGACCTCGGCGCCGTACGCCTTGAGCGTGTTCCGCTTGTCCTCGGACACCTTGTCCGGGCACACGAACACGCACTTGTAGCCCTTGCGCTGGGCGACCATGGCGAGGCCGACACCGGTGTTGCCGGACGTCGGCTCCACGATCGTGCCGCCCGGCCGCAGCTCACCGGAGGCCTCGGCGGCCTCGATCATCCGCAACGCGATGCGGTCCTTGACGCTGCCACCGGGGTTGAAGTACTCGACCTTCGCGAGCACGGTCGCCGACACCCCCTCCGCCAGCGCTCCCAGCTTGACCAGCGGGGTGTTGCCCACCAGATCGGTCACATGCTCGACGTACTCCACCTGCGCTCCTCGTGAGAACTCGTCCCCCCGGCCCGCGAGCCTAGCCCGCATTACCACGGGGACATTCGTTCACCTAGCGAAATCGAGCCTTGTTCGAGTTACTCCCGAGTGACCGGACACACACTCGATAACGACCGAGCGATAACCATCGCAGAAGCGGTCACTGGCTGCGACACTGAGAGTTGGGAGGACGGCGATGGCTGGAGCGCGAGCACTCAAGGCGCTGATGTTCGCCGCCGGCTCGATCGGCGGACTGTCAGGCGCGGCATACGGCCTGCTCACGGGCCAGTCGAGGCGGGCGCGAACGATCATCGGCGTGCCGCGGGACCTGCCGTTGAACGCCGACGGGCAGTACCTGCCGGACGGCTCCGGGCCGCTTCCGCCGGTTCGTGGTGACGCTCTGTCATTCGCCATGTTGGGTGACTCGCTGGCCGCGGGCCTCGGCGCGGAGTCCCCGGAGCGGCTGCCGGGCGTGCTGCTGGCGAAGTCGCTGGCCGACGAGCTGGCCCGGCCCGTGCGGCTGGTGACGCACGCGATCAGCGGCTCCCGCACCGTCGAGCTGGAGCCGCAGGTGGACCGCGCGCTGATCGACCCGCCGGACCTGGCGCTGGTGATCATCGGCGGCAACGACGTGACCACGCGCCTGTCCATCGGCACGTCCGCGGCGATCCTCGCCGGGCAGGTCGAGCGGCTCATGGCGGCCGGCACCACGGTCGTCGTCGGCACCTGCCCCGACCTGGGCATCATCCAGCCGATCCCGCAGCCGCTGCGGACCATCGCCAGCCGGTACGGGCTCTCGCTTGCCCGTGCGCAGCGCCGCGAGCTGGACCGGATCGGCGCACGGGCGGTGTCGATCGCCGCGCTGCTGTCGCCGGAGTTCCTCGCCCGCCCGCACGACCTGTTCTCCGCCGACCGCTTCCACCCCAACGGCGCCGGCTACGAGCTCGCGGCGAACGTCCTGCTCGCCCCGTTGTGTGATGCTGTGCGGCAAGCACAAGGCCTCACCGGGGTCGGCCGCGTAGGGTCCTCGTCAGGTACCTGACGAAGGAGTTGGCATGCCAGAGGCCGTCATCGTTTCCGCGGTCCGTTCGCCGATCGGGCGGGCCGGGAAGGGTTCCCTGATCGACATCCGGCCGGACGAACTGGCCGCGCAGATGGTGCGCGCGGCACTGGACAAGGTCCCGGCCCTCGACCCGGCGGACATCGACGACCTGATGCTCGGCTGCGGCCTGCCGGGTGGCGAGCAGGGCTTCAACATGGGCCGCGTGCTCGCGGTGCTGCTCGGCTACGACCACCTGCCCGGCTGCACGGTCACCCGGTACTGCGCGTCGAGCCTGCAGACCACCCGGATGGCGTTCCACGCGATCAAGGCAGGCGAGGGTGACGTGTTCATCAGCGCCGGTGTCGAGACCGTGTCGCGGTTCGCGAAGGGCAGCTCGGACAGCTGGCCGGACACGCACAACCCGGTGTTCTCCGACGCGGAGGCCAGGACCGCAACCGCGGCCGAGAAGGGCGCGGACGAGTGGCACGACCCGCGCGAGGACGGCAACGTGCCGGACGTCTACATCGCGATGGGCCAGACCGCCGAGAACCTGGCGCTGCTGAAGGGCGTGTCCCGCCAGGAGATGGACGAGTTCGGCGTCCGGTCGCAGAACCTCGCCGAGCAGGCCATCAAGGACGGCTTCTGGGCGCGGGAGATCACGCCGGTGACGCTGCCGGACGGCCGTGTCGTCGACACCGACGACGGCCCGCGGCCGGGTGTCACGTACGAGAAGACGTCGACGCTGCAACCGGTCTTCCGGCCGGACGGCCGCGTGACGGCGGGCAACTGCTGCCCGCTCAACGACGGCGCCGCCGCGCTCGTGATCATGTCCGACACGAAGGCCGCCGAGCTGGGTCTCACGCCGCTGGCGCGGATCGTGTCCACGGGTGTTTCCGGGCTGTCGCCGGAGATCATGGGCCTCGGCCCGGTCGAGGCGTCCCGCCGTGCCCTGGCGAAGGCGGGCATGACCATCGACGACATCGACCTCGTGGAGATCAACGAGGCGTTCGCGGCGCAGGTCATCCCGTCCTACAAGGACCTCGGGATCGACATCGACAAGCTGAACGTCAACGGTGGCGCCATCGCGGTCGGCCACCCGTTCGGCATGACCGGCGCCCGCATCGCGACCACGCTCGTCAACTCCCTGCAGTACCACGACAAGCAGTTCGGGCTCGAGACGATGTGCGTCGGTGGCGGACAGGGCATGGCGATGGTCCTGGAGCGCCTCTCCTAGATCGCGTACGGCCACGCGGTGAGCGCGTAGCCGCCGAACCACCCGGACAGCAGCGCGGTGGCGGACAGCACGGCGAGCACCGTGCCGGTCCGCCGCCGCGCGAGCCCCGCAGCGACCGGCAGCAGGAGCGTGAACGCGGGCACCAGCAGGCGCATCTTCGAGTAGGTGACGCCGCTGGAGCCCGCGGTCATCACGAACAGCCCGACGCCGTACGCCACCAGCGGCCACGGCAGTTTCCTGCCCACCACGACCACGCACAGCACGAGCGCGCCCAGCACCGTCAGCACGTTGGCGGTCTCCATGAGCGGCGCGTCCGAGGTCAGCACGCGGCCGACGAACTCGGCGGTGTTCACGCCGCCGTCGAACGCCGTGCCCCACCCGGCCTCCTGCAACGCGAACCAGCCGAACAGGTCACCCGTCCGGTCCGCGACGAACAGCAGGTAGCCCGCCAGTCCCAGCGGGCAGACGACGGCGGCGAGCACCCCGCGGAACCCGCGTTCGCGCAACACCACGGCGACGATCACGATGAGGATCAGCACGCCCGCGCTCGGCCGCACGAGCCCCGCGCCGACGCAGCACAGGGACGCGAGCCACCACCGCTTTTCCATCACCCCGACGAGCGCCCACGCGGCCAGCGCGCTGAACAGGGCCTCCGAGTAGACCATCGAGAGCGTCACGGCCATCGGCGTCGACGCGAACAACGCGACCAGGACCAGCCCGGCGCGCCGGTCGTCGGCGAGCCGCGTGATGCCGTACGCGGCGGTGGTCCCGGCGGCGAGGCTGATCACGAGCCCAGCGAACACGGGCGCCACGCTGAAGAGGCTGATCAACATGGGGTAGCCGGGGAAGAACGCGAGCGTCGTGTTCTGCGTGAAGTTGCCCGCGGCGTCCACGAGCCCGCCGCTTTCCCGGTCGTACCCGTGCTCGGCGATCGAGAGGTACCAGTCGCCGTCCCAGGACTTCAGCACGTCGAACAGCGCGCGGTCGTGGGTGGCCGCCATGATCGCGAGCACGACGAGCCCGGCCAGCCGCACCGCGAGGTAGACCGCGGCGGGGGCGAGCGCGTGGCCGGTCAACGGCTGCTGCGTGGTCTGCACGCCGGTACCTATGCCGCGACCACGCGGACGGGTTGCACCGGATTCCCGCTGGCATACTCGCCGGCGTGGGGGCCCGGGACGACTTCAGCGAGTACTTCGTGGCACGGGCGCACGCACTGCGGGCCACGGCGTACCTGCTGTGCGGCGACTGGCACCGCGCGGAGGACATCACGCAGGTGGCGATGACGAAGCTGTACCTGGCGTGGCCGCGGCTGCGGGAGCACGGCATGGACGCGTACGCGCGCAAGGTCGTCGTGCGGACGTTCCTCGCGGAGAACCGCAGGCTGTGGCGGCGGCGCGAGCACCTGACGGAGTCGCTGCCGGAACCCGTGGCGGCGGAGGGCGATCCGGATCAGCGCATGCTGCTGGAGGCCGCGCTGCGGACCGTGCCGCCGAGGCAGCGGGCGGTGCTGGTGCTGCGGTACTGGAACGACCTGTCCGTCGAGGACACCGCCGACGTCCTCGAATGCTCCGCCGGCACGGTGAAGAGCCAGGCGGCGCGCGGCATCGCGGCACTGCGGAAGAAGCTGGGCCCGCACTTCGACGTGCTGTCCAAGGGCGGGAGGTGACCGGTGAACGACGACGACGAGCAGATGAGGGCGCTGTTCACCGCGGTCGGTGAGCAGCCGGGCCCTCCGCTGGGCTTCACCGCGGACGGCATCGCCCGGCGGGGGCGCCGGATCAGGTTGGCGCGCTGGGGCGCGGGCGCGGCGGCGAGCCTGGTGGTGGCGGCCGCACTGACGGTGACGGTCGCGCTGACCGCCAACCGGGAGGTCGAACCCGGCTCCCCGCTGCCCGCTCCCCCGGAACTGACGACGACGGACGTCCCGACGACACCACGCGGCGTCCCCACGACGTCGGGCAACGCCCCGGAATTCACGACCACGCACACGACGACAACCACGACGACGAACACGCCGACGACGACGGGGTAGGGCGGCCTCCGGCCCCCGGTTTCCACGCTACGGCACGCCACCGACATTCCTGGCGCACGCGGCGCGGGTTGTCCACAGGTCGACCGGTTGTCCACAGCCAAGATCGACATCCCGGGGCCTGTCGGTGGGTACCGGTAGACTGGCATGGCGGGTGGCCCCCGGGATCGGGTGGGGGTTGCCATCGCGCGCGCGAGCGGCGTGGGCCGACCCCGGCATGCCGGGCGCTGCCCGCCCGGCCCCGCGAAGCGGGGCGAAGCCCCCAACACCCTCTGAGGGTGTGCCTGCCATCCCGTCGACCTGGCGAAGCCCGATCACACCGGGTCAAGGGGGCCCGAAACCCAAAGCGCCCACATGCCCAAGCCGCCGGGCCCCCTTGACGCGGTGTGATAGCCCTCCGGGAGGTCGACGGGATGGCAGGCACCACCACGGACACCAGTCCTTGCCAAACCAGCCCCGTGCAAGACCCCCGCCATCCCGGAGACCAGCCCCTCCGGCGAGGAGGCCCGTCCGGCAGGACGCCCTCCGGCGAGGACGCCCGTCTGGCGAGGACACCACCCAGAACGGGGACAACCAAAAGAGGAACCCCGCACAAGGCAAACCAAACCACCAGCCCAGGAAAGACCCATCCGACGTGACGGACCCCCAACCGTCACCGGACGTGGAGCCTCGAGCGCGCTACGGCGTGATCGGGTTCAGCGGCACGACGTCGCCCAGTTCCTCCGAGTAGACCCAGCAGCGCGGCGAGCGGCTGCGAGCCCAGTCGATCGCTTCCTGCCGGGTCCCGTCGAACTCGCCGAGGAGGGTGCCCGCCTGCCACACCGCGTGCCATGAGCCGTCGTGCATCTTCATGACCACCGTCGAGTCCATGGGTCCACTGTGGTCAGTGTCGGCCCGGCCCGCAACTCGGTCACCACGCCTGCGCGCGTTCCGGCGGGAAACCCGTCCACCGCAACGGTTCCGGCAGGTGGGACTGGTCGTTGAACACCACCAGGTTCGGCGGCCAGCCCTGCCGGTACTGGATCACGGTCAGCGCCGCGTTCGCCGCGTTGATCCCCACCCACCGCGCGGCCGGCGCGTCGAGGGCGGCGCGCACGAACCACGTCACGATCTGGCTGTGCGTGATGATCAGGTCCGCGCGGGGCACCGGTGCGGTGAACTCCGCCAGCGCACGCTTCGCCAGGCCCGGCCCGGTCTCGTGCTGCAGCGTCGTGTAGTCGGCCACGTGCGCCAGCGCGACCGGCGCGAACTCCGGGGCCAGTTCGTCGGCCGTCGGCGCGTACGGCAGGTAGTCGCCGGCCAGCGGCGACACCGTCACCGGCACGTCCGGCAGCGCGGCCGACACCAGCGCCGCCGTCTCGGCCGCCCTCGGCACCGGGCTGTGGAACACGCCGTCCAGCCGTGTCCGGGCGAGCCGCTGCCCCAGGAGCCGCGCCTGCTCCCGCCCGGCAGGGGTCAGCGCACCCGACGCCTCGCCGTGCCGGGCCAGGTAGAGCGTCCTCACACGCTCGGGGCCATCCGGGTGGCGGCGGTGATCATGCGGTCGAACGCGTCGCCGTCCTTCGGGTCGTAGAGGCCCGCGAGCAGCTTCAGCACGAGCTTCATGAGCGTGGTCCTCGGCAGCCCGTACTTGGTGGCGGTGCGCATCACGAGCGGGTTGCCGATGAGCTTGCTGAAGATGTTGCCGAGCCGGTAGTAGCTGCCGAGCGCCTGCTTCAACGCGACGGGGTACCCGTGCAGCGCCTTCTCCCGCGCCGGGCCCTCCGCGCGTGCGAGCGCCTGCACGACCACCTCGGCGGCGATCTTCGCGGACTCCATGGCGTAGCCGATGCCCTCGCCGTTGAACGGGTTGACCATGCCGCCGGCGTCACCGACGAGCAGCAGGCCCGGCGAGTAGTGCGGCGTGCGGTTGAAGCCCATGGGCAGCGCGGCGCCGCCGATCTTGCCGGTCGCGTTGTGCTCGCGGAAACCCCACTCCTCCGGGGTGCCGTCGAGCCACGACCGCATGAGCGCGCGGTAGTCGGTCTTGCCGAACGCCTTCGACGTGGACAGGATCCCGAGGCCGACATTCACGGTGCCGTCGCCCATGCCGAAGATCCAGCCGTACCCGGGCAGCAGCCGGGGGTCGTCGGGGTTGGCGCGGTCCCACAGCTCGAGGTGCGACTCGAGGTAGTCGTCCTTGCTGCGCGGCGACGCGTAGTACCGGCGCACGGCCACGCCCATGGGACGGCTCTCGACCTTCTCGATGCCGACGGACAGCGCGAGCCGCGCGGACACGCCGTCGCAGGCGAGGACGATCGGGGCCCGGTAGGTGACGGGCGCGCGCTCCGGGCCGACCTTGGCGGTGACGCCGACGACCCGGCCGTTGCGCTCGTCGGTGACGGCGCCGGTGACGTTGGTCTGCTCCAGCAGCCGGGCGCCCGCGCGCTGCGCGGTGCGGGCGAGCATCTCGTCGAAGTCCTGGCGCGGGCGGACCACGCCGTACGGCGGGAAGGTCGCGAGGTCCGGCCAGTCCAACTCGAGGGTGACGCCGCCGCCGACCACGCGCAGGCCCTTGTTGTGCAGCCAGCCGGCTTCCTCGCGGGTGTCGACACCGAGGTCGATGAGTTGTTTCACACCGCGCGGCGTGAGGCCGTCGCCGCACACCTTCTCGCGGGGGAAGCTGCTCTTCTCGAGCAGCAGCACGTCGAGCCCCGCTCGGGCGAGGTACGTCGCCGCTGTCGAGCCTGCCGGCCCGGCGCCGACCACAATGACCTCGGCGTCCTCGGCCGGCTTGCGTCGGCTGGGCGTTCCCATGACGGCTCCTCGCGCTTGTGAAAACGTTCACGAACTGAGTGCATTTTATCCCGGGTGGAGCGATCCCGGTCGGCGCCGACGGTGTCTGGTCGATCGCTTCGCGAGCTCCGCGAAACAGACACCTGCTGACGAACGATTCCACAGTGTCACAACGCACACCTGGGGGCGGATTTGACGAGTCAGGACACCAGGCCGCTGGCTCTGCTCCCCGTGCGCCCGATCGCGGCCGTCGCGACCACCATGCTGTTCGCGAGCTGCGCGGCGAACGTGTTCGCGACGTGGACCGACTGGCACCGCTACCAGGTGGCGGCGGACTTCGTGGCCGAGGAGCCCGGCATCGGCATCGCGGACCTCGTGAGCGCGGACAACCTGGCGATGGGCGCCGTGTGGTTGACCGTCCTCGCCCTGCTGGCGGCGGCCGCGGTGTTCCTGACGTGGCTGTGGCGCACGAGGGTCAACGCCGAGCGCCTGTGCCCCGCCGAGCACCGGTTGTCCCGCGGCTGGACGGTCGGCGCGTGGTTCGTGCCGGTCGTGAACCTGTGGTTCCCGAAGCAGGTCGTGGCCGACATCTGGCGGACCAGCAGGCCGGGCGTGCCCGCGGACACGTACCGGGTGCACGGCCTCACGCAGAGCCCGCTGGTGCACGCGTGGTGGTACACGCTGCTCGCGAACATGGCGGTGGTGGTCCTGCTGCGGATCGAGACCCGGGGCGACGTGACCGTCGACGTGCTGAGGTCGGCCGCGCTGTACGGCACCGTCAGCACGCTGCTGCTCCTCGTCGCGGCCGTGCTGCTCAGCCAGGTGATCCGCCAGATCACCCGTTGGCAGTCCACGCCACGCTGACCGGGGACCGGTCCCCGGCGCGAGAGGCAGGGTGGCCCCGTGGACATGCCGAGGGTGCGGGGACTGAAGACCGACGCGACGACCCGTGCCCGGCTCGGCCCGCACCTGCTGGCGGAGCTCGAGGCGAACCTGTGGGCCGTCGACTGCCAGACGTGCGACCGGCCGCTGGGCAGGTGCACGCCGTCGCTGACCGTCGCCGACAGCGGTGGGGTCGCGGAGGCCGCGCTGCACCACCCGCGGTGCCAGAAGCCGCGCTGGGAGACGATGGCCACGCTGCCGCGGTTCGGGTCGCACCAGAGCTGGCGCGCCGGCGGGTTCGCCGTGCGCGGCATGACCGTGTTGCTGGTCAACCCGGCGTGCGAGGTCGCGATGCTCGTCGCCACCGACGCCGGCTGGCGCATGGCGAGCCTGGACGTCTACCTCCTGGCGGGCCTCGAAACCGGCTGGCCGGAGCACGGGACGACGCACCCCGGGCTCACCGGCGTGCTGGAGGACGGCACGCTGACCGTCCACTTCGCACTCGACGGCAGGCGGCTCGCGGGCTGGACGTGCGGGCTGCCCGCCGAGGCCGCGGTGGCGGTCGACCGGCGCGGCGCGGTGCTGGTGGGCGTGACGACGGCGGTCGACGTGACGACGGGTACCACGCCGGAGCTGCTGGAGTCGCTGGTCGCCCGCGGGCAGGTGGCGCTCGGGTGGGCGAGCGTGGCAGCGGAGTCGGGCGTGCTGTCCGCGGCGGTGGCAGCCGTCCGCGGCGACGCGCGCCCGCTCGCGGCGCTGGCGGACCCGGCACGGCGGGCAGGGGTGCTGCAGGTGGCGGCGGTGTCCGCGGCGCTGGCGAGCGGTGACGGGGAGGCCGCGCACATCGTGGTGGCCGACGAGCGGGCAGCGGCCCGGCTCGTGGAGCTGGGGCAGCCGCTGATGGACCGGTACGACATCGCACTCGTCCGGCTGCCCGCGGCGGAGACCGGTGGCGGGCGAGCCGTCGTGATCGGGACGCCGCGCCAGTTCGCGGCGCGCCCGCCGGGCCCCGCGACGCTGGCGATCGTTGTCGACGTGGACGACCTGCCGCCTGGGTTCGCGGACCGGTACGAACACTTCCTGTCCGTGTGACGAACGGCTCGGTCCGAGTTCCGTCGGCCAGCAAGCCTCTGACCTGCGAAAACACTCACTCCGATGCGTACCGAACCCCCACCCGATCCCGGGGGCCACCCGCCATGCCAGTCTACCGGTACCCACCGACAGGGACCGCGATGTCGATCTTGCCTGTGGACAACTCGGTGACCTGTGGACAGACTCGGCACGTGGCCCAGGTCGTCGTGTTCCACTCGGTGCTCGGACTGCGGCCCGCGGAGCTGCGTGCCGCCAAGCGGTTCCGCGCCGCCGGGCACGTCGTCCACACACCCGACCTCTACGCGGGCGCGACCGCCGCCACCCTCGACGACGGCTTCGCGATCATGGCCCGCGTCGGCTGGGACACCATCGCGCGCCGGGCCGCCGACGCCCTCCGCGACCTGCCCGCCGACACCGTCCTGGCGGGTTTCTCCATGGGCGCGGGCGTCGTCGACGCCGTCCTGCCGCACCGTACGGGCACCGCGGGCGTGCTGCTCTTCCACGGCCTCGCGTCCGTCCCCGCCGGCACCCGCGCCCAGCTGCACGTCGCCGACCCGGACCCGTTCGCGCCGCCCGCCGACGTCGCCGCGTGGCGCACCGCCGACGCCCAGGTGTTCACCTACCCCGGCGCCGGCCACTTCTACACCGACGAGGACCTGCCCGACCACGACCCGCGTGCGGCCGCGCTCACCTGGCGGCGCGCGCTCGACTTCCTCAGGGCTTGACGGCGCGGTGGAGCGCCACCACGCCGAACGTCAGGTTGAGCCACTCCACGTCGACCCAGCCGGCCTCCGAGATCAGCAGCGCCAGCGCCCGCTGGTCGTGCCAGTCGCGCATCGACTCCGCCAGGTACGAGTACGCCTCCTTGTTCGACGAGAACGGCCGCGTGATCCGCGGCAGCAGGCGCAGCACGACGTTGTAGTGGAGCCACCGGATCGGCCGGAACGGCGGCTGCGACACCTCGCAGATCACCAGCCGGCCACCGGGGCGCACGACGCGGCGCATCTCGCGCAGCGCGTCGACCGTCGGGCTCATGTTGCGCAACCCGAACGACACCGTGACCGCGTCGAAGGAGTCGTCGGCGAACGGGAGGTGGAACGCGTCGGCCGCGACCTTCGGGACGTCGCGGTGCCCACCGCTGCGGAGCATGCCGAGCGAGAAGTCGGCGGCGACGCACCACGCGCCCGACTTGGCGTACTCGGTCGTCGACACCGCGGTGCCCGCGGCCAGGTCGAGGATCCGCTCGCCGGGGCTCGCCTCCAGCACCCGCCTGGTCAGCCAGCGCCAGCGGCGGTCGAAACCCATCGTCATCACCGAGTTGGTCCGGTCGTAGCCCTTGGCCACGCCGTCGAACATCTCGGCCACGTCGCGGGGGTTCTTGTCCAGTCCGGCACGTGCCATGCGCGAACCCTACGACACCCGCTACGCCGCCAGCACGCTGGCGCTCACCTGTTCGTAGTGCGCCAGCAGCTCGTCGCACACCGCCGTCCACGTCCGCGCCAGCACCGACTCCCGCGCCGCCACTCCGAGCCGCCTGCGCAGCCCGCGTTCCCGCAACAGCTCGACGTACGACCACAGCTCGCCCGCGAACCTGTTGTCGTCGTACGGCTCCAGCAGGTAACCGGTCCGGTCGTGCGTCACCAGGTCGCGCGGACCGCCCGCGTCCGGCGCGAGCACCGGCAGACCGGACGCGAGCGCTTCCTGCGCCGCCTGGCAGAACGTCTCGTACGGGCCGGGGTGCACGAACACGTCCAGCGACGCGTACGCGGTCGCGAGTTCGGTGCCGGTGCGGAAACCGAGGAACGCCGCGTCCGGCAGCAACCGCCGCAGCCGCTCCTCCTCCGGGCCCTCGCCGACCACCACGACCCGCACGCCGGGCAGCCCGCTCAGCGTCGCGAGCCGGTGCACGTGCTTCTCCGGCGCGAGCCTGCCGACGTAGCCGACGAGCAGCTCGCCGTTCGGCGCCAGCCTCGACTTCAGCCGCAGGTCGGCGCGGTGCGGCGCGAACAGCTCGGTGTCCACGCCCCGCGCCCAGCGGTGCACGCGCGGCACGCCGTGGTCGGTGAGCGCGCGCACCGACGCGTGCGACGGCGCCAGCGTGCGGTCGGCGCCGGCGTGGAGCTTGCGGATCCACCGCCACGCCGCCCGCGCGCCGTGCCTGAGCCCGTACGCGGCGGCGAAACCGGCGACGTCGGTCTGGTAGACGGCGACGGTCGGCACCCCGAGGCGCCGCGCGGAGCGCAGCCCCGACGCGCCGAGCACGAACGGCGACGCCAGGTGCACGACGTCCGGCGCGAACTCCGCCAGCGCGGCGTGCACCCTCGGTGACGGCACCCCGATCGGCAGCGAGCTGATGACGGGCAGGTCGACCGCGCGGACGCGCCGGACCGCCGCGTGCCGGTACCGCTCCGGGCCGGGCCCGGGTGCCACGACCATGGCGTCGTGACCCCGCAGCTGCAGGTGCTCGACGACGCGGAGAACCGAGTTCGTCACACCGTTGACCTGCGGCAGGAAGCTCTCCGTGACGATGGCGACGCGCACGGCACGACCGTCGCAACCCGCACTGCCCGCGGGAGAACGGCTGCGTGACGTCCCGGCGAACGTTGCGCCAAGAGTTGTGCGCCGGTGTCAGGCGTCGTAGTCGACGGTGACCTCGGCGGACAGCGGCACCGCCTGGCAGGTCAGCACGAACCCGGCCGCGACCTCGTGTTCCTCGAGCGCGTAGTTGCGGCGCATCTCGACCTCGCCCGCGGTGACCTTGGCGCGGCAGGTGCCGCAGACGCCGCCCTTGCACGCGAACGGCAGGTCGGCGCGCACGCGCTGGGCCGCGTCGAGGATCGGGGTGTCGGCGGGCAGGTTCAGCGTGGTCTCGCGGCCGTCGAGCACGACGGTCACCTCCGCCACCGGACCTTCCACTGTGGACTCGTCGGCGCGCTTGGGCTCCGGCGGCGGCTCGTCGACGTAGAACAGCTCGCGGTGGATCCGCGCGCGGGGCACGTCGTGGGCGGCGAGCGCGACGTCCGCGTCCTGCAGCATGCCGAAGGGACCGCACAGCCACCAGTGGTCCACATCGGACGTCGGGACGACCGTGCCGAGCAGCCGCCGCAGGCGGTCGGCGTCGAGGCGCCCGGAGAACAGCTCGACGTCGCGCGGTTCGCGGGACAGGACGTGCACGAGCTGGAACCGCCCGGGGTACCGGTCCTTGAGGTCGGCCAGCTCGTCGGCGAACATCACGGTGTCGGTGCGGCGGTTGCCGTACAACAGGGTCACGTGCCCGCCCGCGGTCAGCACGGTGTCCATGATGGACAGTGCGGGCGTGATCCCCGAGCCCGCGACGATGAACGCGTGGTGCCCGGTGACGTCGTCGGGCGTGAACTTCCCCTGCGGCGGAAGGACTTCGAGCGTGTCCCCGGGCGCGAGCCGGTCGACGATGCGGGCGGAGAAGAGCCCGTTCTCGACGCGGCGGACCCCGATGCGCGGCGGCGCGCCCGCCGCGGCGCAGATGGAGTACGAGCGGCGTTCCTCGACGCCGTCGACGTCCTGGCGCAGCGTGAGGTACTGGCCGGGCCTGAAGGCGAAGGTGTCACGGAGGTGCGGCGGGACGTCGAAGGTGACGGCGACCGCGTCCGCGCACAACCGGTCGACGCGGGCGACCGGCAGTTCGTGGAAGGCGGGGCGGGCCATTCAGATCTCCTTGACGTGCTCGAACGGCTCCTGGCAGTCCCCGCAGCGGCGCAGGGCCTTGCACGCGGTGGACGAGAAGCGGGACAGCTCGGTGGTGCGCCACGACCCGCAGCGGGGACAGCGCACCTGCTGCGACGGTGGCGTGAGGTTCAACGTGACCGGCCCGGCTTTCCGCTGCGGCGGCGCGATCCCGTGCTCGGCGAGCTTGCGACGGCCGTCGTCGCTGATCCAGTCGGTGGTCCAGGCGGGGGTGAGTGCGGTGCGGATCTCGACACGCCCGTAGCCGGCGGCGACCAGCGCGCGGCGCAGGTCGGCACGCATCTCGTCGAGCGCGGGACACCCGGAGTAGGTGGGCGTGATGGTGACGGTGACGCGGTCGCCGTCCTCACGCACGTCGCGGAGCACGCCGAGGTCGGCGAGCGTCAGCACGGGCAACTCGGGATCGAGCACCTGCTCGGCGATGGCACGTGCTTGTCCACAGGTGGTGGAGTTATCCACAGCCACCCCCTTCCGACCCGCTTCTGTCGGTGGGCCCCGGTAGACTGGCATGGCGGGTGGCCCCCGGGATCGGGTGGGGGTTGGGCACCGTGCGCGCGCGAGCGATTGTCGCCGGGTTTGCCCTGGTCATGGGCCCGTCATCGGGCATTGGCGGTGCGGTGTGCCCTGACAGGCGCGTTGTGGACGTCCGCTCCTCCCCCAGGCGTGACATCGGGCGAAGACTCGGCGCCGTGCGAGCGTTGTGCACGGGCTTTGGTGGCCCGGGGTGTCCTGAACCGCGCGTTGTGGACGCGCGGGACGTCCTGACAGGCGCGTTCACGACACCAAGGCCGTTCGAGACACCGACCGCGTCCTGAACGCGCATTTCAGGACACCGCCAGCCACGGGCACGAGCAGGTTTCACCACTTCGCTCCCGGGAGCGAGCGGGCCAGGTGCTGCATCTCCGCCAGCAGGTAGCCCATCGCCTCGGTGTGGACGCCGTCGCGGCCCGACCTGCCCGCCACCGACGACATCGGTGCCACGTCCGGGCGGTCCAGTGCCGCGGCCGTGAACACCTGGTCCAGCACCTCGTCCACCTCGGCCCGCACGTCGCCGGCCGGCACCGCCACGCCCGGCAGCGCCTCCTCCACGGCGTGCGTCGTGAACAGCTCGTCCACCAGCGGCCACACCTTCGCCAGCCCCGCGACCATGCGCTCCCGCGAGAACTCCGTCCCGCCCGCCAGCCGCAGCGTCCACTGCGCCGCGTGGTCGCGGTGGTACGCCAGCTCCTTGACGCCCTTCGCCGCGATCGCTGCCAGCACCGGGTCCGCCGACGCCGTCAGCCGCTGGCACAGCGCCAGCCGCCACGTCGAGAACACCAGCAGCCGTGCGATCGTCACCGCGAAGTCGCCGCCCGGGCCGGGGCCGCAGTCGATCTCCACCAGCCGCACGTTGCGGAACTCGTGCTCGTCCCGCAGGTACGCGAGCGCGTCCTCGTCCCGCCCCCTGCCCTCGACCTCGCCTGCCCTGGTCAGCAGCAGCCGCGCCTGGCCGAGCAGGTCGAGCGCGATGTTCGACAGCGCGACGTCCTCCTCCAGCTCCGGCGCGCGCGAGCACCACTCGGTCAGCCGCTGCGACAGGATCAACGCGTCGTCGGCCAGCATCAGGCAGTACGCCGTCAGCGCCTCCGCGTCCACGTCCGGAATGGCGCGGTCCACGCCGGACAGCGGGTCGTCGAAACCGGTGCCGAACGCCCAGTGCTTGTCGTCGCCCGAATCAGTGATCGCGTCGTACGCGTTGTCGAAACTCACGACGACCCCTCGCAGGCTCGGTGTCGCCGCTCGCGGTCGCCCTGTGTTCGATGGTTCACTCCGCAAGCTCCGTTCACAGGTGCGGCACGTCCTCGGGAATCGCGTAGAACGTCGGGTGCCGGTACACCTTGTCGCCGGCGGGCGCGAAGAACGGGTCCTTCTCGTCCGGGGACGACGCCGTGATCGCCGCCGCGGGCACGACCCAGATCGACACGCCCTCGTTGCGCCGCGTGTACAGGTCACGCGCGTTGCGCAGCGCCATCTCGGGGTCCGGCGCGTGCAGCGACCCGACGTGCACGTGGTTCAGCCCGCGCTTGCTCCGCACGAACACCTCGTACAGCGGCCACGACGACCTGGTCATGCGACCGCCTCCTGACTCTGCTTGGCCGCGTACGCCGCCGCGGCCTCCCGCACCCACGCACCGTCCTCGTGGGCCTTGCGCCGGTGCTCGACGCGCTGCCTGCTGCACGGCCCGTTGCCGCCGACGACGCGCCAGAACTCGTCCCAGTCGATCTCGCCGAAGTCGTGGTGGCCGCGGTCGGGGTTCCAGCGCAGCTCGGGGTCGGGCAGGGTCACGCCCAGCGCCTCGGCCTGCGGCACGGTCATGTCGACGAACTTCTGCCGCAGCTCGTCGTTGGTGTGCCGCTTGATCCGCCACGCCATCGACTGCACGGTGTTCGCCGACTCCGCGTCCGGCGGGCCGAACATCATCAGCGACGGCCACCACCAGCGGTTCACCGCGTCCTGCACCATCCGCCGCTGCGCCTCGGTGCCGCTCATCATCGTCATCAGCAGCTCGTAGCCCTGCCGCTGGTGGAACGACTCCTCCTTGCAGACGCGGATCATCGCCCGCGCGTACGGCCCGTACGACGTGCGGCACAGCGGCACCTGGTTGCAGATGGCGGCGCCGTCGACCAGCCAGCCGATGACGCCGACGTCCGCGAACGTCAGCGTCGGGTAGTTGAAGATCGACGAGTACTTCTGGCGGCCCTCGATCAGCTTCTCGGTGAGGTCCGCGCGGTCGGCGCCGAGTGTCTCGGTCGCCGCGTACAGGTACAGGCCGTGCCCGGCCTCGTCCTGCACCTTGGCCAGCAGGATCGCCTTGCGGCGCAGTGACGGCGCCCGGCTGATCCAGTTGGCCTCCGGCTGCATGCCGATGATCTCGGAGTGCGCGTGCTGGGCGATCTGGCGGATGAGCGTGCGGCGGTAACCGTCGGGCATCCAGTCCCTCGGCTCGACCCGCTGCTCGGCCTCGACCAGGCGCGTGAAGTCGTCCTCATCCACGACCCGATGTTACACGCGGACGCGCCGAATGAGGAGAAGTGTTACAAACGGCGGCGGAGCCACCACACCGCCGGGATCACCACGGCCCACACGACCAGCAGCGTGAGCCCGACCGGCAGCAGCGTGACCACGGCGCCGCGGCCCGCGACGCGGACCAGCTCGGGGTTCTCCTGGTTGTACTCGACCTCGACGACGTCGCCGACCTTCAGGCCGGCGGGGTACAGCACGCCGACCTGCGGGACGTGCTCCGCACCGTCCGGCGTGTAGAAGCGGATCAGGGTGCGGGAGAAGTCGTCGGCGACGACCTCGGCGTTGACCTTGCCGAGGTTGCCGTCGATCGAGATGTCCTCGGTCCACGCGGCGACCACGAGCACGACGCACAGGAACGTGACGATCGCGCCGAGCGCCAGCAGGCCGCGCGAGGCCCACCGCCGCACCAGCGGCTTCCGCCCGTCCGTCACCTGGGTCACGGGCTGAGCCTAGCTCGCGGGGTCACCCGTTCGGCGGCATGGCGTCGGAGTGATAGCCGTCTCGGACCGTTGCCTTCGACCACCTGGCCCAACCCGGACTGCTTACTCCTTTTGGATTACTCCTTTCGTCGGGTCCAAAAGATATTCGCGGTCCGTAATATCTCGCTGCGCGCTAGGCCACTCCATCGGGTGACCAGCGCTGAGCCAATCCTGGAGGAAGTGTTGCAACGGAGAATTCTCGTCGGCCTGACGAGCGCCGCGGTGGTGGCGGCCGGGCTGACGGCACTCGGACCGACCGCGCAGGCGGCGCCACCGGCGGACACCAATGCGAAATCGGTCGCCGCGCCTGTCGACGACCTGCCGAGCCCCGCTGAGGAAAAGCGTCGCGCGCTGCGCCAGGAAGCGCTTTCCGACGTGCTCAGCGGTGCGAAGAAGGCGCAGAAACGCGGCTCCAGCACCGTCGTCAAGATGGGCGAGAAAGCCGCGCCGAAGACCAAGAACCGGCGGACCGCGGACCACGTCGACCAGTACGTCGAGCTGAGCCGGGAAAAAACGGACAAAATCTTCGTCGTCCTCGCCGAGTTCGGCAACGAGCGCCACCCGAACTACCCGGACCAGGACACCAACGCCAACGTGCCGGGCCCGGTCAAGTTCGACGGCCCGCTGCACAACGAGATCCCCGAGCCGGACCGCACCAAGGACAACTCCACGATCTGGCAGCCCGACTACAGCCGGGAGCACTTCCAGGAGCTGTACTTCTCGACCGACCCGGGTGCGGACTCGGTCGCGAACTACTACAGCAAGCAGTCGTCCGGCCGGTACTCGGTCGAGGGCTTCGTCACCGACTGGGTGAAGGTCCGCTACAACGAGGCACGGTACGGCCGCTCCAACGGCTACCCGTGCGGCGGCAACGTCTGCAGCAACTCCTACGCGCTCGTCGCCGACGGCGTGAACCAGTGGTACAGCGACCAGATCGCCGCGGGCGTGCCCGCCGCGGACGTCAAGGCCCAGCTGGCCGAGTACGACGTGTGGGACCGCACCGACTACGACGGCGACGGCAACTTCGACGAGCCCGACGGCTACATCGACCACTTCCAGATCGTGCACTCCGGCGGCGACCAGGCCGACGGCGACCCGATCCAGGGCGAGGACGCGCTGTGGAGCCACCGCAGCTTCGCGTACTCGAACACCCAGTCCGGTCCGGACGGGAACCTGCAAGGTGGCGTCGAGATCGGCGACACCGGCATCTGGGTCGGCGACTACACGATGCAGCCGGAGAACGGCGGCATCGGCGTGTTCTGCCACGAGTACGGCCACGACCTCGGCCTCCCGGACCTGTACGACTTCTCCGGCAGCGGCGGCTCGAACCACGTGAACTGGTGGTCGCTGATGGCGCAGCAACGCGTGTCCGGCCCCGGTGAGGTGCTGGGCTCGCGGGTCAACGACATGGACCCGTGGTCGAAGCTGCAGCTGGGCTGGCTGGACTACGAGGTCGTGGTCTCCGGCCAGACGAAGTCGCTCGAGCTGGGCCCGCACGAGTACAACTCGGCGAAGCCGCAGGCGGTCGTCGTGGTGCTGCCGGACAAGGCGGTGCAGTTCGAGTACGGCGCACCGGCCGCAGGCGAGAACATGTGGTACTCCACCACCGGCGACGACCTCGACACGTCGATGACCCGCACGGTGGACCTGACCGGCAAGTCGAGCGCGTCGCTCGACCTCAAGGCCAGGTACGCGATCGAGCTGGACTTCGACTACCTGTACGTGCAGGCGTCCACGGACGGCGGCGCGACCTGGCAGTCGCTGGACGGCACGGTGAACGGCCAGCCGTTCTCGCGCACCAGCGGTGAGCCCGCGGTGACCGGCACGTCCGACGACCAGTGGGTCGACATGCACGTGCCGCTCGACTCGCTCGCGGGCAAGCAGGCGCAGCTGCGGTTCCGCTACAAGACCGACGGCGCCACCTACGAGGCCGGCTTCTTCGCCGACCAGATCTCGATCACCGCGGACGGCCAGCAGGTGTTCACCGACGGCGCCGAGTCGGGCGCCAACGGCTGGACGCTCGACGGCTTCCGCACCGCGAAGGCGGTCGAGACGCACATGTTCGACAACTTCTACATCGCGTCGAACCGCACGTACGAGTCGTACGACAAGTACATGCGCACGGGTCCGTACAACGTGGTCAACCCGGCCAACACCGACTGGGTGGAGCACTTCCCGTACGAGACCGGCCTCGGCGTCTGGTACTGGGACACGTCCTACTCGGACAACAACACCAGCCAGCACCAGGGCGGCGGCCTCGCGCTGCCGGTCGACGCCCACCCGGCGCCGATCTACAACCTCGAGGGCGGCATGTGGCGTGAGCGGATCGCGGGCTACGACGCGCCGTTCTCGCTGGAGAAGGCGGACTCGTTCACGCTGCACGTGAACGGCAAGCCGAGCTACATCCGCGGCCAGGCCGCGGTGCCGCTGTTCGACGACACCAAGAAGTTCTGGTACGCCGAGCAGCCCAACGCGGGCGTGAAGCTCCCGGCCACCGGCACGACCATCCGCGTCGTCTCGATGAACGGCACGTCCATGAAGATCAGGATCGGCAAGAAGTAGGTGACCGGCGAAGGGCCCCGCACGCGACGCGTGCGGGGCCCTTCCCGTTTCTGCCGCCGCCTCCGTCACCCACTCGTGCGCGCGCCTAAGCTCCGGGCATGGAGGACTTCATCCGGCGGATGCCGAAATGCGAACTGCACCTGCACATCGAGGGCACCTTGGAGCCCGGGCTGCGGGACCGGCTCGCCGCGCGCAACGGGGTCTCGCTGCCGCCGCGGCCCGCCTACGACTTCCACGACCTCACGTCGTTCCTCGTCGGCTACTACGAGGGCATGTCGGTCCTCGTGCACGAGCCCGACTTCTACGAGCTCGCCTACGCCTACTTCGAGAAGGCGGCCGCCCAGGGCGTGGTCTACGCGGAGATCTTCTTCGACCCGCAGGGGCACACGTCCCGGGGCGTCCCGTTCGACACCGTGATCCGCGGGCTGCGGCGCGCACAGCTCGACGCGCGCAGGATCCTCGGCCTCCACTCGCAGCTGATCATGTGCTTCCTGCGTGACTTCCAGGCCGAGTACGCGATGGCCACGCTGCTGGAGTCGCTGCCGTACAAGGAATGGATCGTCGGCGTCGGGCTGGACTCCGACGAGCGCGACAACCCGCCGTCGAAGTTCGCCGCCGTGTTCGCGCGGGCCCGGCAGGAGGGCTACCTGCTCACCATGCACTGCGACGTCGACCAGCAGAACTCGGTCGAGCACATCCGGCAGGCGGTGGTGGACATCGGTGTCGACCGCGTCGACCACGGCGTCAACATCCTCGAGGACGCCGCGCTCGTCGCCGAGGTGAAGCGGCGCGGCATCGGGCTCACCCTGTGCCCGGTGTCGAACCGGTTCGTCACCGACGGCACCAAGTCGGCCGAGCTGAAGCGGCTGCTCGACGAGGGCGTGCGCGTCACCGTGAACTCCGACGACCCCGCGTACTTCACCGCGTACGTGCTGGAGAACCTCGTCACCGTGCAGCAGGAGCTGGACCTCAGCCGCGAGGAGATGATCACGTTGCAGCGCAACGCGATCGAGGCGTCGTGGGCGCCGCCCGCCGTGCGGCAGGAGGTGCTGGACCGCCTGGCGGCCCTGTGACACACACCCCGGCAGCACGCTACGCGCGGAAGTGCCCTTGTGCGCCGGCGGTGCGGTGCAGCTCGTCGAGCCGGACCAGTTCCTCCTCGGACAGCCGCAGCTCACCCGCGGCGACGTTCTCCGCGAGGTGCGCCGGGTCCCCGGTGCCCGGGATGACGAGCACGTGCGGACCGCGTGCGAGTGTCCACGCGAGACGAACCGGCGCGTCGGTGCCGCCGCCCGTCTCCCGGTTCGCGCCCGCGATGGAGAAGAACGGCACGAACGCCACGCCTTGCTCGCCGCACAACCGGATGAACGCGTCCTGCTGTGCGCGGTAACCGAGGCTGTACGAGTTCTGCACGGCCACCACCGGTGCCACCGCCTGCGCCTGCGCGAGCTGTGCCAGCCCCACGGCGGAGATGCCCAGGTGCCGGATCAGCCCGGCCTGCCGCAGTTCCGCGAGCGCGGCGAACCGGTCGGTGACGTCCCCCGGCCCCTCGGCCCGCAGGTACACGAGGTCGAGGTGGTCCCGCCCGAGCTGGCGGAGGTTCTCCTCCACCTGCCCGCGCAGGTCAGCGGGCCGCGCCGGTGGCCGCCACGCCCCGGACGGGTCGCGGCTCGGCCCGACCTTGGTCGCGATGACCAGGTCGTCCGGGTACGGCGACAGCGCGGAGTTGATCAGCTCGTTGGCCGACCGCAGCGACGAGAAGTAGAACGCCGCCGTGTCGATGTGGTTGACCCCGAGCTCGATCGCCTTCCGCAGCACGATGATCGCCTGACCGCGGTCGCGCGGCGGGCTGCCGGGCTCGAACGCGGGCCCGGTCTGCGGCAGCCGCATGGCCCCGAAGCCGACGCGGTTGACGACCCGGTCCCCGAGGAGCCAGGTGCTCATCGAGGCAGGAACGTCACCCACGCAGCGGCCGGGAACGACAGCACCGGCCCCGCCGGGTCCTTCGAGTCCCGCACCATCGCGAGCACGCCTTCGATGGACGCCACCTCGACGCAGGCCCCGCTGGCGCCGCTGCGGCTGCTCCTGCGCCACACGTGCTTCGACGAATCCGGTGCGGTCATCCGTACTCCTCCGGCAGGCGGACTGGGCGTACCACCATAGCCGCACCGGCGTTCCCCCGCGTGTGACGAAGAACGCCCAACCGGGTGCTCGTCCGAGCACGCGTCTTGGTGCGCCGGACGGCGAGCACTCGCGGACACCCTGGCGGTGACGAGGCGGCTCGACCTGACCGACGCGCAGCGGGCATTGCTGTCCTTGCCTCGGCCTGCGCGATCGGGTCGGCCGCGGTTGTGGTGCGGGCGGCAGGTGGTCGACGCGACCACCCGCGCAGACGAGGATCAAAGCAACGGCGGTTCCACGTTGTGGTTGCGACGGGGGATTGTCCGGTGAGTACGCGGTTGAGTGATGGGGTTGGGGTGAGCCAGCCGAGGGGTGGCGGGGTCTGCCGTTGAGTTCGGCGGCGATCGTGTCCCGGTGCTCGGCGGTGTGGATCTTCAGGTCGGTGTCTTGGGGAAGTACTGGCGGAGCAGTCCGTTGGGTGTTCTCGTTCGAGCCGCGCTGCCAGGGTGAGTGCGGGTCGCAGAAGTAGCACCACGAACCGGGTGGAGCGCGCCACCCGGGTACCGATCGCGGACCGGTTCGCCTTCCCGAAGATCAGGTCACCTTCCCAGTGGCCGGGCACCGCCCGGTCCCCGGCATCGGCCGGGCGTTCACTGATGTGGATCATGTCGGGGATCCCGGGGTGGCCGGACCGCAGGCAAGCAGCCAGCTCACAACGCAGCCCCGTCACGGGCTTGGACATAACAGCCAGCTTCGCCGGTTTCGGGCGCCGCGCCGCACCCGGGCAGCCAGATCGGCCTGGACCGCCCGGTACTCCTCCCCGCCGGGGTTACCGGCTACTTCACGGCAGACCGTGGATGCCGACCGGCCCCAACTCCTGCCCGATCTCCTGACACGAACACCCGTCGACCAGACCGCGGGAGATCTCCTCCCGCTCAACCACGACAGGAACCGGCCACTCAACCGGCGCGGGGCGCGTTATCGATCACCCGCCAGCCTGCGCGAACCACCGCCGACCCGTCTCACCCGACACCCCACCACCAACACCGCCCGCGAGACCTACAAGCAACGTCACGCCGTCGAGTGCGGCATCAACGACTCGGGCCCTACCGAGTGGTGGCTACCGGTTCGACGAAGTCGCTGTCCGTTACGAAGCCATCGGCCACGTCGACGCAATCAACTCATGGCTGTGAACGACTTCGGGTAAGGCCCTAGCGCAGCGCGGCGTTCGCCACCGTGGCGCGGAGGCGGGCGTGCAGGTCGCGGAGCAGGGCGCGGTTGGACCGCACCTCCACGACGCGTAGCCCTCGCGCGGGGGCGAGGGCCCGGCGTAACTCGTCCGGGGTCGTCGCGCTGGTGTGGTCCACGTGGTAGCCGCGGCACAGCGATGCCAGGTCGGCGCCGTGCGGGGTGCCGAAGACCCGCTCGAACGTCGGCTGGTACTCCGCCGCGCCCTGTTCCAGCAGCGTGAAGATGCCGCCGCCGTCGTCGTTGTGCACGACGATCGTCAGGTCCGGGCGCTGCTCCGGCGGCCCCACCAGCAGGCCGTTGAGGTCGTGCAGCAGCGTCAGGTCACCGACCAGCGCGTACGCGGGCCGGTCGGTCGCCAGCGCCATGCCCGCGGCCGTGGACACGTTGCCGTCGATGCCCGCCACCCCGCGGTTGGCGTGGATCGCCACGTCCGACCTCGGTTCGGCGACCAGGTCCACGTCCCGCACCGGGTTGGACGAGCCGAGGAACAGCGCCGCGCCGGACGGCAGCGCGTCCACCACCTCGGCCGCGATCCGCAGCCCGGTGGGCCATTCCTGTTCGCCGAGCAGCTTTTCCACCGCGGTGGCCGCCGCGGCGTCCGCGTGCCGCCACGCGGGTAACCAGTCCGGGTCGATGCCGTCCACACGGGACATGTCGTCGAGGTCGAGCCAGCCGCGGACGTGCGTGGCCACGTACTGCGGGTCGGTCCACTGTGGATGGTCGCCGATGCCGTACACCGGCGCCCGGCCCATCAGCCCGCGCACGCCGCGCGACAACGTGGGCCTGCCGACCACGACGACCGCGTCCGGGCGCAACGACTCCGGCAGCTCGCCCGCCGCGAGGAGCAGCGCGCCGCAGCGCAGCACGCTCGCGCCACCAGCGAGCGCGGCCGCTTGGCCGACGGGCTCCGCCACGGCAGGCCAGCCCGCGCTGGCCGCGACCGCCGCGGCGGCACGTGCCCGGTCGTCCCGGCCGCTGCCGAAGACCACCAACGTCTTCGCGGGTAACGGGAAGTCGACGCGGCTGCCCGCCATCGTGACCGGCGCGGCGGAGGTGGTCCAGCGCAACCCGTCCGGCCTGCCGTCGAGCGGCTCTGGCCAGCGCGGCTCGAAGGTGGGCACCAACGGCTCCCGGAACGGCATGTTGACCTGCACCGGCCTGCCCGCCTCGGCCTGCGCGACCGCCCGGCAGACAAGACCGCGCCACACCTGGTTCTGCCCGCCGCGCCGCTCCGCGACGGGGAACTCGACCGCCAGCGCGGCCGGGCCGAACAGGCCGCGCTGGTCGATGGTCTGGTTCGCGCCGGTGCCGTGCAGCTCCGGCGGCCGGTCGGCGGTGAGCAGCAGCATGCCGACGCCCGAGTGGTAGGCCTCCAGCACGGCCGGGTGCAGGTTGGCGACCGCCGTGCCGGACGTGCAGGCGACCGCCGCCGGCCGTCCGCTCGCCTTGCTGAGCCCCAGTGCGAGGAAGCCCGCGGACCGCTCGTCGATCCGGACGTGCATGGTCAGCCTGCCCGCCTCGGCCGCCTCGTGCAGCGCCATCGCGATGGCCGCGTTGCGTGAGCCGGGACAGACCACCACGTGCCGCACGTCGTTGCGGACCAGCTCGTCGACGATGACCGTGGCCTGGGCGGTGGACGGGTTCACGCGCCACCCACCCCCACGAGTCGCACGCTCATTCGTCCACTCCTCGCATCGCCCGTGCCCGGATCGCGGTCAGGGCCACCCGCCTGCCGTAGTCGGTCAGGCGCTGGTGCTCGCCCGGTGCGGTCAGCACGCCCGCCGTGTGCATGTCGGCCAGCAGCTCACCGGCCACCTCCCGCACGGTATCGCTCGGCGCCGGGCGGTCGTGCGCGCCCGTCTCGAAGAACACCACGCCGAGGCGGTCCATCAGCATGTCGACGTCGACCGAGCTCGCGAGCACCAGCATGGCCAGCAGGGGCAGCGCCACCTGCCGCGCCACCCGGTCCTCCGGCGCCGCGATGCCGTTCACGACCGCCTCGAACAGCAGGACCGGCTGCCGGAGCGCCAGCTCGCCGTCGTCCGTGCGCTCGCCGTTCCCGTCGAGCAGCCCGAACTTCTCCGCCAGCGCCGTCATGTGCGGGGGCCCGTCGCCCGCGTGCACCACCTGCGCGAGCGGCCGTGTGCCGGTGAGCAGGAGCTCAGGGGTCAGCTCCGCGGGTTTCGCCACGTCCGGCCCCACCCTGACCAGCAGCTCGCGCACGGTCTGGCTGCCGCTCAGGTGGTGCAGCCGGGCCATGCGCTCGGCCAGCATCAGCGCGTGCATGGTCTCCGTGTGCCCGTCCGGCGGCTGGTCGAGCACGCCGACCGCCACCGCCAGCCTGCCCGGTTCGTCACAGGGGTCCAGCTCCCCGGACGCGATCGCGCGCTCGAGCGCCCGGGTGATCGCGTCGTACAGGGCCTCCTCGCGTGGGCCCGGCCGGTCCAGCCACGTGATGTGCAGGCCGGGTGGCGGCATGAGACCCGACTCGTAGGTGGCCTGCGCGTACAGCTCGAACCCGAGCATCGGGTCGTGCGCGGCCTCCAGGATCTCCCGCGTCCGGGCACAGCGGCACAGGGCCGCGTAGCGGGGCTGGTCGAGCCGCTCGAAGAACCAGGCGGCCTCCTCGACCACCGCGTGCCAGTGCGGCATCGGGTGGAGGTCGTCCGGCGGGTCGCGGACCAGCTGCGGCAGCGTCAGCCAGAGGAAGTTCTGCACGTCGAACTGCGACATGAGGTAGTTCGGGCGGTCGTGCGAGGCCTCGTACCAGCAGGCGGCGACCACCAGCCCG
This sequence comes from Actinophytocola sp. KF-1, assembly GCF_054661535.1. Taxonomy (NCBI): domain Bacteria; kingdom Bacillati; phylum Actinomycetota; class Actinomycetes; order Pseudonocardiales; family Pseudonocardiaceae; genus Actinophytocola; species Actinophytocola sp. KF-1. Next base: position 362,978 of record NZ_BAAFVK010000001.1, on the reverse strand, counting down.
GCGTCGTCACGGGCCGCGAGCTCCTCGACGACGGCCTCGACATCCGGCATGACCTCAGCTTGGCACGGCGGTCCGAGGGACCGCGATTTCTGACCACCCATATGCTCGGGCGCGTGGCTACCCCGACCGTGTCCGAGCTGTTCGACCCGACCGCCTGGCAGGTCGTCGAGGGCTTCGACTTCACCGACATCACCTACCACCGGGCCGTCTCGACCGGGGCCGTGCGGATCGCGTTCGACCGGCCGGAGGTGCGCAACGCGTTCCGGCCCCACACGGTCGACGAGCTCTACCGCGCGCTCGACCACGCCAGGATGTCGTCCGACGTGGGGTGTGTGCTGCTGACCGGCAACGGTCCGTCCCCCCGCGACGGTGGCTGGGCGTTCTGCTCGGGCGGCGACCAGCGGATCCGCGGGCGCACGGGGTACCAGTACGCGTCCGGCGAGACGGCGGAGACGGTCGACCCAGCGCGGGCGGGACGGCTGCACATCCTCGAGTGCCAGCGGCTCATCCGGTTCATGCCGAAGGTCGTGATCGCGGTCGTGCCCGGCTGGGCGGCCGGTGGCGGGCACAGCCTGCACGTCACGTGCGACCTGACGCTCGCGAGCGAGGAACACGCCCGGTTCAAGCAGACCGACGCCGACGTCGGCAGCTTCGACGGCGGGTTCGGCTCCGCCTACCTCGCCAGGCAGGTCGGCCAGAAGTTCGCGCGGGAGATCTTCTTCCTCGGCCGCACCTACACCGCCGAGGACATGCACCGGATGGGCGCCGTCAACGCGGTCGTGCCGCACGCCGAGCTGGAGGCGACGGCGCTGGAATGGGCGAAGGAGATCAACGGCAAGTCGCCGACGGCGCAGCGGATGCTGAAGTACGCCTTCAACCTGATCGACGACGGGCTGGTCGGGCAGCAGCTTTTCGCGGGCGAGACGACACGCCTCGCGTACATGACCGACGAAGCGGTCGAGGGCCGCGACTCGTTCCTGGAGAAGCGCGCGCCCGACTGGTCGCGCTTTCCGTACTACTACTGACGTGAACCGGCGAGCCACTTCTCGTGGGCTGCCGTGACTCTGTTCCACAACAACGTCTTTCTCTGGTTGTCCACATCGGACATATGGAGGCCGAACAGGTCGGCGAGGCAGGAGTGCCAGTCGGGGGCCGTGGTCAGCTCCCGGCTGGTCTCCCCGGTGGCATCGAGGCGCTTGAGGACGAGGCCGCGTAAGAAGTCGACGCCGTCCGCGTCGCGGCGGAACGCCACCAGGGTGCGCACGAAACTGGAGTCGGGGGCCGACTGGAGGCGCTCGTGCTCGGCCGTGAGGTCGGCCGGCGCCGCCTCGCCGGGCAGGAAGTCCATGCCGTGCAAAGACATGGACGGGTCGGCGTCGAACCGCCACCCACCCGGCGCGACCTCCGACGGGCGTAAGCCGTAGGTGTGCGGGCCCTGGGTGTACGTGCCCGCGCGCAGGGGCATGGGCTCGTGCGGCCCGTCGCCGAGACCGGCGTCGGCGAACCACTCGCCACCGGGGTTGTCGTCGGTCGGCAGGCCGGAGACGGTCAGGGCCAGGTGGTTGCCGTCCACGTTCGCCTTCGCGTCCGGGTGGCCCTGCACGCCGCCGACGTGCCAGTGCACGCGGAAGCCCAGCCAGCCGAGCAGCGTCGCCATCGCACCGTTCTGGTGGTAGCAGTAGCCGCCGCGGCCGCTGGTCACGTAACGGACGGAGTCGAGCGGTTCGATGGTCCGGCGCTCTCCCAGCCAGACCCACACCGACTCGTACGGCACGCGCTCCACCTGCGCCCTGTGCACCGCGAACAGCGTGGCCGCGGTGGGCGGTGGCGGCGCGTCGAAGCCCAGCCTGCGCAGGTACGCGTCCCTGAGCGGGCGGTCGACGGGTGGCCTGGTCGAAGTCATGGCGCGGAGCTTATGTGCGGTGTCCGACAATTTCGATCGTGTTGCTGACGCCTGTGGACAACTCCGCGATCGTGACCGCGCTCGCCGCCGCGCTGGACGGCGGACCTGCGGTTTTGCCGTTGTCGGCCACCGATCCACAGGCGCCGCGCCTGCGTGCTGCCATGAAGCCGGAAAAACCGGTTCTTGCCGGGACGGCCGTCGTCGTCGCGACGTCCGGCTCGACCGGCGCGGCCAAGGGCGTGGAGCTGTCGGCCGCCGCGCTGACGGCGTCCGCGACCGCCACGCACGCCCGGCTCGGCGGCCCCGGGCAGTGGCTGCTGACGTTGCCGGCCCACCACATCGCGGGTGTCCAGGTCATCGTGCGGTCGCTGCTGGCGGGCCGGACCCCGGTCGTCCGCGGGACGCAAACGTTTGCCGACGCCGTGGCCGCGATGACCGGGCCGCGCCGCTACACCTCGCTCGTGCCCACGCAGCTGCTCCGCCTGCTCGACGACCCCGCCGGGCTCGACGCGCTGCGGACGTTCGACGCCGTCCTGCTCGGCGGCGCCGCCACGCCGGAGCCGCTGCTCGCGCGCGCACGCGCGGCCGGGGTGGCGGTCAGCACGACCTACGGCATGTCGGAGACCGCCGGCGGCTGCGTCTACGACGGCAGGCCACTGGACGGCGTGCGGGTGCGGCTCGCCGACGGCGTGATCCACCTGGCCGGGCCCGTGCTCGCGAGCGGGTACCGGCTGGACCCGATGGCGACGGCCGAGGCGTTCGCCGACGGCTGGTTCCGGACCACCGACCTGGGCGAGCTGCGGCCGGACGGCACCCTCGCCGTGCTCGGCCGCGCCGACTTCATGATCAACACCGGTGGTGTGAAGGTGGCACCCGCCGCGGTCGAGGACGTGCTCACCGCCCAGCCGGGTGTCGCCGAGGCGTGTGTCGTCGACCTGCCCAGCGAGGAGTGGGGGCAGCTCGTCGCCGCGGCCGTCGTGCCCGCCGATCCCGCCAACCCACCCGAGGTCAGCGCGTTGCGCGCGGCCGTGCGCGAACGGCTCGGCGGTCCCGCGGCGCCGAAGCTCGTCCGGTTCACCGATCACCTTCCGTTGCGAGGACCGGGCAAGGTCGACCGGAACGGGGTAAAGGACCTGCTTCGCGGAACTTGACGGCCGGGCGCCACGTTGAGCGGGCATGGGAGTCCTGTGGGCCATGTCACTACCCGGGCTGGTGTTCCTGCTCGTGCTGGTGGCTGCCCTCGAGCGGTTCGGGCTGTGGGCAGGCAACCGAAGCTGGCTCCCGTGGCGCCGCAAGCGCGCGGGCACACCGGTCTCGGCCGCCGGGTTCGAGGAGCTCGACGCCTTCATGGGCGCCGGCAAGCGGCACGAGCTCGACCAGCGGAACCACTCGCTGATGATGCGGCAGGACGAGGACGACGGGGCGCCGCCCGCGATGGAGGTCGACCTGGACGGCAACCGGATCGTGCTGCGGGACCGATTACCTGGTCAGTGATCCTTCCGGTTGCGAGATCACCGAGGTGCGTCTTGGCTGCTCTGCATGAAGCTGAGCCGTTACCTGCTGGTCAGCACTGTGCTCACCGGCTCGCTCCTCGGCGTCCCCACCGCGTCCGCCGCGGCCACCGGCTGGCAGGTCGACCTCGACCGGCCCGGCACGGGCAGCACGAACGTCGCGACCGGCCCGGTGCGGCTCGGGTCGGACGACAACCGCGCGGCCAGTGCCGGCACGGCGACACGAACCGGCATGGCCGTCTACCCGCACACGCTCGCCGCGCCGGCCGGCGCGTTCACCGCCACGGTGGACAGCACCGTGCCGGACGGTGCCGAGGTCGCGGTCGACGTCCGGGGCAGGACGGACGGGCGGTGGACCGAGTGGGCCGAGATCCGGCCGGGCGCGCCGGGGGTGCTGCCGGTGGCGGCGAAGGACGTCGAGGTCCGGGTCGTGCTCAGCGCGCCGGACGGGGTGCCGTCGCCGTCGGTGGACGCGCTGACGGTCACACCGGTGGCGGGGCAACGGGCGCCCGCGACCCCGGCCGGCGCGTCGTACCGGGTGTACGCGACACGGGAGGGGCTGGTCGGTCACACCACGGCCAACGGGCACAAGATCGTCAAGCGGGACCACTTCGTGGCACTGCCCTCGCGGCGGGGGCTGTCCGCCAAGGGGTCCGGCGAGTACAGCGTCCGGGTGTGCGCGGCCAACGGCCGGTGTGAGTGGGCGCCGACGTGGGACGTCGGGCCCTGGAACACGCGGGACGACTACTGGGCCGCGCCCGGGGTGCGGCAGCAGTGGGCGGACCTGCCACAGGGCAAGCCCGCGTCGCAGGCGGCCTACGAGGACGGTTACAACGGCGGAAAGGACCAGTTCGGACGGACGGTGAAGAACCCGGCGGGCATCGACCTGGCCGACGGCACGTTCTGGGACGGGTTGAAGCTCGAGAACAACGCGTGGGTCACCGTGACCTACCAGTGGACCGGCTCGCACCCGCACGGGTTCGTGCAGACGCCCGGCCCGGCGTTGAACGTGCGGCCCGCGCCGAACAGCGACCTGCCGAACGTCGGGCTCGCGGCGAAGCACGCGCAGGTGCGGATCGAGTGCTCCGTGGCAGGCGAACAGGTCAAGGGCACGCAGGGCACCACGAACGTGTGGTACCGGCTCGCCAAGGGCATGTTCGTGTCAGCGGCCTACGTGGCCACCACGTCCGGCGGAAAGGCCGTACCGCCCTGCTAGTTAGATGGGGCCATGGCCGCAACCGCAGGACAGTGGGTGGCCGGTGCACGTGTTCGGACGCTGCCGAACTCCGTGGCGCCGGTGATCGTGGGGGCAGGCGCCGCGGGCGCGATCGGCGAGTTCAACTGGTGGGCCTCGCTGCTCGCTCTGGTGGTGTCGCTGGCACTGCAGGTCGGCGTGAACTACGCCAACGACTACTCCGACGGCATCCGGGGCACGGACGACACACGCGTCGGTCCGCTGCGGCTGGTGGCGTCCGGGGTCGCGTCGGCGTCGGCGGTGAAGCTGGCGGCGTTCGTGTGCTTCGGCGTCGCGGGTGTGGCCGGGCTGCTGCTCGTGGCACTGACCGGGCACTGGTGGCTGATCAGCGTCGGCGCGGTGTCCGTGGCGGCCGCCTGGTTCTACACGGGCGGGCCGAAGCCGTACGGGTACTCGGGCTGGGGCGAGGTCGCGGTGTTCGCGTTCTTCGGGCCGGTGGCCGTGCTCGGCACGCTGTACGTGCAGACGGGCGAGGTGACCTGGCCCGGCGTGGCGGGGGCGGTGGCTCTGGGCGCGATCTCGGCGAGCGTCCTGGTGGCGAACAACCTGCGCGACCTGCCCACGGACCGGGAGGCGGGCAAGATCACGATGGCCGTGCGGCTCGGGGACCGGCGCACGCGGGTTCTGTACTTCGTGCTGGTCGCCGTGCCGTTCGTGGTGAGCGTGGTCCTGGCGGTCGCGAACCCGTGGTCGCTGCTGGGGCTGCTCGCGGCCGTGCTGGTGGTGCCCGCACTGCGCGCGGTCGGCAGCGGCGGGACCGGTCTGGCGTTGATCCCCGCACTGCGCGACACGTCGCTGGCGATGCTCGCGTGGGCCGTGCTGACGACGGTGGCGCTAGCCCTGTCCTGACCACTCGCCGGTGGACAGGAACTTGGCCACGGTCTCCTTGTGGGGAGCGAGGTCGAGGTTGTGGGCGGCGAGCCAGTCCTGGTCGTAGTAGGTGTTCGCGTAGCGTTCGCCGCCGTCGCAGAGCAGGGTCACCACGCTGCCCTCGCGGCCGGTCGCGCGGAGTTCGGCCACGATCTGGAAGGCGCCCCACAGGTTGGTGCCGGTGGAGCCGCCGACGCGGCGGCCGAGGATCGGCTCGACGGCGTGGATCGTCGCCAGTGAGGCCGCGTCCGGGACCTTCATCATGCGGTCGATGACCTGGCCGACGAACGACGGTTCGACGCGGGGCCTGCCGATGCCCTCGATGCGGGAGCCCTGGCACGCGGTGAGGTCCGGCACGGTGTCACGCCACGCCTCGAAGAACACCGAGTGCTCGGGGTCGACGACCGCGAGGCGGGTGCGCAGCCGCTGGTAGCGGATGTAGCGGCCGATCGTGGCGCTGGTGCCGCCCGTGCCGGCGCCGACGACGATCCACTCCGGCTCCGGGTTGGGCTCGAGCGCCATCTGCTCGAAGATCGACTCGGCGATGTTGTTGTTGCCCCGCCAGTCGGTGGCGCGCTCGGCGTGCGTGAACTGGTCCATGAAGTGACCGTTCAGCTCGGCGGCGAGGCGGTGCGACTCGGCGTACAGCTGGCTCGGCTCGTCGATGAAGTGGCACCGGCCGCCCTCGCGCTCGATCAGCGCCACCTTCTCCGCGCTGGTCGTCCTCGGCACGACCGCGATGAACGGCAGGCCGAGCAGCCGCGCGAAGTACGCCTCCGACACGGCGGTCGAGCCGGACGAGGCCTCGATGACCGGCGTGCCCTCGACGATCCAGCCGTTGCAGAGCGCGTAGAGGAACAGGGACCGGGCCAGCCGGTGCTTGAGCGAGCCGGTCGGGTGGGTCGACTCGTCCTTGAGGTAAAGGCGGACTTTCCACTCGGCGGGCAGCGGGAACGGCAGCAGGTGGGTGTCCGCACTGCGGTTGGCGTCCGCGTCGATGATGTGGACGGCCTCGCACACCCAGTCGCGGGTCCGCTCGCTGCAGCGGTCGACGGCGGCCATCTACTCGGCGTCCCCGTCCGGCCCGGGCTGGTCACCGCGCAGTTCGGCGCGCAGGCGCTCGCGGGCGTCCATGCGGTCCTTGCCGCGTTCGGCGAGGGCCGCGGTGACCCGCTGGTTGAGGCCGCGGAACACCAGCAGGCCCAGCGGGAACCCGACCACGACCGCGACGGCGAGCGCCACCAGCAGCGGCACGTCGAACAGCACGAGCAGGGCGGTGACCGCGGCGATCAGCACGAGCCTGCCCAGCGTGTACAGGGTCAGGTCGCGTGCGAGGTTGTGGTCAGCCACCCGCATGACGTTACTCGTCATCCTTGCCGGCCTCCGAGGTGTTCGGCCTGCCCTCGAACCTGGTCGAGAGCACGAGCGTGGTGCGGGTGCGGGCGATGCCCTCGATGCGGCGGAGCCTGCCGAGCGTGCGCTCGAGGTCGTCGACGGTGGCGACGCGTACCTTGACGATGAAGGACTCGTCACCCGCGACGCGGTAGCAGGACTCGACCTCGTCGAGGCGGGCGAGCTCTTCGGCCACGTCCTCGTCGTCCGCGGTGTCGGTGGAGTAGATGCCGATCAGCGAGGTGACGCCGAGACCGACCGCGCTGGGGTTCACCACGGCGTGGTAGCCGGTGATGACGCCGCTGGTCTCGAGCTTGCCGACGCGCTCGTGCACGGCGGAGGCGGACAGGCCGACCTGCCTGCCCAGCTCGGCGTAGGTCGCCCGGCCGTGCTCTCGGAGTGCGGCGATGATGCGGCGGTCGACGTCGTCCACGGCGGCACTCTAGCGGGTACTTGATCGTGTCCGATCCCGCCGTTTTGTCCCTTACTACCTCTTTACCATCAGACAACCGTTCGAGTACCCGATGGTCGAGATGCAACGATTGGCGTGTCCAGTTCAGACCTACTGAGGAGGACACGTGACAGCGGCACATGTCGGTGAGCGGCTCCTGACCCCCGGCGAGGTCGCGGCGTTGTTCCGCGTCGACCCGAAGACCGTGACGCGGTGGGCGACCGCCGGCCGCATCGGTTCCATCCGCACACCGGGCGGGCACCGCCGGTTCCGCGAGTCCGAGGTGAAGACCCTGCTCGCCGAACTCACCACCGAGGCGAACCTCGGGAACGGCCACGCCTGACGCAGCGTTGACACCCCGAGGGCCCGAAATCGGTACAAAAGGGCTAACCTCGACGCCAGGACCTCGGGAGGTGGCAGATGCTGTACTTGCTCGCCGCGATCGGCGCCGTCTGCGTCGTTGTGCTGCTGTGGCGGGCGTTCGTCGCGAACCCCGAAACCGGGAGTGAGCGACGCGTGAGCCGTCCTGCCCGTCCGGCCCGTCGTCCGGCGCCCATCGCGCCCGACGACGACCCGGAGTTCCTGCGCAGCCTCAACGAGCGGAAGAACCCGCCGGACGCGGACGGCAAGCAGCCCCCGGTCTGACGAGCGATCGGGCTCGGCAGTCACGGATCGGCCGACCTCTCGCGAGGACGCCATGTCCGTGTTGTCGCTGTTCGGGTTCGTCCTGGTCGTCCTCGCGGTGGCGGGGCTGATCGTCGCCGGTCACCGCGTCGGCGGCGAGAACGCCCGCATCGAGTACCCGCGGGTCACGCGCGGCCGAGCCGGCGAAATCCCGGCTGACCCTGATCACCGAGGTGACCGGGATCGCCGGGTTCATCATCACCGTCGTCGGCCTGCTGATCCGCTGACCGCGGTCAGCGCATGTAGTAGAACTCGCTCGGGAAGCCGTCCGCGACGGTGGCGGCCAGCTCGAGCAGCGCCAGGCGAGTGGGGGCGGCCAGGCGGTCCAGCTCGATCTCCGCGCCCTCCTCCAGGTGCGGGTCGAACGGGATGCGGCAGACGGCACGGCAGCGGGCGCCGAAGTGCTGGGCCAGCTTGTCGAGGTCGACCGAGCCCGCGCGCGGGCGGACCGAGTTGATGACCGCGACCGAGCGGGAGACCAGGTCGCGGTAGCCGTGCACGTCGAGCCAGTCCAGGGTCGCCGACGCGGACCTGGCGCCGTCCACCGAGCCGGACGACACGACGACCAGCGCGTCCGCGATGTCGAGGACGCCCTTCATGGCCGAGTGCATCAGGCCGGTGCCGCAGTCGGTCAGGACGATGTTGTAGAAGTGCTCGAGCAGCGCGACCGTGCGGCGGTAGTCGTCCTCGCTGAACGCCTCCGAGACCGCCGGGTCCTGCTCGCTCGCCAGCACCTCGAGCCGGCTCGGGCCCTGGGACGTGTACGCGCGGATGTCGCTGTAGCGGTGGATCCGGTCGGCGTCGCGCAGCAGGTGGCGGACGGTGGCCGTGGTCTCGAGCGGGATCTTCTGGCTCAGGGTGCCGCGGTCGGGGTTCGCGTCGACGGCGATCACGCGGTCGCCGCGCAGGGACGAGAACGTCGAGCCGAGGGTGGTGGTCGTGGTGGTCTTGCCCACGCCGCCCTTCAGGCTCAGCATCGCGATCTTGTAGCAGCCGCGGAGCGGCTGGTTGACGCGGGCGATCAGCTCGCGCCGGTGCTGCTCGGCCGGGCTCTCACCGACGTTGATGAGGCGGCCGCTCGCCACGAAGACCGCCTTGCGCCAGCCCGACTGGGGCGGGCGCTTGGTCTGCTTGATGAGCTTGGCGGACGACAACTCCTCGCCGTGCGCTGGCTGGCCCTGGCGGACGGGGCCGGGCTGGCCCGGGTACTGCTGCTGGTACGGGAACGGCTGCGGCGGCACCTGGTGCGGGCCGGAGCCCTGCGGCACCTGGTGGGGGCCGGAGATGCCCGCCACGGGCTGGGAGCCCGACGGGGTCTGGTCCACGTAGTGCTGCGGGACCTGCTGCGAGCCCGACGGGTCCACGTACTGGGGCGAGCCGGTGGGGTTGGTGTACTGCGGCGCCACGGGCTGCGACCCGGACGGCGTCTGGTCCACGTAGTGCTGGGGCACGGGCTGCGAACCCGATGGATTCGTGTACTGCGGTGACACCGGCTGCGACCCGGACGGCGTCTGGTCCACGTAGTGCTGGGGCACGGGCTGCGAACCCGACGGGTTCGTGTACTGCGGCGACACCGGCTGCGAACCCGACGGCGTCTGCTCCGTGTACTGGACCGGCTGCCCACCCGACGGGGTCGGCTCGGTGTACTGCGGCTGCATGGGCTGCGTGCCCGGCGCGGGACCGTAGTTGGACACCAGGGGGTTGGGGCCGAAGTCGTGGGTGGGCCGCTCCGAGTCACCCGCCGGTGGTTGCGTGCCGGGCGGCACCCAGGAGAAGTCGCTCCTCGGCGCCGGTTCCTGCTCTACGCCTGCGCGGGGAACGCCCCCATCCGGCTCTCCTTCGCGCGCACTCACCGCTGGATTCCTCCCTGACGCACCGACCTGGACCGCCTCCGCACGCGACGGTAGTCGCAGGTGCTCGGCACCGTCGACCTGGGGGCGTCCGGTGTTCGCACCAGCAACCGGTGCGGAGCCGTCAGCCGCCCAGCAGGTCACCCAGCGGATTGATCATGGTGAGGGCCGGACCGGACGGCGCCGGGGCGCTCTGCGTCGACGTGGCGCTGCTGCCGGTCAGCGGGGAGAGGACACCGCCGACGACGTCGGTGACCGGCGTGAGCACGCCGCCGACCACGTCGGTCACGGGCGTGAGCAGGCCACCCTGCCGTTCCTGCTCCGGGGCCGGAGCCGGAGCAGGGGCAGGCGCGGGCGCCGGTGCGGACTGCTGCGGCGCGGGCTGCTGGGCAGCGGGTGCCGGCGTGGCCGTGCTCGCGCCACCCGCGGTGCCACCGCCCGCCTGGCTGCTGCCGCCCTGGTCGGCGCTGGCGCCGGGGGCCGAGGGCGCCTCGGTACGCGGGCCGCTCGCCGACGACGGCACGGTCTGCCCGCCGCGCGGGTCCTGCTGCTGCTCGTCGTCGGCCTGGCCGGGGACCGGGGCGCCGACGACGGGGCTGCCCGGGGTGTGGCCGGGGGACGCGGGGGCGTGCTCGGGCGCGGAGCCCGCGACGGGGGTGGCGGCGCCACCGGAGATGCCGAGCGCGCCCGCGGCGAAGGTGCCCGCGACGAGCAGTGCGCCCGCGGCGGCGCCGAACGTCCAGCGCTTGTTCGACGAGGCGGCCTCCGCGGCCTCCTCGGTGGCGATCTTCGTCGCTTCCTGGCGGCGGACACCCAGCGGGTGGTTCTCCCGGCGTAACAGCCGGTCGACCGGCAGCCGTTCTTCGCGCCCGTAAGCCCCTGCGTACGTCACAAGCCCTCCTGGCCCAGTTAAGCGTCACCCATATGGGTGTAACCCGGCGAACCCCGCAGCGGAGAGTACTGATAACGACGCGTGTTGTCCAACTACCGAGGTCAAACCCCTGCGTAGGAATGCAACCCGGTCGTTACCAGGTTGATGAAGAACAGGTTGAAGATCATCGCGGCGAACCCGACGATGTTGATCACGGCGGCCCGGCCGCCGCGCCAGCCCGCGGTCGCCCGCGAGTGGAGGTACGCCGCGTAGACGACCCACGCGATGAACGCGACGGTCTCCTTCGGGTCCCAGCCCCAGAACCGGCCCCACGACTGCTCGGCCCAGATCGCGCCGAAGATCACGCCCGCGGTGTAGATCGGGAACGCGAACACGGTCGTGCGGTAGGCCACCTGGTCGAGCACGTCCGCGGCGGGCAGGCGGGTCGCCCACGCCGGCTTCTTGACCTTCAGCAGGTACAGCACGCTCACCACGCCGGGCACCAGCACCATGCCGCTGCCGAGCGCGATCGCGAACACGTGGATCACGAGCCAGTACGACTGCAGCGCGGGCTGCACGGGCGCGGCCGTCGTGTACAGCACGACACCGCCGAGGAACATCAGCACGATGACCGGGCACAGCACCCACACGCCGAGGTGGCGGACGGTCGGGTACTTCCGCAGCACCACGAGCCACGTCCCCACGGCCACGAGGCACAGGGTGGCGCCGAACTCGTACATGTTGCCCCACGGCGCACGGCCCGTCGCCAGCGCGCGCAGCACCAGGGAGCCGAAGTGCAGCAGCGCGCCGAACGCGGTGAGCGACACCCCGAGCTTGCCGATGCGGACGGCACGGGCGACCCGGGAGGCCGGCTCGTCCGGCGCAGGCTCCGAGGACGGCTCGTCCGCGACGAGCGTGTCCCCGCCGCCGACCGCGACCAGCTCCTTCGCGGCCCTGCGCTCGCGGTACCCGAAGGCCTGCTCGTACAGGTAGAACAGCATCGCGACGACGTACGCGCCGACGGCGATGCCGTAGCACCAGTCGCTGTAGCTGGACAACGTCTCGTTGACGTCCATCATGGCTCCCTCGAAGCGGTGGCGCCTTGGTGTTCTTCTTCGCGCGGGGACAGCTCGGCGAGCAGTTCCTCGGTCAGCCTGCTGAACTCCTCGCCGTATCCGGCCTGGTCAGTGCGGGCGAGACCGCCGAACACGAGCACGGTACCGCCGCCGTCCTTCGTCGGTGTCGCACGCACCCACAGCCTGCGCCGTTTGATCACGAGCGACAGGCCGAGGCCGAACACGACCAGCACGGCGAACACCAGCACCCAGCCCTGCGCGGGGTCGTGCGAGACCTGCAGGTACACCCAGCGCTGCACGCCGTCGAAGCTGACCTTCGTGCCGTCGTCGAGCGTGATCTGGTCGCCGGGCCGCATGTTCTCGCGGGCGACGCGCTTGAGCCTGCCGGAGTCGACCATCTCCTGGTTGACCTCGTAGATCGACTGGCCGCGGCCGGAGTCGTTGCCGAGGTCGCCCTTCAGCACGTCGATCGCGACGGCCGGGTCGCGCAGGTCGGGGAAGCCCGAGCTGAGGATGTTGCCGTGGCCCATCACGGCGGTGGGTGCGAACAGGCCGGTGATGGCGAGCTGGCGCTTGCGGCGCTCGGCCGGGTCGCTGACGCCGGGTGGGTCGAACTTGGTCGCGCCCTCGGACAGGTACGTGAGCTGGTTGACCGGTCGCCACTGGACGGTCTGGGTGCGGGTCTGGCCGTCCGGGAAGGTGACGGTGAAGGTCGGCGAGTAGCCGTGGCTCAGCAGGTAGATCCGGTCGCCCGCGGTGCGCAGCGGCGAGTTGACCTCGAGCGTGTAGGGCCGCCACGTGCCGGTGTCCAGGTCGGCGCCGGACTGGTACCGCACGTCGGCGCGGTAGTAGTCGGGCTGGCCGGTGGGCAGGTAGTGCGCCCGGAAGTCGTCGACCTTCACGCAGAACGGGTTCAGGTCGGTGCCGTCGACGCGCAGGCCGGGGCGGAACGTGTCGTAGCCGACGGTGCCGATGTTGCAGAACTCCGAGCCGTTGGCCTGGACGATGACCTGGCCCTCGTACTGGAACATCTTGCCGATCGCGAGCGCGACGATCAGGCCGAGCATCGCGAAGTGGAAGACGAGGTTGCCGGTCTCGCGCAGGTATCCGCGTTCGGCGGAGACGCTGCGGGCGCCGCCCTCCTCCTCGCGCACCTCGTGGCGCCAGCCGTTGAGCCGCGCGGTGGTCCTCGCCATGACCTCGTCGGGGGTGGCGGCGGTGGTGGCCTCGCGGTGGTGCGGGAGGCGGGCCAGGTTGCGCGGCGTGAGCACCGGCTTGCCGCGCAGTGCGCGCACGTACTCGAACGAGCGGGGCAGCAGGCAGCCGACGAGCGAGATGAACAGCAGCAGGTAGATCGCGGAGAACCAGACGCTGCCGTAGACGTTGTAGAACTCCAGCCGCCCGAGCAGCTCACCCCACCAGCCGTGCGACGCGATGTACTCGTCGACCTTCTGCGAGTTCAGCGAGCGCTGTGGCAGGAGCGCGCCGGGCAGGGCCGCCACCGCGAGGAGGAACAGCAGCACGAGTGCCGTGCGCATGGAGGTGAGTCCGCGCCACGTGTTCCGGAGAAATGCGATCACGATTCCCCCTCGCAGGCTCCGGGGAATCGTTGTCCCTGTGCTCGATGGTTCGCTCCGCTCACAGGGGCAGCTCCGTCGTCGTGACCACCGTGTACTTGAGCCAGTTGGTCAGCTCGGCCCACAGGCCCGTGACGAGCAGCACGCCCACGACGAACAGCAGCCCGCCGCCGACGAGCTGGATGGTGCGGGTGTGGCGGCGCAGCCAGCCGTTGGCGCGGACCGTCCAGCGCGCGCCGAGCGCGATGAGCAGGAACGGGATGCCGAGGCCGAGGCAGTAGACGAGGACCAGCAGCAGGCCGCGGGCCGCGGTGCCGCCGGTGCTCGCGGCGATGACCATCACCCCGGACAGCGTCGGGCCGATGCACGGCGTCCAGCCGAGGCCGAAGATCGCGCCGAGGACGGGCGCGCCCGCGAGCCCCATGCGGGGCACCTTGTGGAAGCGGAACTCGCGCTGCAGGCCGGGGATGAAGCCGACGAACACCAGCGACAGCGCGATGATCACGACGCCGCCGACGCGCTGCAGCGTCGCCTGGTTGGCGAACAGCGTGTCGGACAGCCAGACGATGCTGCCGACACCGGCCGCGAACACGACGGTGAACCCGAGGACGAACAGGCCGACGGCGCCGAGCACCTTGATCTTCTTGCTCTTCTCGTCCTGCGTGTCGGCGCCGACGAGCGCGGCGAGGTAGGCGAGGTAGCCGGGGACGAGGGGGACCACGCACGGTGAGGCGAAGGACACCAGGCCCGCGAGCAGCGCGACACCAGCGGCCAGCACGAGCGGCCCGCTGGTGGCGATGGCGGTCGGGTCCACGGCGACCAGGGTAGGCGCGGGACTTAGGTCCTAGTCAGGACGGGTCCCCTCTCAGCCGCCGTTAAGACTTCTCCGCCAGCAGCTTGTCCAGGACCGGGGTCAGGTCCTCGGCGAGCAGGTCACGCAGGAAGATCATGGCCACGCGGTGCTGCTTGTCGAGCACGATCGTCGACGGGACCGCCGCCCTCGGGTAGCCCTTCAGCGGCAGCAGCGACCGGCCGGACGGGTCGTAGATCGACGGGTAGGTGAGGCCGGTGTCACGCATGAAGTCGGCGGGCTGCTGGCGGTCGTAGTCGCGGAAGTCGATGCCGAGGACCTGCACGCCCTTGTCGCCGTAGGTCTCCCACACCTTCTGCAACTGCGGGGCCTCGACACGGCAGGGCGGGCACCACGCGCCCCAGATGTTGATCACGACGACCTTGCCCTGGTACGAGGAGAGCTTGATCTGCTCCCCCTCCGCCATGAGGCTGTCGCCGCTCATCTCCGGGATCGGCTGGCGTTCGCCGCCCTCGTAGGGGATGTCGGTCTTGCCGCCCGGGCTGACGAAGTTGAACTCGGTGCCCGTCGCGACGGCGTCGGAGCCGGTCGAGCAGCCGGCGACCACGAACAGGGCGGCGAGGAGGAGTGCCAGCCGCTTCATGCGCCGGTCACCTTCGGGCTGCTCGCCCCGGCCGGTTCGCGGTAGCGGATCGCGACGAGGCTCTCGTTGTCGAACATGAGCGACGTCAGCGACGCCAGTGAGCACTGCCGACGGCGCGGGTCGTGCCACAGCCGCTTGCCCTCCAGGAACCGCCGCAGCGTCCAGATCGGCAGCTGGTGGGACACGCACACCGCCTCGTGGCCCTCCGCCGCCGCACGGGCGCGGTAGACGGCGCCGAGCATGCGGCGGGCGATGTGCAGGTACGGCTCGCCCCACGACGGCAGGAACGGGTTGTGCATGTGCGGCCAGTGCCGCGGTGAGCGCAGCGCGCCGTCGCCGATCGACACGCGCAGGCCCTCGAACACGTTGTCGGCCTCGATCAGCTGCTCGTCGGTGGCGAGGTCGAGCTGGTGGGAGTCGACGATGGGCTGGGCGGTCTGCTGCGCGCGTTCCAGCGGCGACGCGACGACGTGCGTGATGTCGTTGCCCGCCAGGTGCTCGGCCACGGTCAGCGCCTGCCGCTGCCCCAGCTCGGACAGCTTGAAGCCCTCGAGGCGGCCGTACAGGACGCCCGTCGGGTTGTGCACCTCGCCGTGCCGCAACAGGTGCACGACCGTTCTGACACTCACTTCGTCCCCTCCGCGGCGGCACGGGCAGCGGCGGGCATCGCCGCGCTGATGATGTCGAACGCCTCGTCGTCCATGGCGGCGTTGACGAACCACGCCTCGAACGCGCTCGGCGGTGCGTACACGCCGCCGTCGAGCAGCGCGTGGAAGAACGCGGGGAACCGGCCGGTGTCGGACGCCTTCGCCTCGGCGAAGTTCCGCACCGGCGACTCGGTGAAGAACACGCTGACCAGGTTGCCCGCGAACTGCACGTGGTGCGGGACGCCCGCGGCGGTCAGCTCGGCGCCGATCATCGCGCCCAGCCGGGTCGCGTTGGCGTTGAGCTGCCGGTACGTCTCGGGGGTCGCCTCCCGCAGCGACGCGAGGCCCGCCGCGACGGCGACGGGGTTCCCGGACAGCGTGCCGGCCTGGTAGACGGGTCCGGCGGGGGCGAGGTGCGCCATCACGTCCGCGCGGCCGCCGAACGCGGCGGCGGGCAGGCCGCCGGACATGACCTTGCCGAACGTGTAGAGGTCGCCGGGCACGGCGTCGATGGCGAACCAGCCTGCCGACGACACGCGGAAGCCGGTCATGACCTCGTCCATCACGAGCAGCGCGCCGTGCTGCCGGGTGATCTCGCGGAGGCCCTCGTTGAAGCCGGGCTCGGGCGGGATGGCGCCCATGTTGCCGGGCGCGGCCTCGGTGATGAGGGCGGCGATCTCGTCGCCGTGCTCGGCGAACGCGGCGCGGACGGCCTCGAGGTCGTTGTAGGGCAGGACGATCGTGTCGCCGGCCTGCGCGCCGGTGACGCCGGGCGAGTTGGGCAGCGCGTACGTGGCGACGCCGGAGCCCGCCTCGGCGAGCAGCGCGTCGACGTGGCCGTGGTAGCAGCCGGCGAACTTGACGATCTTGGACCGGCCGGTGAAGCCGCGGGCGAGGCGGATCGCGCTCATGGTGGCCTCGGTGCCGGAGTTCACGAGGCGCACGGCCGCGACCGGTTCGACGCGGTTGATGATCTCCTCGGCGAGGTCGATCTCCCCGGCGGTCGGCGTGCCGAACGACAGGCCGTCGACGGCGGCGTTCCGCACGGCCTCGACGATCGGCGGGTGCGCGTGCCCGTGGATCATCGGGCCCCAGGAGGAGACGAGGTCGACGTAGCGGTTGCCGTCGGCGTCCCACAGGTAGGCGCCCTCGCCGCGGACCATGAACCGCGGGGTGCCGCCGACCGCCTGGAACGCGCGCACCGGGGAGTTGACACCGCCCGGGGTCACCGACTGAGCACGCTTGAAGAGGGCCCGAGACTGTTCCGTCGTCACGGCCCCAGTCTTACATCGTCATCGACCGCGCTTCGGACGGGCACGGACCGCGAGCACGACCTGCCGCACGGCGTCGACGACGAGGACGGCCGCGATGGTGCCGAGCAGGATGGCGAAGGCCATCCAGCTGCCCACCCAGCGGGTGGACTCGAGCACCAGGCCGTTGGGGTAGTGCTCGACGATCTTCGCGACGCCGCGGGGCCAGACGTCGAAGGCGAACCACACGGCGACCGCGGCGGCGATCAGCTCGGCCAGCGCGACGAACGCGCGCACGGGCTTGTTCAGCCTGCCGGGCTCGGTCGGTGGCGGGGCGACGAGCTCGTCGGTGGCAGCGGTCACGCTGTCTACTTTCTCACGGTCGCTGCCGGGCCTGCAGGCGGCGCTGCTTGTGCTCGGCGAAGTACCTGGTCGACTCGGGGCGGAACATGTACACGACGGCGGTCACGCCGAACGCGACCTCGGCGAGGCTCCACATGAGCCCCAGCTCGGCGCCCACCGACGCCATGGCGGACAGGAAGCTCCAGACGCCGACGGCCGTGTAGACGGTGAGCAGGATCCGCGCCCAGTTGCGGCCCGTCCGCATCTTGATCGCGAACAGCAGCATGAGACCGGCGAAGAGCGCGATGCTGAAGCCGAGGATGACCTGGAAGGCGCCGACGGCGCCGGACACGGACATCGGCGCCTCGGTGCGCCCCTCGGGAAGGTCGGCCATCATCTGGTTGACCATGGCCGTGAGCTGGGACCGGTCGAGCAGGACGGTGAACACCGTGCCGAGTGCGCTGATGACGATGCTCGCGAGGACCGCGTGGAACGCCGAGTCGACCGCCTTGGGCCGCGTGATCGGGCCTTCCGACGGTGGCAGGGGCGGTGGGGGCGGCATGCTCACGGCGTCATTCTTCCTCTACGAGGCGGGCGAGGGCGGCTTTGAGGGCCTCGTCGTCGCGGGCCCACGCGAGGACCGTGCTGCCGTCGTCGAGGCGGACCGGGACCTCGACGGTCTTGCGGGGGACCGTCCAGCCGCCGCCGAGGACCTTGGCGCCCGGTGCGGCGCCGACGTCGGTGACCCGCGCGATGTCCTTCACGGGCAGGGCTTCGCGTCCCTGGTGCAGGGTCTCGGGGGTCAGCTCGACGCGGTAGACCTTGCGGCGCACGTTGACCCACAGCGCGAAGACGCCGAACAGGCCGATGCCGACGATGAGCCACTGCACGGTGTGCACGGGCCCGGTCAGCGCCTCGAGCCCGGCGCCGAGCGCGGCGAAGGCCGGCCCCCACAGCAGCGGCCACCGGGTCGAACCGGGTTCCGCGTAGAGGACCGGCCCGTCGCTCATCGGAGCTCGCGCGGCGGGAAATACCCGCGTGCCGACGGCGACCACAGCAGCGCGAGCCCGACCAGGCAGAACATGGCGGACAGGATGCCGGGCGGGGTGCCGTTGAGCAGCAGGTGGAACAGCACCAGGATGATGCCGAAGATCGTGACGAGGGTGCGGGCGCGGCGGGTGCCCTCGGTGGCCTTGTAGCCGAACAGGCCGAGGAACACGGTGAACGTGAGCGCCGCGATCGTGACGATCCACAGGATCTGCGTGACGCCGTTCGCGATCTGGTCCGGCGTCAGGTCGGTGCCCTTGCTGGCCTCGATCTGGGCGTCGATGATGTCCTGCTTGTAGATCAGCGAGATCACCATGCTGGCGAGCCAGATCAGGCCCGCGGCGACGAAGAAGTAGAAGGAGATGCGCAGCGTGCGCGGCGCGGGCTCCTCGAAGCGGCGCTTGGCCTGGGCACGCATGGCCGCCTCGCGGGCGGTCGGCATGACCGGCTCGTCGTCGGCGCGGATCGGGGGCGCCTTCTCGATCTTCGGCTTGGCCGTCGGCTTCGCCGCGTGCGTGGCCGCCGGCCCGGCCTTCTCCGGCTCGGCGTCGGCGGCCGGTGCAGGCTCCACCGGGTCGGGCGCCAGGGACGACGTGGTGTCCTCGTCCGGCACGGCCTTGTCCCCGTCCTCGTGGCGGTCTGCGGGGTCCGAATTGCCAGGCTTCGTCACGGCGCGCAGGTTACCTGTGCCTTTTCTCGTCAGCGCAGCCAGCCCGCCGCCTCGACCGCCCAGTAGGTGAGCACCACGTCGGCGCCCGCGCGGCGGATGGAGGTGAGCGACTCGAGGATGGCGGTGCGCCGGTCGCACCAGCCACCGGCCGCGGCGGCCTCGATCATCGCGTACTCGCCGGAGATCTGGTACGCGGCGACCGGCACGTCGGACTCCTCGGCGACCGCGCGGAGCACGTCGAGGTAGAGCATGGCCGGCTTGACCATGACCATGTCGGCGCCTTCGTCGAGGTCGAGCCGCACCTCGCGCAGCGCCTCGCGGACGTTCGCCGGGTCCTGCTGGTAGGTGCGGCGGTCGCCCTGCAGCGACGACTCGACGGCGTCCCGGAACGGGCCGTAGAACGCCGAGGAGTACTTGACCGCGTAGGCGAGGATGCCGGTGTCGGTGAACCCGGCGCCTTCCAGCGCGGTGCGGATGGCGCCGACCTGGCCGTCCATCATGCCGCTGGGGCCGAGCATGTGGGCGCCGGCTTCGGCCTGGGCGACGGCCATGCGGCCGTAGATCTCGAGCGTGGCGTCGTTGTCGACGCGGCCGTGGTCGTCGAGCACGCCGCAGTGGCCGTGGTCGGTGAACTCGTCGAGGCACAGGTCGGACATGAGGACGGTGTCGTCACCGAGTTCCGACCTGAGGTCCCGCAGCGCGACGTTGAGCACGCCGTCCGGGTCGATGCCGCCGGAGCCGGTCGCGTCCTTGTGCTCGGGGACGCCGAACAGCATCAGCCCGCCGACGCCCGCCTCGACCGCTTCGACGGCGGCTTTGCGCAGGCTGTCGCGGGTGTGCTGGAGGACGCCGGGCATGGTCGCGATCGGGACCGGCTCGGTCGCGCCCTCCTTGACGAACATGGGCAGCACGAGCTGGCTCGGCCGCACGGTCGTCTCGGCCACCATGCGGCGCATCGCGGCGGTGCCGCGCAGGCGACGGGGACGGTGCGCTGGGTACATCGGAACTCCTCGAAACCACGAAGGGCACCTCCGACGGTGTCGGAGGTGCCCTCCAGGGGTCAGCGACGGGCGCGCTTGGTCTTGCGGGGCGGCGGGAGGGCGCCTTCCGCGCGGAGGCGGGCGGCGTGCTCCGCGAGTGCGTCGACGAGCGCCGGGACCTGCGCGATCTCGGGCTGGACGTCGACCCGGAGGCCGAACTCGCGCGCGGTCTCGGCCGTCTTCGGGCCGATGCAGGCGACGAGCGTGCGGGTGTGCGGCTTGCCCGCGATGCCGACCAGGTTCCGGACGGTCGACGACGAGGTGAAGCACACCGCGTCGAAGCCACCGGTCTTGATCATCTCGCGGGTCTCCGCGGGCGGCGGGGCGGCGCGCACGGTGCGGTACGCGGTGACGTCGTCGATCTCCCAGCCGCGGTCGCGCAGACCGGCGGCGAGGGTCTCGGTGGCGATGTCGGCACGCGGCAGCAGCACGCGGTCCACCGGGTCGAGGATGTCGTCGTACGGCGGGAACTCCTCGAGCAGGCCCTCGGAGGACTGCTCGCCGGAGGGCACGAGCTCCGGGATGATGCCGAAGCCGCGCACCTTCTCCGCGGTGGACTCGCCCACACAGGCGATCTTCACGCCGGAGAACGCGCGGGCGTCGAGCCCGAACTCCTCGAACTTCTCCCACACCGCGCGCACGGCGTTGGTGGAGGTGAACACGAGCCACTGGTAGCGGCCGTCGACGAGGCCCTTGACGGAGCGCTCCATCTGGGCGGGGCTGCGCGGCGGCTCGACGGAGATCGTCGGCACCTCGGACGGGATCGCGCCGTGCAGCCGCAGCCGCTCGGACATCTCACCGGCCTGGTCCTTGGTGCGGGGCACGAGCACACGCCACCCGTAGAGGGCGCGGGACTCCCACCAGGACAGCTTGGTCCTGGCGGCGACGGCCTGGCCGACGGTGACGACGAGGTTGCCGGAGATCTCACCCGCGTCCTGCGCGAGCGTGGCGAGCGTGGAGTCCAGCGTGCGCTGGCCCGCGCCGGTGCCGTCGGCGGTGACCGCGACGGGCGTCTGCGGCGCGAGGCCGTGCTCGACGAGCGCGGACGCGGCCTCGGCGAGGTGGCTGGAGCTGGCGAGCAGCACGATCGGGCCCGGGGTCTTGGCGAGCCCGGCCCAGTCGACCTCACCGCGGACGTCGACCTCGGTGTGGGTGCCGCCGAGCGCGATGCCCGCGTAGGCGGGGACCGCGGTCGCGGCGGGGACGCCGGGCACGACGTCGAAGACGGCGGCCGTCTTCGCGACGGCCTGCGCCTCGGCGACGAGACCGGAGTGCGTGAGCGGGTCACCGGAGACGAGGCGGATCACGACGCGGCCCGCCTTGGCCTCGTTGACGAGGTCCTTCGCGACATCGGCAGGCTCGCCGACCGCGGGGCGGACCTCGGCCTCGCCCTCGATGTCGCGGCCGGCCAGCTCGAGCACGCCGGCGGGCACGTCCGGGTCGATCACCACGAGCTCGGCGCGCGCGATGAGCTCCTGCGCCCGGACGGTGAGAAGCCCGGCGTCGCCGGGCCCCGAGCCCACGAACGCGATGCGTCCGGAGGACTTACGGGTACGGGTGGTCATTCCTGGGCCACTTCCCTCTTGATTACTTATTGCTCGTCACCGGCGAGCGCGCCGGCGCCGAGCTCGAGCAGCTCGGCGGCCAACGCACGCCCGAGCTGTTCACCTTCGGTCAGGTCACCGGTGGCCGACGCGCGGATCAGGTCGACAGCAGGCCCTTCGGCCGTGCTGCCCGCTGTCCAGTTCGCGGCCGCGACCCCGCGCAACGACAGGCGGTGCACGACCTTGTCGTTCGCGTCGAGGTCCTCGACCACGTCGGCCAGAGCGCCAACCGGGGCCTGGCAGCCCGCCTCGAGCGCGGCCAGCAAGGCCCGCTCCGCGGCGACCGCCGCCCTGGTGGCTTCGTCGTCCACAACGGACTGGAGGAGGTGTTCGGTGTCCACGTCGGCCACCCGGCACTCCACCGCCAGCGCCCCCTGCGCGGGCGCGGGGAGCACCTGGATCGGGTCGAGCACCTCGGTGATCGCCTCGAGCCTGCCGAGCCGGGCGAGCCCGGCGCGGGCCAGGACGACGGCGTCGAGCTCACCGTCGTGGACCTTGCGGATCCTGGTGTCGACGTTGCCCCTGATGGGCACTATCTCGAGGCCCAGGCCGAGCGCCTGGAGCTGCGCCGCCCTGCGGGGCGACCCCGTGCCGACCCGGGCGCCCGCGGGCAGCTCGCCCAGCGTGAGCGAGTCCCGCGCGACCAGCGCGTCCCTCGGGTCCTGCCGCGGCGGGACCGCGGCGAGGGAGAGACGGGGGTCGGGTGCGGTCGGCAGGTCTTTGTAGGAGTGGACGGCGACGTCCACCTCACCGTTCGCGAGCGCGTCGCGCAGCGCGGAGGTGAACACGCCGACGCCGATCTCGGCGATGGGCGCCGACGACGTGTCGCCGGGCGTCACGACGGTGACGATCTCGACCTTGGCGCCCGCCGCCTCGAGCTGGGCGGCGACGGTGCCGGTCTGGGCGAGTGCGAGCGCACTGCCCCGCGTGCCGATGCGGATGGTCCTGCTCACCGGTCTTCACCGCCGGACATGTCAGTCCCCTGCGATAGCGTGGAATTCGGGGGGCCCCCTGCCGCGCGAATGGGACTTTCGCTCGGGGTGGTGGCCGGGGCGGGGTTGACAGCGGTCGCGGCGGCGCCCGGCTTCGCGGCGATCACCGCGGGGGTGGCCGGGTCCAGCTGGAACAGCTCGCGCAGCGCTTCCGCGTACTCGACGCCGTTCGGGCCGGACGCCAGTTCCTTCACGCGCACGGTCGGCGTGTGCAGCAGCTTGTCCACGACGCGGCGCACGGTCTGCGCCACCTCGGCGCGCGTGCCCGCGTCCAGGTCCAGCCGCGAGTCGAGGCGCAGCAGCTCGGCGTCCACCACCTCGGCGGCACGCCTGCGCAGCGCGGTGACGGTCGGTGTGACCGCCGCGGACCGCTGCGTCGCGAGGTACGCGCTCACCTCGTCGGCGACGATCGTGGCCGCGCGGTGCGTGTCCAGCCCGCTCGGCGACGCCGCGAGCCGCCGCTGCAGGCTCTCCAGGTCGACGATCGTCACGCCGGGCACATCGGCCACGTCGGCGGCGACGTCACGCGGCAGCCCCAGGTCGCACACCACCAGCGGGCGCACCCGCGCGGCCACCATGCGCGCGTCGACCACCGTGCCGGTCGCGCCGGTGCACGCGACCACCACGTCGGCGGCCGCGATGTGCGCGGGCAGGTCGTCGAGGCCCACGGCACGTGCCGGGGTGCCCTGCTCCAGCTGCAGCTCGGCGAGCCGGGCGCCGGTCTCGACCGTGCGGTTGGCGATGACGATCTCGCCGATGCCCGCGCGGCGCAGCGCGGCGGCGGACAGCCCGCCCATCGAACCGGCGCCGACGATCAGCGCGCGGCGGCCTGCCAGGCCGCCGAGCACGCGGTCGGCGTCGGCCAGCGCCTCGGAGACGACCGAGCCGCCCGCGGCGTCCAGGCCCGTCTCGGCGTGGACGCGCTTGCCGACCCGCAGTGCGCGCTGGAACAGCTCGTGCAGCGTGCGGCCCGCGGTGCCCGCCTCGCGCGCGGTGTTGTAGGCGGTGCGGACCTGGCCGAGGATCTGCGCCTCGCCGACGACCATGGAGTCGAGGCCGGCGCTGACCCGGAACAGGTGCTCGGCCGCGGCCGCCGCGTAGTGCACGTAGAGGTGCTCGTACAGCTCGGCCGCGTCCAGGCCGGAGTGCCTGCCGAGGACACCGACGACGTCCGCGAGACCGGCGTGGAAGGCCTCCACGACCGTGTAGACCTCGACCCGGTTGCACGTCGTGACCAGCGTGGCCTCGACGATGTGCTCGCACCGCATGAGCTCGTCGAGCACCTTGGCGACGTCGCCGGACGGGACCGTCGCGCGCTCCAGCACCCGCACGTCCGCTGACCGGTGCGACACACCGACCGCCAGCACACTCATCGTCTGACCACCGCCCCGTTCGGCCTGTTGTCGACACTGTGGCGCGGCGAACCGTTGACCCGGCCGTTGCTCCTGGGCTGCGGCGCCGTCTCCCCGGGGGGAGCGGTGTCCGCGCGCCTGGCCTGGTGGAACGACAGGATCTGCAGCTCGACGGCCAGGTCCACCTTGCGGACCTCGACCGTCTCGGGCACCTGCAGCACCACCGGGGCGAAGTTCAGGATGCACTCGACGCCCGCCTGCACCAGCCGGTCGCACACCACCTGGGCGGCGGCGGGCGGCGTGGCGATGACGCCGATGGTGATCTCCTTGGCCGCGCACACCGTCGGGATGTCGTCGATGTGGTGGACCGGGATCCCACCGACGGGCACGCCCATCAGGTCGGGGTCGACGTCGAAGAGTGCGGTCACCGGGAAGCCTCTGCCAGGGAACCCGCCGTAGTTGGCGAGTGCATGTCCGAGGTTACCGATGCCGACCACGGCCACGCTCTGTTCACGGGTGAGGCCGAGCACACGTTCGATCTGGTCGATGAGGACCTCCACCTCGTACCCGACACCACGCGTGCCGTAGGTGCCGATGTAGGAGAGGTCCTTGCGGAGCTTCGCGGAGTTGACGCCCGCCGCGACGGACAGCTCCTCCGAGGACACCGTGGTGATGCCCTGCTCCTTTATGCCGGACAGAACGCGCAGGTAGACCGCGAGGCGCGCGACGGCGGCCTCGGGGATCGCCCGCGGCGAGAGCGCGCCCTGACCGTTGGTCAGGGGCGGCATGGGCGCGGTCACTTCCGCAGCGTTCTCAGCGGGAACTGGCTTTCTACCGTTCGCGCCAGTCTGGCCACGCTGCGCCACGCTGATACTCCTCGAAAGACACGCCCATGGGAATGTTCATACGGTAGCCGCTTGTGAACGCAGGCACAAAGTCGCCGGTGAACGGCGGTTTTGTCCCTCCACCCCGAGTCTTGCACCGCGGGGTAACAGGGCCCTGGACGGTCAGTCGACCGAGACGTGGACCGTGTGCCACCCGGTGGCGCCGTCGGGTGCGGGCGGGGCCTCGGCTTCGGTCTGCGTGTACCCGAGGTTGTCGGTGGCGCGGACCTGGATGGTGTGCGCGCCCGGCCGCAGGTCGAGGGTGACGCGCCACATGCGCCAGGTGTTGACGTCCACTTCGGTGCTCAGCTCGGCGGGGTGCCACTCGCCGTCGTCGACGCGCACCTCGACGCCGCGGACGCCGATGGTCTGCGCCCACGCCGTGCCCGCGACCGTGGTGCGGCCGCGGCCGAGGACGAAGCCGTCGCGCGGGGTGTCGATGCGGGACTGGGTCTTGACCGGCCCCTTGGCGGACCAGCCGCGCGGGACCCAGTAGCCCTGCTTGTCGGCGAACGTGGTCAGCTCCATGTCCGTGACCCACTTGGTGGCGGACACGTAGCCGTACAGGCCGGGCACGACCATGCGCGCGGGGAAGCCGTGCTCCTGGGGCAGCGGTTCGCCGTTCATGCCGATGGCGAGCATGGCGCCGCGGCCGGGGTCCAGGAGCGCGTCGACGGGCGTGCCCGCGGTGAAGCCGTCGACGCTGGTGGAGAACAGCTGGTCGGCGCCCGGTTTGACACCCGCCTCCAGCAGCAGGTCGCGCAGCGGCACCCCGATCCAGTTCGCGTTGGAGATGAGGCCGCCGCCGACCTCGTTGGACACGCAGGCCAGCGTGACCGGCCGCTCGATCAGGCGGCGGTCGCGGATGTCGGCGAACGTGAACTCCACGGTGTCGTCGACCAGGCCGTGGATGCGCAGCCGCCAGTCCCGCGCGTCGACGCGGGGCAGGGTGAGGGCGGTGTCGATGCGGTAGAAGTCGCGGTTGCTCGTGATGAACCGTGCGGAGCCGTTCGCGGCGAAGTCGGCGCCGGGTGGCAGCGCGGGCGCGGGGCCGGCCGGTGTGAGGTCGCCGACGGCGGCGCGGGACGCCTCGACGTCCACGCGGTCGCCGACCAGCCGGCCGATCGTGCCCGCGACCCCGGCGCCGAGCACCGTGCCCGCGGTCGCGCGCAGGAACCGGCGGCGGCTCTCCCTGTCCTGCTCGACGGGCCACGCCCGGTTGTGCAGCCAGTTGAACACGACGAGCCCGACGACCGTGCTCGCGGCGGGGGCGGCGACGCCCAACTGCCCGAGGTCGGGGCGGGTGAGCACGGCGACGAACCCGACGACGCCCTGCCCGGCCGCGACGATCAGGCCCGGCGTCGGGCGCGTGCGGGACAGGAGCCCGGCCGCGGCGGTCACGGCCAGGACGACGACGGTGACGCCGATGAAGAGGACGGTCTTGTCGGCGGTGCCGAACGTGGCCTTGGCCCACTCGACGACCGCGTGCGGGGAGCTGTCCCGCACCCAGTTGCCGACCGCCAGGAACGGTGACGCCTCGGGCCCGACGAACCCCGCGACCAGGTGCCCGGCCCCGAGCGCCGCGACGAGCGAGACGAACGCGACGGTGACCGCCCGGCCCCTGGGGAGCCTGGACGCGGGATCGGCGGCCGTGGCGGGCCGGGTGTCGAGCTGCACACCTATACGTTCGGCCCGGCGGGGTGTTCGGTTCAACCTCGGCGCGATTACGGAGTTCTTACCTGGGCCGGGACGGGCCCTGGCGGGCCCCCGGCGGCCCCCGGCGGCCTCCGGCCCCCGGTTTCCAGCCTACCGGCGGGGACCGACGGAAACGGCCGCGCCGGAGCCCGCCTGTGGACAACTGCCTTCGGTGACCTCGACGGCGCGGCACCTGGGCCCGGCGGGCCGCACCCCGTGTGCACACGCTTGCGCAGCCTCCGCCCGACGCCTGAGCCACCGCCATCCGCGCAGGAGACGACCGGCGCCACCGAACCCGGACGACCTGCCCCGCAACACCCGGCTGGGTGACGCGATCCTGTGGACAACCCGCTGCTCAGCCCACGTCCCCGTCGGTGGTCGCCGGTACGCTGGTGACCGGGGGCCGGCGGCCGCCCGCGGGCACGCGCGGCGCGCTACCTCGAGGCCAGCGCCGCCCGGAAGCGGTCTTCCTCCACGCGCCAGTAGCCGTGCTCGTTGCCGTCGATGAGGATCACCGGGACCTGGTCGCCGTACTCGGCGCGCAGTTCCGGGTCGGCGTCGACGTCCGTGATCTCCCACGGCTCGCCCAGCTCGCCGCAGATGCGCTCGACGTCCGCCTCCGCCACCTCGCACAGGTGGCAGCCCTGCCTCGACACCACAGTGACCACGTCAGGCGACGCTACTCCGCAACGTCGCCCTGCGGACCTTGCCCGTCGCCGAGTGGGGCAGTTCGTCGACGAACCGCACCGCACGGGGCACCTTGAACCGCGCGAGGCGTTCGGCGCAGTGGTCGCGGGCCTCGTCCTCGGTGAGGGTCGCGCCCGCCCGCAGCACGACCACCGCGACGACGTGCTCGCCGGTGCGGTCGTCCGGGACGCCGACGGCGGCGCACTCCGCCACCTGCGGCAGCTCCTCCAGCACCCGCTCGACCTCGTTCGGGTACACGTTGAAGCCGTTCACGATGATCAGGTCGTTGGCGCGGTCGACCAGGCGCAGGTCGCCGTCGGCGTCGAGGTAGCCGACGTCGCCCGTGCGGAACCAGCCCTCGTCGTCCGGCCCGTGGGCGCCGTCGGGCCAGTAGCCGCTGAACAGGTTCGGGCCGCGGGCGGCGACGCGGCCGGTCTCGAACTCGTCGCCGTCGAACCACTCCGTCTCGTCCGGGTCGCCCGGGGCGCCGACCGGGCGGCCGTCGCTGTCGACGAGGCGCAGTTCGACACCGGGCAGCGGGCGGCCGACCGAACCGGGCTTCGCGACCCCGCTGACCAGCGTCGACGTCAGCACCGGGCCGGTCTCGGTCAGGCCGTAGCCCTCGTACACCGGCAGGCCCGTCACCTGCTTGATCGCGGACAGCACGGCAGGCGCGAGCGGCGCGGCGCCCGAGGTGAGCAGGCGGACCGTGGACATGCCCGCCGCGAGCCGGTCCGGGTCGGTCGCGGCGAACGCCTGGTACATCGCGGGCACGCCGACCAGCGCCGTCACCCGGTGCTCCGCGCACATCGCGAGCGCGCGCTCGACGCCGAACGTCTCCAGCAGCACCGCCGTCGCGCCGGCCGCGGCGACCTGCAGCAGACCGGGACCCAGGCCGTACAGGTGGAACAGCGGCACCACCAGCAGCACGCGGTCGGTGGCGGTCACCGGCGCCGGCTTGAGCTGGGCGCACTGGTCGACGTTCGCCAGCAGCGCGCGGTGGGACAGCATCACGCCGCGCGGCACGCCCGCCGTGCCCGAGGTGTAGCAGAGCACGGCGATGTCCTCGCCGCCGCGCGCGACGGGCCGCACGTCCGAGCCCGCGTCCAGGTCGGGTGCGTCGAACCCGTCGCCGACCACGAACCGGGCGCCGCTGTCCGCGAGCAGCCTCGGCAGCTCCGGCGAGTTCCCCGCGGCGGGGACCGCGATGCCGCCCGCGCGCAGCACGCCGAACAGCGCGACGCAGAACTCGGCGCCGTTGGGCAGCACGATGGCGACGCGGTCGCCTTCCCCGAGCCCCGTGTCCACCAGTCGCGCGGCGAACGCGTTGACGGCGCGGTCGGTGTCCTGCCAGGTCAGCGTGCGGCCGGAGGTGGTGTCGACCAGTGCGAGCCTGCCCGGCGCCCGCTCGGCGGCGCGGGTCACCAGATCCGCGACGTTGCCGGTCAGCGTGTCGGCCATCCGAAAACCTTTCCTTCCGCCTGCCTTTGGGGCAGTGTGGCACGACTCACTCACGTCATGGTTGATCCCTTCGTGCGTCCTGTTCCGAGAGATTCCGGGGAGCGACCCCCAGACCCCGGCGGAGCACTACCTACTATCGAGTAACTACACGTATGCTGCTGAAGTCTCCCCGGGCGGTGCGGCCCGTGGAGATTCAGCCGAGGGAGTCGAGGATGCCGTCCGTGCGCCCAGTTCAACGGGACGCAGTGGGGGCCGACGATGCCCACGGACCCGCACAGACGTCGGAGTCCAGCGCTTCGTGGGAGCTCGTCCACGCCGCGCAGGCGGGCGACCGGTCGGCGTTCGGCGAGCTGTACGACAAGTACGTCGACGTGGTGTTCCGCTACGTCCTCTTCCGGGTCGGCGACCGGGAGCTGGCCGAGGACGTCACCAGCGAGACGTTCCTGCGCGCCCTCCGCAAGATCACGTCGGTGACCTACCAGGGCCGCGACGTCGGCGCCTGGTTCGTGACCATCGCCCGCAACCTGGTCCTCGACCACGTGAAGTCGAGCCGCTACCGCCTCGAGGTGACCACCGCCGAGGTCGACGACTCACGTCCCGTCGACGGCGGCCCCGAGCAGCAGGTGCTCGCGGGCGCGACCAGGGACGCGCTGCTGGACTGCGTCCGCCAGCTGGGTGACGACCAGCGGGAATGCATCGTGCTGCGGTTCCTGCAGGGCCTGTCGGTGGCCGAGACGGCGGCGGTGATGGACCGCAACGAGGGCGCGGTGAAGGCCCTGCAGCACCGCGCGGTGCGCAGGCTCGCCCAGCTTCTGCCACCCGAGATCCGCTAGTGCGTAACTTCGGCCCCACGGAATCGTTTTCCCAGACGTGAGCAGCGAGAGCACGGACGAGCACGACCGCACCGTCGTGCGTGCCCTGCAATCGCTGGCACCGCTGACCGCGCCCACCGGCGAGGAACGCAGGCGCATCCGCGACCGCGTCCTGCTCGCGCTCGAGGACGACCCGGGCACGACGCAGGCGCCGACCGTGGCGGTCGGCGAGCGGCCGGACAAGCCGAGACCGGGCCGGTCACCGCGAGCCGGGGAGAGACCCGGGGACAGGAGACCTGCCTCCAGACCGGGGCCGTCCAGCCCCCGCAGCCGAGCGACCGGCCGCGCGTCCCGCCGTGCGGCGTTGTCGGGGGTGCGCGGCCGGTTCGCCGTCGCGGCGGTGGCTGTGCTCGCGCTCGTCGGGTCGCTCGCCGGGATGAGCCTGCTCCTGGCCAGGGACGCGCTGCCCGGTGACACGCTGTACGGCGTGAAGCGCAGCGCCGAGGCGGCCACGCTGGGCCTCACCTTCGGCGACGAGTCCAAGGCGCTCAAGCACCTCGAGTTCGCCGCCGCCCGGGTCAGCGAGATCGAGACCCTGGCACGCCGCTACCCCGACCCCGCCGACGCACCCGTCGGCGCCTACCTCACCGCGCTCACCGACTTCGAGACCGACGCCACCGCCGGGTCCCGCCAGCTCATCGCGCTCGCCACCGGCACCGACGGCAGGCTGCTCGGCTCGCTGCGCGACTGGTCGACCCAGCAGGCGTCCCGGCTGCGGGACGTGGCGCCCCACCTGCCGAGCGCGGCGCGCAACCGCGAGACCGCCACCCACGCCCTGCTGGACAAGATCACGGCCCGTGCCGAGGCCCTCTCGGCCCGCATGGACTGCTTCCAGATCACCTCCGGTTCCTACGACGACATCGGCGCGCTCCCCGCCACCAGCGCGTGCGAGCACCCGTCGCCCGCGCCCACCACGGGGGCGACGACGCCCAGTGTGCCCGCACCCACCGACAATCCCGCGCCGCCGACCGGAGCGGAGACGCCCAGCGCGCCGCTGCCGCCCGCCTCGCCGACCCCGGGCCTGCCGCCGGTCCCGCTCCCCGGCGCGACGGTGTCGGTGCCACCGCCGACCAGCGCGACACCCCCGCCCGGCAGCTCCACGCCCGAGGAGGAGCCGCCGCCGCTGATCGAACTGCCGCCGCTCCTGCCCGGGCTGCCCGGCCTGAGCATCGGCTGAGCAGCCCCCGGGGTGATGTGACGGGCACATGTGACAAGCGAGCGATCCTGTCGGACGTGCTCGCTACGCTGTCAGGTGGAACAGACGCGTAACCGAAACCGCGGAGGCGATGCCGTGTCCCTGTGGCGTGGCCGGGGGAAAGAGCCCGCGCTCGAGCAGATCGCCACGATCGCGGGTGAGGCGTCCGCCGAGGCGGCCGTCGCGCTGGAGCATGCCGACCGCGCGGCGCGGCCCGCCCCGCCGGCCGACCTGACCGCGGCGGCGTTCTTCGACGTCGACAACACGATGATGATGGGCGCGTCGATCTTCCACTTCGCCCGCGGCATGGCCGCGCGGAAGTTCTTCACCAGCTCCGACCTGGCGAAGTTCGCGCTGCAGCAGGTCGTGTTCCGGGTCGGCGGCCGCGAGACCCACGACGGCATCCGCAACGCCCGCGAGTCCGGCCTGTCGTTCGTCGCCGGGCACTCGGTGGCCGAGCTGATGGCGCTGGGCGAGGAGATCTACGACGAGCTGATGGCCGACAAGATCTGGCCCGGCACCCGCGCGCTCGCGCAGATGCACCTGGACGCCGGGCAGCGGGTCTGGCTCGTCACCGCCACCCCCGTCGACCTGGCCACGATCATCGCCCGCCGCCTCGGGCTGACCGGCGCGCTCGGCACGGTCCTCGAGAGCGAGAACGGCGAGTACACCGGCAGGCTCGTCGGCGAGATGCTGCACGGGCCCGCCAAGGCGCACGCCGTCCGCGCGCTGGCCGCCCGCGAGGGCCTCAACCTGCGGCGCTGCACGGCGTACTCGGACTCGGCGAACGACGTGCCGATGCTGTCCGTCGTCGGCACCGCCGTCGCCGTCAACCCGGACGGCAGCCTGCGGGAGACCGCCCGCAAGCGCGGCTGGGAGATCCGGGACTTCCGAACCGGCCGCAAAGCGGCGAAGATCGGGGTGCCGTCCGTGCTCGGCGCGGGGGCGCTGGCCGGGGCCGTCGCAGCGGGCCTCGCCTACCGGAAGCGGGGCACATGATCGCACTGCTGGTGCTCGTCGTCGCGGTCGTCTGCCTCGCCGTCGGGTTCGTCATGGGCCGCCGCAACGGCATCGAGTCGGAGATCCGCAGGCAGCTGCGCGAGCGCCCCGACCGCTAGCGCCGTGCACATCCACGTCGAACGGCAGGTCGTGCGCGCGGGCGCGGACTACCGCAACGTGCTCTCGACGACGCTGGGCAAGGCGATCGACGCCCCTGCCGAGGTCACCACGGGGTGCGGCATCCGGGTGCCGTACGCGACGACCTCGCCGCACCCGGAACGCGTCACCTGCCTGCCGTGCCGCGAGCACGCGCAGCGCGAGCACCGCGCGGTCGCCGACCAGCTGGAGAACCTCGCGCGGATGCCGGGCTCACCGATCAGCCCCGCGGACGCCGCGAAGGCCGCGCAACGCAGCCGCGACCTGGCGGACCGGTTCGGCTAGCCGCGGAACACGCTCTCCCGCTCGGCGACCATGCTGTCCAGCGTCCGCTGGATCGTCTCGCGGACCTCGGCGGCCACCTCGAGCACGAACGCGTTGTCGTCGGCGGCGTCCGGCGACGCGAGGTCGGTGCGGACGGGCGCGCCGAAGTCGATCCGCCACTTCGTCGGCAGCGGGATCGCGCCCAGCGGGCCCAGCAGCGGGAAGAACGGCGTGACGGGGAAGTACGGCAGGCCCAGCAGCTTCGCGAGCGGCTTGATGTCGGCGATCTTCGGGTGGATCTCCTCCGCGCCGACGATCGAGCACGGGATGATCGGCACCCCGGCCTTCGCGGCCGTGGCCACGAAGCCGCCGCGGCCGAAGCGCTGCAGCTTGTACCGCTCGCTGAACGGCTTGCCGATGCCCTTGAAGCCCTCCGGCCACACGCCGACCAGCTCACCGGCCTTCAGCAGCCGCTGCGCGTCCGCGCCGCACGCCAGGGTCTGGCCGGTGCGGCGGGCGAGCGTGCCCAGCACCGGCACCTTGAACACCAGGTCGGCGCCGAGCATCCGCAGGTGCTTGCCGCGCGGGTGGTTGTCGTGGACGGCGATCGCGGTCATCACCGCGTCCCACGGCAACGTGCCGGAGTGGTTGGCGACGATCAGCGCGCCGCCGTCGAGCGGCAGGTTCTTCTCGCCGGTGACCTCGACGCGGAACCACTTCTCGTAGACCATCCGCAGCGGCGGCATGACCACGGTGTCGGTGAGCTGGGCGTCGAAGCCGAACTCGTCGACCTCGTAGTCGCCGGTCAGGCGGCTGCGGAGGAACTCGGTGAACGACTGGGGCGGGCGCGGCGGGCGCAGCTCGGTGACCGAGGCGAGCTTGCGCGCAGGCCGCGGTGGCGCGTCGGTGCGCGCCGTCGGCAGCTGGATGACGTCGGCTTCCTGGACCGGCACGGTCGTCGTTCTCCTCAGAAGTGCTGCTGGACTGGTCAGCGATGGTGCTCGCTACGCGAGCTCCGCGCGGGAGCCGCGGACGTAGTCGTCGAACGCGGCGGTGGTGGTCCACCGCGGGGTGAACCCGAACGTGGTCTTCAGCCGGGTCGTGTCGAGGACACGGCCGTGGCTGAGCAGCCGGAACAGCCCCGGCGACAGCTCCACCCGGCCACCGGCGAGGCGGGTGGCGGGCCCGATCGCGGCCCTCGGCACCGGCAGCGGGACACGGCCCGCGCGGCGGATGGCCTGGGACAGCATGAGCACCCCGTCGCCGCCGACGTTGAACACGCCCGGCAGGTCATGGGTGATGGCGCGCTCGAACACCGCGAGCGCGTCCGCGATGTGCACGAACTGCACGCGGGCGTCGAACCCGAGCACGGTCGGCACCACAGGCAGCGAGAAGTACCTGGTCAGCGCGTTGTCCACGGCCGGGCCGATGACCTCGGCCAGCCGGATGGTGGTCACGCAGACGTCGGGCCTGCGGCGCGCGAGACCGCGGGCGTAGCCCTCGACCTCGAGCGCGTCGCCACCCCGGTCCGGCGCGTCCTGCTCGGTGAACACGGCGGGCGCACCGGCGCCGCCGCCGTACACCTCGGCCGTGGACTTCACCACGAGCTTGCGCACCGTGCTGGACCGCTGGCAGGCGGCGAGGAGCTGCATCGTGCCGATGACGTTGTGCTCCTTGAACGCCGCGCCGGAGCGCGGCGCCGCGTGCACGACGGTGTCGACCCGCGCCGAGTCGATCAGCTTGGCGATCCGCGGGTCGCGGATGTCCGCGCGGTAAAACCGGGCGCGGGTCGCCAACGACACGGACGGCGGGGCCGTGTCCACGCCCAGAACCCGTTCGATGGCGGGGTCGTCGGCCAACCGTGCGGCCAACTGGCCGCCGAGCTGGTCGGCGACGCCGGTGACGAGGACGACTTTGGGCGCCATACGACTCCGATGACCGATCACGACTGCGTCTGATGCTCGCCTCGCAAGGTCGGCGAGGCGGGGACGATCCGGCTAGCACACTGGCGGACCGGAAGGAACTCTACATCCGAATCGTGATCGACTCGTCGCTGGCAACGAGTAATTAACGCAGGTCACATGCCGTGTTGGTGGATGTCACCCTTTCGGCGGACATCCACCCCGGCACCCGCGGAACTACTTCTTCAACTTGCGACGCTGAACGCGCGTCTTGCGCAGCAGCTTGCGGTGCTTCTTCTTGGACATGCGCTTGCGGCGCTTCTTGATGACCGAGCCCATGCGGAACCTCTGCTTCAGTCGGTGGTCGGGTGAACCTGGAACGGCAACGACCACTCGACCAGTCCGGCCACGGACGCGCCCCATGACACCAGGCAACGAGCATCAAGGTTACCCGGACGTCATGGGGCGGTCGGCACCGGTCTCCTACCCCGCGTCGAAATACGCGCTGCGCAGGTAGTCGTGCACTGCTTGTTCCGGTACCCGGAACGACTTGCCCACTCGCACCGCGGGTAGCTCTCCGTTGTGCACCAGCCGGTACACGGTCATCTTCGAGACCCGCATCATCGTGGCCACCTCGGCCACGGTGAGGAACCGCACCTGTGCGAGGCCAGGCGGCTCCGGTTCTTTCTTGTTCGCCGGCATGCTCACCGCGTCCTTCGACACGTGTCGCGCCGTCAGCTTCCCCACTGACGGTATCGACACGCACGTGCTTCTCCCGAGACTAGCGGGACTGGTGTGACGAATGCGATCCCACGGACGGAATTGACTCCGAAAGATCAGTCCGCCTCGTGCTGGCGCCCCAGCTCCTGCGACCGGTCCCTGGCCGCCTCGATGGCGGCCAGCAGCGCGGCCCGCACGCCGTGTTTCTCCAGCTCACGGATGGCCATGATGGTCGTGCCCGCCGGCGAGGTGACCGCCTCCCGGAGGGTGACGGGGTGCTCCCCGGTCTTCGCGAGCATCGTGGCGGCGCCGACGGCCGACTGGATGATCAGCTTCTCGGACACCGCACGCGGCAGCCCGAGCAGGATCCCGGCGTCGATCATGGCCTCGACCAGGTAGAAGAAGTAGGCGGGCCCGGAACCGGACAGCGCGGTCACGGCGTCCTGCTGCGACTCGGGCACCCGCACGACCATGCCGACGACCGACAGCAGCTCCTCGACGGTCGCCAGGTGCTCGGTGGTGGCGTGCCTGCCCGGCGAGATCGCGGACATGGCCTCGCCGACGATCATCGGCGTGTTCGGCATGACCCGCACGACCGGCACCCCGTCGGGCAGCCGCCGCTCGTACAGCGCGGTCGGCAGGCCCGCGCACAGCGAGACCACGAGCGTGCCGGGGTCGATGTTCGGCGCCAGCTCGTCCAGCAGCGGCTCGATGTCCTGCGGCTTGACGGCCACGACGAGGACGTCTGCGTCCTTGGCGGCGGTGGCGACGTCCACGGCGCGGACGCCGTAGCGCGTGGTCAGCTCGGCGGCCCGCTCCGGGTGCCGTTCGGTGAACATGAGCTCGTCGACCCGGCGGCCGCCGTTGAGCAGCCCGGAGAGGAGCGCCTCCCCGATCTTGCCGGCCCCGAGCACCGCGATGGCATAGGTCATGCCGGACAGCGTCCCACGCCCCCTCCCAAACCCCGCGAGTCTCCCGTCGAGGACCCGCGAGTCTCCCGCCCACGACCCGCGAGTCTCCCGTCCGGGACGCGCGAGTCTCCCGTCCGGGACCGCCGAGTTGGCGGTTGGCGTCTGTCGCCGTCCGCCGCGAACCGCCGACTCGCGGGTCTGAAACGGCGACTCGCGGGTCCTGAGAGGGCGACTCGCGGGGTCTGGGAGGGGGACTCGCGGGGTTTGGGAGGGGGACTCGCGGGGGCGCTAGCGTTTGTGGGTATGTCCACGGGTGTGCAGGTTCTGGTTGGTGTCGTCGTCGCTCTGGTGCTGTTCGGTGGGTGGGTTCTGGTGCGGCGTCGGCCTGTCGAGCGGCGGCCGGTGACCTCGGCACTGGACGCGCGGTTGCGGGAGCTGGTCGAGGACGGCAAGGCCGTCGTGGCCATCAAGGAGTTGCGGGGCGCGACCGGGATGGGGCTGCGGGAGGCGCGGGAGCACGTGCTCGGGCTGGTGCCGGAGCCCAGCAGGCGTGTCACCGACCGGGTCCAGGCGCTGCTCGCCAGGGGCAGGAAGATCGAGGCGATCAAGGAGCTCCGCGACGCCACCGGCCTGGGACTGCGCGAGGCCAAGGAGTACGTCGAGCGCATGCCGGTGCCCGCGCACCACGGCAACCCCGACCACACCGGCAACCCGGACGACCTGGTGCGCGTCCGCGAGCTGGCCGCCGAGGGCAAGCCGATACAGGCCATCAAGGAGCTGCGTCAGCACACCGGTATGGGGCTGAAGGAGGCCAAGCGGTACGTGGACGCCCTCGGCGCCACCGGCGAGCCCCTCGCGCCACCGCGGGACGAGCTCAGCCTCGCGGCCATGGCGCGGGTCCGCGCACTGCTGGCGGACGGCAAGACCATCCAGGCCGTCAAGCTCGTCCGCGAGGACACCGGCTGGGGCCTCGAACAGGCCAAGGACTTCGTGGACCGGCTCTAGGCCTTCGCGGACAGGGCGAGCTGGCGGGACTGGCAGATCAGCCTGCCCGTCGAGTCCACGACGGTCGCGTCCGAGTCGAACCACGGGCCGTGCACCGCGCGGCAGTCGACGTGGATGCGGAGCCAGCCGGGGGCCGGGCGGGAGCGCAGCAGCGCGGTGATCTGGACGGTCGGGGTCCAGCCGAAGCGGCCCAGGTTGAACGTGACCGGCATCGAGATGTCACCGGCGAGCAGGGCGAACATCGGGTCCACCTGCTCGCCGCGCGGGCGGGCCCACAGGCGCAGCCGCGGCGGGTCGTTCGTCTGGCCGTGGAGGAAGCCCGCGCCGTTCGGGTCGAGCCGCACGTCGCAGCCCTCGGTGAGGCGGAACACCGACGCCATCGGCAGTGCCGAGATGTCCAGTGCGTTGCCGGGCGGCTCGGCGGGCTGGTTCGGCAGGTCCGACCACGCGGCACGCTCGCGCGGCAGCCTGCCGGTGGTCACCACGCCCTCCACACACGACTGGCCGCGCTGCTCCAGCTGCACGGCCACGACCGTGGCCTGGCGGCCCGTCTTGCGGACCTCGGTGCGCAGCAGCACCGGGCCCGGCTCGGGCGCGCGGAGGAACTGGGCGCTGACCGACAGCGGGTCGGCGACCGGCGCGCCGCTGCCCGCCGCCGCCACCGCCGCGCGCGCCAGCAGCGCGAGGAGGAACCCGCCGTGTGGCTTGCCGCCGATCGTCCACGGGCCCGACAGGGTGGCGGCGAAGGTGCCGTCGCCGAGTGAGCGCACGCGTGACGCGGTCGTGAAGGGACCGGCGCCACCGTGTCCCGGGCGCGTGTCGCCCTGGCCCGCAAGACTGCTCATGATTATTACCCTGCCACGTCCGGGGGAGCTTGATCAGATCGCGGTACCCGAAACGCGCTTACTTGCGGGATACCAAGGCGCGCAAGAAGAACGCCGTGTTCGCCGGCCGCTCGGCGAGTCTGCGCATGAGGTAGCCGTACCACTGCACACCGTAGGGAACGTAGACGCGGACCGTGTGCCCGAGCCCCGCGAGCCGCAGCTGCTCGTCCGGGCGGATGCCGTAGAGCATCTGGAACTCGAAGCTGCCCGGCTTGCGGTCCAGCGCCTCCGCACGCGTGTGCACGATCTCCACCAGCCGGGGGTCGTGGGTGGCGAACATCGGGTAGCCGTCGCCGCGCAGGAGGGTGTTCGCGCACCGCACGTAGCTGAGGTCCACGTCGTGCGCGTCGGCGAACGCCACCGACGACGGTTCGGCGTAGGCGCCCTTGCAGAGGCGCACGCGGGAGCCGTCGGTCGCGAGCCGGGCGCAGTCGTCCTCTGTGCGGTGCAGGTAGGCCTGCAGCACCGCGCCGGTCCACGGGTAGGTGGCGCGCAGCTCGGCGAGCACCCGCAACGTGGAGTCGGTGGTGGTGTGGTCCTCCATGTCGAGGGTGACCGTCGTGCCGCACTCCCGCGCCTTCGCGCAGATGCGGGCGGCGTTCTCGAGCGCGAGGCCCTCGTCGAGCGCCTGGCCGACCGCGGAGAGCTTCACGCTCACCTCGGCGCTCTTGGCCAGGCCGTCGCGGTGCAGGCCGTCGAGCAGCTCCAGGTAGGCCTGCACGGTCTGCTCGGCGAGCCCGGAGTCGGTGGTGTCCTCGCCCAGGTAGTCGAGGGTGACGGTCAGCCCCTTGGCCACGAGGCTCTTGGCGACCTCGATCGCGTCGGCGGTGGTCTCGCCTGCCACGAATCGACGAACGACGTCCCGGCTCACCGGGGCGGTCGCGACCAGACGACGGATCACGTCGTTGCCGGCCGCGGCCAGGATCAGGCTACGAAGCGGGTGCACAGCCGGGACTTTACGGCCCGCCGGTCATCCATGGGTGGCTTCCGGCTCGTGGACGGGCTCCCACGAGGTGGTAACGGGGTCCGATGTGGGCGACTCCACCCTCACTGACCAAGGTGGAGCCTCGCGAACAGCAGTGCCTCCGCGAGGTCCTTGGCACGTTCCGCCGCCGTCCGCGCACGCCGCGTGTTGATCTCCAGCACGACCTGGCCCGCGAAGCCGTCCGTGGCGAGCGACTCGCACACCTCCGCGCACGGCTGGCTGCCGCGGCCGGGCACCAGGTGCTCGTCGCGCGGCTGGCCCGTCCCGTCGGCGAGGTGCACGTGGGTGAGGCCCGCGCCCATGCGCTTGCGCAACGCCACCGCGTCCTCACCCGCGGCCGACGTGTGCGACAGGTCGAGCGTGTAGTTCCGGTAGCCGACGTCGGTGGGGTCGATCGTCGGGTCGAACGCCGACACCTGCCTGCCGAACCGGCGCACCGGGAACATGTTCTCGACCGCGATCGCGATCCCCGACGAGTCCTCCAGGTCCGC
The DNA here is from genome assembly GCF_054661535.1 of Actinophytocola sp. KF-1. Classification (NCBI taxonomy): domain Bacteria; kingdom Bacillati; phylum Actinomycetota; class Actinomycetes; order Pseudonocardiales; family Pseudonocardiaceae; genus Actinophytocola; species Actinophytocola sp. KF-1. Next base: position 324,030 of record NZ_BAAFVK010000001.1, on the reverse strand, counting down.
CACGAGCTCCGCGAAGCCCTCCGCGTACTTGCGCTGCCACCGGAACGGCGGGTGGATCACCACGGTCGGCGCGTCCAGGTCCTGCGCGGCCTGCACGGACCGCCGCAGCCGCTCCTCCGGGCGCGGCGACCACACCCGCTGCGTGATCAGCAGGCACGGCGCGTGCACGGCCAGCACGGGCACCCCGTACTGCCGGGAGCGGCGGCGCAGCGCGACCGGGTCCTGGCTGATCGGGTCGGCCCAGACCATCACCTCGACGCCGTCGTAGCCGAGCGTGGCGGCCAGCTCGAACGCCGTGGTCGCCGTCCGCGGCCACACCGAGGCGGTCGAGACGCCGACGTTGATCGTCACTTGTCGAGCAGCAGCAACGCGGCGGGCGAGACCGTCACGACCAGGCCGACGAGCACCGCGAGGAACGTGGTCTGCAGGTCCTCGGCGCGGCGGATCTTCCTGACGATCAGCACGAGCCCGACGATCACCGCGAGCGCGGCGACCAGCGCGGCCGCGGGCATGAAGCCCCACAGCCAGTTGAACCCGAGCCAGATCGCGGCGCCGCCGATGACGCCCAGCGCGAGCTGGCCGCCCATGATCGCCCACTCCTTGGCGGGCGACCGGACGCGGTCATCGTCGTCGTCGAGGTCGTCGTCCTCCAGCTCGTCGAGGTCGCGGTCGTAGTCGCGGTCCTCGCGCACGTCCTCGTCGACGAGGTTCTCGTACTCGGCGGAGTCGTAGCGGTCGTCGGTGTCGGGGTACTCGTCGCTCTCCGGCACGTCCGCGTACGGGTCGTGCGGCGGCGGGTACACCGGCTGGATGCGGGTGCGGCTGTCCGCGCCGGGCACCGGGCGGCGGCCGGTCATGGCGCCGTCGACCGGGACGCGGCCGGGGACCCTCGGCAGCTCCTCCGTGGTCGGCTCCGGCGGCGCCACGGGCATCGGCGGCGGTGGCGGCGGGGCCTCGACCCCGTCGAGCCGCGAGCGCAGGGACGGCTGGACGCCGCCGCGGTCCCGGGTACCGCCCGGGGGCGGCGGCAGCGGCATGCGCTGCGACGGCTGCGGGCGCGGCATCGGCTGCGACGGCTGTGGCCTGGGCAGTTGCTGCGACGGCTGCGGGGTGCCGCGGACCGGCGTGGTCGGCTCGGGGCGGGCGATGGCGGGCATGCGGCCCGACGACTGCTGCCCCGGCGACGGCTGCGGGGCGGGCTGCGGCCTCGGCAGCGGCTGGGACGGCTGCGCCGGCGGCGCGGGCATGGGCCTGGGCAGCTGCTGGGACGGCTGCGGCTGCTGGCGGCGCGGCGGTGGCGGCGGTTCCTGCTGCCGCTGCGGGCGCGGGTACTGGCCGGTCGAGTGGCCCCTGCGGTGCGAGGTGCGCTCCGGCGGCGGCATGTCGTCGCGGATGGCCTGCAGCTCGCCGGACTCCGACAGGACCCGGTCGATGATCGCCTGCGCGCCGGTGTCGCTCACGTCGTCCGCGCGCCGACGACGCCGCCGGGGGGCGCGTTCGCCCGACTCGGCGCCGTACTTGGCGAGCAGCTCCGCGACCGTGCGCTGCGGCTGCTCGGGTCCGCCTTCGTGACTCATCGACTCCACCGTGCCCGGCGCCGGCCAAATCGTCCAGCGGCGACGCGCGAGTGCCCTTCATGCTCGCAGGGATCGACCGACATTATGAACGGCCGCACGGCGCGGTGTCCGCCGAGCATCACGACTCCTCCCCATTCGCCTGGTCAAGCCGGCGCAGGATGACTCCCTCACGCAACGCCCACGGGCAGATCTCGAGTTCCTGCCGTGACAGAGCACGCATCGTGGCCTGTGCCACCAGTGCCCCCGCGACGAGCTGGTGCGCACGGCTCGGGCTCACGCCCTCCAGCTCGGCGAGGTCCGCCGCGCTCATTCGCGTGATGAACGCGATGAGCTGCCGCAACCCCGGCTCGGTCAGCGTCCGCCGCACCCTCGGGCCCGCCGACGACGGCGCGGCGCCGGTCAGCCGCGCGAGCGTGCGGAACGTCTTCGACGTGGCGACCACCCGGTCGGGTTCACCCTTCTTGGCGACCTTCTTCGCGACCGGGCCGAGCTGCTCGGTGAGCCACTCCGCGGTCTCGGCCACCTCGGCCTTGCTCGGCGGGTCGCTCGAGAACCGCTCGCGGGTGATGCGGCCGGCGCCGAAGGGGACGGACTTCGCGTAGTCCGGCGCCTCGTCCATGCCGATCGCCAGTTCGAGGGACCCGCCGCCGATGTCGAGCACCAGCAGCCTGCCCGCCGACCAGCCGAGCCAGCGGCGGGCGGCGAGAAAGGTCAGCTTCGCCTCGTCGGTGCCGGTGAGCACCTTCAGGTCGACGCCGGTCTCGTCGTGGACCGCGGCCAGGACGTCGGCGACGTTGCCGCAGTCGCGGACCGCCGAGGTCGCGAAGGCCATCAGGTCCTCGCAGCCCAGCTTGCTGGCCGACTTCTTGGCCTGCGCGACCGTGTGGACCAGGTCCTCGATGCCCGTCTCCGACAGGTCACCGCCGTCGGTCAGGCGCTCGGCGAGGCGCAGCATGGTCCGCTCGGAGGACGCGGGCATCGGGTGCGCGCCCCGATGCGCGTCCACGACGAGCAGGTGGACCGTGTTCGAGCCCACGTCAAGAACCCCAAGGCGCACGGGGCGCAAGGTTACCGGGCGGTCGCGCTTTGGGAAGTGTTTCCTTACGATTCGAACTTGTACCCGAGGCCACGCACGGTGACCAGGTGCCGCGGCGACGCCGGGTCCGGTTCGATCTTGGACCGCAGCCGCTTGACGTGGACGTCGAGCGTCTTCGTGTCGCCGACGTAGTCCGCGCCCCACACCCGGTCGATCAGCTGACCGCGGGTGAGCACCCGGCCGACGTTGCGCAGAAGGTACTCGAGCAGGTCGAACTCCTTCAGCGGGAGCGGGACCTCGGCGCCGTCGACGGTCACCACGTGCCGCTCGACGTCCATGCGGACCGGGCCCGCCGCGAGCACCTGCGGCAGCAGCTCCCCGTCCGGCGAGTCGCCGCCGCGGCGCAGCACGGCACGCACCCGCGCGATCAGCTCGCGGGCCGAGTACGGCTTCGTCACGTAGTCGTCGGCGCCGATCTCCAGGCCGACGACCTTGTCGATCTCGCTGTCGCGTGCCGTCACCATGATCACCGGCACGGTCGAGCGCTGGCGCAGGGCCTTGCACACGTCCGTGCCGCTCATCCCGGGCAGCATCAGGTCGAGCAGCACGATGTCGGCACCGTTGCGGTCGAACTCCTCGAGCGCCTGCTGGCCGGTGCTCGCGACGGCCGCGGTGAAGCCCTCCTTGCGCAGCAAGAACGCGAGTGGGTCGGCGAACGACTCCTCGTCCTCGACGATCAGCACCCTGGTCACTGCTTGCCTCCTGTGTTGACGCCGTTGCCGCCGGCGGAGTTGGGGTGGGCCGGGATGCGCAGGGTGAACGTGGAACCGGTGCCCGGGCGGCTCCACAGCTTGACCTCGCCGCCGTGGTTGGCGGCGACGTGCTTGACGATGGCGAGGCCGAGGCCGGTGCCGCCGGTCGCGCGGGACCGGGCCTTGTCCAGCCGGTAGAAGCGCTCGAACACGCGCTGCTGCTCCTCCTCCGGGATGCCGATGCCGCGGTCGGTGACCGCGATCTCGACGAACTCGCCCGCGCGGCGGCGGCTGATCGAGACCGGGCTGCCCGGCGTGGAGTAGGCGACGGCGTTCTCGAGGAGGTTGGCGAGCGCGGTGACCAGCAGCGTGCGGTCACCCTCGACGAGCAGGCAGCTGTCGGCGTCGGTCGCGATGTCGATGCCGGTGTTCTCCGCCGACAGCTTCGCCCGGGACAGCGCGTCGCGGACGACGGCGTCGACCTCGACGGCGTGCATGTCGGGCAGCCGCTCGGCGCCCTGCAGGCGGGACAGCGCGATCAGCTCGGTGACCAGCGTGCCGAGGCGGGTGGCCTCGTGGAGGATCTTGCCGGTGAAGCGGCGGACCGAGTCCGGGTCGTCCGCGGCGTCCAGCACGGCCTCGGCCAGCAGCGCCATGGCGCCGACCGGGGTCTTCAGCTCGTGGCTGACGTTGGCGACGAAGTCGCGGCGGGTGGCCTCCAGGCGGACCGCCTCGGACTCGTCGGCCGCGTCCACGGCGAGGAACCCGTCGCCGAGCGGGCGGATCTCGCCGCGGACGGCCTCCGGGCCGCGCCCGTAGGAGCGCTCCTGCGGGCGCAGCTCGATCTCGACCGGCTCCCCGGTCTCCTTGACCAGCTCGGCGGCCTTCTTGGTGTGGCCGTCGACCCGCCGGTTGCGCACCACGCCGAGTTCCTCGGCGCGCGGGTTGTGCTGCACCACGTCGCCGAACTCGTTGAGGATCACGACGGCGTCGTGCGAGGACTGCACGAGGCGCTGGAGGAGGACGGAAACGGTCGGGCCGGCCGGGGGCTGCGCCGCCGACCGGTACCTCGCTCTGGTGATCGCCGAACCGGCCAGGAGGCCGACGACGAGCGCACCGGCTGCCAGGACGATCCAGACCACGTCGGTCACGAGCGAATCGTAAGCAGGTCAGGGGTGGTGCGGACCAGTCCGGAAAGGCCGGAGGTGATTGTCCCGACACCGGAAGCGGCGTTGTTCTTCCGGACGCAAGCCCGTGTTCACCCGATCGTGTCCAAACGGGCCAGCTCGTCGTCGCTCAGCCGCAACCCGGCGGCCGCCACGTTCTCCTCGAGGTGCGCCGGGTTGCCGGTGCCGGGGATGGCGAGCACGTTCGGTCCCTTGTGGAGCGTCCACGCCAACCGGACCTGGGCGGCGGTCACGCCGTGCGCCCGCGCGACCTCGTCGACGGCGGCCGCCTCGGCGCCGGCGGCGATCGCGAAGAAGGGGACGAACGCGATGCCGTGCTCGGCGCACAGCTCGATCAGCGCGTCGTCCTCGCGGCGCGTGGTGAGCCCGTACTGGTTTTGGACGCACACCACCTGGGCGATGTCCAGCGCCTCCTTCAGGTGGTCGGGGCCGACGTTGGAGATGCCGAGGTGCCGAATGAGACCCTCTCGCTGGAGGTCGGCGAGCGCGCCGAAGCCCTCGGCTAGCGACCCCTCGCCCCGGTCCAGCGTCTGCCCGATCCGGAAGTTCACGACGTCGAGGTGGTCGAGGCCGAGCTGGCGGATGTTCTCCTCGACCTGGCCGCGCAGCTCCTCCTTCGTGTGCACGTGGTGGAAGCCGCCGGCCGGGTCGCGCCCCGGCCCGACCTTGGTGGTGATCACGAGGTCGTCCGGGTAGGGCGCGAGCGCGGAGTTGATCAGCTCGTTGGCGGAGCGGAGGTTCGAGAAGTAGAACGCGGCGGTGTCGATGTGGTTGACACCCAGCTCGACGGCCCTGCGGAGCACGGTCATCGCGCGCTCGCGGTCGCTGGGGGTGCCGTCGGCGTTCTGCATGAGGCGCATGGCCCCGAAGCCCATGCGGTTGACGGTGCGGTCGCCGAGCTGCCACGTGCCGGCCGCCGCTGCGTTGATCGAAGTGGTCATGGCTCCAGCGTGTCCACGGCGGTGTCCCGCCGCCGGGATTGGCAACTTCTTGCCGACTTCGACGGCCGGGTTGCCGCGCGGGCAGACTGGTGGCATGACGGTGACGATCGTGCGGGGCGAGGAAGAGCTGTTCGCACGGACGGCCCACCTGTTCGCGACGGCCAGCGAGATCGTCTGCGCGGCGCGCGACCTGAACACGTGGGCCACGGCCCACCGGGCCCCGGAGCGGCCGGTGCAGGAGACGAAGCCGGTGGTCCGCAAGCTGTACCAGCCCGCGACGCTGCTCAACCCGTCGTCGGCGCGGCACGTGCGGGAGGTCGCCGCCCACGCGGCGGTCCGCATCACGAACGACGCCGTGAACGAGACGATCATCATCGACCGCAGGTTCGCGATCCTGGCAGGCGACCTCGCGGACGGACAGCGCAGCTACGGCGTGGTCACCGAGGCGGCGGTGGTGCAGAACGTCCTGTCGCTGTTCGAGGCGGCGTGGCGCGCGGGGATGGACCTGGCGGTCTACGACGCACAGCACGCCGAGCTGACCACACTGGCGCCGAAGGTGATGGAACTCCTGGCATCGGGCTGCAAGGACGAGACCGCGGCCCGCACCCTGGGCCTGGGCGTCCGCACCTACCGCCGCCGCGTGGCCGAACTGATGACCGCGCTGGGCGCCGAGTCCCGCTTCCAAGCAGGCGCAAGAGCCCGAGAACTAGGCCTGATCTGACCCCCACCCCCGCGAGTCCCGCGCTCAAACACCGCGAGTCGCGCTCTCACGCACATCGAGTTGTCAGTTTCGTGCATCAACCTGCTGCACGAAACTGACAACTCGGTATGTCCGAGAGCGCGACTCGCGGTGTTCTGGGGCGGGACTCGCGGGGTTAGCGGCCCTGGTTGGCTACTGCTGCGGCTGCTGCTTCGGCTGCTGCCGGGTCCAGGTAGGTGCCGCCCGGGGTGCGGGGTTCCAGGTTGTCGTTCAGGTCGTAGCGCAGCGGGATGCCGGTCGGGATGTTCAGGCCCGCGATCGCCTCGTCGCTGATCCGGTCCAGGTACTTGACCAGGGCGCGCAGCGAGTTGCCGTGGGCGGCCAGCATGACCGTCTTGCCCGCGCGCAGGTCCGGGACGACCTCCGACTCCCAGTACGGGAGCATGCGCGCGACCACGTCCTTCAGGCACTCCGACAGCGGCGCGTCGATGCCCGCGTACCGGACGTCGGCGTCCTGGGAGAACTCCGAGCCCTTCTCGATCGGCGGCGGCGGGGTGTCGTAGGAGCGGCGCCAGAGCATGAACTGCTCCTCGCCGAACTCCTGCAGCGTCTGCTTCTTGTTCTTGCCCTGCAGCGCGCCGTAGTGGCGCTCGTTCAGGCGCCAATCGCGCTTCACCGGGATCCAGTGGCGGTCCGCCACGTCCAGCGCGATGTTCGCCGTCGAGATGGCCCTGCGCAGCACCGACGTGTGCACCACGTCCGGCAGCAGACCCGCGTCGCGGATCAGCTCGCCGCCGCGCTGCGCCTCGGCCTTGCCCTTCTCCGACAGCGCCACGTCCACCCAGCCGGTGAACAGGTTCTCGGCGTTCCAGACGCTCTCGCCGTGGCGGAGCAGGATCAGCGTTCCCACCGAGGATTCGTGCATCGATCCAGACATGTCGAGCAGCCTGCCAGAGAAAGATGAACCACACGGTCCGGGCCACCCATTCGGGCCAACCTGAGTGCTCCAATCAACACTCCGTCGAGCTTTCGAGTAAGGGTCGTAGCCGAATCGTTACCTACGGAACGCAATTACCCTATCGCGGCGCGGTTAGTGGCCTTGTGTAACCGCCCGACTTCTGACAGGTTGACAGCGCCCTTGCGGATCAGCTCCCACGCACTCCCTGATCCGAGAGGGCAGCAGTACGGCTCGTCTCCCCTGCCGAGCCGTACCCCGCCCGGATTCCCATGGGTGCCCCCCGCTCAGGGCTCCGACGCGGCGGGAACCTAACGCGCGGCGGCTCGGGATCGCGACTCCCCCCTCGCCCGAGCCGCCGCGCGAACCTGCATACAAAATCAAACCTCAGGCGTCGCCGCCGTCGATGGCGTCAGCATGTGCTCGAACGCCTTCAGGTTCGCGAGCGACTCGCCGCGCGCGACCCGCCACTCGTACTCCCGCTGGATCGACGACGCGAAGCCGATCTCCAGCAGCGTGTTGAAGTCCCCGTCCGCCGCCTCGAGCACCTGGCCGAGCAGCCGGTCCAGCTCGTCGGGCGTCACCGACTCGTGCGCGACCCGCCCCACCAGGTAGATGTCGCCGAGCTGGTCGATCGTGTACGCCACCCCGTAGAGCTTCGCGTTGCGCCGCAGCATGAACCGGTACACGTCCTCGAACGCCTCGTCCGGCCGCCTGCACACGAACGCCTCGATCACCAGCGCGTGCGGGTTCACCCGCAGCCACACGTTGGTCTGCAGCTTCTTCGTGCCGGGCAGTGTGACGAAGTAGCGACCCGCGCCGGGGCTGGTGTACTTCAGCTCCCGATCGGCCAGCGTCTCCTCGATGACCTTGTTCAGGTCACTCACACCGCCACCTCCGTCTCGAACAGCGCACGCCGGAACGCGCTCGCCGCGTCGGCGTACCCCGAGATCAGCGCGTCAGTCGTACGGTCCCACGAGAACCGGGCCGCGTGCTCGACGGCGCCGGCCGCCAGCGACGTCAGCACATCCGGCCGCAGCGCGACGTACGACAGCGCGGACGCCCACGTCGCCGGGTGGTGCCCGGTGACGAGCAGGCCCGACCGGCGGTTCGCCACCGCGACCGGCAGCCCGCCGACCGCCGCCGCGACCACCGGCGTCCCGCACGCCTGCGCCTCCAGCGCGACCAGCCCGAACGACTCGTTGTGGCTCGGCACCGCCACCACGTCCGCGGCCCGGTACACGTCCCGCAGCTCGGCGCCCCTGCGCGGCGGCAGGAACCGCACGACGTCGGCGATGCCGAGGTGCGCGGCCAGCTCCTGCAGCGCGGTCGGCGCCTCCAGCCCGGTGCCCGACGGCCCGCCGACGACCACCACGACCAGCTTCTCCCGCGCCACGGCACCCCGCGCCAGCAGCTCGGCGGCCGCGCGCAGCAGCACGTCGGGCGCCTTCAGCGGCTGGATGCGGCCGACGAACGCGAACACGGTCGCGTCCGGTGCGATGCCCAGCGCGGCACGCGCCGCGGCCTGGTCACCGGGCCGGAACATGTCCAGGTCGACGCCGGGCGCCACGGTGTGCACCTTGTCCGGCGCGGCGTCGTACAGGTCGGTGAGCTGCGCGGCCTCGACGTCGGTGTTCGCGATCAGCTGGTCCGCCTCGTCCACGACCTGCTGCTCGCCGATCTCCCGGCTGCGCGGCTCGGGGGTGTCGCCGTCGGCGAGCGCGGCGTTCTTGACCTTCGCGAGCGTGTGCGCGGAGTGCACCAGCGGCACGCCCCAGCGGTCCCGCACCAGGTAGCCGACCTGGCCGGACAGCCAGTAGTGCGAGTGCACGAGGTCGTAGTAGCCGGGTTCGTGCCTGGCCTCCGCACGCAGCACGCCCGCGGTGAACGCGCACAGCTGCGCGGGCAGCTCGTCCTTGCCGAGGCCCTCGTACGGGCCCGCGGTGACGTGCCGGACCAGCACGCCCGGCGCCAGCTCCGCCACCGGCGGCAGGTCCGACGACGTGGCGCGCGTGAACACCTCGACCGCGATGCCGCGGCGGGCCATGCGGGTGGCGGTCTGGGTGATGTAGACGTTCATGCCGCCCGCGTCGCCGGTGCCCGGCTGTTCCAGCGGCGACGTGTGCAGTGACAGCACGGCCACTCTGCGTGGCAACCGCCGCATGCGCAGCACCGAACCCACGGGATCGTCTCCGACCGTCACATCCACTCCCGACTAGTGGTTGGCGACCGGCCCCGCGAACTCGAGCAGGGCCGCGTTGAACTCCGCACGGCGTTCCACGAACGGCATGTGTCCCACTTCTTCGAACCAACGCACGGTGGCGGTGGAAATCTTCCCCGCCGCGTACTCGGCGCTCGACGGCGCGACGACCGTGTCGGCCGTGCCGTGCGCGATCAGCACCGGCACGTCGATCGCGGCGAGCACGTCCGCACTGCCCAGATCCCGCTTGAACAGCGCTTTCCGGACGCGCGGCGGCACACGGAGCATGTTGCCCACGTGCCGCTGGAGGTCGGGGCCGGGCAGCGGCTCGACGGTCATCCGCTTGGCGAACGCGGTCAGCGCCGGGATGGCCTCGTCGGGGTCCTCGGACATCATCGGCCGCATCACGCCGTCCCACGCCGGGCCGATCGCGCCGCCGGGCCGGTCCCGTCCCAGCTCGGTCACCGCGCCCGCGTACACGACGCCCGCCACCCCGGCGGTTCCGCGTTCCCGCAGGTAGTCGGTGACGACGAGACCGCCGTAGGACCAGCCGACGAGCACCGCCGGACGGCCGAGACCGGCCAGGACCCCGGCGAGGTCGGCGGCCCACACGGCCGGGTCGTCGTAGCCGTCCGACGGGGCGCTGGAGGCGCCGTGCCCGCGGAGGTCGACGGCCACCATCCAATGCCCGCTGAGAGATTGGTCACTCAGCTGTCCGGCCCACGACTCGCTGGACGCCGCCCAGCCGTGCACGAACACGATGGGCGGTCCCTGCGGATCACCGGCGGTGCGGAAGGCGATGCGGGCACCGCCCCCGCCCGTGGCGCCCGCCATTCAGTTCAGCGCCGACATCGACTGCCACTGCTCCCACGGGATGAGCCAGTCGAACACGTCGGACGTGGTCGGGAAGTTGGCCCGGGAACCGGTGATCTCCACGGGGTCGCCGATCAACGCGCTGTCGAAGTACGCCTTGGCGTCGGTCTCGTAGAGGTTGATGCAGCCGTGCGAGGTGTTCGCCTTGCCGATGTTGGCGTGGTTCTCCTCGTTCTCGTGGATGAACTCGCCGTGGTTGGAGATGCGGACGGCCCACTTCTTCTTGACGTTCGTGTACCCGTAGCGCGGGTTGGAGAAGTCGCCGACCGGCTCCTTCGACATGACGATGACCGTGCCGTTGGGCGTGTTCAGGTTCGGGTCGCTGTCCTTGCCGTTGCTGGACGGGTAGCTCGCCACCAGCGCGCCGTCGCGGTAGACGTTCATCTTGTGGTCCGGCGTGTTGACCTTCACGACCTGGTTGCGGCCGATGGTGAACTTCGTCGACAGGTCGGACTTGCCGTACGCGCCGCCGCCGTAGGCCACGCCGTACAGCTTCGCGTTCACCGTGACCTGCGTGTTCGCCGGCCAGTACTCCTTGGGGCGCCAGTCGACCTGGCTGTCGCTGATCCACGCCCACGACCCCTCGACGGGCACCGAGGTCTCCACGGTCAGCGCCTTCTCGACGGCCGCCTTGTCCTCGGGGCCGCCCTCGGGGAACTTGATGCTGACCGGCATGCCGACGCCCACCGTGGCGTCGTCGCCCGGGTTGATCGTGGCGCGCGGGGTGGCGGCGGGCGCGATCGTGTTGAAGGCGCCGGTCTTCTCGGTCACCTTGCCGTCGGCGTTCTCCGCCTTGACCGTGTACGTGTAGGCCTTCGCGTAGCCGAGCACCTCGGCGCTGGTCCAGCTCTTCTTGTCGGGCGCGATCTCCCCGGCGACCGGTTTGCCCGCCGGGTTGGTGACGGTGGCCTCGACCAGCTCACCGCCGGACACGGTGATCTTCACCGGCGAGATGGGCGAGACGTCCTTCGCGCCGATCGCGGGCTCGAACGCGACCTTCGCGGCGGGCGCCTTCTTCTCGAACGGTTTGCCGCCACCGCTGCCGCCGCTCGCCCCGTCGCCGCCGTCCGACGTACAGGATGCGAGCAGCGCAATCGCGGCGACCAGAGTCGCGACCGTGCCGAGAAACCGCCGTCCGGATCTCACGTTCCAACCTCCGCCTGGCTCTAATCCCTCTTGCCTATTGACGCCCCAGCCCCGTGATGGTGCGCGGCTGAGAGTGTGACAGTGGTCACCCGCCACCCTCTCACCGACCGGGTTACCCGCGTGTGCAGGATCGTCAACGTGAACAACCTCGGCACAGCGATTGTTACCGGAGCCAGTTCGGGCATCGGCGCCGCCACCGCCCGCCACCTCGCCGACGCCGGTTTTCGGGTGGTTCTGGGCGCCCGCCGCCTGGATCGGCTGACCGATTTGGCGGATTCCATCGGCGGTGTGGCGGTTCCGCTCGATGTGACGGATCCCTCGTCGGTTTCTTCCTTCGTCGAGGCGGCGGGCCCGTGCCGCGTGCTGGTGAACAACGCGGGCGGCGCGCGCGGCCTCGCCCCCGTCGCCGAGGCGGACGAGGACCACTGGCGGTGGATGTGGGAGACGAACGTGCTCGGCACCCTCCGTCTCACCAAGGCACTGCTGCCGGCCCTCGTCGAGTCCGGCGACGGCCACGTCGTGACGATCACGTCGATCGCGGCGACCGAGGTGTACGACGGCGGGGCCGGCTACACGAGCGCCAAGCACGCGCAGTCGGCGCTGCACCGCACGTTGCGCGGCGAGCTGCTCGGTTCGCCGGTGCGGTTCACGGAGGTGCTGCCGGGGATGGTGGCGACGGAGTTCTCCCTGGTCCGCTTCGACGGCGACGCCGACCGCGCGTCGTCGGTGTACGAGGGCATCGAGCCACTCACCGCGGACGACGTCGCGGAGGTGGTGACGTTCGCGGTGACCCGGCCCTCGCACGTCAACCTGGACCAGATCGTCATGAAGCCCCGCGCACAGGCCTCAGCGACGAGGGCGTTCCGGGCGTAGCGTCGGGTGGGTGGGTAGGCCGCCCAGTGGGGTGTCCGCGTTGACCGCGGGTGCGTTCGCGATCCTGTGCGTGGTCACCGTGATCGCGGTGATCGTGCACTGGGTGCCCGCCTACGTGCTGCTAGCGTCCGCAGCGCTCGCGGGCGGGGTCGTGTTCAACGTCTGGGCGGCCCGCGGGTCGGACTAGCCGAGCTGGAGCTGGACCTGGGCTAGAGGGAGCAGCCCACCAGGACCGGTTCCGGGTGCAGGTCGACGCCGAACTTCGTGGACACGCCGTCGCGGATTTCCCTTGCCAGGGCTACCACATCGGCGGCCTTCGCGGTGCCCCGGTTGGTCAGTGCCAGTGTGTGCTTTGTGGACAGTGTGACGGGGCGGCCGTCGCCCGGGTAGCCCTTCGCGAAGCCCGCTCGTTCGATCAGCCACGCCGCCGACAGCTTCGACGTGCCGACACCCGCCGGGTACTGGGGCACCGGGGTGTCCGCGCCGACCACCGACGCGATGCGGGACAGCACGCCGGGCAGCTCGCTGTCCGCCACCACCGGGTTCGTGAAGAACGAGCCGACGCTCCACGTGTCGTGGTCGGCGTCGTCGAGGACCATGCCCTTGCCACGCCGCAGTTCGAGCACCGCCGCGCGGGCGTCCGCCGCCGGGACCTGGCGGCCCTGCCGCACGCCGAGAACCCGCGCCAGCTCCGTGTACCGGATCGGGGCGGACAGCCCGCCGTCCGCCAGTTCGAAGCGGACGCGGAGGACCACCGCGCGTTCGGTGTTCTTCAGCATGCTCGTGCGGTAGCCGAGACCGAGCTCCGACGCGGACAGGGTGCGGATCTCGCCCGACGCGCGGTCGAGCAGGTCCACCGAGATGAGCAGCTGCGCGATCTCGACGCCGTACGCGCCGACGTTCTGCACCGGCGTTGCGCCGACCGAACCGGGGATGCCGGACAGGCACTCGAGGCCGCCCAGCCCCGCCTCGACGGTGCGGCACACGACCGCGTCCCAGTCCTCGCCCGCCTCGACGGTGAGGGCCACGCGGCCGTCGCCGAGGGAGTCGATCTTGCTGCCGCGGTTGGCGACGCGGACGACCGTCCCGGCGAAGCCGTCGTCGGAGATCACCAGGTTCGAGCCGCCGCCGAGCACCAGCAGGCGGTCCTCGGTGTCCCGGACGGCGGCGACCACCTCCTCCGCGGACTCGGCCGACACGAACCGGGTTGCGGGTCCGCCGACGCGCAGCGTCGTGTAACCGGACAGCGGCACGGCGGCGAGGGGGAGGCTCGTCATGGGCTCCAACGGTAACCTCCCGTTCATGCCCAGCCGCTTCGAGCACCGCGCCACCTTCGCCGCGACCGCCGACGAGGTCTTCGCCACCCTCGTCGACGAGGCCTTCCTCACCGCGCGCCTGCGGGACATCGGCGGCAAAGGCGCCGCGCTGCTCGACCACGAGGTCGAGGGCGACACCGCCGCCTACCGCCTCCGCCAGGGCGTCGACGCGAGCCGCCTGCCCGGCGCGGTCCGGTCCATCCTCAACGGCGACCTCGTCGTGGAGCGGGAAGAGCGCTGGCGCGGGTTCGAGTCGGCGGGCAAGGCCACGATCAGCGGCGTGCCCGCCCACATCTCCTCGCGCGGGCAGCTCACCGCGCGCGGCGCCGGCAGCGAGCTGCTGATCAGGGCCGAGGTGAAGGTCGGCATCCCGCTGATCGGCGGCAAGATCGAGAAGGTGGTCGCCGAGCAGGTCACCAAGCTGCTGGCGGCCGAGGCGGAGTACGCCGAGAAGTGGCTGGCCGAGCGCGACTGAGGCCGCTCGGCACCCCGACCCGCGGCACCACCAACCCCAACCGGCTGCGGCGCTCCGACCGCTGGGTGACCGGCACGCACGCCGTCCGCGCGGCCGTCGAGAACGCCGCGGACCCGCTGGTCGTCGACCTCGGGTACGGCGCGACGCCGGTGACGACCGTCGAGCTGGCGCGCAGGCTCGCGAGCGTGCGCGCCGACGTGCGGGTGCTCGGGCTGGAGATCGACCCGGCGCGGGTCGCGGCCGCCGAGCACGCCGCCGACCCGCCACGGCTCGAGTTCCGCCGCGGCGGGTTCGAGCTGGCGGGCACCCGGCCGGTGCTGGTGCGGGCGTTCAACGTGCTGCGGCAGTACGAGGAGGCGGAGGTGGCCGCCGCCTGGGCCGCCATGCTGGAGCGGCTCGCGCCCGGCGGGCTGGTCGTCGAGGGCACGTGTGACGAGCTGGGCCGCCGCTGCTGCTGGGTCACGCTCGACGCGGCCGGTCCGCGCACGCTCACGCTCGCGTGCCTGCCCAGCGACCTGGCGCAGCCGTCCGACCTGGCGGAACGCCTGCCCAAGGCGCTGATCCACCGCAACGTGCCCGGCGAGCGGGTGCACGCGTTGTTCACCGCGCTGGACCGCTGCTGGGCGCACGCCGCCCCGTACGCCAACTTCGGGCCGCGGGCCCGGTGGACCGAGGCGGTCGCGTTGCTGGCGCGGGACTGGCCCGTGCTCGACCGCCGCAAGCGCTGGCGGCTCGGCGAGGTCACGCTCGACTGGGCGGCGGTCACACCCAGCTAGGCAACGGCTCCGCGGACGCGCGCCACGCGGCGGGGATGCCCTCGATCCCGACGCGGGCCGCGATCACGCCGCCGACGATCGCGCACAGGGTGTCGACGTCCCAGGCCACCGTGGCGACCTCCCACACGGCCTGCTCGTAGTCCAGCGGGTGGCGGGCGAGCACCCACAGCGCGAGCGGGACCGTGTCCGGTGCGCTCAGCCGCACCCCGGTGCCCAGCTCGGCGGCCGCCTCCTCCGGGGTGGCGTCGAGCGCGACGGCCTTCTCGATCCCGTCCCGCACCAGACCCGGCGGGGTGAGCCGCAGGACCTCGGCCACCATCGCATCCGGGGGCACCGCCGCCGCGACCGCGACCGCCACGGCCCCCGCGATGCCCTCGGGGTTGGTGTGCGTGACGGCGGCCGACACCTCGGCCTCCGCCGCCGCGCGGTCCGGGTCGCCGGTGAACCACGCGCCGAGCGGCGCGACCCGCATGGCGCCGCCGTTGCCCCACGACCCGGTGCCGCCGAAGGTCGACGCCGCGAGCGTGCGCAGGTCCGCGCCCCTGGCGACCTTCGCCATCATCGCGTCGATGCCCGCGCCGTAGCCGCGGTCGACGTCGTAGTGCGCGACGAAGCTCGCGGCGAGGGCGTCCGGGTCGGCGCGGCCGTGGGTGTCGAGGACGTGGAACACCGAGCACGCCATCTCGGTGTCGTCCGTCCACGGCCACGGACCGGGCGGCAGGCGGCGCGCGGCCGCGTCCTCCTGCCGGAAGAGGGCCTCGCCGAGGGCGTCCCCGACGGCCGTGCCCACGAGGCTGGCGTAAGCGTGTTCGCGCACGGGGTGGTTAGTACCACATCGGGTTTGACTTTGACGTTGCGTCAACTTCTATCGTTCTTCTCATGGCGTGGTCGATCGCTCAGGTCGCGAGGATGTCGAAGGTGACGTCCCGGACGCTGCGGCACTACGACGAGATCGGGTTGCTGCCGCCGGCGTGGGTCGGCGGCAACGGCTACCGCTACTACGAGCAGGAACAGCTGCTGCGGCTGCAGCAGATCCTCGTCATGCGGGAGCTGGGCGTCGGGCTGGACGTGATCAAGGAGATCGTCCAGCAGGGCCGTGACCAGGTCGAGGTGCTGAGGATGCACCGGCGCTGGCTGCTGGCCGAACGGGACCGCTTCGCGCGGCTCGCGCGGACGGTCGCACGCACGATCGACGAGTTGGAAGGAGGTGAGAACGTGACATCGATGGACCACTGGTTCGAGGGGTTCGACTCCGCGAAGCAGGAGGAGTTGCGGCAGGAGGCGCGTGAGCGCTGGGGCGCCGAGCACGTGGACGCGGCGAACGCGCACGTCAAGGGCAAGTCCAAGGAGTGGTGGCAGGCCCAGGGCAAGCAGTGGGCCGAGCAGTTGGGCGCGCTGGTCGCGCTGATCGACGCCGGCCACGAGCCCGGTGACACCGAGGTGCTGGACGTGCTCGACGGGCACTACCGCTGGCTGTCCGGCTACTGGACGCCGAACCGCGAGTCCTACACCGGTCTCGGCAACACGTACGCCGACGACCCGAGGTTCCGCGCGAACTTCGACAAGACGGACCCGCGGCTGGCCGAGTTCATGCGCGCGGCCATGGCGGCGTACGCGCAGGCCCGCCTGTAAACCGTCGCCGGGCCGCCACAACGGCCCTGACCTGCGAAAACGCCGTCCGCCCAGTACGTACGGAACCCCCACCCGATCCCGGGGGCCACCCGCCTTGCCAGCTTACCGGCAGGGGGTGACAGTTCGGGGGGTTCGTGGCTGGGCTGTGGACAACCGGTGCGGTTGTGGACAAGTGGGCGGGGGAGCTGCAGATCCCCCGGTCACCCCGGCGCCGTCACGATCACCGGAGCCGGCCCCCGGCCACTAAGGTCTGGGCCGTGGAGTTCGCCGAATACCTCGAAGAGACGCGGGAGCAGGCGGCGGCGCTGCGTGCCGCGGCGGTGGCCGCCGGACCGGACGCCCAGGTTCCGACGTGTCCGGGATGGACGGTGCACCGCCTGGTGCGGCACATCGCGCGCGTGCAGGCCCAGGTCGTGCTGTCGCTGGACGCCGACCCCGCCGGGGAGGCGCCGCGCACCGAGCGGCCGCCCGAGGACTGGGACGAGCTGCTCGGCTTCTGGGACACCACCCTCGGCACGATGCTCGACGAGCTGGCGCGCCGCGGGCCCGGCGCACCCGCGTGGGCGTTCGCCGGCTTCGGCGGCACGGACTTCTGGTCGCGGCGCCAGGCCCACGAGACCGCGATCCACCGGCTCGACGCCGAACACGCCGCGCACGGCGACGACGTGCCGCACCTCGTGTTCGAGCCCGGGTTCGCCGCGGACGGGGCCGACGAGGCGCTCCACGTGATGGTCGCCCGCTTCCCCACCGACGTCGCGGGCACCGTGCTCGTGCACGCGGCCGACGCGGGGCGCGCCTGGCTGGTCACCCTGACCGAGGGCGGGAAACCCGTGATCGGCAAGGCCACCGACATCGACACCGACGCGTCGCTGGTGGGCACCGCGGACGCGGTCTACCGTGCGCTGTGGAAGCGGCCGAGCACGGCCGTGGTCAACGGGGACCCCGCTCTCGTCGCCGCGCTGCGCACTCCCTGAGAGGACGGCCATGGCCCGCCGTTACGTGATCACCTTCGGCTGCCCGGACCAGATCGGCATCGTCGCGACGATCGCGTCGTTCCTCGCCGACGCCGGCGGCACCATCGTCGAGGCCGCGTACCACACCGACCCGGACACCGGCTGGTTCTTCACGCGCCAGGAGGTCGCCGCCGACTCGTTGCCGTTCGACGCGGCCGAGCTGCGGACCCGGTTCGGCGCGACCGTGGCACCGCTGGGTGGCGAGTGGCAGATCCTCGACACCGGCGAGCGCCGCCGCGTCGTGATCCTGGTGTCGAAGGAAGGCCACTGCCTCTACGACATCCTGGGCCGGGTCGCGGCCGGGGAGCTGGACGTGGACGTGTCCGCGGTGATCGGCAACCACGCCGACCTCGCGACGATCACGGAGGCGCACGGCATCCCGTTCCACCACGTGCCGTTCCCGCGCGAGGACAAGGAAACCGCGTTCGCGAAGGTCGCCGAGCTGGTCGACGCCGCGGACCCGCACGCGATCGTGCTGGCGCGGTTCATGCAGATCCTGCCCGCCGACCTGTGCGCGAGGTGGGCGGGCCGCGCGCTGAACATCCACCACAGCTTCCTGCCGTCGTTCGTCGGCGCGCGGCCCTACCACCAGGCGCACCGGCGCGGCGTGAAGCTGATCGGCGCGACCTGCCACTACGTCACCGCCGAGCTGGACGCGGGGCCGATCGTCGAGCAGGACGTGATCCGCGTCGACCACGGCGACTCGGTGCCGGACATGGTGCGCAAGGGCCGCGACATCGAGAAGGTCGTGCTCTCCCGCGGGCTGCGCTGGCACCTGGAGAACCGGATCCTGGTGCACGGCAACAAAACGGTGGTGCTGTAGGTGCTGCCGGTCATCGACCTGTCCGGACCGGACGTGCCGGCGCGGATCGAGGCGGCGTGCCGCGAGACGGGGTTCTTCTACGTCTCCGGGCACGGCGTGCCACGCGCGCTGCGCGAGTCCCTGGACGTGGCGGCACGCACGTTCTTCTCCTTGCCGGAGCACGAGAAGGACGAGATCGCGATGGCCCGCGGCGGCAAGGCCTGGCGCGGCTGGTTCCCCGTCGGCGCGGAGCTCACGTCCGGTGAGGAGGACCGCAAGGAGGGCCTGTACTTCGGCACGGAACTGCCCGCCACGCACCAGCTTCCCTTGCACGGCCCCAACCTCTTCCCGCGCCAGGTGCCGGAACTGCGTGCGCTCGTGCTGACCTACCTCGACGAGATGACCAGGGTCGCGCAGGAGGTGCTGCGCGGCGTCGCGCTGAGCCTCGGCCTCGCCGCCGACTACTTCGCCACCGGGTACACCGCGCACCCGACCGTGCTGTTCCGGATCTTCCACTACCCGCCCGCGCCGCCGGGCGACACCGGCTGGGGCGTCGGCGAGCACACGGACTACGGGCTGCTGACGTTGCTGATGCAGGACGACAACGGCGGCCTCCAGGTGCACACGCCGGACGGGTGGCTCGACGCGCCGCCGCTGCCGGACACGTTCGTGTGCAACATCGGCGACATGCTCGAACGGCTCACCGGCGGCTGGTACCGGTCGACGCCGCACCGGGTGCGGAACACGTCCGGGCGCGACCGGTTGTCGTTCCCGTTCTTCTTCGACCCGGACTTCGGCGCCGAGGTGCCGCCGCTGCCCGACCGCGCCGCGGTCGCCGGGGACGGGCGGCGCAGGTGGGACGGTCAGTCACCGCTCGCGTTCGAGGGCACCTACGGCGACTACCTCACGGCGAAGGTCGCGAAGGTCTTCCCGCACCTGCGACGCAACCTTTCCGATCTGTGAGGCGTCTTACTCCTTGGGGCCCTTGAGCTAATCATCCAGGGCGGGGAGTTCGCGTGCGGCGGGCTCCCCGCCCGTCCATGTCAGCGACTGAGACCGAGCGTGCTCTGCCGCGGCAACAGACCCGTGTGGACGACCGCCGTGGTGACCGGCATGACGAGCTGCGCGAACCGTCCCACCCGTGCCGCGCCCAGCGCCCGGTAGGCGGGCGCGGCCAGTTCGTCGGTCATGCGCTCGACCTCGTCGCGGCCCGCGTGGCCCGCCTCGGTGGCGGTGCCGTCCTCGTTCAGCCAGCCCCGCTCGACGAGCCTGCCCGCGGCGGCGTCCCACTCGTCGTCGGACCAGCCGCGGCTCGCGAACACCGCGCGTGGCGCGGCGCCGACGCCCGCGAACGAGACCAGCGACTCGACGGGGTCGAGGCCCGCGGTGAGCAGCGCGGCCACGTGCCCGTCGCCGCGGACCTCACGCAGGACGGTCGCCGCGTGCCACAGTGCGAGGTGCGGCTCGTCCGGCCACGGCAGGCCGGCGTTGGCGGCGCCGAGCGGGCGGCCGACCGTGCTGACGGCGTCGACGAGCCGTCGGGCGAGGTCGGCGGCCGCACGCAGGTCGAGGTCCGCGGTGAGCGCGCCGAGCGCCTCGTCGATCCCGTCGCGGCGGGCGGCGAGGACGTCCTCGGGGGTGGCGATCCGCCAGGCGGCGGGGATGTGCTCGCGGACCATGGCGGGGTTGAAGCTGTAGAAGGTGGCCGCGACCAGTTCCGGTCCGGCCGCGCCGAGCGGCGCCGCGCGGAGCGGGAAGTAGGCGGGCCAGCGGGTCTCGGTGTCGAAGCCGAGCTTCGCGAAGCGGGCGACCACCTCCGGCGCGTAGTAGACGAGCGCGTGCACCGGCTCCATGAGCCGCCACATCTGCCGGACCATCCCCAGGTCGATACTCATTCTCGGATCCCCTCCAGTCTTGTCACTGACAAGATAGCGGTGGATCTTTCCGATGACAAGATCAGGGGTGTGATGAAGGGCTCCTTCATCACACGCGGGCGGGGGCGGTCAGCGGCCCAGGGACTCGATGACTTCCGCGTTCGGGAGGGCGGCCAGCGCCGGGCCGGGGATCAGGAGCTTGCTGCCGCGGATGCCGCTGCCGATGACCAGCTCCGGTGCTGCCGCGACCGCCGCGTCGATGAGCAGCGGCCACTCCGCGGGCAGGCCGAGCGGCGTGATGCCGCCGTACGCCATCCCCGTCAGCGCCACCGCGGTGTCCATCGGCGCGAACGACGCCTTCCGGACGTCGAGGCGCCTGCGCACGGTCCCGTTCACGTCGGCGCGGGTGGTCGCCAGCACGAGGCACGCCGCGAAGCGCTCCTCGCCTGCCCGCTTGCCCGACACGACGACGCAGTTCGCCGACGCGGTCAGCGGTGAGCCGTACGCCTCGCAGAACGCGGCCGTGTCGGCCAGCTCGGGGTCGATCGCGGCGACGCCGACGTCACCGGGTTCCGGCAGCGCGGCGAGCGCCTTCGCGACGGGGTCGGCCAGCAGTTCCGGGTGCTCGTTGGCGGGCTTGACGGTCAGCGAGCCCGAGATCGACCACTTCACCAGCGGTTCCCGCGCTGCACCTCGATGAGCCGCGGCCGCACGTCCACGATGTACACGAGCACGGCGACCAGGCCCGCGATCCAGAACATGAGGCCGATGCTCGCGGCGTCGAAGAGGATGAGCGCCACGGTGCCGCCCGCGGTGATGCCCAGCCAGGCCGGTTTCGTCATTCTGTCGATCGCGGTGTAGGCGTCCGGACGCTGCATCAGTGCGTGGATGAACGCGAAGACCCCGACGGGGACCGCGAGCCACTTGATGATGAAGAGGATCCACAACGCTTCTGCCGGCACGCACCCAGACTACGTGCGGACGCCGCGCCGTGACCAGTGGACCGGTATGCGGACATAACGCGCCCCCGGTACCAAACCGGCACCGGGGGCGCTGACCTGCGCGGTTGCTACTTGCCGGCAGAACCGTTGGTCTTGCGGGTCGTCGCGGCGGGCTTCTTCGCGGCGGTGCGGTTGGCGGCCTTGCGGGTCGCGCTGCGCACGTCGTGCGCGACGTCGGCGCCCACCTCCTCGACCGCCAGCGCGGCGTCCTCGGTCACGCGCTCGACCTTGCTCGCGGCCTTCTCGCCGACCGAGCGGGTGCGGCGGGTCACCTTGCCGAGGACCTCCTCGGCCAGCTCGCGGGCGTCACCGGCCACGTCGCCGACGCGCTCCTGCAGCGTGGCGATGGCCTCCTCCAGCTGGTCGATGGCCTTGCCGACGCGCGGGTCGGCCTTCAGCTTCGCCAGCGCGTCCTCGCCCTGGTCGGCCAGCTTCTGGTACAGCTTCTGGGCGGCCTCGGCGTACTCGTCGACGAGCTTGCGCAGCTCGGCCGGGTCCACCTTCTCGCGCAGGCCGGCCAGGTCGGTCGGCACGGCGGTGGTGCCCTCGTTGACCCGGGTGCGGGCCTTGTTCACCGCGTCGATCACGGCGTGCGTGGCCAGGTCGCCCGCGCCGAGCGCGGCGAGCAGCGGCGTGCGGACGCTCTCGGCGGCGGTGTTCAGCACCGCGACGGCCTGCTCACGGGCCTTGCGCACGTCTTCGGTGGTGGGCAGCAATGCGGCCATGTCTCTCACTCCTTGTTCTCAGGTTCAGACGCTGTGGCGGTGGCGTTCTCGCGGCGGAAGGACTCGTACACGTCGAGCAGCACCTGCTTCTGACGTTCGGTGAGCGACATGTCCGCGCGCACCGCGTCCACCACCGGTCCGCCCTGCGGCAGGTCGAGAATCCCGGCCTGTACGTAGAGCGCCTCCGCCGAGATCCGCAGACCCTTGGCGATCTGCTGCAGGATCTCCGCGCTGGGTTTGCGCAGGCCCCGCTCGATCTGGCTGAGGTAGGGGTTGGACACCCCGGCGAGCTTCGACAGCTGGCGCAGCGAGATCTTGGCATTGCTGCGCTGCTGCTTGATGTACTCGCCGATGTCCCGTCCGAGGTCGGCGACCTTGTCGATGGGGTTCTCGTTCATCCGCCACCTCCTCGTGACACCACCGACGGTACGCCCAAGTGCTAGCAGTTGCAAGCACGATGCTTGCAACCGTGGCGCACGTCGCAAGTAGGACTCGACTTGTCCTACATGCCCCGTAGCGTCCCCATCATGAGCATCGTGAACGAGCACCAGCCACTCGGAACGCCCACGTGGGTGACACTGCGCGTGCCGGACGTGGCCGCCGCGCAGGACTACTACGGCAGGGTCTTCGACTGGTCCTTCCAGGGCAGCCCGCTGGGCACCCTGTGCTTGCTGAGGGGCGAACCGGTGGCCGGGATCAGCGCCGGCACGGGCGGCTGGACCGTGTACCTCGCCACCGACGACTGCGACGCCACCGCCAAGGCGGTCACCGCGGCGGGCGGCACGGTCACCGAGGAGCCGCACGACGTCGGTGACCTCGGCCGGGCGGCGCTCGCGACCGACCCTGCGGGCGCGGTGTTCGGGCTGTGGCAGGGCCGGACGTTCCCCGGCTGCCGGCTCGTGAACGAACCGGGCACGCTGGTGCGCAACGACCTCGTGACCGGGAACCCCGGCCCGGCCAGGGCGTTCTACCCCGAGGTCTTCGGCTTCACCCTCGACGGCAACCCCGACCTGCCGGACGTCGACTTCACGTTCCTGCGCCGCCCGGACGGGCACGAGGTCGGCGGCATCATGGGCGTACCGGGAGCGCCGTCGGCGTGGGGCACGTGCTTCGAGGTCGCCGACACCGACGCGACGCTGGCGAAGGCGGGTGGCGGCACGGTCGACGACACGCCGTACGGCAGGTCAGCGGTGTTCCGCGACCCGTTCGGCGTCGAACTGTCGATCATCGCCCGGCCCTAGCCGCGCGCGCACCCACGCCTCGATCACGTCGGCGGTCGCGGCGACGGTCGCGGTCGTGGTGTCGAGGCGGGTCATCGGCGGCTCGGTCTCCGCGGTGCGCACCCACTCCGCGAAGTCGAGCATCTCGTCGATGCGGTCCTCGTCCCAGCCGCGCCAGGCGGGACGGGCCCGCAGCCGCGCGCGGAGCACCTCCGCGTCGCACACCAGCGCCAGGTAGTGGATGTCGCTGAACAGCACGCGTTCGGGCAGGAGCTCGAACTGCGGCGGCGCGACCGTGCCGCACAGCACGACGGGACGGCCCGACTGCCCCAGGCTCGCCGCGAGCCGCAGCCACGTCTCGCGGAACGCGGTCGAGTCACCGGTCGGGTCGCGCAACGCGCCGACCCACAACAGGTCCTGCTCCACGACGACGCACGCGTCGGCGAGCCGGTCGACCAGCACCCGGCCCACGGTGGACTTGCCCGTGCCGGACGGACCGGTGACCGCGAACAGCGGAAGACGCCGGTACGGCTCTCGGTGTCCACAAGCGACACACACGAGAACCGTGCCGGCGTCGTCGGTCTCGACCCGCGGTTCGTCGGTCCAGCGACCGCATCCCGCGCAGATCATCGGGTTCACGGGCGGGGGAACCTCAGTCGAACAACTGCTCCAGGAAGCTCTTGCGGCGCCGGTGGCCGTGACCACCGTGGTAGCCGCGCGGCGAGTCCGAGTACCCGCCGTGGCCGTAGCCGCGCGGGGAGTCCGAGTAGCCGCGGGGCGAGTCGCCGTACCTCGGCGGCGGGCCGCCGTACGGGGCCGCGGGCGCACCACCCTGGTACGGCGGCGGCGCGGCCTGGGCCGAGTACTGGCGCTCGGCGTTCAGGATGGTCTCCAGCTCGCCGCGGTCCAGGAAGATCCCACGGCAGCCGTCGCACTGGTCGATGTGGATGCCTTGACGGTCCACGGTGCGCATCGTGTTCTGACACTTCGGGCAAATCACGCCTTCAACAGTAGCGATGTCCTGATGTGGCGGGCCACCTGTGGCCGCGGTCACCACTGCGACGCGGGATGATATGTCCGGTTCACACATGGTTCACAGGCCGGTGCGAAACCTACCGTTTTCTTCCATGACCAGTGGCCCTGCTCACACCTCTCCCCGCTCACTAGCCCGGATCGTGTCGGCGAGCCTCGTCGGCACCACCGTCGAGTGGTACGACTTCTTCCTCTACTCGTCGGCCGCCGCGCTGGTGTTCAACAAGCTGTTCTTCCCCACCTCCGACCCCCTGACCGGCACGCTGCTCGCGTTCACCACGTACGCGATCGGCTTCCTCGCCCGGCCCGTCGGCGGGCTGATCTTCGGCCACTTCGGCGACAAGGTCGGCCGCAAGAAGCTGCTCGTCATCAGCCTCCTGCTGATGGGTGGCGCCACGTTCGCCATGGGCCTGCTGCCCACGTACGCGACGATCGGCGTCGCGGCCCCGCTCCTGCTGACGCTGCTGCGCCTGGTCCAGGGCTTCGCGCTCGGTGGCGAGTGGGGTGGCGCGGTGCTCATCGTGTCCGAGCACGGCGGCGCGTCCCGGCGCGGGTTCTGGGCGTCGTGGCCGCAGTGCGGCGCGCCCGGCGGCAACCTGCTCGCCACCGCCGTGCTGGCGATCCTCGCCGCCGTCCAGACGGACGAGGCGTTCCTGTCGTGGGGCTGGCGGATCCCGTTCCTGCTGTCCGCGGTGCTCGTGGTGATCGGCCTGTGGATCCGGCTCGCGGTCGCCGAGTCGCCGGTGTTCCTCGCCGCGCAGCGCAAGGCCGAGGAGCGCGGCGTCGCCGAGAAGGCGCCGATCGTGCAGGTCTTCAAGCACAGCTGGCGCCAGGTGCTGATCGCGATGGGCGCGCGGATGGGCGAGAACGTCTCGTACTACGTGATCACCGCGTTCATCCTCGTGTACATCACCGAGTCGCTCGGGCTCGCGAAGTCCATGGGCCTCAACGCGGTGCTCATCGGCTCGGCGATCCACTTCGTGACGATCCCGCTGTGGGGCATGCTGTCCGACAAGGTCGGGCGGCGCGCGGTGTACCTGTTCGGCGCGGTCGCCATGGGCGCGTGGGGCTTCGTGTTCTTCGCGCTGCTCGACACCAGGTCGTTCGCCGTGATCGCGTTCGCCACCACGGTCGGCCTGGTGCTGCACGGCGCCATGTACGGGCCGCAGGCGGCGTTCTTCTCCGAGCTGTTCGGCACCCGCGTGCGCTACTCGGGCGCGTCGGTCGGCTACCAGCTCGCGTCGATCCTCGCCGGCGCGCTGGCCCCGCTGATCGCGGTGGCGCTGCTCGACGCGTGGGACTCGACGCTGCCGGTGTCGCTCTACCTCGTCGCGATGTGCCTGATCACGGTCGTCGCGGTGCTCGTGGCCAAGGAGACCAAGGGCGCCGAGCTCGAGGAGGACGCGGCGACGGCCGCTGCCGAGGAAGCACCTCTAGTGACACGATGACCGGCGTGGACACAGCCGTCAACGACGCCGTGCGCAAGCTGCTCGACCTGCTCGCCGCCGATGCGAGCGGCGAGCAGCTCGCGCACGTGCCCGTTGCCGCGCGGTCGGCCGGGCTGTCCGACGCCGAGCACCAGGAGCTGGCCAGGGCGACCGAGGTGGCGCTGCGGATCCGGCACACGCTGACCGAGCACCGCCGCCGCGAGGCCGAGCTGCGGGCGCTGTTCGACACGGCGAGCGACCTGTCGAAGCTGCGTGACCTCGACGCGGTGCTGCGGTCGATCGTGCACCGGGCGCGGATGCTGCTGCGGGTGGACCTGTCGTACCTGTCGCTCAACGACGAGGCCGCCGGGACCACGTACATGCGGGTCACGGACGGTTCGGTGTCGTCGCTGCTGCCGCGGCTGCGCATCGGCCACGGCGAGGGGCTCGGCGGTCTCGTCGCGCAGACCGCCCACCCGTACGCGTCGGCCGACTACCTGTCGGACCCGCGGTTCGCGCACACGTCGTCGATCGACGACGCGGTGTCGGCGGAACGCATGGTCGGCATCCTCGGCGTGCCGCTCATGCTGGGCAGCAAGGTGATCGGCGTGCTGTTCGCCGCCGACCGGCAGCGCCGCGAGTTCACCGCGGAGGAGGTCGCGCTGCTGTCGTCGCTCGCCGACCACGCCGCCATCGCCATCGACAACGCGCAGCTGCTGGAGGAGACCAGGCGCGCGAACGAGACGATCAGCGCCGGCAACGAGGCGATGCGCCGGGCGGAGGACGCCCACGACCGGCTGATGGAGCTGGTGCTGCGCGGCGGCGACGTCGCGGAGGTGGCGGCGGAGGTCGCGGAGGTCCTCGGCGGCGGCATCGTGTTCTTCGACGCCGCAGGCGCCGAGCTGGCCCGCGTCGCGGCGGCCGCCCCGCCGATCGTCGGCACCGGCAACGCGCCGGTCCGGTCCGGCTTCGCCGCGGCGAACGCGAAGGTCACGTGGCCCGAGGAGGCGGTCGCCGCGTCCCGCGCCGCGGGCCGGGCCGTGCGGGTCGGCGACCAGTGGGTGTGTGCGGTGCTCGCGGGCCCCGAGTTGCTCGGCAGCCTGGTGCTGACGGGCCGCGCGGCCCTGGACGAGGCGGACCGGCGGCTGTTCGAGCGCGCGTGCGTGGTGGCGGCGCTGCTGTTGCTGCTGCGGCGGTCCGTGGCCAAGGCGGAGGACGAGGTCCGCGGCGAGCTGCTCACCGACCTGCTGACCGCGCCGGACCGGAACCCGGCGGCGCTGCTCGCGCGGGGCCGCAGGCTGGGGATCGACCTGGCCGCACCGCACGCCGTGCTGATCGCCCACGTCGACGGCGTGCCCCGGCGGCGGCTCGCGATGGCGTGCGGCCGGTTCGCGACGCTCGTCGGGTTGCACGCCGAGCAGGTGGTGCTGCTGGTGGCGGACGGCGATCCGGCGGAACTGGCCGCGCGGCTGGCGACGTCGCTGTCGGCGTCGGTGGAGGCGCCGGTGACCGTCGGCGCGTCCGGTCCCGCCGCGGGTCCCGCCGCGCTGGCCGCGGCCGCGGACGAGGCACGCCGGTGCGTGCGGTCGCTGCTCGCGCTGGGCCGCGTCGGGCACGGGGCCGCCCTGTCCGACCTGGGGTTCGTGGGGCAGCTGATCGGGGACCGGACCGACCTGGCCGGGTACGTGCGGGCGACGCTCGGCCCGGTGCTCGACTACGACGCACGGCGCGGGACCGATCTCGTCGCGACGCTGCGGGCGTACTTCGAGTGCGGGACCAACCTGACGCGCGCCAAGGACGTGCTGCACGTGCACGTGAACACGGTCGTCCAGCGGCTGGACCGGATCGCCTCGCTGCTGGGTGAGGACTGGCAGACGCCCGCGCGGGCACTGGAGATCCAGATCGCGTTGCGGTTGCACCAGTTGTGAAAGTGCTCATTCGGTGCGCACTTTGCGCTGGAGCATGGGTCGCATGGATGTCATCGAGGTGCGGTCTGTCGAGGAATGGCGGTCGTGGCTGGCCACGCACTGCGCGTCGGTTTCCGAGGTGTGGCTGGTGATCCCGCACAAGGGGCTGCCCGGGGTGCGGTACCAGGAGGCGGTCGAGCAGGCGTTGTGCTTCGGGTGGATCGACGGGTTGCACCGCAAGCACGACGCCGGGCACTCACGGTTGCGGTTCACGCCTCGGCGGGCTCGGAGTTCGTGGAGCGCGTCGAACCGGGAACGCGCGGAGCGGCTGATCGGGCAGGGGTTGATGACCGACCGCGGACAGGCGGCCATCGACGCCGCGAAGGCTTCCGGTCGCTGGGCTGTGTCCTGATCGGTCTGCGGCGCTTCGCCCTCACGGGCGAGGCATGTCCGGGCAGGGCGCGGTTGACGCCGCGGAAGCTCCCGTCGCTGGGTTGCGGGTGTCGGTTCGGTCCTGGTTGGTCTGTGGTGCTTTGTCCTCGCCGGACGGGCGTCCTCGCCGGAGGGGCTGGTCTCCGGGATGGCGGGGGTTCGGTCTCGGGTTGGGTTGGCAAGGACTGGTGTCCGTGGCTGCCTGCCATCCCGTCGACCTCCCGTGGGGCTATCACACCGCGTCATCGGGCTTCGCCAGGTCGACGGGATGGCAGGCAGGCAGTCCTTGTGTGGTGAGCTGCGCTCGGCTTGGGCGGGCGAAGCCCCGCTTCGCGGGCCGGGCGTTTCGCGCCCGGCTTCCGTCGTCGCGGTCGCCGCCGTCGGTGGGGCGGCCGGGTTCCTGCGGCTCGGCGCGGTGGTCAGCCCAGCCAGTTCTCCATCTCGGTGATCGCCTTGTGGAACTCCGGCGCCAGCGGGACGAGCTTGTCCGGGAACGCGTCCACGAGGCCGTCGGTGTGGGTGCCGTTCTCGATGCGGTGGTAGCGGTGCAGCGGGGCGCGGCCCTTGTCGCGGATCATGGCCGCGTACGTGTCGCCGCTCTGGCTGATCGGCAGCAACGTGTCGAGCGTGCCCTGCAACGTGATGAGCGGCTTGCCGATGCGGCCCGTCAGCGCGACCTTCGCGACCGCCGCCTTCACCGACGCGGGACGCGACGCGTAGTCGTAGTCGGCGTCGCAGTTCGGCGTGCCGCTCGCGCAGTACGGGACACCGGCGTCCAGGTCACCGTCGTAGGACGGGTCGAACTCCTCGCGGTACGTGCGCTGCGTGAGGTCCCAGTAGACCTGGTTGTGGAACGGCCACAGGAACTCCGAGCCCGGCGCGTACCCCGCCGCCAGCATCGCCTGGTGCGCTTCCTCCGAACCCGCCGCGTACGCCGGGTAGTTCTTCATCGCCGGCGGCAGGAACGTCAGCAGGTTCGGGCCGTTCGTCGTCCAGAGCGTGCCCTCCCAGTCGACGCCGCCGTCGTACAGCCACGGCACGTTCTCCAGCTGCCACCGCACGAGGTAGCCGCCGTTGGAGATGCCCGCCGCCAGCGTCCGGTCGGGCAGGCGGCCGTACCGTTGCGCCACAACGGCTTTCGCCGCGATCGTCAGCTGGGTGACGCGGTGGTTCCACTCGGCGACGGCGTCGCCGGGGCGGCGGCCGTCGTGGTAGAAGGTGACGCCGGTGTTGCCCTTGTCGGTCGCGGCGAACGCGTATCCCTTGGCCAGCACGAAGTCCGCGAGCGCGCGGTCGTTCGCGTACTGGCGGCGGGAGCCCGGCGAGCCGCTCACGACCAGCCCGCCGTTCCACCGGTCGGGCAGCCGCAGCACGAACTGGGCGTCGTGGTTCCAGCCGTTGTTGGTGTTCGTGGTGGACGTGTCCGGGAAGTAGCCGTCGACCTGGATCCCCGGCACACCACTGGGTTGCGGCAGCGACGCCTGGGTCAGACCGGTCCAGTCGGCCTGCACGGTGTGACCGGAGGCGACGGTGCCCGCGGTCGTCAGCTCGTCGAGGCAGGACACCACCTGGTGTTCGGCCATCGGCACGTGGAGGCGGGCGCAGTCGTGCGGTTGCGCCGCCGCGACGGCGGGGGTGGACATGGCGACCAGGGCTACAGCGACCAGGGCAGCACGCATAGCGCAGAACGTAGAAGCCTTCCGCGCGCGCGGAAATGAGTGCGGCCACCACAAACCGGGCGCCGAATGTGGTGGCGGCCACCCTGAACACACGGCGACCGCGCACCTACCGTGAGTGAGAACAGCCGAAACACAACGAGGTGGTGACGGCATGTTCCGAGCCATGGCCCTGGTGGCCGCACTCCTGTTCACGTTCGTCGGCGCGACCCCCGCGGCGGCCGCCGTCGAACCCGTGCCGAGCTTCGGGAGCAACCCCGGCAACCTGAAGATGTACCGGTACGTCCCCGCGAACCTGCCGACGGGCAGACCGGTGGTGGTCGCGCTGCACGGCTGCACGCAGAACGCGACCGGGTACGGCACCGGCTCCGGGTGGACGCAACTGGCGGACCGGCTGAAGTTCACCGTCGTGCTGCCGGAACAGCAGAGCGGCAACAACTTCAACAAGTGCTTCAACTGGTTCGAGCGCGGCGACACGACGCGCGGCCAGGGTGAGGCGGAGTCGATCGCGCAGATGGTGCGCAAGACGATCACCGACACGGGCGCGAACCCGGCACGGGTGCACGTCACCGGCCTGTCCGCGGGCGGCGCGATGACGGCGGTCATGCTGGCGACCTACCCGGAGATGTTCGCGGGCGGGGGCGTCGTCGCGGGCATCGCGTACCGGTGCGCGGCGAGCATGGTCGACGCGTTCTCGTGCATGAACCCCGGCAAGAACCTGACGCCGACCGCGCTGGGCGACGCGGTCCGGGCGGCGTCGGCGCACACGGGTCCGTGGCCGACGGTCAGCATCTGGCAGGGCAGCGCCGACTACACGGTCCGCCCGGCCAACGCGACCGAACTGGTCGAGCAGTGGACCAACGTGCACGGCATCCCCGCGACCCCGACCAGCACGGACACGGTCGCGGGCTACCCGCACGCGACGTACGCGGCGAACGGCAGGACGGTCGTGGAGACGTACACGATCACCGGCATGGGCCACGGGCAGCCGCTCGACCCGGGCACGGGCTCGACCCAGTGCGGCACGGCGGGCGCGTACCTGCTGGACGTCAACATCTGCGCCGCGTGGCACATGGGCGCCGCCTGGAACCTGGCGGCCTGACGTCACGAACGTGCGACTCGGCGGCTGACCACTCGGCGTCGGCCGCCGAGTCCTGTCCGCGACGGACAGTAGCGCGCCGAAGTCAGCAGACGAACCGCGGTGCATGGATGGATGACGAGGGTCAGCGAACTCTCCTGCGCGTACGGATCGGCCGCACACTGGACGAACTCACTTCGCTGGTGCGCAAAGAGATGGGCGCAGAACACGTTCTGCCATCCCGCCCGCACGGCCTTGCGTCGGGAACCACATCCGGTCAAACGCGCAGTGCAGCAGATGGCTGCCCGAAGGAACCCCGGTTTTTCGGCGAACCAGCCAAGCCGCGACGACGACGGTCGGTAGACCACGGCGGGATTGCCGAAGCAAGGCGAAGGGGCGCGTCCGGCGTTCCGGGCGCGCCCCTTCCGGCATCCCCCGAGCTACTCGGTCCGCAGTGCCGTCAAGCGGGTGGCGTTGCGGAGGGAGGGCATGGTCATCGCGCTCACCAGGAGGCTCAGGGCGATCGCGCCGGCGCACAGGAGCGCCACGCCTGCCCAGTCGACGACCATCGGGTCCTCGGTCAGGCGCATCACCAGGGCCGCCAGGCCGATGCCGGTGATCAGCGCGACCACCACGCCCAGCGCGATCGGCAGCGCCACCTGCCACAGCAGCGACCGGCCCAGCACGGCGCGGGGCACGCCGCTCGCCGTCAGCATCGCCAGTGTGCGGCGGCGTTCGCGGATCTGTTCCAGCGCCAGCACCAGCAGGCTCACGCCCGCCAGCAGCAGCGTGAAGATCGAGCCCGCGTACAGGGCGGTGCGGATCGCCACGTAGGTCTGCTGGTTCTCGTTCAGGTCGGGGCCCGTGTTGAACGAGTACACGTACGTCCCGATGCGGTGCTCGGCCACCGAGTTGCGGATGCCTTCGAGCTGTGCCGCCGTCAGGTCGGGGCCGACCATCGCGAAGACCGTCGCCGAGTCGTCGTCCGGCAGTGCCGCCAGGTCGATCGCGCCCGGGGTCACGATCACCGACGAGTAGACGCTCGTGCTGGCGGGGCGGTCGATGGTCCGCGCGTCCGCCGGCACCGTCCACGTGCCCGTGACCACGTAGTTCTCCGGGTCCCAGTCGGCGTTCGACTTGTTCTGGTACTCGCGCCACTCGAGCTCCGCGCCCGGCTTCGGCGGGGACGAGTACTCGTCGCGGACCAGGAAGACGTCGCCGTCGGCGCAGTCGCGGACGTGGACCAGGTCGGCGATGCCCGCGCAGTCCAGCACGACCATGCTGAACCCGGAGTCGGTGCGCTCCGTCTCGGACAGCGACGAGTACCGCATCGTGTGCACGGCCTCGACCCCGTCTGCCGCGGCCACCTCCTCCGACACCGCCGCCACCCGGTCCACGGCCGTCGACACCTCGACGGCGGGCGGTGGCAGTTCGACGCCGTCGGGCAGCCCGATCTCGCCCTCGACCGACATGAGCACGGTCTGCAGCGTGATGGCACCGGCCAGCACGACGGCGACCCCGCCGACGACCCGCGCGGACGTGCCGCTGTCCAGCTGGAGCCTGCGGATCGCGAGCAGCCACGACGTCGGCCCGCCCGCCACCTGCCCGGCCACCCGTTCGATCAGCCACGGCAGCAGCACCGGCACCCCGACCAGCAGCAGCGCGGCGCCGCCGCTCACCGCCCACGCCCACGTGTCGCTGTTGTCGTCCGCGCCGAGCTGCGTGGTCAGCAGCACCACACCCAGCACGATCAGCGCGAGCCGCCACCACAGGCGCCTGCGCACCGGCTTGCTCTGCCGCACGACGCCGAGCGGTTCGATGATCGTGCGCCGCAACGCGAACAGCGCGGTGAGCACCGACAGCGCGGGGACGAGCAGCACGATCAGGACCGTCAGCACCGGGTCGGGCACCACGTCGGAGACGTACGCCCGCTCGCCGAACAGGTCGATCTCCTCGGTGAACTGGCGCGCCACCACGAACACCACCGCGCCGAGCAGCATGCCGGCGAACGCGCCCGCCAGCGACTCGGCGGCCGCGATCCTGCGCACCTGCCGCGACCCGGACCCGACGAGCCGCAGCGCGGACAGCCTGCGGTCGCGTTCCGCGCCCGCGATCCGGCTGGCGGACGTCACGAAGATGAACACCGGCAGCAGCAGCACCACCGCGCCGACCAGCAGGAGCGCCATCATCGCCGGCTCGAGGTCGATCGCCTCGGGCGGGACGCCGAACCCGTACGCCGAGACGACGCCGGGCACGTCCGCCAGGACCTCCTCGTCCACGCCAACCCAGGCCCGCAGGTCACCGGGCAGCTCCACCATGTCCTGGGAGAGCGTGCCGATCACCTTCTCCGGGAACCGCGGCTTCAGCAGCTCCCCGTCGGGTGACGCCAGCAGGTCCGCCAGCGCGGGTGACGCGTACATCTCGCCCGGCCCCGGCAGTGCGGGCAGCGCGTCCGGCTTCGCCGCGTTCGGCCCGGTCGCCGCGACGTAGGAGACGTTGACCGGCTCGCCGAGGAACTCCGTGTGGTTGCGGTCGACGTAGGTCGGGTCGACGCCCTCGACGGGCTGGTCGGCCACGAAGTCGGCGTACTGGCGTTGTTCCCGCTGCTCCTGCATGCTGCCCGCGGACGCGGCCACCAGCAGCACCGCGGTCGCGATCGCGATCCCCACCGCCGTGAGCGTGAGCCGCGCCCAGGAGGTCCGGCCACCCCCGACGGCCAGCCGGACCCCGAGGACGAGGTCGTTCGTCCACCCCCGGAAGCTCACGCGAACTCCACCTGCCTCGTGTGGCCGTCCCGCACGATGACCTCGCGGTCGGAGTAGGCGGCCACGCGCGGCTCGTGGGTCACGAGGATCACGGCGGCGCCGGTGTCACGGGCGGCCTCGGTGAGCAGGCGCATCACGTGCTCGCCGTTCAGCGAGTCCAGCGCGCCGGTCGGCTCGTCGGCGAAGATCACCCGCGGGCCCGTGACCAGCGCGCGGGCCACCGCGACCCGCTGCCCCTGGCCACCGGACACCTCGCCAGGGCGCTTGGCGGCGACGTCGCCGACCTCGAGGCGGTCCAGCCACACGCGGGCCTTGGCCTCCGCGTCGCGGCGCTTCATGCCGCCGAGCCGCATGGGCAGGGCGACGTTCTCGAGGCACGACAGCTCCGGCACGAGCTGGCCGAACTGGAACACGAAGCCGAACTCGGTGCGCCGCAGCGTGCTGCGCGGCTGGTCGGGCATGGCCGACAGCTCCTTGCCGTCGTACACGACGGTGCCCGAGTCGGGCTGGATGATGCCCGCCAGGCAGTGCAGCATCGTGGACTTGCCGGACCCGGACGGGCCCATCACGGCCACGACCTCACCGGCGCGGACGGACATGGTGGCGCCGTCGAGGGCCTTGGTCGGGCCGAACGACTTGACGACGTCGGTCGCCGCGAGCAGGGGTTGCGTCATGGGGTCACTTGCTTTCGTAGTTCGTCGATGCGGGCCGCCGTCAGCTCCAGCCAGCGCAGGTCGGCCTCGAGGTGGAAGAGCGCGTGGTCGCAGATCAGCTGGTCGGCGAGGTCACCGTCGCGCTTGCGGGCGGTGAGCTCGCGCATGGCACGCAGGTGCGCGTGCCGCTGGGTGTCGAGCACGTCCTGGGCGTCGCGCTCCGACATGAGCGCGATGACGACCTTCGTGTAGAGCGTGCTCTGCATGTACAGCTCGGGCTTCTCCGGCGTGCCGAGCCACTTGTCGACGTCGGTGACACCCTCCGCGGTGACGGTGTACCGCTTGCGGTCCGGTCCGCCGCCCTGCTCGACGCCGCTCTCCTCGATGAGGCCGTGCTTCAGCAGCCGCGAGAGGGTCGCGTAGACCTGCCCGTAGTGCAGCGGCCGGTCGTGCCCGAAGTGCTCGTCGTAGGCCCGCTTGAGGTCGTACCCGTGCCGCGGTCCGCGTTCGAGCAGTCCTAACAGAGTGTGTCCGATCGACATGCCCGCTGACTGTACACGCGGTGTATAGCCACGGTCTATACACCTGATGAATAGCTGTCTGAGCTGGCCTTTTGTTCAGCGAACCAGCGTCGGGCCTACAGTGGTTGCGTGACTGACGTGGACTTGGTGGTCGACTTCCTGAACACCGTGGACCACGAGGCGGGCACCGACGTCGTGGCCGACCCGGCCGCCTGGCGGCGGTGGCTGGCGGACCGGGACCTCACCGACGCGAGCACCGACGTGCGTGCCGTGCGCGGCGCGCTGCGGGCCGCCGCGGGCGACCGGCGGGATGCCCCCGGCGGGGTGTCCGTGCCCGTGCTCGCGGAACTGCCCGCGGGCGGCACGCCACGGCTCGCGGCCACGGACGTGGTCGGCGCGGTGCTCGCGGCCGCCACCCGGCTGGCCGTGCTCGGGCAGTGGACACGGGTGAAGATCTGCCCGGCCGACGACTGCCGGTGGGCGTTCTACGACCGGTCCCGCAACAGGTCCCGCACGTGGTGCTCCATGCAGGTGTGCGGCAACCGGGAGAAGGCCCGCTCATGGCGGGGGCGCAGAACGGTCAGCAGGTGAACGGGCTCGCCAGGTACGACGACGGTGAGTTGGCCGAACTCGCCGGTGCCGACGGCGCCGTGGGTGTCGGCGGTGGATCGTCGGTGGTCGACGTCGACGGTGTGCCGGTGTTCGCCAAACGGATCCCGCTGACCGACCGGGAGCTGACCCGTCCCCGCTCCACCGCGAACCTGTTCGACCTGCCGTTGCTCTGCCAGTACGGGGTGGTGAGCCCGGGGTTCAACGCCTGGCGCGAGCTGGCCGCGAACGAGATCCTCACCGGGACGGGGGCGATCCCTCGGCTCCTCCACTGGCGCGTCCTGCCTGGTCGCGCGCCGGTCGCGGCCGAGCACGCCGACGTCGACGCGGTCGTCGCCGCCCTGCACGGGAGCCCCGCCGTACGGGCCCGCCTCGAGGCGCTGGCCGCCGCGACGCACAGCCTCGTGCTGTTCTCCGAGTACGTGCCGCTCTCGCTCAGGGACCGGCTGCGGGACGATCCCGCGGGCAAGGCCCAGGTGCTGGAACAGCAGCTCACGCACCTCGTGGCCGTGCTGCGCGAGCACGAGCTGCTGCACATGGACGGGCACTTCGACAACCTCCGCACCGACGGCGAGCGGCTCGTCCTCACCGACTTCGGGCTGGTGACGTCGCCGCGGTTCGAGCTGTCGGTGGCCGAGCGCGCCTTCGTGCGGCGGCACGCCACGCACGACGCGGAGTACGCCGCGATGCGCCTGGTCAACTGGCTCGCGACCGAGGTGTGCGGCGTGAGCCGCGTCCCGGCCGCGCGGAACGAGTTCGTGGGCCGGTGCGCGCGAGGCGAGATCCCGGACGGCGTGCCGCCCGCCGTGGCGGCGATCCTCACGCGCCACTCACCGGCGGCCGCCAGGATGAACAGCCTCTACTGGCAGCTGTTTCAGAGGACCAGCTGAGCCACCGTGTAGATCAGCAGGCCGGCCAGCGCGCCGACGACCGTGCCGTTGATGCGGATGAACTGCAGGTCGCGGCCCACCTGCAGCTCGATCTTGCGGGAGGTCTCCTCGGCGTCCCAGCGCTGCACGGTGTCGGTGATCAGCGTGGTGATCTCGTCGCGGTAGTTGACCACCACGTACGCGGCCGCGCCCTCGACCCAGCTGTCGACCTTCTCGCGCAGCCCGTCGTCGCCGGTGAGGCGGTGGCCCAGGTTGACCAGGCCCTCGCGCACACGCCTGCGCAGCTCGCTCGACGGGTCCTCCGCGGCGTCGAGCAGGAGCCGCTTGGCCGTCGACCACGCCGAGCCGATCACGTTCTGCACCTCGGGGTGCGCCAGCACCTGCTGTTTGACGGCCTCGGCCCGTTCCATGGTGGCCGGGTCGGTCTGGAGGTCGGCGGCGAACTCGGCGAGGAACTTGTCGACCGCGAGGCGCATCGGGTGGTTCGGGTCGGTCTTGACCAGCCACGCGAACGACAGCACCTCGCCGTAGACCTTGTCGGCGACCATCGAGTCGACGAACTTCGGCGACCAGCTCGGCGCGCGGTCGGACACCACCCGCATGACCGTCGAGTGGTTGTCCTTCACCCACTCGTAGGCGCGGTCGCAGACGAGGTCGACGAGCTTGTGGTGGGAGCCGTCGGCGAACACGCCCGCCAGCAGCTTGCCCAGCGGCGGGCCCCACGGCACCGCGACCACGCGCTTGACCACGGCCTGCTCCATGACCGCCTGCACGTCCTCGTCCCGCAGCACGGCCACCACGCCACGCACCACGGTCGCCAGCTCGGCGGTGACACGTTCGGCGTTCTCCGGCTCCGCCACCCACGCACCGAGCCGCGACGCGACGCCGACCCGGCGCAACCGCTCGCGCACGACCTGCTCGGACAGGAAGTTCGCGCCGACGAACTCGCCAAGGCTGTTGCCGATGGCGTCCTTGCGGGTCGGGATGATCGCCGTGTGCGGGATCTTGATCCCCATCGGGTGCCGGAACAGCGCGGTCACCGCGAACCAGTCGGCGAGCGCGCCGACCATGCCCGCCTCGGCCGCCGCCTTCACGTACCCGGTCCACGCCGGCTCGCCCGGCCACAGCGACATGACCACGAACACCAGCGCCGCACCGATCAGGAAGGACAGCGCGACCAGCTTCATCTTGCGCAGGGCACGCCGCTTCTCCGCCTCACCGGGGATGGGCGCGGTGCCAAACGGTTCGCTCCGCGAGCCCCGCTCACGGATGTGTTTGCTCTCGGTCAGTTGCCGCACACCACCATTGTCCGTGAGGATGCGAGACCGTGCGTCGTCCTGCTCTCGTGTCCCGCCTGACCCCCTTCACGTCGACGATCTTCGCGGAGATGACCGCGCTCGCGACCAGGACCGGGGCGGTGAACCTCGGCCAGGGCTTCCCCGACACGGACGGCCCGGCGAGCATGCTCGCCGCGGCCCAGGAGGCCATCGCGTCCGGCGTGAACCAGTACCCGCCCGGCCCCGGCCGCCCGGAGCTGCGGGCCGCGATCGCCGCCCAGCGCGCCCCGTACGGGGTGGAGTTCGACCCCGACACCGAGGTCCTGGTGACCGTCGGCGCCACGGAGGCCATCGCGTCGGCCCTGCTGGGGCTGGTGGAACCGGGTGACGAGGTCATCCTGTTCGAGCCCTACTACGACTCGTACGCGGCCTCCGTGGCACTCGCCGGGGCGACCAGGAAGGTGGTCTCCCTCGTCGACGGGGAGCGGTTCTCCGTCGACCTCGGCGCGGTGCGGGCCGCGATCACGCCGAAGACGCGGGCGATCCTCGTGAACTCGCCGCACAACCCGACCGGGACCGTGTTCACCCGCGACGAACTGGCCGGGATCGCGGCGCTCTGCGTCGAGCACGACCTGATCGCGATCACCGACGAGGTGTACGAGTCGCTGACCTACGACGGTCTGCCCCACCTGCCGCTGTGCACGTTCCCCGGCATGGCGGAGCGGACGGTGACGATCTCGTCGGCCGGGAAGATGTTCAACTGCACCGGCTGGAAGATCGGCTGGGTCTGCGCGCCGGCCGAGCTGGTCGGCGCGGTGCGCGCGGCCAAGCAGTTCCTGACCTTCGTCGGCGGCGCGCCGTTCCAGCCCGCCGTGGCGCACGCGCTGGCGCACGAGTCGGCGTGGGTGGCGAAGCTGCGGGACGACCTCGCGGAGAAGCGGACCCGGCTGTCGGAAGGGCTCGCCGCGGCCGGTTTCGGCGTGCGGCCGAGCGCGGGCACGTACTTCGTGTGCGCCGACGTCCGGCCGCTCGGGTTCACCGACGGCCTCGAGCTGTGCAGGCAGCTGCCGGAACGCATCGGCGTCGCCGCGGTACCCGTTCAGGTCTTCACCGATTCACCACAGCAGTGGAGGCACATCGTCCGCTTCGCGTTCTGCAAGAAGGACGAGGTGCTCGACGAGGCGATCGAGCGGCTCCACAAGCTGGGGTGACGGAACGCATCCGCGCGAAAACCTGAACGGGTGGGGCGGATGGGCACCGCCACGTCGGCGGCACAAAGGATCACCAGACGTGATCAACATTGCCCCATACGGCCGATACGGTGCGCTTTTGCCGTCTTTCCGGGTGGATCTCACGCGGCTAGGGTGCACAGTGTCGGTGTGGTGCTAGATAGTGTGCACTGTCGGCACGGCACCCTGCCGACTTACTCGCGTTGACGGACGGTGGTGGTCGCGGTGGAGCTGGGTCGCCTGCTTCGCCGCGGGCTGCTCCTCGCCGCCATGGCGGCGGCGGGGTGGCTCCTGTCCGTGGTGTTCGCCGGTGCCGCGGGCGCGACCGCGCTGCACGACGAGCAACCGCACACGCAGGAGCAGCCCTCCGGTGGTCTCCTCGGTGGCCTCCTCGGCGGGGTCACCCAGACGGTCAGCGGGCTCACCGACACGATCGCGGGCATCACCGCACCGGTCACCGACGTGACCACGGCGCTGCTGGTGCCCGTCGAGAAGGACACACCGGAACCGGTCGACCTGCCCGCGGTGCTGCCCGCCGACGACTGGACGACCGGCACCGCCGTGACGGAGCGCGCCGAGACGCCCCCCGCGCCCGCGCCCGCACCGAAGCCCGTCGCCCCGGCGCCGAAGCCGGTGGCACCGGAGCCCGCGCCGCCGGTCCAGGCAGCCGCCCCGGTGGCCGCCGCCCCCAAGCCAGCCGCTGCGCCGGTCACCGCGCCGCGGACCGCCGTCGCCGAGGAGCACGACCCCGCAGGCGACCGGGCAGGCACCGGCTCCGACCCGGAACCGGTCAAGTCCCCCGCCGGCCCGTCCGCGCCCGGCACCTCGGTATCGGCAGCTCACGACCACGCGGGCAACGCCCGCGCCACCCACGGCGTGCTGGTCTCGCACGCCACGCTCGCCCACCCGGCGGACGCCGGTTTCACCACTCGCAGCCGCGCGGTGAACGCCGCGGGCCGGGACGCCGGCTTACCCGCGTCCACGCCTGACTGAACGAGCCGGCGACACCGGACACCTGTGTCCCCAGCTGCCCACAACGACGTTTGACGTAACCCAGGCGGCCGAACCCACTGGTCCGAACGAACGCTCCCGGCGTCCCCCGAAAACACCACAAGCTACCCGACCTGCCGACCGCGCCCGGTCAGGTCGGGACCTGGCCCCGGCGCCGCGATGCCCCCGCGGCGCCGGGGCTCCTCCCCTCTGGCAGCTCGCCCGG
Organism: Actinophytocola sp. KF-1; assembly: GCF_054661535.1. Classification (NCBI taxonomy): domain Bacteria; kingdom Bacillati; phylum Actinomycetota; class Actinomycetes; order Pseudonocardiales; family Pseudonocardiaceae; genus Actinophytocola; species Actinophytocola sp. KF-1. Next base: position 284,244 of record NZ_BAAFVK010000001.1, on the reverse strand, counting down.
CCGGCACAACGAGGGGCTGTGCCGGCCGGCCCCTGCCGAGCACCCAGAGGTGAGCAGTGCGCTGGATGGCGTTCCCCCTCGACCGACCGATCGGCCGACAGTGGACTAGGCCATCCAGCGCACTGCTTTCTACCCTGTATACAGTCCTCCGGTCCAGTCATGTGACCGGAATGAACCCGTTCTCCGCGATCGGGGCACGACATTCAGCCACTGAGGCGGCCGCGGCGGCGAGCCTGCGTACCGCTTCACCCAGCACGTCAACCGGTTGGGTGTACGGCACGCGCAAGTAGCGCTCGAGTCCCCCGTGCGGGGTGAAGAACGAGCCGGGGGCGATCCGGACACCGAAGTTCTGCGCCACGGCCGCGAGCCGCGTGCTGACCGGCGCCGGCAGGCGGCACCACAGGCTCAGCCCGCCGGCCGGCACGGTGAACGTCCAGTCCGGGCACTGGTCACGGAGCAACGTGACGAGGGTGTCCCGCCGTTCGACCAGCACACGGCGGCGGTCGAGCATCGGTTCGGGCGGTGCGTCGAGCAGCTCGCTCAGCACGAGCTGCTCGAACACGGGCGACCCGAGGTCGAGGCCGCGGCGCGTGGCGGTGAGCCGGGCGACGACCTCCGTGGTGGCGCGGATCCAGCCGAGCCGCAACCCACCCCAGTAGGACTTGCCCGCGGAGCCCACGGCGACGGCCAGGTCACCGCCGAACGCGGCGAACGGCGGCACCGGCTCGGCGGTGAAGTCCAGGTCGACGTTGGTCTCGTCGATCACGACGGGGGTGCGGGCGCGGCGGAAGGCGGCGCCGAGCCGCCTGCGCCCGTCCTCGTCGAGGCGGGCGCCGGTGGGGTTCTGGAAGTCGGGGATCAGGTAGGCGAGGCGCGGCGCGGCCTGCCGGAGCGTGGCCTCGACGCCGTCGAGGTCCCAGCCGTGGTCGGCCATGGCGACCGGCACGGGCACGGCGTGGGCGCCGAGGATGGCCTCGATGGCGTTCGGGTAGGTGGGCTGCTCGATGAGCACGCGGTCGCCGGGGCCGGTGAACAGGCGCAGCGCCATGGCGAGCGCGACGTGGGCGCCGTTGGTGACGAGGATCTGCTCGGGCGTGGTGGGCAGGCCGCGGGCGGTGTACCGGTCGGCGAGGCGGGCCCGCAGGTCGGGCATGCCCTGTTCGTAGTAGCCGTGCGAGCACAGCTCGGCGGCGAGCCGCGGCGCGGCGGTCTCGGCGGCGGCCGCGATCCCGGCGATGGCGGGTGGCACGGCACGGGCGAGGTCGATGGTGCCCGGCTCGTCGGGTGGTTCGCGGTGGGCGGCGGGCGCGGGGATCGCGGTCCACGACCCGGCGCCGCGGCGGCTGACGACGAGCCCGTCGGCCTTCAGCCGCTCCCAGGCCCCGGCGATCATCGTGCGGCTGACGTCGAGGGCGGCGGCCAGTTCCCGTTCGGGTGGCAGGGCCGTGCCCGCGGGGAGGCGGCCGTCGAGGATGAGGAGCCGCAGGCCGGCGGCCAGGTCGGCGGCGCCCTGCCGGGAGCCGTGCCGGCGCCAGTTGCCGAGCAGGTGTGCCAGACGTCTCGCGTTCACCAGGCCAATTTATGAGGATTGGTTATTGATGACAAGCCAATGGCGGTTGAAGCATGGCCACATGGCTTTGGTCGATCTTCATCAGGTTCCTGTCCGCACGTCCCCGGTCCGGCGTCTCGCCCAGTTGCTCGGCGGGCTGGCCCTGTACGGCGCGAGCATGGGCCTGATGATCAGGTCGGGTCTGGGCCTCGACCCGTGGGACGTGCTGCACGAGGCCCTGTCGGAGCTGACGGGGCTCACGTTCGGCACGGTCACGGCGCTGACCGGCGCGCTGGTGCTGCTGTGCTGGATCCCGCTGCGGCAGCGCCCCGGCATCGGCACGGTGTCGAACATCCTGGTGATCGCGGTGGCGGTGGACCTCACGCTGGCCGTGGTGGCGCCGGCGTCGGCACTGGTGCCGCGGATCGTGCTCATGGTGGCCGGGGTGGTGCTGAACGGGCTCGCGTCGGCGGCGTACATCGGCGTCCGTCTGGGCCCTGGACCGCGGGACGGGCTGATGACCGGGCTGCACGCGCGGACGGGGTGGTCGATCCGGCTCGTCCGCACGGCGATCGAGCTGACCGTGCTCACGGCGGGCTGGCTGCTCGGCGGCACGGTCGGCGTCGGCACCGTCCTGTACGCACTGGCCATCGGCCCCCTGGTGCAGGCGTTCCTGCCGTACGTCACCTGGCACGAACGCCCCACCGCCTAGCCCCGGACCTCGCGAGTCGCGCTCTCACGCATACCGAGTTGGTGTTTTCGTGCAGGTGCACGAAAACACCAACTCGATGTGTCCGAGAGCGCGACTCGCGTTACGTGAAGTCGACGACCACCAGGGCCTGGTCGTCGTGGGGTTTGGCGCGGGGCCAGCGGGTGCCGTGCGGGTCGTCGTGTTCGGCGGCGCGGACCGCGTCCAGGACGGCTTCGGCGCCCCTGGTGTGCGCGAGGTCGCGGACGGCGGCCCAGTCGGGGAACACGCCGTAGGTGTCGACGCCGCACGAGACGCCGTCGGTCGCCATCAGGACCGTGTGGACGTCGGCGCGGGGCCAGGTCGCGCGCTCGGCGTGGTGTGCGGCGTCGGGGTCGGCCTCCGCCACCCAGAACCCGCCCTCGGTGTTGCGGCGGCGGCTCATGGACGTGGCCGCGGCGCGCAGTGCCACCAGGTGGTCGTCGCCGTAGCCCGCGCCGGAGGCGAGGCGGTCGCGGTAGCCGCTGCCCCTCGGCATGGTCGCGAGGCGGTTGTCGGTCAGCAGCCGCGGCCCCGCGTCGGTGAACGCGACGACCGGGCTGTCGGCCAGCACCAGGGCCTCGACGACCGCGTCGTTCCAGCGCAGCAGCGCGACCGTGCTGGACGGGGACTCGCCGGGCACGAGGCCCTGGTCGCGGGCGAGGGCCTTGATCGCGGCGGCGAGCAGGTCGGCGAGGTCGGCGTCCGGGTAGCCGACGAGGCGGCCGGACAGTTCGCGCGCGAGCCGGGTCGCGTACCAGCCGCCGGACGGCAGCGCGGGGTCGATGGAGGTCGCGCCGTCGAGCAGCACGACCGCGTTGGGCAGCACCACCACCACGTCCTCGCTGGGACGGACCGCGCCGTCCAGCCCGACGCCGGGCCGCTCGGCCACCTCGATGCTGGGCACCATGATCAGAATATAGTTGTCAACCCAAGTTGACAGTGCCGCGCTGTCAACCTATGTTGACACCATGACGGAAGCGACACAACTGGCCGCCGCCGCGGGCGACCGGGACCCCCGGGTCGGGCTCCAGGCGGTCGCGGCGCTGCGGAAGCTCCTCGAACGGCTGGAGGCCGTGCAGGTCCGCAACGCGCGGGCGAAGGGCTGGTCGTGGCAGGAGATCGCCGCCGAGCTGGGCGTCTCGCGCCAGGCGGTGCACAAGAAACACGGGAGGGCGTAGATGTTCAACCGGTTCACCGCCGTCGCGCGGCACGTGGTGCGCGCGGCGGCGCGGCAGGCCCGCAACGAGGTGACCGACGAGCACCTGCTCCTCGCGCTCCTCGACCAGCCGGGCACGACCTCGGCGCGGCTGCTGACCGACGCAGGCGTCACGGCGTCCACGGTCGACGCGGCTTTCCGCGCGGCCGAGCGCAAGGGCGGCCTGTCGGACGCCGAGGCCGCCGCGGTGCTGAGCGAGCTGGGCATCGACGTGGACGAGGTGGTGGCGACCGTCGAACGCGCACTGGGCAAGAACGCGCTGGTCCCACCGGCGGGCCGCCCGCGCTTCACCCGCACGGCGAAGGATGTGCTCCGCGGCGCGCTCGACCAGGCGAAGTCCCTGCGCGCCCGCGAACTCGACGACCAGCACCTCCTCCTGGCACTGGCCGCCCACGAAGGCGTGGCAGGCCAGCTACTGACCACCCACGGCCTGTCCTACCTGGACATCCGAGCCCACCTGAACAGGCACTAACCCCCGCGAGTCCCCCGCCCAGACCCCGCGAGTCTCCCGTTCAGGACGCGCGAGTCTCCCGTTCAGGACGCGCGAGTCTCCCGTTCAGGACCGGTGAGTTGGCGCTTCGCGACACACGGCCGAACACACGAACCGCCAACTCGGCAGTCGCGAAGGAGGGACTCGCGGGTCCCGGAAGGGGGACTCGCGGGTCGCGAGAGGGCGACTCGCGGGTTCCGAACGGGAGACTCGCGGGGTCTGGACGGGAGACTCGCGGGGTCTGGACGGGAGACTCGCGGGGTCTGGACGGGAGACTCGCGGGGGCTGGACGGGAGACTCGCGGGGGCTGGACGGGAGACTCGCGGGGGCTGGGCGGGGGACTCGTGGGGTTAGCGGCGGCCCAGGCCAAGCCATTCGAAGCCGGCTCGGCGGAGGACGTCCGGGTCCAGGAGGTTGCGGGTGTCGACCACGATGGGGCGGTTGACGACCTCCGCGAGCTTGGACCAGTCGAGGCCGCGGAACTCCGGCCACTCCGTGAGGACCACCAGGGCTTCGACGCCCTCCGCCGCGCGGTACGGGTCGTCGACCAGGGTGATGCCGTCCAGGTCGGCCCGGGGGTCGCCGGTGCGCAGGGCCGGGTCGTACGCGGTCAGCTTCGCGCCTGCCTGGCGCAGCAGCGCGGACACCGCCAGTGCGGGGCTGTCGCGCAGGTCGTCGGTGCCTGCCTTGAACGTCAGGCCCAGGACGCCGAGGCGCACCTTCGACAGTGAGCCGCCGCGCTTGCCGGTCACGGCCAGGCGGACCTTCTCGACCATGCGCTGGCGCTGGCGGTTGTTGGTGTCGATGGTGGCGCGGATGAGCCGGAACTCGAAGTCGGCCGCGTCGGCGAGCTGCAGCATCGCCGAGGTGTCCTTCGGCAGGCAGGAGCCGCCCCAGCCGGGCCCGGGCTGCAGGAACGCCTGGCCGATGCGCTTGTCGTAGCCCATGCCCTCGGTGACGTCGGAGATGTCGGCGCCCAGGCGGTCGCACAGTTCGGCGACAGCGTTGACGTACGACAGCTTCATCGCGAGGAAGCAGTTGGCGGCGTACTTGACCAGCTCGGCGGACGCGGCGTCGGTGAGCACGGTCGGGGCGCCGAGGCGGGCGTAGAGCGCGGCCACCTTCTCCGCCGCGTCCTGCTTGTCGCAGCCGACGACGATGCGGTCGGGGTGCAGGAAGTCGTGGACCGCGGAGCCCTCGCGCAGGAACTCGGGGTTGGACACGACGGCGATGTCGTCGCGCTCGAGCAGTTCGGCGGTGCGCTGGGCGGTGCCGACCGGCACGGTCGACTTGTTCACCACGACGGCGCCGGCGGGCAGCAGCGGCCCGATCTCCTCGAGCACCGACTCGACCACGGACAGGTCGGCGACGCCGCCGACACCCATGGGCGTCGGCACGCACAGGAACACGACCTCGCTGCCCTCGACGGCCGCGGCCGCGCCGAGCACGAACGAGAGCCGCCCGGCGGCGAGACCGCCGGACACCAGGTCGGCGAGGCCCGGTTCGAGGATGTCGACCTCGCCGTTGGACAGGCGCTTGACCTTCTCCGCGTCGACGTCCGCGCACACCACGTGGTGACCGAGCGAAGCCAGGCACGCACCCGTCGTCAACCCGACATATCCGGTTCCCACCACCGCAATCCGCCGTACGAACACGGGCCGGACTCCCCTCCTGATCCCCAACACGTCAGCAAGAACGCTACATGTGTCGTAACGGGAACCCCCCGACGGCCGACTCACTGTCTGAACCAGGTGCGGTCGTCGGGGCCCCGCACAACATCCCATCGGAGGAACGCGTGGTAATGGCACGCTTCTTTTGTGCTGCCCGCGAACAGGCAGGCACGAGATGAGAGTCAGCGTCTTCGGCCTCGGCTACGTGGGCTGTGTCTCGGCCGCGTGCCTCGCGTCACGGGGCAACGACGTCATCGGCGTCGACGTCAACCCGACGAAGGTCGACCTCATCATGGGCGGGCACGCCCCGGTGGTCGAGGAGCGGATCGGTGAGCTGACGGCGGAGGTCGTGGCGACCGGGCTGCTCCGCGCGACCACGGACGTCCGCGACGCGGTCGCGCACTCCGACGTGTCGCTGGTGTGCGTCGGCACGCCGTCCGCGCCGAACGGCAGCCTGTCCACGGCCTACCTGGAGCGGGTGGCGGAGGAGATCGGCGAGGCGATCGCGGAGCGCGACACCCGCCACACGGTGGTGTTCCGCAGCACGATGCTGCCGGGCACCTGCCTGAACCTGCTGGTGCCGATCCTGGAGAAGGCGTCCGGCAAGACCGCGGGCGTGGACTTCGGCGTGGCGGTGAACCCGGAGTTCCTGCGCGAGGGCACGAGCGTCCGCGACTTCTTCGACCCGCCGAAGACCGTGATCGGCGAGCTGGACGCCGTGAGCGGGGACGTGGTCGCCGCGCTGTACGAGGGGCTGCCGGGCGAGGTGTTCCGGGTGCCGATCCCGGTCGCGGAGATCACGAAGTACGCGGACAACTCCTTCCACGCGCTCAAGATCGGTTTCGCGAACGAGCTCGGCGCGATCTGCGGGGCGCTGGGCCTGGACTCGCACGCGGTGATGGACGTGTTCCTCGCCGACCGCAAGCTCAACATCAGCCCCGCCTACCTCAAGCCGGGGTTCGCGTTCGGCGGGTCGTGCCTGCCGAAGGACCTGCGCGGCCTGGTGCACGCGGCGCACCGCGCGGACGTGTCCGTGCCGATCCTCGCGCACGTGCTGCCGTCGAACGAGGAGCACCTGAAGCGCGCGTTCGAGCTGGTGGCCCGCACCGGCAAGCGCAAGATCGGCCTGTTCGGCCTGTCGTTCAAGCCGGGCACGGACGACCTGCGTGAGAGCCCGATGGTGGAGCTGGCGGAGCGGCTGCTCGGCAAGGGCTACGACCTGAAGATCTACGACGCGAACGTGAGCATGTCGCGGCTGCTCGGCGCGAACCGCGAGTACATCGAGCAGCGCCTGCCGCACCTCGGCCAGTTGCTCGCGCCTGCCGTCGAGGACGTCCTCGCGCACGCGGACGTGTACCTGGTCGCCACGACCGACCCGGCCGTGCTGGCCGCGCTGCCCCAGGGCGGCGACGCCGACCGCACGCTCATCGACCTGGTCCGCCTGCCCGACGCGGAGACGCGCCGGACTGACAAGGGGTATGTCGGCCTTGCCTGGTAAAGCTCTGATCCTGGTCGAGAACCTGTCCGTGCCGTTCGACCGCAGGGTCTGGCAGGAGTCGCAGACGCTGCGGGACGCGGGCTGGGACGTGCACGTCATCTGTCCACAGGGGACGAAACGGGACAAGGAGCCGTACGTCGAGCTGGACGGTGTGCAGATCCACCGCTACCCGCTGACCGCGGCGACGGGCGGCCCGCGCGGCTACGTCAAGGAGTACGGCGCGGCGCTGTGGCACACGATGCGGCTCGCGCGCAAGATCAACAAGGCCGGGAAGATCGACGTGGTCCACGCGTGCAACCCGCCGGACCTGCTGTACCTGGTGGCGAAGATGTTGCGGCGCACGGGCACGCGGTTCGTCTTCGACCAGCACGACCTGTGCCCGGAGCTGTACCTGTCGCGGTTCGCCGACCGGGGCAAGGACGCCCTCTACAAGGTGGTGTGCCGCCTTGAGCAGGCCACCTACCGGGCCGCGGACGTGGTGATCTCGACGAACGAGAGCTACCGCGAGGCCGCGATCACCCGCGGCGGCATGGCCCCGGACAAGGTGTTCGTGGTGCGCAGCGCGCCGATCATCGACCGGTTCCGGCAGGTCGAGCCCGAGCCGGAGCTGAAGAAGGGCAAGCCGCACCTGCTGTGCTACCTGGGCGTGATGGGCCCGCAGGACGGTGTGGACTACGCGCTGCGGTCACTGTCGCTGCTGCGTGACGAGCTGGGCCGCGACGACTGGCACGCGGTGTTCGTCGGCGCGGGCGACACGTTCGACGAGATGGTGGCGCTGGCGAAGCGGCTGGGCATCGACGACGTGGTGGAGTTCACCGGCCGCATCCCGGACGAGGACCTGGTGCGGTACCTGTCGACGGCGGACGTGTGCCTGTCGCCGGACCCGCACAACCCGCTGAACGACGTGTCGACGATGAACAAGGTCATGGAGTACATGGCCATGTCGCGGCCGATCGTGTCGTTCGAGCTGACGGAGGCGCGGGTGTCGGCGGGCGAGGCCGCCGTGTACGCGCCCGCCAACGACGAGCTGGAGTTCGCGCGGCTGACCGCGCGGCTGCTCGACGACCCGGAGGAGCGGGCCCGGATGGGCAAGCTCGGCAAGGAGCGCGTCGAGGGCCCGCTGGCGTGGAGCAACTCGCAGAAAGCACTGCTGGCGGCTTACGAGGCCGCCACATCTTGACCAAGAGTAACCGTCGGGGTGTAACCAAAGTCAGGCCAACCGCGACGGGACTCGTGAGGCGCCCGGCCCGATCAGGTGCCGAAGTACCTCGAAAGGGGGGCCCGACGCGATGACCCACGCTGTCTCCGACACCGCTGACACGGCACGGCTCGCCATCATCTGGCATGTGCTGCGCCTCAGATGGCGGTTACTCTCAGTGATCGCAGTGTTGGGCGCCGTGGTGGGTGCGGGTGCCTCGGTGGTGTTCTCCCCCGGCTACGAGACGTCCGCGAACGTGCTGTTGCAGGGTCCGCGTGACCCGGACGAGTTGCTGACCGAGGCGCAGGTGGCGCACAGCTCGGTGGTGATGGACCGCACGGCGGCCGCGCTGCAGTGGGGCGTGTCGGGCGCGGAGCTGGCCGACGACGTGGTGGCCGGGGTCGCCGACGGCAACATCATCGAGGTCACCGCGGTCGCGGACACCCCGGAGCACGCGCAGCAGCTCGCGGACCGGGTGGCGCAGGAGTACGTGACGTTCTCCACGCAGTTGATGGCGAACTCGGCGGACCCGTCGGCGCAGCTGTCGCAGGAGCAGCAGGAGACGCTGCGCCAGCAGATCATCGAGACCAACCAGAAGATCTCCGACCTGCACAACTCCGCGGGCAAGGGGCAGACGATCGACAGCGTCGGGGTGCGGACCGAGCTGGAGTCGCTGCGGTCGGCGCTGGCGCAGGCGGTCGCGAAGCTCGACGAGCTGGAGACGGTGTCGAGCTCGTCGAAGATCGTGGTGATGGGCCCGGCGGACCGCCCGCTGGGGCCCGCGGCGCCGACGATGACGCACTTCGTGGCCGGTGGCGCGGTGGTGTTCTTCCTGCTCGGCCTGTTCGGGCACCTGTTCGTGGCCCGCACGGACAAGCGGCTGCGGGACGAGACGCAGATCGGCGCGGCGCTGAGCACGACGGTGATGGGCGCCATCGACGTGCCGGAGGAGCCGTCGGCGGCACACGCGCCGTCGTCGGTGTGGCAGCGGCTGGCCGGGCTGGTCGTGGACGACCGGCCGTGGCGGGTGGCGGAGCTGCCGCCCGCCGCGGACGAGGCGGGGCTGGAGATCCGTTACCGCCGCGCGGTGGCGCGGTTGCGCGAGCACCTGCCGCCGGGGCCGGGGCGGGTGCTGGCGGTGGTCGGCACGGACGACGCCGCCGCGCACCGGGCGGCGGCCCGGCTGGCGGACTTCGCGGCCGAGACCAGGTTGACGGTGCAGCTGGTCGAGGTGGACCCGGACCGGCCGACCGTGCCGGACGACGCGGTGCCGGGGGTGCTGGTGGTGGTCACCGTCGGCACGTGGACCGGCTGGCAGCTGGTGGGGTTGACGGAGGCCTGCGCGGACGCCGGGCACGAGGTCCTCGGCCTGGTGGTCACCCACCGCACGCGCGCGGTGGTGCGTGAGGCGCCGACCGAACCGGTCCTGGCAGGTGCGACGTGACCACGCAGTCGACCACCCCGCAGCACCTCCTCGACTTCTCGCGGCTGTGGACGGCGATCCGCCGCAGGCGCCGCATGTGGATCGGCTTCGCGCTGCTCGGGTTCCTCGCGGGCGGGCTGCTGACGGTCTTCATGCCGCCGACGCCGAGCGCCGTGACCCGGATCCTCGTGGTGCACGAGCAGGACGGCCCGTCCGACGGCGGCAGCCTGATCCGCACGGACGTGGCGTTGATGAGCACGACCAGGATCGCGGCGGACGCGGTGAAGCGGCTCAAGCTGTCGGAGCGGCCGGAGGAGTTCCTGAAGACGGTCACCGTCGTCGGTCTCACCAACAACGTGCTCGAGGTGACGGTCGAGGGCCCGACGGGCGCGGAGGCGGCGCGGCGGGCGAAGGCCATGGCGGAGGCGTTCATCGCCGACCACATCGGCCGCATCCAGTCGGCCGCGCAGGCGGAGGCGAAGGCGCTGACCGACCAGCGCGCCCAGGTGCAGGCCGAGCTGAAGCAGGTCAACGGGCAGATCTCGGGCGCGGAGGCGCAGGTCGCGCAGAACGAGGAAGAGAACGGCGAGGACGCGCCGCCGCCGTCGAACGCGGCGAACCTGGACTCGCTGTACGCGCGGCGGGCCGAGCTGACCGACCAGATCAGCCAGCTGACGCAGCAGGCGCAGCAGGCGGGGCTGGGTGCGCCGAGGGTGTCGGCAGGCACGCAGATCGTGGACGCGCCGCGCCCGGTGCGGACGTCGTTGAAGCGCACCGGCGCCACGCAGGCGGGCATCGGGATGGCGTTCGGCCTGGTCGTCGGCTTGACGCTGGCCGCGGTGAGCGGCGTGGTGCGGGACCGGCCGGTGCTGCGCAGGGACGTGGCCGAGGGGCTCGGCGCGTCGGTGATCGCGCAGCTGCCGAGCCGCGGCCGCAGGCTGCTGTCGAAGAAGGCGGCGGAGCAGGAGCACGCACGGGTCACGGCGACGCTGGTCCGGCTGGTGCACGAGGGCGCCGACCCGGTGTCCGTGCTGGAGCTGGGCGCGCCGAAGGTCGCGGCCGGCCTCGTCGCCGCGGTCGAGGCGGAGACCGGGGAGAAGCTCGGCGCCGGGTCGGTGGCGCCGGGGGCGGCGTGGACGGACCTGCCGCACCTGGGTTCGGAGACGCTGCTGGTGGTGCGAGCCGGGTTCGCGAACACGGCGTGGCTGCACACGGTGGCCCGCCAGCTCGCGGAGCTGGGCATCCCGATCGTCGGCGTGGTGCTGGTCGACCCGGATCCGCGCGACAAGACGGACGGGACGTTGTGGGACGGCCTGCACACCGCGCTGCGCGGGCGGGCGCGGCACGCGGCGTCGGCCAACGGCACGAACGGCACCAACGGCACGAACGCGGACCTGCCGACGAAGCGGTTCGCGCCGGTGTCGGCGCCGGTGCACGACCTACCCACGAAGAAGCTGGCCCAGCGCAGGACACAGGGCTGAGAGGGCATACATGTGTGGCATCGCAGGCAGCTACCTGTGGCCGGACGGCGGTCCGCTGACGGACCGGCTGACGAAGACGCTCGCGCACCGCGGCCCGGACGGGTCGGGACGCTGGTCCGGCCGTGCGGGTGACGGCGAGGTCCACCTGGGGCACCGGCGGCTGTCGATCATCGACCTGACGGAGACGGGCGCGCAGCCGATGGTGGCGGAGGGCCTGGTCCTCACCTACAACGGTGAGCTGTACAACGCGCCCGAGCTGCGCCGGGAGCTGGCGTCGCTGGGTGAGCGGTTCCGCGGCACGTCGGACACGGAGGTGCTGCTGCGGGCGTGGCGGCGGTGGGGTGTGGACTGCCTGCCGCGGCTGCGCGGGATGTTCGCGTTCGGCGTGTTCGACGAGCGGACCGGTGAGCTGACGCTGGTGCGTGACCAGCTGGGCATCAAGCCGCTGTTCTACGTGCGGCGCGGCGGCGGCGCGGTGTTCGCGTCGGAGCTGAAGGCGATCGCGAACGAGCTGGGTGACCTGACGGTGGACGACGCGGCGCTGGTGGCGTCGCTGCTGTACTACTGGGTGCCGGACAGCCGGTGCGCGTACCGGGAGGCGTCGAAGCTGCCGCCGGGTTCGTGGTTGCGGCTGCGCCCGGACGGCACGTCGGAGCGCGGCACGTACTGGTCGCTGCGCGAGGTGGCCGCGTCGGCCCGCGAGGTGTCCGATGTGGACCTCGCGGCGGTGGTGGAGGAGTCGACGAAGGCGCACCTGCTGTCGGACGTGCCGGTGGCGACGTTCCTGTCCGGTGGTCTCGACTCGAGCTACCTGACGGCGCTCGCGGCGAAGCACCAGCCCGGGATCTCCGCGTACACCATCGGGTTCCGCGCGGAGGACGCGAAGTTCGAGGCGATGCCGGACGACCTGCGCTACGCCAGGGTGGTGGCGCGGAAGTTCGGTGTGGACCTGCACGAGATCGAGATCGCGCCGCGGGTGCTGGACCTGCTGCCGAAGATGACGTACCACCTGGACGAGCCGATCGGCGACCCGGCGGCGATCAACACGTTCCTCATCTGCACCGCGGCCCGCGAGGCCGGGGTGAAGGTGATGCTGTCGGGCATGGGCGCGGACGAGCTGTTCGCGGGGTACCGCAAGCACCTGGCGAACAAGCTGGCGCTGGGCTACCAGCGGATCCCCGGTGCCGTCCGCAGGCCGGTGCACTCCCTGGTGGACCGGCTGCCGGTGGCGACGTCCCGCCGTGGCTACCGCTCGGTGCGGTTCGCGAAGCGGTTCCTGTCGTTCGCGGACCTGCCGGAGGAGACCGCGTTCCGCCGCAGCTACACCATGTACGACCGGGCGGAGCTGACGGCGCTGGTGAGCCAGGACCTGGCGGGCACGGTCGACGACGTGCTGACCGAGCACGCGGACACCTACCACGACAACGAGCTGACGGATTTCGTGAACCGCATGTGCCTCGCCGACTCGCGGATGTTCCTGCCGGGACTGAACCTCGCGTACACGGACCGGTCGAGCATGGCCGCGTCGACCGAGGTGCGGGTGCCGTTCGTGGACGTCGAGGTGGTGAAGGCGGCGTTCGCGATCCCGGGGAACCGCAAGATCGTGCGCAGGCAGGGGAAGGTGGCGTTGAAGAAGGCCGCCGAGCAGATCCTGCCGAGCGAGATCGTCTACCGGCCCAAGGGGCTGTTCTCGGCGCCGCTGCGCGCGTGGATGAGCCGCGACCTCGCGCCGCTGGTCCACGACGTCGTCGAGGATGGCCTGCTGGTGCGCAACGGTTTCCTGCGCCGCGACGCCCTGCGGCGGTTGGTTGACGAGGACAGGTCCGGTCGGGAGGACCGGTCGAAACACCTCTGGCACGTGCTGACGCTCGAACACTGGTACCGCGCCGCTCTCTCGGCTGAGTAAAGGAAAAGGTCTTGAAGCAGGTTGTGCAGAACTACAAGAGCGGCGAACTGGCGCTCCTGGACGTACCGGAGCCGGCGTGCAAGCCGGGCGGGGTGCTGGTGCGGACGCTGTACTCGCTGATCTCCACCGGGACCGAGCTGATGAAGGTCAGCGAGGCGAGCAAGTCGCTGCTCGGCAAGGCGAAGGCCCGTCCCGACCAGGTCGCGAAGGTGATGCAGAGCGTCGCGACGAACGGCCTCGCGGCGACGTACCGCAAGGTGACCAGCAAGCTCGACTCGTACACCCCGCTCGGCTACTCGCTGTGCGGCGTCGTCACCGCCGTCGGCGACGGTGTCACGGACGTGTCGGTGGGTTCGCTGGTCGCGTGCGCGGGCAACGAGCACGCGTTGCACGCGGAGCTGAACTGGGTGCCGAAGAACCTGTACGCGCCGGTGCCGGCCGCGCTGGCGCCGCAGCACGCCGCGTTCGGGACCGTCGGTTCCATCGCCATGCAGGGCGTGCGCCGCGGCGAGCCGCAGCTCGGGGACGTCGCGCTGGTGATCGGGCTGGGGTTGATCGGCCAGCTGGTGGTGCAGCTGCTGGTGGCGTCCGGCGTGACGGTGATCGGCGTCGATCCGGACCCGGTGCGGTGCGAGCTGGCCGAGTCCGTCGGTGCCTCGCTGTGCGCCGCCCCGGGTTCGGACACGGTGGAGAACGCCGTGGCCGCCCTGACCAACGGGTTCGGCGTCGACCAGGTGTACCTGGCCGCGGGCGGGTCGACGAACCAGCCGGTGGAACTGGCGGCCAAGCTGTCCCGGGACCGCGGGACCGTGGTCGACATCGGCAAGTGCAGCCTCAACCTGCCGTGGAACGCGTACTACGAGAAGGAGCTCGACGTCCGGTTCTCCCGCTCCTACGGGCCGGGCCGGTACGACCCGTCGTACGAGCTGGAGGGGCGCGACTACCCGATCGGGTACGTGCGCTGGACGGAGCGGCGGAACCTGGAGTGCTTTCTCGATCTCGCCGCCCGCGGCCGGATCGACGTCGCGCCACTGATCACGCACATCGCCCACTTCGACGACGCGGTGGAGACATATCGTTCGTTGAACGACGGCGAACTCAAGGCCGTGGCGGTCCTTTTCGACTACCCGGAATTGTCGGTGCCCGCTGGTAGCGTGGAAAACGGGGGACCCCGGGACGCGCGAATGGGACTCTCATCCGGACACGTTTCCGGGGAGGCTTCCGCGAACCCCGCCGCCGACGGTAACGTCGAAAACGGGGGGCCCCAGGGCGCGCCAATGGGACTCTCGTCCGGGCAGGTTTCCGAGGACGCTTCCCCAACCTCCACCTCCAACGGTAGCGTGGAAACCGGGGGACCCCGGGACGCGCGAATGGGACTCTCATCCGGACACGTTTCCGGGGAGGCTTCCGCGAACCCCGCCGCCGACGGTAACGTCGAAAACGGGGGGCCCCAGGGCGCGCGAATGGGACTCTCGTCCGAGGACGGTTCCACGGATGCTTCCCTCGATGCCGCCGTTGACGGTAACGTCGAAAACGGGGGACCCCCGGACGCGCGAATGGGACTCTCATCCGGACACGTTTCCGCGGACGCTTCCGCGAACGGCGGATTCGACGGTAATGTGGAAAACGGGGGGACCCCCGGTGCGCGAATGGGACTTTCGTCCGGGCTCGATTCTGCGGGTGCTTTCGCTGCTGGTGGCTCCGGCGGTAATGTTGGAATCGGGGGGTCCCCGGGTGTGCGAGTGGGACTTTCGTCCGGGGTGGGGGATGTTTCTGGGTTGACCGGGCAGGGTGGGGGTGCTGCTTCCGGGGTTCGGAAGTCGACCGTTCGGGTTGGGTTCATCGGGGCCGGGAACTACGCCTCCTCGATGTTGTTGCCGCACCTTGCCGAGAACTCGCTCGTCGACCTGCACCACGTGGTCACCACCTCCGCGCTTTCCGGGGCCAACGCCAAGCGGAAGTTCGGGTTCCGTCACGCTTCCACCGATCTGGACGACCTGCTCGCCGACGATTCCGTGGACGCCGTCTTCGTCGTCACTCGGCACAGTTCGCACGCGGCGCTCACCAACCGGGCCTTGCGGGCCGGCAAGGCCGTGTTCGTCGAGAAGCCGCTTGCCTTGTCCGAAGTGGAGCTGGAGTCCATCCGCGCGACCATCGACGAGACCGGGAACGACCGGCTGCAGGTCGGGTTCAACCGCCGGTTCGCGCCCCTGCTGAACGAGACCCGGCGGCAGTTCGGGCGGCGGGTCGGGCCCGCGTCCGTCCGCTACCTCGTCAACGCCGGGCGGCTGGACGGCGGTAGCTGGTACACGCAGTCCACCGAGGGCACGCGGTTCGCCGGTGAGGGTGGGCACTTCATCGACACCGTGTCGTGGTTGCTCGCCGACGATCCCGTTTCCGTGTACGCCACCGCCACGCCGGGGCACGCCGATCTGCAGGTGCTGCTGACCTACGCCGACGGCTCCACCGCGACCGTCACCTACACCACGACCGGCTCCGCGCAGTTCCAGAAGGAGACCATCGACTTCACCGCCGACGGCAAGGTGCTGCGGTTCGACGACTTCACCCGCGGTGCCGTGTTCGGGCGCAAGAAGTGGGTCAGCTCGCGGCTCCCCAAGGCCCGCGACAAGGGGCAGGCCGCCGAGCTGCGTGAGTTCGTCGAGGCGATCGCGTCCGGTGGGCCCATGCCCGTCCCGTTCGAGTCGCTCGCCGCCACCACCCGGGCCACCTTGGCGGTCGAGACCAGTCTCAGCACCGGCGTGCCCGTGCACATCCGCGAGCACGCGCCATGAGACCCACCTGGTACCTCCGACGCCTCTCCCGCATGGGGCCCCGTGAAGTCGCGGCCCGCGCGGTCGTCGCCGCGCGGGTGCACCGGTGGCGGCGCGTGCTCGACGACGACGTCGCGATGAACGCCGTGTGGTTGCCGCGCCGGCGGTTCCTGCCCGTGCTGCCCGACCAGGCGCTCGCCGCCGTCACGCCCGTCGCCAAGGCACAGCTCGTCGCCACCGCCGACGAGCTGATGGCCGGGCGCGCCGAGTACTTCGGCGTCGTGCGGGACGACATGGTCGCGCCGGACTGGTCGTGGGATCCCAAGACCGGCAGGCAGGCGCCGACCGACCGGTACGCGTTCGACATCCCCTACCGTGACGAGCACGCCGTCGGTGACATCAAGCAGCTGTGGGAGCCGTCGCGGCACCAGCACCTCACCGTCCTCGCCGCCGCGTACGCGCTCACCGGTGAGGAGCAGTACGCGGACAGGGTCGCCGAGCACCTGCGTTCGTGGTGGGCGGAGAACCCGCCGCTGCGCGGTGTGCACTGGGTGAGCGGCATCGAGCTGGGCATCCGCCTGATCTCGTGGGTGTGGGTGCGCAGGCTGCTCGACCGCTGGTCCGGCGCCGCCGAGCTGTTCGAGGACAACCCCGAGGCGCTGCACCAGATCTGGCACCACCAGCGGTGGCTCGCCGCGCTCGGCAGCCACGGGTCGTCCGCCAACAACCACGTCATCGCCGAGACCGCCGGGCAGCTCGTCGCTGCGTGCGCGTTCGACTGGTTCCCCGAGTCGCCGTCGTGGCGGAGCGCCGCGTTGCGGCAGTTCGACGAGCACCTGCACCGGAACACGTTCGCGTCCGGGCTCAACCGCGAGCTCGCCACCGAGTACCACGGGCTCGTGCTGGAGCTGGGGCTCGCGGCCGCCGTCGAGGCCGACGCCGCCGGGATGCGGGTGCCGGACACGACGTGGCTCGTGCTGATGCGCATGTGCGACACGCTCGCCGCGATCGTCGACGTGCGGCTCAACCCGCCCCGCCAGGGCGACGCCGACGACGGGCACGGCCTGATCCTCGACGGCGCCGGGGTGCACCGCTGGGCCAGCCTCCTGCACGTCGGCGACGAGCTGTTCGGCAGGCAGCGCTGGTGGCCGCGGGTGCCGGTCGACGACGTCCGCACCCCGCTCGTCGCGTCGCTGTCCAACGGCGCGCGCAACGACGCGGTGCGGCCGAGCAACCGGCCCGACCACCTCTCCGACGCCGGCATGACGATCCTGCGCACGGCCGAGCGGGAGCCCGGGGAGATCTGGTGCCGGTGTGACGGCGGACCGCACGGGTTCCTGTCGATCGCCGCGCACGCGCACGCCGACGCGCTGTCGATCGAGGTACGCCACGACGGCGTCGACATCCTCGCCGACCCGGGCACCTACTGCTACCACGGGCAGCCGGAGTGGCGCGGCTACTTCCGGTCCACGCTCGGGCACAACACGCTGGAGCTCGACGGCCGGAACCAGTCGCAGTCCGGTGGGCCGTTCATGTGGACCCGGCACGCACGCACCCAGGTGCTCACCGCCAACCCGGGTCAGGGCGCGGTCGCGACGTGGCGTGCGGAACACGACGGGTACGGCCGCGGCCGCGAACCGGCCGTGCACCGCAGGACCGTCCGGCTCGACCGGAAGTCCCGCGAGCTGGAGATCCACGACGAGGTGCTGTCGGCGGGCGGGCACGACTGCCGCCTCGCGTTCCACCTCGGTCCGCGGGTCACGGCGTTGCTGGACGGCAGCACCGCGCTGCTGTCGTGGGACGACCGGACGGCGGTGCTCGAGCTGCCGAGGGGCCTCGAGTGGACCGCGCACCGCGGCGCGGAGAACCCGCCGCTGGGCTGGTACTCCCCGGACTTCGGGCTGCTCGAACCCACCACCGCGCTCGTCGGCACCGGCCGGGCGGGTGGTGACCAGGCCGCATCGTTCGTGACCGTGCTCCGCTTCCCCTGCTGACCCCTCCGGAGGTTCTCCCGTGCGCACCCCACAGTGGACCCGCTGGGCACTGCTGTGCGCGCTGCTGGCGTCGCTCACGTCCTGCACGAGCAGCGCCGAGCCGACCAACGGCGACCGCACGACCGCGCCCTCGAAGGTCGCGGCCGTCTGCGGGCACACCAAACCGGGGCCCGCGCGGGCACCGGACGGCGCGATCACCGTCGACCCGGCGGTCGCCGGCGACCTGTCGGCCAAGAACGCGGCCAACCCGCCGGGCACCACGTTCTGGCTCGCGCCCGGCACCCACACGCTGGGCGCCGACGAGTACGGCTCGATCGAACCGAAGGACGGCAACACCTACCTCGGCGCGCCCGGCGCGGTCCTCGACGGCAAGGGGATCAACAAGTACGCGTTCGTGTTCCACGCGAGCGACGTCACGATCCGCGGCCTGACGATCCGCGGGTTCGTGCCGCCGCCCAACGAGGGCGTGGTGAACCACGACTCCGGCGACGGCTGGGTCATCGAGGACAACACGATCGAGAAGAACGGCGGCGCCGCGCTCATGGCCGGGTCCCGCCAGGTGGTGCGCGGGAACTGCCTGCGGGACAACGGCCAGTACGGCATCAACGCGTACAAGGACGGCGATCTCACCGACCTGGTGGTCGAGGGCAACGAGATCACCGGCAACAACACCGACGACTGGGAGACCAAGCTCGAGGGCTGCGGCTGCACCGGCGGCGTCAAGTTCTGGGCGGTCGACGGCGCCGACGTGCGCGGCAACTGGGTGCACGACAACCGCGGCGCCGGGCTGTGGGCCGACACGAACAACAACGACTTCCTCATCGAGCAGAACGTCATCGAGGACAACGACGGGCCCGCGATCTTCTACGAGGTCAGCTACAACGCGGTCATCCGCGACAACACGTTGCGGCGCAACAACATCGTCGAGGGCCGCAAGTTCGCCAACCGCGGCGACAACTTCCCGTCGGCGGCGATCTACCTGTCCGAGGCGGGTGGCGACGCCCGCGTGCCCGCCCGCACCGACAAGATCGACATCTACGACAACGTGCTCGTCGACAACTGGTCCGGCATCACCCTGTGGGAGAACGCGGACCGGTTTTGCAACAGCGCGGCCAACACGTCCGGCGGCTGCACGCGGCTCGTGCACGACATGGCGAAGTGCTCGCCACCGGGCATCTCCAAGGACCCGCTGTTCGACGACTGCCGCTGGAAGACGAAGCGGGTGGACATCCACGCGAACAAGTTCTCCGTGGACACCCGCAAGATCGGCTGCAACGCGCTGTGCGCGCGGATGGCGATCATCTCCAACTACGGCACGTTCCCGGACTGGTCGCCGTACCAGGGCGACATCGTGCAGCAGGCGATCACGTTCGCGCAGGACAACACCTGGCACGACAACCACTACACGGGCCCGTGGACCTTCATGGCGAAGGACACCGGCCGCGTCATCCACCCGGCTCAGTGGCAGTCGGCGCCGTACTCGCAGGACAAGAACAGCACGTTCGTTCAGTCGGGGGGCTGAAGGAGAGACATGAACGAGACCCAGGTACAGGACTTCTGGAACGCGCACCCGTGCGGCGACCACATCGTCGGCGGGCTGCGGCAGGAGTTCGCCGACGACTACGAGCGGTTCTTCGCCGCCTACGACCGCTGGCGCTACGACCAGGAGGGCCACATCCCGGCCTGCCTCGACCGCTTCGACTGGCAGGACAAGAAGGTCCTGGAGATCGGCCTGGGGCAGGGCGCGGAGTCCGAGCAGCTGATCCGCCGCGGCGCCCGCTGGTCCGGGCTGGACCTGACCGCCGAGTCCGTCGCCAGGGTCGGCGCCCGCCTCGCGCTCCGCGACCTGCCGCACGACGACCTCAAGCAGGGTTCGGCGCTCGCCATCCCCTACCCGGACGACAGCTTCGACCACGTGTTCAGCCACGGCGTGCTGCACCACATCCCGGACATCCGCACCGCGCAGGCCGAGATCCACCGCGTGCTCAAGCCCGGCGGCACGCTGGTCGCGATGCTGTACGCGCGGCGGTCGCTGAACTTCCAGGTCAGCATCCGGTTCGTGCGGCGCGCGGTGCTGGCGGGCGCGTACCCGTTCCGCGGCTTCGTGCGCGGCGACGGCATGCTGCGCAAGCACCTGGACAACGCGTCGTCCACCGGGCTGCGGAACTACCTGTCGCTGGAGACGTTCACGCACCGCAACACCGACGGGCCGCAGAACCCGTTCGCCCGCGTGTACTCGCTCTCCGACGTTGCTCGCGATTTCTCCTCCTTCGAGATCGTGGACTCGTTCCAGCGGTACATGCACGCACCGCCGCTGCCCGTGCACCGCCTCCCGTTCGGTGACCGGCTGGGCTGGCACCTCTGGGTGACGCTGAAGGCACGGCCGTGAGCATCGCCCCCGCGCAGACCTTCCTGCCCGAGCGGACGGCACCCCGTCTGCTCGGCGCGGTGTGGGCGCTGCTCGTGATCAACACCCTGGGCTCCCAGGGCGCGATCACGGTCATCCCCATCCCGCGGCCGGTGGCGCAGATGGTCACGATGGGGGCGGTCGTCGCTGCTTTCCTGCTGGCGCTGTTGCTGAACCCGAGGGTTCAGATGCGGTCCAGCGCGTATCTCCTCCTTCTCACGTTGCTGCTCGCGGTGAGCATCGCGTCGAGCCTCCGGCTGGAGTCCGGGTTCGGCGCCTTGTTCCGGTGCTTCCGGTTCGCCATGTTCGTCGGCACGCTCTGGCTGGTCAGCCGCTGGTGGGACGACTGGCTCTCCCTGCTGCGCCACCACGTCCGCGCGTTCGCGGCGGTGTTGTTCACCGTCGCGCTCGGCCTGGTGGTCGCCCCCGGCCTGGCCCGGCCGGAGACATACGGCGGCCGGCTCGTCGGCGCCATCTGGCCGCTGACGCCGCCGCAGATCGGCTTCTACTCGGCCACCATGACCGGCCTGGTGATCCTCCTGTGGCTGGGCAACAAGACGACACGCTCGAGCCTCGCCTGGCTCGCGGTACCCGGGATCGCGCTGCTGTTGCTGAGCCACACCAGGACGGCGCTGCTCGGGCTGGTCGGCGGTCTCGCGGTCGCGTTGCTGGCGCTCGCGACCACGTCGGCACGGGCGAGGAAGGTGTTCACCCGTTCCGCGCTGGTCGGCGGGGTCGGCGCCGTGGTCGTCGGCTCGGCCGTGCAGGCGTGGTTCCGGCGCGGGCAGGACGACCTGAGCTCGCTGACCGGCCGCGAGAAGGTGTGGGACGCGCTCCTCGCCGCACCCCGCTCCCTCGACGAGAAGATCCTCGGCGTCGGGCTGACCAACAAGTCGTTCGACGGGCTGCCGATCGACTCCAGCTGGCTGGCCGTGTACCAGGAGCAGGGCTACCTCGGGCTCACGATCGTCGCCGCGTTCCTGGTGACCCTTCTCGCCGTCGCGTGCCTGCGGCCGCCGTCGCTGCCGCGTGCCATCGCGCTGTTCCTCATCTTCTACTGCGTGATCGCCTCCTACACCGAGGCCGGGCTCGGTGACGCGTCGCCGTACCTGTTGAACCTGACGCTCGCCGCGGCGTTGCTGACCAGAACCAAGGAGGCCGGCTGATGGACGCCATGCGTGTGCTCGTCGTGCACAACCGGTACCGCTCCGAGCAGCCGAGCGGCGAGGACAACGTCGTCGACCAGGAGGTCGCGCTGCTGCGCGAGGGTGGCCACCACGTGGACCGCTTCGAGCGGCGCAGCGACGACATCGCGGACATGTCCTTGGCGCGCAAGGCACTGGTGCCGCTGCGCGTGCCATGGAATCCGGCCGCTCGCTCCGCGCTGGCCGAGCGGCTGCGGCGCGAGCGGCCGGATGTCGTGCACGTGCACAACACGTTCCCGCTGCTGTCGCCCGCCGTGCTCGACGCGTGCCACTCCGAGGGTGTGCCGGTCGTGGCCACGCTGCACAACTACCTGCAGGTGTGCCCGTCCGGCACGCTCTACCGCGACGGCGCCACCTGCACCGCGTGTGTCGGGAAGCTCCCGCTGCCCGCGCTGCGCCACGGCTGTTACCGCGGCTCCACGGTGGCGACCGTGCCGCTCGTCGTGAACCTGCTCGCGAACCGCCGCCGCTGGTGGTCCACGGTGTCCCGGTTCCTCTGCATCTCCGACGCGCAGCGCCGCACCCTGATCGCCAACGGCATGCCCGCCGACCTGCTGACCGTCAAGTACAACTTCGTCGAGGACACCCCGCTGCGCCGGACCGGCCCTGGTGATCACCTCCTTTACCTGGGGCGGCTCACGGAAGAGAAGGGTGTGCGGCTGCTCATGGCGGCCTGGGACCGGGTCACGCGTGCGGGTGGTCTCGGGGTGCCGCTCGTGATCGCGGGCGCCGGCCCGCTCGCCGACGAGGTGAAGGAGTGGACGCGGTCCCGTACCGACGTGCGGTTCGCCGGTCTGCAGGACAAGGCTTCGAGTCGTGCACTGATCTCCCGTTCCGTGGCTGTGGTGGTGCCGTCCCAGTGGCTGGAGACGTTCGGGCTGGTCGTGGTGGAGGCGATGGCCGCCGGTGTGCCCGCGGTGGTCGCCGGGCACAGTTCGCTCGCCGAGCTGGTGGACGACGGCGTGACCGGTCTGACCCACACGCCGGGCGACGCCGCGTCGCTCGCGGCGGCGCTCGGTCAGATCATGCGTACTCCCTCCTCGCTGGGGCAGGCGGCGCGTGCTCGGTATGACCGCGAGTTCACGCCGTCGGTCGGGCTCGCGAACCTCGTCGCGCAGTACCGACGCGTCATCGAGGAGAGCCGTCGTGGCGCGCAGACTGTGCGGTGAGGACAACTATCCGGCGGCCCTGCTCGCGGTCGCCGGGCACGGGTTGCCGGGTGCCACGCGACCGTTCCCGGTGGAACCGACGGCGTCATGGGACTCCCTTCTGGCGGCGGCCAAGACACATCGCGTGCTGGGACAGTTGCGGGCGGCGGTGGACTCCGGCCGACTGCCGGTGACGGACGAGCAGCGGCAGCAGGCACGTGGTGCGCACCGGGCGGTGCTGTTGCGGGTGTTGTCGTTGGAGCAGCACCTGGTGGCGCTGCACGACGTGCTGGACGGGATCGAGTGCCGGGTGTTGAAGGGCAGCGCGTACGCGCACCTCGACTACCCCGAGCCCGCGTTGCGGTCGTTCATCGACCTGGACCTCCTGTTCCGGCCGTCCGACTTCGGGCGTGCGGTGGCCGTGCTTTCCGAAGCCGGGTTCACGCGGATACTCGCCGAGCCGCGGCCTGGGTTCGACCAGCGCTTCGACAAGGGCACCACGTTGCGCGGCAACGGGTTCGAGATCGACCTGCACCGGACGTTCGTGCTCGGGCCATGGGGTGTGCGGGTCAACATCGACGAGTTGTGGGACGCCGGCGAGGAGTTCACCGTCGGGGGGCGAACGCTCGTGGCGTTGTCGGCGCAGAACCGGTTCCTGCACGCGTGTTACCACGCGGCGCTGGGTGACTGGCCGTTGCGGCTGGGGTCGTTGCGGGACGTCGCGCAGTTGCTGCCGAGCTCGATGGAGGTGCTTGACCGGGCTCGCGCGTGGGGGGTGCAGGCTGTGGTCGCCGCGGCCGTCGCCGACGCGACCCGGTTGCTCGGGCTGCCCTCGGCTGTTCCGTTGCAGGACTGGGCGCTGTCCTACGTGCCGACGCGGCGGGAGGAACACTGGCTCGGGTTGCACACGCAGGCTGACAAGACCTTTGCCGCGCAGGCGGTTGCCACCTTGCCGGTGTTGCCCGGGCTGCGGTCGAAGGCCGCTTACTTGCGCGCGTTGGTGCTGCCGGACTCGGGCTACACCGCTGGGCGGCACGGTTCCGCGTTGGCTCGTTTTCGGTTCGGGGTAAGGGAAGCGTTGCGTGGACGCGGTCGACGTTGATTCGAACATATGACCAGGTTACGCCGATTGGCGTAGTCGTCCAGCGCGTTGGCGGAGTTCACTCGTTCGGGTATTTGTGTTGACCTGGGGCCGAGTTTGGCTTCAGGGAAGGGTTTTGGCCGGGGTGATCCGCTGACTACCGGCGGGGTGTGCGAGAGGCGTTTTCTGCCAGCCACGCCTGTTGCAGCAGGGACATCGATGGGGCGTGCGGTGTCGGTGACAGCCAGTTGTCGCGTAGGGCTTCTGGGTTCACCAGGTCGGTGTCGACGCCTGTGCCGTTCCACGTGCGGGCGAACTCTCGGGTGTGTCTGGTGAACACGGCGTTCGCGAACAACGCCTTCGAGCGGCGTTCCAGTACCTCGCGCGGCAGCAGGTCGCCGAACAGGGTGCGCATGGTGGCTGTTCTGCCTGTCCAGCCCAGGAACCCCGCTCGCGCCGCTACCGCGGCCACCACTGACGGCTCGGCGAAGGCCTGTACGTACTCCACGTTCATCTCCGCGCCGAGTGCTCGCATGGTCTCGTAGCCGATGCGGGCGCAGCGGCGAGTGGCGAACTGCCACGTGTTCCGGCCGGCGTGCAGCGCGAAGGCCGCCATGTCGGCCGCGTCCTTGCGGGCCAGTTCCGCTTCCACGTCCGGGTGGAGCCACGGTCTGCGGTAGCGGCCGCGCATCGCGGTGCGGCGACGCAGCAGCGCTGGGGCCAGGGCTCCCGGGACGTCCTTGTACACCCTCGGGGAGACCCTGCCCCGTGACTTCAGGACCTTGGTCAGCGGGGTGATCCGCTTCAGGCCGAACGTCTCGTCGCCGCCCTCGCCCGTGAGGAGGACGCCGCCGCGGGCCATCGTCATCATGCGGAGTGTCGGGGCGAAGTTCGGGGGCCACACCAGGCCGTGGCCGCGGAGGATCGGGGTGGCGACCGGGCCCAGCGGGTCGTGTTCGTCGTGGACGGTCAGCACGATCCGGTTGGTGATGCCCAGGTGGTCCAGCACCTGCTGTTGCCAGGTCGCCTCGTCCGTGTCCGCCGCGTCCGGATAGGACAGTGTGATCGGGGTGGGCAGCGGTAGCCGTTCCCGGCGGGCCAGCAGCACCGCCGCGGCCAGCAGGACCGACGAGTCGCGGCCGCCTGAGAACGCCACCAGGCACGGCGAGCGGTGCAGGTGGGGCAGCAGCAGGTCGTCCAGGACCTGTCTCGGCGAACCGGCCGGGGGCATCGGCAGCGGGTCGTAGCCGTTGACCCAGCCGCCCGCCACCTCCAGGGGGTCCAATGTGTACAACAGGCGCTCCTTGTGAGCGGTGGCGGGCCCGACGGGTCGGACCCGCCACTGCCGGCTCACGAGTAGTCGTCGCGATCGCCGAGGATCGGCAGGATCCACGTCAGGTTGTCGCTGGACTGTCCGAACAGGTTCGCCTGGGTCAGGTCCGACAGGGTGCCCAGTGCGGTGATCTCCGGCGCTTCGTACGGCTGGCGCATTCTTTCACCTCCTCACGGTGTGACTGGTACGTCGCCGATCCGTCCGAATCATTACCGAATGAGACGGTCCGGGCAGTAACGAAAGCGGTGCGTAATCGACCTTCTAGGTATGCGCCGGTTGGTGAAGACCCCACGACTGATCGCCGCCGCCGCTCGGGAGGTTCGGCGGGCCGATCCGGGTGGCGCCCTGCTCGCTTCCGTCTACCAGCTGCTGGGAGCCGTTGCGGCGCTTGGGGTTGTGGCGGCGGGGAAGCTCACCTTCGACGCTCTGCTCACGCCCGGTCACGCGGCGGTGGGGCTCACGCCGTCGTTGCTGTTGCTCGCCCTCGCCACCGCGGTGTCCGGGTCCGTCGGTCCACTCCAGACACAGCAGCACCGCATGCTCGGCGAGCGGGTGTCACAGCGGGTGTGGGACCGGTTGCTGGACACCACCGCGCGTGCCGACCTCGTCACGTACGAGTCGACCGGGTTCGCCACGGCACTCGAACGGGTGCGGCAGCACGCACTCACGCGACCGTTCGCGGTCACGGCAGCGTTGCTGGGGCTCACCGGCAGCCTGCTGGGGGTCACCGCGATGTCCGTTGTGCTGCTGACAGTAGAACCGCTGCTGCTGCCGCTCCTGCTGGCCGCCGGCGTGCCCGCGGTGTTGCTGGCGCGCTGGGCCAGCCGCACCGAGTTCGCCTTCGCGCAGCGGCTCACCGGGTTGTTCCGACGGCGCCACTACCTCCAGGAGCTGCTGACCCAGCGGCCTTACGCGGCTGAGGTGCGGGCGTTCGACGCGGCCGGGCGGCTGCGTGCGAAGCACGACGCGCTCAACGCCGAGGTGAACGTGGCCCTGCGGGTGCAGGTGCGGCGCAGGCAGGTGATCGCGGCGCTCACCACGCTCGGGGTGGCCACCGCTCTCACCGGCGCGCTCGTGGCCATCGTCCAACTGGTACGGACGGGCCGGATCGACCTGGCCGAGGCCGGGGCCGCCGCGATCGCCGTGCGGCTGCTAAGCGGACAGCTCGGGACGTTGTTCGGGGCCATCGGCGGGCTGCTGGAGTCGGCGCCGTTCCTCGCGGACCTGGAGCGGTTCGTCGCGAGTGGACCGCCCGCCGGGCCTACCGGGCGCAAGCACGCGTTGCACGATCGGGTGGCGTTGCGCGGCGCCCGGTTCAGCTACCCGGGGCAGGAGCGGACCGCAGTCGACGGCGTGGACATCGAGATCCGGGCCGGTGAGGTGGTCGCCGTCGTCGGGGAGAACGGGTCGGGCAAGACGACGCTCGCCAAGCTCGTCGCCGGGTTGTACGAGCCGGACGACGGGGTGCGGCGGTGGGACGGCGGGGAGCTGGCCGCGCAGGACGTGCGCGCCTCCGTCACCGTGATCTTCCAGGACTTCGTGCGGTACCAGATGACCGTGCGGGACAACATCGTCATCAGCGGTGACGGCACCGACCCCGAGGCCGCCGCGCGGGCCGCCGGGCTGCTGCCGACCGTGCGGGCGTTGCCGGACGGGATGGACACCATGCTCGGGCGTGATCTCGACGAGGGCGTGGACCTGTCGGGCGGCCAGTGGCAGCGGGTGGCGCTCGCCAGGGCACTGCACCGGGACACGCCGTTGATCGTGCTCGACGAGCCGGCCGCCGCGCTGGACCCGCGGGCCGAGCACGACCTGTTCGCGAACGTGCGCGCCACGCTCGGCGGGCGGGCGGCTCTGCTGATCTCGCACCGGTTCTCGAGCACGCGGATGGCGGACCGGATCTACGTCATGGACGCCGGCCGGGTCGTGGAGTGCGGCACCCACGACGAGCTGATGGCCGCCGCCGGGCAGTACGCGGAGCTGTACCGGTTGCAGTCGGCGGCGTATCACTGACGCTGGATCGGGAGCCAGACCTCCCGGCACGGCCAGCCGACGCCGCACACGAGGCACAGCCCGGACCGTTCGCCGGGGCGGTGGTGCCGGAGGGTGACGACGAGCAGTTCGTACTGGGCCGTGGCTTCCAGGACGCCGGACTCATTCCGCCGATGCCTGCCCACGCTCGTCCATCTCGCGCAGGGCCATGGTGGCGAGGTGCAGGAAGTCGCGCAGCGCGGTGGCGTCGAAGACGAACTCGAACGGGTCGCGGATCCCGCCGAACGAGAACTCGACGATGTTGGCGTCGACCACGTGGTAGCGCATCGGGCAGTGGCCCCGGATGGTGACGTACGAGTTCACGCTGGGGTTTGTCATGCAATCGGATAGTAGTGTCCTTCTCGACAGCACTGGCCTGATTGCACGGGGTGACAGGAACCATGGGGAAGAGCGATCCGCGCGCGCGGGATCGGATCATTGGAGCAAAGCTGCGGGCGATCCGCACTGAGCGGGCGGATATTTCGCTCGAACGTGCGGCGGAGATGGCCGGGTGGTCACCGAGCAGGCTCAGCCGGAGCGAACGTGGGCTGCGGAACGTGACCACGGACGAGGTGGCCACACTGCTGACCGCCTGGCGGATTCCTGTCGCGGAGCGGGAGGAGGTCCTCGCCGAGGTTCAGGCCGGGTCCTCGTCGGGGTGGTGGGATCGGCCGCTGCCGGGAGTTCCGGCGCATGTGGGGGCGCTCGCCAGCTATGAAGCGGACGCCTACGAACTGGTGGACGTGTCACCCAGCGCGGTGCCAGGACTGCTCCACACTTATGAGACCGCGGTTGCCGTGATGCGGGCGAGCGGCGCACCCGAAGAAGATGTTGAGACCCGATGGATGGCTCGGCTACGGCGGCAACAGATCCTCGGGAAGGTGGACTACACGGCCTACATCGGCGAAACCGCGTTGCGGACGCCGTTCGGCGGCCGCGAGCCGCTCAGAGGACAGCTCGAACACCTTCTGGGCGCTCAGGACAGGGCGATGCGAATCCGCGTCATTCCTGCGCACCAGACGAAGGTGCTGCTCCTTCACTCGTGGATGTTGATGCGTTTCCCGAACACGAAACCCGTGGTTTATGTTGAGCTGTCGGCGGGGGCGTTCTACATCCACGACCAGGACGTGGTGCCCTACACAGCAATGCTTGAACGGCTGGATCAGGTGGCCCTGTCCCAGGATGACAGTCGTCAGCTGATCGGCGATCTGGTGAAGAGGTTGCGATGATGTGGCGCAAGTCAAGCAAGAGCAACACGGGGGACTGTGTCGAGGTGCGGCGGGATCTGGGCGCGTTGCGGGACAGCAAGCAGCCGGACGGGCCTCAGCTGCCCACGCCTGAGTTACACATGCTGATCAAGCGGTTGAAGAGCGGCCAGTAGGTCTGCCAGGACGCCGTCCGCGAAGGGCGGGCCCCAGGGGATCCGTGCTTCGAAGACCGGCACTCGTTCCACCAGGTCGCCCAGGCCCTGGAAGGTCGCGGCCATGGACGCCGTGTCGCGCCAGCCCAGGACTCTCGGGTAGCGGCTCAGTCTCAGCAAGGCTTCCGCCGCGCCCAGGCGGCGTAGCGCCACCGCGCTGACCTCCCGGCTCGGTCTCGGGACCACGCACGCGGCGAGGGGCACCGGGGTCGCCGCCAGGGTGTGCGGGCGTTGGGCCAGGCGGCCGTCGGCGGTCTCGTACGTCTCGCCTGTCGCCAGCTGGCGGGCGTTGTCACGCAGGCGGTTTTCTGTCCCGCCCGGGTGGGCCATGCCGTTCTCGACGCGCAGCACGTCATCCGTCAGCAGGGCGCAACCCAGGTTGCACAGTGCCGCCGCGAGCGTCGACTTGCCCATGCCCGACGAACCCACGAACGCGATCGCCGATCGTCGTGTCTCCACCGCGCTGGCGTGGAGGACCAGGGCTTCGTGGAGCATCAGGTGGATCGCCACCACCGCGCCCGCGATCAGCACGGGGAGCAGGGCCTCGTCGGCGTCCGGGTGCTTGTGCACCGTGATGTGCTCGAAGGCGGGGTCTCCTTCGAAGTCGCACAACGACGGGTAGCGCAACACCGTGTGGTCGCCGCGGGAGAGGGTGTAGAAGATCGTCTGGTTCGGGCGGGCCACCTCCGCCAGGCGTTCGCCCGGGGGACGTTCGTGGGGGATCTCGCGGTCGTCGCCCCGGCACAAGGTCAGGTTCGGGGTGCCGGTGCCGGGTGGCATGGGCAGCGGGATGTCGCTCGCTATGTGCAGGCCGTGGGCGCGGTAGGTGTGGGTCATACCGCGCCCAGGGTGGCGTAGCGGGCCGACTCCGGGTCCAGGGTCCGGCCGTCGACCTCCAGCCACGAGTGGGCCACGAACTCCGCGCCGTCCTTGCGCACACCGATGCGCAGCACCGGGTTCAGGTGGCGGAGCCGTCGGCCGAGGACCAGGCAACGGCGCAGGCAGGTGTTGCCGGGCGGCCAGTGGGCCACCGCGTACTGGCACGCGTGGACCGGGGTGCGGGTGTTGCGTGGCAGCACGGCCCGTTTCGTGGCGGGTGGGGTGGCGCTTTCCAGGTCGCTGGTGATGCCGAGGGTGCGGCAGACCGCGGGGAGGTCGGCACGGCGCAGGCCGCGTTCGATCCTGGCCAGCCAGTAGTAGGCCCTCGCCACCTCGAGGGCGAACCTCGCTCGGCGTCTCATGCCAGCAGCCGCGCCTGGCGGAGGCGGTCCACGAACGCGCCCACGTCCCGGCGGGCCGTCGGCTCGTCGACGTCGTACTCGGCGACGACCGCGGTGACCAGGTCGTCCAGGGACCGTTCCTCGCCGAGCAGCTCGAACACGCGGCTGCCCACGCCGGTGATGGCGAAGTACCGCGAGTTCGGCAGGTCCAGCACGATGGTCTCGCCGCCGATGGTGCGTGCGGAGATGTCGGTGGTGCGCAGTCGCATGGCATCTTCCTTCCCGCGCTCCACTGTGGATTCGGGCGAAGGCGGCATCGCGTTACCGGCGGAGAAACAATCGTGACCGCTTCGACGACATGGTGGGTGTGCGGGTCGATTCGGAGGTGCGTGCGCTGCCTGCGCGGGTCGGTCCGCCACTCGGTGTGACGTCTGCGCTCGCGGCGGTTGTGCTGGTGGCACTGGGGTTCCTGTTCGCGGGCGAGTCCGTCGGCGCGGCCGTCGACGTGGGAATCCGCAGCGATCTGCGGCACCTCGGGTCGCCGTGGCGGCAGATCGCGCTCGTCATCGACTGGACCGGGGAACCGGTGGGCGCGGCGGTGGTGCTCGCCACCATCGTGATCGTCCTGCTGCGCACGGGGAACCGGCGAGCCGCCGTGCTGGCCGTCGCGGGGCCTGCCGCCGCGGTGGTCGTGACGACCGGCATGAAGCCGTTGGTGGGACGGACGATCAACGACGGCTTCCTGTCGTTTCCCAGTGGCCACACGGCGACCGCGACCGCGTTCGCGCTCGTCGTGATGCTGGTCGTGGTGCGGGAGCGGACCGCGGTGGCGGGCATGGCGCTGATCGGCGCCGTGACCGTGGCGGCCGCGCTCGCGATGGCGTGGGCGCAGGTGCTGCTCAACGCGCACTACCCCACCGACACGCTCGGCGGGTTCTGCGCCACGTTCACCGTCGTGCCGCTCGTGGCATGGGGCATCGACCGGCTCGCCGACCGCCGCGACACGTGAGTAGGGCGGTCGCCGCCCCGGGCTGCCCCTGCCCGTGACGGCCGACCGCCGCGGGAACTCACTCTCCCTGCGCGCGGCGGCGCACCGATCCGTGCCGCCGTCACCGCGGGCTACCCACGACTGACCTGGGGGTCTCGCCGTCGCCTGTGGAGCTGGGTGCCTCTCTCGGTGCCGCGCGTGATGTTCCCGTCACTCTCCAGAGTAGGGCGGGTTCGCCCGCGCGAATGAGACACGTTCGTACCTCAAAGCTCGTCGATCGTCACCAGACCGTCCTGGAGGGCGCGCGCGACCAGCGCCGCCTTGGTCGGGGCGGCGCGGCCCGCGCTCGCGTACTTGGCCCGGACCCTGGTCAGGTACGTGTTGACGGTGTTCACCGTGATGTTCAGCGCGTCCGCCACGGTCTTCTTCGACTCGCAGTGGAACCACTCGCGCAGCACGTTGATCTCCTGCTCGGAGAGCTTCGGGCGGTTCGGGTTGGTGTCCGTGCCGAGCGCGCCGGCCAGCGCGGGCGGCGTGTAGGGCTCGTGGCGGGCGGCCGCGTGGATGGCCGCGACCAGGTGCGACTCGCCCTCGGCCTTGGTGAGGTAGGTGAACGCGCCGATGTCGAGGCAGGTCAGCGCGGTCTCCTGGTCGTCACGCATGGTGCTCACGACCACCGTGCGGCCCGCGTCGACGAGGCGTTTCAGCTCGCCGTACGCCGGGCCGGTCATGTCGAGCTGCAGGTCGAGCACCACCACGTCGGCGTCGGCGCCGGGACCGACCCACGCCGTCGAGACCGTCGGGCCCGACGCGACCACCTCGATCGGCGGGTCGGCGAGCGCGCACCACGCCCGCACCCCGGCCACCACGACCGGGTGGTCGTCCACCACCGCCACCGTGATCATGTCCGCCGCCACGTCGTCTTGACCCACAGCTTTCCCCCGTTGTCCACAGTAGACATCCTGATGGCCGGGTCGGTGGTCGTCGGCACCAGCTCCAGCGGAGCGTCCGCGACCACCGACACCGTGACCTCGTCGTCGGCGCCGAGCACCGTCACCCGCGCCGTGCTGGCGGCCGTGGCCAGCGCGGCGACCGCGGGATCGGTCAGCGCGCGGCGCACCGCCTTGGGCACCTGCGGCCGTTCGCCGCGCTCGGTGAACTGGACCGTGATCCCGTTGCGCTCGGCCAGCTCCACACAGGCCCGCAGCTCGTGGGAGAGCGGGTCGGGCACGCTCGTGTCCTCCGCCAGCAACCGCCGCACCCGCGCCGCCTCCACCGCGCACGCGCGGCGGAACACCGGGTCGCCGGGGTCGGCCTCGCCGGACGCGAGCGCGGACAGCAGCGGGGCGGTCGAGTCGGCGAGGGCGGCGTACCGCTCGGTGCGGTCGCGGTGGACCTGCTCGGCCACGGCCCGTTCGGTGCGCAGGCGCTCCTCGCGGTAGGTCACCGCCGCCGCGGTCATCGCGACCGGCCGCAGCACGACCGTGACCACGCCGACCGCCAGCTGGTAGCTGAACACGACGACCGTCGCGTTCACCGCCTCCGCCACCGTGATCGCCGCGTCGCCGCCGAGCGCGGTCTGCGTGAACGTCATCGCGTAGTGGGCGGCGAGCGCCACGGCGATCACGGCGACGCGGTAGTCGAGGACGAGCAGCAGGAGCGTCCACGCGGCGTCGCCTTCGGACCAGTGGGGCAGGCCGAGGCGCAGGTCGGGCGGGATGGCCTCGGTGCACAGCGCGGAGATGCCGAACACGACCGCCACCAGCGGCCAGCGCAGGAACCCGAGCGGGCGCTTGCGCCACAGGTGCCACGCCACGACCAGCGTCACGGCGGTCAGCACGCCCAGCGTCAGCACCTGGACGGCCAGCGACCGGTAGTGCTCCTGGTTGGCGACGAGGCGCGGCAGGTCCAGGCCGAACAGGATGATCAGGTTCATCACCACGACCGCCCACCGCAGCGCGGTGCCGACACCCGTCTTGATCGTCTCGAGGTCGGCGCCGGAACGCACCTGCTCGGTGCGGGTGGCGAGCGGGCGGGTCAGGCGGACCCGCGTGCCGTTGCCGGGGCTGCTGATCACCTCGGCAGAACCACCCGCGCGGGTGAGGCGTTCGACGATGGAGCGGGTCACCCCGTAGCGGTGGCCGTTCACGCGTGACGGGTCGAAACCGGCGCCGCGGTCGGCGACCTCGACCACCACGTCGTCGTCGCTCGTGCCGACCTTCACGGTGGCCTCGGCGACCCCCGCGTGGCGGACCACGTTCGTCAACGCCTCGCGGACACCGCCCGCGAGCGCGACCGCGTCGGCGGCGGGGACCGTCAGGGCGTCGGGCGCGTCCCAGCGGACGGTCAACGGCATGTGGCGGGCGACGTCGCGCAGGTGGGCGACCAGGTCGATCTCGCCTGCCGGGGACGCGTGGTCGCCGCTGATCGCCGCCAGGTCGCGGGCGGCCTGCGCGGACAGCCACGCGGACGGCTTGTCGGCGACGCCGGAGCCGACCATGAGCAGCGTCGCGCTCGCGGTGTCGTGCAGTGCGGCGAGGTACTCGCGTTCGTCGGCGCGGCGGGCCTCGGCGACCGCGGCGTCCCGGCGTGCCTGCTCGCTGCGGGCGACCGCGCGGTCGGCGTCGCGGGCGCCCTTGCGGACCAGCAGGTAGAGGGCGCGGGACAGGCCGGCCTCGATGACCGTCCACAGTTGCAGCGGGAGGACGTCGAGCCAGCCGGGCGAGTCCGCGGCCGCCGCGCCTGCGAGGAAGGCGGCCATGACCGTCAGCGTCGCGACGGCGTGCGCGACGAGGCTCATCTGCCACGCGTAGGCGATGACGGTGATGCCGATGACCGCGATCACCCAGGTGATGCCGTGCGCGGAGCCGGTCGGGACGGTCCACGGCTGCGTCAGGCAGACGACCGAGACGGCGACGACGTCCAGGGGGATCAGGAAGCGGCCGCGGCGCGGGTAGCGGAGGTAGTAGAAGACGGTCCAGGTGACGAAGCCGAGGACCACGAAGACGGTGAAGACCGGGGCCGTGGTGGTTTCCAGCGCGAGGGAGACCATGCCCGCGACGGCCGACATGAGGATGCGCAGGCCGATCGCGTAGCGGGTTCCGGCACGCAACAGTTCCCGCTCAGTGCTCCCGAGCTGGGTGTCCGCCGCCACGCGCCACCGCCTTGCCGGATGGATGCGTCATCGGCATGTTACCCAGCGCTGTGATCTTTCAGGCAAACGTGCCATGGCGAGGGTTGAGGTGCTGGTCATGGCGGTTGGTCGTGCAGGCCGAGCCCTGGGCACCTGCACGAAACCACCAACTCGGTATGCGTGAGAGCGTGACTCGCGGGGTTCGGGGGCGTGTGGTCCCGGGGACGTCAGGCGAACTTGCGGAAGACCGGTTTCACCGGGCGGCCGCCCAGCCATGGCGTCGGGTCGCCCGCGTCGAGGGCCTGGCGGTACACGGCGCACGCGTCCGCCACGACGTCGACCGTCCGGTCGATGTCCTCGTCCGTCAGTGCGCTGCTCACCACGAACGACGGGCCGATCACGCCGCCCAGGATGAGCCTGCGCATGAACAGCGTCCGGTACGCCTGGGACGGTCTGCCGTCCCTGTCGAGGGTCGCGAACACGAGGTTGCTGTCGCGGCCGCGGACCATCACGTGGTCGGCCACCCCGGCGTCGCGGGCCACCGCCCGCACGCCGGCGGCCAGGCGGGCGCCGATGTCGTGGAGGCGTTGGGCGATGCCCTCCTCGACGTAGGTGTCCATGACGGCCATCGCGGCAGCCAGTGCGTGGGTTTCGCCGCCGTGGGTGGTGGACAGGAGGAAGACGCGTTCGCGGGGGTCGCGCAGGCCGCCCAGTTCCATGAGGTCCCGCTTGCCGGCCAGGGCGGACACCGCGAAGCCGTTGCCGAGGGCCTTGCCGAACGTCGACAGGTCCGGGGTCACCCCGTACACACCCTGGGCACCCGCCTCGGACCAGCGGAAACCGGTGATCATCTCGTCGAAGACCAGTACCACGCCGTGGCGGGTGCACAGGTCGCGCAAGCCCCGCAGGTAGCCCGCGGGCGGGTCGGTCTGCGTCGCCGCCTCGAGGATCAGGCACGCCACCCGGTGGGTGGCGAACAGGTGCTCCACCGCCAGGAGGTCGCCGTACGGGAACGTGACCACGTCCTGCGCCGGGATGCCCGCGTCCATGGCCGTGGTGCCGATGAACCAGTCGTCCGTGGAGAAGAACGGCTGGTCCGCGCACAGGGCGATGGCGGTGCGACCGGTCACCGCGCGGGCCAGGCGGACCGCGGCGGTGGTGACGTCCGACCCGTTCTTCGCGAACTTGACCATCTCCGCGGTCGGCACGGTCGCGAGGAACTTCGCGGCCGCCTCGACCTCCAGCGCGGCCGGCCGGACGAAGTTGCTGCCCAGCTCCAGCTGCGCGCGCACCGCCTCGACGACGCGCGGGTGCGCGTGGCCGAGGCTCACGGCACGCAGCCCGGAGCCGTACTCGATGTACTCGTTGCCGTCGACGTCCCACACGTGCGCGCCGCGCCCGTGGGAGATCACCGGGGCCATGGCCTCCGGGTACTGGTCCTCACCCTTGGCGTACGTGTGGGCGCCGCCGGGCACCATGTCGTGGAGGCGCTTGTTCGCTTCAGCTGAGCGGGCGAAGTCCATCGGGTGTTCCTTCCAGCGCCGCGGCCAGGCTCGGCGCCTGCCGATCACGCTGCGACATGAGCGCCGGCGGCAACGGCCACGGGATCGCGAGCTCCGGATCGTCGAAGGCGATCGCCACGTCCTCCGCCGGGTCGTGTGCCCGATCGATGCGATAGGACACGTCGGCGGGATCGGTGAGCGCCTGGAACCCGTGCGCACAACCGGCGGGCACATACAGCGTCACCTGTGTATCGTCCGAAAGCTCCAGATG
This sequence comes from Actinophytocola sp. KF-1, assembly GCF_054661535.1. NCBI lineage: Bacteria > Bacillati > Actinomycetota > Actinomycetes > Pseudonocardiales > Pseudonocardiaceae > Actinophytocola > Actinophytocola sp. KF-1. Next base: position 248,579 of record NZ_BAAFVK010000001.1, on the reverse strand, counting down.
TTTCTGATTTCGGAAGGTTGGTGAGCCCGGCCGCAGGTCCACGATCACGTCGAAGACCCGGCCGTGGGAGCAGCGCACCATCTTCGCCTCCCCGCGCCCGGACCGCAGGTGCATGCCGCGCAGCACGCCACGCGCGGACCGCGACACGCTGTCCTGCACGAACCCGTCCGGGTCGATGCCCACCGACCGGACCACGTCGGCGTCGAACGTGCGGCAGAAGAAACCGCGTTCGTCGACGTGCGGGGTCGGTTCGAACAGGTACGCGCCCGCGATCTCGGGCACGGGGATGGCTTTCATCGCTAGTCCTTCGACACCAGGAAGTAGGCGTACCGCTTGTCCAGCTCGTTCTCCGGCACCAGGGTCAGACCCTCCGGGCGCAGACCGGCCCGGGTGACCATGTCCCAGAACTCGGGGACCGAGTAGGTGGTCATGCCCGCCACGCTGGTGCGGTAGCCGCGGCGGCGCGGGCGGGACCAGAAGTCGCCCTCGTGGTACTTCACCTGGATCAGCGCCAGGCCGCCCGGCGCCAGCACGCGGGACGCGATGCGCAGCAGCCGTTCGCCGTACTCGGGGGTGGGGATCAGTTCGAAGAGGTAGAAGCAGAGGAAGAGATCGCAGGTGCCGATCTCCCGCACGACCCGTTCGGGACGCGCCACCTCGGCGAGCACCGGGGTGAACGGGACGTCGGTGTGCGCGGACACCTGCCGGGCGCACTCGTCGAGGGTTTCCGGCACCACGTCGACGCCGACGAACTCGGTCGCCCTCGGTGCGAAGTGGACGGCGTTGGCGCCGCCGCCGCAGCCCCACTCCACCACGCGCCCGAGCGGGCGGTCGAACCCGACCGCACGCGCGCCGCGCTCGTACATCTCCAGGTGCCGCTTGCCGATCTCGTACCAGAGGTCACCGTCGTCGCCGAAGACGTGTGCGTCCCGCCAGTGCGAGTTCGCCTTCCACGACGCGCTTCCCGTCGACGCCCAGTAGTCCTGTGCGTCCGCGGCGATCCGGGACTCCGAATGGGACAACCCGACGCGGGTGAGGACCCGCTGTACGAGATCCTCCGCCCGGCTGCCCACCTGCCGCACACATGCCGAAACACTCGGGGGACGAACGGACCCGTGCCGCCGTTCTCCAGCCCTGATGGTCAAGACACCACTTCCTTCACGGTCGTAGCCGGCAACCCCAGAGATGCCGACAGGACCTCGAACTGGCGTGTCAGGAGTGCGGTCTTGCGTGCCGATTCCCCGGCGAGAGCCGGCGTGATCTCCCCCGCCGCGGCCGCCACCGCGGTGAACTGGTCGATCAGCCGGTCCACGTCGACGGCCCTGGCGTCCTGCGTGTACTCGCCAAGGCCCATGTCGGCCATGATCCGGTCGTTCTTCGTCGAGTAGCTGACCGAGATGGTCGGCTTCGCCTGCTTCAACGCGCAGAGCACGTTGTGGTAGCGGGTGCCGACCACCACTTCCGCCGTCGCGATCCGGGTCATGACGTCGCCGAGGGTGCTGATGGGCTCGTAGGTCACCGCGCCGTCCGGGTGCTCGGCGAGCACCTGCCGGACGATGGCCTCGTCCACCTCGTCGCCGATCAGCAGCCGTACCCGCCTGCCGCTGTCGACCAGAAATCGTACGAACCGCCGCATTCCGTCCACATAGGTCCTGTGGATGGAGTCGGCGCGGGCCCGGTCGTCGTTACTACCGTGGAAGTCCATGAGACCCACCGCGACCGTGCCGTTCTCGACGGTGACCTCGGGGCTCGCCATGGCGAACACGAGGTCCGGGTAGACCTCGTCGCGGGACGTGTCGACGCCCATCTCGGCGAGCGCGTCGCGGGTCAGCGTGTCGCGGAACGAGCGGTAGTGCGCGAGTCTCGTGGCCCAGCGGATGAAGAACCGCATCATCCGCTGCCGGATCACGTTCGACCCGACGTTGACGAACGCGACCTTGGTGCCGGTGAGCTTGCCGAAGAAGCTCAGCAGGAACAGCGACAGCGGGAAACCCCACGCCCGCAGCGGGAGCGTGTTCTCCAGCACGCCCGCGCCCGGCACGATCACCACGTCCTGGCGGCGCACCCAGCGCAGCACCCGCGCCGAGTCGCGGAACTTGCAGACCGCCTTGACGGCGACCCGCACGGGCAGCACGGGGTCGCGGTGGCGCGTGTAGTACCAGTACAGCGGCGTCGACGGGATGCCGTAGCGCTCCTCGACGACCTCGGGACCGGAGCACAGGGCGCTCATCTCGGCGTCCGGGTGGTGGTCGCGCAGGTACGCGAGCACGACCTCCAGGGAGCCGTCGTTGCCCATGTTCCCCGCGCCGAGCAACCCGAACAGACCGACCTTCACTGGTGCGCTCCCCGTGGGACGATGCCGTCGATCGACAGGACCTGGTTCTTCGGCGCCACGGCCGGCCTGCTGGAGGCGCTCACGACCTTCCTCGTGACCCGGCTGCGCAGGTACTCGGCGAGGTGGCGGTAGCACTTCCGCTTCTCCTCCGCGCTGATCGGGGCGCGGCGGATGAGGGCGACGTACGCCCACGCGTACTCGGCCAGCAGGCGTGGCGCCGGGTTGAAGCCCTTGGCCCGCTTGGGGTCGAGGTTCGCGCAGCGGCTGCGGACGCTCGGGTTGGCGCGTTCGGCGCGGGTCTCGTGGTCGCGGCGGAAGTACAGCAGCTCCGGCACCTGGTGGAAGCGGCCCTGCATGGCGACGTCCATGACGAAGACGCGGTCCGCGTGGTGGAAGCTGTCGTGCGGTTTCACGCGGCGCAGCCGCGCGGTGCGCATGACGCCGTAGAAGTCGTCGCCGCCCGGCGCGTGCAGCAGGCCGCGGAACCGTTCCGACGGCGACGGCGAGTCGGTGGGGATGCGGTAGTCGTACGGCTCGATGACCTTGCCGTGGCTGTCGATCGTCGCGTTGTAGGAGTGCGCGAGGACGTGGTCCGGGCGCTCGTCCAGCGCCTCGACGCAGCGTTCGAGGAGCGTGCGGCCGTACAGGTCGTCGTGGGACGCCCACTTGAACAGCTCGCCGCGCGCGAGGGAGAGCACGTGGTTGTGGTTCGGCGCCGCGCCGATGTTCACCGGCAGCCGGTGGTAGGTGATGCGGGAGTCGGCGGCCAGGTACCGCTTGCAGATGTCGGGGGTCCCGTCGGTCGACGCGTTGTCGGTGATGATCAGCTCGTAGTCCTCGTACGACTGGCCGAGCAGTGCGTCCAGCGACTCCGCGAGGTATTCCTCGCCGTTGTAGACCGGCAGGCCGATCGTCAGTCGCGGGGTCATGACGTCCTCGATTCCACGAGTTCCGGGGAGGGGGTGTGCTCGCGCAGCGCCGCGCGCAGTTGCAGCCACCACAGGCCCGCGCCGAGCCACATGGCGGTGGTGGAGCCCCAGCTCATGCCGACCGCGCCACCCAGCCACGCGCCGGCGAGGCCGAAGCCGAGGTAGCCGGCGGACGCGATGAGCTGGGCGCGCAGGCTCCGTGGTGCCGCGCCGAGTGCGCGAAGCCCGGCGGCCGCGCCCGCGACGATGCCGGCGCCGGTCACCGACAGGGACACGGGCAGGATCAGGGGTTCCGCGTGTGCCCACACGTCGTCGAGGACGAGCCTGCCGAACGCGTCGGGCACGAGGAAGAGCAGGATCGCGCCCCAGGTGGCGGCGGCGATGGCCTGCACGCCGCCGAGGGTGAGGCAGAAGCGGGCCAGGCGTTCCGGTGCGCGGCGCAGCACGCGGGCCGCCTCCGGCACCGCCACCAGGTTCAGGCCCATGAGCAACGCCAGGAACGGGCCCAGCAGCAGTTCGGCGCCGCGGATCGCACCGACGTCGGCGAGGCCGGCGATGGCGCCCAGCCCGTACATCCGCAACTGGGAGGCGCCCGAGTTGCTCACGTTCTCCACGAGGTAGCGGGAACCCAGCTCCTTGTGCTGCCGCAGCCACCCGGTGACACCGGCGAAGTGCGGCACGATCCCGCTCTGCAGCCAGCCGCACCCGGCGGCGAGCAGCGACGCGCCGCCCCACGCGAGGACGAAGCCCTGCACGGTGCCGTGCGCGGACGCCAGCAGCAGCAGCGGAACCATCGCCACGGCCCACACGACGTCGTTGACGAACGCCTTGTGGCCCTGGCCGTTGGCGAAGAACGCGAACCGCCAGCTGTCCTGCAGCAGCATGCCGGGCGCGACGACGGCCAGTGCGACGAACGCGCCGCCGAGCGTGCCGCCCAGCGCGAGACCGGCCACCAGGGACAGCACCCCGAACGCGGCGCCGACGGCGATCGCCGTGCCCGCCGCTCTGCTCGTCGCCTGTCGCCAGTCCGCGGTGGGCACCCCGCTGAACCGCACGACGAGCGGGTCGGTGGCGAGGCCGCGCGAAACGTTGAGCAGCACGCCGTAGGTGACCCACGCGAGGCTGAACACGCCGAACGCGGCCACGCCGAGCTCGCGGGCGACGAAGACGCCGACCACGAAGTTCGTCATGCTCGACACGGCCTGGTCGCCGAGCCCCCACGTCAGACGCCGTGCGATGCCAGGCAAGCTAACCCTCTTTCAGGAGACCGGCGGCGCACAGGGCGTCCGCCGCGGCGGCCACGGCGGGGAACGGCAGTCGGGCGCGTTCGGCGATCGCGAGCAGGTCGTGGTCGCCGTCGGACAGGTTCAGCACCCACAGCATCGCGAGCTGCGCGTCCTTCGCGTCGCTGCGGCCGCCCAGCGACTCGTACAGGCCCCGCTTGCCCAGCTGCGGTTCGCCGTACGGGCTGAGGTTGACGTACCGGCGGTTGCGGTCGAGCACGTCGACCGCCTCCCGGCACACCGCCAGCGTGTCCACCATGGACTCGGGCGTCACGAAGTCCGGGTTGTCGCCCGACGTGTGGTACTCCGGGTAGCCCGCGTACGGGGTGCGGGTGAGCGAGCCGACCCCCAGGTCGTAGCCGGGTGAGCAGTACTGGCGCTCGTCGTAGCCGTAGGGCGAGAACTCGCGGATCTCGTGCGGCCGGTCGCGGAGCACGTGCGCGAGGACGCGGTCGATCTCGGCGTTCCCTCGCCTGCTCTGCTTGTAGGTCAGCGACCCCCGGTCGCCCGCGCAGGCGAGCACGAGGCCGTGCTTGACCTTCGTGGCGTCGTTGCGGGCCAGCCAGGTGATCGCGCCGATCGTGCCGGGCGCGAAGATGAAGCGGTACGTGTAGTACGGGTCCACCAGCGACTTCGCCAGCTCCACCGCCACGGCGACACCGGCCAGGTTGTCGTTGGCGAGCGAGGGGTGGCACACGTGGCAGGACACGATGACCTCGTCGTCCACGCGGCCGGGCACCACGTGCTCGGCGTAGGTGAGCGACCCGTCGGCCAGCGTCGAGTCGATGACCACCTCGTAGTCGCCGTCCGGCATGGCGTCCAAGGTGGACTGTGCGAGGCAGAAGCCCCACGTTGGCGCGTAGTAGGACGTGCGGTACGGGACCAGCCACGGCTGCTCGGGCAGCGTGTGCAGGTGGCTGCGCAGCTCGGACAGCGGCATGCTCCGGTTCACCGGCACGCTGTAGCCGACGACGTGCAGGTTCAGCGCCTGGAAGTCCACGACCCGCTTGCCGTCGCGGGCGATGTACGCGTCGCGGATGTTCCACTCCTGCGGCACCGTCCAGTCCAGCACCTGCGTGCCGGTCGGCACCTCGTGCACGGTCAGGTCCAGGTGCTCGCCGACGACGGCGAGCGTCTCGCGCACGCCGTCGCCGGTGATGCTCCGGCACAGCGGGTACAACCGCCGCACCAGAGCGTGCATGCGGTCACCTTCAGACATGCCGCAACGTTCCATCCACGGCGCCGTCGTCCGCCCGGTCATTCAGCCACGCCAGGCGCGTGAACCGGCGGTCGAACGCCTCCTTCGTCAGCCCGTGCTTCTGGTAGGCCTCGATCAGCTCGACCGCGCCCGCCTTGACCGACCACTCGCAGTCGAAGCCCGGGATCGCGGCGCGGAAGCGGGAGAAGTCGACGCGGTAGGACCGCGGGTCGGCACCGGCCTCGCCGGTGATCCGCAGCGTCGAGCCGGGCACCGCCTCGACGACCTCGTTGGCGATCTCGGCGACCGTCACGTTGTTGCGCTCGGTGCCGATGTTGAACGCGCGGTCGTGCACGGCCTCCTTCGGCGCCACCAGCGCCGCGGCGAACGCGCGCGCGATGTCGGCGGCGTGCACCAGCGGCCGCCACGGCGTGCCGTCCGACAGCACCAGCACCTCGCCCGACAGGAACGCGTGCCCCACCAGGTTGTTCAGCACGATGTCGGCACGCAGGCGCGGCGAGTAGCCGAACGCGGTGGCGTTGCGCAGGTACACCGGCGTGAAGTGGTCGTCGGCGAGCTCGTGCAGGTCGTCCTCCACCCGCACCTTCGACTCCGCGTACGGGGTCACCGGGCGCAGCGGCGCGTCCTCGCCGACCAGGCCGTCGCCGCCGGACGCGCCGTACACCGAGCACGTCGACGCGTACAGGAACCGGCTGACGCCCGCGTCCCTGGCCAGGCGCGCGAGCCGGGTGGAGGCGCGGTGGTTGATGTCGTAGGTGAGGTCCGGGGCGAGCGCGCCCAGCGGGTCGTTCGACAGCGCCGCCAGGTGGATGACCGCGTCGAAACCCTCCACGTGCGACAGGTGCACGTCCCGCAGGTCCACCGTGTGGCCGGGCGGGTCGAGCGGCGCCGGGCCGAGCAGGCACGGCGCGAACAGGCCGGAGTCCAGCCCCACCACCTCGTGGCCGGCGGCCTTGAGCACCGGCGCCATGACCGTCCCGAGGTAGCCCTTGTGCCCGGTGAGCAGCACTCGCATGGCTAGCCCTCCCAATCGAGTAGCAGCTTCGTCACCGAGAACGCCTCCGCGTAGCGCGCGTGGCACTCGATGCCGCGGACCCGCGCCAGGCCGAGGAAGGCCTCCCGGTCGTACCAAGGACGGTGTCGCTGCGAGGCGTAGTGCTGTTGCAGCAGCTCCACCTTTTTCTCGGCGACGTCCGTCGTGAGCGGCTGGTACGCGGTGGGACGGCCGAGGTCGGCGTCCCACTTGACGATCTCGTAGCCCAGCGCGAGGTGGTTGCGGTAGACCGTCGGCACCAGCCGCGCGAGGCCGCGGTGGTCCTGGTGGGCGTCCTCGGTGCGAGGCGCGAGGATCAGGTCCGGGTCGGTGCGGGTGCGCAGCTCCTCCAGCGCCGACTTCGCCTCGTCCCAGTGCGCGGGCAGGCGGCCGTCGGGCAGCTTGTGCACGGTGACGTCCAGCTCGGCGCCCGGGCAGAACGCCGCCAGCGCCGCCCGTTCCTCGTCCTCGCGTTCCGTGCCGCCGCCGGACAGGACCAGCGCGTCGACCCGCAGGCCGGGGTTGGCCTCGCACAACGTGAGCAGCGTGCCGCCCGCGCCGATCGCGATGTCGTCGCAGTGGGCCCCGAGCGCGACCACCTCGCGGACGCGCGCGCCGAGACCGATCACGCGGGCACCTGCTCCCACAGCGCCCAGGGGCGGACGCCGCGCGTGTAGCCGTCGTCGAGCATGGTGCGTTCCTTGACCGTGTCGGTCGGCTGCCAGAAGCCGCGGTACGGGTAGGCCAGGAGCCTGCCGCGCTTGGCCAGCTCACCGCAGCCGTCGGCGACGAGGTCACCACCGCGCGGGATGTGGTCGAACACCTCCTGCCGCAGCACGAAGTAGCCGCCGTTCTCCCACAGCGGCATCTCGCTCACCGCGGTGATCGCGCCGACCTTGCCGTCCGTGCCCATCTCGACGCAGTGGAACGACGACTGGGGCGGCACGACCATCATGGAGGCACCCGCGTCGGCGTTCTCGAAGCGCTCGATCATCGCGGGCAGCGGGGCGTCGGTGAGCACGTCCGCGTAGTTGGCGAGGAACATCTCGTCACCGTCGAGGTGGTCGCGCACCCGCCGCAGCCGCTCGCCGATGGCCGACTCGATGCCGGTCTGCACGAACGTGATCGTCCAGTCCGCGATGTCCGTGGACAGCAGCTCGGCCTTGCCGTCGCGGAGCACGAAGTCGTTGGACGTGGTCTCCTCGTACTCGAGGAAGAACCGCTTGATGTGGTGCGCGCCGTAGCCCAGGCACAGGATGAACTCCGTGTGCCCGAAGTGGGCGTAGTAGCGCATCACGTGCCAGATCAGCGGGCGCGGGCCCACCATGGCCATCGGCTTGGGCACGTCGTCGGCAGCGCCGTTGCGCATCCGCATGCCGTAGCCGCCGCAGAACAGGACCACCTTCATGACTGAGCCTCGACGATCTCCAGGTGCGGGATGGGGAAGACGAGCTTCCCGCCCCATTCGCCCACATAGGACAGCTGAGCGGTCAGCTCCGCGCGGAGGTTCCACGGCAGGACCAGCACGTAGTCCGGCTTGTCCGCCGCGATCTGCTCGGGCGGCAGGATCGGGATCCGCGTGCCCGGGGTGAACCGGCCGTGCTTGTACGGATTGCGGTCCACTGTGTACTGCATGAGGTCGGTCCGGATGCCGCAGTGGTTGAGCAGCGTGTTGCCCTTGCCGGGCGCTCCGTAACCGACGACGGTCTTGCCCTGCTCGGCGGCGTCGACGAGGAACCGGAGCAGGTCGCGGCGGACCTTCGCGACCCGCTGGGCGAACTCGGTGTAGCCCGCCAGCTCGTGGAGACCGGCGGCCTTCTCGCGGGCCAGCACGTCGAGGACCCGCTGCGTGGGTTCGCCCGCGTTCTCGGTCGGCTGGGCCAGCAAGCGGATCGAGCCGCCGTGCGTCGGCACCAGCTCGACGTCCACGAGGGACAGACCGCCGCTCGCGAGCGCGCGCTGCGCCGACGCGACCGTGTAGTACTGGAAGTGCTCGTGGTAGATGGTGTCGTACTGGTTCAGCTCGATCAGCGTCAGCAGGTGCTGCACCTCGATCGACACCCAGCCGTCGTCCGCGACCAGCGCCCGCAGGCCCTCGGTGAACCCGACGACGTCCGGGATGTGGGCGTACACGTTGTTGGCGACCACCAGGTCGGCCGGGCCGTGCTCGTCGCGGACCGCCTGCCCGGTGGCCGGGGACAGGAACGCGGTCAGCGTCGGCACGCCCTTCGCGCGGGCGGCCTCCCCGACGTTCACCGACGGCTCGACGCCCAGGCAGCGGATGCCGCGCGCGACCACGTGCTGCAGCAGGTAGCCGTCGTTGGAGGCCACCTCGACCACGAACTTCGGGTCGATCCTGGCGACCTGCGCGTCGACGAAGTCCTTCGCGTGGCGCACCCACGAGTCCGAAAAGGACGAGAAGTACGCGTACTCGGTGAACGTCTCCTCGGGGGTGATCAACGGCGGCAGCTGGGCCAGCAGGCAGTCCGTGCACAGCCGCAGGTGCAGCGGGTAGGTCATCTCCGGTTCGTCGACCGCCTCGGCCGACAGGAACAGCTCGCAGGGTGGCGTGGCGCCGAGGTCGACAACGCTGGCGAGGTTCGTCGAGCCACAGAGTCGGCAGTTCATGATCAGTAAGCCCCTTGCCCGCCGAGCACAGCCCGGAAGGTCTTCCACAGGATCATCGCGTCGAGCGCGAGTGACCAGTCCTCGACGTAGCGCAGGTCCAGGCGCACCGCCTCTTCCCACGGCAGGTCGCTACGTCCGCTGACCTGCCACAACCCGGTCAGACCGGGTTTCACGAGCAGCCGCCGCCGCACGTCCGCCTCGTAGCGGGCGCTCTCCTCCGGCAGCGGTGGCCGTGGTCCCACCAGCGACATGGCGCCGGTGAGCACGTTGAACAGCTGGGGCAGCTCGTCGATCGAGTACCGCCGCAGCAGCGCGCCGACCCTGGTCACCCTGGGGTCGCGGCGCATCTTGAACAGGACCCCGGCGCCCTCGTTGGCGTCGGCGAGGTCCTTCTTGATCCGGTCCGCGTCCCGCACCATCGTGCGGAACTTCAGGATCGTGAACTCCTTGCCGTCCTTGCCGACCCGGCGCTGGCGGTAGAACACGCCGCCCCGGCTGTCGACCGCGATCGCGACGGACGCGACCAGCATGATCGGCAGACCCACGGTGAGCAGCAGGAACGCACCGATCCGGTCCACCACGCCCTTCACCACGCGGCGGACGCCGGTGAACGCGGGCGCGCTGACCCGCAGCAACGGCATGCCGAGCACACCCGAGACGTGCAGGCGCGGGCCCGCGACCTCCATGAGCGTCGGCGCCACCACCATCTCCGCGCCGCTGCCCTCGAGGCTCCACGCGAGCTGCTGCAGGCGCCGCGGTGTCCAGTACTGGTCGGCGGTGATCGCGACGATGCGGTAGCCGCCGCGGCGGACGTGGTCGGCCAGCTCGTCGAGCGTGCCGATCACGGAGACCCCGTCGACCTCCATGGCGCCGTCACCCGCGTCGCCGTCGACGGTGCAGATCGCGTCGACGCGCCACCCGACGTGCGGAGCGGCCTTCGTGCGCCTGATCAGGTCGCGGACGGTCTCGATGCCGCCCGCCGCCATCACCGGCAGCAGGCACTCGCCCTCGTAGCGTGCCCGGTGCAGCACCTGCCGCAGCAGGTAGCGGGCCAGGAGCGCGAGGACCGCCGTCGCCGGGATGACGACGAACACCCACGGCCGGGTCGACACGACACCGGTGGCGAGGCCGGCGAGCCCGAGCGCGACGGCGCCCGCGAACATGCCGCGGCCGAGCCGCACGTACTCGTCGGCGCCCTGGCCCAGCACCGTCGGGTGCCACGCGCGGTTCATCGCGAGCGAGCAGATGACGGAGATCACGGACAGGAAGCCGAGCGTGAGGTCCTTGAACAGGGCGGCGCCGTCCACGCTGAGCAGGCCGCCGACGACCACCGCGGTGACGATCGTCACCAGGACGTCGCTCGTGATCACGTAACGCCGGTACCGCGGCTCCCACCCGCCCACCGGCGGGTGCGAGGGTTCCTGCGGGAGACGGCGGTTCGCAGACAGGCCCCGCAGGATCACCGGTCTCCGCCGTGGGGCCCCTAGTTGCTGGTCACGCATCGTGGTCCCCCCAGCCATGAACGCATGCGCGCATGGCGGGTTGTTGGGCGTCCCCGCTTGCCCAGAAATGGCCTAATGTCGTTGCGACCCAACGATTCGGATTGCCCCTGCCGCTCCGCGGTCGCGTTCACTGATTCGCTCGGAACCGGGACGCCGTTACACGCACAGTGAGTCGGCCTGGAAAACGCCGCCCTGCTTACGAGTGGTTATCGGTCGGGTAACCCGCGTGACCAGCCCAGTTTCACTATTGTCCGCACCCCCGATGGTCCGTTCGGGTAACCGGATACCACTCTTCCGTAGCAGAGCGGCGTCGAGGTCCCGCGCTCGGAGACGGCGTTGCGGACAGGTCAGCGGGTGAAGCTCGTGCGGCGTGGCGGGGGCGGCGGGGCCGCCGCCTTCCTCGACCCCACGGACGCGACGATGCCACCGACGACCACCGCGAGGCCGCCGACGCCGCAGACGATCCACGCGATCGTCAGCACCTGGCTGGTCAGCGCGTCGTAGAAGGAGCCGGCCAGCTCGGGGCGCGGGCTGCGGGCGGTCACCTGGCTGCGGGCGATGAACTGGAACAACACGAGCAGCAACATCATCACGACGAGCCCGATGCCGGCGACGATCAGCACCCGGCCGCGCCGGGCGGCGATCAGCACCCCGCCGACGAGCAGGAGCAGCGACACGATCGGCAGCACCACGGACAGCTTCTCGAGCAGGTCGAACGCGGGCACCAGCTGCCGCACGGCCGGCCGGGAGATCAGCTCGACGGACGCGTCGATCCGCGGGATCTGCTCGGCGAACGGCACCCCTTCGGCCGACATCCGGTCCCGGAGCTGGGTGGTGACGTCGCCGAGGTCCAGCACGATCGCGTCGCCCTGCACGCTGAGGCTGCCGCTGTCCTCGCCGCGCAGCATGGCGAGGACCTCCGGGTGGGCCTCCTTGTTCACGGTCAGCCACAGCTGCCGGAACTCGTCGCTCGTGACGAAGGAGTTGATGCTCTGGTCGACCAGCGGCTGCGCGGCCTCCGGCACCTTGTCGCCCAGCGCCGCGTCGATCTGCGACGCGACGGACTGCTGGATGGCGGGGTCGTCGGCGAGCGGCTCGACGGCGTCGAGGTACCGCTGCTGGTCGGTCACCTCCCCGACGAGCGCGTAGGCCGCGACCGCCGGCGCGGCGAGCAGACACCCGAGCAGGACGAGGATGGTGCCGAAGGTGGTGCGCACGCGCCGCACCCTAGCGGCTCCCGGGCGGCCGTGTGTGCGAGCGGAAAGATCCTCGGCCACCGCGTCCTGCGGCACGCCAGGATGGGGGCATGGGCAAACCCGCGGTCACACCGCCGTCACCTGCCGTGCTCGAGGCCGCGAAGACCCACGACCTCGGCGCGTACGTCCGCGGCTATGTCGCCGTCTACCGGAGCAGCGACAAGCCCCCGGCGGGCAAGGGCATGAACGCGCTGATGTTCGTGGCGGTGATGGCCGCGGCGGCGCTGCCGCTGGTGCTGGGGCTGCTGGTGGCGTGGTGGCTGGGGGTGCTGCTCCTGGTGGCGTACGCGGTGGGCATCACGGTGTGGCTGCGCCGGCCGAAGGACCTGGTCCACGAGTTCCGGCACGGCCTGGTGGCGCGGACGAGGAACGAGGTGGTGCCGGTCCGCTGGGCGGACGCCACCTGCGTCTACCAGGGCGTGTCGCAGATCTACGTCAACGGTGTGTACGGCGGCACCGCCCACGAGTACCGCCTGCGCATGGCGGCCGGACGGGACGTGGTGCTGCGGGGTTCGGTGCACGAGGGCGATCCCGACAAGAGCCAGACGGACATCGACGAACTGGGCGAGGCCGTCCTCCGCGAGATCCCCCCGCGCCACCTGCGGGCGGCGGTGGACACCGTGAACGCGGGCGGCGAGGCCCGGTTCGACGGGGTGACGATCACCCTGCGCGGCATCACGGTGCCGCAGGGCAGCGTGGCCTGGCGAGAACTGCGGGACCTGGCAGCGGGCTCGGGCATCGTGTGGCTGCACACGGCGAACAAGAAGCCGTGGCAGGTCACCATCGCGGAGATCCCGAACTTCCCGGTCTTCTGGACCCTGGCGAAACAACTACACACCCAGTCCCACCACCACTGAAGAGCCCCACCACACAAACGCCCACACACAAGGACCGACACACAAGGACCGACAGAAGGACCGACACACAAGGGCCCACACACAAGGACCAACAGAAGGACCCACACACAAGGGCCCACACACAAGGACCAACAGAAGGACCCACACACAAGGGCCCACACACAAGGACCAACAGAAGGACCCACACACAAGGGCCCACACAGAAGGAACCACGCTGGGTCGGGAGCCCCCCGCACCGTGGGGCCTGCGGGGGTCGCCCCCGCAAAATAATGAAGGAAGGCCGACCCCAGCGAGGTTGCGCAGCAACCGAGCAGGGTCGACCTTCGGACTTCCGTGGCCAGGGGCGGGATCGAACCGCCGACCTACCGCTTTTCAGTTCGCCGGAACATCGTTCACCAGGGGCTACGGAGGAAACCTCACCCAGCTCACCAGCCATCCGCGCACTCGCGAACCAGCCTGAACGGACCTGAACTGAGACCCGAAGTGAGACCCGAGGCCGGTGTACCGATGTGGACATTGGGGTACAGACGACGCCGTAGGCGGCTTCAACAGAGAGGCCGCGCCGGGTCCCGGGGGTACTTATGTCTGCGAACGGTCATGGCCCACCCACTGGACCCGGTGACGAATGGACCTTCGTCGTCGACGACAACACCCCGCAACTGCTGGCCCGGGTCCGCAGATGGACCGCAACCGCACTGGCAGATCTCGGCGACGACCACCTCAACGACGTCATGCTCATCCTGGTGGAGTTGGTCAGCAACGCTTACGAACACGGGGGCGGTTGTCGCTCAGTCCGGTTGGCTCGCTCCCGCACCCCGTGCCGGATTGATGTCGAGGTTGACGACAACAACGCCGACCAGCTCACCCCTGGTGTGTCCCGCTTCGGCACGAAAGCCAACCGCGGTCGAGGGCTAATCATGATCGACAAAATCGCCGAGAGCTGGGGTGTCCGCAATGCGGACGGAGTCGGCAAGACTGTCTGGGCTCACATCTCTTGCGAGAACGCCACCCCCTGCCCCGCTTAAGCAGACGCGGAATCTGTCGAGTTTGGGCAGATCGGGGCAAGCTCCCGGCTCCGTGCGCGGGCCATTCGCGGGCCTTCGTTGGAGAGCAAAGCGGTAGAGTCTCGGGCCATGGCTACGACGTTCGCTGATCTTGAGGCACGTGTTCGAGGGCTGGAGTCGCGCACCCAGCGTGCCGAGGAGGACGTAACGGCGATCGTCACGACAGTCGTCGAAATCCGAGACGACGTGAGGTGGCTCAAGCGCGCCGTCCAGGCGCTCCTGGACGACCGGAACCTCTCCGTCCCGGAGGATGACTCCAGCGAGGACTGAGAGGGGCTCTCGACAGGCTGAACCACCCCCGGCCCGGGTGGTTCAGCCTGTCCTGTGACGCTGTGACAGGACGAGAGAGTGGGAGAGTGACACCAGACCTACGTGTCACTCGACTGTCACACCGATATCCGCAGGTCAGCCCGAGTGCAGTGACAGAGCGACAGGTGTGACACCGGCGAGGTGCGCCCGCCACTCCGCCGCTGCCTACTCGCTGGTCTTCTGTGCGACGTAGGTGCCGCGACCGTGCACGACCTTGAGTCGTCCCTGTTCGACCAGCGCAGCAATAGCCCTGCGCACGGTCGGGCGACTCACGCCGTAGATGTCGTCGGCCAGGGCTTGCTCGGATGGCAGACGTGCGCCAGGAGGCAACTCACCGCTGTCGAGGTCTGCGAGCAGGTCGGCGTACACCTGCTCCCACACCAGCTCAGGCCCGTCGTGGTCGATTCGGTCAGCACGGTTGTCCCACGACATGCGGCCACAGTAGACATCCTCTCACCTGCGAAAACGGTAAGATACGTCACGTGACGTCAAGTGACGTAAGCTGACGTAATGTCGAACAACGAACCGGACTGGGTGCCCCTCACTCGGGAGCCTCCCAGCGTCCTCTACGGCAGCGAGATATGGCTTGTGTGCCCGCTGAATGGCTTCGAGTGCGCCCGCGTGCCTCGCAACCCGTTCGGGGAGCCATGGGCTGTAGACGTGATGGCTGTACATGTAGCCCTCCATCATCGCCGGTGGGACCACCACAGGTGAACTAGACAGCATCGACAATGGTCGGCCCCAAGCTGAGACGAACCGATGCCGGCCGCTGGAAGCATGCACCCGACCCGCTCGGGTCGGGAACGATGCGCACCAGCTCGAACCCGCGATCCTGGTAGTACCGGTGCAGAGCTTGATTCGAGCGCCAGGCGTCGAGCCGTAGCCAACGACGTCCGCTTGCCTCAGCTCGCTCCCCTGCCCAGTCGAGCAACGCCGATCCGATCTCCTCTCCTCGCCCAGCTTCCTCGACCACCATTCTGTGTACATACAGCGCATTGCTTGGCTCATCCTCCGGGTACCAATACTGCGGTTCCGCGTTCGTGTCGAGAGTTATCGTGCCGATTGGCGTGCCATCCCGATGAGCCAGCCAACATGCTTCAGCCGCCACGGCGGCTTCTATGTTCTCCATCTTGACCGGATACTGCCATTGGTCGGACCCCTTGCTCCGCAACCAAGCCGCGGAGCGAATCCACATTGCGGCGACCAGGTCGATATCGCTCCGGCTTTTTGCGCGCCGAATAGCCACCGGTTTCACTTCTTCCCTCCCGTCGGGTGCACACGCTCGTAGAGGATTACGTGCCGGTCTCCGGGAAGGACGAACACGTCAACACGAACAACCTTGCCCTCTGCCGTGTAGCCCGTTACATAGTGGACTGCTACGGGCGTGCCCTGGCTTAGCCCGAGGCGTTGCACTTCCTCTGGCGTCGGCATCCGGATGTAAAACTCATCGATAGCCCTCACTTCATCTCCGATGAGGTCCTCGACAACGCGATTCGAACCCCGAGGAATATCGGCCGGGCTCATAACCGCGGTGTCTTTTACAACCTCATGCAGGTAGTAAGTGTCATTAATATTGAATGGCTCGCCGTCAACGCTGCGCACTCGCTTTCGCGCGACAACCGGTGTACCAACCTCGACGCCAAACCTCTTAGCTACAAGCTCGTTTGCCTCTTCGATACTGACTTCGATCGTTTGCGACGGCTTGCGTCCTTCTTTTGAGAGGAAAGACATGAACCGGTCCATGGTGGACGAAATTCGAGGTTCATTCTCCTGTTGCGGCCGGTAGACCATGGGGCGCTGTTCGCGAACGAACCGGCCACGGCCGGACTGCGACGCGATCAGCCCCTCTTGCTGGAGACGGTCCAGGGCTCGCCGCACCGTGACGCGGCTGACGCCGTACTTGTCGCCGAGCTGGGCTTCCGACGGAAGAAGATCGTTCGGTTTCAGGGCTCCTGAGCGGATCTGTTCCCGCAGGTCAGCAGCCATTTGGTCAGTCAACGTGGTCACCGGGCATCGGCTCCTCGGGTGAGTTGGCGGTTGACATGTCGAGCATACCTGTTGCAACATCTCTGGTGCACCTGTTACAACAGGTACACCAGATAGGCCAACGAGCGAAGGGCAAGACATGGCACCCGAAGAGGGCAAGGGCTTCTACCCGGACGGCCTGACGGTCGACGCGATCGACGCCCTGTTGAGCGAGATGGAGAGCCACTGGGCTACCTCGGCGCGGCCGACGTCGGCGCTGCTGGACGGGAGCGCTGTTCTGCGTCGCGAGCGCCGGACGACTCGCCGCGCGATCGGTGCGGTGGTGCGTGCGCTCCCGATGCGTCCGCAGACCGCTTCCCCGGCCGGGGAGGTGGCCTGAGATGTGGGACAGCCTGATTGCGGTCGGTGGGACGTTGGCCGGTGGCCTGGTGGCCAGCGTGACCCAGTTGCGTGGGGCGCGTGCTGAGCGGCGGGAGAACCGTCGTGAGGCTCGCCGGAGTGAGGCGCTGTCGGCGGTGACCGCGTTGTCGGGTGCGTTGGCGGATCACCGTCGTGCGATGTGGCAGTGCGAGGACGCGAAGCTGACCGGCAAGCCCGCGCAGGTCGTGGCGGAGCTGGAGACGGTGCAGCACGGCACCCGGTCGGCGATCAACGCGCCGATGACCACGGTCGCGATCCTCACCCCCGCCCTGGCCGGACCCGCGCGGGAAGCCGCGCAGGCCACCTACGCCATGCGTGACGCCGGTTCCGTGGACGTGTTGGAAGCGCGTCGGGCGGTGGCGCTGGGCGCGGCTGACCGGTTCGTGGAGTCGGCGGCGGAGTTCTTCGCCGAGGTCGGGCTGGTGGTCGCGTGAGCAAGTACGGCAAGTGCACCTGCGGGTCCGACCTCAACGCGAACGGCAACTGCTTCAACGACAAGTGCTGGAACTCCAACAGCAAGCGCCACGACGGCCAGAACTGAAAGGGCCTCTGCCATGAGCACGTTTCTGAAGTTGAACGCCTACGTCACCGAGCAGAACCGGCAGGGTGTGGCCGTTGCCGCGCCGACGATCACGCTCACGCTCGGGGACGGGACCACGGTGGAGTTCCCCGTGCCGTTCGTGCCGGTCGGCGGTCACCTGGCGCTGGTTCCGCGGATCTCGGTCGTGGGTGAGACCGGTGTGCGGGTCGACCTGTCGCGGTGGTCCCCGGCCTATGTCAGTGCCGCTCACATGGTCATCTTCCCGGCCAGGTTCGACTCCCAGGCTGTTGCGGTGCGGGTGGCCCGTGGGTTCGACGCGGACCCGGCCACGTCGTGGAACGACCCGCGCGACCAGATGGCCGCGTGGCTGCGTGAGTGGGGTCCGGCGAACGGGGTGCGGCCATGAGCAACGCATGGGAATCCGAGTTCACCCGGCCTGGCGCTCACTCGGCCAAGAACGCGCGCCAGACCGGGGCTCCCAACCACCTGCAAGGAAGTGGAGAGAAAGCCATGCTAGACCTGGAAACCCCGGCCCCGGACACCGCCGATGTGGTGCTGTTCGCGTTCGACGCGTCCGGTGTGCTGCACGTGCTGCTGATCAAGCGCGGGTGGGAGCCCTTCAAGGGGTGCTGGGCGCTGCCCGGCGGCTACCTCGACCCCGGTGAGACCAGCGAGCAGGCCGCGCGCCGGGAGCTGGCCGAGGAAACCGGGCTGTGCGCGCCGGAGCGGATGACACGCGTGGGCCGGTACGGCGAGCCCGGCCGGGACCCGCGCGGCCTGGTGGTGTCGGAGGCGTTCACCGCCATCCTGCCCGGCCTGGCCGCACCGACCGCCGGGGACGACGCCGCTGCGGCGATGTGGGTGCCGGTCGGCGAGCTGCGCGCGGGTGCGCTGGCGTTCGACCACGCGGTCATCCTGCGCGATGCCTACGCGTTGGGGGTGGCCCGGTGAGCGCGTCGGATGTGCTGGCCCAGTTCGGGACGTGGGCGCTGGTGAAGTTCGTGGGCGCGTTGCTGGTGTTCGTGCTGCTGGTTCTGATGCGGATGCCGGTGCGGCTGTTGGTGGTGTTCCTGGAAGCGCTGATGTCGCGTGTGGACAACGCGGTGACGGGTGTGGTGTCCCGTGCCGGTGCGCCGAGGGCTTCCGCCGGGGAGGGGGCGTGATGAGCGAGAACGGGAAGGAACTGGTGATGCGGCGAGTGGAGCCGGGTGAGCCGGTGCCGGGCGTGCCGGACCGGGCGACGCGGGTCGCGTCGTGGCTGGGGTGGCACACGCCGGAGCTGCTCGGGGTCACGGTTCCCGTGCTGGCAACGGGAATGACGCCGTGGGCATGGCTGGTGTCCGGTGTGGTCGGTGCCGGGTGGACGGTGCGCGCGGCGAAGACCGCGCGGGACCAGGCCGCGATCAAGGCCGGTCGTGACCTGCCCGCCCTCAAGTCCGGTGAAGACGTGTCCGGTGAGGACAGCGGGCGTGAGTCCGGCGAGGACCGCCCGGTGTCGGATGCGCCGGTGTCGGGTGTGGACAGCAAGCGTGCGGAAGGTGGTGCGCGGTGAACTGGCAGGAACAGCGCAGGCTCAACCAGGCCGCGCAGGCGGAGCAGGCCCGCCAGGACGCGATCGCGGCTGCGCAGGTGGAGGCGATCCGGTCCCGCACGCAGGTTGAGGCGGTGGCCGCGGACCGGGCGCAGCGTGCCGAGCTGGCCGCCGCGCAGCGTGCCGAGCGGCTGGCGGAGAAGAAGCAGCGCGAGGCCGACCGCAAGGCGCGGTGGGCCGCCCTGCGCGGCTGGGCGTCCGCGCACACCGTGGACCTGCTGATCTACCCGCTGGCGGTGGTGTCGGCGGTGATGGCGATCCCGGCCATGGCGACGTTCGGGCACGAGGTGTACGGCACCGCCGCCGGGTACGCGCTACCGGTCATCACCGAGCTGGGGATGTGGGCGTTCGCGTTCGCCGTCCACGTGGCCCGCACCCGCTCGGAGCGCGACGGGCAGGACCGGCCGGTGTGGGCGCTCCAGCTGGGGGTGTGGTCGTTCGCGACCGTGGCCGCCGCGCTGAACTTCCTGCACGGCCTCACCGGCCCCGGTCTGTCCGCGGGGCTGGTGATGGCGACCGCGAGTGTGGCCGGCGTGATGGCGCACCAGCTCGTGACCGCCGCACCCCGGCGGGGTCGCGCGGAGCGGGACGCGGCGCGGATCGAGCGGCAGGCCGCCGCGAAGGTCACCGCCGTACGGCAGGCGGCCGTACGCGCGGCCGTCGCCCGGATCGACGAGCAAGGGCAGGCGCGGCTGGTGTTCCAGCCCGGCCACTATCAGCTCACCCCGCCTCGCCTGGCGCGGTGGCTGCGGATCGGGCGACGGGTGCGCCTGGAGACCGCCGCCGTCCCCGGCCTGCCCGTTGACCCCGCGATCGAGGGCGAGTGGGACGAGATGGATCGGGAACTGGCGCGGCTGCTCGCCACCGTCGACCCCTACCCCGGCCCGACCACGGGTCCGACGCACAACGCGACCGGCGGCGGGATCGGCACGCTGGACCCGGCCCCGGAGACTGGCCCGGAAACCGGCGGTGACCAGCAGGAATCGACCCCGATCGATCGGGGCACGGATCGAGGCAGCAAGCCTGCCCGCACGTCTCGCCGGAAGGCGAAGCGGATCGCGCCGGAACGCCGGTCGATCGAGGACCTGCGCGCCGAGCTGGCGGCACGGATCGAGGCCGACCCCACGTCGGTGAACCCGCTCTCGGCGGAGTCGATCCGCAAGGCGCTGCGCTGCTCCCCGGAGCGTGCCCGCGCGCTGCGCGACAGCTACCGCGACGACCACTGATCGAGGGGGACGAGATGACCAACCAGCACACCAACCAGCCCGACGACCGGACCGACGAGAACGGGGAGGTGTCGAACGTGCGCTACCTGCCCGCCCGCCGCGCCGACCGCCCTGACGACCATAGGGAGATCGAGCCCGTCGAACAGCACGCGATCGAGCCCGCCGGGCCGATCCTGGAAGGCGAGGTCCTGACCGCGCGGGAGTACAACGAGCGCCAGAAGGCGCTGGCCCTGGCCCGGTGGAAGGGTTACCGCCAGGACGTGGTGACCGTCTACAAGGGCGCGCGCACGGTGGTCACGCACCAGCGCACGAAGACGCTGGCGCGGCACGTGCTCGCCTACCCGGTCGCCGGGATGGGTGTGGTGTGGCGGCGCTGGCGCGACGCGCACGGGGTTGGCCGTTACGAGCGGCAGATGCGGGCGGCGGAGATGGCCGGTGACCAGGAAGCGTTGCGGTACTGGCAGGAAGCCGACGTGGCGGAGAAGGACCGTCGCCACCGCCGGGTCATGGACTGGATGCGGTTCCTCAACCCGTGGTTGTGGATCAAGTACGGCACGCTCGCGGTCGTCGGGTTCTCGCTGTTCTTGCTGGTCATCGGCGTGATCACGGCTATCAACACCGGCGACCTGGCCGATGTGATCGGCCCGATTTCTGCGGTGCTGGATGCGATCGCGTTCGCGGTGTGGTTCGTCACCGCCTACAGCGTGTTCATGCTGATCGGCGGCACCGCCGCGACCTATTTCTACCTGTACAGCCAGGGTCGGCGGCATGGTGACGTGCCGGAGTGGTTGCAGGCCCGCACTGCCGAGACCGCGCGGACCGATCTCGCCGTCGACGAAAGCGTGATCATGAACGCGCTGCGCAACCTCGGGCACCCGGCGCTGAACAAGAAGTTCAAGGAGGGCTGGGGCTCCACGGTCCAGCCCACCTGGGTGCAGCCGCCGCTGCCGGTCGGGCACGGGTGGGAGTTCGCGTTGCGGCTGCCCGGTGGCGTCCCGGCGACCAGCATCAACGCGCGTAAGTCGGTGCTGGCGCACAACCTGGGCCGCCGCCCGGAAGAAGTGTGGGTGGAGGTCGAGGAGTCCGACCCGATGGCGATGAAAGCGCTGGTCCTGGACCCCGGCTCGCTGCGTGAGCCGGTGCCGGACTACCCGCTACTCGCCGACATCAGCAGTGCGCAGACCGACTTCTGGACCGGGTTCCCGGTCGGGATCGACGCCCGCTGGAACGAGGTCGTCACGCCGGTGTTCGAACGCAACTTCGTCAAGGCCGGAATCATGGGGTCGGGCAAGTCCACGCTGATCCAGAACGAGCTGGCCGGTGCCGTGCTCGATCCCGTGGTGGACATCGACGTGTTCTGCTTCGCCGAGAACAACGACTTCGAGTGGCTGCGGCCGGTCGCGTCGGTGATCTCGATGGGCGACACCGCCGAGAACGTCCAAGCCTGCATGGACCACATCCACCAGCTCAAGGACAGCCTCGCCGAGCGTGGCCGCCTGCTGCGTGAGTACGGCATCAACTCCGTCACCCGCGAGGCCGCCGAGGCGGACGAGCGGCTGCGGCCGCGGTTCGTGGTGATCGACGAGTGCCAGTCCTTCTTCCGGCAGGACAAGCCCGAAGACCGCCGCGAGCTGGTCAACCTGGTCGTCCGGTTCTACTCCGCCGCCCGCAAGTACGGGATCGTGCTGTGCTTCGCCACCCCCACCCCGTCTGACCAGTCGCTGCCGCGTGACCTCGTTGCGGTCACCACGAACAAGGCGTGCTTCGCCATCGGCGACAAGACCCGCAACAACGTCGTCCTCGGGGAGAAGGCGTACGAGAACGGGCTGTCCGCGCTGGAACTCAAGCCCGCCGTGAAGAAGGCAGGCAAGGTCGTCGCACTCAACGACGTCGGCACCTGCGTCGCGGTCGGGTTCACCGACCAGCCCGGCCTGCTGCGCTCCTACAACCTCACCGACCAGCAGAAAGCCGCGATCGTCGCCCGTGGCCTGGAACTGCGCGGCGGACGCACCCGCCGCCTGGCCCTCGCCGAGCCGGAGCAGCGGGACCTGCTCGCCGACGTCGCCGCCGTCCTCGCACCCGGTGAGGACAAGGTCAAGGCCACCGACGTGTGTGCCCGTCTGCGCGAACACGCCCCCAACCACCGCCCCTACGCGACGCTCACCGCCGAGTCGCTGCGTGACCAGCTCGCCGACCACGGCTGCAAGGTCACCAAGGTGGGTGTCCTCATGGTGTTCACCGACCGTGTTCACGCTGCCCTCGCCGAGCGCGATGCCGGCCGCGAGGGAGGGAACGCGTAACCGAGGCCAGAAACCCGCCCGCAACCCGCGCACGCGGGCGGGTTCTCCCTCGCCTCCCTCGTTCCCTTCGACTACGAAACCGCAGCTCAACCTTAGGGAACGCCGTCCTACGGCCAGGAAGGGAATTCTCCCTCTCCGCCAGCGAATTCCCCCGCTGATTCCCTACCCATTCCCTCACCCGCTGCGGCACCACCTACCCATCAGCCGTCACACACAGTGACAGTCTGCCAACAGGGAGACAGCCAGATGTCCACTCAGCACAGCAACACCAGCCACACCACCGACCTGCTCGCCGCCGCGCTCGCCGCCACCGCTCGGGGCTGGCACGTGTTCCCGCTCCGTGCGGGCAGCAAGGAACCCGCGATCCACGGCGAGGCTCAGTGCCCTCGCACTGGTGACTGTCGGGATGGCCACCGCACGCCCGAACAGCGCGCCACCGTCGCCCTCTCCGCCCAGGATCAGGCCGCGTGGACGGTCAGGCGGTGGAACACCGCCGTGGCGACCGGCCCGTCCGGTCTCCTCGTGATCGACCTGGACGTCCCGAAGCCCGATGACAAGCCCCGGCCGGACGTGTGGAACCTGCCCGGTGTCCACGACGGGTTGGACGTGTTCGTCGCGGTCTGCGAGCAGGCCAGGCAACCCGTGCCATGGGACACCTTCACCGTCCGCACCCCCAGCGGCGGCACCCACCTCTACTTCCGCGCGCCACATGGGGTCAGGCTCCGCAACACCAGCGGGGACCGTGGCCGCGGACTGGGGTGGAAAGTGGACACCCGCGCCTGGGGCGGGCACGTCGTCGCCCCCGGTTGCGTGGTGGACGGTCACCGCTACGAGATCACCAACGACCGGGACCCCGCACCGCTGCCCCCGTGGCTGTGCGAACGCCTGGCACCGCCACCGCTGCCCACGGCCCCGGCCCGGCCGGTCACGGTCGGCCGTGACCGCCGCGCCCGCTACCTCGAGTCCGCCATCCGCGCGGAGGCAGGCAAGGTCGCCAACGCGGCATCCGGGGAACGCAACCACACCCTCTACACCGCCGCGTTCGCCCTCGGGCAGCTCGTGGCCGGTGGCGAGCTGGCCGCCGCCGACGTGGAGGCCGCGTTGCTGACTGCGGCCGGTCGGCACATCGCGGCCGGCGCGTTCACCGAACGGAAGGCGCGCCAAACCATCCGCTCCGGGATCCGTAACGGCGCAGTCCGGCCCCGGCGGGTGGCGGCATGAGCGCCACCCCCGCACGGCTGCACGCCGTCAAGCCGCGCCCCGAACGCCGGACCCGGTGGACTGACGCCGAACTCGCCCAGGAGCACTTCCCCGAACCCCGGTGGGCCGTGCCCGGCCTGCTCTCCGAGGGAGTCAACCTGCTCGCCGGGCCACCCAAACTCGGCAAGTCGTGGCTGTCCCTCGGGCTCGGGGCCGCCATCGCCAACGGTGACCCCGCACTCGGCGCGATCAAGGTGGAGCGCGGCCCGGTGCTGTACTGCGCGCTGGAGGACACCGGCCGCCGGTTGCAGCGCCGCCGCCGTCAGATGATCGACGCGGGCGGCAGCAAACCCAGTCCGCTGCTCACCCTGGAAACCGCCTGCCCAACCATGACCAACGGTGGCGACGCGGTGATCGTGGACTGGCTGGAAGCCAACCCCACGGCGCGGCTGGTCATCATCGACACCTTCGAGAAGATGCGCGGCGCGACCCTGCCCGGCGCGTCCGCCTACTCCGCCGACTACCTCGCCGCCTCCCGATTCAAGAACCTCGCCGACACCTACAGCGTGCCGTTCCTGCTCATCCACCACGTCCGCAAACAGGGCGCCGAGGACTGGCAAGACCTCGTGTCCGGCACCAACGGCCTCACCGGCGCCGCCGACGCCACGTTGGTGCTCAAGCGGTCCCGTGGCAGCGCTGACGGCGTGCTGTACGTGACCGGCCGCGACGTCGAAGAAGCCGAGTACGCCATGAACTTCGACCCGCACAGCGGCGCGTGGACCAAGCTCGACGGCCCTGCTGCGGACTACGAGCTGCGCGACACCCGGGCCGACCTGCTCCGGACCATACGGGAGCACCCCGGCCTCACACCCAAGCAGCTCGCCGAAATCGTCAACGCCAACCCGGCCACCGTCCGCCAGACCCTTGCCCGCATGGCCAAGGACGGACAGGTCCGCAAGACCCCCGGCGGGACCTACTTCCCGCCGGAAACGAGTGACACCAGCAGCGACACGTCACCAGTGTCACACCTGTCACTCAGTCACTCCATGCCCCCTGACCAGGGAGAACCGCTGTGACACCTGCTGTGACACCCACAAGGACCCGTCACTCTGACACGAGGGGAGAACAGGTCGAGATGACCGCCGCGACGAACGTTGCTGACCTGCTCGCGCAGCTGGCGAAGGTGATCACCGAGCACACCGCGACACCGCCGACGCCCGCGCCGACGAAACCCGCGTCCCAGCGGATTCTCCTGACGGTTGAGGAAGCCGCGGAGCGTCTCGGTATCGGCCGGACATTCGCGTGGCGACTCGTGCGGACCGGAGAACTGGAGTCGGTGCAGATCGGTCGGCTACGTCGTGTCCACGTCGACGCAATCCGCGAGTACGCCGCCCAGCTCGTAGCGAAGGGAGCCGCGTGATGGCCAAGGCAACAGGCAAGGGCACCCGGAACGCGAATGGCGCGTCGACGATCTACTACAGCGAGTACGACGGCTGTTGGCACGGCCGCGTCACTGTGGGCGTGAAGGACAACGGCCTGCCGGACCGGCGGCACGTCAAGCGCAAGGCCACCGGCGAGGACGACACGAAGGCGTACAACGAGGTCCGCGAAGCCGTGCGCAAGCTCGAACAGGACCGCGACACGGGGAACGTGCGCAAGGCCGGACGGGCGATGTCGGTCGAAGAGTGGCTGTTGCACTGGCTGGAGAACATCGCGCGACCGTCGTTGAAGAAGAAGGCTTACGCCGCGTACCGCACGGCAGTACACCATCACCTGATCCCCGCGTTGGGAAAGCACAAGATGGACCACACCCGCCTCAAGCCGGAGCACTTCGAGCGGCTGTACGCGGCGATTCTCAAGGCGGGCGGCAAGCCGGGCACCGCGCACCAGGTACACCGCACGGCACGGACAGCGTTCGGCGAGGCGTACCGGCGCGAGGTCATCATGAAGAACCCCGTCGCGCTGGCGAAGGCACCGCGGCTCGATGACGAGGAGATCGAGCCGTTCGAGGTCGAGGAAATCCAGCGCCTGATCAAGGCCGCGCTCGAACGCCGCAACGGGGCGCGTTTCGTGCTGGCGCTCGCGCTCGGCACCCGCCAGGGCGAGTCCATCGGGCTGAAGTGGGACCGGCTGGACCCGAAGACCAAGACGCTGCGGATCACCAAGCAGCTCCAACGGCACACGTGGGAGCACGGCTGCGACGACCCGCACGCATGTGGCGCGAAGTACCACAAGACGAGGCCGTGCCGGGAGACCTGCAAACGGCACAAGCGCAAGCCGTGCCCGCCACCGTGCCCGCCGGACTGCACCAGTCACGCTCGCTGGTGCCCCCAGCGGCACGGAGGTGGCCTGGTCGAGGTCGACGTGAAGTCGCGCGCCGGAAAGCGCGGGATCGTGCTTCCAGACCAGCTCTACGACCTGCTGGAGAAGCACCGCGCGGAGCAGGAACGCGAACGGGAACGCGCCGCCGACCTGTGGGCCGACGAAGGCTGGATGTTCGCTCAGCCGAACGGGCGCGCGATCGACCCACGGCGGGACATGGACGAGTGGAAGGCCCTGCTCGCCGACGCTGGCGTGAGAAACGCCCGGCTGCACGACGCCCGGCACACCGCGGCCACGGTGCTGCTGCTCTTGGAGGTGCCTGAGCGGGCCGTCATGGAGTTCATGGGCTGGTCGAACAGCAGCATGGCGAAGCGCTACCAGCACGTCACGGCGGTCCTGCGCGGCAACATCGCGAGACGGCTCAACAGCTTCCTCTGGGAGGGCAACTGAGACCCTAAATGAGACCCGACAGCCCCCGGTGATCTTCGCCGGGGGCTGTTTGCGCTGGTGGCCAGGGGCGGGATCGAACCGCCGACCTACCGCTTTTCAGGCGGTCGCTCATACCAACTGAGCTACCTGGCCAGAAACACCAAAGTGGCCCACCACCCAACCAAGGCAGGGACCACGCTGGGATCAGAAGTTCCGAGATCTCTCGGAACTTCCGCGACCCTGACGGGACTCGAACCCGCGACCTTCGCCGTGACAGGGCGACGCGCTAACCAACTGCGCCACAGGGCCTTGCAAGCTGCTCCGTGCAGGTCTGATCAGCACCTCCGGAGCGACGTGAGGAACTCTAGCAGACGCCGCGGGGCCGTTTCCCGGGGGTGGGGATCGCCGGCTTCCGGCCGCACCACATGCAAAAAGACGGTCGACCGGTGATCACCGGTCGACCGTCTTCTGTGGTTCGGGAGGCCTGCTCGAGAGGCCAGGTGGTGCTCCCAACGGGATTCGAACCCGCGCTGCCGCCTTGAAAGGGCGGAGTCCTAGGCCGCTAGACGATGGGAGCCCGGGCTGCCCGCTTTGGAGCACCGAAACTATATGACACGCGCGGGCCCCGACCAAGCGGGTATGCGAACACCCTTCGACCTGCTACGACACCACCCGCGTCGATCAGCGGCGCACCGGTGGGATGCCATCCTCTCCGGGCACGAGGCCCAGCATGTCCAGCAGTTCGCGGCAGTCCTCGACGTCGCGCGACCCGAAGGCCACGGCGAGCTGCGCGCGGCGCACCTGCTCGTCCGTCACGCGTGAGGTCTCGCCGGTTCGCTGGGCCGGCACGCTGCCATTTCCGAAGTTGAGGCTGCTGTTGCTCGTCTCGTGCTGCAGCAGGAAGTCACGAACTTCGACCGGTCCGCTCATGTCGCCTCCCCGACCATCAGGTTTCGGGGAAATCTATGAGACGCGGGGCCCCTACCACAGCCCCCCGAGGAGTGAATCCGGCCCCCACGGATAGTAGTCGTGGCCGATGCGGTGGGGGGTCGCACGGCGGGCGCGGTTGCTCGCGGGCCGGGCGCGGTCACTCGAATGGCCGCATCCGATCACCGGTCACGAGCCGGCCACGTTGTCTGAGTGGGCGCGCTGGTCGAGGTACCCCGATCGATCCGCCCGCGACCAGCAGTAACGGCATTTCGGACAAGGCGACCCATGTGGGGGACACATGATCCCTCAAGCGCGGCGTGTCGAGGGTCGAAGCCTAAGTGGGGAGGCCGTACGAGAAAGGAAGCCTGAGACCAGTGCCGATGCACACGATCTACAACGTGTACCGGGTCGCCGGCATGACCTGCGACCACTGCGCCGCCTCGGTGACCGAGGAGCTGTCGGGGCTCGACACCGTCACGGACGTCGCCGTGAACCTGTCCACGGGCGCCGTCACGGTCACGAGCGCCGACGAGCTGAGCCGCCCCCGCGTGGCAGCGGCCCTCGCCACGGCGGGACACCGCCTGACCGAGTGAACCGGCGTCGCTGAAACGTTTGACGCCACACCACGGGATCGGTCCACAAGAAACCGGGGAACCTCGCCCATAGCGGAGCTCCGGCCCCGGCGGGGTCGGCGTCCCCGCTGGTCACGACGTCGCTGGGTGGAGAGTTGAGCGTCGTGGCGAACACCAGGTGAATAGTTCCCTAGATTTTTTCACCTTCGCCCTCTCCCACGAGGCGCGTGCGCGTGCAACAATCGACTCGCTGACACACCCCCGGTCAGCGCCTGTGGAGATCCCCTCCGGCCCCCGCGTTCCTCCCCCTGGCGCGGGGGCCTCTCCATGTCCGCACCCGGTTTGCGCAGCACAAATACCCAGAGTGACGCAACCCTTACCCGTGATTTGGGTTGCTTTGCTGGTGAGACCGCAATCTGTTCGTTATCCTCCTCTGGTGCTTTTCACCGGACGTAGTCGACCAAGCGCCAAGGCGGCGGCAGAGCGTGCCGACGCCGGGCGCCATCGCACCGAGGTGGAGCAGGGCGAGGCCCTGCCGGACCACGAACTCGAGTCGTACCTGGCCGCTCTCTCCCCCGAGGGCGACCCGGAGTCGACCGGCTCTGGCCGTCGCTTCGGTGGGTCGCAGGTCTACCAGCTGCGCCTGTCGCTGATGGCGAACGAGCAGCTGCGTGAGATCGCGGCACACAACCAGACCTCGCCGCTCGCGCTCGCCCAGGAGTGGGTCATGCAGCGCCTCGAGTGGGAGGCCCAGCAGCTCGACAACCGGCGCTGGCCGAGCGCAAGCCCCGACAACAACCACTACTGAGCAACCTCGGACAACAACACGAAGGGCCCCGGTCGCACCCGACCGGGGCCCTTCGCCGCTGAGCTACCTACAGTGCGCGCACGTTCGTCGCCTGGGGGCCCTTCGTGCCCTGCCCGACCTCGAACTCGACACGCTGGTTCTCTTCCAGAGTGCGGAAGCCCTTGCCCTGGATCTCCGAGTAGTGCACGAAGACGTCGTCGCCGCCCTCGTCGACGGCGATGAAGCCGAAGCCCTTCTCGGAGTTGAACCACTTCACAGTGCCCTGTGCCATCCGCCTGCCTCCATCGCAGGATCAGCATGGGGTTACACCGTGCAACCCCGGCAGCCCACTCGGGCGTTCCTCCGCCGGTTTCCCGCCGGACAAGCGGCACGCCCGCGTTTGTCGTTCCGCGAGCGTGTAAAGCACGAACACAGAAACTACTAACGGCCTGCGCGGCAGAGCGTAGCGCGACGAACACCCGCAGCACTACTACTTGCACACGGTTGATTACACCCGCCAATCGATCGCCGCTGGCTACGGGCGGGCGAACCCGCGTGATCTGCATCACACGCTATCGAGCCAACGCAGATCCACTCAAAGGCGTCGAAACAGGTGTGAGCACGACGCTGCGGCGTGAACAGGGGGAATCAATGGGTGAGCGGTCGTCTCGGTGGGTGCCGAGAGCCTGTGTCGCGATGGGGATCGTGGCCGTACTGGGGTTGACGGCCTGCAGCACCGGGAACGACCCGGCGGACGCTTCCGGCGGCGGCACGACGTCCTCGGAGACGCCGGAACAGCAGGCGGCGCCCAAGCCGCCCGCGAAGGTGACGCTGGCGCCGGCGTCCGGCGCGACGGACGTCTCCCCGGTCGCGCCGGTGCGGGTCACGGTCGCCGACGGCACGATCGAGGCGCTGACCCTCACCAACCCGGCGGGCAAGAAGGTCGCCGGCCGGCTGTCGGCGGACAAGACGTCCTGGACGGTCGGGGAGCCGCTCGGGTACGGCAAGACGTACACGTGGTCGGGCACCGCGAAGGGGACGGACGGCGAGACGGCGCCGATCTCGGGCTCCTTCACCACCGTCACCCCGGCGGGGACGGTCGACGCGTCGCTGAACGTGGGTGACGGCAAGACCTACGGCGTCGCCATGCCGATCGTCGTGCGGTTCGACAGCCCCGTGACCGACAAGGCCGCGGTCCAGAAGGCCATGACGGTCACCACGTCCGTGCCGACCGAGGGCGCGTGGGCCTGGCTCGACGACCGCAGCGCGCACTGGCGGCCCAAGACGTACTGGGCGCCCGGCACGCAGGTGAACCTGGACGCAAAGCTGTACGGCCTGTCGTTCGGCGACGGGGTGTACGGCGCCGAGGACCGGACCGCGCACTTCACCATCGGCCGCGCCCAGATCGTGAAGGCCAACACCCAGACCCACCGCCTCGTGGTCATCCGCGACGGCAAGCAGGTCGCCGACTTCCCGGCGAGCTACGGGCTGGAGGAGGACCCGGGCCGCGTCACGAACAGCGGCACCCACGTGGTGATGTCGAAGCACGAGTCGTACGCGATGACCAACCCGAAGTACGACTACGAGAACGTGGTCGTGCCGTGGGCGGTGCGCATCTCGAACAACGGCGAGTTCATCCACGGGTACGCCCCCTCGATGTGGGCCCAGGGCAAGCAGAACGTGTCCCACGGCTGCGCCAACCTGGCCCCGGCCAACGCCAAGATCTACTTCGACAGCGCGATGACCGGTGACCCGGTCGAGATCACCGGCAGCACCCAGCAGCTCGGCCCCGAGGACGGCGACTACTACGACTGGGCCCTCACCTGGGACCAGTGGCTGGGCAAGTCCGCCGTCTGAGCCCGCGGGAAGAACCCGGTCCGGAGTATTGCTCCCGGGCCGGGTTCTTCGCTTAGGGTGTTCCCCCGTGTCCGGGCCATCCCCTTCCCGCGTGCTGGCGTCGTTGTCGTCCGCGCTGCCGACCGCGGAAACCGGCGAGACCGACGACGAGGTCGCCGCCGGTTATCTCGTGGTCCGGGCCTCCGGCGCCAGCGCCGCGCGGATGGCCATCGACTCGCCGTCCGCCGCCGCGCGTGAGCCGGCGCAGATTCAACTGGTCATGCGCGCGTCGCTGCCGAAGTACGTGCCCGCGCGCGGCGTCAGCCTGTCGTTCCCGGAATGCGCGCTGCGGGCCCGGCCCGCAGGCCGCAGCGGGACGGTGCTGCTGACCGTCTCGACCGGGAAGCTGTCGCTCAGCTTCGCGGAACTGCGGCCGCTGATGTTCCGGCCCGTCCCGCTGGACCGGTCACTGCAGACGTTGTTCGCGGCGGCGGTGTCGCACCTGCTGGTGGTGTCGGATGCCCTTGATCCGCACGGGATCAAGCCGTACCTGACCGGGCTCGCGGAACTGGTGCTGCGCAGCGCCCTGCGCACCGAGCTGAACCGGGCGGACGCCATCGCCACCCGGCGCAGGGACGCGGTCGCCTACATCAAGGAACACCTGGCCGACCCCGCGCTGACGGCCGAGCGGATCGCCGAGGCGCTGTTCATCTCGCGGCGGCGGCTGTACCAGTTGTTCGACGACGGCGACGGGGTGTCCGGGCGCATCCGGCAACTGCGGATCGACCGCGCGAAAGAGCTCCTCGGCGACCCCGCGCACGCGAAACGGGGCATCGGGGAAATCTCCCGCCAATGCGGCTTCGCGAACGCGGCGCACTTTTCCCGGACATTCCGGAAAGTGGTCGGGGAAACGCCCAGGGACTACCGGGACAAACTGCTCGCGGAATGAGCGAAATCCACCGACGAGACGAGCTGGCCCAGCACGGTCGCCAGTTCCAGCCAGCCGCGGCCCGTCGTCGAATGCAGCGTGAACACCGCCATCCGGCGCCCGTCCGGCTCGACGACCACGGCCTGTAGTTGCGCGCCGGCCGTCGGCGGGCCGGACAGCAGGATGCGTTCCGCGATCACCACCGGGTAGCCGCGGCCGGTCACCGACGACGTGACCTCGCGGATGTCCTGCCCCTCGCCCTCCGACAGGTGCCGGGCCAGCTCGTCGGCCGCGTCCGGGCCGAGCGGGCTGTCGGCGGTGACCACCATGCCGACGAGGATCGCCGGGTCGGCCTGCGCGTGCTCGACGACCGCGACGAGGCTCGCGCCGTTCTCGTGCGCCAGCTCGGCCGCGTCCCGCGCGGCGAGCGCCACCCCGGGGTCGTGCGCCGACTCCGGGCCGCGCACCGACACGAGCAGGTCGGTCAGCGCGGCGGTGGTCGCGTCGACCGAGCCCATCGTCACCGGGGTGATCCCCGGCACCGCGGCCAGCTTCACCGGACCTCGCCCAGCACCGCGGCCACGGCGCCGTCCGGCGGCGTGGTGAACGTGCCGGGGGCGACCAGCGTGGCCAGCGCCGCCGACACCCGGGACGTGCGGTTCAACGCGCCCGTCAGCGCGCGGATCGCCGGGGTCTCCCGTGCGGGCGCGGCGGCGGGGTCGAGGGCGTCGGCCACCTCCTCGGCGGCCCGCCGGTGCGCGCGCTCCAGCTCCCGCGCCTCCGACAGCACCTCCTCGAGTGCCGTCTCGGCCGCGGCGACCCGGTCGGTGGCCGCGGCCACGTCGACGCTGGCGCTCGCGGCCGCGGCGGGGGTCGCGGCGAGGTCCAGCGCGTTCTGCCGGTCCTGCAGGGCGTCGCGGGCGTCGTCGAGCGCACGGCGGGCCCGGAGGGCGCGTGCGTCGAGGTCCTCGGTGCGCCGCTTGTGCTCCGCGAGCGTCCCGGCCCACCGTTCCAGCACCGGGATCGCCGCCCGCAACCTGCCGGTGTCGGCTGTCGGCAACCCGGTGCGGAACGCGTCCGCGGCGGCGCCCTGCCACGACTCGGCGTGCCGGGCCGCGGTGCGCACGGCAGGCGCCACCGACGCCAGCGCGTCCGCGGCCGCCCGCAGCTGCGCGATCGTCTGAGCCACCGCGTCGACGCTGCCGGGCGTGGGGTCGAAGCCGAGCCCCCGGTAGGTCACCACGGGCCCCGATCGAACCGGCTCGCCGCGTCGGTGTCCAGTTCCTCGTAGGTGCGGCGGACCTGCGTGACGGACTCGGCCAGCGCCGCGACCGCGGCACGGGCACGCGTCACGTCGGCCTCCGCGCCGGCGAGCAGCCCGCCGACGACCGCGCCGAGCCTGCCCGGTCCGACGTCGCCCGGTGCGGTGAACGACACCTCGAGGTCGTCACCCGCGGCCCGCAGCGCCGCCTCGGCCGCCGCGATGCCGGGCAGGTCGGCCGAGAAGCCGGTCACGCGCCGAACACCGGCGGGTAGGCCGGGGGCAGGTCGTCGAAGAAGTCCATGCCCTCGTCGTACTTGTTGCGGTGCTCCTTGTCCTCCTCGCCCTGGGCGCCGTGGCCGACGGGCATGCCGCCGAAGGCACCCGCGCCGCCCGCGCCCCGCGCACCTCCGAGCAGACCACCCGCACCGACCGCACCCCGGCCGGGAACCGGGCCGACCCCGGCGAGCCCACCCGCGCCGAAGCCGGGCGAGTTGCGGATGACGTCCGACCCGCCGGAGCCCAGGCTGCCGAGACCGCCGACACCACCCAGGCCACCGGACCCGCCCGGTCCGCCGAACGCACCCGGCGCCCCCGCGGTGCCGCGGCCGCCCGCCAGCGCCGGGTCGACGAAGCTCGACGCCGACGTGGCGGAGTTGCCCGGCACGGAAACCGACGGCGGTGCGTCGATGGGTGGCTGCGACGGGGACCGGTTCAGTCCCGGGTCGTCCGACCACCGCGACCCCGTCGGCCCGTCCCCGACGCCCTGGTTGGTCGTCGGCGTGGCGTCGGAGAAGTGCGGCATCGTGTCGTGGACGTCCTTCGACTGCGCCTCGTAGGCCTCCATGACCTGCACGGCCTCGGCCTTGCGGGAGCGGGCCTCCTCGTGGCTCACCAGTCCGTCGGACAGCAGTTCCTTCAGCAGGACCGCGGTGCTCGGGCCGCCTGTGCCGACGACCGTGTAGCCGTCGCGGAAGTTGCGTTCCGCGGTCGCGAAGCCTGGCTCCGGCATGCGTGCCTGCGCCCGGTCCACCGCCTCGGCGTACGACGACATGCCCTGCGCGATCTTGCTCGCGGTCTGGCTCGCCGTGCCGGCCCACTGCATGAGCCGCGAGCTCGACGCGGCCGAGCTGACCGCCGCCTGGCCGTGCCACGCGCCCATCACGCGTTCCATCACCCGCTGCACGTCACCGGTCGTCGCCTCGATCTTGGCGGCGAGCGCGTGCCACTGTCCCGCGCGGCTCGCCATCTCGCCGACGTTCGCGCGGTGGATCATGTCGAACAGCTGGTCGTGCTGGTAGGCCTCCCAGTTGACCTTGCCGAACCGGCCCGGCTCGCGGTTGCGCTTGCGCTTCTTGCGCAGGTCGTCGCGCCGCTTCTTCGCCTTCTCCGACCAGCCGTGCACCTCCCGCCACGTCTCGTTGCGGCGGTCGCGGTCGTAGTCGTCGGGGACGTGCATCAGGACAGCTCCTCCAGCTGGCCGAGCTGCCGTCGCAGCTGGCCGACCGTCTCGTTCTCCACGCCCTCGTAGGTGGCGAGCGTCTGCAGGATCGCCAGGCGGACCCCGATCAGCTCCTCCATGTAGTCGAGCAGCGCGGTCTGGACACCGCCCTCGAGGTCGGCGCGGTCGCGGAACGCCTTGCGCATGGCGCGGGTGACCGGGCTGGTCCCGTCCCCCAGCGGGCCGGTCAGCTCGGCGGCGTCCTTCAGGTGGGCGAGCAGGTCGTCGTGCAGGGCGGCGAGGTCGCGCTCGGCCTGCCGCAACGTGGTGAAGTCGGCCTCGATGCCGTCCATGCCGAGGCCGGTGACGCCGTGCTGGACGTCCGGGAGCGCCGAGGTGTCCGGCACGACGTAGGCGACCAGGTCCTCCCGGTACTCACCCCGCAGCCGTTTGGCGTCCGTGAGATTGTCGATCCGTTCGCCCGCCATGGGCTACCTCCACCCCGATCCTGCTGTCCCGGGCTCCAGCCTGTCCATCGTGACCGGCCGGGAACAGCAATTCCAGCACAGAGTGCACGGCTGGACACAAGAGTCGCTCAACTGAACAAGCCCTCCGGCAGCAGCAGCCGCGCCAGGCGGTCCGCCAGCACGGAGCAACGCTCCAGCTCCGGCCCCACCAGGTCCAGCACCGTCACGTCGTCCTCGTCGTCCACCCGTCCATTGCAGCCGGTGAACCGCGCGGTGTGGACCGGCGTTGCACCCATGGGCACGGGGGCGACTCATCCGGACAACACGGTGCCCGAACTAGTCTGAACGAGTGAGTCGCGTACCCCCGAAGTGGCCGCCGGTCGAGGTGGAGCACCCGGACCCGCACCCGGACGCCCCGGCCCCGGGCACCAAGCTCGGCCCGCACTACGCCCAGTGCTTCGGCTGCGGCGACGAGACCGAGGGCGGTCTCCACCTGCGGACCGAGTCCGGTCCCGACAGCACGATCATCGCGCAGTTCCAGGTCACCAAGGCCCACCAGGGCGCGCCCGGCCTCGCCCACGGCGGGCTGCTGGCCTGCGCGTTCGACGAGGCGCTCGGCTCGACCGTCGGACAGCTGCTGCGCAAGCCCGCGGTCACCGGCAAGCTGGAGACCGACTTCCTGCGGCCCGTGCCGGTGGGGTCGACGCTGCACATCGTGGGCAAGCTCGACGGCGTCGCGGGCCGCAAGGTGTACGCGAGCGCCGAGGGCAGGCTCGACGCCTCGGACGGCCCGGTCGCGCTGCGGGCCAGGGCGTTGTTCGTGATCGTCGACTTCAGCCACTTCACCGAGCACGGCACCGCGGACCCGCGCGACGTGCATCCCGACCGCGACATCAACCCGTAGGGGACCTCCGCATGTTCGGCGTGATGCTCAGCGCGCTGGTCGCGCTGATGCACTGGTACATCTGGAAACGGCTGGTCAAGGACACGCTCAGACCCGGCCGCGCGCGGCGGGTGCTGACGGTCGTGACCGTGCTGCTCGCCCTGCTGGTGGCGGCGACGCTGGTCCTGCCGCGTGCGGTGGGCCTCACCGGTGCGGGGTACTACGCGTGGCCGGGCTACATCTGGTTCGGGCTGCTCGTGTACCTGTTCCTGATCCTGGCGGTGCTGGAGCTGCCCCGGCTCGCGCTGCGTGGCTGGGTGCGCCGCACGCCGCTCGAAGCCACGGCCGCGGCCCCCGGTTCGCCCACGGTGCCCGCCGAGACCGCGCCTCCGGCCGAGCCCACACCCGACCTCAGCAGGCGGCTCTTCCTCGCCCGCGGCGCTGGCCTCGTCGCCGGCGCCGCGTCGGTGAGCCTCGTCGGCGTCGGCATGGCGAACGCGCTGGGCCCGCCCGACCTGCTGCGCGTCCCGGTGCGGCTGCCGAAGCTGGACACGGCGTTCACCGGGTTCCGCATCGCCGTGGTGTCCGACATCCACCTCGGCCCGCTGTCGGGGCGCGCCCACACGGAACGCATCGTCTCGATGATCAACGAGACGTCCCCGGACATGGTCGCGATCGTCGGCGACCTGGCCGACGGCACGGTCGCGGCGCTGGGCCCGGCGGCGGAGCCGCTGGCCGACCTGGTGTCCCGCGAGGGCACGTTCTTCGTGACCGGCAACCACGAGTACTTCGAGGAGCCGTTCGAGTGGCTGCGTGAGCTGGAGCGCCTCGGCCTGCACCTGCTGCGCAACGAGAACACGGTGATCCGGCGCGGTGGTGCCGCGTTCGACCTGGCCGGCGTGAACGACCTGTCCGGCCGCATGGCGGACGACGGCCCCGACTTCGACAAGGCACTGGCCGGCCGGGACCCGTCCCGGCCGACGGTGCTGCTGGCGCACCAGCCGGTGCAGGTGTCGGAGGCCGCGAAACGCGGCGTGGACCTGCAGTTGTCGGGCCACACGCACGGCGGTCAGCTGTGGCCGTTCCACTACATCGTCGGCATGCAGCAGGGCGCGGTCGCGGGCCTGTCGACGGTGGACGGGACGCAGCTGTACGTGACCCGCGGCGCCGGCTTCTGGGGCCCACCCATCCGGGTCGGCGCGCCACCGGACATCACGGTGCTGTCGCTCGAGGCCTAGGTGAGGGTCCGGGGGCGGATGGCGTTCGCCTTGTCGACGAGTTCGTAGCGTCGTTCCTGGTCGCTGGTGAGGCGGGCCAGGGAGCGGTAGCAGCGTTCGAGGCCGAAGCGCAGGTCGCGTTCGGTCAGTCTGCAGCCGAGCACCATCCGGTTCGCGGACTCGCCCGACCCGCCGGGACGGCCGGCGCGGACCCACGCGTGGGCCGCCTCCAGCACCTCGGCGGACAGCGTGGTGGCGCGTTCCGCGTCCAGGGACAGGCGTTCCAGCCTGCGGGCCGCGTCGTGGAGGTCCTGTTCGGTGATGCGTGCCGCCTCGGCTGCCCGCGTCTTGATCTTGATGGCCGCGACCTGGGCGGCGACATGGTGGCTGGACGTGTCGGGGACCGCTTCGAGCACCTCGATCGCACCGGTCCGCGCGCCCTGCGCCAGGTAGACACGGGCGAGGCCGAACGCGGCGCTCACCCAGGAGCGGTCGGTGCGCCAGACGAGTTCGTAGTACCGCGCGGCCTGGAAGTAGTTGCCCGCGTACTCGGCACTGACCGCGAGCGCCAGCTTCGGCGGGATCTCACCGGGCACGGCGTCGTAGACGCGGTCGAAGGAGGCGGACGCGTCGGCCGGCCTGCGGGCCGCGATCGCGATGAGCCCCTGGTACCAGTCCGGCCGCCAGTCGGCGGGGTCGGTGGCCAGGCGGCGCGCGGCCTCCAGCTCGCCCTGGGCGGCACGCAGGTCGCCGAGTTCGAGGCGCGCGCGCACCATCCGCAGCCGCACCTCGATGGAGTCCTGCGGGGCCGACTGCAGGGCGGCCACCATCTCGGCGGGTTCGGTGGCGGTGATGCTGGCGAGGGTGCTGGCGGCGTGGTCGTGGGTGTCGACCATGGGCAGCGGCAGGATCGAGGCGACCTCGAGCGGGTCGGGGGACGGCAGCGACCCGCGCTCCCCGACGACCATGCCCGACCCGAAGGTGCGGGTTTCGAGGGCGAACACGTTCGACACCCCGGGCCGCGGCCTGCCGGTGCCGAGCGCCATGACCTCGCGCAGCACCCCGGTCAGCTGGTCGGCCATGTCCTCGGCGGAGGCGAACCGCTGCTGCGGGTCCTTGTGCGTGGCCCGCTTGAGCACCCGGTAGTACGACCCGAAGAGGGCGAACAGCGGCTCCTCGTCGGGGCCGGGCAGCGTGTACTTGTGCCGGGTCGTGTACCCGGCGAACTCGATGGAGAGGACCGCGAGCGTCCGGCCCACCGTGTAGATGTCGCTCGCGACGGAGGCGCCTTCGGTGGCGAGCTCCGGCGCCGAGTACCCGAGCGTGAAGAACAGCGGGGACTCGTAGTCGTCCGTCTGCCGGACCGCACCCAGGTCGATCAGCTTGAGCTGCTCACCGGACTGGATCACGTTGTCCGGCTTGAGGTCGCAGTACAGCATGTCGATGCTGTGCAGGTAGCCGATGGCGGGCAGGATCTCCAGCCCGTACGCGATGACCTGCCCGATCGGCAGCGGTTCCGCCTTGCCGGTCTCCCGGTGGTGCTCGAGGGCGAGCT
Organism: Actinophytocola sp. KF-1; assembly: GCF_054661535.1. NCBI lineage: Bacteria > Bacillati > Actinomycetota > Actinomycetes > Pseudonocardiales > Pseudonocardiaceae > Actinophytocola > Actinophytocola sp. KF-1. Next base: position 210,272 of record NZ_BAAFVK010000001.1, on the reverse strand, counting down.
GCCGCAGCGACTGCCCGCCCACGTACTCCATCACGATGTACCCGACCAGGTTCCCGGTCTTCGGGTCGGGGTGCTGGACGAAGTTGTAGATCCGGACGACGTTCGGGTGCTCCACCTCGGCGAGGAACCGCCGCTCGGCCACGGCGGACGCCATCGAGGTCGCGTCCCCCGTGTCGATCATGCCCTTGAGCACGACCCACCGGTCGCTGACGTTGTGGTCCTTGGCGAGGTAGATCCACCCCAGCCCGCCGTAGGCGAGGCAGCCGAGCACCTCGTACTGCCCGGCGACGAGGTCCCCGCGGAACAGCCGGGGCCGGAAGTTGAAGTAGGTGCCGCAGGTGGCGCACTCACCCTCGGTGGCACCCGGCTGCCCGTCCGTGGACCGCCCCACTTCCGCGCCGCAGTTGCTGCAGAACCGCTTGTTCTCGGACACCGCGGGGTCGGTGAGGACAGCGGAAGCCGGATCCTTGACCGGCACCACCGGCACCTCGACCAGCCCGGCCCCAAGCCGTCCCCGCCCAGAGGTCCGCGACGACGTACGCCGGCCGGTACCCGGGAACGAACTGGACCCGGTGTTGATCGGACTCTCCGCCCCACGGGTGGGCGGCGGCGAGTCCGGGTGCTTGGGCGGCGGCTCGACGCTGTGCGTGACCGGTGTTTCGTCGAGCACGCTCGTCGGCAGCGGCTCGTCCGGCGCCAGTGCGGTGGAGGGTCGCACGCCAGGCTGCCGGGGCACGACGTTCGGCACAGGTACTCCCTGCGCCCATTGCATGCCAGGCTGAGAACCGGACTGCGGGGCAGGCCTGGCGACCGGCCGCGCATATCCCACGGAAGCCTGCTGAACAGAGTGCGCCCCGGTCCCCGGCTGCCCGACCGACTGCGCCCCAGTCCCCGGCTGCCCAACCGACTGCGCCCCAGTCCCCGGCTGCCCAACCGACTGCGGCCCAGTCCCCGGCTGCCCAACCGACTGCGGCCCGGTCATCGGCTGCCCAACCGACTGCGGCCCGGTCATCGGCTGCCCAACCGACTGCGGCCCGGTCACGGGCTGCCCGGCCGAAGGCTGTCCGACAGACTGCGGCCCGGTCCCCGGCTGCCCGGGTGCGGCCCATCCACCGGGAGGCGTGTTGGTCCCAGGTCGCTGCCCAGCAGCCCAACCAGTCCCGCCCTGGGCGTGCCGCGTCTGTCCCGGCTGAGAACCAACCCCGGGCTGCGGAGCCCACCCACCACCGGGCTGAGCCCCGGTCCCAGGCTGGCCCCACCCCGGCGGCGCATACCCACCACGCCCAGGTCCACCTGCCTGCCCGGGCTGAGAACCCGTCGGCTGCCCAAACCCCCTGGGCCCGGGCTGCTGCCCAGCCCCCGTCTGCCCCGGCTGGGACCCGCTCACCTGCCCGAAACCCGGTTGCCCAGCCTGTCCGGCACCGTCCGCGACCGGCCGACCAGCCGGTTGCGCGGCCCACCCCGGCTGCCCCCCACCCGGCTCCGCGTCGTCCGGCTTGCGGTGCGCACCGCGGCCGCGCGGCGGCTCGCCGTCGAGCGTGTCCGGGGAAGCGAACCACCCCGTGCCGTCCTCACCGCTCATGTGAGGCAGCCGAGCCGCACGCTCCTCCGCCTCGCGGCGCAGCCGGGCCGCGGCCTGTTCCGGTGTCTCGGCGACCGCGATGCCGCACTCCTGGCAGTTGCCGTTCACGACCTCGCCGGAGCAGCCGGGGCGGGGACACGAAAGCGCCATCACCAACCCCCTAGTCCCGGTACTGCGGCGTCGGCGGCGCGGGCCGTGACCCGCCGGTCTGGCCGAGCCACCTGTCGTAGCTCCGCGCCCACGTGCCGTCGGCGATGGCCTTGGCCAGCACGCCGTTGACGAACTTCACCATGTCCACGTTCGCCTTCGGGATGCCGATGCCGTACGGCTCCTCCGTGAACCGCGGGCCCGCCATCTTCACGTTCGGGTCCTGCGCGACCATGCCCGCGAGGATCGTGTCGTCCGTCGACACCGCCGCGACCTGACCCTGCTGCAGCATGATCAGGCAGTCCGACCAGTTGTCGACCTGCACCGGGATCAGCTTGGCCGGGTTCGCCGCGATGGTCTTGATGGACGTGGAGCCCTTGGCCGCGCACACCTTCTGCCCGCCGAGCTGGTCGAGGCTGGTGACCTTCGACCCGCGGTCGACGAGCAGGCGCTGCCCCGCCGTGTAGTAGATGGCGGAGAAGTTGATGTCCTTCCACCGTTCGCAGGTCGCGGTCATCGTGCGGACGACGACGTCCACGTCGCCTTCCTGCAGCGCCTTGATGCGCCCGGCCGACGTGACGACCTTGAACTGCACCTTGTTCGGATCGCCGAAGATCGCCTTCGCGATCTCGCGGACGATGTCGATGTCGAAACCCTCGAGCGCGTTGGTCGTCGGGTTGCGGAAACCGAAGAGGAACGTGTTCTGGTCCACGCCCGCGATCAGCTGGCCCCGTTGCTGGATGGCGCGCATGGTGCTGCCCGCGGGCATCTGCCCGGCAGACGGCAGGGGACCCTCCGGGCGGAAGCTCGCCTTCGGGTTGCAGTCGGGGGCAGGCGCGGACGCACCGGACGACGCGGGCGGGTTCTCCTCGGCGCCGACCGGAACCGGGCGGTCCACGGACGTGACGTTGGCGAGGTCGACCGGCTGCCCACCGCCCGCGCACGCGGACACGGCGAGCAGCAGCGCCACGAAGACGAGGCTTGCCCGTACAGCCCTCACCGGTACTCCTGCAGTCGGTCCCTGATCCCCATTGTCACTCCTGCCGCCGCCACCAGGGCCAGCACCGCGATGCCCGGCCCGAGCCCGGTCACCACGTTGCTCGCCGCGCTGGTCTCCTCGGCGAAGTGCTCCCTGCCGTTGCGCAGCGCCTTCATCAGGTTGTCGTCGAGCTGGGTGAACATGGTGGCCGCGCTGGTCTTGGCCGCCGTGCTGATCGCGAGCGACACCGCCTCCTGGTAGGCGCCGCCGTCGTCGAGCTCGCGGACCCGCTGGTGCGCGGCGAGCCAGTCGTCCGCGTTCTTCTGCGCGGCGTCGATCAGGTTCTGCGTCTCCTGGTCCTCGGCCAACCCGCGCGCCTGGTTCAGCAGGTTGCGTTCGCCGTCGCCGCTGATCTCCTCCGCGAGCTTCCTGAACTCGGCCTCGTAGTCGCCGCCGTCGCCGCGCGCGACCAGTGTCAGCGTCTCGTTCGCACGCATCTTCAGCGCGACGATCCTGGCCTGGACGATCACCTCGACCTGCTTGCTGCCGTGGTCGTGGCCCGCCGTCACGCGCGACGACTCGATCAGCAGCGCGGCCGCGCCCCAGATGAGCGCGAGCACCACCGCCCCGGTCGCCACCACGAGCCCGACGTTGAGCAGCCGGTTCGTCCGCCGCGTCAGGTACCGCTGCGCGGCGAGCAACGCCCCGAGCAGCACGATCACCAGCGCGAGCGAGAACCACGGCACCGAGCTCGCGGCGTCCTGCTCGGCGGCGAGCCGCTCGAAGTCGATCTCGTACAGGCGCTGCGCGGCGGGCAGGAGCTTCGCGCGCATCAGGCCGGAGGCCTCCCGCAGGTACGCGGCACCGGCCGGGAAGCCCTGCCGGTTGTAGGCACGCGCCGTCTCGACCAGCCCCGTGTAGACCGGCAGCTGCTGGGACAGGACGTTGACCTGCGCCTCGGCGTCCGGCACGCCACCGACGTCCGCGGACGCCTTCGCGAGGTTCGCCCCGGCGGTCGCGATGTCCATGTCGTACCGCTCGCGCAGCTCGGCGGGGATGGTACCGCCCGCGAGGAACGCGCTGGCCGCGGTGGCGTCGGCGTCGGACAGGGACCGGTAGATCTGCTGCGACGCGGCGGCCACCGGTTCGCGGTGCGAGATCAGGTTGTCGATCGTGCTCTGCTTCCGCTGGATCTCGATCGCACCGAACGCACCGGTCAGCACGGCGAGCAGCGCGAGGGACACGCCGATCAGGAACAACCTGCCCGGGGTGCTCGACGCGGACTTGCGGACGCTGCGGACCGCGGTCGCGGGCAGGCTGAGCACCCGCCGGGCACCTGGCGCCGTCGACTCCTCGCCGACCGGGGTGGTGGTCACCATCGGTGATCCACGGGACCACTCACGATGTCCATGCCCCCCTCGCGCCCGCCGAGCCGTCGTTCGCAGACGAACTTAGTGCAGCGACGACCTGGGCTGCCACCGAAACGATGACGTCGTTGACCGTCGTGTGGTGACAGCAAGTGAACGGGCACGGTGCGTGACGAAACGTCCCCCGGATGTGCGCTAGCCCGGCGTCGACGGGGTCTGCGAACCTCGAACCGAGGTGGTCATGGACTGGCTGCGGGACTCGCTCGGCTGGCTCGGCACGGCGGCCTTCGCCGCGGTGGCGGGCTACTGCGTGGCCCGGCTGGTCGCGGCGGCCAGGGCCCCCGAGTCGTATCCCGGCCGCCACCGGGCCGTGGACGTGGCACACGTGCTGATGGCCGTGGGCATGGCCGCGATGCTGTCGCCGGTCGGCGGACCGCTCCCGATGGCCGCGTGGCAGACCGTGTTCCTCCTGCTGACCGTGTGGTTCGCCGCGTCGTGGTGGCACTCCCGGGGCGCCGCGGACACCGGGTGGCACGGCGGCTGGCACGGCAACGGGCTGCACCACGCCCTCGGCGCCGCCGCGATGCTCTACATGCTCACCGCGATGCCGCACGCCGGGCACAGCGGCGCGCCCTGGCTGCCGGGCGGTCTGGGGCCCGACATGACCGGGATGGCGCTGCCTGCGCTCGGGTGGGTGCTGGCGGCGTACTTCCTCGCGTCGGCGGTCGTGCTGGTGCGGTGGCGGTCGCCTGCCGGCCCCGACGGGCTGCCCGCCGTGATCACCGGGCAGGCGGCCATGACCGCCTGCCAGACCACGATGGCAGCCGGCACCGGCGTGATGTTGATCGTGATGCTCGCCTGAGCCGGTCAGGCGAACTTCCCGGCGATGTTCCTGATCCACTCCTCCGACCAGGTCAGCTCCCCGGACCGCAGCGCGTCGAGCACACCGTCGACCCAGCGCAGCTCGGCCTCCCGGACCGCGATCGAGTACTCCTCGTCCAGCAGGAACAGGCGGGGCAGGTCCGACACGGCCGCGAGGTCCGCCTTGTCCTCCTCGAGCGACCTCCGGAGGTCGGCGGACCGCTGTTCCAGCCGGGTCATGGCGTCTTCGGGACTGAGGACCATGAGCGAGGCGAGCGCCGCCGGGAACTCCGGGTAGTCCCGCGCCGGGCTCGCGATCATGTCGGCCGTCCACTCGCGCAGCGCGTACCAGCCGTCCGGGGTGATCGCGTAGACCGTGCGCTCCGGCCTGCGCTCGTCCCGCGTCGTCTCCAGCACCGTGATCAGTCCGGCCCGCTGCAACCGGTCGATCGTCTGGTAGACGCTGTTGCGCTGCGCCACGTTCGCGACCCGGTCCTTGCCGCGCTCCTTGATCACCTCGTGCATGCGGTACGGGTGCATCGGCCCCTCGGCCAGCACCGACAGCACCACGAGCGCGAGCGGCGACCGCCGATGAGTACTCCTCGCCACCCGCAGAAGGTACCGCGCTTGACGACTTAGTCATGTTATGTATAGTCATGGCATGACTGTAGCACTCATCGCAGGCGGCGGCATCGCGGGACCGGTCACCGCCATGGCACTGCGCAAGGCGGGCATCGACGCGACCGTGTTCGAGGCCTACGACCGGGCGGCGGACGGCGTCGGCGCGTTCCTGACGCTCGCGACCAACGGGCTCGCGGCGCTGCGTGCGCTCGACCTGCACACGCTCGTCCGCGACCTGGGCTTCGACACCCCGTCGATGTCCATCGGCATGGGCGGCAGACCGTTCGCGGCGTTCGACTTCGGCGATCCGCTGCCCGACGGCACGGTCACGCAGACCATCGCCAGGGCCGCGCTGTACACGGCGCTGCGCGACGAGGCGGTGCGGCGGGGCGTGCGGATCGAGTACGGCAAACGCCTGACGTCGGCGTCGTCCACCGCGGACGGCGTCACGGCCACGTTCTCCGACGGCACCACCGCGCAGGGCGACCTGCTCGTCGGCGCGGACGGCCTGCGCTCGGCGACCCGCACGATCATCGACCCGGCGGCGCCACCGCCCCGGTACGTGCCGCTGCTCAACGCGGGCGGCTACGCCCGCGGCCTCGACCTGGACGCGGAGCCGGGCCGGATGCACATGGTGTTCGGGCGGAACTGCTTCTACGCGTACGTGGTCCACCCGTCCGGCGACGTCTGGTGGTTCGCGAACCCGCGCCAGCCACGTGAGCTGAGCCGGGACGAACTCGCGCGGGTGCCGTGGCGGGAGACGCTGCTCAGCCTGTTCACCAGGCAGGACGGTCCGGCCCTCGACCTGATCGACGCGACCGGGGAGATCTTCGCGGGCTGGAACACCTACGACTTCCCGAAGGTGCCCACGTGGCACCGCGACCGCATGGTGATCATCGGCGACGCGGCGCACGCGACCTCGCCCGCGTCCGGGCAGGGCGCGTCGATGGCGATCGAGGACGCGGTGACCCTGGCGAAGTGCCTCCGGGACATCAAGGACGTCCCCACCGCGTTCAGCCGCTACGAGTCGCTGCGGCGGGAACGCGTGGAACGGGTCGTGAAACAGGGGAAACGCAACGGTGACGGCAAGACGCTCGGCCCCGTGATGCGGCACGTGCTGCCGCTGGTCCTGAAGTTAGCCAAGCCGAGCGCGTCCGGCATGCGGTGGCTCTACGGGCACCGCATCGACTGGGACGAGCCGGCAGGCCGGGTGGATGTCGGGGGTCAGCGGACGACAGCGAGGTGATGCGGTACGGCGCTCAGTGCCGGCCACAACGGATGGCGGTGGGCCACCCGTCGGGCCGGCTTGCCCACAACGGCCAGGCGACGCCCGCGAGTGTCCTCACCAGACAGTGGCCGCAGATTCGCCTGCGGCGGTTGGGCATTCTGGTCATGGTCCACGCTCCAGGTGTCGCCTCGCGTTGTGCAGAGCGAGAGTGAGGCGGGCGCCTCAAGGCTCGCTCAAGGATCGACAGAGACGGACAGGAGGTCGAGTCATGGTCGAAGAACGCTGACGGTCGCCGACGTCCCCTGTGTGCGGTGCCACCATGGTTTGCCGGAGCGACGGTCTATTTGTCGGCAAAGCGGGATGTGGAGTTTCCATGCAGAATCGTCACACCGGAGCGGCGCATTTATCCGTGTCGCACGACGCGAGTCCCTTTCCGGAGAACGGCAACACGCACGGCGAGAACCGGGCGATCATGCTCGGGCTGCTCGGTCCGCTCCTGCTCGTGCGCGCCGGCAAGCAGATCACCCCGTCCGCGCCGAAACTGCGGCTGGTGCTGTCGTTGCTCGCGGTGCAGGCGAACGCCGTCACGCGCGTCGACCAGCTCGTCGAGGAGCTGTGGGGTGAGTCGCCGCCGCCGAGTGCGCTGACGACCGTGCAGACCTACATCTACCAACTGCGCAAGCTGCTGCGGTTGGACGACCAGCCGGTGCCGGAGGGCGACACGACACGGCCCGCGCTGCTCAGCCACCCCGGCGGGTACATCCTGCGGCTGCCGGACCTGGCCGACGTGGACGCGAACCTGTTCGAGGAGCTGGCACGGCGTGGGCGGACGGAGCTGCTGGCCGCACGGCCGGAAGCCGCGGCGGAGACGTTCCGGGACGCGCTCGCGTTGTGGCGCGGGAACGTGCTGGAGGGCGTGACGACCGGGCCCGTGCTGTACGCGCACGCGACACGGCTGGAGGAACTGCGCCGGACGGTGGTGGCGCTGCGGATCGAGGCGGACCTGCAACTCGGCAGGCACCACGAGCTCGTCGGCGAACTGAACAGCATGGTGGCGGCGGAACCCACGAGGGAGGACATCTGCGCGAAGCTGATGATCGCGCTGTACCGCAGCGGAAGGCGGGCTGACGCGCTCGGCGTGTACCAGCGGATCCGGACCGCGCTGGTGGACGAGCTCGGGCTGGACCCGGCGGCGGAGCTGCAGCGGCTGCACCAGCTGATGCTGGAGGCGAACCCGGAGCTGGACCTGCAGATCCAGCCCACCACGCCCGCGGCGGTGGTCACCACGGCGTCGGCGCCGGCGCAGCTGCCCGCGGACATCCCGGACTTCGTCGGCAGGCAGGAAGAGCTGGCGACCCTCACGCGGCTGCTGTCGGTCGGTGACGGGGTGCGGGTGGTGAACGTCGTCGGGCGGCCGGGCACGGGCAAGAACACGCTCGTGGTGCGGGCGTGCCGGGCGGTGCGCGCGAACTTCCCGGACGGTCAGCTGTACGTGGACCTGACCGGCGGCGACGGTCGGCAGATGCCGACCATGCAGCTGCTGACGGGGATGCTGCGGGCGCTGGGCGCCGACGAGGCGGACATCCCGGAGAACCTGCCGGAGGCGGCGCTCATGTTCCGCAGCTTCACCGCGGACCGGCGCGTGCTGGTGGTGCTGAACCGGGCGTGCACGTCGGACGTGCCGCACCACCTGTTCCCCACCGGGGCCGGGTGCGCGCTGGTGGTGGTCAGCAGGGCACCGATCGCCGCGTTGTCCGGGGCGGTGCGGCTGCGGGTGCCCCCGCTGTCCGGGGAGGACGCGGTGGCGCTGCTGGCGTCGGCGATCGGCAGGCCGCGGGTGGACCAGGAACGCGCGGCGGCGGTGGAACTGGTGGAGCTGGCGGACCGGCTGCCACTCGCGCTGCGCGCACTGGGTGCCCGGCTGGCGGCACGGCCCGGCTGGCACCTGGCGCGGCTCGTGGAACGCCTGCGCGACGAGAGCTGCCGGCTGACGGAGCTGTCGTACGGCGGCTTCGACATCCAGGACCGCCTGGCGTCGGCGTACCAACGGCTGACGGCACAACAACGCTGGGTCCTACGCCGCCTGGCGAGCACGGACGACACCCCGCTGACCGCGGAGGAACTGGCACAACAGGCCAGCATGAACCTGTCGACGGTCCACGCCACGCTGGACGAACTGGTCGACGCGGACCTGGTGGAAGAACTCCCCGACGACGACGGCGAACCCCGGCACCAGGTCCCGTCCCTGGTCCAGCTCATCAGCCGATCCGGCCTGGTGGGCAGCACGTGGTGGCGCACCACAACCGGCCGACGAGCACCAGGCTGAGCACACCGCCACGCCCGCCCGACGCGCAGCCGGTGAGAACAGCGGCCGCGGACCCACCCCTGCCCGGGTCGGGTCCGCGGCTGGGAATCCGCGTCGGCGCCCGGCAAGGTGCGCCGAAGGTCGCAGCCGGTGACCCGTTGCCAGCTGAGTTCGCGGAGGAATTCCCGGCAGGAGAAGCGATCGGTACCGGAGCGCCACGCGGTCGCCGAGCTGCTGGCGCAGCTGTTCGGTGAAGTCCTCCTCGGGTGCGGTGGCGATCTCGTCCATGATCGCGCCGGGCTCGCGCCTGGTCTCGCGAACGGAAGCCCAACCAAGCCACAGCGTCCGGCAGCACCGCACGTCCACCCCTGCCCGCGAACCCAGCCCCGCCGGAGCGTTCGAGCGGTTCTCTAGCGGTGTTCATGCGTCGTTTCCTTACCTGGAGCTACCGGCCGATTCGCGGTCGGTGGGCAGGGAAGAGAGAACGCCGTGCGGTCCGAGACATCGCGGTCCACCGCGCCTCCCGCGGAAGCTGAGATCACCGTGCTCGCCGCTGCTCGTGGGGCGCTCCGGGCCGGGGTGCGGGTGTTCACGCTCGGGCGGTGGATGGCGCGGCGGCCTGCCGTCGTCGGGGACGAGGTCGCTGTCACCGCTCGGTTGCTCGACCAGCTGCCCGTCGTGCCCGCCGTGGTGGTGGTCGTCGCGCCCGGGGTCGAGGTCCAGGCCTGTGTGGACGATCTGCTGCCCGGGGTGCGGGGGATGCTCGGCACCCTGGGTGCGCTGACCGTCAACGTCGCCTGTCCCGGGCCCACCGGACCGGAGCTGGCCGGTGTGCTCGCCATGTACAACCAGCCCGTCGACGCGTTGCCCGAGGCGCTCGTGGAAGCGGTCGAGGCTGGGCGGCGGTGCGGGTTGACCACATCCGACGGCAGCTGTGTGCTGCTGCTGCAGCGGTTCGTGCCCGGGCACGCGTCCGCCGTGGTGCACGCCAGCCCGCACCGCGCCACGCCGGTGCACGTCGACGGGCGCTGGGGGTTGACGGAGCGGTGGTCGGCGGCCGACGAGTTCGTCGTCGACGGGGCCCGGGTGCGGGAATCGCTTGCCTGGAAGCCGACGGCGAGCGTCGCCGCGGCCGGGGGTACGCACACCGTCGCCACGCCGGAGAAGTTGCAGCGGCAGGGGTCCCTTCCCCGGGACACGGTGCGGCAGCTGGCCGCCATGGCCAAGGACGCGGCCGTCACCGCCGGGCGGCGGCTCGCGCTGGACATCGTCCTCGGTGAGCACGGTCCCGCCGTGTTGAGGTGCCGTCCCAGTCCGGTTGGGCGAATGTCCCGGACCGGCACTGACGCGTGACTCAACGGGACGCTGCTCTGCCTTCGAGATTCCCTCCAGACCACCGGCTGACGCTCGGGACACCAAGCCCGCGTCGCTAGGAGGTCACCGTGGGACGGGTCGTCAAGCTCCGTGCCGGCCGGTGCGCGCACCAGGCCGAGGTGCAGCGCCTTCGCCGCGACCTGCACGACGGGCTCGGTCCCGGCCTGGCCGGGATCCTCATCCGCGCCGACCTCCTTGCCCGCCAGCTCGAGCGCGGCCCGGCCGAGGAGACGCTGCGGGAACTGCGGCGCGAGGCGGCCGCGTTCATGGCCGAGTTCCGCCGCGTCCTCGCCGACCGGGAACCCGCCGAGCTGGAAGGCCGCTCCCTCGCCGACGGGCTCCGGGTGCTGACCGGGCGGATGCACGTGCCGGGTCTGGCCATCGACCTCGACGTGACCGGCGACGCGAACCGGGCGACGGAGGTCGCCGCGTTCTGGATCGTCAAGGAAGCGCTGACGAACGTGGTGAAGCACGCCCACGCGACTCGTTGCGCGATCACGGTCACCGCCGCGGGCGACGGCCTCCGGTTGTCCGTTGTGGACGACGGAACCGGTGGCCTGCACGACGGCGGTGTGGGTCTCACGTCGATGCGGGCGCGGGCCGAGGAACTCGGCGGCTGGTGCGAGGTCGTGGACACCGGGCACGGCGTCACCGTGTCCGGACACCTACCGGAAGGGCGGTCGTGCGATGACCACGCAGCTTGCGCCTGAGCACACCCGGGTCGTGATCGCCGACGACCACCCCGTCTACCTGTCGGGCCTGCGGATGCTGCTGGAGGCGATCGAGGAGGTCGAGGTCGTCGGCGAGGCGCGGTCCGGCACGGAGGCGCTCGCCGAGATCTACCGGCTGCGCCCGCACCTCGCGCTGATCGACGTGAACATGCCGGGCGCCAGCGGTATCGAGGTGACGAAGACGCTCGCCAGCCGCTGCCCGGAGGCGTCGGTGATCGTGCTCAGCATGCTGGAGGACCGCGACACGTTCTTCGCCGCCGTGCGGGCCGGCGCGCGCGGGTACCTGGTGAAGGGCGCCAGCACCGACGACATCAGCCAGGCCATCGGCACCGTCCGCCGCGGCGGGGTGGTGTTCGGGCCGGAGGTCGCGCCGTGGGCGCTGGACTACCTGACGAAGCCACGCGAGTCGAGCAAGCCGTTCCCGGAACTGACCGACCGCGAACGCGCGGTGCTGGAACTGGTCGCGGACGGCATGGGCAACGCCACGATCGCGCGCAAACTCGGCCTGTCGATCAAGACGGTCCGCAACTACCTGTCACGGATCTTCGTGAAGCTGCAGATCGCGGACCGCACGGAAGCCGCCGTCGCCGCCCGCAGAGCAGGCCTCGGCAGCTGAACGACGCTGACCTGCGCAACCCAGCACGCGCCCCACCGGATCGCCGGCGACGACCGGCACATCGTGTGCGTCTCAGACCCAGCCCCACGGCGCGACAAACCGCTCTGACCTGCGGAAACTCCGCGCCCAGTACGTAACTCAGGCCCCACCCGATCCCGGGGGCCACCCGCCTTGCCAGTCTACCAGGGGGGACCGACAACGGTGGGGGTTCGGTGGGTGGCTGTGGACAACTGGTGGGGCTGTGGACAACTCACGGGTGCAGTACCGCTCTGCGGCCGTGCAGTGCGCCTTCTTCCAGGCGTTTGTGGGTTTCCGCCATGGCGGTCAGTGGGTGTTCCTCCACGTGGCGTGGGGTCAGGGTGCCCGCCGCCAGGAGGGCGTTGAGGTTCTCCGCTGCTTCGGCCAGTTCGGGGGCCGTCGCGTGGGAGATGACGAAGCCCGCTATCGAGCAGTCGTTCGTGTACAGGGGCCCTACCGGCAGCACCGGGCGGGTTGCCGCGCCTGCCAGCAGCACCACGCGTCCTCTCGGGGCCAGGAGCCCAACCGCGGTCTCCAGGTCGTTCCTGCCCGCGCAGTCCACGTACAGGTCCACTTCGGACGGTAGCCGGGGGTTGCGGTAGTCCGTTGCCGTCGCGCCCAGGGATTCGCAGTACTCCAGGTCCCGCGCGGACGCTGTCGCGAAGACTTCCGCGCCTGCCGCGGCCGCCATGGCCGTCACCGCGCTGCCCACGTTGCCCGCGCCGCCGATGACCAGGACCCGGGCGCCGGGCCGGAGGGCGCCGTGGGTGTGCAGGGCCAGGTACGCCGTCGCGCCTGGGTGTACCACCGCGACCGCTGTCGTCGGGTCCACGCCCGCGGGCAACCGGTACAGGCGGTCCGCTTGCACGACCGCCTTCGTGGCCGCCGCACCCTGGCGGCCGCCGTGGCCCAGGCTGTTCGACCACACCAGGTCGCCTTCCGCGAAGCCGTGGGCGGCCATCGCCACTCTGCCGACCAGGTCTCGGCTCATCACCAGCGGGAGCACCACGTCCGTGCGGAACGTGCCTGACCGGACGAACGTGTCGACCGGGTTGACCGTCGTCGCCAGCACCTCCACCAGTACCTCGTCCGCGCGTGGTTCCGGGTCGGGGAGGGTGCCGTAGCGGATGTTGTCCGCCGGACCGAGCCGTTCTACGTACGCCGCCTGCATGTGGGTCACGGTAGGGCGCATTGCTCAGGTTTCGAGCGAGGCTGGGCCAACGACGCCGACCCTTCCGGACATGACTTTGTTCCAGGTGCGGGCCGCGGTGGCGGTGGCCGCTTCGCCGGACGTTGTCTACGGCGTCGTGTCCGACCTGCCGCGCAGCGGGGAGTGGAGCACCGAGTGCCGTGGCGGGACGTGGGTGCACGGCGAGCCCGCCACCGTGGGCGCCGTGTTCCGCGGGGTGAACGTGCGGGCCGACGACGTCGTCGCCTGGGCGCCCGTCGTGCGGGGTGAGTGGACCACCGAAGCGGAGGTCGTCGCCGCTGAGCATGGGCGGCGGTTCAGCTGGTCCATGCGGGACAGCAAGGGCCGCAAGCAGGACAGCGTCTGGACCTACGAGGTCGAGGCCACCCCCACCGGGAGCCTGCTCGTCCACCACTTCCGCATGGGGCGCGCCACCGAGGGGATCAAGGGCATCACCGCGGACATGGACGACGTGGAGAAGCAGCGGTTCTTCAGCGAGTGGGGCAAGAAGCTCGAGGGCGACCTCGCCGACACCCTCGACCGGATCAAGGCCGTCATCGAGGGGTGAGGCGATGTTCCTGCAGCGCATCGGCAACCGCGGGATCGGGCTCGGGCGGCTGCTTGAGCGGGCCGCCCGCCGCCACCCGACGAACGTGGTGATCCTGGACCACGACCTGGACATCGCGCCCGAGGTCGGGCGGCGGGTCACCGTGCCCGAACTCGCCGACGTGGTCGACGACATCGCGTCCCGCCTGTGGGCCGCCGGTGTCCGGCCCGGTCAGCGGGTGGTCGTCTACAAGTCCGACGGGTTCGACATCACGTTGCTCGCGCTCGCCGCGGCGCGGATCGGCGCGGTGCCCGCACTGCTGTCCCCCAAGCTGGACGGGGCGACCGTCGCCGAGCTGGTGCGCCGCGCCGAGCACCCGCACCTGGTCACCGACGCCGCGAAGATCAGCGGGGAGCTGCCCGCCGAGGTGTTCACCGACACCGCGCGGGTGCTGCTCACCTCCGGCAGCCACCCCGGCGCGGTCGAGCTGCGGGCGCTCGCGGGGACACCGAGGGTGCGGCCGGTCGACATGCCGCCGGACCACCCCGCACTGATCACGCACACGTCCGGCACCACCGGCATCCCCAAGCTCGCCGTGCACACCAGCCGCACGCTGCAGGCCCGCTACCGGCCGCAGTACGCGGTCACCCGGCCGGTGCTGCGGCGCCGCGAGACCATCGCCATCCACGTCTCGTTCGTCCACTCGCGACTGTTCACCGCACTCGCGATCGCCCTGCACCGCGGGTTCCCGATCGTGGTGATGGTCGACTCCGACACCGAGAAGGCCGCCGACCTGTTCGTGCGGGTGCGGCCCGGCATCCTCGAGGCGCACCCGAACTCGTTCATGGCGTGGGAACCGCTCGCCGACGACCCGCGCGGGCCGCTCGCCGGCGTGAAGCTGTTCAGCAGCACCTTCGACGCGATCCACCCGAGGACCGTGCACCGGCTGCTGCACGCGTCGAAGCGGCGGCTTCCCCTGTGGGGCCAGCTGTACGGGCAGAGCGAGATCGGGCCGACGGTCGTGCGCGGCTACACCAGGCGGCGTTCGCTGGACGCCGACGGCCGCTGTGTCGGCATGCCGTTCCCCGGCATGACCGGCGTGCGGGTGGTGTCCCGCAACGGGAAGCCGCCGTCGAAGGACAACCCCGGGTACGTGGAGATCCGCAGCGACGGGCGCGTGGTGACCTACCTCGGCGAGCAGGAGCGCTACGACGCGCAGCTCACCGACGGGTGGTGGCGGATGGGTGACGTCGGCTACCGCACGAAGTGGGGCTGCCTGCACCTGCTCGACCGCGAGGTCGACCTCATCGAGGGGTTCGGCAGCACGCTCGCCGCCGAGGACACGCTGTTCACCAGGCTCGACGAGCTGGCCGAGGTGATCATCATCCCGGGCGCGGACGGGCGGGCGGTGCCCGTGGTGTGCACGAAGGACGACGCGCCGCTGGACCTGAACGCGTGGCGGCGCGCCGCCGCGACGCTGCCGCCGATGGCCGATCCCGTGCAGCTGCGGCACGAGGACCTGCCGCAGACCGCCACGACGAAGATCAAGCGGCTGGAGCTGGCGCGGAGGCTCGGCGGCGCGCAGAAGGCGGCGTGATCATGGAGATCGCCATCGTCGGGGCCGGGCCCAGGGGGTTGTCCGTCCTGGAACGCTTGTGTGCCAACGAACGCGCTGAGCCGCGGCACGACGCCCTCGTCATCCACGTCGTCGACCCGGCCGCGCCGGGCGCGGGCACGGTGTGGCGCACCGACCAGTCGCGGCACCTGCTGATGAACACGGTCGCGTCGCAGATCACCGTGTTCACCGACGACAGCTCACGCATCGACGGGCCCATCGAGCCGGGGCCGTCGCTGTGGGAGTGGGCGGAGGGGCTGCTCGGGCCGAACGACTACCCGACGCGCGCGTTCTACGGCGCGTACCTGCACGACTGCTTCCAGCGGGTCGCCGGCCGCGCGCCCGCGCACGTGACCGTCCACGTGCACCGGTCGCACGCCGTCGCCATGGCCGACACCCACGGGATCACGGGCGGGCCGCAGGGCATCCGGCTCGCCGACGGCACCCGGCTCAACAACCTCGACGCCATCGTGATGGCACAGGGGCACGTGCCGGCCCGCCTCACACCGCAGCAGGAACGCACCGCGAGCCTCGCCCGCATCCACCACCTCACGTACGTCACGCCCGCCAACCCCGCCGAGGTGGACCTGTCGGTGATCGAGCCGGGCGAGGCCGTGCTGCTGCGCGGGCTGGGGCTGAACTTCTTCGACTACATGGCGCTGCTGACCGTCGGGCGCGGCGGTGTGTTCCGGGACGGCGTGTACGTGCCGTCCGGGCAGGAGCCGGTCATGTACGCCAGCTCGCGGCGCGGCGTGCCGTACCACGCGCGCGGCGAGAACGAGAAGGGCGCGCACGGGCGGTACCTGCCGCGGCTCCTCACGCCCGAGCGGATCGCCGCGCTGCGGACGCGGCCGCTGCGGTTCAGCGAGGACCTGTGGCCGTTGATCGCGCGCGAGGTCGAGTGCGTCTACTACGAGACGCTGCTGGGCGACGACACGTTCGGCGACGAGTACCTCGCCGACCCCGAGGCCGCGCTGGCGGCACGCGGGATCACCGAGCGGTTCGACTGGGAGGCGCTGACCAGGCCCCACCGCGGCCTGCGGTTCGCCGACCGGGACGAGTTCCGCGACTGGCTGCTGGCCTACCTGCGCGCGGACGTCGCGCACGCGCGCGCAGGCAACGTGCACGGGCCGGTGAAGGCGGCCCTCGACGTGCTGCGCGACCTGCGCAACGAGGTGCGGCTCGCGGTCGACCACGGCGGGCTCGACGGCACGTCCCACCGCGACGAGCTGGAGGGCTGGTACACGCCGCTGAACGCGTACCTGTCGATCGGGCCGCCGGTGTCGCGGATCGAGGAGATGATCGCGCTGGTCGAGGCCGGGGTGCTGGTGCTGACCGGGCCGGGCACGCAGATCCGGCTCGACACGGCCGAGCCGACGTTCCTCGCCGCGTCGACCGAGGTGCCGGGGCCGCCGGTGCGGGCGCGGGTGCTGATCGAGGCGCGGCTGCCGGAACCGGACCTGCGGCGCACCGTGGACCCGTTGCTGCGGCACCTGCTGAACACCGACCAGGCCGCGCCCTACCGGATCCCCGGCGCGGACGGGACGGTGTACGAGACCGGCGGCCTCGCGGTGACCGAGCGGCCGTACCGGCTGCTCGACGCGCAGGGACGGCCGCACCCGCGGCGGTTCGCGTACGGCATCCCGACGGAGGCCGTGCACTGGGCGACCGCGGCGGGCATCCGGCCGGGCGTGGACTCGGTGACGCTCGCCGACTCGGACGCGATGGCGCGGGCGGTGCTCGCGTTGCCCGCGGTGACGGAAGTACCCTTCGCGGTCCGGCCGTCACCGACAGAGACAGACCTGACCGGGGTGGTCGTGTGAGGCCGGAACTGTCGGTGGGTGCCGTTAGGTTGGCGCCGTGAACGTTGTCAAACCTGGGGAAGCCGGCTACGAGATCGGCCGGTTCAACACAGCTGTCCAGGAGCGGCCCGCCGCCGTGGTCACCGTGACGTCCGCGCAGGACGTCGCCGATGCCGTGCGGTACGCCGTCGACCAGGACCTGCCGGTCGCGGTACAGGCGACCGGCCACGCCACCACCACCCCCGCGGACGGCGCGGTGCTGATCAACACGCGCGGCCTGACGGGCGTCGAGATCGACCCGGCCGCCAGGACCGCGCGCGTCGCGGCGGGCACGCAGGCCGGGGCAGTGGTCGCCGCGGCGCACGAGCACGGGCTCGCGCCGATCAACGGCGCGTCGGGGAACGTCGGGTTCGTCGGCTACACGCTCGCGGGCGGGCTCGGTCCGCTCGGGCGGCAGTACGGGTTCGCGGTCGACCACGTGCGGTCGCTGGAGATCGTGACCGCCGAGGGGAAGCTGGTCACGGCGTCGCCGTCCGAGAACGAGGACCTGTTCTGGGCGGCGCGCGGCACGCGCGGGAACTTCGGGGTGGTCACCGCGCTGACCGTCGACCTCGTGCCGGTGTCGCGGCTGTACGGTGGCGCGCTGTTCTTCGACGCGTCGCCGGAGCTGCTGTCGGTGTACCGCGAGTGGGTGGCGTCGGTGCCCGAGGAGATGACGTCGTCGATCGCGTTGCTGCGGCTGCCGCCGATCGAGGCGATCCCGGAGCCGCTGCGCGGGAAGTTCCTCGTGACCGTGCGGATCGCGTACACGGGCGGCGCCGCCGACGGCGAGAGCCTGGTGAAGCCGCTGCGCGACGCGGCGCCCGCGATCGTCGACGCGGTGCGGGAGATGCCGTACCGCGAGGTCGCGAGCATCCACAACGACCCGACGGACCCGGCGCCGGGCGTCGAGCGGTCCGGGCTGCTGGGGTCGCTGCCGCAGGAGGCGCTGGACGTGTTCTTCGCGGAGGCGACGCCCGAGCTGACGATCGTGGAGCTGCGCCACCTCGGCGGTGCGCTGGGACGTGCGCCGTCGCGACCGAGCCCGGTCGGGTTCCGGTCGTCGGCGGAGTTCTCGCTGTTCACGGCCACGTCCGGCCCGCCGGAGGCGCTGGCGGCCGCGCGTGCGCAGGGGACGCGGTTGGTATCGGCGCTGGCGCCGTGGCGCGTCGGCGGCGGGTTCGTGTGCTTCCTCGGTGGGGAGGACCTGGCGGACATGGCGTCCGTGTACGAACCGGACGACTACCGGCGGCTTCGCGAGTTGAAGGGCGTGTGGGATCCGGGGAACGTGTTCCGGATCAACCACAACATTCCGCCTGCTTGACGGTGATGTGGTGAAGGGGCCTTCCTCGCGTTCGGTGTGCGGGAGGGCCTCTTCGGCGTTTGGTGGGGGCCGGAGGGTGAGAGGGCCGTTTCGGCGCAGCCGATCACGCTTCGCGGACGAGGGGGCGGGCCCGGTGCGCGGGGCGGCGCGCAGCGCCGCGTCCTGTAAGGCGCGTTCAGGACACTGAGACCGACAGGACGGAACCCGAAAGACCGCTTCGGCGCAAACGATTGCGCTCCGCCACCGCCGGGGGTGGCCCGCTACGCCGGGCGGCGCGCAGCGCCGCGTCCTCAAAGGCGCGTTCAGGGCACCGCCACCGACAGGTCGAGCGCAAACGAACACGCTCCACCGCCGCGGGGGGTGCCCGCTACGCGGGCCGCGCGCAGCGCCGCGCCCTGAAGGCGCGTTCAGGCCCTGGGACCGACAGGCCGAGCGCGAAGGACCGCTCCGGCGCAAACGAAGGCCCTCCACCATCGCGGGGGTGCCCGCTACGCGGGCGGCGCAGCGCCGCGTCCTCAAAGGCGCGTTCACGACACCAGCACCGACAGGAGCGGAGCCCGGAAGCACCGGAGCGGCGCGGCCGAACACGCTCCGCCGCGGGTGGCCCGCTACGCGGGCGACGCAGCGCCACGTCCCGAAAGGCACGTTCACGACACCAGCACCGACAGGAGCGGAGCCCGGAAGCACCGGGGCGGCGCAGCCGAACACGCTCCGCCGCGGGTGGCCCGCTACGCGGGCGGCGCACCGCCACGTCCCGAAAGGCACGTTCACGACACCAGCACCGCCCGGAGCGGAGCGTGCCAGAGCCGCTTCGGCGCGATCGGTTGCGCTCCCCCGCGTGGCGGGCCGAGCGCGACCGGGCCGCCTCGGCGCTACCAATCCACCGCCGAGGAGCGGACCGGCACAACAGCGCCGCCGGGCCGACCGAAGCCCGTGATGAAGGACCCCCTTCGTCACGGGCTTCGGCGGGCGGCGCGCAGGGCCAGGAGCACGCCGAGCGCGGCCAGCGCGATGCCGCTCGCCAGTGCGGTCGCGTTGCCGACCACCTGATCGCTGTGCGCGGCGGCGACCGTGCTGAAGATGGCCACGCCGATCGCGCCGCCTACCTGCAGTGTCGTGTTCACCAGGCCGGAGGCGGCGCCCGCGGCCGGGCCCGCCACGCCTGCCGTGCACACGACGTAGCCCGCCACGATGCCCGCGCCCGCGCCGAAGCTCCACACCATGCCCGGCAGCACGAACGACGTCACGATGTTGCCGTCGGCGCTGAGGGTGAGGGTCCACCACAGCAGGCCCGCGCCCAGCAGTGCGAGTGTGCCTGCCAGTGCCAGTGGCGGCGCGACCCGGCGGAGGACCCGGGGCAGGGACTGCGAACCGAGGAACAGCGCCACGCAGATCGGCAGCGTGGTCAGCGACGCCCGCACCGGCGAGTACGCGCGGTCCTGCTGCAGGTGCAGCGTCAGCACCATGAAGATGCCGAACATCAGGGCACCCACCATCAGGTTCGCCAGGTTGCCGAACACGACCGTGCGCAGCCGGAACAGTTCGCGCGGGATCAGTGGGGCCACCGCCCTGGTCTGCCGGTACGCGAACGCGCCCAGCAGCACCACTGCCAGCGCGAAGCCCGTCACCGTCGAACCCGCCAGCCAGCCCGCGCCGTCCGCGTTCAGGACCGCCCAGATCAGGGCGCACATGCCTGCCGTCGCGGTGACGGCACCGGTCAGGTCCATGCCCGTCGCCCGCGGAGTGGGTGGGGCCGGGACCAGGCGCACCGCCGCCACCAGCAGCACGACCGCCACCGGGGCGTTGAACAGGAACACCCACTGCCAGCCGATCGACGTCAGCGGGCCGCCGAACGCCGTGCCCAGCACGCCCGAGACCGCGCCGACGCTCGCGAAGATCGACAGGCCCTTGGTGCGATCAGCTTCCGCGGTGAAGAGGCCCAGTACCAGCGCCATCGCGGCCGGGCACGCCACCGCCGCCGACAGGCCCTGCCCCGCGCGCGCCGCCACCAGCTGCCACGGTTCCGTCGAGATCGCGCACAGCACCGACGTGATCGTCAGCGCGGCCAGGCCGGCGAGCAGCACTCGCTTGTGGCCGAACACGTCCGCTGCCCTGCCGCCGAGCAGCAGGAAGCCGCCGAAGGTGAGGCCGTACGCGTTCAGGACCCAGGCCAGGCCCGTCTGGGAGAAGCCCACCGAGTCCTGAATGGACGGTAACGCCACCAGCACCACGCTGACGTCCAGCACCAGCAGGAACTGCGCACCCGCCAGCACGCAGAACGCCACCCATGGACTTCGCACCCGCTGCTCGACCGCCGTCATACCACTCTCCTTACCGGGTCGGTGCTCAAGAGCGGCTCGTCACCTGGTCGAGGACCGCGTCCCAGTCGTCCGGTGGGGCGTCGCCGCGCCACGCCACGTGCTGGTCCGGGCGGACCAGGACCAGGTCCCGTTCCCACTCCGCGCGTAACTCCGCGGGTGCCCGCAGGTGGGTCATCGGGATGCCGCGCCGCTTGGCCTCCTTCACCAGCACCTCCCCGCTGTCGGTGAAGTCGACGAGGGTGAAGCCCGTGCCGAACCGGTCGTGCAGCGACGGCGGGCGGCCGCCCGGCCACGTCGTCGGCACGTAGGCGCCCCAGGCCCAGCGCGGCGCCGGGCCCTCCTCCGCGCAGATCACCGGGGACGTGTACCGGTAGCCGAAGTGGATGCCCGTGTTCGCCACCTGCGCGGTCTCCTGCGCGAGGAAGCCGGCCAGGTGCGCGTCCGACGCGCCCTGCGCCGACAGCCGCGCGAAGCGCCGGGCCACCTCCAGGAAGTTCTCCGACATCTCCCGGTTGAACAGGGCCACCGGCCTGCGTTCGGTCTCGTAGCTGTCGAGCAGGCCGGGGCCCGCCCAGCCCTGCGTGACCGCGGCCAGCTTCCAGCCCAGGTCGACGGCGTCGGCGATGCCGGTGTTCGCGCCGTGGCCGCCGAACGGGTAGTACTGGTGGGCCGCGTCGCCCGCGAGGAAGACCGAGCCGACGCGGTACCGGTCCGCCACCGCGAGCGCGCCCGTCCACGAGCTGACCGCCAGCACCTCGTCGACCACCACCGGGACCCGCAGCTTCGCGCGCAGCACGGTCACCGGGTCGTCCACCTCGGACGCCTCGAACGACGCCGTCCACAGCTCGTCCTCGTCGCGGGACACCAGGGTGACGCCGGTCGACACGGTGGTGACGAACGCGCGGCCGTACGGGCGCAGCGCCGCGTCCGCCGACCGGAAGTAGATGGAGATCCGGCGGGTCGGCGGCGCGGACACCGGCATGCCGACCTGCACCGCGCGCCGGACCGCGCTGCCCGCGCCGTCGCAGCCGACCACGTACGGGGCCGCCAGGTGCTGCTCCGCGCCGGACGGCGTCCGGACCAGCGCACCTTCCGGCGCCAGGCCCAGGAACGTCCAGCCTTCCCGCAGGTCCACCAGCGGGTGCTCGCGCAGCGCGGCACGCAGCGTGTCCTCCAGCACCGAGCCCGGGATGCGCAGGTACGCGGTCGCCGGGTCGAGCGACGCGGGCGCCGGGTACGGCCACACCGCGATCGCCGGGCGGTCGAGGCCCGCGGTCCACACGAAGTTCGCCGGGTGCTCGGGGGCGACGCCTGCCGCCCGGATCCGGTGCTCGACGCCCAGGCGCCGCAGCAACTCCACCGTGCGGCCGTTCAGGAAGTCCATCTTCGGGAACAGCGGCGCGGCGTACGAGCGCTCCACGACCGTGCTCGCCACGCCGTGCCTCGCCAGCTCCAGCGCGAGGACGGCCCCGACCGGGCCCGCTCCGATTATCAGCACCACTCCACGGTCGCCGCCGCGCGTCCCACCGTCGTGAGCCCGATGTCCCAGCCGGGGACGGACTTCTTGCTCACGACGGCGGGAACCCGCGCACCCAAGCTGGAGGTCATGGTTGTCCTGGTGCAGAAGTACGGCGGCAGCTCGTTGTCCACGTTGGACAAGGTGCGGGCCGTCGCGCAGCGCGTGGCAACCGAGCACCTCGCGGGCCGCCCCACCGTCGTCGTGGTCTCCGCGCGCGGGGACACCACCGACGACCTGCTCCGCGCCGCGCACAACATCGGTGAGCTGCCCGAATCCCCCGCGACCGCCCGGGAGCTGGACCACCTGCTGGTCACCGGCGAGTGCGCGTCCGCCGCCACGCTCGCGATGGCGTTGCTGTGCCTGGACGTGCCCGCCGTGTCCCTGTCCGGGCGGCAGGCGGGCATCAAGGTGACCGGCAGGCACGGCGCCGGCGTGGTCGACGCCATCGACACCACACGGATCGTGCGGTTGCTCGAGGCGGGGAACGTCGTGGTGGTCGGCGGGTTCCACGGGGTCAACGAGGCCGGCGACATGATCACGCTCGGCCGCGGCGGGTCGGACACCACCGCGGTCGCGCTCGCCGCCGCGCTCGGCGCGCGGGAGTGCGAGATCTACACCGACGTCGACGGCGTCTACACGGCCGACCCGAGGATCGTGCCCACCGCGCGGAAGGTGCCGAACATCGGGCCCGCGGTGATGGCCGAGATGGCGTTCGCGGGCGCCGGTGTCCTGCACTCGCGTGCCGTCGAGCTGGCCGCCATGCGCAAGGTCGCGGTGCACGTCCGCAGCTCGACCGGCGCCGACCTCGGCACGGTCGTGGCCGACGACCTGGAGACCGGCAACCCGGTCGTGGCCGTCACGCACGACCTCGACGTGGCGCGCGTGCTGATCAGGGGCAACGGCGACCTGGCCGCGAAGATCCTCGACGTCCTCGCCCGCAACTCGGTGCCGGTCGACCTGATCGCGCGCTCCGGGCCGCACGAGGACGAGTTCCGCATGGGGTTCACGGTGCGCCGCAGTGACGTGGTCGAGGTGCGGCTGGCGCTGGAACGGGCCGCCGAGGACGGCGGGGTGCGGATCGACGAGGACGTCGCGAAGGTGTCGCTGGTCGGCATGGGCCTGCTCAGCAGGCCGACGTACGTCGCGCGGATGCTCGCGGCGCTGTCCGCCGCCGACATCCCCACGAGCTGGGTGTTCACCTCGCAGGTGCGCGCGTCGGTGACCGTGCCGCGGGACCGGGTGGCCGCCGCCGTCGCGTTGCTGCACCAGGAGTTCGGGCTGGCAGAGGAGAGGGCAGCATGACCGCGGGTCACTTCGCACGAGAACTGCGGTTCCGCCGCCTGTTCCGGTTCGGCGGGAACCGGCTCGTCGTCGTCCCCCTCGATCACCCGATCAGTGACGGGCCGGTGATCCGGGGCAAGGCGATGGACGCGCTCGTCGGGCAGCTCGCCGTCAACGGCGTCGACGCCGTGGTGCTGCACAAGGGCAGCCTGCGGTACGTCTCACACACCCGCTTCGCGCACATGTCGCTGATCATCCACCTGTCCGCCAGCACCATGCACGCCGCCGACCCGGACGCGAAGTACCTGGTCAGCCGGGTCGAGGAGTCGCTGCGGCTCGGGGCGGACGCGGTCAGCGTGCACGTCAACCTCGGCTCGCTCGACGAGCGGCAGCAGATCGCCGACCTCGGCGCCGTGTCCGACGTGTGCGACCAGTGGAACGTGCCGCTGATGGCGATGGTCTACCCACGCGGCCCGAAGATCACCAACCCGCGTGACCCGGAGCTGGTCGCGCACGCCGCGACCCTCGCCGCCGACCTCGGCGCGGACATCGTGAAGACCCCGTTCACCGGGGACGCCGCGGAAATGCGGGACATCACCGAGGCGTGCCCGATCCCGCTGATCGTGGCGGGCGGCCCGGCGAAGGGCACGTCCGACGACGTCCTGTCCTACGTGGACGAGGCGTTGCGCGGCGGGGTCGCCGGCGTGGCCATGGGCCGCAACATCTTCCAGGCCCCGGATCCCGGCCTGATGGCCCGGGAGGTGGCCGACCTGGTGCACGGTGTGCGCCCGGCCGGCGCGCTCGAGTCCCTACCGAAGGCCAGTTAGGAGCGGAAAGTGAAACTGTGTTGGCTCGACCTGCGCGCCCTCGACGGCGCGGTCAAGCAGGCGATCGTCGAAGAGGCCGTGCACCAGCGCGTCGACGGCGTGGTCAGCGACGACGTCGCGGACTTCGCCGGGCTGCCGCCCACGGTCAAGAAGGTGCTGCTGCTGGAGAAGGGCCCGCTGCCCGCGGAGTTCACCGGCGCGGACGTGGTGGTCGTCGGCCAGGAGCACCCGAGCACGGCGGAGCTGTCGCTCAAGCACCCGGACGTGGAGTTCGGCACGTTCGTCGAGATCATCGACAAGGACACCCTCGACGTCGCGTGCGACGCGGCGGCCAAGGAGCGCTGGAGCGTCCTGCTCTTCCGCGACCCCACCAAGATCCCGCTCGAGATCGTGCTGGCCGCGGCCGACAAGGCGACCGGCAGCAACATCACCGTCGCCGCCGACGTCGAGGAAGCGGAGATCATCTTCGGTGTGCTGGAGCACGGCTCCGACGGCGTCATGCTGGCGCCGAGGGCCGTGGGCGACGCGACCGCGCTGAAGGTCGCCGCCACCGCCGAGCCCGGCAACCTCGAGCTGGTCGAGCTGACCGTCACCGACACCACGCACGTCGGCATGGGCGAGCGGGCCTGCGTGGACACCTGCTCCCACCTGCGTGAGGACGAGGGCATCCTGGTCGGCTCGCACTCCAAGGGCATGATCCTGTGCGTCAGCGAGACCCACCCGCTGCCGTACATGCCGACGCGGCCGTTCCGGGTGAACGCGGGCGCGATCCACTCGTACACGGTGTCGGCGGGCGGCCGGACGAACTACCTGTCCGAACTGAAGTCCGGTGCGAAGGTGCTGGCCGTCGACATCAAGGGTGACACCAGGGTGGTGACCGTCGGCCGGGTGAAGATCGAGTCGCGGCCGCTGCTGTCGATCAACGCGGTGGCGCCGAACGGGACCGTCGTGAACCTGATCCTGCAGGATGACTGGCACGTGCGCGTGCTCGGTCCGGGCGGGGTCGTGCTGAACAGCACCGAGCTGAAGGCGGGCGACAAGGTGCTCGGCTACCTGCCGACCGAGGACCGGCACGTCGGCTACCCGATCGCCGAGTTCTGCCTGGAGAAGTAGCCCGGTGATCGTCGACGCGCACGCCAGGCTGGGCCCCACCGCGGCCGCCCGCGACCGGCTCCTGTCCATGATGGACGGCGCGGGGATCGACCGGGCGGTCGTGGTGGCGGGCGGCGTGATCGACCTCGACACGCTCGCCCGGCAGCTCGTGTCGGGCGACGGCATCACGGCCGACGCGCACAACGAGTTCGCGCTGGAGTCCTCGGTGTGGACACAGGGCCGCCTGATCCCGTTCTTCTTCGCCAACCCGCACCGGGACCCGGCGGTGTACCTGGCACAGGCAGCCGACTACCGCGGCGTGGAGATCTCGCCCGCCGTGCACGGCGTGCCGCTCGACGACCCGCGCACGGTCGGGCTGG
Organism: Actinophytocola sp. KF-1; assembly: GCF_054661535.1. Classification (NCBI taxonomy): domain Bacteria; kingdom Bacillati; phylum Actinomycetota; class Actinomycetes; order Pseudonocardiales; family Pseudonocardiaceae; genus Actinophytocola; species Actinophytocola sp. KF-1. The sequence goes on along the minus strand of NZ_BAAFVK010000001.1, from coordinate 184,507 downwards.
TCGAGGTGGCCGCGTCGGCCGGGCACCCCGTCTACACGGTGTGCCTGTACCGGCAGGGCTGCGGGGTGAGCGACCTCGTGGCGCTGGCGCGGAAGTTCCCGTCGACGACGTTCATCCTCGGCCACCTCGGCGTCGACCTCATCGACACGTACGCCGTCGACCTGGTGTCCGAGGTGGACAACGTGCTGGTGGAGACGTCCGGTGGCTACACCGTGCTGCTGCGGGTCGCCTACGAGCGGCTCGGGCCGTCCCGGTTGCTGTTCGGGAGCGAGGCGCCGCACCAGCACCCGTCGGTCGAGCTGGCCAAGTTCGCCGCGCTCGACCTGCCAGAGACCGACCAGATCCTGGGCGGCAACGTGCTCCGCCTGTTGGGAGAGGACCGATGAGCTTCGGCAAGTGGTCGAGCATCGACGAGCTGACCGCGTTGCAGGACAAGGAGCTGCCGCGGCTGCTGGCCTCCGTCGCCGCGTCGCCGTTCTACCAGGCACGGCTCGGCGACCGGGTGAAGCAGCTGCGCACGCGCGCCGACCTGGAGACCGTGCCGCTGACGTCCAAACAGGACCTCCGCGACGCGTACCCGTTCGGGTTCCTGGCCGTGCCGAAGCGGAAGGTGGCCTCCTACCACGAGTCCAGCGGCACCGCGGGCATGCCGACCGCCTCCTACTACACCGAGCGCGACTGGCAGACCATCAACGACAACTACGCGCGCAAGTGGATCGGCATCACGCCCGACGACGTGTTCCTGGTCCGCACCCCGTACGCGCTGATGATCAGCGGCAACATGGCGCACGCGGCCGCGCGGTCGCGGGGTGCGCTGGTCGTGCCGGGTGACAACCGGTCGCTCGCCATGCCGTACTCGCGGGTGCTGCGCGTGCTGCACGACCTGGGCGTCACGCTGAGCTGGTCGATGCCGACCGAGCCGCTGATGTGGGCGGCCGCCGCCCGCGCACACGGGTACGAGCCGGGCGAGGACTTCCCCGCGTTGCGTGCGCTGTACGTGGGCGGCGAGCCGCTGTCGGTCAACCGGCGCAGGCGGATCAGCGAGCTGTGGCGGGTGCCGGTGATCGAGGAGTACGGCGCGACCGAGACGCCGTGCCTCGGCGGCCAGTGCCCGCACGGGCGCATGCACCTGTGGGCCGACCAGGCCGTGTACGAGGTGTACGACCCCGTTTCCCAGGAGCTGCGCCGGGACGGGCGCGGGCAGCTGGTGGTGACGCAGCTGTACCGCGAGGCCATGCCGTTGCTGCGCTACAACATCGGCGACGAGGTGGAGATCAGCCTGGTCGACGACTGCCCGTGCGGGTGGCACCTGCCGACGGTGCGCGTGCTCGGCCGCGCCGGGTTCGGTCACCCGGTCGGGGACGCGCGCGTGACGCAGAGCGAGCTCGAGGAGCTGGTGTTCGACCTGCCGGTCGAGCACCAGGTGCTGTTCTGGCGCGGCCGGGCGCTGCCGTCGGTGCTGGAGATCGAGATCGAGGTGCCGTCGGCGCACGCCGCGGACGCCTGCGCGGCGCTCACGGCCGCGGTCGACGCGTACTTCGGCTGCCCGGTGTCGGTGCGGCCGGTGCCGGTCGGGACGCTGGTGCCGACCGAGGTGTTCACCGGCATCCACGACGTGGTGAAGCCGCGCAGCCTGTTCGGCGCGGACGAGGACTGGAGCAAGGCCCTGCTCTACCAGTGAGGTGTGTGTTCGATGCGGGTTGTGGTGATCGGCGGCGGGATCTCGGGGCTGGCCGTGTCGGCGGCGCTGGCGCGGGCCGGGGTGCGTGCCGAGGTGTACGAGCAGGCGCCGGCGCTGGGTGAGATCGGCGCGGGCATCCAGGTGTCGCCGAACGGGGCGCGGCTGCTGCACCGGCTGGGCCTGGCCACCGCGCTGTCGGCGGTCGCCGTCCAGCCGTCGGCGATCGAGGTGCGGCGGTGGAACGACGACGTGCCCCTGGCCGTGACCCCACTGGGGGACGCCTGTACAGGGATGTACGGGGTGCCGTACTACACGCTGCACCGGGCCGACCTGCACGGCGCGTTGCTGTCCCTCGTGGACCGCGTGCACCTGGACAAGCGGTGCGTGGCCGTCACACCGTCGGGGGACGGGGTAACCGTGTCGTTCGCGGACGGCACGTCGGTCGAGGCGGACGTCGTGCTCGGCGCGGACGGCATCAAGTCGACCGTCCGCGAGCACCTGCTGGCCGACCGGCCGCGGTTCTCCGGGCACGCCATCTTCCGCGGTCTGGTGCCCGCGTCCTCGGTCGGTCACGAGGACAAGGTCCTGATCCGGATGGGGCCGGGGCAGCACTGCGTGAGCTACCCGATCTCCGCGGGCCGGCTCGTGAGCTTCGCCGCCAGCTCTCCCGCGGCCGAGTCGCACGGCGAGTCGTGGACGTCGCGGGCGTCGACCGCCGAGGTGCTGGCCGCGTACGAGGGCTGGCACCCGTCGGTGCGCGCCCTCCTGTCCGCGACGGACGAGGTGTCGGTGTACCTGCTGTACGACCGGGAGGCCGTGCCGAGCTGGGGCACCGGGCGGATCATGCTGATCGGCGACGCGGCGCACCCGATGCTGCCGTTCGGTGCGCAGGGCGCGAGCCAGGGCATCGAGGACGCGCTCGCCGTGGCGGCGGCACTGGCTGCCGCGACCCCGGCCACGGCGCCCGCCGCACTGCGCCGCTACGAGGCCGTCCGGCGGGCCCGGATCCGCGACGTGCACGCCTTCATCCAGGCCAACGAACGCAACCACCACGTCGACGACGACCAGGCCACCGCACGCGACGAGCACATGGCGTCGGACTTCGGCCTGCGGCAACGCGAGTGGCTGTTCGCCTACGACGCCGAGGCCGCCATGCGCGAGGTCACTCGGCATGTGGCATAACCGCTGCGATACTCACACGATGTTGGTAAGATATCCGACATGGAGGAGGTAGCGTTACCAACACCATGTTGGTTAGTTGCCTAGTTACACACATGTTGTTTACGACGCCAGAACCTGACGAGGCCGAGTTCCGCGTTCTGGCCATGATCGAGGAACTGAAAACCAGCCTCCGCCTGCAACTGACCGAGCCGCGCAGATGGGTCGGCTCGCTCCGTCGGGTGTCGCTCGCGCGAGCCATTCAGGGTTCCAACAGCATCGAGGGCTACGAGGCGGGGCTCGACGACGCCGTCGACGTCGCGGCCGGGGAGGAACCGCTCGAAGCCAACGAGGAGACCCGACTCGCCCTCCGTGGCTATCGAGACGCAATGACCTATGTCCTCCAACTCGCAGGCGACCCCGAGTTCGAGTACAGCACGCAACTCGTCAAGAGCATGCACTACATGATGACCAACTACGCGCTGAAGAACCGGCCTGGCAGGTGGCGCGCAGGGAGCATCTACGTGCGCAACGACGAGAGCGGCGAGATCGTTCACGAGGGCGTCGACATCGATCAAGTCCCCGGGTTGATGAACCAACTGATGACCGAGCTGAACGAGGACACGAAGCACCCGGACGTCATCCGTGGCGCGATGGCGCACCTCAATCTCGTGATGATCCACCCCTTCAGGGATGGGAACGGCCGGATGGCGCGATGCCTCCAGAGCCTTGTGCTCGCACGCAGCGGTGTCCTCAGCCCGGTCTTCATGAGCATCGAGGAATACCTGGGCCGCAACACCCAGGCCTACTACGACGTACTCGGTCAAGTCGGCGGCGGTTCCTGGCAACCGGAACGGGACGCGCGTCCCTGGGTGAGGTTCATCCTGCTCGCGCACCTCCGACAAGCACGCACAATGGTGCAACGTGTTCGGGAGAGCGAACGGATGTGGCTCGAACTCGAGAACCTGGTGCGAGATCTCAAACTGCCCGACCGCAGCGTGATGGCGTTGTTCGACGCGATGATCGGTCTTCGCGTCCGCAACGCCACCTACCGCGCCTACTTCGAGGACGGGCCGGAGGAAATCACCGAAGCGACGGCGAGCAGGGATCTCCAGAAGCTCGTGCAAGCCGGTCTCCTCGCCCCCCGCGGGGAGCGTCGAGGACGCCACTACGTCGCCCGTCCGACCCTGGTGGCGATCCGGCAGGAGGTGCGCCGAATGCGAGCGCCACGGGACGACTCGGATCCGTTCGCAGAGTGACGAGGGACGATTCTCAGCTCGCCGCCACCGCCGGGAGGGAAGCCAGCAGGTCGGTCACCATCCCGTGGACGATGGCCAGGCCGTCCGGGCTGAGGACCGACTCCGGGTGGAACTGCACCGAGCGGAACGTGCCGCCGCGCAGGGCGTGGACCTGGCCGGTCTCCTCGTCGCGGCTCACCTCCACCGGGTCCGGCAGGCCGACGCAGCGGGTCCACGCCGTGTCGCAGCAGCTCGCGAACGTGTTGTAGAAGCCGACGCGGACGCGCGAGCCGAACAGGTCGATCTCCTTCTGCACGCCCTGGTTGGGCTCGTCGCGGCGCACGACGTCGAGGCCGAGCAGGGTGCTCAGCACCTGGTGGCTCAGGCACACCGCCAGGAACGGCTGCCCGGACCGCAGCAGCGCCCGCACAGTCGTGCGGAGGTGTGCGATCTTCGGGTCCGCCACGTCGCGGGGGTCGCCGGGGCCCGGGCCCATCACCACCAGGTCGTGGTCGCCCGGTGTGTACGGCTCGTCGAAGCGGCGGACGGTCACCACCAGGCCCAGCGCACGCAGCTGGTGCGCGAGCATGGCCGTGAACGTGTCCTCCGCGTCCACCACCAGCACCGTGCGGCCCGCCAGCGACGGGTCCTCGGTCACCGCCGGGTCCAGCCAGAACGACGCGATCCCGGCGTTGCGGGACGCGAGCGCGTCGCGGACCGCCGGGTGGGCGCCGAAGCTCGCCGGGGCCGTCAGCGCGGCCAGCACACCGGCCGCCTTCGCGCGGGTTTCCGCCACCTCCGCGAGCGGGTTCGAGTGGCGGACCAGGGTCGCGCCCACGCCGATGGACACGCGGCCCGCCTGCGAGATGTCGGCGGTGCGGATGAGGATCGCCGAGTCCAGGGTGCGGTTGCCGGACCGGTCCCAGCCGATCAGCGCCGCCACGCCGCTGTAGTAGCCGCGGCCGTGCGGCTCGTAGTCGGCGATCACGCGGCTCGCGCTCTCGAGCGGGCTGCCGGTGACGGTCGGCGCGAACAGGGTCTCGCGCAGGATGTCGCGGACGTCGGCGGTGGTGCGGCCCTCGATGAGGTACTCGGTGTGCGCGAGCCGCGACATCTCCTTCAGGTACGGGCCGACGACGCGGGTGTCCGCGCAGACCCGCGACATCATCTTCAGTTCCTCGTCGACGACCATGAACAGCTCGTCGGTCTCCTTGCGGTCGCCCAGGAACTCGATCACGTCCGGCAGCGTCGGGCCGCCCGCCGGGTAGCGGTACGTGCCGCTGATCGGGTTCATCACCGCGACCCCGTCGTGCACGCTGACGTGCCGTTCCGGGCTCGCGCCGACCAGCGTGCGCTGTCCGGTGTGGACGATGAACGTCCAGTACGCGCCGGACTCGCCCGCCAGCAGGCGCCGGAACAGGGTCAGCGCGGCCGCGGGGGTGTAGCCGGTGATGTCGGCGACGAACGAGCGTTTGACCACGAAGTTGGCGCCCTTGCCGCGGCCGATCTCGTCGGCGATGACGCGCCGGACGATGTCGGCGTACTCGTCGTCGGACAGGTCGAAACCGCCGTCGGACATGGTGATCGGGACGTCCTCGACGCGGTGCAGCACCTCGCGGACGCCGACGACGTCCTGTTCGGACACCCGCATCGCGAGCAGTGGCGTGCCGTCGTCGGCGGCCGTGAAACCACGCTCGGCGATTTGTCGATATGGCACCACGGCGAGGACGTCGTGGCCCGTGCCGGACGCGCGCAGGGGCAGGTCCGCCAGGGTGTCCACTTCGAACACGTCGCCGAGCAGCACGTCGACGCCGTCGCCGCGGTGCAGCAACGCGAACGGAGGCGGCGAGGTGACCAGCACCTTGTCCAGTGCGCTCACGCCGCCGCCTCCGTCACGTCGATCTGTGCCAGTACCTCGTCGGTCGTCGTCACGACGGCGCACCGGCCGGCCGCGTAGTCCAGTGCGAGGCGGTGTTCCGCCTCCGAGAAGTCCGCGATCGCGTCCGCCACCACGAACGGCTGGATGTCGTACGTGAACGCCTCCACCGCGGACATCAGCACCCCGACGTGCGCGTACACGCCGCACACGATCAGCTGGTCGCGGCCCGCGCGCCACATCCGCGACCGCAGGTCGGTGTTGAAGAACGCGCTGTAGCGCCACTTCGTCAGCAGCCAGTCGCCGTCGTGGGGCGCGACCGGCGCGATCACCTCGCGGTCCGCGGGCGACGGGGTCATGCCCGGGCCCCAGAAGTCCTTCAGCAGCCCGCGCTGGGCCGGGGTCATGCCGCCGGGTTGTGCCGTGTAGGCGACGGGGATGCCCATCGCGGCGGCGGTCTGCCGGAGCAGGGCGGCGTTCGCGATCAGCTCCGTCACCGGGGGCTGGCCACCGAACGGGCGCAGGAAGAACTGTTGCATGTCGTGCACCAGCAGCACGGCGCGCCGTGGGTCGACCGTCCACTGTGCGGTGTTGGCCGGCACGTCGGCAGGCATCCGGTACGGGACGATCTCGGGGATTCCTGGCATGGTGTGCTCCTAGTGGCCGAGGGTGGCGCCGCCGTCGACGGTCAGGTGGTGCATGGTGATGTGGCCCGCGCGGTCGGACAGCAGGAACAGCACGGCGTCCGCGACGTCCGCGGGCTGCGCGACCTTGCCGAGCGGGATGCCGAGCCGGAACTGCTCGGCCACCCCGTCGATGGACGACCGCCGCCAGTCGCCGTCCGTCCACAACGAACTCAGCATCTCGGTCTCGGTGGACCCGGGCGCGACGACGTTGCAGCGGATGCCCAGCTGCGCGACCTCGAGCCCGACGACCTTCGTGAAGATCGTGGTGGCCGCCTTCGACGCGGCGTACGCGGCCATGCCGGTCCTCGGCGTCCCGGCCGCGTTCGACGCGACGGTCACCACGGCGCCCCGGCCGCGGTCGGCCATCCGGTTCACCACCGCGCGCGTCACGTAGAAGACGCCGGTGGTGTTGACGTCCAGCGTCAGCGACCAGTCCTCATCGGACAGTTCGCGGGCCTCCCCGACCCGCAGCACACCGGCCGCGTTCACGAGGTAGTCGATCGGGCCGAGGCGCTCCTCGGCGTGCTCGACGGCAGCCGACACGTCGGCGCTCGACCGCACGTCGACGGGGAACGCCTCGGCCACCACGTTGTCGTTGGCGAGGTCCTTCGCCACCCGCCGCAGCCGCTCCGCGTCCCGGTCGACCAGCGCGACCCGGGCACCGTTGGCACCGAGCCGGGCCGCGATCACCGAGCCCATGCCGCCCGCCGCGCCGGTGACCAGCGCGACCCGTTCACTCATCTCGGGATAGCTCATCGCGTTCCTCCCCATGCCTGGACGACGGTCATCGCCTGCGCCGGGTTGAGCCGCGGGTCGCAGAACGTCGTGTACGCGTCGACCTGTTCGGACAGGTCGCTGACGCATTCGGTGACCGCGCTGGGCGTGACCTCGAGGTGCAGCCCGCCCGCGACGCCGCCCGCCGCGGTGACCACGCGCTGGAACAGCTCCACCTCGCGGACCATGGTGGCCAGCAGGCGGGTCTTGCGGCCGCCGACCGCGATCGTGTTGCCGTGCATGGGATCGCACAGCCAGATCACCCGCCGGCCGGTCGCCCGCACGGCCGCCACCAACGGCGGCAGCCGTTCTTCGACGTGGTCCGCCCCCATCCGCGCGATGAGCGTGAGCCGCCCCGGCTCGTGCCGGGGGTCCAGGCACGCGACGACGTCGAGCAGGTCGCCGGCGGTCGTGGTCGGCCCGACCTTGCACGCCACGGGGTTGACGACCGCGGCGAGCATGGCGACGTGCGCACCGTCCGGCTGGCGGGTGCGGTCCCCGATCCACGGCCAGTGCGTCGAGGAGAGCAGCAGGCGGCCGTCTTTTCTCGGGCGCAGCATGGGTTCCTCGTAGTCCAGCAGCAGCGCCTCGTGGCTGGTCCACAAGCGACCCGGGCGCAGGATCTCCATGGCTTCGCTGGCCGCCCAGTAGCCGTGGAGGATGCGCTTGGGGTCGGGTCTGCGCGCCGCGGGCTCGGGTTCGGGGTCGTTGACCATGTGGCCGCGGTACACCGGCAGCTCGACACCGTTCACGATCTCGGTCGCCGACGAGCGGGGTTTCGCGTACTGGCCCGCGATCCGGCCCACCCGCACCACGGGCTTGCCGGTGGCGGCGTTCATCAGGCCGGCGAGCGTGTCGAGGAGCCCGGTCTTGCGCGCGAGATGGCCCGGCGTCGACTCCGCCGGGTCCTCTGCGCAGTCTCCGGCCTGCAGCACCAGCGCACGCCCGGCCGCCACCTCGGTGAGCGCGGCCCGCAGCGCGTCGACGTCGTGCTCGGTGACCAGGCCGGGCAGCCCGGCCAGCTCGTCCCGCACCTGTGCGACCAGCTCCGGGGCGCCCCAGTCCGGCTGTTGCGCGGCCGGGCGTGCCCGGTCCGCCGCCTCCGCCACGGACATCTGCTTCCTCCCAGTCGTCGAGGACGCACTGAGATTCGGCCGCATACCTCAAGACCGGCTCAAGACGGGGTCAACCGGCTCCGTCCGGCGTCGTCTGGATTGAAGCGGAAACGTCGCCCCCCGGAGACGGACAAGATCAACGGCGGCCTCCGGCCCCCCGGAATCCAGCGTAACGCGGGGCACCGACAGTTCCGGTTCGTCGAAGGCCGGTTGTCCACAGGCAGGCCGCGACAGGGACGTCTGCCCCGGTTATCCACAGCGAGGGCGGTTATCCACAGCGGATGCCCTCGCGGGCTGGAACTGTCGCCCCCGCCCGGTACGCTGGAAACCGGGGGCCGGAGGCCGACCGGCGCTTGGCACTTCCGCCGGAAGACCTTGTCGTCGCGCCGAATGCGCTCGCCACTCCACCGAACGAGGCCGTCGCTGGCGGGAAACAAGCCCGCCGCTCCAGCGAAGACGGCGAGTCTCCCGTCCAGAACCGGTGAGTCGGCGGTTCGTGCCCCGACAGCATCACACGCGAACCGCCGACTCGGCCGTCCCGAACGGGAGACTCGCGCGTTCCCAACGGAAGACTCGCGGGTCCTGGGCGGGGGACTCGCGCGGTTAGTGGAGTTCGTAGTCTGTGGTCATGATTTCGAGGTTGTGGCCGTTCGGGTCCTCGAAGTAGACGCCTCGGCCGCCGAACTCCGTGTTGGTTTCGCCCGGGCGGTGGTGGAACGGGTCGGCCCAGTAGTCGAGGCCGCGCTCGCGGATCCTGGCGAAGATCTCGTCCCATTCCTGGTCCGACACCTTGAAGGCGTAGTGCTGCGACGGGATGCGGCCGTCGCCCACCGAGACGAAGTCCAGCGTGACCTCGTTGTCGAGTGCCACCACCACGAACGGGCCCATGCGTCCTGCCACCCGCACGCCGAGCACGTCGGCGTAGAACTTCGCCGACGCTTCCCGGTCCTTCGCGAGCACGATCGTGTGGTTCAGCTGCACCGCCATGTGCCCAGTGTGCCCAACGCGCGCTCAAGGGCCACTCGAGCTACTCCGCCCAGCCCGGCCGGACCAGGCCGGACTCGTACGCGAGCACCACCAGCTGCGCCCGGTCCCGCGCCGCCAGCTTGATCATCGCGCGGGAGACGTGGGTCTTCGCCGTCGCGGGGCTGACCACCAGGCGGGCGGCGATCTCGTCGTTCGTCAGGCCCTCGCCGACCAGGGCGACCACCTCGCGTTCGCGTTCGGTGAGCACGTCCAGCCGGGCCGGGGACTGGACCTTCTTCGCCTTGCTCGCGAACTCGCCGATCAGGCGGCGGGTGACGCTCGGCGACAGCAGCGCGTCACCCGCGGCGACGACACGGACGGCGTGCACCAGCTCCGCGGGCTCGGTGTCCTTCACGAGGAAACCGCTGGCGCCGACGCGGATGGCCTCGAAGACGTACTCGTCCTCCTCGAACGTGGTGAGGATGAGGATGTGCACGTCCGCCAGTGCCGGATCACCCGAAATCCTCCTGGTGGCCTCGAGGCCGTCGATGCCGGGCATGCGGATGTCCATGAGGATCACGTCCGGCTTGTGCTCGCGGGCGACCTTCACCGCCTCGTCGCCGTCCGCGGCCTCCGCCACGACCGTCACGTCCTCCTGCGCGTTCAGCAGCGCGCGGAAACCCGCCCGCACCAGCGCCTGGTCGTCGGCCAGCACCACGTTGATCGTCATGTGTCGCCCCCTGTCGGAAATGTCGCGCGCACCCGGAACCCGCCGCCCGGCTTCGGTCCCGCCTCGAACACACCGGACAGCGCCTCGACGCGCTGCCGCATGCCGGTCAGGCCGCTGCCGGTGCCGATGCTGCTGTCCGCGCTGCCCCGGCCGTCGTCGTCGATCCGGACCGCCAGCTCGTCCGGGCGGTAGCTGAGTGTGACAGTGGCGGTGGTCGGACCCGCGTGCCGGTAGGTGTTGGTGAGCGACTCCTGCACGATCCGCAGCGCGGCCGCGTCCACGCCCTTCGGCACCGGCCGCTTCTCGCCCTCGACCTGGACGGTCACCGGCAGGCCGGCCGTGTCCATGCGCGCCACGAGCCGGTCCAGCTGGTCGAGGCTCGCCACCGGGTGCCGGGGCGCGGCGCCGTCACCGTCCACGTTGCGCAGCACGCCCAGGATGTTCCGCAGCTCGACCAGCACCTCCTTCGACGACTGCTTGATCGCCGTCAGCGCCTCTTTCACCTGCTCGGGCTGCGAGTCGATCAGGTGCAGGGCCACGCCGGACTGCACGTTGATGAGCGAGACGTGGTGCGCGAGCACGTCGTGCACCTCGCGGGCGATCTTCAGCCGTTCCTCGCTGGCCTGCCTGCGGTCCTGCTCGGCGCGCGCCTCCGCCTCCTGCGCGACGCGGTCGCGGCGGGCCTTCGCCAGCTCGCCGACGCCCATGACCAGGGAGATCCACGCGAACACCGCGCCCGCGGCGACCCAGTTGAAGTCCCAGTCGGCGCGGACCAGCATCGCGGCGAACAGCACGACACCGCCCACGTACCCGGTGGTCCACGCCGGCACGCGGGGGCCGTGCATGGTGGCGTTCAGCAACGCGACCACGAGGCTGAGGAAGATCGGGCCGAACGGGTTGTGCAACGCGAAGTAGGCGGTCAGCAGCGCGTACACGACGGCAAGTACCCAGATCGGGTGACTGCGGCGCCAGGTCAGCGCGACCGCCGACGCGAGCACGAGCGCGATCGTCAGCGCGTTGATCCGGTCGGTCTCGCGCTGCCCGTACGCCGCGCCGAACGTGAACACGACCTGGACGAACGCGATCGGCACCACGATGGCGAGCGGGTGCAGCGAGCCGAACGAGAACGTGCGGTACGTGTTCATGTCCAACCCCCTCTCACCTGTGCCGAAGCGTACGGGGCGCCCGTCCCGCGCGCGTACTACGCGGGGCGTAGATCGGCGTGCCCCGGAGCCGCCACGCGCGGTACCCGAAGTGCCGTCGCGGACCCGACGATTTCCGCGGCCGGAACGGCGACAGTGGTAACCATGAACGAGCGACAGGACATCGAGAAGGCGGTGCGGGCCTCGGACACCGAGCGCGAACGCATCGCGAAGCTGGTCAGTGAGGCCGCGGGCGAAGGCCGCCTCACCATCGCCGAGGCGGACGACCGCCTCGAACGCATCTACACCACCCGGTTCCGGCACGAGCTGGCCGAGTTCGTCGCGGACCTGCCCGCCGGCCGGCCGCAGGCGCCGCGACCGGCGCGGGGTCTCGACCGGTTCCCGACCCGGCTGCGAGTGCACGCGGCCGCCGCCGTGGTTCTGTCGGTGGTGCTGATCCTCCGGTGGGCCGCGATGGACGTGCCGTTCTTCTGGCCGGCCGGTCCGATGTTCCTGCTGTGGGGCAGTTTCCTGCTGCACGCCCGGTTCGTCCGGTCCGGCGCGGTTCCTCCATGGGCTCGTCAGCGCGTCGGACCACCATGGGGTGACCGGCACATCGGCTAGCGGGGAGTGGGTCATGAGGATCTCGGCGACGGGCGGCCTGCAGCCGCTGCCACGACCCGTGCGACAGGCCTGGATGATCCTCCACGTCGCGTGTTCCGTCGGCTGGCTCGGCGTCCTCGTCGCCTGCCTGGCCCTGCGCATCACCGCGCTCGGCAGCGCCGACGCGGCCCGCGCCGCCGCCCTCGACGCCGCGACCACGACCCTGACCAGCGCGTTCTTCCTGCCCGCCACACTGCTCGTGCTCCTCACCGGTGTGGTGCTCGGGCTCGGCACCAAGTGGGGCCTCGTGAAGTTCTACTGGGTGCTCGCCAAGCTCGTCATCGCGCTCGTGCTGCTGGCCGTCGCGAACCTCGTCGCCCCCGACGGCGCCGTGCTCACGTTCCTCACGGCCGCCACGTCGCTCGCTCTCGTCCTGTCGATCCTCAAGCCGTGGGGTCGCGTCAGCCGGCGCCGCGCACCAGTTCTCCAGGAGTCCTCATGACCACCACCGCTGCCGAGACGATCACCGGCCTCGCGGCCCGCGCGGTCGGCGTCACCAAGGCGTACGGCACCGGCGCGACCGCCGTGGTCGCGCTCGACGACATCTCCGTGGACGTCCGCCGCGGCCGGTTCACCGCCATCATGGGCCCGTCCGGGTCCGGCAAGTCCACGCTCATGCACGCGCTCGCCGGTCTGGACACAGTGGACTCGGGCGAGGTGTGGATCGGCGACACACGGCTCGGCGACCTGTCCGACAAGGGCCTCGCCGACCTGCGGCGCAACCGGGTCGGGTTCATCTTCCAGCAGTTCAACCTGCTGCCGACGCTGTCCGCCGAGGAGAACATCGCGCTGCCGCTCGCGATCGCCAAGCGCAAGCCGGAGCAGGCGTGGTTCGACCTGGTCGTCGAGGCCGTCGGGCTGGCGGACCGGCTGACGCACCGGCCGAGCGAACTGTCCGGCGGGCAGCAGCAGCGGGTCGCGTGCGCGCGTGCGCTGCTGCCGAAGCCGGACGTGATCTTCGCGGACGAGCCGACCGGCAACCTCGACACCCGCTCCGGCGCGGAGATCCTGCGGTTCCTGCGCCGGTCGGTGGACGAGTTCAACCAGACGATCGTGATGGTCACGCACGACGCGGGCGCCGCCGCGTACGCCGACCGGGTCGTGTTCCTGCAGGACGGCAAGCTCGTGCACGACCTGCTCGAGCCGTCCGCGGACGAGGTCCTCGACACGATGAAGCTGCTCTCCGAGGGTGATTCCTGATGTTGAAGGCAGCGCTCAAGGGCCTGCTGGCCCGCAAGCTGCGGCTCACGCTCGCGGGTTTCGCGGTGGTGCTCGGCGTGATGGCGGTGTCCGCCGCCATGATCACGACGACGACCATCGGCAGCGGCTTCGACTCGATCTTCGCGTCGACCAACGCCGACATCGACGTCTCCGTGTCCAAGAAGTCCGATGTGGACGCCGGGATGGGTGGCAAGGCGTTCACGCCGCCCGTGCCGTCGTCGGTCGTGGCGTCGTTGCGGGACGTGCCGGGCGCGACGTCGGTCCGGGGTGAGGTGTCGGTCGACGGCGCCCGGCCGGTCGGGCACGACGGCAAGGTGATCAGCGTGCAGGGGCCGCCGCGCAGCGGGGTGGCGTGGCACGGGGAGACCGGGCTGGTGCGCCTGTGGTCGGGCCGGGGGCCGTCGGCGCCGGACGAGGTGGCGATCAACGGCGGGCTCGCCGACCGCGGTCAGTTCAAGGTCGGCGAGAAGATCGACGTGCTGACGCTCGCGCCGCGGCAGACGTTCACCATCGTCGGGATCTACGGCTACAGCAACGGCCGCGGCTCGATGGGTGGCGACACGCAGGTGGCGTTCACCGAGCCGGTGGCGCAGAAGCTGATGCTGGGCGCGGCCGACGTGTACAGCTCGGTGACGGTGACCGCCTCGCCCGGCGTGTCCCGGGAGGAGCTGCGGGACCGGGTCGCCGATGTCCTCGGCGACGGGTACACCGTGCGCACCGGCGACGAGCTGGCCGCCTCGACGGCCGCGGACGGCAAGGCGTTCCTGGACATCGTGCGGATCGTGCTGCTCGGGTTCTCCGGGTTGTCGCTGCTGGTGGGGATCTTCCTGATCCTGAACACGTTCTCGATCCTCGTCGCGCAGCGGACCGGCGAGCTGGCGTTGATGGCCGCGCTCGGCGCGCGGCGGCGGCAGATCGTCGGGTCGGTGCTGGTGGAGGCCGTGATCGTGGGCGCGGCGGCGTCGGTGGTCGGGATCGGGCTGGGCATCGGGGTGTCGGTGCTGCTGAAGATGGTCATGGAGGCCAACAGCGGCGCGTCGCTGCCGGTCGGGTTGATCGTGCCCGTGGCCGACCTGGTGCTGGCGTTCGCGCTGGGCGTGGTCGTGACCGTGGTGGCGGCGCTCGTGCCCGCCGTCCGGGCGTCGCGGGTGCCGCCGGTGCAGGCGATGCGCGCGTCGGCGGCGGAACAGCGGTCGCTGACCCGGATCACGTGGCTGGGTGCCGTGCCCGCGGTGCTGGGGATCGCGGCGGTCGTGGTGTCGCTGGCGGACATCGGGTCGCTGCGGTGGGTGGCGCTGGCGGGCGGGGTCGTGCTGGGCCTGTTCGGGCTCGCGCTGCTGACTCCTCTTCTGAGCCGTTCGCTCCTGCCGTTCCTGGGCCGGGTGGTGGGCTGGTCGATGCCGTCGAAGCTGGGCAACCGCAACGCGGCCCGCAACCCGCGCCGCACGGCCATCACCGTGTCCACGTTGGTCATCACGCTGGGCCTGGTCGGCGGCGTGAGCGTGATCGCGGAGTCGATGCGCGCGGACCTGTCCGCGTCGGCGACCCGCGACCTGGGCGCCGACCTCGTGATCAGCGGCGACGGCGTCACCGGCCGCGCAGGTGGTCAGGGCGGCGGCCCGCCCACGGCGGCCGACGGCCGGATCATGCCGACGTTCGACGCGTCGGTGGTCGACGAGGCCCGCGCGGTGCCCGGGGTGTCGCGGGCGGTCGCGCAGTACGTGGACACGGCCCAGTTCTCGTGGGGTGCGTCGCCCGCCGCGGCCGCGGACCTGTCGCAGCTGTCGGGTGTGCTGAAGCTGTCCGGTTCGCCGCGGACCCCCGCGCCGGGTTCCGTCGTGCTGGACACCACGACGATGTCCGACCACGGGCTCTCGGTGGGCGACACGGTGCGGCTCGCGACGCAGCGGGCCGGGTGGCAGGAGTTCCGCATCGCCGGCAGCTACGAGGCGAACTACCTGCTGCGCGGTCCGGTGTTCAACCCGTCCGAGGTGGCGTCGCTGTTCGTGTCGTCCGCGCCGGCGATCGGGTACGTGCAGCTCGCGCCGGGCGCCGACGCCCCGGCGGTCACCCGCGCGGTGTCCGAGCTGGTGGCGGACAACCCGGAGGTGTCGGTCCAGGACCAGACCCAGCTCGCGGACGACGCGGCCGGCCAGATCTCGATCGCCGAGACCATGCTGTACGTGCTGCTCGGGCTGTCGGTGGTGATCGGAATCCTGGGCATCATCAACACGATGGCACTGTCCATCCTGGAACGGACGCGGGAGCTGGGGCTCCTGCGAGCGGTCGGCATGCGGCGGTCGCACATGGTGCAGATGGTCGTCACCGAGTCGGTGATGATGTCGCTGTTCGGGGCCGTGCTCGGATTGGCCGCCGGCGGCGCTGCCGGGGTCGCGGTGGTGCGGGTCCTCGGCCTGTCGGCGATCGAGATCCCGTGGGTGTCGCTGGCGGTGTTCCTCGGGTTGGCTGTGGTGGCCGGGTTGCTGGCGGCCCTGGCCCCGTCCGCCCGGGCGGCACGGGTGAACGTGCTGTCGGCCATCGCTTACGAGTGACCGCGAAGGGTGTGTTCGGAGCGCGTTCCGAACACACCCTTCGCGATGTTTACGTGTGCGTACAACAGGTACGCTCGACGGTGTGGAGCACGACCACATAGGGCGTCGCGTGCGGGAGATTCGCAGCTGGCGCGGCATGGATCTGGCCACGACCGCCGGGCTCGCCGGTATCTCCCCGTCGGCTCTTTCGTTGATGGAACGCGGAAAACGCCCCATCTCCAAGCGAACCGTGCTGGAGGCGATCGCCCGAGCGCTTCGTGTCTCCCCGTTCGAACTGACCGGCCAGCCCCATCCGCCGTCCGGCGAAGGAACGGCCGAAGCGCGAACCGCCATGGCGGCGCTCGCCGATCTCCTGGGCGGATGGCGGATCGGCGAGGTACCCGACGGCCCTCGGCGGCCGCTTCCCGAGGTACTCGCCGAACTGGAGCGGTTCCACGCGGCGAGGAACGGCTCCGGTTCGCGTGGCGCCGGCGACTACGCGACGCAGGTCGCGACCCTGTCGCCGCTGATCCGGGACCTTCTCGCGGCGGCAGCGGATCCCGGGGATCGACGACGTGTTCTCGTGCCGCTGCTGCTGGCGTACCACGTTGCCGGGAGCACGTCGGCCCGTCTCGGCATTCCCGGTCTGCCCTCGCTGGCGGCCGAGCGCATGCGCGAGGTCGCGGCCGAACTCGACGACCCGGTGTGGCATTCGGTGGCCGACTGGGGACGCGCGCACTTCCTCTCGGCGACCAACCGGGAGCGGCAGTACCACCTCGCGGTGGCGGTGGCCGATCGCGCGCCGGCGGAACGTCCCGAGACACGCGGAATGGCCAACCTGACAGCAGCTCTCGCAGCCGCTGCCATGGCACGTCACGACGTCGCCGAGTCGCACCTCGCGGCGGCCGCGGAGCTGGCCGAGTCGATCGAGCCCGACGTGAGCCCGTGGCCGTCCGGGATCATGCAGTTCGGGCGGACCAACGTCGGGATTTTCGCGGTCGCGGTGGGGGTCGAAGTGGGCGACGGAGCCCGCGTCGCCGAAGCCGCCTCGCGGATCAGGCTGGCGTCCGCGTCTCGTGGACGGCAGGCGTCGTTCTGGGTGGACTACGGCCGCGGGTTGATCACCGAGCGCCGGACGCGGGAGAAGGGGCTTCGGGCGCTGTTGCGTGCGGAGGAACTCGCGCCGCAGCAGGTCCGCAACAACGTGTTCGCCCGGGAAGCGGTGACGGCTCTGCTGTCGACTGCGCGTGGTCACGCCGGTGGGCCTGACCTGCGCGGTCTCGCCTGGCGCATGAACATAGCCCCGAAAGGGTGAACCTCGCGGCGTTTGACAAAACGACAAAGACGTCGCCCGGACCGCCAATAACGTCGCCTCCCGTTGTGGGAGGTGAGATGTCCGCGAAGAAGGAAACGCGCGTTGTCGCGCCGTACATCACGACCTGGAGTGCCGAGGTCGACCCGGCGGTCACACTGGTGGAGCGGCATGGTGGCGGAATCGCCTACGCGGACGAGGTGGTGGCGGACCGGGACGGGAACGGCGTCCTATGGTGGCGCACGTCGCTTCGACCGGGTTCGGGAAGGCCGTTGTTCGGCCAGGTGCATCCGCTGCGTCAACGTCGCGCGATGCGGCGCCTGCTGTGCCAGGTCTGCGCCGGACCGGCCGACCGCACCGATGACGGTGTGCTCTGGCTGCTCAAGGATCACCGGGACGACTGGCCATCCTGGCCCGACGGAATGGGCGTGATGGAACCGCCGATCTGCGTGTCGTGTGTGGCGTTGTCTGTACGACTCTGCCCGGCGTTGCGTCGGAGTGCCGCGGTGGTGAGGGCCCGGCGATTCCCCGTCGCCGGGGTGCGTGGCGCGCTGTACCGGGGTGGCCCGAGGCCAGTGCCCATCGCCGAGGCGACTCTGCGAATCGGTGACCCTCGCACCCGATGGCTTCGGGCGACGAGTCTGATTCGCGAACTGAACGACACCACCGTCATGCCGTTCGACATCGGGGGAAAGGTTGGGTGAGCGACCGGACCGCCGCGGGTCAGGCGGCCTCCCTTCTCGCCAGCGCGGTGAGGTCTTCGGGGGTGAGGGTGATGTTCGCTGCGGCGACGTCTTCGGTCAGGTGGGCGAGGGTGCTGGCTCCGGGGATGGCGACGGTCACCGGGGAGATGGCCAGCAGCCACGCCAGGGCTATCTGTGCGGGTGTCGCTTCGTGGCGGGCGGCAATGCCTGCCAGGGGGCTCAGGTCGGCTCGGCCGCCGCCCAACGGGAAGTACGGGACGTACGCGATGTCGTGCTGTTCGCAGTGGGTCAGGACCTCCGTGTCCTCGCGGTGGTGGATGTTGAAGTGGTTCTGCACGGCGGCTACCGGGGCGATCGCCTGTGCCTCGGCTAGGGCGTGTCTGACAAAGGTTGTGCGTAGTGGCTGGGATGCTGCGGGTGTGTCGCGGTTTCAGTTGCTGTCGGATGAGCAGTGGGTGTTGATCGAGGATCTGTTGCCTGCTCGTACTGGCAAGCAGGGCAGGCCGTTTTCGGATGCCAGGTCGATGGTTGAGGGGATCATCTACCGGTATCGGTGCGGGATTTCGTGGCGGGACGTGCCTGAGGTGTTCGGGCCGTGGCAGACGATCTGGACCTGGCATCGCCGGATGGCCAAGAACGGCACTTGGGACACGGTGCTTGCGCGTCTGTTGGCCGCTGCGGACGCTGCTGGGTTGGTGGACTGGGCGGTGTCGGTGGACTCGACGATTACGCGGGCGCATCAGCACGCCACGAACATCACCCGGCACACAGGGGGCTGGATCGAACTACACGAATCTGCTCGACGAGCCGCCTGACCACGCGGTCGGCCGGTCCCGGGGCGGCTGGAGCACCAAGATCCACCACCTCGTCGACGGGAACGGCCGACCGATAGTGACGTTGGTGGGGCCCGGGCAGGCCGGTGACGCACCGATGTTCCCGCACCTGATGCGGCATCTGAGAATCCATCGTGTCGGACGAGGCCGGGCACGCACCCGACCCGACCGCGTCCGTGGCGACAAGGCCTACTCCTCACGCGCCATCCGCCAGCATTTGCGGACCCGCGGCATCACCGCCGTGATCCCAGAACCGGCTGATCAGGTCGGGCACCGGCAACGCCGCGGCTCCCGCGGAGGCCGTCCACCCGCCTTCGACCCCATCGACTACCGCGGACGCAACGTCGTCGAACGCGGCTTCAACCACCTCAAGCAATGGCGCGGACTGGCCACCCGCTTCGACAAGCTAGCCATCACCTACCGCTCTGCGGTAGTCCTCCACGCGGTGATCACCTGGACCAAAGCATTGTCAGACACGCCCTAGTTGGGTGAGGTCGACGTGGCTGACGCCCAGGTGGCGGATCAGCCCGTCGCGGCGTAACTCCGCCAGTGCCGAGAAGCGTTCGGCGAGTGGTTCGCCGCCTGGGTCGCCCATGCCGCCTACGCGTAAGTAGACGAGGTCGAGGTGGTCGACGCCGAGGCGGCGTAGGTCCTGTGCGACCAGGGCGCGTAACTGGCCTGCGTCCGCTTCCGTCGGGACGGTGACCTTGGAGGCGATCACCAGGTCGTCCGGGTAGGGGGACAGCGCCTGTCTGATCAGTTCGTGGGCGTGTACGTCGCCGTAGCCGTAGGTGCCCGCGGTGTCTATGTGGTTCACGCCCAGTTCGACCGCGGTGCGCAGGACCGTGACGGCGGTGGCCGGGTCACGCACCGAGCCGCCCAGGGCGAGCCGCATCGCCCCGAGGCCGAGTCGGTTCAGCAGGAGTTCCATGTCAGGAACGGTACGCGCGAAGGTGCGCACGCGCAAGATTGCGTGTGCGCACTTTCGGGTGAAGGGGCTCAGCAGGTCAGGACGAGCTTGCCCGTGACGCCCTCTTCCAGGCGGCGGAAGGCCTCCTGTGCCTCGCGCAGGGGCAGGGTCGACACCTCGCGCGGGGCGATCTTGTCCGCGGACAGCAGGTTCAGTACCTCTGCCAGGTCCTCCCGGTAGGCCGTGGGCTGGGCCTTCTCCAGGGACCACGCGTTGTAGAAGCCCGTCAGCTTCCCGTCCGGCCTCAGCTTGGGCAGGATGATGCCGCCCAGGAAGCCCTGCATGCCGACCAGCAGGTTGCGCTTCCCGTTGCGCAGCGCGTTGTTCTGGCCGTAGGCGACGAGGCGTCCCCCCTTGCGCAGCACCGCGTACGAGCGCCAGAAGTGGCCGCCGCCCATGGGGTCGAACGCCGCGTCGACGGCGCCGGCCTTGTCGCGGACCGCGTTCGCGAAGTCCTCCGCGCGGTAGTCGACCGGGATGGCGCCGTGGCGCCGCACCAGGTCGGCGTTGGCCGCGGACGCGGTGCCGAAGACCGTCACGTTGCCGATGTGCTCCGCCAGCTGCAGGAACGCCAGGCCGACGCCACCGGAGGCGCCGTGGACCAGGATGCTCTGGCCGGACTCGACGCGGGCCACCCGGTGGAGCATCTGGTAGGCGATGAAGTAGTTCAGGGCCACCGACGCCGCGGACACCGCGTCGACGCCGTCGGGGACCGGGACCAGGCGTTCCTCGGGCAGGGTGATGCCGGTGGTGTAGCCGCCCGAGACGACGAGCGCCGTCACGCGCTGGCCCACCGCCAGGGACACGCCCGGGCCGACCGCCTCGACGACACCGGTCAGGTCGCAGCCCGGCACGAACGGGTGTTTCGGCCCGCCGGGCACCACACTGCGCTGGAACAACAGGTCACCGTACGAGACGCCGGCCGCCTCCACCCGCACCCGCGCATGACCGGCGGGCGGCTCCGCCAACTCGTGCGTGCGGACCTCGAGGCTGCCGGTCGCGTCCCGGTTGACGGCGTACACCGAAGTGGTCTGCATCTCGCCCTCCGTGGCTGGGATTCCGTCCGGTTCTCGACGCTAACAACGGGTTTTCCCACCACACAGGGGAAAACGTCCCGCCGGGCTGGGACCACGTGTGGACGACGGTGGGCGTTCCGGCTGGGAAGTTCGAGGTCGACCGTGTTCCCACTTCCGGAGGTCCTCGGCATGTCAGAGGAGAACATCGAGCTGGTCCGGTTCATCACCGAGGAAGGCTTGAACAAAGGCAATCTCGACTTCATCGGCGACGTCTTCGCGCCTGACTACGAGGTGCACACCGCCGGCCTCCAGCTGCCGAAGGGCCCGGCCGCGTTCCGGATGGCCGTCGAGTTCTGGAAGCGCGCCTTCCCGGACTTCACCTGCGGCATCCAGGACATGTTCGCCTCCGGCGAGCTCGTCGGCCTGCGGTTCCGCACCACCGGCACGCACACCGGGCCGCTGATGTGGATGCCGCCGACCGGCAACTCGTTCGTCGTCGAGGGGGTCGACCTGCACCGGGTGCGGGACGGGAAGGTCATCGAGTCCTGGATCAGCGACGACTTCCCGCGGATCCTGTTCGAGCTGGGCATCGTGAAGGAGCCCGCGCCGCCCGCCGGTGCGCGTCCGCCCGAGGGCGTCGCGCTGCCCGAGGCCAGCTGATGGGCGCGCCGAAGATCGCGTTCATCGGCCTCGGGTCGATGGGCGGCGGGATGGTGTCGCGGCTGCTCGACAGCGGCGCGCACGTGACGGTCTACAACCGCACGCGCGCCAAGGGCGAGGAGCTGGCAGGCAAGGGCGCGGTGCTGGCCAGCACGCCGTCCGAGGCCGCCGCGGGCGCGGACGTCGTGTTCCTGTCGCTGGCCACCAGCGAGGTCGTCGAGAACCTGCTGTTCGGTGTGGACGGTGTGGTCGAGTCGCTGCCCAAGGGCGCGATCGTCGCCGACATGTCCACCGTGGCACCGGCGTTCGCGATCGGCTTGCACGAGCGGCTGGCGGCGACCGGGCACCGCGGGCTGGACGCGTGCGTGCTCGGCAACGCCCAGCACGCCAAGGACGGCGAGCTGCGGTTCATGATCGGCGGCGCGGCCGAGGACGTCGAGACGATCCGGCCGGTCATCGCGCACCTCGCCAAGGAGATCGTGCACCTGGGCGGGTCCGGCAAGGGCGCCACGGCGAAGCTCGCGCTGAACCTGCTGATGGGCGTGGAGATGCAGGCACTGGCCGAAGCGATCGTGTTCGGCGAGAAGGCGGGCCTGGACCGCGGCACCCTGATCCGGCTGATCTCGGCGAGCGGCTACAGCGCGCCGGTGATGAAGTTCAAGGCCGGCGTGATCGCCCGGCGCGCGTTCGAGAACCCGGACTTCCGGCTCAAGCTCATGCGCAAGGACCTCGGCCTGGTGCTGGCGGAGACCGCCGAGCTCGGCGTGCCCATGCCGGTGACGGCTGCGAGCCACGACTGGCTCACCAACGCGAAGAACCAGGGCCTCGGCGAGCACGACTGCGCGTCGATCGTCGCGATCCTCGAGCAGGCGGCCGGGCTCGCGGACGACTACCCGTGGCCGGGACCCGTCGAGTCGTAACCGCGTCCTGGCGAACAGAGGACCCGGGACTCCTCCGCGTGGGACCGGCCCGACGGATGCTCGAAGGAACCCAACGAAGACGCAGGAGCTGGAGTGAGTGGCGTGCACCGATCACTGATTGTCGCGAAGATCATGCCCGACTCGCACGACGAGGTCGCCGAGATCTGGGCCGAGTCCGATGCCACGGAGCTGCCGAGGATCGCGGGGGTCCGGCACCGCTCACTGTGGACGCTCGGGGACGTCTACATCCAGCTGCTGGAAACGGACGAGCCGGGTCAGGAAACCATCAACCGCATCAAGGGTCACCCGGAGTTCGTGCGGATCAGCGACCGGCTGAGCGAGTTCATTTCCCCGTACCTGCCGACCTGGCGCTCGCCGAAGGACGCCCAGGCCAGGAACTTCTACACGTACGAGAAATAGAGGGAGAGTCCGGAAATGGCGAACGTCACCTTCGACGACGTCGAGTCGATCCTGGTCACGAAGGTGGGTCTGGCCCCGCAGACGCTGGCGGCCAACCCGGAGGGATCGTTGGAGGACCTCGGCCTCGACTCGCTGGCCGTCCTCGAGCTGCAGATCGTGATCACCAAGCAGTACGGCGTGGAGATCCCCGACGAGTCCGGCGAGCTGAACGTCGGCCAGATCGTCGACTACATCAACGAGAACTCCGCCGAGCAGGCGGCGTAAGGGGACACCATGGCCGGGCACACCGACAACCAGATCCGCATCGAGGCGCCGTTCCAGCTGGTCTGGGACATCACCAACGACGTCCCGAACTGGCCGGACCTGTTCACCGAGTACGCGGCGGCGGACGTGGTGAGCGAGGACGGCGACACGATCACCTTCCGCCTCACCATGCACCCCGACGAGGACGGCGCCGTCTGGAGCTGGGTTTCCGAGCGCACCCGCTACCACGACGAGCGCCGCACGCACTCGCACCGCATCGAGACCGGTCCGTTCGAGTACATGAACCTCGACTGGTACTACGAGGAGGTCGAGGGCGGCGTCGTCCTGCGGTGGGTGCAGGACTTCCACATGAAGGACACCGCGCCGGTGGACGACGAGTGGATGGTGAACAACATCAACAAGAACTCGAAGGTCCAGCTGCAGATCATCAAGGACAAGATCGAGAAGATCCACCACTCGAAGCGGGCGTCCGAGGACAAGGTCGTCGCCATCCACAACTGCCCGCAGGACCACCGCCGCGGCGGCACCATCCAGACGCTGCTGTCGCCGCGCACGGTCGGCTCGACGTCCGGGTTCATGGGCGGCGCGACGCTGCAGCCGGGCGAGGCGATCGCCGAGCACCTGCACCCGTACAGCGAGGAGTTCGTGTTCTGCATCCGCGGGCACCTCGAGGTCGACATCGACGACAAGATCGTCGACCTGCCCGCGGGCTCCGCGATCCTCGTGCCGAAGGACACCCGGCACCGGCTGCGGAACGTCGGCGGCGACGAGGTGTTCGCGGTGTTCCACCTCGGTCCGCTCGCGCCGCGGCCCGAGCTGGGGCACGTCGACACGGAGACCCGTGAGGAGGCGGCCGCGGTGGCCGCACGCATCCTGGCAGCTCGGGAAAAGAAGGCAGCATGAGCGGGAGCGGAGCGACGGAGCGGGCGCCGTCTGGACTGACGAGCAGCGCAGGAAGCCCGGCCACGGGCGAGCGAGCAGCGCAGGAGGGAAGACCGCTGCCGAGCGGAGCTCGCGGAGCGAGCCGTCGAACACCGAGCGGAGGAGCGCAGCGACCCATGCAACGCCGCGTTGTGGTCACCGGGGTCGGCGTGGTCGCCCCCGGTGGCGTCACGAGAACGCAGTTCTGGGACACCCTGACCGCGGGCCGCACCGCGACGAGGAGGATCACCTTCTTCGACGCGGCCAAGTTCCGGTCCAGGGTGGCCGCGGAGGCCGACTTCGACCCCGTCGCCGCCGGCCTGTCCGCACAGGAGATCCGCCGCGCCGACCGGTACGTCCAGTTCGGACTCGCGTGCGCCGCCGAGGCGCTCGCCGACTCCGGTCTGGTGCTCGACGAGCAGACCCTCGACAACACCGGTGTCGTCATGGGTTCCGCGGTCGGCGGCACGATGGCGCTCGAGGACGAGTACGTCGCCGTGTCCAACACCGGCAAGGAGTGGCTGGTCGACCACACGTACGCGGGCCCGTTCCTGTACCAGGCGCTGGTCCCGTCGTCGCTGGCGGCGGACATCGCCCACCGGTACGGCACGCACGGGCCCACGCAGGTGGTGTCGACCGGCTGCACGTCCGGCATCGACGCCATCGGCTACGCGTGGAACCTGGTGCAGGACGGCGAAGCGGACGTGATCATCGCGGGCGCGTCCGACTCGCCGATCTCGCCGGTGACCGTGTCGTCGTTCGACGCGATCAAGGCCACCACGCCCGAGAACGACGACCCCGAGCACGCGTCGCGCCCCTTCGACGCCACGCGCAAGGGGTTCGTGATGGGTGAGGGCGGCGCCGTGCTGATCCTGGAGGAGCTGAACCACGCGCTTCGCCGCGGCGCCAAGGTGTACTGCGAGGTCACCGGGTACGCGTCGCGGTCCAACGGGTTCCACATGACCGGGCTGCGGCCGGACGGGCTGGAGATGTCCGAGGCCATCCGGGTGTCGCTGGACCAGGGCCGCACCAACCCGACCGACGTCGACTACATCTGCGCGCACGGTTCCGGCACCAAGCAGAACGACCGGCACGAGACCGCGGCGTTCAAGCGGGCGCTGGGCGACCACGCGTACCGGACGCCCGTCAGCTCCATCAAGTCGATGATCGGGCACTCGCTCGGCGCGATCGGCGCGATCGAGATGGCGGCGTGCGCGCTGACCATCGACAACAACGTGGTGCCGCCGACCGCCAACTGGTCGGAGCGGGACCCGGAGTGCGACCTCGACTACACGCCGAACACCGCGCGGGAACGCAAGGTCGACGTGGCGTTGTCGGTGGGCAGCGGGTTCGGCGGGTTCCAGTCGGCGATGGTGTTCAGCCGGTTGAAGGAGGCGGCCTGATGACGAGGTCGGTGATCACGGGTGTCGGGGTGGTCGCACCATCCGGCATCGGTGCCGACGCGCACTGGAAGTCGGTGCTCGACGGCGAGTCCAAGCTCGGGCGGATCACGCGGTTCGACCCGTCGTCGTACCCGGTGACGCTCGCGGGCGAGGTGCCGGAGTTCGACGTCGAGGACTACGTGACCGCGCGGCTCAAGGTCGCGACGGACCGGTGGACGTGGCACGGGTTCGCGGCCGCGCAGGAGGCGCTGGACGACTCCGGTGTCGATCTGTCGACAGTGGACCCGTACGAGGCCGCGGTCGCGCTGGCGTCGTCGTCCGGCGGCAACGAGTTCGGCCAGGGCGAGCTGCAGGCGCTGTGGGCGACGCCGGACGGCAAGGTGTCGGTGTACCAGTCGATCGCGTGGTTCTACGCGGCGAGCGTCGGGCAGATCTCCATCCTGCACCAGCTCAAGGGGCAGTGTTCCGTGCTGGTCGCGGAGTCGGCCGGCGGGCTGGACAGCTTCGCCCAGGCGGCGCGGACCATCCGGCGCGGCACCAAGGTGGTGCTGGCCGGCGGGACCGAGGCGCCGCTGTCGCCGTACGCGCTCACCTGCCAGCTGTCGACGCGCAGGCTCTCCACCTCCGTCGACGCGGAGACCGCGTACCAGCCGTTCTCGGTGGGCGCACAGGGTTACGTGGCCGCCGAGGGTGGCGCGGTGCTGCTCGTCGAGGAGCTGGACCACGCGCTGGAGCGGGGCGCCGACATCCACGGCGAGGTGCTCGGGTGGGCGGCCACGCACGACGGCCGCGCCACGCGCCCCGGTGACGGCGGCTCGGAGGCGCAGTACGTGCGGGCCATGCGGGTCGCACTGGAGCGTGCCGGGCTGTCGCCGTCCGATGTGGACGTCGTGTTCCCGGACGCGGTCGGCGTGCCGGAGGCGGACCTCGTGGAGGCAGCGGCCATCCGGTCGGTGTTCGGGGACGTGCCGGTGACCACGCAGAAGGCGCGGATCGGGCGGATGTACCAGGGCGGCGCGGCCCTGGACGTCGCGACCGCGCTGCAGGCGATGCGCAACGACACGCTGCCCGCCGCGCACGGGCTCGGCGAGATCGCGCCGGGGTGCGAGCTGAACTTCGTGCGGGAGAACACCGCGCGGCGCACGTCGGTCGCGGTGGTGAACGCGCGTGGGTACGACGGGTACAACACGTCGCTGGTGATCGGGAGGTACTCGTGACGGCACGGATCGTGTTCCTGGTGCGGGTGCCCGCCGCCCGGACCGAGGAGTTCCTGCGGGCGTACGAGAACATCCGGTACGAGGTGGCGGCCGGCGTGCCCGGGCACATCCTCGACCAGGTGTGCCAGGCGCCCGCCGACCCCGAGCAGTGGCTCATCACCAGCGAGTGGGAGACGCTCGACGACTTCCTGCGGTGGGAGCAGAGCCCGAAGCACCGCGAGCAGGCGGGGCCGATGCGGGCGTGCATGACCGAGGCGCGGTCGATCAAGTTCGTGGTTCGCGAGGAGACCAGCAAGAGCCGCCTGGCCGGCTGAGACAGGAGAAGGAAATGACCAACGCTCTGATGATCATGAGTGTCTGGGTGCTGGCCGCGTCCGGCATCCAGCTCGGCACTCTGTGGATCATGAAGTTGTCGATCCTGCCGTTGTTGAACGGGCTGCCGTACGACCGGTACGTGTCGACGTGCCAGCGCATCGACATGCACGTGTTCCACCCGATCGCCGTGTGGAACGGGGTGATCGCCGCCGGCGTCGGCGTGATCGCGGCGTTCGCGGCGCCCGAGGCGGGCGCCGCCACGCTGTTCATCGTCGGCTCGGTGGGCATGGCCGTGGTCGGGCTGACGTCCGAGGGCATCAACCGGCCGATCTGGCGGCAGGTCGAGAAGTGGTCGATCGACAAGGTCGACGACGAGCAGTGGGCGCAGAAGCGGCACACGTGGCACATCGCGCACCAGGTGCGGACGTACGGGGCCATCGTGGCGGTCGCCGCTTACATCGCGGCCATCCTCGCCATCTGAGGGGTTTCCCCCCAGCCGGTCCCGCGGGTTGCCGCGGGGCCGGTTTTCGCGTGGATACGCAGGCCGGGACGGTCCGTTGGAATGGAAGTTCGGCAACGCGTCCGGCGGGATCACGTTCCTCATGATGCTCGGCGAAATGGCTGATTCGACCGGATTCGGCGTCGCGAAAGCCCGCTTCGGGGCATTTCACTCGGTGACCGCTACCGGGTGGCTCGAGGACGGGTCGAGGACGGTCGCCGGGAAAGGGGCGGGTCCCTACCGTTGATCTGTTGATCCGCGGAAAGGGATTCTCCCCATGACCGACATTTTATTCGTGGTGGTCACGTGAGGTCCCGGCGTGCGAGAAAGCCCGGGCGTCGCGCGAGGCCCGGGCTTTCTTCTTGTCCTGGCTCAGCTGGGACGCGGACCGCCCTGGGGCATGCCGGGGGGCGGCCCCATCGGAGAGAGCTGGAAACCCGCGATCCTGCCGGCGACGACCGTCGCCGAGAAGCGGAGCTTGCCGCCCGGGACCGGGTTGCCCTGGTAGGTGGCGACGGCGTCCTGGACGCCGATGACCAGCACCGTGTCGCCGTACTGGCGGACCTGCGGGTCGACCAGCCTGAACTGGCTGTACTTCAGGTCACCGGACTCGTGGCGCTGCAGCCACTCCGCCTTGGTGAGGGTGAAGCCGAACGGGCCGATGCCGACGTAGTCGTCGTCGAGGAACGGGCCGATCGCCGCCGGGTCACCGGACAGCTCCGCCTCGGACCAGCGGTCGAGGAGGTCCGCGATCTCCTTCTCGACGACGTCTGTGTTCTGTGCGCTCATGATGTCCTTTCCGCGGCATATCAGGCGACCTCGATGGTCGCAGCCGGTGCTGACGTATTCGTGACGGCTGGCTTGGCGCTGACTCAAGAATGCCGCGCCCGGAGCCCGCCGTCGTCCACCGGCGGTCGGTTGTTCGCCTACTCCCCGGGGAGTACGGCAGAACACTTCGCTCGCTTGACTCGTTCGTCAGTATTCGCGGCCACACTCGAGGTCGGCATTGGCGCGCGGATTCACACAGCCAGAAATTGCCATCGGAGGGATTGGTCAACATGGCCGGAACCGGAAACAGCTACGCGCCCCCCGGGCCCGCGCTCAGCAAGCGGACGGTGGTCGGGGCGTTCTGCGGGCTGTTGCTCGTGATGCTGCTCGCCTCGATCGACCAGACGATCGTCGCGACCGCCTTGCCGACGATCGTCGGCGACCTCGGCAGCCTCACCGACGTGTCGTGGGTCGTCACCGTCTACCTGCTCGCGTCCACCGCGACGTCACCGATCTGGGGGAAGCTCGGTGACCTGTTCGGGCGCAAGCGCATCCTGCTCATCACCATCGGCATCTTCCTGGCCACGTCCGTGCTGTGCGGGCTCGCCCAGACGATGACGCAACTGGTCATCTACCGGGCGCTGCAGGGCATCGGTGGCGGCGGCATGATGGCGATGGCCATGGGCGCCGTCGGCGACATCGTCTCGCCCCGTGAGCGCGGCAAGTACCAGGGCTGGATCCAGGCCACGTTCGCGCTGGCCAGCGTCGTCGGGCCGCTCGCGGGCGGGTTCTTCGTCGACCACGCCACCTGGCACTGGATCTTCTTCATCAACGTGCCGCTCGGCCTCGTCGCCGTCGGCTTCCTCGTCGCGCTCTTCCCCGGCCAGGCCGCGGTCCGCGCCGCGAAGGTCGACTACCTCGGGTCGGCGCTCATGGCGGCGTCGGTCGTCTGCCTGCTGCTGGCCGTCACGTGGGGCGGACAGCGCTACGAGTGGGACTCGCCGACGATCATCGGGCTCGGCGTCGCGTTCGTGGTGCTCGCCGCGGTGTTCCTGTTCTGGGAGACCAAGGCCGCCGAGCCGGTGCTGCCGCTGCAGCTGTTCCGCAACCCCGTGATCGCGGTGTCGGCGGTCGTGCTGTTCATCGGCTTCCTGTCGTTCTTCTCCGTGCTGGTCTACCTGCCGCTGTTCATGCAGGTGGTGCAGGGGGCGAACGCGACGAACTCCGGTCTGCTGCTGGTGCCGATGATGCTCGGCGTCATCGTGTCGACGTTCATCTCCGGCAGGCTCATCCACAAGACCGGCAAGTACAAGATCTACCCGGTGCTCGGGCTCGCCGTGGTCCCGGTCGCGATGTTCCTGTTCTCCACCATGGACACCACGACCTCGATGGTCACCACCTCGATCTACATGGTGATCTTCGGTCTCGGGTTCGGCGTGGTCTCGCCGGTGCTGATGATCGCCGTGCAGAACGCGGTCGACCGCAGGCACCTCGGCACCGCGTCCGCCGGTGTGCAGTTCTTCCAGGCACTCGGCAGCTCGATCGGTGTCGCCGTGTTCGGCGCGCTGCTCAACCACCAGCTCGACGCGAACCTGGCGCGTGAGCTGCCGCCGGGCGCCGGCATCCAGGGCGACGCCAAGCACCTGCTGTCGAGCCCGGAGCAGATCCGCGCGCTGCCGTCCGACGTGCACGGCGCGGTCGTGCGGTCGGTGGAGCAGGGCCTGCACGTCGTGTTCCTGACGGCGATCGGGGTCGCGGTCGTCGGGTTCCTGTTCATGTTGGCGCTCAAGGAACTCCCGTTGAAGTCCCAGCAGCACGGCGCGCCGCCCCAGGGTGCGAAGCAGCCTGCTGCCGCCGGAGGTGAGGCACGTGGCTGACCACAAGGAGATCGTCACCCGGATCGTCGACGAGGTCGTCAACCGCGGGGACTACGCGCCGGTGCGGGAGCTGTTCTCGCCGGACTTCGCCATCCACAAGGCCGGCATGAGCTTCCCGCCGGGACCGGAGGCGTTCAAGATGGCCGTCCGCGAGTGGCGGGACGCGTTCCCCGACTACCGCGTGACCGTCGTCCAGCTGATCGCCGAGGACGACCACGTCACCGTCCTCTACACCGCCGAGGGCACGCACACCGGCTCGCTGCGCGGGATGCCGCCCACCGGCAAGGCGTTCACCTACACCGGCGCCGAGGTGCACCGGTTCGCAGGCGGGCTGGTCGTCGAGTCGTGGCTCGCCGACGACCTGCCGCGCATCCTCACCGACACCGGCCTGATGGCGCCAGCCTCGTCCGGCAACCAGTGGTCATGAAAGGAAGTTGAGTGATGGCCGACCGCTACCTCCTGCTCTACGACGCCGAGGGCGTGCTGATCCGGACGACGGACGCCGGGGAGAAGACCAGGACGGCCGGGTCGTGGGAAGCGATGTCCCAGCTGTCCGGCCGGACCGACGCCGTGCAGGCGCCGGTGACCGGGCTGGACCGCGACGAGACCGCGGTGCTGATGAAGGAGGTCACCGGGCTCGGGCTCGACCGCTACCTCGACCTCGAGGTCGGCGCGTACGGCTCGGCCGACCTCGCGGCACTGGTCACCGAGGCACGCCGGCTCGCGAACGCCAAGCACGGCGCCGAGCTGGTGGCGGTCGCCATCACCGACGCGGCAGGCGTGCCTGCCGTGGTCGACGCCGCGGACGTCGTCGTGGCGGTCGCCGACGACGACGGGCCGCGTGCCGACGGCGCCAAGCACGTCGTCAAGAACCTGCTCGAACTGGTGCCACTCGTGCTCGAGAACCGAGTCGCCTGAAAGAAGTACGCAAACCCTTCCAGAAATGAGGAGTCCTGATGCCGGAAACTCACGGCGGCCTCGGCACGGTGTGGATCTGGGGCGACAACATCTGGTCCCAGCAGTGCGACGGCACCACCGACCCGCGCCTGATCCCCGCCCAGATCGACGGGCTGTCCGATGTGGAGACCGTGGTCGGCGGCGGCGGGCACGGCGCCGCGCTGCGCACCGACCGCACCGTGTGGGGCTGGGGCCGCAACGACCACGGCCAGGCCGGTGACGGCACCTACGAGAACCGCAGCACGCCCGCGCAGATCGAGGGGCTGGAGAACATCCAGCAGCTCGTCGGCGGCGGCGGGCACACGGTCGCGCTGGCCGACGACGGTACCGTCTGGGCGTGGGGCCACAACGGCCGCGGCGACTGCGGTGACGGCACCTCGGACAACCGCCCGACCCCGGTGAAGGTGAAGAACCTGACCGAGGTCAGGGCCCTCGGCTGGGGCGGCGGCCACGGTGTCGCGCTGCGCGGCGACGGCACGGTGTGGGCGTGGGGTCACAACATCGTCGGCGCCTGCGGTGACGGCACCAGCATCACCCGCCTCGAGCCGGTGCAGGTGCACAACCTCGCGAACGTCACGCAGATCGCGGGCGGCGGCTCGCACACGCTCGCGCTCACCGAGAGCGGCGAGCTGTGGACGTGGGGCCGCAACGACCGCGGCCAGCTCGGCGACGGCACCAACGAGACCCGGTTCGAGCCGGTGCGCGTCGTCGGCCTGGACGACGTGGCGATCACGTCCTTCACCTGCGGGTACTTCCACACCCTCCTCCTGGACGGCGACGGCTACGTCTGGGCGTGGGGCAACAACGACATGGGGCAGCTCGGCATCGGCGGCAGCGAGAACACCAACGCGCCGGTGAAGACGGGCATCGGCGGAGTGACGGCGCTCGCGGGCGGCGGCGGCCGCAACGAGTGGGGGCCGGGCGGGCACAGCCTCGCCATCCTCGAAGACGGGACCGCGGTGGGCTGGGGCCTGAACGACGCGGGCCAGCTCGGCGACGGCACCACCGACAACCGCGAGGAACCAGTCGAGGTCAAGGGCCTCGTGAACGTCCAGCAGGTGGTCGCCTGCGGCGGTTACAGCATCGCGCTGCTCTGAGAATGGAGTTCCCCCATGTCCTTACTCGCCTCCCGTGAGTCCACAGAGGACGTCGCGCCGGGCAGGCCGCCCGTGCCCGGCGCCGCGACCGGCTACCTGAGCGCGATCGCGTTCCTCGGGTTGTTCGTCTTCGGCATCCTGCTGAACAGCGTGTTCGCCAAGGGCCTCTACCCGATGCCGACCGTGCCCGCGTCCGAGACGGTCGCCTACCGGCTCGCCAACCCGGAGGTCATGCGGATCTCCGGTGTCGTCAACGTGCTCGCCGGTGTCGCCGCCATCTGGTTCGCGTCGTGGCTGGCCGCGGTCGTCGGGCGCAAGGCACCCGGTGGCCAGGCGTCGTGGCTGACGTTCGCGGGCGGCGCCATCTCCGGCGCGTTCCTCATCCTGTCCGGTGCCATGCAGTGGGTCGTGCAGCGGCCGGACGTGCTGGCCGACGAGGGCCTCACGCAGACCGTGAACTCGCTGATCTTCGTGATCGGCGGCGTCGGCGTGGTGCTCGGGTACGCGGGACTGGTCGGCGTCAGCTCGCTGGTGCTGGTGCGGGCGCGGCTGATCCCGACGTGGCTCGCCGTGGTCGGCGTGGTGTCCGGCGCGCTGTCGCTGGTGGCGGCGTTCGGCCTGGTGCCGGAAGGCACTGAGCTGGTCTACCTGATCCCGTTGGGCCGTTTCCCCGCACTGCTGTGGATCGCGATCGCGGTGGTGTTCATCGTGCGCCGACGGCGGTTGACTGTGCCCGCCTGACGCAGAAATGTGAGAAGCCCGCGGAGATTTTCCGCGGGCTTCTCGCGTTTACCGGGAGGGCGCATGACCAGGCGGAACGGAATTGTCAGCATTGCCGCTTTTCTGGCGATGTTCATCCTCGGCGCGATCATCAACAGCTTTCTCTCCGACGGCGGCACCTACCCGGTGCCGAACGACACCGCGGAACACGTGCTCCAGTGGCGGTCCGACAACGGCGGCAGCGTGCGGATCACCGGGGTGGCCGGCGCGCTGGCCGGGCTCGCCATCATCTGGCACGGCGCGTGGCTGTCGGCCGTCGTGCGGGAGCGCACGAGCAACCGGGAGGCCTCGCTCGTCGTGTTCGGCGGCGGCATCGTCGCCGGCGCGTTCATGCTGATCGCCGGGATGCTGCAGTGGGTCGTCGAGAGCCCGGAGACGCTGTCGGACGTGCCGCTGATGCGTGCCGTCGACCGGATGATCTACGCGACCAGCGGGCCGGGCTCGGTGGTGGGCTTCCTGCTGCTCGTCGGCGGTGCCGGACTGGCGCTGCGGCGCACGGGTCTCGTGCCGGTGTGGTTCGCCTGGCTGGGCGTGGCCGCCGGTGTCGTGTCCCTGCTGTCGCTCATCCTCCTGCTCCCCGAGGACGGCAGCGCGTTCGGCTTCGTGAGCCTCGGCCGGTTCCCGTCGCTACTGTGGTTGCTGGCGGCAGCCGTGCTCCTGAACGGGCGGTTGCGGCGCACCACGTGACCGGGGAGGAACGCATGCCACGCCAGGACGTCACCGTGACCACAGTGG
This sequence comes from Actinophytocola sp. KF-1, assembly GCF_054661535.1. NCBI lineage: Bacteria > Bacillati > Actinomycetota > Actinomycetes > Pseudonocardiales > Pseudonocardiaceae > Actinophytocola > Actinophytocola sp. KF-1. The sequence goes on along the minus strand of NZ_BAAFVK010000001.1, from coordinate 151,058 downwards.
ACGGCGAGTGCGCAGCGACGCTGCACACGCCCGCCGGCGGGGGTGCGCACCCAGCGGTGCTCATGTACCCGGACGCGGCGGGGGCGCGGGAGACCTTCGCCGCGATGGGTGACCGGCTCGCCGGGCTCGGCTACACCGTGCTGGTGCCGGACGTCTACTACCGCGACGCGCCGTGGGCGCCGTTCGACGCGGCCACCGTGTTCACCGACCCCAAGGAGCGGGCGCGGCTCGGTGTGCTGGCGAGGAAGGTGACGACCGAGCGGGCGATCGCCGACGCGGGTGCGTTCCTCGACTTCCTCCTCGCGCGGCCCGAGGTGTCCGGGCCCGCGGCGGGCACGACCGGGTACTGCATGGGCGGCAAGCTGTCGCTGCTCGCCGCGGCCCACCACCCCGACCGGGTGGCGGCGGCCGCGTCGTTCCACGGCGGCAACCTGGCGGTGGCGGACGACCCGGACAGCCCGTACCGGGTGGCGGACCGGATCCGCGCCACCGTGCTCGTCGCGGCGGCGCGGGGCGACCGGTCGTTCCCGCGCGAGCAGTACGACCGGCTGGAGAAGGCGCTGACCGAGGGCGGCGTGCGGCACACGATGGTGGTGTACCCGGCCCGGCACGGGTTCGCCGTGCCGGACAACGACACCTACGACGAGGCCGCCGCCGAGCGCCACTGGGCGGAGCTCGCGGCCCTGTACGCGGAAGCGCTGCGCTGACATGAGCGTCCCATGGCCGCCCGCACCGATCCGGACCGAGCGGCTCGTGCTCCGCGAGTCGCAGGCCCGGGACCGGCAGGCGTACGTCGAGCTGTTCGCGTCACCCGAGGTGGGCACCTACCTCGGCGGTCCCCGGCCGCGGGAGGAACTCGAGCGGACGGCGCCCGCGGTGCCCGGACGGCGGCCCGGCGTGTTCGTGGCCGACCTCGACGGGACGATGATCGGCACGGTCACCGTCGAGCGGCGGGACCCGGAACGCCCGGGCAGCGGCGAGTTCGAGCTCGGCTACATGTTCCTGCCGAGCGCGTGGGGCCACGGGTACGCCTTCGAGGCGTGCACGGCGGTGCTCGGCTGGTTCGCCGAAGCGGTGCCCGGCGAGCCGGTGGCGCTGTGCACGCAGACCGCCAACGAGCGGTCGCTGCGCCTCGCGACGAAGCTGGGGTTCACCGAGGTGAGGCGGTTCGAGGAGTTCGGCGCGGAGCAGTGGTTCGGCGTGTGGTCGGCGTGACGAAGGGGTCCTTCCTCACGCTCACGATGGAGGAAGCCCGCTGCGCGGGGGTGGGCGCGAGCCCACCACACAAGGACTGCTGTCTGCCATCCCGGAGACCAGCCCGTCCGGCGAGGACCCCCCCGGAGGGAAACCCAGGCAAGGCGTCCCAGAGAGCCCGGAGCACCACGAGGACGATCAGGACTTCGCCGACTTTGACCGAACCCTGACGTGACGAAGGGGTCCTTCCTCACCACCGGCGTGAGGAAGGACCCCTTCATGGCACGGTGTCAGCGCACCGGGGCCGGCGCCTTCCGATTCGGGCGGGCGTAGCGGCGCATCAGCGGCTTCTCCACGTACGTGTGCAGCAGTGCCGCGAAGCCGAGCGTGACCGCGAACGTCACCACCCCGAACCCGAGCCAGAACGGCAGGCTCCACTGCGCGTCCCACTGGTCGCCGTTGATGGCGCCCTGGCCCCAGCTCATCACGATCTTGTGGAACAGGTAGAAGGCGAACGACGCCTCACCGAGCCACACCATCCGCCTGCCGCGGAACGGGGTCCACTCGCCGCGGATGTCCTTCATCGCCAGGTAGGGGATCACCAGGACGATCGACAGCGCCGGCAGCGCCACCAGGCCGAGCAGGTACGACGGCGAGTTCATCGCGAGGACCTGGAACACCACGAACACCGCGGCGACCGGGAACCACGTGATGCGCGGGAACTTCCCGGCCAGCACGACCCTGGCGAGCACGATGCCGAACACGAACTCCAGCGCACGCACCGGCGGGAACCAGTACGTCAGCCACAGCTGGTCGAACGACACCGGGCCGAGCGTCGGGTACGGGATCTTCGGCGTGCCGGGCACGAGCAGCTCGATCAGGACCGGCGCCGCGACGATCGCACCCAGCGACAGGCCCGCCGCCAGCCACAGGCGGTGCACCGGGATCCTGTTGACGGCCCACAGCAGCAGCGGGAACAGCGCGTAGAAGAACACCTCGCAGGTCAGCGACCAGCTCGGCGCGTTCATGGAGATCCAGTAGTCCAGGTCCGGCACCCAGGTCTGCACGAGGAAGATGTTCGCCAGGTTCGGGCCGCTGAACAGGGCCTCGCCCGCCGCGATCATCAGCAGTGCGGTCACCAGGAACGTCACCCAGTGGTTGGGGAAGATCTTCACGAACCGGCCGCGCCAGAACGTGCGTGCCTTCTCCCCCGGCCGCGCGCCCCAGGTGAGCACGAAACCGCTCAGGATGAAGAAGAACGACAATCCGGCGTGACCGGCGCGACCGACGACGGAATGGATCCCGAGGCCGGTCGCGCCACCCACGTAGCCGAGGTGGAACAGGAACACGAGCACGGCCGCGACCCAGCGCAGGCCGGTGAGGGAGTGAAGTCGGGGCGCGTTCTGCCGCACGCGCTGCTCTGCCGCGACGGGTGCGGCCGTAATGGTTGCCATGTCGCCCAGCTCTTTCGTTCGTACCGTCACTTGCTTGCCGCAAATGGGACGGCCGCACCCTCGATGGCGGCTCGAGAACTAATCGGACAGCACGGTACGAGGTGCTCGAGACCGCCCGAACCGGTTGAGGCACGGGATCTCGACGAACCGGTACAACGCGGCGGCGGCGACCAGCGTGATCGCGAAGCACGCCACCGAGAACAACAGCCACTGCGACACCGGCCACGGCGCACCCCACTGCTCGTCGCCGCCCGTGAAGACCTGCTGCAGGTACGTCATCACGATCTTGTGCACCATGTAGAACGCGAACGACACCTCACCGAGCCACACCATGCGCTTCCCGCCGAACCCGGTCCGCCGTCCGGTGGCGTCCGCGTGCGCGACCGCCGCGATCAGCAGTGCCACCGGCAGCGCGGGCGCCGCGGACGTGCTGACGAGGTAGGAGGTGTCGGCGACGGCGAGCGCGAACACCTGGCCGAGCACGACGAGCAGCGCCGCGGCGGGGATGTGCACCGCGATCCAGCGGCCCTCGCGGACGATCCGCGCCAGCACGATGCCCAGCACGAACTCGAACATCCGCGACAGCGGGAAGAAGTACACGAGCCACAGCTGGTCGAACGAGATCGGGCCGAACGTGTCGTACGGGATGCGCGGCTGGTCGGACACGAACCCCTGCACCAGCAGCGGCACCGCGACGATCGCCGCCGCCACCAGGCCGGCGGTCGCCCACAGCGCACGCACCGGCACCCGGTCGAGCAGCCGCTTCCACGCCGGGAAGGTCAGGTAGAACACGAGTTCCGCCGCGAGCGACCAGCTGACCGAGTTGACCGAGATCCACGCGTCCAGCCGCGGGATCCACGTGTGCACGAGGAAGAAGTTCGGCAGCACGTCGGCGAACGCCAGCACCTGCCCGGTCAGCAGCATCAACGCGATCGTGATCGCGAACGTGGCCCAGTGATTCGGGACGATCTTCGCGAGCCGCCGTCGCCAGAACGCGACGACCCGGTCGTTCGGGCGGGCGGACCACGTCAGCACGAAGCCGCTGAGGATGAAGAAGAACGCCACACCGAGGTGGCCGGCACGGCCCAGAACGGTGTGCAGCGCGGTGCCGGTCGGGCCACCGACGTAGCCCAGGTGGAACACGAAGACCAGCAGCGCGGCGACCCACCGGAGTCCGGTGAGCGACGGAAGTCGTGTTTGGACGGTTGACGTCCCGCTCGAACCTTTGTCCACGATTGTTGCCATTGCGGCTGCCTTTCCCTTAATGTCTGATTCGCTATTTCCGAACTTATGCAGAAATTCGTCCCGCTTGCGCGTCGAGGGCGACTCGAAGGCCAGTCGAGAGGAATTCGGATCCCATTCGGGGTGGGACACCGGACCCGTGACGGTGGGACGTCCCGACGAGACACTGGACAAGGAATTCGCCATGACAGCAGTGATTTCGCGCTACCCCGGCATCAGCGGCCGGGTGGCGGTGGTGACGGGCGGCTCACGGGGCATCGGCGCGGCCCTGAGCAGGCTGCTCGCGGCGCAGGGCGCGTCGGTGGTCGTCAACGGGCGCGACAAGGAGGTGATGGACCAGGTGGTCACGGACATCCGCGCGGCGGGCGGCCAGGCACACCCGGTCGTCGCCGACGTCACCGACCCGGACGCGGTGCGGCGCCTGCGCGAGGAGACCGAGCGCGTGTTCGGGCCGGCGGAGCTGCTGGCGGTCGTGGCCGGGATCGGCGGCAGACCCAGCGCCGTCGAGGACGTGACGCCCGAGGCGTGGCGGGCCGGTCTGGAGGGCAACCTCACGTCCGCGTTCCTCACCCTGCGGGAGTTCCTGCCCGGCATGAAGGAACGCGGCGCCGGCGCGGTCGTCACGATGTCGTCGAACTCCGGGCGGCTGCCGTTCCACCCCGCACCGCAGTACGCGGCCGCGAAGGCCGGGCTGCTGATGCTCACGCGGGAGGCGGCCGACCAGGCGGCGAAGGCCGGTGTGCGGGTCAACGCGCTCGCACCCGCGACCACCATGAACGACACCATCCGGGCCAACGCGTCCGAGGAGCAGATCCAGCACCTCGGCCGCACCTTCCCGCTCGGCCGGATCGGCACCCCCGAGGACAGCGCCGAGGCGGCCGCTTTCCTGCTCAGCGACGCCGCCTCGTGGATCACCGGGGCGACGGTCGACGTCGCCGGCGGAAAGGTCATGGTCTAGCGGCCCGAGGAGGTCCGGCGTGCGCGTACGCAGGTGGGGAACGGTGTTGTCGGTGCTCGTGGCCGTGCTGCTGTGCACGGCACCGGCGAGCACCGGCACCACGGCACCGTGGACCCCCGGCTGGGACAGCTGGAACGCGGGCCTCGCCGGTGCGCGCCACGCCGCGGCGGAACGGCGGATCACCCCGGGCAACGCGGCGAACCTGAAGCTCAAGTGGGCTTTCCAGCTGCCGCGCCTCGCCAACACCATGGGCAAGAGCCAGCCCGCGGTGGTCGACGGCACGCTGTACGTCGGGTCCACCGACGGCACGATCAACGCGCTCGACGCGAAGACCGGCGCCGCCCGGTGGACCTTCGACACGGCCGCCGTCGGCAACCAGCACAGCTCGGCCATCTGGTCCGGCCCCGCGGTCGTCGGCGACCGGGTTTACGTGGCGGGCCAGTCCGGCTACCTGTACGCGCTCGACCGCTTCGACGGGGCGCTCGTGTGGGCGCGGCGGGTCGCCGACCACCCGCAGGCCAACTTCACCAGCTCGCCGGTGCCGTACCGCGGCAGGCTCTACATCGGACTGTCCAGCTACGAGAGCGGCACGCAGCAGGACTACCCGTGCTGCACGTTCCGCGGCCAGGTGATCGCGGTCGACATGGCGACCGGCGACGTGGCGTGGCGGTACCACACGGTGCCGGCGCCGCGACCCGACGGCACGTGGCCCAACGGGGTCACGCGGTACGCGCCGTCGGGTGGCGCGGTGTGGGGAACGCCGTCGATCGACACGCGCACCGGTGTGCTGTACGTGGGCACCGGCCAGAACTACACCGGCAACGAGGGCGACTTCGACACGATGCTCGCACTGTCCACCCGCGACGGCTCGGTGGTGTGGAAGCGCCGCATGACCGACGTCGACACGTGGCGGCTGCTGTGCCGCAACCCGTCCGCGACCGGCTACTGCGAGGGCGCCGACGGCGACGCCGCCCTGGACTTCGACCTCGGCGCGGTGCCGAACCTGTTCACCGCGGGCGGGCGCAGGCTCGTCGGCATCGGGCAGAAGACCGGCGTGTACCACGTGTTCGACGCGCTGACCGGGGAGCTCGTGTGGCAGCGCGAGCTGGGGCTGCCCATCGCCAACGGTGGTGACGGCGGCATCCAGTGGGGCGCGAGCTACGACGGCGAGAAGCTGTACGTGGCCACGTACATGGCGCGGCCGGGCACGCTGTTCGCGCTGAACCCGGCCGACGGCGACATCGTGTGGCAGACACCGAACCCGGCCGACGGCTGCCAGTGGGGCGGCGCGGCGGAGTTCCCGCAGATGTGCACGCTCGCCCACACGCCCGCCGTGACCACCAGCCCCGGGCTGGTCTACCTCGGCAGCATGGACGGCAAGTTCCGCGTGTACTCGTCGCGCACCGGCCGGGTGCTGTGGCAGTACGACACCGTGCGCGACTTCGCCGCCGTCAACGGGCCGGGCCGCGGCAGCGCCGTGTCCGGCAACGGCGGCGCGGTGGTCGCCGACGGGATGGTCTACGTGCACTCCGGCTACTACCCGTTCTACCCGAGCCCATCGGACAAGGGTTTCGTGCTACTCGCTTTCGGTTTGTGACTAGGTAAGGAGAGCAGGGACGTGACGGAGAAGCCGACGGTCGCGGACATCACCGCGTTGCAAGAGCTGATGTTCCCGTCAGCCGCCATGTGTGTGCGGGTCGCCGCCGAGTTGCGGCTCGCGGACCTGCTCGCCGACGGACCGCTGCCGGTCGCCGAGCTGGCCACCCGCACGGGGGCCGCTCAGCGGCCGCTGTCGCAGGCGCTGCGGATCCTCGCGGTGGAGGGCGTGTTCGTGGAGGTGTCGCCGGGCGTGTTCGCCAACACGCCGCGCTCGACGCTGCTGCGCGAGGGGGTGCCGGACTCGCAGTACGTGATGGCCGGGCTGGGCGCCGCGGACTGGCTGTGGGACAGCTACGGGCAGCTGGGGCACTCGATCCGCACCGGCGGTCCGGGGTTCGAGAAGGCGTACGGCACGAACCTGTGGGCGTGGCTGGGCCGGAACCCGGGTGCGGCACGGCAGTTCAACGACGCCATGGCCGAGTTCTCGGCGACGTTCGGGCCGCGGATCGTGGCGTCGTACACCAAGTTCGGGGACGCCGACGTCGTCGCGGACCTGGGTGGCGGCACGGGCTCGTTCGTGTCGGCGATCCTGTCGCGGTACCCGTCGGTGCGCCGCGGTGTGCTGGTGGACCAGCCGTCGGTGATCGAGCAGGCCCGCGCGGGCGACGTGCACGAGCGGCTCGACTTCTTCCCCGGCGACTTCTTCGCGGACGTGCCCACCGGGATCGCGCTGTACACGACGAAGCAGATCACCCACTCGTGGAACGACGCGCAGCTGGTGTCGCTGTTGAAGCGGTGCCGGGACGCGTCACCGGACGCCCGGTTCGCGGCGGCGGAGCTCGTGCAGAGCCACGACGCGTCCCGGTTCCTCCGGCAGTTCGACATCATGATGTACGCCACCATGGCCGGCTTCCTGCGCACCGAGGACGAGTACGCGGACGTGTTCGCGCAGGCGGGCTACCGGCTGACCGCCATCGTGCCGACCGGCACGCCCTTCTCCGTCATCGAGGCCTCGCCATGTTGATCAGCATCGGACTGCCCACCACCGTCCCCGGCACGCCCCGCGACTCGGTGCTGGAGTGGGCGCAGGAGGTCGACCGTTCCGGGTTCTCCGGCGTGGCGACGCTCGAGCGGCTGGTGTACGACAGCTACGACAGCCTCACCACGCTCGCCGCGGCGGCGGCCGTGACGAAGCGGGCGAAGCTCATGTCGTCCATCCTGCTCGGCCCGCTGCACGCGAACGTGGCCCTGTTCGCGAAACAGGTCGCGACGATCGACAAGCTCTCCGGCGGCCGGCTGACCGTCGGCATCGCGGCTGGCTCGCGCCCGGACGACTTCACGGCGAGCGGGGTCCCGATGAAGGGGCGCGGGGCGGCGCTCGCCAGGCAGGTGACGGAGGCACGGGCCATCTGGGCCGGTGAGCGACGCGGGTTCGCGGGCGGCATCGGGCCGGCCGGCGGACCGCCGGTGCTGCTCGGCGGGCACTCCGGGCCCGCCATCGACCGGGCCGCGCGGCTCGGGGACGGGTGGATCTCCGGCGGCGGCGGGGTCGACATGTTCCGGGCGGGGGCGGAGAAGTTCCGCGCAGCGTGGCGCGATCACGGGCGTGCCGGGTCGCCGCGGGTGGTGGCGCTGTCGTACTTCGCGGTCGGACCGTCCGCTGCCGAACTGGCGGACGAGTACCTGTTGAAGTACTACGCGTTCGCGCCGCCGTACGCGGGCATGGTGCGTGGGACCACGCCGGCGGGCGCGGCCGCGCTCCGGGAGACGATCGAGAAGTTCGACGCCGCAGGGTGCGACGAGCTGGTGCTCTCACCGTGTGGCAACGACATCGCGCAGTTGCACACCCTGCGGGAGACGTTGCACCTCTAGAGCCGGCGCCGGACGGTCAGCGCGTCGCCGTCAGGTGTTCCACCAGAGCGCGGGCCGTCGCCGTCTGGCCTTCCAGTGTCGGGTGGACGCCGTCCGGGCCCTGGTAGTCGGGGTTCGGTGGGATGCCGTACACCGCCTGCACGTCGACGACCGGGTCCGCGAACGCGCGGATCCGGTCGCCGAGTTCGACCAGGTCCGCGTTGCGCCACGTGGCCAGGCCGCGGCTGAACGGGACGAACGCGTCCACGCGTTCCTCGTGCACGGGAGGCGGGGTCAGCCACACCCAGTCGACGTCGCCGACCGTGGTGCGGAGGGCGCGCAGGACGCGTTCCGTCTCGTCGACCGAGGTCTGCAGTTCGCCGTTCACCCTGGACATGTCGCCGTTGCCCAGCATGCACAGCACCCAGTCGGGGCGGTCCTGGGCGAGCTGGGGCGCGAGCCTGCGCAGCGCCATGGCGCTCGTGTACGCGGACCGGCCGTGGTTGACGATCATCGGCGCGTCGCCGCGGACGTCCAGCAGGTGGCGCAGGATCTCCGGCCAGCCCAGCCAGTCGTCGGTGATGCTGTCGCCGACGGCCGCGACGGTCTGCCCCGCGGTGAACGGGAGGCGGGCGACCCGCTCGGCGAACTCGGCGTCGGTGAGCAGGCCCAGTGCGGCCTGCCGTGCCCGCGCGTCGTGTTCTGCCCGCAGTCGCTGGTAGGTGGCGAAGTCGAGGCCCAGCAGCTGCGCCATCGTCGCGGGCGTCATGCCGGGGAGGTAGTCGAATTCCTTGTCCAGGTGGGTGAAGCGGACGAACATCTCGATCATCGGATCGGGCACCCGGCAATGGTGGCACACCTCGACCCTTGTTGCACCCACCCTTGAGGACGCCTCGGTACAAATGTAGGTGGAATTCCTTATCTCCCAAGGAGTCTTCATGTCGGAAACGAAGCCGTTCCTGTGCGGGCCTTCCGAGGGGCGCGCCATTTGGCATTTCGGGTCGCTGGTGGTTTTCAAGGCCACGGGCGCGGACACGGACGGCCAGTACTGGCTCGCCGAACTGTCCTGCAACCGCGGTTACGGCTCGCCCGTGCACGTGCACGGCAACGAGGACGAGCTGTTCCACATCCTCGAGGGCGAGATGAGCATCGAGGTCGGCGGCCAGCTCTTCCACGCGACGCCCGGTTCGTCGGTGTTCCTGCCGCGCAACGTCCCGCACTCCTACAAGGCCGAGTCCGACACGGTGAAGACGCTCGTGCTGGGCACGCCCGCAGGCTACGAGGGCTGGTTCGTCGAGACCGGCACGCCGGCCGAGCGCCTGGAGATCCCCGCGTTCGACCCGAGCACGTTCCCCGACTTCGGCGCGGTCATGGCGTCCACGCAGAAGTACGGCGGCCAGGTCCTCGGCCCGCCCCGGGACTGACCACAGATGACCATTGACGTGCACGGGCATGTCACGCCGCCCGAGCTGTTGAAGAAGTTCCCCATGCCGCCGGTGCTCGGCGACGTCGACGGGATGATCGAGCGCAAGGCCGCGCTCGGCATCACGACGACCGTCGTCGGCAGCCCGGTCGGCTACGGCACGATGCTCCCGGTGCCCGGCAACGACAACTACGCCCAGTCGCCGGCCGACCTGTTCCGCTTCCACGAATGGGTGGCGGAGACGGTCCGGGACAAGGCGGGTGCGCTGACCGGGTACGTCTACGCCAACCCGTTCTCGGCCGACGACGTGGCGCGGGCCGCGGAGTGGTTGCGCGAGAAGGAGTTCACCGGGCTGATCGTGAACTCCTCGGTGCGCGGGGAGTTCCTGGACGACGCCCGCACCGACGACTTCTTCGCCATGGCCGAGGAAACCGGGGCGCCCGTGCTGCTGCACCCGCCCGCGGCGCCGGTCGCGGCCGGCGCGATGAAGAAGGTCGGCGCGATCGAGCACGTGGTGCGGCCGTGTGACATCACCATGGGTGTCGCGGCGATCCTCCTCGCGGGGCGGTTGCAGCGGTTCCCCGGGCTCAAGCTGATCGCACCGAACGCGGGCGGCGCGCTGGCCCTGCTGCGGGAAAAGCTCGACATGGCACAGCGCCGGGACAACGTGGCCGGACCGCCGATCAGCGAGCAGCTGACAAAGATCCATGTCGACACGGCGACACCGTCGCTCCCCGCGCTGAAGGCGGCGCTGGCGGTGTTCGGTCCGGGACAACTGCTGTTCGGCACGGACTCGCCGCCGCTCGCCACCTCGCTGGACGCGGCACTCGGCATGGTCGAGCAGCTCGGCCTGTCCGATGTGGACGCGGTGCTGCACCGCAACGCGGCGGCGTTGTTCGGGCTGGAGCAAGAGACTCTGAGGAGAGCGTCATGAGGGTCTTGGTCGTCGGCGGGTACGGCGGGCTCGGCACGGTGATCTGCGAGCAGTTCGCCGAGCAGGGCGCGCGGGTCGCCATCGCGGGCCGGTCGTTCGACAAGGCCACCGAGCTGGCCGACAAGCTGCGCGCGAACGACGCGACCGCGCTGGGTGTCGCGGTCGACGTGACCGACCCGGCGGCCATCGACGCCGCCGTCGCGACCGTGGTCGAGGCGTGGGGCGGCATCGACGTGCTGGTGAACTCGGCCAGCAAGCTGATCACCGTGCCCGCCGAGCACTTCGACCCCGTGCAGTGGGCGTCGGTGGTCAACGCGAACCTGGTCGGCGCGTTCCTGCTGTCCCAGTCGGTCGGGCGGCACATGCTCGAGCGCGGCGAGGGCCGGATCATCCACCTGTCCTCGGTGCGCGGCGACGCGGGCGGCCGGATGGGGTTCTCCGCGTACGGCGCCAGCAAGGCGGGGGTGAACCTGCTGGTCAAGCAGCTCGCCACCGAGTGGGGCGGGCGCGGGGTGACCGTCAACGCGGTCGCGCCCGGGTTCATGCGCACCGACTTCGTCGAGCAGGCGCAGCAGAACCCCCAGTTCGTGGCCCGCCTGCGGCAACGGATCCCGGTCGGCCGGTTCGCCGAGCCGGACGAGGTGGCGAGCGCGGTGCTCTACCTCGCGCAGCCGCTCGCCCGGTTCGTGAACGGGCAGGTCATCTACGTCGACGGCGGCGTGACCGCCAGCCACTGAAGCACCAAACGGAGGTTGAGGGAATGTCCACCTGGCACGCGCTGTACTACCCGATCAAGGAAGGCAGCGAGGAGGTCGTCAAGGAGCTGTTCCGCACCAGCGGGCGGCCGAACTTCGAGATCACCGGCCCGGACGGGCAGGTCGTCGGCAAGCTGCTCGCGACCATGGCGTTCGTCGGCACCGGCATCGCGATCCGCGTGATCGAGGTCGAGGGGCCGCTGCCGGTGGTGGCCGCGCACATGAGCAGGCAGCCGGAGGTGCGTGAGTTCGAGCGGCAGCTGGAGGAGCACCTGACCGAGCCGCGCGACATGGTCACCCCGGAGGGCGCGCGGGCGTTCTTCCAGAAGGCGGGCATGGAGAACGTGCTGAACCGGCGCGCACCGGGCGCGGCGGCGGCCTGATGGCGATCGGGGTCGCGCTGCCCAGCACGGTCCGGGACACGTCGGGGGACGCGGGCGCGTGCTCGAAGAGCAGATCGGCGCAACCCCGCTCCGCGAGACGCTCACGAGGCCGGCGGAGGCCCGCTGCGACGAGGTGCTGCTCGCACCCTGCGGCAACGGCCTCGACCAGCTGAAAGAGCTGCGGGAACACCTCGGCGAGTAGGGTGGTGCGCATGTTCGTGAAGGTCTGCGGGCTCCGCACACCCGCCGACGTCGACGTCGCGGTGTCCTCGGGCGCCGACGCCGTCGGGTTCCTGTTCGCGACGAGCCCGCGCCAGGTCGACCCGGCCACCGCCCGTTCGCTCGTGGCGGTGGCCGGCTCCGCGCTGACCGTCGGCGTGTTCCACAAGCAGCCGGTCGACGAGGTCCGCGCGATCGCGGAGGCCACCGGTGTCGACGCCGTCCAGCTGCACGGCGACTACCCGAAGGACGCCTTCACCGCGCTCGCCGACCCGCGGTGGCAGCTGATCCGCGCCGTCCCGTTCTCCGCGCCTGACCTGCGGGTCGGCGCGTACGGCGACGACCTCCTGCTCGTCGACGCGCCGAAGGGCGGGTCGGGCGAGACGTGGGACTACACGTCAGTCGCGGACCTCGGCGGGCAGTGGCTGCTGGCCGGGGGCCTCACCCCCGGTTCGGTCGCCGCCGCGGTCGCCGCCTCCGGGGCCTGGGGGGTCGACGTCTCCAGCGGGGTCGAGTCCAGCCGGGGGGTCAAGGACCACGGGCTCATCCGGGCCTTCGTGGCGGCGGCCCGGGGCCAGGCCTAGCACCACCCCGATCCCCACGATCACCGCGCCCGCGATGTCGGCCGCGGTGGGTGCCCCCGTGCCCAGCAGGAACGCGGCGACCACGGTGCTCGCCGGTGCGATCCCGGCGCACAACCCGGCCCGGTCGGCGCCGAGCCGCTGCAGGGCGACGTACCAGAGCACGAACGCGAGCGCCGTGACCACGACGGCGAGCCACAGGAGCGCAAGCACCTCGGCGCCGGCCGGCACCGGCAGCGGCTCGCCCGACGCGAACCCGGCGACGAGCAGCATGGGCGCCGCGAGCCCGGACGCGTACGTCGAGACCCGCAGCGGCCCCAGCCGCGGCAGGACCGGCACGGCGATCAGCGAGAACGCGACCTCACCGGCCAGCGAGCCGAGCGCCCACAGCAGGCCCGCGACGCTGCCGCCGCCGAAGCCCTGCGAGAGCGCCACCCCACCGGACACGACGACGGCCGCGGCGACCACCCTGGCCTGGGGTTTCGTCCGGGCGAACAACGGCCCGAGGACCGCGAGCACGATCGGCACGCCGCCGATGACGGCGCCGACGCTGGACGGCTCGGCGTGCTTGACGGCCTGGACGTAACAGACGTTGAACGCGGCAAGGCCCGTGCCCGCGAGGAGCGCGAGCCTGCCGAGTTCCCGCGCGGACAGGCGCAGGTGCGGCACCCTGCGCACGGCCATGATGAGCAGGAGGGTGAGGAACGCGCCCGCGTACCGCAGCGCCTGCCCCCCGAACGTCGGGTAGTCCTCGATGACCACCAGCACGGCGGCCGAGCTCCCGACGGTGACCATGGCGGTGACGCCACTGGCGACACCGAGCCCGTTCCTCATCTCCCGCTCCTACCTGGCCTCGACGAAGCGGACCACGTCCGCCACCCGGAGGTCGATGTCGCCCGCCGACACCAGCGTGTCCGTGTCGATCAGGATGTTGTAGTGGTTGGGGAAGTGGCACTCGTCGAAGCCCGCGACCGTCCCGATGCGACGGTCGCCGGCGTACACCTCGTCGCCCCGGCCGATGACGGTCGCGTCGGCGAACTCGACGAAGCCGAGGAAGCCGACGCGGTGGATCCGGTCGCCGGGGTCCTCGGGCTCGTCGGTGGTGGTCACGAGCTCGTGGATCTCGCCGGCCTGGATGGCTCTGGTCCGCCACTCCGACAGCCGCATGCCCCGGTCGTCCCGCGAGTGGTACAGCAGCTTCACCACCCTGGCCGTCGCCGCGCCCTTGCTGCTCATCCGCAGCCGGGTCTCCTTGCGCCGCGCCACCCGGTACGCCTCCTCGACGACCGCGACGATCTCCGGCCCGGGGTCCACCCAGTCCGGTCCGGCGATCGCGGCGCGGAACTCGGCGAGGATGCCGACGTACTCGTGTTCGAGGGACGACTTGAACTCGTCGTACCCCGCGAGCATGTCGGCGTGCAGCACCGTCCCGTCCCGGAGCGTCACCGACACGTCCTTGACCTCGCCCGTCGGCAGCGCCCAGTCCAGCTCGACGGTCACCGGGATCGCGTCCGGGGTCTCCAGCCGCACCTCGGCCACGAACTCGCAGCCGCCGCGGACGTCCCCGATCGACGCGTCCACCACGCGCATCGGGCCGACCAGGTGGCGCACCGAGTCCAGCGCGTTGGGGCCGTTGTCGATCAGGCACCCGCCGCCGCAGCGGGAGAGGTCGAGGTACCACGCGTCGCCGCCGGTGTGCTCGGCGATGTTCTCGTGGTACCGCGCCCGCACGGACGCGATCTCCCGCCGCTCCGGCAACGCGGCCAGCAGCTCCAGGAGGTTCGTGTTGTACCGGCGGTGGAACGCCGTGAACAGCGTCGCCCCGCTCGCCCGCGCGCGGCGCGCCATCTCGACGGCCTCCGCCGACGTCACGGCGAGGGGTTTCTCGCAGCAGACGTGGATGCCGCGGTCCAGCGCCGCGTGCACCGCAGGCGCGTGCAGGAAGTTCGGCAGCGTGATGACGACCGCCTCGACGCCGCTCTCGTCGAGCAGCTCCTCGTAGGAGGTGTACCTCGCCACGTCGAACGGGTCCATCCTGGCCTCGTCGAGATCGCACACCGCGGCCAGCGTCAGCTCCGGGTCGGTGTCCAGGGCACGCAGGAAGTACGGCGCGATGGCGCCGAGCCCGATCACTCCCACCTTCATGGCCGCATCCCCTCCGGTGCCTCGACGTCCAGCTCTCCCAGCAGGTCCGCGAACGCGACCGCGACGGGCTTGTCGAGCGGCACGCCGTCGCGGTCGGCCGCCTCCGCCCGCGCGGCCTCCGGCGCGCCCGGGTAGGTCACCGACGTGGCGTACCCGGCCGGCGGGCACGCGGCGACCGTGCTCAGCAACTCGGCGGCCCTGGCCTCGACGTCGTCGCCGAACGCACGGGTGTCGAGCGCGAGCACGAAGTGGCCGACGTCGGTGTCGTCCGCGGGTGGCCCGCCGTCGAGCACCTCCCGCCGCGGCCCGAACGCGGCGCCCGCGACCGGTCCGCACAGCAGGTCGACGAGCAGCCCGAGCCCGAACCCCTTGGCGCCACCGGTGACCAGCGACCCGCCGAGCCACTGCACGTCCGCGGTCTCGTCGACGTACGCCCGCGGCGCGGTGACCGGCGTACCGTCCGCACGGGACACGAGCCAGCCGGGCGGCACCTCCTCGCCGTCCCGCAGCGCGGCCTTCACCCGGCCGGTCGCGACGACCGTCGTGCTCATGTCGAGCACGAACGGCGCCACCGGGCCGGCGGGCACGGCCGCCGACAGCGGGTTCGTGCCGAGCATCCTGACCGCCCCGCCGAGCGGCGGGACCACGCCCTGCGCGCCGCAGTTCGTCATCGCGACACCGACCATCCCGCGGCCGGCGAGCCGGTGCGAGTAGTACCCGGCGGCACCGAAGTGCCCGCTGTTGCGCACCGCGACCGCCCCCACCCCGTGTTCGGTGGCCAGTTCGGCTGCCCTGTCGACCGCGAACGTCATCGTAACCAGGCCCAGCCCCGCACGACCGTCGACGACGGCCACCGCGCCCGCCCCGCCGACCACCTCCGGAGCGGCGGAAGCGGGGATCCGGCCGGACCGCAGACCCGGGGCGTAGTTGTTCACCAGCTGGTTGACGCCGTGGGTCGCGAAGCCGTGCCGGTCCGCGTAGCAGACCGCATCGGCGGCCGCGTCCGCCGCGTCCGCATCGAGTCCACATCGGACGAACACGTCCCGCACCGCGCGGTGCAGCGCGGCCGGTGGCACATGCACTGTCATGTCGAGGTCCCTCCAAAACGCCTTACCAGGTCACGGATCCGGGTCGCGTAGTCGTCGAGCGCGTCCAGCTCGACGTGCTCGTCCGGGGTGTGCGCGCCGTTCGCGTCGAGATGCCCCGGGCCGCAGATCGCGGTGTAGCCGGGGCTGTCGGCGGCCCAGATCGCGTCGCACGTGAAGGCCGTCCCGTCGGCGATCCCGTCGTGCCTCACCAGCCCGACGGACGCCAGCAGCGCCTCCATCTCACCGTCCCGATTGGACAGTGGCGGCAGGTCGCGCTTGAGCCAGTCGAGGCGCACGACATCCGCCCAGTCCTCGACCAGCCGTCGAGCGATGCTCGAGTTCCCGTGCTCCGCGGCGAACGCGGGACCGGCCGCGGCGACCAGCGTCTCGACCTCGAACGCCAGCCGGTCGGCGGCGCCACGGTCGAAGTACGCCAGGTTGAGCAGCAGCTGCCCGGTGCCGTACACGCGGTTGTGCGCGTCGCCGGTGTGCAGGCCCGCCACGCACACCTTCGCGCCGAGCCGGTCGGCGAGCGGCGCGAGGCCGCGGCCGAGGTACCCGGCGAGGAAGCCCAGCGCGAGCGTGGCGTTGTGGCCGTCACGCGGGTGGTCGTCGGTGCTGTCCACGCCGGCGACCGTGACGCGCGGGGTCATGGCGGCACTGCACGCGTCGAGCACCCGGTTGCCGGTGGGCTCCGCGAAGATCGTCAGCCGGCCGGCAACACCCTGGTCGACGAGCCAGCGCGTGCCGTAGCACCCCATGGCGCCGCCCTCCTCGCCGGGCACGCTGCACACCACGACCTCGACCCGCTCGGCCAGCGACGGGTCCTCGGCGAACGCCCGCGCGACGCCGACGATCGCGGCCACGCCCGGCCCCTTGTCGTCGACGGCGCCGCGGCCGTGCAGCGTGCGGCCGGTGAGCCGGGGCGGGACGTGCGGGCCGACGGTGTCGACGTGGAAGTTCAGCACGATCCGCCGCTCGGCGGGCTGCGCGTCACCGAACGCCAGCACCAGCGACGGCTGCGCCGCGAGGAACGACTCGTCGGCCACGTCCCGCACGGGCCGCGGCACGCCGGTCGCGGGCAGGTCGGCCACCGTCGGCGCGGTCAGCCACGTGCTGCGCACGCCGTGCAGTTCGGCGCCCTCGGCGAGGATCTTCTGCGCCTGCCGCACCGCTTCGGGGTCGCCGCCCTCCAACGGTGACACCGACGGCACGTCCATGAGCGCACGCAGCCAGTCCACGTCCGCGTCGCGCAATCCGATGTCACCCATCGAGCATCCTCAGGAACTTCTCCGCACACGTGCGGTAACCGGCTTCGAGCGTGGCTGGGTCGGCGGTGACCCCCAGGTGCGGGATGTGCGCGACGTGCGGTTCGAGGCTGTACCAGCCCTCGTAGCCCGCGTCGTCCAGCAGCCGCAGGCAGTCGGCGACCCCGGCCTCGCCGTCGCCCGGCACGCCGAACTCGACGCCGCCGCCGGTGCGCACGCCGTCCTTGACGTGCACGTGCGCCACCCACGGCAGCACGTCCCGCAGGAACGGCAGCGCGTCGTAGCCGTAGGCGAGGCCGTTGCCGACGTCGAACAGCAGCCGCAGGTGCGCGCTGTCCACCGTGGTCACGAGGTCGACCGACGCGGCCGCCGACGTCGACGCCCAGCCGTGGCAGTTCTCGTGCAGCAGCACCACGTCCAGCTCCTCGGCGAGGCGGGTCAGCCGGGTGAGCCGCGCCAGCGCGGCCGCCCGCCACTCCGCGTCCGGCCTGCCGTCGTTGGGGTACGACATGACCCGCAGGTACCGGCAGCCGACCAGGCTCGCGACCTCCGCGGTGCGCCGCAGGACCGCGAGGTCCGGGGCGAGCGGAGCGCCGACGGACGTGCCCCAGTTGCCGATCGGGGTGGCCACGACCGGCACCTCCAGGCCCGACGCGAGGACGCGGGCAGCCATCAGCGCGGCCTGGGCGTCGGTCAGCTCGTGCAGCCCCCGGCCGTCGATCGTGCGCAGCTCCAGCCCTTCGAGACCCAGCTCGCGGTGGATGCGGAGCTGGTCGGCGAGACCGGCGGCGGCCTCGTCGCCGATCCCGCTGACCCTGGTCACGACCCGCTCCGGAAGAAGCGGGCGACCAGCTCAGCCACGCGGTCCACCTCGGCCAGCGGCTGCTCCGGGTACAGCGGCAGCGCCACGCACTCCTGCGCGAGCCGTTCCGCGTTCGGGAAGTCGCCCGGGCCGTGCCCGAGATGCGCGAACGCGGGCTGCAGGTGCAACGGCTTCGGGTAGTACACGACGGTCTCGACACCGTGCTCGGCAAGGAACGCCCGCAACCGGTCCCGTTCCGGCACGCGCACCACGTACGTGTAGACCGACCGGTCACCGAAGCCGTGCGGTGCGGCGACCTCCGGCGGCAGCGCGGCCGCGTACCGCTCGGCCCGCTGCCTGCGCGCGGCGAGCTGGCGGTCCAGCGTGGGCAGCCGCCGCAGCAGGAACCCGGCGACGATCTCGTCCATGCGGCAGTTGAAGCCGACCAGGTCGTGCCGGAACCGGACCGCGCCCTGGCCGTGGTTGCGCAGCGCGCGGACGGTCGCGGCCAGCTCGTCGTCGGCGGTGACGACCATGCCGGCGTCCCCCGGCCCGCCGAGCGGTTTCGCGGGGAAGAAGGAGAACACGCCCACGTCACCCGCGGTGCCCGTGCGGCGGCCCGCGACCGTGCCGCCGAGCGTGACCGCGCTGTCCTCGACGAGCTTCAGCCCCCGCCGCGACGCGAGCGCGTGCAGCCGGTTCATGGGCGCGACCTGGCTGAACAGGTGCACGGCCATGATCGCCTTCGTGCGGTCGGTGACCGCGGTCGCCGCGGCGGCCGGGTCGAGCGCGTAGTCGACGAGGTCCACGTCCGCGAACACCGGGGTGGCGCCGGTCAGCGCGATCGTGCTGGCGGAGGAGACGAACGAGAAGGCCGGTGTGACCACCTCGTCGCCGGGGCCGATGCCGAGCGCGGTCAGCGCGAGCGTGAGCGCGCCGGTGCCGCTGGCGCAGCCGATCGCGTGCGCGGTCCCGACCTGGCCGGCGATGGCCGCCTCCAGCGCGGCGACCCGGGACTTGAGGATGAACTCGTCGGACTGGCCGACCTCGCGGACCACGTCGACGAGGTCGTCGACCCAGCCTTCGTAGCGGCGGTCGAACGCCGCGAAAGCGATCGTCATCGGGCCCTCCTCGGGTCGTGGAAGTCGCGGATCAGGTCGGCGACGTGGTCGACCTGCTCGGCGGTCAGGTCCGGGTAGAGCGGCAGGCCGACGGCACGCTTCGCCGCCGCTTCGGCGACCGGGATCGGGTGCCGCGGCAGGTGGACGAGCGCGGGCTGGTGCGGCATGGGCCGCGGGTAGTACACCTCGGTGCCGACGCCGTGCGCGGCGAGGAACTCGACCAGCTCGTCGCGGCGGTCGGTCTCGATGAGGTACACGTAGAACGTCAGGCCCCCGTCCCCCTTCGCCGGGGCGAGGTAGGGCGTGTCGACGATCTCGCCGAGCCGCTGCGTGTACCGCTCGGCCAGCACGCGCCGGCGCTCGATGTCCTCGTCGAGGTGCTCGAGGCGGGTGACGAGGACCGCCGCCTCGATCTCGTCGCAGCGGCTGTTGTAGCCGAGGTCCTGGTACTCGTAGGCGCCGTCGGTGGTCTGCCCGTGGCACCGCAGGCGGCGGACGCGGGCGGCGACCTCGTCGTCGTCGGTGAGCACGGCGCCCGCGTCCCCCAGCGCGCCGAGTGTCTTGGTGGGGAAGAACGACAGGACGCCCGCGGTGCCGAACAGTCCGGCGTGGACACCGCCCTGCCACATGCCGATGCCCTCCGCGCTGTCCTCCAGGAGCAGCAGGCCGTGGCGCTCGGCGACCTCCGCCAGCTCGACCATCGGCGCGAGCTGGCTGAACAGGTGCACCGCCATGATCGCCCTGGTGCGCTCGGTGATCGCGGCCTCGACCCGGTCCGGGTCGAGCGCGTACGAGCCGGGCAGGACGTCGACCATGACCGGCGTCGCGCCGGCGTGCAGCACCGACGACGCGGTGGCGAAGAACGAGTACGCGGGGACGATCACCTCGTCGCCGGGCCCGACGCCGGCGGCGCGGAGCATCATGATCAGCGCGTCCGTGCCGTTGCCGACCACGATGACGTGCTTGGCGCCGGTGTAGTCGCACAGTTCCCGTTCGAGCCGCTCGACCCACGCGCCGGACGTGAACCGGCCCGACTCGGCGATCTCCCGGATGCGCGGCTCGAGCACCGGCCAGTCGCGGCGCATGGTCTTCGCGCCGGAGAAGAAGGGGACACTCATGCCGCGTACTCCTCGTCGATGGTGCGTGCGTGCTGGGTGGCGTCCTCGACCAGCTCGGCGACCCGCACGTGCAGTGCGAGGTCCCCTGGCGGTGGTGGCCCGTCGCCCGCGAAGTACGCGTAGGCGGCGTCGAGGAACTGGGTGATCGGCAGGTCCCGGACCAGCTCCCGGTCCCGGCCGGGCAGGATCACCTGGCCGGTGTGGTCGTCGGAGCTGATCGGGTAGTGGGCGACGAGCGTGCCGCGGGTGCCGGTGACGCGCAGGCGCCGCAGGCGGACCGGGCACGTCAGGTCCGACATGAGCCGGGTCGTGACGCGGTTCGGCTGGCGCAGCGTGACGTCCACGCCACCCGCGCCGGGCAGTTCCGTGCCGTCCGGCAGCGGCATGCCCCACGTGAGCGTGTCGGCCAGCTCGCCGGGCCCGCCGCCCAGGTGGAGCGCGAGCAGGAGCTGGTGCGGCAGCTCGACCTCCGTGGCCTGCGCCGCGTCGACCGCCCCCGCGGACCGGGTGAAGCGCGGCTTCATCTGTTCCATGCGGATCGAGCGGACCGGGCCGATCACGCCGTCGGCGATGGCCTGCTCGACGCGGCGGGTCACCGCGCTCGACAGCCACACCCCGACCGGCACGATCCGCGTGCGCCCGGCGAGCGCGGCGATGGCACGCGCCTCGCCAGCCGTGGCGGCGATCGGCTTCTCCAGCACCACGTTGCGCGCACCCGCCGCGGCGAGCCACCCGAGCACGGCGTGGTGGTCGGCGACCGGCGTGGTCACGTGGAACACGGCCCGGTCGAGGTCGACCCGCTCCAGCGCGGCGGCCACGGTCGGCAGCCACGTCACCCCGGGCGCGGCGACCGGGCGCGGGTCCACCGCGACGATCTCCGAGCGCCCGAGGCGGCGCAGGCTCGCGTGGTGCAGGTCCCGCCCGGCCCGGCCGTAGCCGACGATGACGGGGATCATCGTGTCGCCGCCGTCAACGCGGACACGGTGTCCCGGACCGCCTCGATCCGCCCCGCCGCGTCGTCGGCCGCGCCGATGGCCCTGGCCAGAGCGCTGCCGACGATCACGCCCTCGGCGTGGCCGCGGAGACGGGCGACGTGCTCCGGCGTGGAGATGCCGAAACCGACCGCACGCGGGGTGTCCGTGAGCTTCCCCAGCCGGGCGAGGAAGTCGATCAGCCCGGGGTCGAGGTCGGCGCGGACACCCGTGACACCGTTCGTCGCCAGGCAGTACAGGAAGCCGCGGCTGGCTTCTCCATTGGCGGCGAGGCGCTCGTCCGGGCTGCCCATGGCGGCGAAGAACACCGTGTCGACGTCCTTCGGCCGGGCCGCGGCGATCAGGTCGTCGGCCTGGTGCGCGGGCACGTCCGGGATGATCAGTCCGTCCACCCCGACCTGCGCGCACGTGTCGGCGAGCCGCTTCCAGCCGTAGCGCAGGAACGGGTTCACGTACCCCATCAGGGCGATGGGTGCGTCCACACCGGACGCCCGGATTTCCGCGACCAGGTCGAGCACCAGCGGCAGCGTGGTGCCCGCCGCCAGCGCGACCCGGCCGCACTCCTGGATCACCGGCCCGTCGCCGAGCGGGTCCGAGAACGGCACACCCAGCTCGATCACGTCGGCGCCCGCCTCGACCGCGGCCGTCACCAGTCCGACCGTCTCCGCCGGGTCCGGGTAGCCCGCGCACAGGTACGCGACCAGCGCCATGTCCTCCCGCGCGAACGCGTCACCGATCCTGGTCATCGGTCTCCTCCATGCCGAGCGCGGCCAGTGCGGTCGCGAGGTCCTTGTCGCCGCGGCCGGACAGGTTGACCAGCACGTTGCCGCCCGGGAAGTCACCTGCCAGCCGCAGCGCGGCGGCGACCGCGTGCGCGGACTCGAGCGCCGGGATGATCCCCTCGAACCGGGACAGCAGCGCGAACGCGTCCAGCGCCTCGGCGTCCGGGACGCCCACGTACGTGACCCGCCCGGTGTCCCGCAGGTGCGCGTGCTCCGGGCCGACGGCCGCGTAGTCCAGGCCGGGGGCGACCGACGAGGTGTCCCGCACCTGCCCGTCCTCGTCCTGCAGCAGGTACGACAGCGCGCCCTGCAGCACGCCCGGCTGCCCGTACAGCAGCGGCGCCGCCTGGTGGCCGAGCCGCTGCGAGCCGTCGCCCGTGGCCTGCGCGCCGAACAGCGGGACGGGATCGTCGAGGAACGCCCGGAACACACCGATCGCGTTGCTGCCGCCGCCGACGCACGCCACCACCGCGTCCGGCAGCCCGCCGGTGGCCTCGACGACCTGGCGCCGCGCCTCCCGGCCGATCACCGACTGGAACTCGGCGACGATCGACGGGAACGGGTGCGGTCCGACCGCCGACCCCAGCAGGTAGTGCGTGTCGTTCGGGTCGGCGAGCCATTCGCGGATGGCGGCGTTGACCGCCTCCCGCAGCGTGCCCGTGCCCGCGTCGACGAGCCGGACGTCCGCGCCGAGCAGCCGCATGCGCTGCAGGTTCGGCGCCTGGCGCCGCGCGTCGACGGCACCCATGTAGATGACGCAGTCGAGGCCCAGGTACGCGCAGACCGCCGACACCGCCACCCCGTGCTGGCCCGCGCCCGTCTCGGCGACGATCCGCTTGCGGCCCATGCGCCGCGCCAGCAACGCCTGCCCCAGCGAGTTGTTGATCTTGTGGGCGCCGGTGTGCGTGAGGTCCTCGCGCTTCAGCCACAGCGTCGTGCCGCCGTCCGCGCCGAGCTGCCGCAGCCGGGTGATCGGCGTGGGCCTGCCGACGAACTGGGCGAGGAGGGTGTCCAGTTCGGCCGTGAAGGTCTCGTCCGCCTGCGCCGCGTCGTACGCCTCGGCGAACTCGGTCAGCGGCGGGACCAGGGTCTCGGTGACGAACTGGCCGCCGTAGTCGCCGAAGAAGCCGTTCCCGATCACGCCGCCGCCTCCCCGCGCGTCGGCACGCCGGTGAGCGCGCGCACGGCCTGCTCCTGGTCGGGGCTGGTCAGCAGCGTCTCGCCGATGAGGCAGCCGGAGAACCCGAGCTCCGCGACCCGTTCGACGTCGGCGCGGTCCCGCAGGCCGCTCTCGCTGACCGCCGGGATCTCGGCGGGGATCAGCTCCCGCAGCCGGGCCGAGTTGCGCAGGTCGACCTCGAACGTGTCGAGGTCGCGGTTGTTGACGCCGACGAGCGTGGCGCCCGCGGTCAGCGCGCGGTCGACCTCGGCGGCGGTGAACGTCTCGACGAGCGCGTCGAGGCCGAGACCCCGCGCCGCGTCGAGGATGTCGGTCAGCAGCGGATCGTCGACCGCGCGGACGATCACCAGCACGGCGTCCGCACCTGCCGCGTACGCCAGCTTCACCTGCCGCGTGTCGACGACGAAGTCCTTGAACAGCACCGGAACACGCACCGCGTCGGCCACCTGCCGGACGAGGTCCGCGCCGCCGCCGAAGAACTGCTCCTCCGCGAGCACGGACACCGCGGCGGCCCCACCGGCCTCATAGGACAGTGCGAGCGGCACCGCCGCGTCCCGCGGCCAGAGGTCCCCTTTGGACGGTGAGCGCGGCTTGACCTCGGCGATGATGCCGACGCGGGGGCCGCTCACCGCCTTGGTGAACCGGCCGGGGCGCAGCGGCCGGGTGCGTTCCCCCGGCAGCGTGCCCGCGATGCCCGCCCACTGCTCCCGCTTGTGGGCGATGATCTGGTCGAGGTGCATCTGTCGTCCCCTCTACAGGTGGTGGACGCCGTTGCCGGCGGGGAGCAGGTGCCAGGTGTCGAGCACGAGCGGCGCCGCGTCCCACAGCGGCTGCCCCATCAGCTCGGCGTGCGGGGTCACGAGGACCACGCAGTCGAACTCGGACACGTGGTCGCCGTGCCAGTCGATGCGCTCCACGGCCTCCCCGTCCACGACCAGGTCGGTGACCAGCGGGTCGGCGTAGCTCGGCTTGGCGGCCCGGTCGCGCAGCTCGCGGATGACGTCGACGCCGGGCGAGTTGCGCGTGTCGGCGACACCCGGCTTGTAGGCGACACCGGCGACGAGCACCCGTGCACCCGACAGGTCGGAGTCGGCGTCCTTGAGCAGGTCCGCCAGCCGGTCCACCACGACGGCCGGGCGGGCGCTGACGTGCTGGTGCGCCAGCTCGACCAGCCGCATCGGCCTGCCGTGCTCCTGCCCCAGCGCGGTGAGGAACCGCGGGTCGACGGGGATGCACTCGCCGCCCACGCCGGGGCCCGGGTAGTGCGGCAGGAAGCCGTACGGCTTGGTGGCGGCCGCGTCGATGACCTCGCGCGGAGCGAGCCCGAGCGCGTCGCACAGCTCGGAGAGCTCGTAGGAGAGGGCGATGTTGACCAGGCGGAACGTGTTCTCGAAGACCTTCGCGATCTCGGCCACCTCCGGTCTGCTGACCGGCACGACGGTGCTGGTGACGCGTGCCATCAGCCACGCGGCGAGCCGCGTGCACTCGGGCGTGAGCCCACCGACGAGCTTGGGCGTGTTCCGGACGGTCCAGCCACCGCCGCCCGCGGAGGCGGGGTCGATGCGCTCGGGCGCCATGGCGACGTGGAAGTCCACGCCCGCGACGAGCCCGCTGCCGCGCGCCAGCCGATCGGCCAGCTTCGCGGTGGTGCCCGGCGGCACGGTCGACTGCAGGACCACCAGCGCCCCGGCGCGGACGAGCGGCGCCACCACGTCCACCGCCGCGTCCACATAGGACAGATCGGCGACTCCGTCGCGCGCGGTCGGCGTCGGCACGCAGATGACGTACGCGTCGAGCCCGGCGAGCCGCGCCGGGTCGGCCGTGGGCTCGAACCACTCGGCGGTGGCGGCCAGCTCGTCGTCGGCGATGTCAGGCAGGTAGGACCGCCCGGCTCGCAACGCGGAGATCTTGTCCCGGTCGATGTCGAGGCCGATGGTCAGCAACCCGGACCCGGCCAGCGAGAGGGCCAGCGGCAGTCCGGTGTACCCCAGCCCAACGACCCCCACCGTGCCCGGGGTCTGTCGGTTGAACGTCGCGGTCATCGCGCTCCCTTTCCCGTCGGTACTGATGCCAGGGTCAAGGCACGGGTCGAGAGCGACTCAAGAACCGGTCAGGGATCGGTGCCGTGACCGCCTTGACCGGCCGAACGGGTGGTAGCGGCCAGCACGACGAGTAGTGCGGGACCGCGGATATCTGCGCGACGGATTTCCGGTCGAATCCGTTCACCTGATCGGTTGATGGACGCGGTCGGTCCGAGCGGGCCGACCGCGTTCGTCACACGAGTGCCCGTGCGGCGGGCACGACGTCTCGTGCGAAGCGCTCGACCTGGTCGACGGTGCCCTGCTCGGGCCAGAAGACGAAACAGCGGAACGGTTGCTCGGTCGCGAGCCGCGCGATGAGCGCCGCCCACTGGTCGGCCGTGCCGCGGACCGGGGCGGAACCCGCGCGTGCCTCGGCGTCGCCGGGTTTGTCGGTGATCGTGCCGACGAGCTGGGCCATGCGCAGCACGTCCGCGGGGTCGCGGCCGGCTTCGGTGGCGGCCCTCGAGATGGTCTCGTTGGCGGCGGCCCACGTCTCGTACGGCAGGTAGGACGGGATGGGCGCGGCCCAGCCGTCGGCGAGGCGGCCGGTCAGCGCGAAGCTGCGCGGGCCCTGCGAGCCGACCCAGATCCGGATCGGGTGGGCCGGGTGCGGTCCGGTGTGGACATCCCGGACCGAGTGGTGCGCACCGCCCGCGGTGGCGTTGCCCGGGGTCCACAGCGCGCGGAGCACGGCGATGGCCTCCGCCAGCGCGACCAGCGCCTCGCGGCCGGACAGCCGGGGCACGCCCATCGACTCGATGCCGTGCCAGTTGCCGCCCGCGCCCAGGCCCAGCTCGAACCGGCCACCGGACAGCACGTCGAGGGTGGCGGCGGTCTGCGCGAGCATGGCCGCGGGGCGGAGCGGGAGCGCGGCGACGTCCGGGAAGAACCGGAGGCGTTCCGTGCGCGCCAGCAGTGTCGCGATCAGCGCGAACGTCTCGACCAGCGGCGGCGCGTACGGGTGGTCCTGCACGCCGACGAGGTCCAGGCCGTGCTCCTCCGCGGCGTCGACGAGCGCGAGGTGCGCCCGGAGGTCCGCGGTCGGGAGCAACGAGAAGCCGAACTGCATGCTCCTCACCGTAGTGCGTAGCCCACGGCGACGAGCCAGACGAGCGCCGGGAACCGGCCGATCGGGATCAGCAGCGTCGCCGCCTCCGTGACGAACGTGAACAGCGACAGCAGCGAGATCGCCGCGAGGACCCACCCGATCTGCCGCAGCACCTTGGGCAGCGCACCGGTCATGCAGAGCCCGGCGACCAGCACACCGGCGGCGGCCACGTGCCCGACCCGCCGAGGCCGAAGAACAGCAGGTGGAACCCGCGGCGCGTCTCGGGCGAGGCGATGACGCCGTCGAAGGTGAGCACCCACTGGGTGAGCGCGTTGACGGCGAGCAGCCCGGCGGCGAGGTACCCGCCCGCCGCGGCGATCCGGGCGTTCGCCACCCGCTCGGCGACGGTCGCGGTGAACACCAGCAGCGCGAGCGCCGACAGGAACTGGGCGAACGCGATCCAGCGCAGGGCGCCCGCGTTGCCGGTGTAGTAGCGGGCGATCTCCCCGTCGTCGACGAACGGCGACGAGTACACGCTGCCGGTGAACGCGACCCCGAGGACGAGGCTGACGAGGAACAACCCGAGCACGGCGACGGCGGGCGGCGCGGTGCGGGGCGCGGTGAGCGTGGTCATGTCAGTACGCCACCTCGACGGTGTGCCGGAACGTGTCGGCGTCCGCGGCGTGGGTGAGGCAGAAGTGGGCGACGTCGGCACGGGAGATCGACCAGCAGCCGCGCAGCTTGTCGTCGACGGCCGTCCGGTACCGGCCGGTGACGGCGCCGTTGGTGAGGCGGGCGGCGCGGACGAGGGTCCAGTCGAGGTCGCTGGCCCGGACCGCGGCCTCCATCAGCGCCATGTCGGCGTAGGGCTTGGCGAGGATCCGGTGCAGCACCGCCGCGACGGCCCGCTCGGCCAGGCGGCGCGGCAACTCCAACGACGACGTCGAGACGACGAGCAACCGCACGACCCGTGCGTCCCGCATCGCGGCGACGATGTTGGCCGTGCCCTGCGAGTAGACGGTGGTGGCGTGCCGGTGCATGCCGATGCCGAGCGCGGAGATCACGACCTCCGCCCCGTCCACCGCGGCGGTGACGTCCCCGAGGTCGAGCACGTCCCCACCGACGACGGTGATCTCGTCCCCGAACTCGGCGAGCGCCTCGGGCCTGCGCGCGAGCACGGTCACCTTGTCACCGGCGTCGAGCGCCTGCCTGATCACCGACCGCCCGGTACCCCCGGTCGCGCCGAACACCGTCAACCGCATGTCGCCCTCCAGTTGTCCACAACCGCCTCGGTTATCCACAGCCGCCGCCTGAAACCCCCGGACTGTCACCCCCACCCGGTAAACTGGCAAGGCGGGTGGCCCCCGGGACAGGGTGGGGCCTGCGACGCGCGCGCGAGCTTGTCGCGGCGGGTCCACGTTTCGTGTTTGTCCACAGCCGACTCGGTTGTCCACAGCCACGGCCCGAAACCCCGTGACTGTCACCCCTGCCCGGTAAGCTGGCATGGCGGGTGGCCCCCGGGACAGGGTGGGGGCCGCATCGCGCGCGCGAGCGGTTTGCCGCGGTCCGGCCGGTGTTGTGCTCCGGCGCTGTGGCTCGGGGTCGCCGGGCCGATGACGGTCGTGCCCCTGGTCTGTGGGCCGCCTCGTGGGTTCTCGTGGTGTGACGGCGTCCTGGGGGTACGGGGCCGCGGGTGGCCTCGCGTTCCCGCGACGCCTCGCCGGTCCCGCCGGAACCCAGCGGGCCGACGACGTCCCGCCGGTTCGTGCGGTGTCCGGAAAGGCGCGTTCAGGTCGCTGGGTGACCTGAACGCGCCGTTCAGGACAGGCGGCCAGACACTGCGCGACCGGCCACCCACGCGGGCGTGCACCGGGCCGCGCGCTGCCGCACGTTCACGCCGCCTTCGGCTCCGCCACTGCCGCCGCCAGCGCCGCGGTCAGTTCCGCCCGTGACGCGCCCGGCAACTGCGGCGGCGGACCGCCCGCCATCGCCGCGCCGATGCGCCGCGCCATCTCCTCGTTCGCGTACAGCTCGGCGGGCGAGGTCAGCGACATCATCACGTGCGCGACGCGCCGCCACACCTCGACGTCCTTCAGCGACGCCGCCACGGCCGCCCCGAAGTGCACCACGCCCGGCGGGGGCATCTGCGGCCGCTGGCCGGCCGCCACCGCCTCCCACAGGCCGGCGCGCCCGCGGTCGTTCGCGATCGCCTCGCCGAGGAACGGGGCCAGCAGCGCCTTCGTGGCACCGGCGAAGCGGGCCGCCTGTGCGCGGTCCACGGCCGGGTGAACGTCAAGCAGGTCCGCCAGCTCGTACACGTGCGCCAGCGCCAGCGACACACCGCGCCCGTTCGCCGGGTTCGTCGTGCACACCGCGTCGCCCAGCGCGTAGAAGCCGACGGTCAGCCGCTCGGCGCCGGGGTCGACGAAGCGGGAGCTGTTGTCCAGCCCGCCCATCGCGTACACCGGCGAGATCGGCTCCGAGTTGCCCGGCGCGACCCAGCCGGCGAGCAGCGGCGTCGCGCGGATCGCCGCCGTGAACGCGGCCTCCTCGCGCAGCGCCTTCATCGGCTTGTCGTCCGGGAGGACGCCCACGGAGATGGAGAACGTGTCGCCTTCGCCCAGGAACAGGACGGCCGTGTAGCTGTCCCACATGCCGCCCGCGCCGAAGCCGCGGTTCAACGGGCCCGGCGGGGCGGGCGTCAAACGCCGGTAGTACCGGGTGTAGTAGGTGATCCGGCAGCTCTCGCTCTGCGCCTCCGGCACCGGCAGCCCCGCCTCCGCCAGCCACTTCGCGGACGACGTCTTGCGACCGCTCGCGTCCAGCACGAGGTCGGCGGACAGCTCCGTGCCGTCCGACAGCCGCACCCCCGTCACGCGGTCCCCGTCGGTCACCAGACCCCGGACCGTCGCGCCCGTGCGCAGCGAAACACCCTGCCGCGCCAGTGCCCGGGACCGCAGCACCCACTCGAACGTCGACCGGCGCACGGTCAGCATGTTCAGCAGGTCGTCCGACGGGACGCGCTCGACCTGGCCCAGTGTCGGCGGCGTGAAGTCCGCCAGGTTCACCTCGCCCGCGCCCGCCTCGACCAGCGCGGAGTACACGTCCGGCAGCCGCTCCTTCAACAGGTTCGTGCCGCGTGAACCGAACGCGTGCGAATGCGCGGCCTGCGGCACCGTCGGACGCGGCCAGCCGCCCGCCGCCGCCGCCAACGTGGACGGTGGCTCTGCGGCCTCCCGCTCCAGCACCAGCACCTCGTGCCCGCGGTCCGACAGCGCGGCCGCGGCCGCCAGACCGGTGACGCTCCCGCCAACAGCGATGATCTTCATCAGGCGTTCCAGAACTCGTCGAGGGCGTACACGTCGTTCGGGTAGGTCCAGAACTCCTTGATCTTGCCGTCGACGATCAGCGCGACGTTGATGAACGGCATCTCCAGCACGAGGCCCTTGCGCTCGTAGTGGGTCTCGAGCACGGCGAACGCGTAGTTGTCGCTGCCGCCGATCTCCTTGACCTCCATGCGGAGGTTGCCGTTGGTCAGCTCCCACATCTTGTTCGCGAACGCGGTCGAGTCCGCGATGCCGACGTGCTCACCGGACAGCGGGTTGCGGCCCGGGTAGTGGTGCACCGAGTCCTCGTGCCAGTACGTGCCCGCGGTCTCGACGTCGCCGACGCCGAAGGCGGCGTACACCTTCTCCATCAGCTGGACGTTGGGGTTCTCCGACATGGTCAACTCCTCAGGATGCCTTGCTGGTGACGGAACTCGGGAGGGTGGAACGGACGGCGTCGACGATCTTGGCGGCGTCGGGCGGGAACGCGTCCTCCAGCGACGCCGCGAACGGCACGGGCGCGTGCGGGCCGGTGACGGTCCGCACGGCCGAGGACAGCGACGAGAAACGGTGCTCCGCCACCGTGCCCGCGATGTCGGTGGCGATGGAGCAGCGCGGGTTGGACTCGTCGACCACGACCAGCCGCGACGTCTTCTCCACGCTCGCGTACACGGTGTCGAAGTCGAACGGCGACAGCGTGCGCGGGTCGATGACCTCGGCCGACACGCCCTCCTCGGCGAGCGTGGCCGCGGCCTTCGTCGCCTCGTGGACCATCCGTCCGATCGCGACGATGGTCACGTCGTCGCCTTCGCGCACGACGCTCGCGACGCCGAGCGGCACCGTGTAGCGCTCCTCCGGCACCACGCCGCGGCTGCCGAAGTAGAGCAGCTTGTGCTCGAAGAAGATCACCGGGTCGTCGTCCTGGATCGCCGACGCCATCAGGCCCTTGGCGTCCACCGGGTTCGACGGCGCGACCACCTTCAGGCCCGGGATGTGCGTGAACAGCGAGTACAGCGCCTGCGAGTGCTGCGCGGCACGCCGCATGCCGGTGCCCCACATCGCCCGGATCACGAGCGGCACGGACGCCTTGCCGCCGACCATGTACCGCAACTTGGCGGCCTGGTTGAGGATCTGGTCGAAGCACACCCCCGCGAAGTCCACGAACAGCAGGTCAGCCACCGGCCGCAGCCCTGTCGCGGCCGCGCCGACCGCGGCGCCCACGAACGCGGCCTCGGTGATCGGCGCGTCGAAGATCTGGTTCGGGAACCGGTTGTGCAGGCCGCGGGTCGGGCCCCACGCGTGGCCGAGCGTGCCGTCGCAGCCCGTGCCGCCGATGTTGTCCTCGCCGAACACGACCACCGACGGGTCGGCGGCCATCTCCAGCGCGAGCGCCTCGTTCAGTGCCTCCAGGTAGGAGAGCACGCGCGGTGTCTCGGTCATCGCTTCCCTCTCAGTACGACACGTAGACGTCGGTCAGCAGCTCGGACAGGTCCGGCTCCGGCGCGGCCTTGGCGGTGGCGACCGCCAGCTCGACCGCCGCGTCCACCGTCACGTCCACTTCGGACAGCGCGGCCCCGGCCAGCCCCGCCTTGGCCGTGAAGATCGTCAGCGGGTCCTGCTCGGCCCGCAGCCGCTCGACCTCGCCCTCGCCGCGGTAGCCCTGCTGGTCGAAGCCCTCCATGTGGCCGAAGAACCGGCCTGCCTTGCACTCGATGAGCGACGGGCCGCCACCGGAGCGCGCCCTGTCGACGGCCTCCGACGCGGCCGCGTGCACGGCGAACCAGTCGGTGCCGTCGACGGTCACCGCGGGGATGCCGTACGCCTCCGCACGGCGGGCGACGTCGAGGCCCTTCAGGTGGTAGCGGGTGCCGGTGGCCTGCGCGTAGAAGTTGTCCTCCACCACGAACACGACCGGCAGCGTCCACACCGACGCGAGCGTGAGGCTCTCCGCGAACGACCCCTGGTTGGCGGCGCCGTCACCGACGAACGCGACCGACACCCGGTCCCTGCCCAGCACCTTCGCCGACAGCGCGGACCCGCACGCCAGCGGCGCGCCCCCGGCCGCCACGCCGTTGGCGCCGAGCATGCCCTTCTCGAAATCGGCGATGTGCATCGAGCCGCCCTTGCCGCCGCACAGGCCGCCCGCCTTGCCGTACAGCTCGAGCATCATCGCGGTGATGTCGCAGCCCTTCGCGATCGCGTGGCCGTGCCCGCGGTGCGTGGACGCGATGTAGTCGGACTCGCGCAGCGCGGCACAGACGCCTGCGGCGACGGCCTCCTGGCCCGCGTACAGGTGCACCGCGCCCGGGATCCCCCCGTTCGGCAGCTCCTCGTGCACCCGCTCCTCGAACGCGCGGATCGTGCGCATCACCCGGTACGCCTCGAGTAGTTCTGTCTGCGCCATAAGGGGATTTCCTTTCGGGGCCCGCGAAATGCCACCGCTGACGGTAGGTCCGGTCCGCCCGGTGACCGGGAAACGTCGAGCCCGCCTCGACCGGACGTCAGCCCGTTCTGTCAAGGGGTCGTCAGCGGGCGGGAAACCGCTCGAGGCTCGACGTAGGCTCGACCGTGGCTGGGTGGCCGCCCGCTAGGAGGAGGTTCTTCACATGCGTTTCGACACACTCGCGGTCCACGGGGGCGAGCTGGTGCCGGGTCCGGAAGGCTCGGTCGTGTTCCCGATCTTCCAGGGCACGGTGTTCACCAGCGAGCCGGGCGAGTCCTACCACGACATCAAGTACCACCGGCTGAACTCGACGCCGTCGCAGAAGTACCTGCACGGCAAGCTGGCCGCGCTGGAGGGCGCGGAGGCGGCGGTGGCCACGTCGTCGGGCATGGCCGCGGTGACGACGATCCTGCACACGCTGCTGGGCGCGGGCGACCACCTGCTGGTCGGTGACGTGCTGTACGGCGGCACCCACGACTTCGTCACCGGGCACGCCGAGCGGCTCGGCTGGGAGTACAGCGTCATCGACCCGCACGACCCGTCGTCGTGGGAGGTGCGGGACAACACGAAGGCCGTGCTGGTGGAGACCATCACGAACCCGCTGATGCGGGTCGGGCGGCTGCGGGAGGTCGTCGACTTCGCGCGTGCGCACGGGATCGTCAGCGTGGTCGACAACACGTTCGCGTCCCCGGTGAACTTCCGGCCGGTCGTGGCGGGCTTCGACCTGGTGTTCAACAGCGCGACGAAGTACCTGAACGGCCACTCGGACCTGGTCGCCGGCTCGGTCGCGGGCTCGGCGGAGCTGGTCGAGAAGGTGCGGCACACGCAGAACCTGTACGGCGGCAGCCTCGACCCGCACGCCGGCTACCTGCTGGCACGCAGCCTGAAGACGCTCGGGGTGCGCGTGCGGCAGCAGAACGCGAACGCGCTGGCGCTCGCGACGTTCCTGGCGGAGTCGCCGAAGATCGCCGCGGTGAACTACCCGGGGCTGGCGTCGCACCCCGACCACGGGCACGCGCGTGAGCTGCTGAGCGGGTTCGGCGGGATGCTGAGCTTCCGGCTCGCCGGCGGGGTCGCCGCGGCGGAGGAGTTCCTGGCGGCGCTGACGCTGCCCGCGGTGGCGCCGAGCCTCGGCGGGGTGGAGACGCTGATCACCCGGCCCGCCGTGACGTCGCACGCGGGGATGTCACCGGAGGACCGGGCGACCGCGGGCATCACCGACGACCTCATCCGCCTGTCGGTGGGCATCGAGGACGAGGAGGACCTGCTGGCCGACTTCGCGCAGGCCCTCGACAAGGTCTGACCGGCAGTTCTTCACGCAGTTTCACCCCTGTTCGGGAACATCGCACGGGCGCGTCGCGATGTCCCGGGTGCACGGGTCCGGACCAGGGCCCGGTGACTCTGGGGAGAGACATGCGAAGAACTTCACGGCTCGTCGTCGCCGCGGCCGGCGTACTCGCCGCGCTCGCGGCGACGCCACCGCTCACCGCGAGCGCGGCCACGCCGCCGGTGGTGAACTGGGCGCACAGCGTCGAGGACGACCTCGGCACGCTCGAGGTCGCGGCGCGGGCGGAGGCGGGCGTCACCGCGCTCCGCGCACACATCCGGAAGTACGGCGTCGACCAGGACATCGCCGTCGTCGACGACTTCGTGCTCGTGTCGGGCACCGTCCAGGACGGGGTGTGGCGCACCCCGCAGCCGGTGCAGCTCGCCGAGTTCGACTACTACGACGTGGTCGTCGACGTGACCGACGCCGACGGCAACGTCGCCAGCGGGCCCAGCCGCGGCACGCTCACCTACGCGGTCCGGACGACGTTCAGCCCGCTGCGGATCGACCCGCCCGCCGTGACCTACACCGATCGCGAGGTGACGGTGAGCGGCACGCTGACCGGGACGCGGCCCGACAACCGGGAGGTCGTGCCGGTCCCCGGCGGTGCCGTGGACGTCAGCAGCATCGCGGCCGAGGGCCAGCCCGCGACGGTGACGACGGCGGCCGACGGCACCTTCGCGGCGACGCTGGTGATGGCGGGCCCGGGCGACGTGTACGCCGTGTTCGGCGCGGAGGGCTACTACATGCGCGCCAACTCCGAGCCCACGCCGGTCGAGGTCGTCCCGGCCGAGTCGCGGATCAGCCTGCGGCTGTCGGCCACCGAGGTGGACCAGGGCGCGCCGGTGACCGTGTCCGGGCAGCTCACGTGGCTGTCGCCGGACAACGGGTGGCAGCCGCTCGCCGGCAAGCAGATCGGGGTGCTGCACTGCTCCGACTCGCTCGGGTACTGCAACACCTTCGAGTACCCGATCACGGACGCGGAAGGCCGCTACTCCGTGGTCATGACGCCGTGGAGCACCGGGCACTTCCGCGTCGGCTACCCGTCGGACGACCCGTTCGTCGGACGGGCCGTCGCCGAGGCGGACATCGTCGTGTGGGAGCCCGCGTCGTTCACCGACTTCACCGCGGCACGGGACGCGGCCGGGGACGTCGTCGCGCAGGGCCACATGGAGTTCGGGTACACCACGCCGTGGCCGGTCGAGGTGGAGATCCAGTTCCAGCGCGCGGGCAGCCGCACGTGGACCACGGTGGCCACCGACGACGACGCCGAGTGGGACGGCACCGGCGGGTACCTGTTCACGGCGACCGTCGACCAGCCGAGGAAGGGGCACTGGCGCGCGTACTTCGCCGGGCGGCCCGACCTGTTCCGGCCTGCCACGTCGGATCCGGTGTTCGTGCGCTGACAGCCCGGTACCGGCGGCACTGGCCGGGGTCCGCCCCGGCCAGTGCCCGGTCCAGCGCGGACAGTGCGATCGACGGGGTCGCCCGCGGTCACCGCACCGCGTTCGACCCCGCCGGTCACCACGCCGCCGGGAACACGTCCTCGGCCGGCATGAGGAAGTCAGCCACGCCGTTCCGCGGCTCGGGTGATCGCCGACTCCACCGCCGCCACGCGATCGGCCAGCAGGCCCACCGCGCCGACCGCACGCACCATCGGGTCGTCCTCCGCGCCGCCCAGGGCCTTGTCGCGCAGGAACGCGGCCTTCACCTCGGCCCAGCGCGTCGCCTGCTCCGGCGTCAGACGGCCGCGCAGCTCGGCGAGCTTCAGCAGGTTGGCCTCCGCGCCCGCGGTGAGGGTCTGCGCCTCGCCGAGGTAGTGGTCGTCGATCAGGGTCTCGAGTTCGGCGTCGTTCATCACCGGGACGATGCGTTCCGCCAGCTTGTTCATGTTGCGGTACGAGCCCTGCAGCTGGAACGGCGGCTCCACCCGCGACGACTCGGCCTGCGCCGCCGACGCGATGTACGCCTGGTTGTTCTTGAGCACGACCTCCTGCACGCGCAACAGCTTCCGCAGCACGGACGTGATCTGGTCCAGCTCCACCGCCGAGTACGGGTGCGACAGCGCGTCGGACCGGACCTCCTCGCCGCGGGCGAGGCGGACGAGCTGCTCGACGTCGCCACGCTCGCGGGTGGACAGTGGCGCCAGCACCTGGTTGGACGTCAGCGAGTTCTCGATGTAGCTGAGCGCGAACAGGTCCTCGCGGCCGGACAACACGTCACCGAGGTTCCACACGTCCGCGCGGTTCGCCAGCATGTCCGGGATCCGGAACCGCTTGCCCTGCTCGGTGTACGGGTTGCCCGCCATGCACACCGCGAACCGCTTGCCGCGCAGGTCGTACGTCCTGGTTCGGCCGTCCCACACGCCCTCCATCCGGCGCTGCGCGTCGCAGAGCGAGATGAACTTCTGCAGCAGCTCCGGGTTGGTGTGCTGGATGTCGTCCAGGTACAGCAGCGCGTTGTTGCCCAGCTCCAGCGCGAAGGAGATCTTCTCGACCTCCTGCCGCGCGGTCGCGTTGGGCGCGTCCGCCGGGTCCAGCGACGTCACGTCGTGGCCCAGCGCCGGGCCGTTGACCTTGACGAACACCAGGCCCAGCCGGTTCGCGACGTACTCCATCAGCGTCGTCTTGCCGTAGCCGGGCGGGGAGATGAGCAGCAGCAGGCCCATCTGGTCGGTGCGCTTGCCGTCGCCGGTCGCGCCCAGCTGCTTGGCGAGGTTGTCGCCGATCAGCGGCAGGTACACCTCGTCCAGCAGCCGGTTGCGCACGAACGCGCTCATCACCTTCGGCTTGAACTCGTCCAGCCGCAGCCGGGCGCGTTCGCGGTCGAGCAGTTCGTTGCGCTGCTTCTGGTACGCGCGGAACGCGGGCACGCGTGCCAGCCGGAACCGGCGGGTCCTGGCCAGCGTCTCGTCCAGCCGCAGCGTCAGCGTGCGGTCGGTCACGCGCGGGTGCGCGCCCAGCAGACCCTCCACCGTGGCCGACACCGCCGCCGACGAGTCGTGCCGCGGCAGGTCGCACAGCAGCAGCGCCACCGCCTCCGGCAGTTCCTCGGCGGGCAGCTCGTCCGATGTGGACACGAACGCGGTCAGCCACGCGGTCGCCAGCTGGTGGCGGGCCGCCACGTCCTCGCCGAGGGCACGCAGGTCGTCGTCGAACTCGCGCCGGCCGCCCAGTTCGCGGCGGAACCTCTCCACGATCGTGCGCGCGCCCGCGCTGGTCACGAACCCGGCCGGGGTCGAGCCCAGCTCCTCGAACAGGTACTCGGCGGCCAGCCCGGTGTCGCCGTCGGCCAGCGGGAACTCCGCCATGGCGGTCGCGAACTCGGCGCAGAGCGCCGCGATCGCGGCGACCGGGCCGAACGCGGCACGGGCTCGCGCGAGCGACGCCGCCCGCGTCGTCCACGCCTTGCGCTCGTCCTCGGGTGCGCCGAACGCCCAGAACAGCTGGGCCAGCGCGCGGGCGGCGGGCGGGTACCGCAGCAGCCCGGCACCGGCCCGCAGGCGGACCAGCACCTCGAGGATCGCGGCCGCGTCGTGGTCGTGCACGCCGCGCTCGTAGCCCTCGTCGTAGCGGGACTCGGCCGCCGTGCGCACCAGCGCGAGCAGGTCGGCGTCGTCGGGCACGCCGGCTTCCAGCACGGTCGCCGCCAGGTACTCGGCGCGGTAGACGTCCGCCGACTCCGACACCAGCAGCTGGTCCCAGAACGGCTTGGTCTCGAGGAACGCGGGGTCGCGGACCGGGGTGCGGAAGTCGGTGCCGGTGACGGCGAGCGACATGCCGCCGTCCTTGGGCACCAGCGTCAGGTCGATGGCCTGCGTGTTCACCGCGAACCGGTGCCTGCCGAGCCGCACGGTCTCGCCGCCGTCGCCGAACAGGTCGGCGCGGTCCCGCAGCGACCGGCCCGCCTCCTGCCGGGCGGCCTTCAGGCGGCCGTCCAGTTCCTCGGCGCGGACCGCGTCGTCCAGCTCCCGCAGCTCCGCCGCGACCGAGCGGACCTTCGCGACCATCGGGTCGGACGCGAAGTACGTGTTGATCTCGTCCAGGCTGGACAGCGTGGCGACGCGGCGGTTGATGCTGGTCAGCACGCGTTCCGCGGAGTCGACGAGGCGGTCGGCGCGGCGGGACTGCTCGTCGACGAGCGCCTGCTTGCGGGACGAGAACGCCTCGTAGACGTCGGTGCGCTTGGCGGTCAGCTCGGCGAGGAAGTCGTCGAACTCGCTGAACCGCGACTCGAGGTTCTCGAGCTGCAGCAGCAGCCTGCCGAGCTGTTCGTCGCAGCGCTGCGGGGTGTCGGCGACCGCGAGCGCACCCGTGATCGACTGGCCGAGCAGCGCGAACTCGGCGGCGAACGCGGCCCGGCCCTCGGTCGCGAGCAGTTCCCGGCGCCGTCCGTCCACCGTGGCCCGAGCGCGGTTGACGCCGCCGAGCACCTCGCCGATCCGCTCCAGGATCTGGGTGCGCACGGTCGCGTCGGCGATGTCGAGCGAGCCGACGACCTCGGTGACGATCTCCAGCCCGGCGGCCTGCTCGGTCAGCCGCTCGACGACCGGGCCCGCCTCGGCGACGGTCGTGATCGCGGCCGCGTCGGCGACCAGCGCCTCGACCTTCTCGTGGTAGGAGGTGAAGGCGTCCTCGCCGCGCAGGAAGTCGACCGCCCGCTTGGCCGCGCTGTCCAGTTCGGACTCCAGCGTGGCGGCCAGCTCGTCGATCCGCCCGGTGTCGACGTACCGCAGCTCGCGCAACGTCACGAGCCGGCCCTGCGCGCGGCGCAGCGACGCCAGCTGCCCGACCCACTCGTCGGCCGACTTCGGCGCCTCGCCCCGGACCCGCCGCACGAGCGACGCGATCTCGTCACCGGCCTTGCCGAGTTCGGCCGCGGCCGTGTCGGTCAGCGACTGGACGTTCTCGAACTCGGCCAGCACCTGCTCGGCGGTCGCCCGCACGTCGGTGAGCGCGCCGCGCAGGTCGCCCAGCTCCTGCTCACCGAGCCAGTGGTAGCTGTCGAAGGCCCGCGCGCACGCCGCGATGAGCCCCTCGAACATGGCGGTCGACGGGCCCATCTCGTCGATCATCCGGGTGACCGAGAGGCAGTCGGAGATGCCGCGCACCAGGTCCGCGTTGCCGACCCGCTCCAGCGGCCCGGTGCCGACCGGCTGCGCCGCCGCGTAGGAGTCGGACACGAACGGCGTCTGCCACACCTGCATGGGGTGCACCCGCGTCGGTTCTTCCGACGTGGCGCGGAACGCGACCAGCGTGCCGTCCTCGAACAGCGAGTAGCCGTGGCACGGCAGCGGGTTCGCGACCTCCTTGCGGATCACGTTGTAGGGCAGCAGCAGCGTGCGGCCCTCGCGGCGGGCGTGGAAGGCGTACAGCACGTCCTCGCCGTTGGGCGACCGGATGACCCGCTCGAACTCCAGGTCGTCGGTCTCGGTGTTCTCGAACGTGCGGGACACGCCGGTGGCGAGGTAGTAGCCGCCGGGGAAGATGATGCCCTGGTCCTCCGGCAGCCGCTGGCACGCCTGACCGATCCCGTCGAGCCGCACCACCGTCTTGGTGCGCGTGTTGAACACCAGGTAGCGGTGGACCTTCTCGTTGTACGGCAGGATCCGCAGCAGGATCAGCGGACCGATGCGGGCGTACCGCACGTCCGCGTCCGCGAGGCTCTGCAGCGGCTCGTCCACCGGCTCGCTGTAGATGCCCTCGCCGACCTCGGTGTTGTTCTCGACCTTGATGGTGAGGTCGCCGTTGACCGTCTCGATGAACAGCTCGTTCTCGATCGAGATGTGCGGGTGGCGGCCCAGCACGTGGTCGTCGCGGCTGGTCTCGGTCCACTCGAAGTCGTGCGAGGACGGGAACACGTGGTCCCGCTCGCCCGCGTTGTCCACGTAGGACAGCGTGCCGTCCGCGCCGACCAGCCACCGCAGGACCTTGATGTCCTCGGTGCGCGGGCCGGTCTGGAAGATCGCGAGCAGCTTGCCCTCGATCGGCCGCAGCTGCAGCAGCCGCGTCTCCCGGTAGTACTTGTACAGCTCGGTGAAGTCGCGGCGGAACCGCTCGTCGCCCAGCAGCTCGGGCCGTTCGGCAGGCGCGTCCTCGAACCGGAACGCGTCGCCGTCGCGGGTGAAGCGGTGCAGCGAGAACACGTCCCGCACCGTGGTCTCCGGCTTGAGGCCGATGAACACGTTGTAGCCGAACAGCATCAGCCCGCTCGCGCCGCCGTCGCCGTCCGGGATGGACACGATGTCGCGCGGCACGCAGTTGTGCTCGGTGCGGATCCGCTCGCCGCCGACGAGCCGCAGTTCGGTGCTGCCGAACACTTCGAGGCGGCGGGTGTTGAGGGCCTCGGCCCGCCGAGCAAGCTCTCCTGCTTGCTCGGCGAGCCGCTGCCGCAGCACCTCGTAGGTACGGGCGTCCAGCCCGTCCTGTGCCGGGGCGGGCGCTTCGACGGTCTGCGTCACGGCTGCGGGGCGATCTCAGGCACCCGCTCGACCGGCGCCTGTGTCATCGCGGCGCCGCTCAGCAGCTCCTGGATGCGCGAGGCCTGCGGGCCACCGTCCTTCATCATCTTCATCAGCGCGGCCGAGATCGACAGGTTCTTGACGTCGTCGCTGCCCAGCGCGCCGAGGATCTCCTTGAGGTCGTCGGCGAAGCTGGCGGTGCCGTTCAGCCACGGGCCTGCCAGCTTCTGGGCGACGTCGGAGCCGTTGACGAACCCGTCGACGCTCTTGCCGAGGGTGATCGAGCCCATCAGCTTGTCGAAGAACACGCTGTCGCCGCCGACGATGTCGATGTCGGCCTTCTCCAGCCCGGCGGAGAGCACCATGGCCTGCGACTCGGCGACCTCGCGCTGCGCCTGGATGCCCGCCATCCGCAGGTCCTTCTCCATCTCCAGCCGGAGGCGGAACTCCTCGTGCTCGCGGGTCGCGTCGTCCAGCGCGGCCATGGCCGCGGCCTTCTCGGTGAGGCCCTCTGCCTCGCCCTTCAGCTTCTCGCGCAGCGCGTCGGCGCCCGCCATGGCCTTCTCCCGCTCCACAGTGGCCTCCGCGACGCCGCGCTTCTCGACGGCTTCCGCGGTGGCGAGGCCCTTCTCGCGCTCGACGACCGCCTCGGCGCGGCCTTCCTTCTCGATGACCTCGGCGTTGCGCTCGCGCACCTGCACCTCGGCGAGGCCCTTCGCGGCCGTCTCGGCCTGGATGCCCTCCGCGAGGCGGATCTTGGCGCGGGCCTCGAGGTCCGCGGTCTGCTGGCGCGCCTCGGCGAGCGTGAGCTCCTCGCGGGCCTTGTGCTTGGCCGCGGCCTCGGCCGCCTCGGCGGCCTTGATGTCCTTGACCAGGTGCTCCTGCGCCTCGGCCTCGGCGGCGATGATCGTGGCCTGCCGCAGCCGCTCGGCCTCCTCGACCGCGCGGAGGCGCTTGATGTTCTCCTCCTGCTCGGCGACGGTCTTGTCGACGGCGACCCGCTCGCGCACGACCTCGGCGACGGCGCGGCGCTCGACCTCGACCTCCTTCTCCTTGGCCGCGTTGGCGAGCGCGATCTCCCGCTCGCGCGCCACGACCTCGAGCATGCGGTCCTTCTCGATGCGCTCGGACTCGATCGCGATGACCCGCTCGCGGTTCTTCTCGGCGACGGCGATCTCGCGGGCCCGGTTCTGGTCCTGGATGCCGAGCTGCTCGTCGGTGCGCAGCATCGCGGCCTGCGCCTTGAGACGCTCCTCGGCCTGGACCTTGGCGGTCTCGGCCTCCTCGCGGGCCTTCATGGTCTCGATCTCGCGGCGCTGGCGGTTCTCCGCGTCGGCCTGGCGGCGTTCCAGCTCGAGGATCGCCTCGCGGGCGTCCACGTTCTGCTTGGTGATCTCCTTCTCCTCGTTGCGCTGGAACTCGTTGGTCCGCACGTGCTCGATCGCCGTCAGCTCGGTGATCTTGCGGATGCCCTGCGCGTCGAGGATGTTGTTGGAGTCCAGCCGCTCGAGCGGGGTCTGCTCGAGGTAGTCGATCGCCGCGTCCTCGAGGCTGTAGCCGTTGAGGTCGGTGCCGATGACGGCGAGGATGCGGTCGCGGAACTCGTTGCGCTTGGTGTACAGGTCGACGAAGTCGAGGTGCTTGCCGACGGTCTTGAGCGCCTCGGAGAACTTGGCGTTGAACAGCTCCTGCAGGGTGTGCTGGTCACTGGCGCGCGCGGTGCCGATCGCCTGCGCCACCTTGATGACGTCCTCGCTGGTCTTGTTGACCCGCACGAAGAACGTGATCCGGATGTCGGCGCGGATGTTGTCCTGGCAAATCAGCCCTTCCTGGCCGGTGCGGGCGATCTCGATCGTCTTCACCGAGATGTCCATGACCTCGGCCCGGTGCAGCACCGGCAGCACGACGGCGCCGGTGAACGTGACGTGCACGTTGCGTGCCTTGGAGACGATCAGCGCCTTGCCCTGGTCGACCTTGCGGTAGAGCCGGCTCACGGCGATCAGCAGGACCAGCAGCACGACGAGCGCGACGCCGCCTGCGATGAGGATTGTTTCCATTCAGATTCCCTTTCAGGCAGGCGCGACCCAGAAGAACTCGCCGTCGGTGTCGTAGTCGAAGATCAGGGCCCGGCGGCCGTTGCTCAGCTCGTGTTCACCGGTCTGTCGCACTTGGATGATCGCGGTGGACCCGTCGACGGCCGTCACCTCGGCCTGTCCGAAGTCGCCGGTGACGCGGCCGGTGCGGATGACGCACTCACGGCCGACGAAGTCGTTGCGGGAGGCCTCGCCGCCCGGGGCGTACAGCTTGCGCAGGGGCGCGGCGACGAGCCGGGCGGCGAACAGCCCGGCGACGA
This sequence comes from Actinophytocola sp. KF-1, assembly GCF_054661535.1. NCBI lineage: Bacteria > Bacillati > Actinomycetota > Actinomycetes > Pseudonocardiales > Pseudonocardiaceae > Actinophytocola > Actinophytocola sp. KF-1. The sequence continues at coordinate 108,931 of NZ_BAAFVK010000001.1, read as the reverse complement.
CGCCGGCCACCAGCACGCCGATGCCCAGCAGGGTGTGCACGACCGCGACGTCGGGGATGACCAGACCACCCACGAGGGTGACGAACCAGGAGACGACGATCATCACGGAGGCGGTCACCGTGACCGGGACGCCACCGAGGCCGAGACCGTCGCCGATGTCGAGGTCGCCGATCTCGACGTCGAGCGTGCCGAGGAGCACGAGCAGCCAGTAGAGCAGAACGGCCGCGAGGAGGAAGGAGAAAACGACGGCGGGGAACGACAAAGCGGCAGCCACGAAGTCGCCCATGTGCCTGTGCCTCCCCACCCGGACGATCTCCCACCGATCGCCGCGGCAGGACTATATCCAGGTGAGGAGGCGGTTGCGGACGGGAACGCCCGAAATTGCGCCCTTAGTGCGCGTTCGTGTGCTGTCGGGAACGGCTCAGTAGCGAAACGCCACCACCGGCGAAGATCACCTGCAGCGCGATCTCGGTCCAGTCGATGCCCGGCGTGTCCGCCACCCCGATCAGCGCGGCCACCCCGGTACCGGCCACCGCGGCGACGATCCCCACGAGAATCGTGACCAGCAGCGACATGTTGTGACGCCCCGGCACCACCGCGCGACCGAGCCCCCCGATGACCGCGCCGAAGATGATGGCCGAGATGAGTCCCGTGATCTCCACAGCCCTTCCCCTTTCTCCTGAAACCAGCATCGCGCGCGGGACGGATTCCGGGATCGGGAGAATTCCCTGAACCCGTCTCAGGGTTGGCGCCCCGGGGAGACGTGGGTCACGATCGGAAGCATGCTGGACCGATTCGAGACCGCGACCCGCTTACCCGCCCAGAACCTCGACCGGGCCCGCGCCTTCTACGCGGACAAGCTCGGCCTCACCCCGGCGGAGGAACGCCCGGGCGGCCTGCTCTACCGCTGCGGCGGCTCGAGGTTCGCGCTGTTCGCGTCGAACGGCCGCCCATCCGGCGAACACACCCAGATGGCGTGGACGGTCGACGACATCGAGGCGGTGGTCGACGAACTGCGGCGCAGGGGCGTCCGCTTCGAGGACGTCGACGTACCCGGCCTGCGGACGGTCGACGGCATCGCCGAGGTCCATGGCAACTACCCGTCGGCCGGCAAGGGCGAGCGAGCGGCGTGGTTCCGCGACAGCGAGGGCAACCTGCTGGGCATCGGCGAGCCGATCCGCGACTAGCCCTGCCGCGCAGAGCACCGACGAGCCCGTACGAGGGCCATGCGTGCGAATCACGTTCCCACCAGAGAACAAGCCAAGCAGCGGCGGCAGCGAAAGCGAGCGCAGCTCACCAAAGGGCTGCCTGCCTGCCATTCCCCCAGGAGGGAAACCCACAACAAGGCCAACCACAAAGCCCGGGACACAAGCCACTGACCTGCGAAAACTGAAAGAAAGCCGAGCCCCCAGTCATACGGGCAGCCCCTACTACTCCCGTGGGCACCCAGGTGAGCGCGAGCCCACCACCGACGGGCCCCACCACTGCACAGCCCGAACCACGGGGGCGCATGCCCACCACACGCCGGGGCTGCTGCCTGCCATCCCGTCGACCTGGCGAAGCCCAATCACACCGGGTCAAGGGGGCCCGAAGCACGACGCGCCCACATGCCCAAAGCCGCCGGGCCCCCTTGACGCGGTGTGATAGCCCTCCGGGAGGTCGACGGGATGGCAGGCACACCCTGGACACCAGTCCTTGCCAACCCAACCCCGTGCAAGACCCGCCGCCATCCCGGAGACCAGCCCGTCCGGCGAGGACCCCCCGGAGGGAAAACCCAGGCAAGCCACACCACCAAACCCGGGGCACACAAACCGCCACAACGGCACTGACCAGCGAAAACCGAAAGAAAACCGCGGCCCCAGTACATACGGACAGCCCCCACCACTCCCGGGGGCACCCCGCTGTCCAGTCTACCGGTGACCACCGACAGGGGGACGGAAGTCGATCTTGGCTGTGGACAACCACCCCACCTGTGGACAACCCACCAGGCAAGCGCCTAGAACGACTCCCGGTTGTACGCGGCCAGCCGCTCAGCGAGCTTCTTGTCGTCGCGGTCCGCGGCGGGGACCAGCACCTCGGCGACGACATCCGTCAGCTCAGCCATCCGCTGGTTGAGCTGCCGCGCCTCCTGGACCTCGCGCTCCAGCTCGGCGACCCGGTCCCGCAACCGCCGCAGTTCCTCGTCGACACCGACGATGCGGGCCACCCGCCTGCCCTGCTTCGCCACCACGGCGCGCAGTCGCGACTTCACCGCTTCCATGTTGCCACCAGCCTGCATACGTGCGGATCCTCATCCTTGTAGACGGCGTACCCGTAGCCCTCTTCGCGGTGCTCGATGGCGCCGCCCCACGACTCGATCTCCTCGACGACCTGGTCGCCGGGCAGGTACTTGCGGAAGTGCTCTCCGTACACCTTGGCCGCGGACGCGTTCTCGTCGGTGCGGAACTCCAGGTAGAACCGGCCGCCGCGGCGCAGGCACATGCTCGCGATGCGCCACAGCGCGTGCCGCCCGGCGTCCTCCAGCGCGTGCACGAGGAACCGGGCGTACAGCGTCGGCGGCTCGTCGCGGTGCGCGAGTTCGCCGCCCGCGGCCAGCACCTGGCGCAGGTCGTACAGGTTGAACGTGCGGAACTCGGCCGGGATGCCCTCCGCGCGGGCGGTCTTGCCCGCGCGTTCGGTTGCCGCCGGGATGTAGTCGAAGCCCAGCACGTTCCTGCCCTGCCGCGCGAACCACAGCGAGTCGCGGCCGGTGCCGGAGCCGATGTCGACCACGGCCTGTCCCTCGGGTTCGCGCGAGTGCACCCACTCGGCGAACGGCGACGGCTGCTCGGACACCGTCGACTGCGCGCGGCCGAAGTAGAACGGCCACCAGTGGTTGCGGTTCAGCACGTTGCCGCGCGTCCAGCCGTCGAGCCTGCGGCGCACCCAGTGCGGCGTCTCGAACTTGAACGACGGGTCCGGGATCCGCCAGTGCGGGCCGTAGGTGATGGCCAGCAGCGCCTCGGGGTCGGCGGGCGCGGTGATCCTGCGGCCCTCCAGCTCGACCTCGCCGAGCGGCAGGATCACCGACCGGTCGAAGTCCTTCGCGTGCACCTCGGGCATCAGGTAGAACGTGCCGTCGACGACGAACCCGGCGAACACGTCGATCGCCCGGCCGCCCTCCGGGTCGGGGACGATCACCTTGAAGTCGGCCGCGGAGAAGCGCCACGTCCAGTAGCCGGCGCGGATCATCACGCGTTCCAGCGCGAACGACTCGCGCGCCACCTCGGCCGGGGTGGTGTGCCGGGACAGGTACGCGACGTCGGCGTCCGAGTCGTGCGGGATGAAGTGCCCGTCGCGGACCGCGCCGAGCAGCGCGCCGAACGCGAGGAACGCGTCGACGCCACCCTCGTCGCGCAACCTGGCCAGCACGTCCTCGATCGCGTCGAGCAGCGTCTCGCGGGTGGCCTCGCCGCGGTGGGAGAACCCGCACTGCAGGTCGCCGCCCTTGTCCACGATCAGCGGCCTGCCCGCACCGTCGACGATCCGCACGCGGTGGTCGGAGTCGTCGAACACCACGTCACCGCTGAACAGGACCTTCTCGCCGAACCGTTCGCGGACGGTGACCGTGCCGGTGCCGCGCAGGAACGGCCGCAGGTTCACCGGCCACGGCGCGAGCCGGTGACCGTTCTGGGGGTGCGCGTCGCGTTCGGCGTTGAACGACCACGTCCACTGGTCGTCGAACAGCACGTCGACGACGGACTTCTGGTCGGCGGCGACACGAACGCCGTCCTGGTCGACCACCGGTGCGCGACTGTGTGTCCCATTCATGATTCGGAGAACTCTAACAGCGGGTGAACAAAAGGTGGAATCTCCGCTATTAGGTCACGGAACGTATTCGGTACACGAGGACCGATCCGGCCACTCCCACCAGCGCGGACAGCACGTACAGGACCGGGTACCCGCCGAGGTGCGTGACTATGGGTGCCGCCAGCACGGGTGCCAGCACCTGCGGCAGCGAGTTCGCGATGTTGATCACGCCGAGGTCCTTGCCGCGGTCGCCCGCCGCGGGCAGCACCTCGGTCATGAGCGCGAAGTCGACCGACAGGTACACGCCGAACCCGAGCCCCAGCACGGCCGCGGCGACGATCGCGCCCGGCCACGTCGGCCAGAACGCGAGCACCAGCGACGCCGCCGCCATCACGTTCCCCGCCCAGCACACGAACACCCGCCGCCGCCCGGCCCGGTCGGACCAGACGCCGCCGATGACCACAGTGGACAGCAGGGTGGCCGCGTAGATCGCGGTGAGGACGAAGACGCCGCCGTCCGGGTCGTCGTAGCCGACCTCGTCCTGCAGGAAGTACAGCAGGTAGACGATCGCGACCGAGTTGCCGAGGTTCAGCAGGAACCGGGTGAACCAGGCCCAGCCGAAGTCGGGGTACCGCCTGGGGTTGATCCAGAAGTCCCGGACCCGCAGGCGTGGCCGGTCGGCCGGGTCGATCACGGTGTCCCTGCGCAGCAACAGGTACGGCACGGTCGTGACCACCAGGAACGCCGCGCACACCAGGTACCCCGCGGCGATCCCGCCGACCGCGGCCGCGAGCCCGGACCCGACGACGATGCCCAGCGTCTGCCCGACCCCCAGCCAGCCCCCGACCATGCCGCGCTGCCGGTACGGCACCTGGTCGGGCACGGCCGCGAACAGCGCGGCCTGCATGGCGTTCAGCGTGAACTGCGCCGCGCACCAGCCGAGCACCATGACCACGATGTTCGGCGCCCCGGCGAGGATGCCGAGGCTCGCCACCCCGCCGAGCGCGCCGAGCGCGGTCCACGGCAGCCGCCTGCCCGCGCGCCACGTGGTGCGGTCGGAGATCGCGCCGAACAGCGGGTTGGCGATCACGGACACGGCCGCGCCGAGCCCGGAGACGACGCCGAGCGCGACCTCCTTGTGCTCGGGCACGAGCGCCTCGGCCTGCAGCCCGAGCAGGACCTGGATGGGCCCGTAGAACGCGGTGAAGAGGCCGAGGCTCGCGAGGGAGACGAACGCGGTCCACCGCCTCGGGACGGGGGCCGTGGGTTCCGTCAGCGCTGGGCTCTGATCAGGTCTCGGTACCAATGGAAGGAGTCCTTCTTCGTACGGGCGAGGGTGTCGTAGTCGATGTGCACGAGCCCGAACCGCTGCGAGTACCCGGCCGCCCACTCGAAATTGTCCACAATGGACCAGACGAAGTACCCGCGCACGTCGATCCCGTCGGCGATCGCCTGGTGCGCCGCCCTGATGTGCCCGTCGAGGAAGTCGATGCGCCGCTTGTCGTGCACCTCGTCGTGGTAGGCGCAGCCGCTCTCGGTGACGTAGACGGGCGGCAGGCGCTCGCCGTACCGGCCGGCGAGCGTCGCGAGGGTCTCCCGCAGCCCGTCCGGCACGACCGGCCACCCGAAGTCGGTGACCGGGTAGCCCTCGACCGGCGGGAAGTCGAACGGCAGCGCCGACGGCATCGCCACCCCGTCGATGACGGTCTCCCGGCCCGACGGCGCCCCCACCCTGCTCGGCAGGTAGTAGTTGACGCCGTACCAGTCCAGCGGCGCGGAGATGACCGCCAGGTCCTCGGCGACCGGCCCCGGCATGGCGGCGGCGAGTTCGTCGGTCGGGTACCGCCCGGTGAGCACCGGCGCGGCGAACATGTCGTTGACGAGGGTGTCGTAGAGGTCCGCCGCGCTGCGGTCGGCCGGGTCGTCGGAGGCCGGGCGAACCGGCACGTGGTGGTTGGCGATGCCGACGCTCGTCGCGCCACCCGCCCGCAGCGCGCGGGTGGCGAGCCCGTGCGCCAGCAGCTGGTGGTGCGCGGCGGGCAGCGCCTCGAACATCAGCTCACGCCCCGGCGCGTGCGCGCCGACGGCGTACCCGAAGAGCGTGACGACCATGGGTTCGTTGAGCGGCATCCACATCCGCACCCGGTCGCCGAGCCGCGCGACGACGGCCTCGGCGTAGTCGGCGAACCGGAACGCGGTGTCGCGGTTGAGCCAGCCGCCCTCGTCCTCCAGGGCCTGCGGGGTGTCCCAGTGGTAGAGCGTGACCGCGGGGGCGATGCCGGTGGCGCACAACTCGTCGACGAGCCGGTCGTAGAAGTCGAGGCCCTCGGTGTTCACGGCGCCGCGGCCGGCCGGGACGACCCTCGGCCAGGAGATCGAGAACCGGTACGCGCCGACGCCCAGCTCCGCCATGAGCGCGACGTCCTCGCGGTACCGGTGGTAGTGGTCGGTGGCCGTGCGCCCGGTGTCGCCGCCGAGCACCTTGCCCGGCACCGCGGCGAAGGTGTCCCAAGTGGACGGACCGCGGCCGCCCTCGTCGACGGCGCCCTCGATCTGGTAGGCCGAGCTCGACACGCCCCAGAGGAAGCCGTCGGGAAACCGTGGCACTGTCATCGCGGTGGGGTTCCTCTCCGGAGCACGGGCGGAGCGCGAGACAGCTTGAAGGTTGAACGGTTCGGGGTCAAGCCTCAAGATCGATCCAGCCCGCACCGATAATGGACGAATGCCCGTGCGAGCCGACCGGCCCCTCCTGCGCCGACTCGAGGAGGTCGCGAAGACCGCGGCCACCGACGCGGTCGCGGAGCCGATCACGGCCGCGTGCGAGTACATGAAGAGCGGCAGGACCAACCGGCTCCGCGGTGGTCAGCGGCTCGTCACCCTGCTGGCGGCGGCCCGCCAGCGCGCGGCCGACGAGGGCGAATGGGACGTGGTCAGGGGCCTGCTCGACGCGTTCGACCACGCCACCGGACGCGTTCCCGCGCCGGAGGAGAACGACGACGGCCTGGCCGAGCTGTGGCAGGCGATCGCGGCGCCGGACGCGGACGTGGCCGAGTTGCGGCGGGTCCTGTCGGCGCGGCCGTGGATCTTCGGCGGCCGCTGGGTCGACGACGCCGACCGCAGGCTGCTCCTGCCGGACAGCGAGTCCGACCTCCTGCTGATCCGCGGCGACGGCAGCGTGCACATCGTGGCGATCCACCCGGCCATGGGGCTGCCGGGCCTGATCAAGCGGGACCGCGGCGGCTGGTCCCTCATGCCCGAGGTCCGCGACGCGGTCGGCCAGGCGGAGAGCTACCTGGTGAGCCTCGACGAGAACCGCGACTGGGTGCGGGAGCGGTTCGGCGTCGACACGCGCCGGGCGGGCGCGACCGTGCTGATCGGGCACCCGGCCGTGCAGCCGCACATCCCGGAGGAGCAGGTCAACGAGGTCCTGTCACGGTTCAACGCCCAGCGCACCCGCATCGCGGTGCTCACCTACAAGGCCCTGGCCGACAGCGCGGAGCGGTCGCTGTCGTTCTGACGCGCCGCGGTCAGCCGCCGGCCTGCCACTCCGACGCGAGCACGGCCCACAGCTCGATGTCATGCCGCACGCCGTGCAGCGGGGCGGCCTCGCGCAGCACGCCCTCCTTCGTCATGCCGAGCCTGCGCGCGACCGCGCTGCTGCGCGTGTTGCCCGTGGCACAACGCCACTCGACGCGGTGCATGCCGCGCTCCCGGAACGCGTAGTCGATCATCGCGGTCGACGCACGGGTGACCAGCCCGCGGCCAACGGCCTCCGGCGCGAGCCACACGCCCAGCTCGCACATGCCCATCTTCTCGTCCCACACCCGGAACAGGACGCCGCCCGCGAGCTTCCCGCCGACCCAGATGCCGAGGATCCGGCCCTCGCCGCGGGCCTGCGCATCGGCGTACCGCTGCAGCAGCGCCCGCGCCCCGTCGACCTCCGCCGCGCTGTCACCCCATGGCAGCCACTCCATGAGGTGATCCCGCGCCGAGGCGACGTGCGCGGCGAACTCCGCCGCCTGCCACGGCTCGAGGGCACGCAGCTCGGCGTCGTCGGTCAGCGATCTGGACAGCATGGGGCACCCTCCGTACCAAACGTTTGTTATGTACCCTAGCCGTCATGCCGGCGAAGGGCGACCACGTTTCCAGGAGGGCGGACGTCGCGGCGGCCGTGTGGCGGGTGCTGGCGAGCCGCGGCTTCGGCGGCCTCACCCTGCGCGCGGTCGCCACGGAGATGGGCGCGTCGACCGGCCTGCTCACCCACTACTTCACGAACAAGCGCGACCTGGTCCGGTACGCGCACGACATCGCGTCGGAACGCTCGGACACCCGGCCGCGGCTGGCGGCGGACGAACCCGGTCTCGCCGCGCTGCGGGTCGCGCTGGTCAACGTGCTGCCGCTGACCCCGGAAGGTGCCGCCATGAGCCGCGTCTGGGTGAGCTTCTGGGACGCCGCGCTGGGCGACGAGCTGCTGAGCGAGGCGCAACGCGCCAGGTACGAGCGGTGGCGCGGCCGGCTGCAGGCGTGCGTCGAGGCAGCACAGGACCGTGGCGAACTGCCCCCGTCGCCACCGGAGGACGTGGCGATCGAGGCGGCGGCGTTCGCGCACGGCCTCGTGGTGCAGGCGCTGTTCGACCCGGACCGCCTCCCCGCGGCGCGGCAACTGGCGCTGCTGGACGATTTCCTGGCGGGCCTCACAGGTCGCCGATGACGGCGTCCTCCAGGTCGTCCCAGGTGAGGGTGTGCCGCACCCAGTCGGGCGCGGGCCCCTTCTGCCGCCCGAACAGGTAGCGGCACGGGACGATGTCGAGCAGCGCGCGGTGCACGTCGATCCGGTCGTCGACCATGTGCGTGATCTTCAGCGACGTGCAGTGGCCCGCCTTCTCCTCCCGCTTGCGGCAGAAGCGGACGTTGCCGCGGGGGACGCCCGTGCGGGCGTGGAAGTCGTGGTGGTCGAGCCAGGCGAGCGTGCGTTCCTGGATGCGCGGGCCGCACTTGGAGATCACCCAGACCCGCCCGCCGAACGCGTCGACGAGGCGGGGCAGCACGTCGAACGCGCCGTCGGTGGGCGGGGACGCGAGTGCCTCTTCGAAGCTGCCGTCCAGGAACACCGTGTCCTGCGGTCCGTCGGCAGCGGCGGCGCCGTGGATGACCCTCCCGAAGTCGACGCCGAGACGTGGTTGTTTCGTGTTCACGCCGTCCACGGTGCCCCACCGAGCACTCGAACAGAACTATTGATAGGTGCGGCTTCTATAGTTTCAGACTATGGTCCCGACCGACGCACTGGCGGCCTTCGCCGTCTTCGCCGACCACATGAACTTCACCCGCGCGGCCGCCGACCTGCACATCTCCCAGCCTGCCCTGCACGTGAAGATCACCAAGCTGGCCGCCACGGTGGGCCGCCCGCTGTACCGCCGCACCGGCCGCACCCTGACCCTCACCCCGGAGGGCGAGGCGGTGGCGAGGTTCGCCCGCGACCTGGACAAACGCATGTCGGCGTTCCTCGACGAGGTCCGCGCGACCGAGCAGGTGCGCCCGCTGACGCTGGCCGCGGGCGAGGGCGCGTACCTGTACCTCCTCGGCGACGCCGTCCGCACGTTCCGCCCGCTGAAGCTCGTCAACTGCGACAGCACCCGCATGCTCGCGGCGGTCCGCACGGGTCGTGCGGACCTGGGCGTCGGCGTCCTGGAGTCGATCCCGGACGACGTCACGGCGGTGCTGCTGGCGTCGTACCCGCAGACACTCGTGCTCCCGGCGGCCCACCCGCTGGCGGAACACGCGGAGCTGACCGTCGGAGACCTGCACGGGCTGTCGCTGGTGCTGCCACCCGCCAACCGTCCACATCGGAAGACGGTGGAACGAGCCCTGCGGTCGGCGGAGGTCGAGTGGACACTGGCCATCGAAGCGGAGGGCTGGCCACTGACCCTGCACTTCGTGAGCCTCGGCGTCGGACTGTCCATTGTGAACGGCTGCGTACGACCCCCGGCAGGCTTCACCAGCCGCCCGATCACGGACCTGCCGCGGGTGCCGTACTACGCCGCGCACCTACCCGCCCGCACCGACGACGCCCGGCTCGCGGCCCTGCTGGCGGCAGTCCGCGCCTCGGTGGGGTGATCACCGCGTCAACTGAGCGAGGTGCGCGTCGAGCATGGCGAGCGCTTCGCCGGGTCCATGGTGACCGGCAAGGGTGTGCGCGGTGAGCCCGTCAGCGACGGCGACGAGCAGGCTCGCCGCCCGCTCGGGATCAGCCACGCCCGCGGCTCGCAGCTGATCGGCCAGGTAGGCGTGCCCCTCGGCGTACTCGGCGCGGAGGTACTCGGCGATGCGCGGGTCCACCGGCGCCCGGGTGAGGAAGGTGGCGGAGACCTGGGCTTCGAGCCGCCGCTCGTCGTCGAGCGGCAGGGTCTCGACGAGGACGGCCCGGACACGTGCCAGCGGTTCGTCGGGCAGCGCGTCGAGCGCGACCGCCATCCGCCTGCCGACCCGCTCCGTCATGCCGCGAAGGGCGAACAGCACCATCTCCTCCTTGTCGGAGAAGTAGTGCTGGACCATCCCCATGGACACGCCGGCCTCGGCGGCGACGTGGCGGAGGCTGACGGCCTCGAGCCCGCTGGCGGTCACGATCCGCCACAGGGCCTCGGCCAGCCGGCGGCGGCGCGCCTCGTGATCGATCCTCCTGGGCACGTCTTCCTTTCCAATGCACTCGCATTGTAACCTCGTAACCAATGCGACTGCATTGTAAACCGAGGAGGGCGCGGTCATGGCACGCGACGTGACGTACTGGAACACCGTGAGCGGCCGAGCGAGCGACATGCTGGAGAAGCTCGGTTCGAGAAACGAGTACGAACACCTGATCCAGGCGACGCTCGCACTGCGCCCGGGTGATCGGGTACTGGACCTCGGTTGCGGCGCCGGCCTCAACTTTCGAGCACTGCGCACGGCGGTAGGCCCGGACGGCGAGGTGACCGGGATCGACTACAGCCCGAAGATGGTCGAGAAGGCCAGGTCGCGCGCTGCGGCGTGGCGCAATGTGGTGGTGCACCAGGAAGACGCGACAACGGTGTCCCTGCCGATGGGCCACTACGACGCGGTGCTGGCATCTTTCTCCATCAGCGCGACGCAGAACGTGCCGGCGGTGGTCAGGTCCGTCCACCGGACACTGCGACCGGGTGGTCGCCTGTTCGCCCCGGACATGCACCTGGCGCCCCGCGGCGTCGGCGCGCCGGTCACCTGGCTGTTCGGTGTGCTCTACCGGCTGGCGGCCCGGTGGACCGGCGTTGACGTGCTGACCACCATCCGCGAGGAGTTCGGCAACGCGACAGTCGTGAACGGCAAAGGAATCCCGCTGACGACGTTGCCGAAGTTCGCCCCGGTCCTGATGATCACGGCGACGCGACATCAGAGATGAGGTGCGGCCTCGACAAGACGTTCGTACGCGGCCTCACCACGCGGAAACCGATCGACGGCCGTCGGCGCAGTGGCCCCGGTGAAGACGATCAGCCTCAGGCACACAGGATCGCAGAGACCACGCCCACCAGACCACGCTGGGCCGGGAGCCATGAACGGCCACAACCTGCCCCAAGCAGCGGCCAGCACCCACCCGAACCACGCCGGGTCGGGACGGCCCGCACCGTGGGGTCTGCGGGGGTCGCCCCCGCAAGATGATGACGACCGACCCGGCGAAAGTTGCGCAGCAACTGAGCAGGGTCAGCCCGAGGTCGTGGGCCGCCTGGGGCTCGAACCCAGAACCTACGGTTTCAAGATCAAGCCTGTCGGTCTCCTGCCGTCGTCTATCGAGATGCCGCACTATCTGCGACATTTACGGTCGCGAATGCTCAACGTAGGGTGTCCAACATGATCATTTGTGGTCGTTTTCTGGGGGTAGACCGGGGGATGGTCTTGATGGCAATGCAGCAGCGAAAGCCCAACCTACGTTGAACTCATGGAATGCCCAGCGCCTGAGCCAAGGCCGTGTTCAAGCTGAGGAGAGTCCTGGGAGCAAGCGCACCCAGGTACTCTCCCTCTTCTAGCTCGTCCTTCCAGAGCTCAAGGATGTCATCAGCCAAGACGTATCCCACCAAAGGATCGTCTGGGGTCAACTGGACAGCAGTAGGAATATGGGACTTGTCAGTGCTCGTGATCCGGGCGGCGAGCACCGAGTCGAGCGCACGGTTTCGCTGGTTATTGCTTACAACGACGAACGGCTTCAAACCGATGTTGCTCATGGACACTCGAAAGACGTGCCCACGGAGAGGAGTTACGCTCATTCAGCAAACCTTGCCCGTGCCCTCCCGATCGCGCGGTCGCGCAGAGCACGGCGTTCGTGCTGGTCTTCGTCTCGCGTAGCAGCAAGCTTGGCATAGCCCGCCTCAAGCGCCTTCTCACGCAGAGCCTCCGCCCCGGCCCGGACCAGCGTCCGCACAATGGCAGCATCCGAGTCATCGCGAACGCTGAGTCCATGCTGACTCGCCCACGCTTCAAGCGTCGCGTGCTCAGGCCGCGACGGGTCAGCGAAGACCTCGATCGCCTGCTGGTCCGGCGCGTCAAGGGTCACAGAGATCCGTCGACTAGTCATGCCTCCACTATGCATCACTATGTGCAGCACTTCAAGCAGCACTAAGCGCTACTGATGCCTCAGGCGGCCATCCGTCCACAGCGAGAAGCGACACCAAACGTTCTGACCTGCGGAAACAGCGAGACGTGGAGGGAGACCGGATCTCGGACTAGGTCCGTCACAGTTTGCCTCAGCGAAGATTTCGGCGACGGATCCTAGTCCGAGATCCGGGTCTCGTTGCTGTGACACGCCGGGCTGCTACAGACCTGCAACACATCAAGCCCGCATCGATTACACCCAGTCACCCCGATCAGAACGACGGCGCATCCGATGGCTGAGCAGGCGTAAGGCGTTCCACGGTGTAACCACGTCCGGTAGGTCTGTCGCTCCCGGCTCCATACTTGGTAACTACCGTGAACACGACATCGAGTTGTAGGTCTCGCTGAGCGCCTAGTCGAGCAGCTTCGTTCGCAAGCCGTTCTGGGACATAGGCGCGGAAACGCGACCCGACTACGGGGCGGAACTTGATGGTGCTCGACGACCACTCCCAGCCGTCGATGATGCCGCTCATCGACGCCGTGGTGACCTCTTCGGTAGCCATCGATGCAGCATCGGTTAGACGACGGGCCGCACGCTGAGTTAGGCGCAGCCGACTCGTTCCGCGCCCGGGATCCACCCACGTGCCCTCGACGTCATATTCGCCTTCGATGGCAGCCCTCGCAAACGAGCTAAGTGCTCTACGTGCAGCAGGGGCAAGATCTTGGACTGCGGCCAGCATCTCTGCACCACTGATGTCTTCGGTCGTCTGCGCGACGATCATGAGGTTCACAAGTCGACGAAGGCCGACAACTTCGGTCGTGACAAGGGCCTGATCTGACAAGCTACCCGGCGGTGGGACACTCACCCGCGGCATGAAGGTAAGGCGCACACTTCCCGGACCTGGTATCACCTGGAGCCCAGGAGCAAGCCTCCGAAGTCCGCCCAAGCTCTTGGTTACCTCTTGCACAGCACGTGACGCCGCTCCGATGAACCTAGCCAGGTGAGTCGCGTCGGTGGCATGCCCTCTTACAGACTCACCGTCGAGATGCAGGTCAAGTTCGGGCACGCCTCCGTGGACCGCAGTTGCCAGTTCTTCCCTACGACGCCTCAAGGCATGCAACCCTGGGTAGTCGGATGGAACTGAAAGTAAGAACTCGTCAAACTTGACTAGATCTTCTTCAGCATCCACCAGCCTTCCCGGCTCGCTGCTTCTTCGCGTGAAGAGGACAGGAGGCAGCGACTCTGGCACAGCTACCACCTCACCTCTACGAAGCCTTTGCTGTCTGCGTACCGCTTGAAGTCTGGTACCTCCCCAGTGTGCGCATCTGACTCAACCTTGACACGCGACCAGCAAGAAGACCAGTACTCAAGTTCCCCATAGCTGCTGGCATGAAGCCCGTGACCTTCTGGATACCACCGAGCGTAGTGGAAGTCTGTTAGATGCTGCGTAGCCGTCCCGCCCGGCTCATATCGCTGTTCTTCATAGTGGCGTATCCGCTCCATGAGCTCTTCCGAAGGCACCAGTCCTGATTGCCACAGCTCGGCAACCCGAGGGCCATCGATGATCACCACAACATCGATATCTGAAGGCTTCTGCTTGCTGGTCACGAAAGATCCGTTCACCCAGACCGCAGCGACAGGAACAGAGTCAGCGATCATCGCCTCAAGTCGGCCGCGTGCCACATAGAGCATGCTCTTGCGCTCAGCCGTGCCGCCAAATATCGCCTCTAAGTCCTCCCAAGTAGCACGATGAGGTGACATCGTGAACGGGAGCACATGCAGCGTGGAGTCAAATTCCGACACGACCATCTCGGGCAACACATCGACTCCTCTCGCTCTCACGAACGCATCGAGCTGTGGTCACCATCCGTTACCAGGTTGGGTGAACATTTCGGACACAACCTCCAAGGAGGGGCTTCCTGCCATCCCGTCGACCTGGCGTAGCCCGATCGTGCCGGGTCAAGGGGGCACTTCCTCGCGGCCGGCGCTTTGGGCTGGGTCTGCCCCCTTGACGCGGTGCGATAGCCCTTGTGGAGGTCGACGGGATGGCAGGACGTTCCCCCGACGAACCGCAGCCTGACTGCGGTCCCCGCCATCCTGTTGGCCTGCCCGTCCGGCGAGGACATCTCTTCTTCGTTCAGTGCGGCTACTGCTGCTGGCCCGCCTCCAGCCGACCGGCGCGCGCTGGGACCGGCGCCAGCCGCACGCCCAGCGCGCAGTGCCGCGTCGGCAATGAGCACAGCGGGCCAGCGGGCGCCGACAGGCGCCCGCCTTGAACAAGTAGAGAAAGTCTGAACACACCAGCCGTCGCAGGTGGACGACCGGCGTGGACTGATCAGGCGGCTTCGGGAATGAGGTGCGCCGTATACCCGGCGGCGACTAGGCGTTCGTAGGCTGCCTGAACCTCGGCGGGGATGTGCTGCGGGATGGCGTAGCCGTGTTCCGCGTGTAGGCGGATGCGTTGTGTGTCGCCGACCATTACGTTGATCATTCGGGGGATGTCGCCAATGCCTGCCGCGTAGGTGTCGAGGTCGACTTGTTGGGACGTGCACACCACCTCGACCTCCGGCCACAGCTTCCGACACGTGGCATACGCACGACGCTCCTGGTATGGGCGCGAAATGAGCATGACCGACTTCGGCGTGAGGCCCTCGGCGCGCAACAGGTCGCGCGTGAAGGTCATGTTCTCGCCGGTGTTCCGGGCC
This sequence comes from Actinophytocola sp. KF-1, assembly GCF_054661535.1. NCBI lineage: Bacteria > Bacillati > Actinomycetota > Actinomycetes > Pseudonocardiales > Pseudonocardiaceae > Actinophytocola > Actinophytocola sp. KF-1. The sequence goes on along the minus strand of NZ_BAAFVK010000001.1, from coordinate 93,844 downwards.
TTCGGCTCGACCCGGATCGCCTGGTCGGGCACGCCTTCCTCCAGCGCGCGTTCCCGGTAGTGCACCGCCTCACCGCGCGGGAAGCGATCGATGGTCGTCGGCGCGTTGGCACCGGTGAACACGATCAGCGGGAACAGGCTCCGCTTGTACAGTTCGGCCGTTCGTACCGCGACACCGATGTCGTGGCTCCCGAGGCCGATGCCGGCGTCCGTGTGCCGCAACTCGTGCCCCAGACGGTGGTAGCGCCACAGGGTCTCCACGTCGTCGTGGACCTTGGCAGGAATGGTGTCGGGCACGGTTCCTCCTTAGTCGGGGAGCTTGAAGCTGTACGTCCACGAGAAGCGGCTTGCGGCGTGGATACCCCGCGCAAACTCGATAGGCACGTCGTCGGCGGTGTACGTCGTGCGATGGAGGACCATGACGGGTTCTCCGGCCGGTAGCTCCAGCTCCTCCAGCTCGTCGGGCGTTGGCATGCGAGCATGGAACGTCTCGGTCATGTGGTCTGGCTCCAAGCCCTGCATGGTGAGGACTGCGAACCCGCCGCCTGGCGTAGCGGTACCTGGCTTCGAGTCCACCAGCGGCGTGCCCTCGACATGGTCGGGCCGGTAGTAGCTCGTGAGGGTGTGCGTGGGGACACCTGCGTCCTTGATCAGGCGGGCGCGCTCGTAGACAGGCGAGCCTGGCTCGATGCCGAGCGCTTTGGCTGCCTCGGCATCCGCGTCGACACGCTGGACCTCGTTGGTTTGGTCGTCGCGCTTCCAAGCCCGGCCGGACGCCTCCCGGTCTGCGGCAAACGCCACCAGGCCGAACTTCCACTTGCTCTTGGCGTAGCGCTCGATACCAAGCCTCCGCATGGGCGGACGTGCCCGGACTACCGTCCCCTTGCGCCGGACAGGTGTCACCAGCCCTTCGGCTTCGAGCACGCTCACGGCTTTGCGGACCGTGTTGACGTTGACGCCATGTTCGGCTGCGATCTCGTCTTGCTTGGGCAGGGTGCTACCAGCCGGGTACGTCCCGGCCTGGATGGCGTCCCGCAACGCCGACGCCAGCTCGCGGTAGCCGATGCCCATACAGCCTCCACATGTCGTCGATAGCTGTGGATGACATCTCCGCAGCTCAGACACCGCCGGGCGGTCACTGATGACGGGCCGCCTCCACATGTCGCGATAACTCTATCTCTACTCGTCTACCTGAGGAAGTTGGATAGATAGAACTAGCTCTATTGACAGGTGTTGTGAGGCGATGTTCAATAGAGATAGCTCTAACGATGAGCCTCAGGAGGCGCACATGCTGCAGAACATCCCCGTCGAGCTGTCCGGCCACAAGGTGCTGGTGACAGAGGCTCCGACGGTGAAGACCCGGGAGGGCGAGAACGGTCAGCCGGAGGTCGTTACGGACCGCCGTACCGGCGCGACGCAGTTCGTGGTGGCGCTGTTCGTGAAGCCGCGGCCCAACGGTGAGGGCTACGCGGGCAAGGGTGCGGAGATCAAGTGCACGTTGGAGACGGACCCGGGTGACGAGGTGTCCGAGGGTGACCTGGTGGAGCTGATCAACCCGCGTGTGTCGCATTGGGAGAACGAGCTGAACGGCCGACAGATGTCGGGCCTGGCGTGGCGCGCGACGGGGATCAAGCCGATCGCCTGATCCTCCCTTCCGCCGAATAACCGATTTCGAGCGTTTTTTCTAAGCCGTTTTCTGGGCTGCTTGTTCTTTGAGAATTCCACAGTGGGCCGATCTATGCCTTCTTCCGGCGCTGCAAGAGGTGTCGGGAGAGGAAGGGTTTCGTTTGTTCCCGCGCTGGTCGTTGTGGCTGGTGCGGGGGCATTCGTGGCGCTTTCTGTTGGCAGGAAGGGAGGTTGGGCGGTGACGCGGAGAGTCCGGCCGGTCGTGGTGCGGCAGCGGATCGTGGAGCGGCTGGAGCGTGAGCGGGTGCGGATGGAGTCGTGCCCCGATGAGGAGTTGTTGGTGTCGCCGGTGTGGCGGCAGGGCTATGTGGCGGGGTTGCGGGTCGCACGGGTGATCGTGCGGGAAGGCGGCGAGTAATGCGGGAGATCGAGCGGATTATCGAGGCGGCGAACGACGCGTACCGGGAGTTCGCGGCGACCAATCCGGACCGGGAAGTGCGGGATCTGGTGCGCAACGCGGTGCGGTTCCTAACGGTGGATCTGACGACGGCAGCGGAGTTCGCGTCCGTTGCACTCATCAGGGGGGCGGCCTAGGTGGGTGCGCACGGCAGCCTCGACCAGGAGTCGAGTCGACGGGTAGCGGATTCGGCCGGCAAAGCGGTGGGGTACCTGCTGCTGGCTGAGGAGCACCTGTGGGACATGAAGGACGTATTGGGCGCGATGCCGACTGCAGGTGAGGAGTGCGAGAAGGACGCGGTTCGGTACGTGCACGCGTTGGCCGAACACGTATGGACGGGCCGCCGTCACGTGATCGAGATCAGCGAGCAGTTGCTCGCGAAGCATCAGTGCGAGGAAAGGTGATCGAAGGTGCAGATCGAGTCGATCAATCGGAAGGCGCGGGAGCGGTACGCGTCGTTTGTGTCCGCGATGGACATGGTGCGTGAGGCGCTGGACAACCTGACTCCGCTGATCGCGAAGGTTCGCGAGCGCTCAGGCGGTTCGGGGTGGACGGTGCCGACCCGGGAGGAGCTGGCCGGGATGAAGCGGACCGTGGGTGAGGAGCTGGAGCGGTTGCGGTCCAAGACGAAGAAGTACGAGGCGGAGCTGGTTTCGCGGGAGTGGAGGCTCTGATGTCGCAGCAGGTGGACCGGGCCGTGGAGGACGTGGACAAGGCGATGGCGATGCTGCGGCAGGCGATCCGCCTGGTCCCGGCGCGACGGCAGGCGTTCAAGGCGAACCATGACCGGATGGCGCGTGAGATGGCGCGGTTGACGGTGGCGCTGATGGATGCGCGCCCGGCGATCGAGCCGGACAAGAAGCGGCGTAAGCGCTAACGGGACAGCAGAACAAGTCCAGGCAGAGAGTCGGCCCCGATCAACCCCAGCGGTGGGTGGTCGGGGCCTTCTCATGCCTGCATGACGGGAGGTGAACGGATCGTGAGCAAGACGAGCCGCGGGAACGCGGGCAAGCAGGAGTCGACACGTCGGCCCGGTGCGGAGTGGCGTGCCGCTGGATGGGCTGTGCGGCACCCGGCGAGCCTGGTGGTGCCGGGTGCTCTCGGCTGGGGCTGCGCTGAGCTGGGGCCGCAGACGATGGGGATCGGGGCTGGGGTAGCCGCTGCGGCGGTCGGCGCGTGGTACCGCGGGCATCCGAACAGCTTCGACCGGTTGGTCACGCCGCGGGTGCGGTCGGCGCGGCGGCGGTGGTGGACCTATGCGGGTGGCCGGTGGCGCAAGGCCATGACCGACTGCGAGCTGTTCACCACGCACCGCAAGACCGGCGCGGACCATTTCCCGCGGGTGCTCAAGGTGCGGGCGCACTCGCCGACCGTGGACACGGTGTGGGTGGAGCTGGCCCGCGGCCAGTCCGTGCGGTCGTTCACGGATCGGGTGGAGGAGCTGTGCGCGGCGCTCAACGTGGAGCGGGTCGGGATCGAGAAGGTCAAGCCGCGGGTGATCGGGCTCGTGGTGCAGCACGCCGAACCGTTCACCGAGGTCATCGACGCGCCGGAGATGCCGGCGGAATCCGACGCGGTGGACCTGTCCTCGATCTACCTCGGGGACGACGAGTTCGGCGGGGAGTGGCGCGAGTCGCTCAAGGGCAACCACTGGTTCGTCGCCGGTGCCACCGGGGCGGGCAAGAACAGCATCGGCTGGTCGCTGCTGCGCACCCTCGCGCCCTTGTTGCGGGATGGGCTGGTGCGGCTGTGGGTGTGCGACCCCAAGCAGATGGAGTTCGCCAAGCTCGCGCCGATCGCGCACCGCTACGCGGCCACCGATGAGGACTGCGCCGACCTGATCGCCGACTACGTCGAGGACCTCAAAGAGGGTCAGAGCCGCCTGGGCGGCAAGGGCAAGCGCACCCTCACCGTGTCCGCCGAGACGCCGGTCAATCTGCTGATCGCCGACGAGATGGGTGCGCTGCTCGCTTACGGCGACTACGCCCGGGACAACCGGCGCAACCTCGCCATCGTGGGGTCGCAGGGCCGCTCGTCGGGGCACCACATGGTCGGGTTCGTCCAGGAACCCACCAAGGACACGGTGCCGGTGCGGGACCTGTTCACCGTGCGGGTGTGCCTGCGGCTGACCTCGGCCGGTCAGGTTGACGGCGTGCTCGGGGAAGACGCGCGGCTGCGCGGTGCGCTCGCCGACGAGATCCCCAACATCCCGGAAACCGCGGGCATCGGCTACGTCGTCCGTCCGCGCACGCGGGTCCCGATGCGGGTCCGCGCGGCCTATGTCGACGACCGCGAGATCGATCAACTTGTCAACTTCGTCCGCACCGGCAGCTCGGGCGGACGCGTCAGCCTGGAAGTGGTGGCATAACCATGCCTTACAACAGTGAGCGCTCGGCGGTCATGCTGGGCTTCGTTGTCCTGTTCGTACTCGCGGTCTTCACGATGGCGGTGCCGGTCGTCGGATACATCCTGCTCGCCCTGGTCATCCTGGCGGGTCTCGCCCTGGTCGGCGGGTTCGTGGCGATGTGGTGGCAGACCCGCTGGCAGCCCCTCGACGACCGGCACCGCCCGGCCCGCCCGGCCGCATCGGTGACGGCGTCTAGTGAGCGGGAGGTGGCGTGATCATGCTGCGCACGACAGGACAACTGATCGGGACCTGGCTGCGGGTCACGTTCTTCCTCGGGCTCGCGGTGCTGATCGTCGGCTGGATCTGGGGCTTCGGCTCCGGTTGGTTCGTGCTGGCCGTCATCGCCGCGGTCGTCGTCGAGCTGCTGGCACTCCGTGGGCTGGCGCGTGAGTGGGTGTTCGAGGCACGGGGCCGCTGGTGGTGGTTGTGATGGCCGATCAGCTCGACCTGTTCGCCACCCGCACCGACCCGGCTGCGGCCCCGGCAGACAGTCCACGCGGCCGTCGGCGGCGTTCCCGGTCGACGGGCCGCCCGGAGGTCGCCGCGGAGGTGCTCGCCGAGGTGCACCACGGCCGGTACGGGCTGCTCGACGACGGCGACCGGTACGTGGTGTTCGAGGACGACACCCGCGTCCGGCTCGCCACCGACGAGAACGTGCTGGCCTCCCTCGCCGCGAACGGCTACGTCGAACGCCGCCCGATCCGGGACACCGTGTCCTGCCGGCACGGCGCGATCCGCCGACCCGTGACGCCGCTGCGGCTGACCAAACGGGGACACGACCTGATGCACCGGTGGGGCGCGCTCGCTTCCTACCGCACGGCAACCTCCGGAAAGGACTAACACCCATGTCCGCTACCGACACGGCCGCGTCCCGCTACGACGACGCGATCCGCCGCCTCGACGAGGTCATCAAGACCATCGAGGACGTCCCCGCCAACAGCCTCCCGCACGAGCACTACCGCACCTCGGTCCGGCTCCTGCGAGACGCCTACGACCTGTGGCGCGGGCTGTCCGCCGCCCGCGACGCGCTCACGGGTTCCGGCTGACACCACAGAGAGGAGAACGGGCCATGCGCGGCAAGCTCGCCGACGTGATCCGGATCGGTGTCGCGGTCATCCTCGGCGGGATCGGCGCGGCGGCCGGGTTCACCCACACCCACGACTGGGCTGTCTCTCACGGCCAAACCGGGTGGCTGGCCTGGGCAACGGCGGTGGTCATCGAGGGCATGGCCGTGGTCGCCGGGTTCGAGATCCACCACGACCGGGCCGCGGGCCGCCCGTACGCGCTCCCGGCGACCGTGCTGGTGTTCGGGGTGCTGGTCCAGATGACCGCCCAGGTCGCCGAGGCTGAACCGTCCCCGGCTGGGTGGCTGGTCGCCGCGATGCCCGCGTTGGGCTTCCTCGCGGTCGTCAAGCTTCTCATGCGGCGCGCACCGTCCACACCACCCGCACCCGTGGAGACGACGCAGCGGGCTGAACCGCCAGAGGAAGCACCCGCACCGCGCCCGGCACCGGAGACGGCGGCCGTTCCTCGAGTGCGACTGCCCGCCGACATCACCGCCCGCATCGACGCCGCCATCACCGCGGCACGGGAAGAGGGCCGCGAACCCTCGATCGAGGACATCCAGCGCGTTGCCCGCGTGCCTGCCGACCTGGCGCGGCGCGTGCTCGCCGACCGCCCACCGACCAACGGGCACCCGATTCCCGCGATCGACTGACCCGCACAACGTCAGGGCGGGACACGGTCACCGGCTGTGTCCCGCCCTCGTCGTCGTGCCCAACTTGGAGGTGATTCCGCATGTGGACGGTCGAGGACCGCATCCGCGCCCGGCTCCAATCAGCCGACTACGGCGACTGGCGCGCCCGCGTGGAAGCCATCGGCGGCTGTGCCAAACCGATCCTGCTCACCGGGGGCTCCACCCTCATGCACACACCCAGCGGGCAGGTGATCGACGAACACAGCGGCACCGCGTGGGCGCCCTGCGGCAACCGGCGCGCCGCGGTCTGCCCGACCTGCTCGGACCGGTACGCCGCTGACGCGTTCCATCTCATCCGCGCCGGGCTGTCCGGTGGGTCCAAGGGTGTGCCGGAGTCGGTCACCGACCGGCCCCGCGCGTTCGTCACCCTCACCCCACCCTCGTTCGGGCAGGTGCACAACCGGGCGTTCTCCAGCGGTGGGCGGCCGTTGCGGTGCCCGTGCGGGGAACGGCACCACGAGCACGATCCGCGCATCGGCGCACCGCTCGACGCCGACCGGTACGACTACATCGGCGCGGTGCTCTGGCAGGCACACACCGGCGTCCTGTGGCACCGGTTCGTCACCCGCCTACGCCGCGAGATCGCCAAACGCGCTGGCATCCGCGTCCGCGACTTCGCACAGGTCGCCCGCGTCTCGTACGGCAAGGTCGCGGAGTACCAGCGGCGCGGGCTCGTCCACTTCCACGCCGTCGTGCGCCTCGACGGCCCCGAGGGCGCGACCACTCCACCTCCGGCGTGGGCCACGGCCGAACTGCTCGACGAGTCCGTGCGGGCCGCTACTGGTGCCGTGGTGGTGAAGACCTCCCGGCCGGACGGGTCCGCTCTCACGCTGGCATGGGGTGGACAAGTCGACATCCGGCCGATCGTCCGCACGTCCGAAGTGGAGGACGACGATGGCCAGATCAGTGAACAGCGACTCTCGGGCTACATCGCTAAGTACGCCACCAAGGGCACCGGCAAGACCGAAGCCGCCGACCGACCGATCCGGTCCCAACTGGACATCGACCACCTACGGGTCTCCGACCACCACAGGCGCATGATCCAAACTGCCTGGGACCTCGGCGGACTGGAGTCCTACCAGGACCTCAACCTGCGGCGCTGGGCGCACATGCTCGGGTTCCGCGGCCACTTCCTCACCAAATCCCGCGCCTACTCCACCACGTTCAAGACCCTCCGCGGGGACCGCCAAGCCCACCGACTCGCCGAACGCCTGACCGCCCTGGGCATCCCGCCTGAGGACTTCGACGACATCACCGTGATCAACGACTGGGAATTCACCGGCACCGGCTACACCGACGACGCAGAACGCGAACTCGCCGCGGCCATCGCCGACCGCACACGACAAGCACGCCTCAACCGGCACCGAACAGAACAGGAACAAGCAGCATGAACACCAACAAACTGTGGGGCATCAAAGACGTCGCCGAATACCTCGGCATCCCCGAACAGACCCTCTACCAGTGGCGAACCAAAGGCTACGGCCCGCCCGGACGCCGCGTCGGCAAGTACGTCAAGTACTTCCCCGCGGACGTGATCGAGTGGTTCGAGAAGCTTCCCGCGGAGGTGGCCTGATGCCTCGTCCGCCGCTTCCGGTGGGCACGCACGGCAAGATCACCACGTACGAGGTCGCACCGGACAAGTTCCGCGCTCGCTGCGGCTATCGGCACTACGACGGCAAGGTGTACCCCGTCGAGCGCTACGGCACGTCGCGGGCGCAAGCCGAGCGCCGGTTGAAGGAAGCTATCCGGGACTGGAAGGCTCCGGCCGCGGCTGGCGAGTTCGGGCCGAACAGCCGGTTCCGCGAGATCGCGATGGGGTGGCTTGCCGAGTACGAGCGGGACGCCGACCGCGGGTTCAACTCGTGGGGCTCGGTTGACACGTACAAGAACCGGCTGACGGTGATCGTGCTGCCGAAGATCGGGGAACTGCGGGCGCACGAGATCGAGGCGTCACCGGTGGTCCTCGACCGGGTGTGCCAGACCACGCGAGATGAGAAGAGCGCCAGTTCCGCCAAGATCGTGAAGTCGGTGATCCGGAACGTCTGCATGTTCGGCGTCCGGGTCGGCGCGTTCGAGACCAACCCGGCGCGCGACATCGGGCGGATCGAGTCGAAGAAGGCCAGGAACCGACCGGCCAAGCCGCGGGCTATGACCGCCGACGAGGTGTTCGACCTGCTCGGCAAGCTCGACGCCGACGAGGCCGCGGTGGCCGCCGACCTGCCCGACCTCGTGCGGCTGTTCCTCGCCACCGGAGAGCGGACCGGCGAGGCGCTCGCGGCCGACTGGGCGGACTTCGACCCCGACGCCAAGCAGCTCACCATGTCGGGCAACGTCATCCGGGCCACCGGGAAGGGGAAGATCCTCAACCGCGGCAAGACCGACAACGCGGTGCGGCCGATCCCGCTCGCCGACTGGTGCGTGCGGATGCTCGTCGACCGGCACGATGCCCTCGGCTGCCCGACGGCAGGGCCGATCTTCCCCAGCTCGACCGGCACCATCCGGGAGGCCAGCAACGTCCGCAACCGGGCGTGGAACCCGTTCAAGCAACGCGCCGGGTACGAGTGGGTCACCTTCCGCACGTTCCGGAAGACCGTGGCGACGCTGCTCGACGCGGCCGGACTGACCGCGCGCCAGATCGCCGACATCCTCGGCCACGCGCACCCGTCGATGACGCAGGACGTCTACATGGGCCGCGGCGCGGTCAGCCGAGAGGGCGCGGACGCCCTGCACGCCGCCCTCGGCCGTGAGTAAACCGGGGGTTTTCTGGGGGCGCGATCATGGACCGTGGGCGCAGGGCCTTCGTGACCAGGCCGTTTGGTGGGCCGCCTGGGGCTCGAACCCAGAACCTACGGATTAAAAGTCCGCAGCTCTACCAATTGAGCTAACGGCCCGTGGGGGTCATGCTACCCAGGGCCTGGCGAGCCGCGGTGGGGGCTATCGGAAGATCGCCTGGCCTGGGGTGAGGACGTTCTTCGGGTCGTAGGTGTGCTTGGCCGCGCGGAACGCGGGCCACACCGGGCCGTAGTGCCGCTTCCAGTCCTCCTCCGTCAGTTCGATGGCGCCCACCGGGTAGTGGGTCCCGCCGACGGCGACCACGCGGTCGTACTGCGCGCGGTTGACGGCGAGCAGCCTTCGGGTCTCCGCGTCGTCGGGAGGGCTGACCGCCCTGAGCAGGGCCAGGAGGAACACGACCGGGCTGTCCGGGAGCCGGACGAAGGGCTGGCGGATGACGTCGTTGGCGACCGGGTACAGCAGGACGACACCACCCGCGTCGGCCGGTGTGGTCTCGGCCAGGACGTCCGCCACGTAGGCGTCGGTGGCCTCGTCGGGGATGAAGACGTTGATCCACGGGCCGGGCATGCGCAGGGGCAGGAGCTGCTGGACGAGGTCGTAGATCCGGTTGAGCCACGCGAAGTACGGCATGTCCGTGATCTCGACCGCGGCCGGGGCGAGGTCGGCGGTGAGTGCCTCGTTGTCCGGTTCGGACGGTGGGGTGTAGTACTGCACGCCCTCGAGCAGGTACGTCCAGCCGCCGTCGGCCGGGATGAGCTGGCCCTCCAGGTAGCTGAAGCGGCGATCGGCGAGTGCCTTGCGCTGCGCGGCGGTCATGGACGGCAGGTCGGGGTAGGTCAGGTGGTACACCCGCGCCGTCGTCTCGGCCGGGATCAGGCGGACCGTGGCCCTCGCGATCACCGCGAACTGGCCGAGTCCGCCGAGCACCGCGTGGAACAGGGCCGGGCGGATGGACGGGGTGCACCGCACGATCTCGCCGGTGCCGGTCACGACCTCCAGCGCCAGGACGTTGTCGACCAGCAGGCCGTGGTGGGAGGTGGCGCCGCCGATGCCGCCGAGGGACAGGGTGCCGCCGACGGACAGGCCCAGGTAGTCGGTGGCGACGGGCGGGGTCTGGCCCTGCGCGAGCGTGGCCTTGATCAGGTCCAGCCACTGCACACCCGCGTCGACGACGGCGTGGCCGGTGCCGATGCGGTGGATGGTGGCGAGCGTGCGCGAGTCGATGACGATGCCGCCGCCCGCCTGCGCCTGGCCGAACGTCGAGTGGCCCTGGCCGCGGGTGGCGACCTTGAGCCCGTGCCGGTTCGCGAAACGGATGACCGTCGCGATGTCTCTGACGGAACCCGGTCGCAGGACGGCGACCGGCATGCGGTGCACGATGTGGCCGTAGTCGTCGGCGGCCTCGGTGCGGGACTCCTCGTCGACGACGAGCTCGCCGTCCAGGCCCGGCACGCGGACGGCGGCCGGCTCGGTCTCGGCGGCGGCTTCGGTCAGCCAGCCGAGGTTGACGGGGTCGAACGCGACGACGGAGGCGGCGGCCGTGGCGGTGGCGCCGGCCAGCACGGCCCGGCGGCTGATCTGCAACTTGCGCACGCGGCGCACCCTAACCCAGAAGTGACCATGAAAGTTCACCCGTTCGCCGGATGGACACCGGCTGGTCGAACCAATGTGTGAGGTTTCGCCGCCCCGCGCGTCTTCCCGGGCAAGAAGGAGATCGGAGGGCGCTATGGGTGGGTACGAGACCTTCGCGGTCATGGTGCGGCGCTGGCGGCACATCGCCAACCTCACGCAGGAGGAGCTCGCCGAACGGTCCGGGCTCAGCCCGCGCAGCATCCAGAACCTGGAGCACGGCCGGGTCAGCAGGCCGCGGCGCGACTCGGTGCGGCTGCTGGCCGACGCGCTGGGGCTGACCGGCGCCGACCGCGCCGCGTTCGAGCACGCGGCACGGCTGGGCGCGGCCGCCCACCCCACCCCGTGGCGCGGGCACGTCACCGGCCTGCGCAAGCTCGTCTCGCAGACCGGCAGGCAGCCCGTCGACCTGCGTGGACTGTCGCACAGCGCGCCGCCGGAAGAGGTGCTCGACCGGCTGCTGGCGGCTTTGGGCGTGGACGAACCGGCGGAAGCGGTCGCCGTCTGACGGTCAGCGTCCCGGGGAGGTGGGGGTGCTGGGGGGACTGGGGGTGGTCGTCGACGGAGCCGGGCTGGTCGTCCGGTCCGGCCCGTCGATGATCATCGTGGGGTCGGTGGGCGGCGCGTCCTCGAGCAACCTGCCCATCACGACGACCCCGCCGAGACCGACGATCCCCACCACCGCGGCGGCGACCGCGAGCGAACGGGTCTTGTGCTTGCGCGGGCGCAGCTCGGTGACCGTCCCGCCGTCGTGTTCGGTGTGCTCGTGCTCGACGTGCACCTCGGCGATGCGTTCCCGCCACCGGTCCAGCCCGGGTGGCGCGTCGATCTCGCCGAAGAGGTCGCGGAGGCGCTGCTCGTCGCTCACGCGGTCACCCCCATGTGCCGCTGCAGGCGGGCCAGGGCCCGTTTGCACGCCATCGTCGCCGCGTGGTCGGACAGCCCCATGACGCCGCCGACCTCGGCGTACGACAGGCCTGCCGCGATGCGCAGACCGAGCACGGTCCGGTCCTTGTCGGACAGGTGGGCCATGGCGGCGAGCACCTGACGCACCTCGTCCCGCACCACGACCTCCCCTTCCACGTCGACCCTCGGGTCGGCCTCCGTCTGCCCGCCGAGGAAACGCGCCACCAGCGCGGACCGCCGGGAGTGCTTGCGCCGGTAGTCGATCACGGCGTTGCGGGCGATCCGCAACAGCCACGACGGCTCCGCCTCCGGTGGCACGTCCGCACCGGCGTAGGCGTGGAACGCGGCCGCGAACACGTCCGCTGCCAGGTCCTCCGCGTCACCCCGGTCACTCACCTGCGAGAGGCAGTACCGGTACACGCGGGCTGCGTGGTCGCGGTACACCTGCTCGAACGGCCTCGTCCTGGACTCGGCCGCGTCTTCAGGGAGAACGCGTGAGCTCACGAAATCTCACACCCCGATTCCCCAGTCGCATGAAGGTGAGCAAGCCTAACAATCGCGACGGCGCGAATCGACGTTCAAACCGTTACCGAGACCGGTGTAACGGTTTCGTCGTGGACCGAAAGCGTTGGCACCGCCGTGGGGCGGTGCCACCTTGGTCGGCATGGCTACTTTCGATCCGCGCCTGTACGGGGCGCGCTGGGCGGACAACTACGACGAGTGGCACAAGGGCCTGATGGACGACGAGGGCGCGGTCGCGGCGCTGGCGGGGTTCGCGGCGGACGGGCCCGCGCTGGAGTTCGGCGTCGGCACGGGACGGCTCGCGGTTCCGCTGGCCGAGCGGGGCGTCGACGTGACCGGCGTCGACATCTCACCGGAGATGCTGGCGAAACTGAAGGAGAAGTCGTCCGCCGTGACGGTGGTCGAGGCCGACATGGCGACGGTGTCGCTGGAGCGCGAGTTCGCGGTCGCGTTCATCGCGTTCAACTCGATCTTCATCCTGGAGACGCAGGAGGAACAGGTCGCGCTGTTCCGCAACGCGGCACGGCACCTGCGGCCGGGCGGCCGGTTCGTGCTGGAGACGGTGGTGGTCCAGCCACCGTCGCCGGACCAGGGGAAGCTGTCGGTCGTGAAGGTGATGGCGGACCAGGTCATCCTCGCCGGCGGCACGACCGACCCGGTGACCGGCAACTACACGGGCACGTGGATGGTCGTCAGCCCGGACGGCACGAAGTTCTACCCGCAGGGCGGCAGGAGCTGCACCCACCACGAGATGGACCTGATGGCCCAGCTGGCGGGTCTGGAACGCGAGAACCGCTGGGGCGACTGGAAAGGCACCCCGTTCGGCCCGAAGTCCGAACTGCACATCTCCGTCTACCGCAAGCCGTGAACGACGAACGTGGCCCGCGGTGCGCACCGCGGGCCACGTTCGCAGGGCGTTCCGTCAGGGCAGGACCGTGATGCGGTCCGCCGCCGGGGGCGCGATGCCCGGGTTCGCCGTCAGGTAGGCGGTGAACGCGTCCAGGTCGACCGGACCACCCGCGATGTCGGTGCCGTTCGCGAACTCCGCGAAGCCGTCACCGCCCGCGGCCAGGAAGTTGTTCACCGACACCCGGTAGGTGGCGTCCGGGGTGACCGGTTCGCCCGCGACCGTGATGTTCGAGATCTTCGACCCGATCGGCGCCGACCGCGACCACGAGTAGTGCAGTGTGGACGAGATCTGCAGGATCCGCACCTGCACGGAACCGTCCGGCTGCGGCTGCCACTGCTGCTCCAGCACGGTCTTCAGCTGCGCGCCCGTCAGCGTCATCGTCTGCATGATGTTGCCGAACGGCTGCACCGCGAACGCCTCGCCGTACGTGACGACCCCGTCGCCCTCACCAGCGGCCGACCCGGCGTAGGTGAGGTCGGTGCGGATGCCGCCCGGGTTGGTGATCGCGATCCGCGCGTCGTTCGACGTGGTCGCGGCGAGCTGCGCGTCGGCGATCACGTCCCCGAGCGGGGACTCACCGGACTCGGGCGCGGCCCGCACCAGGTCCGCGGCGATCGTGCCGACCTGCTGGTTCGCGATCGGCGCGGCCTTCGTCCTCGCCTCGTCGACCAGCGCCTGCACGACCGGGTCCGGCGTGACGTCACGGGTGACGATCTCGTTGTGCGCCACGGTCGACTCGCGCACGACGTCGCGCGTCCGCTTGTCGATCTTCAGGTCCACCACGGACAGCAGGCGGCCGAACGACGCGCCCTGGATGAGCGTGCGCGGCTTGCCTGCCGGGTCGGTGACGGTGCAGTTGTACTGCTGGTGGCTGTGGCCGGTGAACACCACGTCGACCGACGCGGACGCGGCCTTCGCGATCGCCGTCGCCGGACCGGGCTTGGTGCGGCAGTCGTCCGGGCCGCCGCCCTCGGTGTTGTCGCCCTGGTGCACGAGCACGACCTGCGTCTTGATGCCCAGCATGTCCAGCAGTCGCGAGGACCGGTTGATGGCCCGCACCTCGTCGCCGAACTCGAGACCCTCGATGGCCTCCGGCGTCACGACGAGCGGCAGGTCCTTCAGCGTCACACCGATGATGCCGATCGGCACGCCACCGGAGACGGTCACGGTGAACGGCAGTGCCGCGTTCACGCCGTTGTCGAAGTAGACGTTGCCGCCGAGGATCGGGAAGTCCGCGCCCGGGTAGCTGTCCCGGAACCGGCAGCCGTCGTCGGGGTGGCACCCGCCGAACTGCATGCGCAGCAGTTCCTTGTAGCCCTCGTCCAGTTCGTGGTTGCCGATGACGGACGCCGTCAGGCCGATCTCGTTGAGCAGCGCCATGGTCGGCTCGTCGTGGAACAGAGCGGAGTCGAGCGGTGACGCACCGACGTTGTCGCCGGCGGACAGCACGACCGAGTTCGCCACCTGGCCGCGCAACCGCTTGATGTGCGTGGCTAGGTAGGCGGCGCCGCCCGCGTTCACGGTGGTGCCGTCGGGCAGCGTGACGCGGCCGGACGAACCGGACGGTGGCTGCAGGTTGCCGTGGAAGTCGTTGAACGTGATGAGCCGAACGTCCGTGGTGGTGCCGGGCGCGGCGGCCGCCGGTCCCGCGGCCAGCCCCGCGCAGGTGAGCGCGGCCGCCGCCACGGCGGTCAGCTTGGTGAGTGCCCTCATGATCCTCCGTCCAGGCGCCCGGTATCCCCGCCAGGCGCATGCGCTGGGCAGTCTGCACAAGTGACGACGCGTTTGCCAGCCCCGAAGGGTGGAGGATCTAACCTGGTGGATGTGACCGCGACAGCAGGAGAGCCGCGCTGGCTGGACGACAGCGAGATGCGGGCTTGGCGCGCGTACGTGATCGGCAGCGAATTGTTGCGGAAGCAACTCAACCGTGAGCTCCAGGAGCGGCACGGACTGGCGCTCGCGGACTACGAGGTACTGGTGCGACTGTCCGAACAAGACGGTGGCCGGATGCGGATGGCGCACCTCGCCGGTGAGGTGGCGTCGTCGAAGAGCAGGTTGTCCCACCAGATCGGCCGCATGGAGGCCGCAGGCCTGGTCCAGCGCGTCGAGTGCGGTGACGACGCCCGCGGCGTGTTCGCGGAGATCACCGACGCGGGGCGGGAACGGCTGCGCGAGACCGCGCCCACGCATGTGGCCGGTGTCCGCGCGCACCTCGTGGACCTGCTGAAACCCAGCGACCAGGTCGCGCTCGCGGAGATCTTCGAACGCGTGCTGGACCACCTCGACCACCCGGAACACTGATGGACCTGGCGGCCTTCTACCGGCGCTACCTCGCGGTGTGCGACGCGCACCGGTTCGGCGACATCGGCGAGTTCGTGGCGGGCGACGTGCGGGTCAACGACGCACCGACCGGGCTCGACGGGTACGCCGCCGGGCTGCGGGACCTGGTCGCCGCGTTCCCCGACTACCACTGGGACCTGCGGCAACTCGTCGTCGACGGCGACTGCCTGGCCGCCCGCCTCACCGGCACCGGCACGCACACCGGCACCTTCCTGGACGTGCCCGCGACCGGCCGCGCGGTCACCGTGCGGGAACTCGCGATGTACCGGATCGAGGACGGGAAGATCGTCGAGTGCTGGGGCGACCTCGGCTCGTCGATCCGCGACCGGCTCACGACCTGAGGCGTGGTCCGTCACCCGCTGCGACCGATCATCGCCAACGGTGACGACGTGCCGTCGAAATTCGCCAGCCGGTCATCCATGTAGGCGCCATCGTCCACTTGGCGCAGCTCAGCCCACAGGTCCCGCAGGTGTCGGCCGAGCCGCCCGCTGTCGACGAATTCACCCGGCGGTTCGGTGCCTTGACCGCTTTCCTGGTGTCCCTCGCCGGACTGATCACGGCCATCGCGGTTTTCGTTCCCGGGACGCCGAAAAACGTGGCGCCGGGTAACAACCCCGAAATGGACGTACCTTCGGAAACGACTGTCCCGCCACGACCGGAAGCTGAAGTGGATCACGAAGAGGCGGCACCTGCCCCTGACCAGTCCGCGGAGAAGGCAGCCCCTCCGGACGTACGTTCCTCCTCGACGACTCCGTCGGCGACCGACGCCACCACCTCAAGCTCGACACCGGAGCCGACGGAGAGCACACCGACCTCCGAAACCACCACGACCTCGAGTCCTCCAACCACGACGTCACCCACTCCGGCATCGACGACCACACCACCGCCGCCACCCGACCTCCTGGCCTCCATCGGCGCGGGTCTCTTGACGGTCGTGTGGGACGACCAGGTGCGCTGAGCGGCCGGTCCGCACGCAGGACCGGCCGCATCCACGCGGCTAGACCGGCTGCCCGGCGACCTCCATGAGCCCGGACAGCGCCGCGGGCAACGGTCCCCTGTGCAGCACGCCGAGCCGCTGCGTGGCGCGGGTGAGCGCGACGTACAGCTCAGCAGCGCCCCGTGGCCCGTCGGCGAGGATGCGGTCCGGGTCGACGACGAGGACGGCGTCGAACTCCAGCCCCTTCGTCGCCGAAGCGGGCACCGCGCCCGGCACCCCGGGCGGTCCGATCACGACACTCGTGCCCTCGCGGCCCGCTTCGTCCCGTTCGAACTCCGCGATGGCGGCGGCCAGTTCGTCGTCGGTGACCTGCCGCGACCACGGCCGCACCCCGGTCGCGCGCACCGACTCCGGCGCCTGGACGTCCGGGGCGAACTCGGCGAGCAGTGCCGCCGCGACCGCCATGATCTCCGCCGGCGTGCGGTAGTTCACCGTCAGCGACCGGTACACCCAGCGGCCCGGCACGTACCGCTCCAGCATGGCGTCCCACGAGGTCGCGCCCGCCGGTGACCGGCGCTGCGCGAGGTCGCCGACCACCGTGAACGACCGGCCGGGGCAGCGCCGCATCAGCACCCGCCAGTCCATTTCGGACAGCTCCTGCGCCTCGTCGACCACGACGTGCCGGTACGTCCAGTCCCGGTCCTCGGCGGCGCGTTCGGCCAGGTCACGCGTGTCCACCTCGACGAACCGCGCCGCCAGGTCCTCCGCGTAGAGGAGGTCGGTGGCATACAGGTGGTCCTCGTCGTCCATCGAGTCCGCGCGGCCGACCAGGCTGTCCAGCACGCGGGCGGCGTACTCGGCCTGCGCCTTGCGTTCCCGCTCTGCGGTGTCGTCGGCCGGCTTGTCGGGGCCGAGGAGGTCGACCAGCTCGTCCAGCAGCGGCACGTCCGACACCGTCCACGCGGCACCGTCCGCCCGGTGCAGCACCGGGTCGCCGCCCGCCGCGGTGAGCCGCTCCTCGGACTCGTACAGCGAGGCCAGCAGCGTCTCCGGCGTGAGGACCGGCCACAGCTCGTCGATGGTGGCGGTGAAGCGGTCGTCCTCCGCCAGCTCCTTGACCAGCTCGGCCCGCAGCCGCTCCCAGGCGTCCTTGTCGTCCCTGGTCAGCCAGCCGCGGCCGATCCTGGCGAGCGCCCGCTCGGTGAGCACGTAGGTGATGATCTCGACGAACGTGGCGCGGGCCTCGTTGTGCGGCAGGCCGCTCGCACGCGCCTCGTCACGGGCCCACTCGGCCACGGCGGCGTCGATGCGCAGCGGCGCCTCCCGCAACCCGATCTCGATCGGCTCCTCCGGCAGCCGCTGCCGGTCGGCGATCGCCGCCTTGAGCACGTCCAGCATCTTCAGCGAGCCCTTGAGCCGCGCGGCCTCCGGCCCGTCCTCGGCGGTCACGTGCAGGCCCGGCACGAGGTCGCCGGGTGTCATGAACACGACGTCGGACTCCCCGAGCGACGGCAGCACCCGGCTGATGTGGTTGATGAACGCCGGGTTCGGCCCCACCACGAGCACGCCGTGCCGCTCCATGCGTTCCCGCTGCGTGTAGAGCAGGTAGGCGACGCGGTGCAGCGCGACCACCGTCTTGCCCGTGCCGGGGCCGCCCTCGATGACCAGCACCCCGGGGTGCTCGAGCCGGATGATCTCGTCCTGCTCGGCCTGGATCGTGGCGACGATGTCCCGCATGCCCTCGCCGCGCGGCGCGTTGACGGCCGCGAGCAGCGCCGCGTCCCCGCGCACGTCGTCGCCGGGCCGCCCGAACACCTCGTCGGTGAACTCGACCACCCGGCGTCCCCGCGTCAGGAACTGCCGCCGCCTGCGCATGCCCTCCGGATTCGCCCCGGTCGCCGTGTAGAACGGCCGGGCGGCAGGCGCCCGCCAATCCAGCAGCACCGGTTCGTAATCGTCGTCCTCGTCGAAAAGCCCGATCCGCCCGACGTAGGAATGTTCCCCCGAAACGGCGTCGAGCCGCCCGAAACACAACCCGTGGTCCGCGACGTCCAGGCGCCGCACCTCCCGCGCCGTGGCCCGCACCTTGTCGTCCCGGTCCATCGGCGTCCCGCCGTCGTACCGCAAGGCGGCCCTGAACTGCTCCTTCGCCCGCACCCGCTCGGCGTCGAGCCGCTCGTAGAGCCCGGCCACGTAGTCCTGCTCGGACCGCAATTCCTCTTCGTACCCCTGACTTGACACGAGCCCCTCACAGCGCTTAATCTGGTTCCAGGTTCGGCGAGTTCTCCACGTTCTTTTGGAGAGCACGCCGATTTTTTATTGTCCCCGTAATGTCAAGCCCCCCGGGCTCCGGGGGGCTTGAGCGCTGTGCCGGGACTCCGGTTTTCTCAGGGACGGACCACCTCGAACCGCACCTTGCTCAGGTAGCCGGGGAGGTCGCTGAGCACGTACAGCTCCCCGTGCACGTCCCGGTCGATCGCCGTGGGCTGGGTCGGGAAGTTGCCGATCACGGCCGACTCGTAGGTGCCGTCGGCCTTGGGCCGCACGGCGAACGCGAGGGTCGAGCAGTAGTCGCTCGCGATGTAGGTCCCGCGCGCCTCCGGGGTCGCGGATCCGCGGTACACGACGCCGCCGGTCACCGAGCAGCTTTCGGTCATGAAGTGCGGGTACTCGAAGACCGGGTCGGTGTACCGCACGCCGGGCTGGCACTGCTCCGGGTCGAACACCGGGGTGCCCTCCCGGCACGACCAGCCGAGGTTCGCCCCACCCTGCCACGGCTTGATGTGGTCGATCTCCTCGACGAGCCCCTGCCCGACGTCCCCGATCCACAGCGAGCCGTCGGCGGGGTCGATGGAGAACTTCCACGGGTTGCGCAGGCCGTACAGCCAGATCTCCGGCCGCGCCCCGGGCCGCCCGACGAACGGGTTGCCGTAGGGCACGCAGTAGGGCTTGGCGCCACACGTGCGGTTGACGTCGATCCGCACGATCTTGCCCAGCAGGGTGCCGAGGTTCTGACCCGACTTGAACGGGTCGTTCGCGTGGCCGCCGTCGCCGGTCGACCAGTACAGATAGCCGTCGCGGCCGAACGCGACCTGCCCGCCGTTGTGGTTGCCGTACTCGGCGTGCTCCTGGGTGAGCAGGACCTGCAGGCGGTCGGGGGCGTTGAGGGGGACACGTGCCAGGGTCAGCGTGCCCGACGGGAGGCTCGTGAAGGAGACGTAGAGCATCCCGGTCCGCGCGAAGTTCGGCGCCGGCGTGATGCCGAGGAGACCGCGTTCGTTGTCGGAGGTGTCGACCCGCGCGGTCAGGTCGAGCACCGGCGCCGCGGCGAGACCCGTGTCCGGGTGGTAGGCGCGGACGGTGCCGTTCTTCTCGGCGATCAGCATCCGGCCGTCGGGGAGGCCCGTGATCGCGATCGGCCGTTGCAGGCCGTACGCCACCTGTTCGGACACGACCCTGAGCTCGGCGAGCGGCACCGAGCGGTGGTGGGAGGTGCCCGCGGTGGCGGCCGGTGGCAACACGAGCGCGGACAGGGCAAGCACGAACAGGCCGACCAGGATGGCGGCCGAGCGACAACGCCGTCGCAGCATGGTTGAGCTCCTCGGTGCAGGGGGCGGTGAAATCGTTTTGGGAGCGCTCCCAACGGTACAGCGGCCACCCGGTGACATCCAGCCCCCAGTTACCCGGCCCGCCGATATGGGAGCGCTCCAATGCCGTTCATGGCAGGTCGACGGTCACCCGGAGGCCGCCGCGGTCGCCGG
Source organism: Actinophytocola sp. KF-1 (assembly GCF_054661535.1). Classification (NCBI taxonomy): domain Bacteria; kingdom Bacillati; phylum Actinomycetota; class Actinomycetes; order Pseudonocardiales; family Pseudonocardiaceae; genus Actinophytocola; species Actinophytocola sp. KF-1. The sequence goes on along the minus strand of NZ_BAAFVK010000001.1, from coordinate 73,801 downwards.
GTTCGGCGCTCGCCGTGCCGTGGTGGGCGGTGGCGATCGACCGGACGATCGCAAGGCCGAGACCTGCGCCGTTGCGGTGATCCCGGTCGTCGGTGAGCCTGCGGAACGGCTCGAACAGGGCCGGCACGTCCTTGGCGGGGACGCGTTGCCCGCTGTTGTGCACCGTCAGCGCGGGCGTGCCTGCGACGACGACCTCGACGACACCGTGCGGCTCGTTGTACTTGATCGCGTTGTCGACGAGGTTGGTGACGAGCCGGTCGAGCAGCACCGGGTCACCGGCCACGGTCCGCTCCGCCACCGTCCTGTGCAACGTCACCAAGTGGTTCTCCGCCTGTTCGGCGAACCGGTCCAGCACGGCGCCGACCAGCTCGTCCAGCCGGACCGGTGCGGTGCCGGGCAGCCCGCGGTCGCTCTCGGCGAGCACCAGGAGCCCTTCGATGATCCGCTCGCTGCGCGCGTTCACCGCCAGCAGCTGGGCGGCGAGGGCGTCCACGTTCTGGCTGCCCGTGTCGACGGCGACCTCGACCAGCGTCCGCTGCACGGCCAGCGGGGTGCGCAGTTCGTGGGAGGCGTTGGCGGCGAACCGGCGCTGGCCCTCGTAGCCGGTCGCCACCCGGTCGAGCATCTCGTTCAGCGCGTCGGCCAGGGCACGCACCTCGTCGTTCGGGCCGCCGTAGGAGATGCGCTGCCCGAGGTTCTGCGGTCCCAGCCGCCGCACCGAGGTCGCCATGGCCGCGAGCGGCCGCAACACGCGCCGGGCGACCAGGAACAGGACCAGGAGGACGACGCCGAGGCAGGCCAGCACGATCGCCACGCCGAGGAACCGGACCGGCACCGGGAACGGAGCGCACTCGTACTCCATGTCCAGGGGGCTGAGGCCGCCGTCGGGGTAGCGGAGGTCGTAGACACACATCCCCCGGCCTTCGACGACCGAGTACCACAGGCTCGTCAGGCGGTGCTTCACGACCCAGATCACCGCGGCGCCGACGAGGAACGACACGAAGCAGGCGACCACGATCCGGGTCCTGGGGTGCCCGAGCATCAGCCGAACCGGTAGCCGGCGCCGGGGACGGTGTGGATGACCGGCGGGTCGCCCAGCTTGCGGCGCAACGTCATCACGACCACCCGCACCGAGTTGGTGAACGGGTTCGCGTGCTCGTCCCACGCCTTCTCGAGCAGCTGTTCCGGGCTCACCACCGCGCCCGCGGACCGCATCAACACGACCAGCACGGCGAACTCCTTGGGTGTCAGCGCCAACCGGCAACCGTCCCGGGCGACGTGCCGCCGGGCGACGTCGAGCACGACACCCGCGTGGTCGAGCACCGGCGGGTGCGCGGCGACCGCGCGCCGCCCGAGCGCGTGCACCCTGGCAACCAGCTCGGCGAAGGCGAACGGCTTGGTCAGGTAGTCGTCGGCGCCGATGCCGAGCCCGTCGACCCGGTCGCGGATGCCGGCGGCCGCGGTCAGCATGAGCACCCGCGTTTCGCGGCCGGCGGCCACGATCCGGCGGCACACCTCGTCCCCGTGGACCTTGGGCAGGTCACGGTCCAGGACCACCACGTCGTACGCGTTGGCCGCCGTGCGCTCGGTGGCCGCGTCGCCGTCGTAACAGACGTCGACCGCGAAGCCGTGGTGCCGCAACCCGTCGGCCAGCGTGTCGGCAAGCACCCGTTCGTCCTCCGCGACGAGCAGCCGCACGTGATCACCCCCGCGCGGATGGTCCCGCAGGGCGGATAAGGACGGCATAAGTCGCGGACTTAGCCGATCGCGACCGCGGGGTGCCTAGACCGTCCCCATGCTCCCAAGAGTGGCGACCGCCGGTGTCGTGGTCGCGAACGTCGGTGTGCTGTGCTGGTTCCTGCTGTCCTTCCGGCACGGCCTGTACGTGTACCGCGCGGACCTGGACGTGTACCGCCTGGGCGCCGACGCGTGGCTGCGCGGCGCTGACCTGTACGGCGTCCTCCCACCTCTGCGCATCGGCACCGTCATGCCGTTCACGTACCCGCCGATCGCCGCCGTGCTGTTCACGCCACTGGCAGCCATCCCCTTCACCGCGGCGAGCCTCGTGCTGTCCGCCACCACGATCGTGCTGGTCGCCGCCGTGCTGGTGGTGACGCTGCGTGCCCTGGCGGTGCGGGCGTCGTGGCTGCTGGTCGGCGCGCTGCTACCGGTCGCACTCGTCACGGAGCCGGTCCGCACCACCCTCTACCTGGGGCAGGTCAACGTCGTGCTGATGGCGCTCGTCGTGTTCGACTGCCTGGCCCGCAACCCCCGATGGCCACGCGGCGTGCTGGTCGGCGTGGCGGCCGCGGTGAAACTGACGCCTGCCGTGTTCGTGCTCTACTTCCTGGTACGCGGCGACCGCAAAGCCGCGGCGATCACGGCGGCGTCCTTCGCGGGCGCCACGGGTCTGGGTTTCCTGCTGGCAGGCCGCGACTCACTGCGGTACTGGACCACGACGGTGTTCGACAGCGACCGGATCGGCGGCGCCACCCGCACCGCGAACCAGTCGATCAGAGGTCTGCTGGCCCGCCTCGGCATCGAGTCCAGCGCGGTGTGGCTCGTGCTGTGCGCGGCCCTGGTCTGCCTGACTTTGGTCGCCATGCGCGCGGTGGAGGATCGTCCGGTGTGGACGCTGGGCGTCAACGCACTCGGCACACTGCCCCTCGCGCCGGTGTCCTGGTCGCACCACTGGGTCTGGTGCGTGCCGGTACTGCTGGCGGCGGGTGTGCACGCCCGGCGTGCTGCGGTCGGTGGGCTACTGCTGTTCGTCCTGTCCCCACACTGGTGGTGGTCACCTGACCACGAGTGGACCTTCTGGCGCCTGATGACCGGCAACCTGTACGTCTGCTTCGCGATCCTGGTCGTGGCACCCCGCAGGGGAGCCGCACCGAAGGTCGGCCCTGGCATGCTGACGTGCGCGACGGATCCCGTCTGCGGAAGAGTGTGAGGTGGAGGCCGATGGCGGAGCAGCAGGATGACTGGGTGCAGGTCCACCTCCCGGGTGGCCCGTCCGTCCCGGTCCGCCGCGGCAGCCCGGCGGAGGCGGTGTTCAGCGGTCGGCCGAACGCCCCCACCCCGGCGTGGCGCATGCAGTGGAGCACCGGATTCCTCGGCGACTTCCTGTGGATGACCCTGCCGGAATGCCGCCCGTTCTTCGCGGAGCGGATCAAGGCGGAACTCGAGGACGCGATCGACCTCGGCCGCGAACTGCAGCCCATCGGTCCACTGGACATCGCATGTGACGTGCTGTGGTACCCGCTCGTCCGGCCAGCCCTGAACGCCGACCCGATGGACGAGGAGTGGGTGACCCGGCTGCTCCGTGTCGTGCGGGAGGCGTTCGAACTGGAACCGCCACCCTGGGAGGACACCCGCTACGGCCTGCGCGTGTACGTGCTGGAGAACCTCGACGTGCCCGAGTACATCGGCACCGTCAAACGCCTCGACCCAGCACTGTTCGCCCTGATCAGGGGCTGAGCCGTCGACAGTTGTGCCCAGCAGGCTTCAGGGGACTCTGCCACCGTACTGCGCGGTCACGCTGGCGGAGGCGGAGGGATTTGAACCCCCGGTCCCGTGAAGGACTCCTGTTTTCACGATCTACGCAACACCGTTCAGCCTTGTTCATGTGAGCACATCTTCGCAGGTCAGAGGCTCGTGCTATGCACGCCGGACGCCCTCGAACGGGGTTGGATGAGACTGTCATTGAGACTGAGCGCGCCCCAGCCGCGATGCCCAGTTGACGACGGTCACAAGAGCCTCTCGCTGGGGGCGGCGCATACTACGGCTCGTGCGTACGTCACGACCGCCGGGCGGTGTCGATCCAGCCTGGCCGATCTCAATCGAGAGCTGGACGAAGGACGAGTTCAACTCGGTGTGGGTCGCTGCCGATGAGTCGGGCACGACCGGCGAGGACCTACTCAGCGACCAGCCGGTGATGGCCCATGCCACGGTACGCATTGATGATCACACCGCAGCCGAAGTCCTGGCGGATCTACGCGCCCGCGCGAGATCGATCCAAGCCGAGGAGCTGAAATTCCGGCATGTTCGCCGCGGTCGTGCGGCGGAGGTTCTTGCGGAGATGTTGGTGCCGGGAGGCGCTCTCGCCGGTCGCGTCAACCTAGTTGTGGCGTTCAAGCCGTACATGGCTGTCAGCAAGGTTATCGACCTGCTCATCGAGGAGTGGGCGAACGAACAGGGCATCGACCTGTACGAGGGCCGTCGAGCCCGAACCATGGCCCGGACGCTGTTCCGGGACGGCCCCCGCGGTCTCGGCGAGATGTGGAGCCCCTTCCTCGATGCCTTCGTCCGACTGGCCCGGCCAAGCCAGACCGGACGCCCCGAAGAGCGCCTGGAGGCGTTCTTCACAGTGGTCGAAGGGGCCCAACGACGGAACCACCGGCGATCTCTGGACCCGATCCTGTTCATGCTGGGACGCTCCGCACAGCACGCCGAGGATCTGGTAGCCGCAATCAACCGAGAGGACGAGCCCTTGCTGTCCTCGCTGGACCCGCACGTCGCGTTGCTGCCGGATAGTCTCCGGTACTGGTATCGAGAGATCGGCAAGCCCTACCGGCTGCTCCACGACGAACATGTCGTCCTCACCTCACGCATGGTCACACAAACCATGACCGGGTTAGCCAACCGGTTCCCAGGCATACCCTGGGGCGGAAGGGCCGAACTCGCCCTATTCGGCGTTGGAACCTCACACGCACATCCCTCGATACAACTAGCAGACCTCGTCGCAGGCGCTGGCAGAACGCTGACCAGCGATTTCCTGAACGACACAACGACTCTCCCCCCATCCCTGACCGATGCGTTAACACCCGCGATCACCTGGGGCTTGTTGCCAGACGACAGCTTCTGGAAGCGCCGACGCTATTTCCCGTGAGGAGATCTTGGGCGCGGCCATTCGTAGCAGTTATTAGGACAGGAACCTTGAGAGCGTTGCATTGCCAGTACCCGACCTGACGATTACTGGTGGTGGCCAAGTTATATTGATACTGCTACGGCGGGACCAGTCGCACGATTCGGACAGCGCGGTTGTTACAGCAGCTCCCACAACGGAAGTCGCCGATCGGCGGGTGACGGTAGCGGTCGCGTCACCTACTGCCCGCCGTTTCTACCGCGCCATCAGCAACCGACGTGAACAGCAACGCATACGATCCGACTATGCCAGCTACCCCAAGCCGCCCCGATACACCAAAACCGACTCTGGTAGTCAAGTCCTGCCTGGCCTTGACAAAGGAGCTCGAAGATCTCAAGCGCAACGTCGAGGAGTACGCATCAGCTCCACGAGCAGGCTGTCACTATCTTCGAGAGTCGAAGGCCTGGAAGGATGCACCACAGCACTCGCAGCGCGCTCACCGACGACGGCTATGGCTGCAAGCATTGGGCCTGTCCAGGCTGACAATTGTCAACGTATTGGACCATCTCTGGACAATTACTCACGTACTAAGCGCTGACTCTATCCCGTTGTACAGCCATCAGACGCTCACGCGAGTCGCCTGCGAGGGAGCAGCACGAATCGCACACCTGTTGGACGAGAGCGCAAGCTATGAGTCCCGCCTGTTACGCGCTGCCGCGCCAATTCTGGCCGACGCTGATGCGAAGATCACTGAGATCCGTGAGGTTATAGCTGCTAGACCTGACCTTCCGATAACGCTCGATTCTGCCAACAACCATCGAGACGCCGTGCTGCGAATGATCGATTTGGCAGGCATCAGAATCACATATAACACGAGGCATACCCCCGTGCGACTTGAGCTTGGCGACTCAGGTCAGCACGAACCCTATAAGCCGAACTTTACGACCCTGATGGCTAAATACTTTCCCGAGCGACCGGCTTCATACAGATCCACTTCGGGTATTGTACACAGCAACCCAACTACCCTCGGTACAACCGTTGTCTCGTCACCCTTAGCCCCAGAGTTGGAACTGGGACCGGATGTTCCGGGCATCGGAGCAGCCGTAATGACCGCGATCGACGCGTCCATCATCGTCACGGAAGCGTACGCACGGTTCTACGGGCACACACCCGGGTCCGCCGTACGTGCGAGCAGACGACGCCAGCATGCCATCGACGTTTTCATGCAGCGATGGTTCATCGAACAGCATGCCAACTGATCAACCGACCATGGACACGCCAGCACAAAGGTAGCCAAGCAACGGCACAGCGCCGGAGTGTCGGCTTCCTAGGGCCCAGTTGGGGTGCTCTACTACAGACAGCAGGCTCGAACGTCTGTTCGACCTTCGTAGCGCACCTCCATGGCGATCATCAGCCATGGGACAACAATCGGAGATGCCAGTGTCTGAACGTCCACCAGGCGGTCCCATCGATATCTCGCAAGATCCCGACCTTTTGAAGGTTGCTCGCCGCGGTCGGCGACGCTACTCACAGGGGAGTCGCGGCCGAAGGAAGCGCAAGGCCCGCCAGGCTCTCCTGAGAGGCACCGTGGTGCCGATGTCCGTGTATACATCCACGGACGAGCCTCCCGAGGAATTGTTACGCGCCTTAAACCAGCTGCTACGCAAAACAGGGCTTGTAGTGTCATACGAGGGAGATATCCAGCGTGGATCCTGGTTCAGGTCATGGCGTGTTCGAGAAACAAGAGTCGGCGGCCTACGAAAACTCGCCCGCCTTGCAAAGAAGGCAGAGCGGGTCGGAGAACTGCGATACATATACGCCGCAAGAGCTGAAAGCGACGAGCATGAAGCCAACGCCGTGGCAACAGTCATCGCATCCCTAGATAGTGTAGATAGCGCAGTTATTCAACTAAGCTCGATGATTATCGTGAAACTCAATGGTGAACTCATCTGTAGGGTGCTTTCCGAGACCGAACTGCAGCATCTGCAAAGCCATCCCGAACTACTAAAGGCCCCCAGCCAGTTGTTTCACGCAATATCAGGGCAATCCATCGACAAGATGACTTCGTAAGCGCTGGACCACCGCGCCTCCGAGATGTCCACTTTCGCAGACTCGACATCCAGGTTGCTCGGGTAACGTCGCTAACAGCCGCAACACTGCAGGCAAGGGGCACATTTGATTGGTAATCGTTCCGCAAACCGTCCGGGCTAGTTACCACACAAACGCCCGTTACCGATGTCGTCAATGATCATCAGTTCTCTACCTCGGGCAACCCAGCAGTTACCGCACTGGTGTCTACCACATTCGTGTCCAAGCGAAGACAAGCAACGGCGGCGGCAGATGGGGACACCTCCGTCCGGAGCAGTAGAGAGTCCTCATCCAACACCGAGGGCAAGCAGTACGTGCGTGTGCGGACGTTGTGCCGCACAAACATCGCGACGCGCATCCTCCTTGATGCGCTTACGTGGGCCTGCAGCCAACAAAATCGCTGTCGCACGAAACATAGAGCCAGATATAGCGATGCATCTTCAGTGATGAAACGAATGAAGATCACGGTCCGTGACTGGTGGCGCGCACGCCGCGGCACATGGTGGTGGGCGATAGTTGTTGTCGTCGTTCCAGTGATCGGCTTGACCACGGCAGCCGCATGGCTCCTGCCGGTAATGGTAGACGTGACATCCTCAAACGATCGACTGGAAGTGGCCCGTATCGCGCTTACCGTCGGAGCTGGCACCGGAGGTGTGGTGGCGCTAGTAATAGCTGGTCGTCGCCAATGGTCGACTGAACGAGCGCACCATGCCAACGACCACGACGCCACTGAACGTCGTATCACCGAGTTGTACACAAAAGCTGTTGACCAGTTAGGCTCAGAACGAGCAGCCGTCCGCCTGGGTGGGTTGCATGCATTGGAACGGCTCGGCGACTCTAACCCCTCCCAACAACGCACCATTGGTGACGTCATCTGCGCATATCTACGGATGCCGTACACCAGTCCACCAGAGCTAGACGCGGACGCCGACGCGGACGAACGCCAAGAGCACGATCGACTCGTCCAGGAACTGGAGACGCGAAGGACTGCGCTTGAAATCCTCATCCGCCACGCACCCGACCAAGACATGCCTTGGCCTGAACTCCGCATCCGCCTCCAAAGAGCGAACTTGACCAACAGCGACCTAGGCGGCGCTAACTGGCACAACGCGAACCTAGCCGATGCTGATCTCACTGACGCGAACCTCATCGACGCTGACCTCACCGGCGCGAATCTAACCGGCGCTGATTTGACCAGAGCGCTGCTTACCAGAGCAAAACTGATCACAGCGAGTATGAGCAAAGCTACTCTGATCGGAGCAAACCTGGCGTCCGCCGACCTGCCCAGGGCGGACTTGAGTCACGCAAACCTCTCCTACGCGAATCTAAGTCGCTCGAACCTGACGGATACGCATCTGTTCTATGCAGAGTTGATCGAAGCAGACCTAACCGACGCGGACCTGACCGACTCAAGCATGTCTTGCGTCGATCTGACAGATGCGAACCTGACCAGAGCAAGCCTGGTCAGCGTGCACCTGTCTGACTCAAACCTGATCAACGCGAACTTGACCGGAGCGGATCTGAGCGACGCGGACCTGACCAACTCAGACGTGGCCGGAGCTGACTTCACCGGCGCATACCTGGCTGGCGCGAACTTGACCAACTCGAATCTGACCGACGATCAGCGTAGCGCTGCGCAAAGGGAGAGCTAGCCTCGAAGTGCGCGGTGGACCGCATCCGAGACGCTTACCTGGGTGGGGCAAATGAGACCCGGAATGAGACCCGCCGGTGACCGACCCGCGCGGCGAAACGTCACAGCTTTGACGTTTCGCCTGGTCAGACTGTGCGGAGGCGGAGGGATTTGAACCCCCGGACCCGTGAAGGTCTCCTGTTTTCAAGACAGGTGCATTCGGCCGCTCTGCCACGCCTCCCTACCTGCAGGGTAGCGGGCCCGCGAGCGCCGGTTTCGAGGGCTTCCGGCCATCGGGAAGTGGTCACTGTCTGTTTCGGACAGTGACGATGAGTTTCACCAGTTCAGGACACCTGCGTGGGGTTGTGACGCGGGGCACACGGGTGCATGCTGGAAGCACGGCCGGCCAAGGAGGGCCCGTCGGGAAAGGGCAGGTGGTGCCATGGCAATGCTGAGTGAACGGCGTGGTGGGCCGCGGCTCGCTGTGACCCCGCGGGTGAGCTGACAGGCATCGGCTCGGTCGCGATTGCGGAGCAGCGCCAGAGTTCGGGCGCTCGAGTGCGCACAACGCACCTCCCGCGCGCCTCGACGTTGTTGATCCCTCCGTCTGGGCAGCATTCCGGCGCTGTCCGGTGTGGATCCACGCCAGTCTGGACGCGAGTGGGCCACCACAGAACTTCGACAACCTGGGTGCGGCGGCCGCTGGCGCCGCACCCAGGCGCTTCACGCGAAGAGGGCCGCATCCCTACGGCGGGGTGCGGCCCTCTTCGTTCTTCCTCAACCTCTAGATGAGGACGCCGTGGTGGTCGTCCGGCTCGGCCTTGGCCACCGACGCCGCCGCGGTGCGGGCCGCCGCGGTGCGGGTCTTGGCGCGGGTCGCGCGGGGCGGGACGCCGTTGATGTCCTCCGTGGAGATCGCGTACGAGCCCAGGACGAAGGCGATCGCGTCCGAGTTGCGGTCCAGCGCCACGCGGTCGACGTTGCCCAGGTTGTCGCACGCCTGGTGGTAGCACTGGTCGAACGCCTCACCGGCGATGCCGCCCCACTTGGCGGCCTGGGCCTCGGTCTTCACCATCTCGGCGCCGGTGAACAGGCCGCCCGCCGGGATGCCGTTCAGGATGAACTCGCCGTAGTCCGAGCGGCCGTCGAAGTCGCGGCCCTCGATCTGGATGCCGGTGTAGTCGAAGTAGTCGACGAACGCCTGCTCGATCTGCGCCGAGCCGTACGGGCCGGGGCCCGCGCCGACACCGTCGGAGTTGTCACCGTCGAAGGTGAAGTAGCCGGCGTTCGGCGAGCCGATCATGTCGAAGTTCAGGTACAGCGCGATGTTCAGCTGCTCCTCGAAGTCGAGGTTCTGCACGTAGTACTCCGACCCGACCAGGCCGAGCTCCTCCGCGCTCCACCACGCGAAACGCACCGCGTTGTTGACCCTCGGCGACCCACCGAGCTGTAGCGCGGTCTCCAGCAGCGCCGCGGAACCGGTTCCGTTGTCGTTGATGCCCGGGCCGACGGCCACGCTGTCGAGGTGGGCACCCGCCATGACGACGTTGTTGTGCCGCCCCGTCTGGGTCTCCGCGATCACGTTGTACGAGACGCGGTCCTCCATGAAGCCCTGCAGGTTGAGCGTCACCGCGGCGCCGTCCTGCGACGACAGCGCCTGGCCCTGCGCCTGCGTCAGGCCACCGGCCGGGGCGCTGCCCTCGACCGGCGCGCCGAGTGTGCCGTTCAGCGTGCCCGCCGTGTTGTTGTAGACCAGCACCGCCAGCGCGCCACCCTCGGCGGCGGCCAGGGCCTTCGCGCCGAACGTGCACGCGCCGCGGCTGATCAGCGCGACCTTGCCGACGGCGTTCGCGTAGTCGGACGCCTCGCAGCCCGGGGTCGCGTCCGGCGGGACCACGGCGAGCGTGCTCGTCACACCGCCGGCGGGCGTCGACTGGCTGTAGCTCATGCGAATGACGGGCACGGCCGTGCCGCCCACGGTCAGTGACTGACCACGGGTCTCGTCGTACACGAACGGGAACTCCTGCCGTTCGACCGTGTACCCCGCCGCCTCGAGCTTCGTGGCGATGTACTCGGCCGACGCCTCGTGCCCCGCCGTGCCCGCCGCGCGGGTGCCGCCGTTGCGGTCGGCGAGCCGCTGCAGCGCGATCAGGTGGCGGTTGGTGTTCTCGACCTTGACCTTGTTGACCAGCTGACGGGCCAGCGCGGGCCCGTCGGGGATCGGGGCCGCGACGCGCGGGGCGGCCGCCGCGGGAATGGTCGCGAGGCCGACGCCGGTGGCGGCCGCGAGTAACGCGACCCCGGCGCGGAATGTCGTCTTGCGGGACGGCATGGGCGGGTTCCTCTCGTCTTGGCTCAGACGCCGGCGCCTGGATCGTCCCGATCTCGATCGCCACGCCCGGCGTGCGCAGCTTTGTCGGGAACTCCGCACTGGTCAAGCCCCGGACACGGACTGTTATGCACCACGGATTACCGTTCGTCCATGCACGCGATCACGATCACGCAACCGGGTGGTCCGGAAGTTCTGGCCTGGACGGAGCAACCGGATCCGCAGGCCGGACCAGGCGAGGTTGTGCTGGATGTCGCCGCCGCGGCCGTCAACCGCGCTGACCTGCTGCAGCGCCAGGGCAACTACGCGCCGCCGCCCGGCGTGACGGACGTGCCCGGTCTCGAGTGCGCCGGCACGGTCGCCGCGCTCGGCGAGGGCGTCACCGGGCTCGCGGTCGGCGAGGAGGTGTGCGCGCTGCTGTCCGGCGGCGGTTACGCGACGAAGGTCGTGGTGCCCGCGGGCCAGGTCATGCCGCTTCCGTCCACTGTGGACGTGGTGACCGCGGCCGGGCTGCCGGAGGTCGCGGCCACCGTGTGGTCGAACGTGGTCATGGTCGCCGGTCTCGCTGCGGGTGAAACCCTGCTGGTGCACGGGGGCGCGAGCGGCATCGGCACGCACGCCATCCAGGTCGCCAAGGCGCTCGGCGCGCGCGTCGCCGTGACCGCGGGGTCCGCGGAGCGGCTCGAGCGGTGTGCCGAGCTGGGCGCGGACATCCTGGTGAACTACCGCGAGCAGGACTTCGTCGAGGCGGTGCGCGCCGCGACGGACGGCCGCGGCGCGGACGTGGTGCTCGACAACATGGGCGCGAAGTACCTGCCGCGCAACGTGGACGTGCTCGCGCGGCTCGGCAGGCTCGTCGTGATCGGCATGCAGGGCGGCGTCAAGGGCGAGCTGAACATCGGGAAGCTGCTGGCGAAGAACGGCACGGTCACCGCGACGTCGCTGCGGTACCGGCCGGTCGCCGAGAAGACCGCCATCTGCCGCGAACTGGTGGAGAAGGTGTGGCCGCTCGTCGAGGCGGGCGAGGTCCGGCCGATCACGCACGAGGTGCTGCCGGTCGAGCAGGCGGGCAACGCGCACCGCAAGCTCGAGGAGGGCGGCGTGCTCGGCAAGCTGCTGCTCAGGATGCCTAGCTGATCGACGTCAGGGCGGCGACCGCCTCGACGAGTGCGTCGATCTCGGCCGACGTCGTGTAGTGCGCGAGGCCGATGCGGACCGCGCCGCCGACCTCGGCCACGCCCAGGGCGGCGAAGACGCCGCTCGGCACGTCATCGGAGAACGCGCAGATGCCGCGGTCGGCCAGGTGCGCGACCGCGGTGGACGCCTTGACGTCGGTGACCGTGAACGCGAGCGCCGGGACGCGGCGCATCGCGTCGCCGATGACCGTCACGTGCAGCAGGCCGCGCAGCTCGGAGATCAGCTTGCCGAGCATGCCCGCCTGGTAGGACTTGGCCGAGCCGATCGACGTCTGCAGGCGGTCGCGACGGGTACCGGTGGCGGCGTCGTCGAGGCTCGCGAGGTAGTCGACGGACGCGACCAGGCCCGCGAGCAGCGGGTACGCGTGCTGCCCCAGCTCCATGCGGCCCGGCCCGGTCTGGTTCGGGCCCAGCGCGGACGCGGGCAGCCGGTCCAGCAGCGACGGGTCGGCGAACGCGAGCGCGCCGACCGCGGGCCCGCCCCACGCGGTCGCGTTCAGTGCGATCACGTCGGCGCCGATGGCCTTGATGTCGAGCGGCACGAACGGCGCCGCGGAGGACGCGTCGACGACGACCAGCGACCCCGCCTCGCGGGCCAGCGCGGTGATCTTGCCGAGGTCCGGCCGGGTGCCGACGACGCCGGACGCGGCGGTCACGGCCACGACCTTCGTGCGGTGCGTGATCAGCGACTCGTACTGCCAGGCGGGCAACTCGCACGTTTCAATGTCGATCTCCGCCCACCGCACGGTCGCGCCCGCGCGCTGCGCGACCCGCAGCCAGGGCGCGATGTTCTGCTGGTGGTCGAGGCGGGACAGCGCCACCTCGTCGCCGATGACCCAGCCGCCGCCGACCGCCTCCGCGAGCCGTTGCAGGAGCACGGCCGGGTTGGGGCCGAGGACGACACCGGACGGGTCACACCCGACGAGGTCGGCGATGGCGCGGCGGGCGGCGTCGACGATGGCCTCCGCGCGCTGGGATGCCGGGAACACGCCGCCCGGGCCGGACACGGGTGCCCGCAGCGCGGTGGAGACGGCCGTGGCGACCTGCTCCGGCACCTGCATGCCTGCCGGGGCGTCCAGGTGGATCCAGCCATCACCCAACGCGGGGAACCAGCCCCGAATCGCAGCGACGTCGAACGCCATGGCTCAACACCGTACGGAGCCGCGCGGGGCCGTCGTTTGCGGGGTCGCGATGACGACTACCCTCGCATGCGTGCAGATGAACCCTGGCCAGGAGAACGAGCAGCCGCAGCACGTGGTCGTGATGGGCCCGGACGGCGCCCCCGTCGGCGCCGCCTCGCTGAAGGACGGCGAGAACGCCGAGCAGGTCGGCGACATGGTCGAGCAGCCCGCCAAGGTCATGCGCATCGGCACGATGATCAAGCAGCTGCTCGAGGAAGTGCGGGCGGCACCGCTGGACGAGGCCTCGCGCAATCGTTTGCGGGAGATCCACATGCGGTCGATCGCCGAACTGGAGGACGGGCTCGCGCCCGAGCTCCAGGAGGAGCTGGAGCGGCTGTCGCTGCCGTTCACCGAGGAGAACACGCCGTCGGACGCCGAGCTGCGGATCGCCCAGGCCCAGCTGGTCGGCTGGCTGGAGGGGCTGTTCCACGGGATCCAGACCGCGTTGTTCGCGCAGCAGATGGCGGCGCGGGTGCAGCTGGAGCAGATGCGGCGCGGCCTGCCGCCGGGCGCCGGTGGCGGGGACGCGCAGGACGGGCCCGGGATTCGCGGGACCGGGCAGTACCTGTAGCCGCGGCCGGAATGCCCTGAAAGCGCCTTTCAGGGCATTGCCGCCTGCCCGGAAACGGCTCTGAACCGCGAGAACTCCGGGCTCAGCACGGTTTGACGTCCGTGGTGTGCCCGCCATGGGCGCTACGCGCCCGTCATTCCGGGGTAGGCGCACACCGCTCGCGCGCGCGATGGCAACCCCCACCCGATCCCGGGGGCCACCCGCCATGCCAGTCTACCGGTGTCCACCGACAATTCCAGGGCGCTGCGCGAAACTGTGGACAACCGGGTGACCTGTGGACAACTCCTGGTTACAGGAGGACCGGGGTGCCCTTCTCGAACGCCAGCAGGTAGCGCTTGCGGGGCAGGCCGCCGCCATAGCCGGTGAGGTTGCCCGTCGAGCCGATGACGCGGTGGCACGGGACGATGATGCTGATCGGGTTCTTGCCGTTCGCGAGGCCGACCGCGCGCGCGGCCGTGGGGCGGCCGAGGCGTTCCGCCAGCTCGCCGTACGTGGTGGTCTCGCCGTACGGGATCGTCGTCAGTTCCGTCCACACGCGACGCTGGAACTCCGTGCCGTGGAAGGCGAGCGGCACGTCGAACTCCGTGAGGTCGCCCTCGAAGTACGCGATCAGCTGCTCGACGACGTCGTGGCAGATGCTGTCGTCGCGGAGGCCGAAGATCTCCTCGGCCGGGCGGTGCCGCTGTTCGTCCATGTACAAGCCGCACAGCACGCCGTCGCTCGCCACGAGTGTGAGCGGGCCGACGGGGCTGTCCATGACGGTGTGCGTGCGCATGGGACCACCGTGCCCGCTCACGCGCGTGGCCGCTGGCCGTTTTCGGACATCGACGTGGTCGTGTCCGAAAACGGCCGGAACCGTGGTGCCCGCGCTGGTGGAGTACCCGCATGACCTTTCGTGAACGCCACCTGAGCGGTGCGCCCCTCATCCTCCCCAACGCCTGGGACGCCGCCAGCGCACGGCTCGTCGAGCGGGCCGGCGCCGAGGCCGTCGCCACGACCAGCGCCGGGGTCGCGTGGAGCCTCGGCGTGCCGGACGGTGGCCACCTGAGCGCCGACGACGCGGTGGCCGCCGTCGCGCGGATCGTGCGTGCCGTCGACGTGCCCGTGACCGCCGACGTCGAGAGCGGGTACGGCGACGTGGCCGGGACGGTGCGGCGGATGCGGGACGCCGGCGTCGTCGGGATCAACATCGAGGACGGGGCGGACGCGGCGCCGGAGCGCATCGCGGCGGCGCGGGCCGCGGGCGGGGACCTGTTCGTGAACGCGCGGATCGACACGTTCCTGTTCTCGGTGGGCGGGATGGACGAGACGGTGGCGCGGGCGAAGGCGTACGTGGACGCCGGCGCGGACGGGGTGTTCGTGCCCGGCGTGCACGAACCGGAGGTGATCGCCGAGTTGGTGTCGCGGATCCCCGCGCCGCTGAACGTGATGGCCGGGCCGGGCGCGCCGTCGGTGGCCGCGCTCGCGGAACTGGGGGTGCGGCGGGTGAGCGTGGGGCCCGCGATCGCGGTGGCGGCGTACGCCCTCGTCGAGGCCGCCGCGGCGGAAATCCTGACCGCCGGGACGTACGACAAATCGGACGCGGCCCTGACGTTCGGTGACCTGAACGGCTATTTCGCTCACTGACCGAAGTTCCTGAATAAAACCAGCCGGTCGGTATTGACATACCGGCCGGTTGGTTTTGTACTTGTGACGTACGACACGACGTACGGACCAGGTCAGGAGGGGCGCCGCGACGCGGCGGCGCATTTCCGGTGGCGAACTCCATGCCGATTCCAGTGGCGGTCGTCCGCGCCGTGAAACTCTGAGAACGTGCCGGTTTCACCGGTGCGACATAAAAAACGGGGAACATCATGACAATCTCGATCACGAACCGGCCGGCGCCGGCGTGGCTACGAGAACTCGCCCACGGCCGTGCCGAATACGAAGAGTTACTCGGGTGGCCGGTCTCTGTGCAGGTGGGCAACAGGTTGCTCATCGTGGCGATCGGTCCGACCGTGGAGGCGGTGACGATGCCCGCGGGCTTGGGCAGGCGTGTCCAGGCGGAGCTGGCGATCGCGATGCAGTCGGGCCCCGTGGTGTCCGACCCGGACGGCGGCCGGTGGACTTTCCTGACGAAGCCCCTGGACCGGCTGCGGGCGAACACGGCGGCCGACCTCTCGCACATGCGGGTGACGGTGGCGCCGCACGGCAGTCACGTGGTGATCCCGGCGAGCCCGACGGTGACGACGGGGCTGGTGTGGCGGTGGGTGGAGCGGCCGGCGCCGGGGCGGGTGCTGCCGCCCGCGTACGCGGTGATCGCCGTGACCCGGCGGCTCGCGGAAGCCGACCACCTGCAGGCGGCCTGACCAGGCGAAACACAATCGTGCGGCCGGTGCCCAACCCCCACCCGATCCCGGGGGCCACCCGCCTTGCCAGTCTACCAGGTGGGGGTGACAGGACGGGAGGTTCGGGCGCTGGCTGTGGATAACCGGGGCGGCTGTGGACAAGTCGCGGCCTCCGGCCCCCGGTGTCCAGCGTAGGCGCGGGCACCGACAGTTCCGGGCGACGTGGTGGCGCCCTTGTGGACAGTCGTGTCCGTTTTGTGGGGTGGCGGTCGTTATGGGGCGACCGCCACCCCTTCTCGCGCGCCGGAACGATCCGCCGCCGGGCGGTGGGCAAACCTGGCAGACTCCGTGCGGAACCGCGGCGGCGGCTCGCGCATCTACGTTCCGAGATCCTGACCAGAGGCCCCCGGGGGAGTGCATGTCCGACATCGAGTACAGCTTCGGCACCGGAGAGGGCGACCCGAACGTCCACCACTCGGAGGCGAACGTCGACGTGGACGGTGACGGTGTCGCCGACGGCGTCGCGCTGGACTTCGACGGGGACGGGCGCGTCGACGACGTCATGTGGGACTCCGACGGGGACGGGGTCGCCGACACCGCGCTGCTCGACATGGACGACGACGGTGTCGCCGAGGACGCCTACAGCGACCCGTCCGGGGAGGGCACCTGGAACGAGCACGGCCAGGGCGGCAGCGCGCAGCCCGCGACCGAGGAGCCGGCGCCCGAGCCGCAGCCGTCACCGGGGCCCGCGGACACCGACGACGTGCCCGACCAGTCCGACCCGGTCGACCCCACCGACACGAGCGACACCGGGGACACCGGCGCCGAGGACAGCGGCGACGACACCGACAACGGCTACGAGCCCTACGGCGACGACGAGGACAACGCGGGCGGCGGCGAGCTGCCCGACGGCATGCCCGAGCCCGGCAGCGACGAGGACACGGGCGGCGACGCCGACGTGCCCATGCCGGACGGCGAGGACGGCAGCGACAGCGGCAGCGACGACGGCAGTGACGACGGCAGTGACGACGGCACCGACAGCGGCACCGACGGCTCCTCGGACTACGAGCCGCACGAGGACGAGGACGGCGACGCGACCGGCCTGTTCGACACCCTCGAGGACGCGCCCGACGTCGACCGCGACTCGATCAGCGAGTGGTACGACGACCTGATGACCTAGGAGTCCCCGTTGCCGTTGCGCCGGATGCGCAACGGCATCAGGAACCACAGCACCAGGAACATCACCGAGACCGCCACGGTGAACACCGTCGCCACCACGGGGCCCGCGACGACCTTGAACAGCAGCAGCACGGTCGCCGCCATCGCGACCGCGAGGCACGCGAGCCCGGCGACGGTCAGCCCGTTGGCGACGCGCAGGATGCGTGGCCGCTCGCCCTGGCGGAACAGCAGCCGGTGCCACGCGGCCGGTGCGGTCAGCAGCGCGACCGCCGCCGTCGCGAACACGACCGCGATCAGGTGCACGACCTGCTCGAACCCGGACGCCCGCGCGTAGTGCTCGGTGAACGCCACCGCCAGCAGGAAACCGAAGAGGAACTGCACGCCCGCCTGCGCCACCCTCAGCTCCTGCAGCAGCTCGCTCACGTTGCGGGCGAGCTGCTGGTCACGGGACTCGGACGTGTTCTCCGGGGACTCCACCGCCATTCCCCATGTTTACCTCGCGGTCGCCAGCCCGAAACCGCCGTGCAGCGGCACCCGCAGTGGGCTGACCGGGTCGTGCAGCAGCCGCTGGGCGGCCCGCAGGCGCCACCGGATCTCCGGCTCGTCGTCGTTCAGCATCGGGGGCAGCAGCTGCGCGGCGAGGACCGTCGACCAGCTCGGGTACCAGCGGACGGCCAGCTCACCCGCCCGCGCCAGGTACTCGAAGCCCTGCGTCCGCTGCAGCCAGTCCGCCGCGAGCGCCGTGCGGACGACGTGCACGCCCTCCGCCCAGTGGCACACCAGCAGCGACGGCACCAGCTCCCGCGGCCCCAGCACGCCCTCCCGCCGCAGCCGGTCCTCGGCGCGCGGGATGTCGGTGGCCAGTGAGAGCAGCGCCGTCCGCTCCCCGTACGGCAGGCCGCGGACGGTCGCGAACTCCTCCAGCGCGTGTGCCCACAGCTCGGGGCCGACTCGCATCCGGTGCCGCAGTGCCTCCTCGACGAGCGCGATCCCGGCGGCGGGCACCTCGGCCTCGCCGCCGAGCAGCGCACGCAACGCCCTCGGCACGGTCGCCCTGGCGGCGTCGGCGTCCTCCGCGTCCCTGCTGAGGAGCGCGCGGGCCTGCCGCCGCGTCCGCGCGTACGCGAGCCGGTCGACGGGTTCGCGGTGCGCGACGGCCCGCAGCGCGCCCACCCCCAGCGCGACCGCGAACGGGCCGGGTGCGGCGCCGGTGTACACCGGCCGGTCCGGCGCCGGCCTGCGCCGCTCACGCAGCTCCGCGTACTTGCGCCACGCGAGGCGGCCCGCGTACACCGCGTACCCGACGGCGATCGCGCCGATGACCACCAGCGCGAGCACGAACCGCCGCTCGGCGACGGTTTCGGGCCAGTTCACCCAGGCGTCCTGACGGGCCACGGGACCAGCCGGAACGGGCTGTCCGGCGCGTCGAGGAGCGTGCGGTGCGCCTCGCGGACGGTCACGTAGTGCACCGGGAAGTCCTCGTCGTCGAAGAACAGCATGCGGCCCAGCGCGAAGCCCGCCGACAGTTCGGCCCACGAGCGGTAGTGCCCGGCACACAGCTGCGCGACCCGGTGCACGACGTGCTCCGCCTGGCCGCGGTCGCAGTAGCCGGACCGCAGGCCCCAGCGGGCGAGGTTCACCGCGCGGCCCCAGTCGTAGGCGCGGACGCTCGACACGACACCGGTGATCAGGCCGTCCGCGCGGAAGCGCTCCTCGTAGCGGGAGATCCGGTCCGCGGCCGCCACGAGCCCGGCCACGCTGTGCACCGGGACGAGGCCCCGGCGCGCGGCGTCGTCGATGGCCATCCGCCAGCCCGCGTAGTCGGCCGCGCCTGCCTCGCGGCGGAGGTCGACGGCCACGTGCTCCAGGTCGTCGGTGCGCTCCGCCAGCTTCGCCTCGGTGACCTGCCGCCAGTCGTCGTGGTTGTACACGCCCCACATCTCGGCGAGGTTCTCCCGCAGCTCCAGCTTCGCGAAACCGGTGCCCTCCAGGTCGTTCCACGCGACGCCCTGGTTGACGGCCATGTGCGCGCCGCACGCGAGGCCGAACGCGATGGGGCCGTGCACCGGCGCCGAGGAGTCGGTCACGATGTCGCCTGCCCGGAAGACCTGCTTGATCCGCTTGGCTTTCGCCTTCACCTTGAACACGATCTGCAGCACCAGCACGAGGACCAGCACGGGCGCGCCGATCGCGACGGCCCAGAACGCGCCGCCCATCTGGGTCCGCAACTGCTCGATGACGTCACCCACGTCAGCGCACCCGGTCGCCGGGGACCGGGTAGATCCAGTCCTTGCCGTCGACGACGCAGTGCGCCACGTACGGCCGGTCCGGTCCCTTCGGGCTCGTCACCGCGACGAACACGTGCACGCCGGGGTGCGGGTCGCCGAGCGCTTCGATGGTGTGGTCGTTCGGGTCGTACGAACGCGGGTGCCAGTGCAGCGGCATGAGCGACGTGTACGACATGGACTCGTAGCGGATCGTCCCCAGCGGGAAGCGATCCGCCTGCGCGGCGAGGAGTTCACGGGTCGGCAGGTCGAGCGGGCCGTCCGTGGCGAACGCGAAGATCGCGTAGCCGAACGACTCGTGCGTCGCGAAGCGCAGCTCGACGGCGTCGTGGACCCCCTTGCGCTGCGCGGAACTCCAGACCGCGTGTGCCTTCTTCGCCTTGCCGCTCCGGAACATCCCCTTCATCACCGCCGCGAAGCCCGACGGGCTGTCGAACGACGCGGCGAGTGCCTGTGCGTTCACTTCTCTCCTCGATCAGTGCATGACTGGGAGACCCCCTCGGCTCAGGGGGCCTGTGGTGCATGGGTTCACGCGCCGGGGGCGCGCAGGCGGCCGACCGGCGGCGGGTCGTCGTCGACGAGCGCGCCGCACGGGCCGGGCAGGTCGAACATCGCGTAGACGCGGCGGCGCATCCGCTCCAGCGGGAAGGTGTCCTCGTAGACGGTCGCCTTGAAGACGACGCCCTCCAGCACGCTGCGGAGCGTGACCTCCTCGAGCGCCGGGTCGTCGGCGCCTCGGGCGGCGAACAGGTCGCGCAGCGTGTCCTCGATGGCACGCAGCTGGTCGTCCTTCTGCTGCTCCACGGCCGCGAACACGGGACGCGTCGACGGGTGGGTCATCAGGCTGATCGCCATCCGCTGCACCGGCATGCTCTCCGCCACCGCGCGCAGGACGCCGTCGATGATCGCGGCGAGGCGCTCGTCGGGAGTGCCGGTGACGCGGGTCAGCGCGGCGATGCCGTCGAGGTACCGGCCGAGCAGCTCGTGCGCCATTCGCTGCTTGCCCGGGAAGTAGTAGGTGATGAGACCCCGCGAGACCCCTGCTCTCGCGGTGATCTCGGAGATCGTCGCGTTGTGGTAGCCCTTCTCGGCGAACACGGCCAGCGCCGCGGCGAGGATCTTCTCGCGCGACTGCTCCCTGAGGTGCTCGTTGACCTCGGCCGATCGTGGCGACACGCGTTCTACCTCACCATTCGCGGCTCGCTTCGGCCAAATCCCCCTTCCTGACAGGACCCGTGCGCGGTTGACTGTACATCCGTCCAGTGAAACTGGGAAGTGTGAATGTGAGTTTTTCTCACACCGACTTGGGATTACGAGACGCGCGTACCGTATCATAGGGTCTGCGGGTGCAGAAAGAACCCGGGAGGGGCCGCCCCCGCATCGCCGAGCTGGACGAGCGGATCCTGTCCGCCACCCGGGAACTGCTGGCCGAGCACGGGTACCTCGGCCTGTCGATGGAGGCGGTGGCGAGGAAGGCGGCGGTCGGCAAGCAGACGCTGTACCGCCGCTGGCCACGCCGTCCCCTGCTCGTCTACGCGGCCTGGTTCGGCGGGCGGGAGCAGACCGAGACGTGGCTGCCCGACACCGGCAACCTCGCCGACGACCTCGCGGCCGCGACCGCCGTGCAGCAGGCCGTGTTCACCGCACCCGGCGCCGTGGAGCTGGTGAGCGGGCTCGTCGCCGACTGCCTGGCAGAACCGGCGCTGATGGCCGAGCTGCGGGCCCGCATGATGCGCCCGGACCTCGAGGTGGCGGAGACCATGTTCACCCGCGCCGTCGACCGCGGCGAGCTGCCCGGCGACACCGACGCCGGTGCGCTCGCCCAGATCCTCGCCGGCGCGATGTTCGCCCACCACGTCCTGTACGGCGGCGGGCTGCCCGGCTTCGACCGGGTGCTGGCCGCCGTGATGGCAGGTTCAGGACGGCGGTGACATCCGCAGGACCGCCACCCCGTCCACCGTGTACAGCGCGGTGATGGTGAAACCGTTGACCGTGGCGGTCGACTCGAAGCCCGGATCGGCGTACACGGACACGGACACCGTGCCGCCGCCCACCGCCGTGCCGGACAGCTGGGCGCCGTTCACACCGTCCACTCTGGTCAGGTTCAGCTCCACCAGGCCCGTCTTCGGGTCGAACGGGATCGTCACCGGCGCACGCAGCACCACCTCGCACGTCCCGTCGTAGCAGGCCTTCACGTCCGAGCCGTCGGCGGCGGGCGGGATGTCCTCGTTCGCCGGTGGCGGCGGCTCGGCCGTGCCGCTGCCGGACGGGCCGGGCGCGGTCACCGACGGGTCCGAGTCCACGATCTGCCCGGTGCCGATCGGCGACCCGGCGACCTCGTTCGTGCACGCGGCGAGGAGCAGCGACAGCGCTGAAACGGCGGCTGAGACGGCGCCGGAGCGCCTGGCATCATGAATCGGCACGGCGGGTCCAGTCCTTCTCGGGGGGAGTTTCTGGTTGGACGACATGACCGACGACCAGTTTCCCAGCCAGCCGGAGCTGGCCGGGCAACTTCCCCGGTTCCGGCTGATCCGGAAGCTGTCGGAGACGCGGATGAGCGTCATCTACCTGGCGGAGGAGAAGCACCTCGGCGACCGGCCGGTCGCGCTCAAGGTCATCGCGCCCGCGCTCGCGTACGAGCCGTCGTTCCGCGAGCGGTTCCGCAGGGAGATGCTGTCGGCCGCGAACCTCAGCCACCCCAACATCGTCCCGCTCTACTCGGCGCCTGCCGACGACGAGCTGCTCTACCTGGTCATGCCGTACATCGACGGCCCGAACCTGCGCGACCTGCTCAAGGCGGGCCCGCCGGACCTCACGTGGACCGTCCACATGATCCAGTCGGTGGCCTCGGCGCTGGACTTCGCGCACGCGGCCGGGGTCGTGCACCGGGACGTCAAGCCAGGCAACATCCTCGTGGAGCGCCGGTCGGGCCGGGTCCTGTTGTGCGACTTCGGGATCGCGGCGCCCGCGCTCGGCGAACGGCTCACCGAGGTCGGCCGCCGCGTCGGCACACCCGGCTACCTCGCGCCGGAGCTGATCCCCGGCGGTGCGGCCGAACCGGCGCCCGTCGACCCGCGCGCGGACGTGTACTCGCTCGGTGTCGTGCTGTACCAGTGCCTCACTGGCCGCGCGCCGTACGTGCACTCGGACACCAGCGCGCTGCTGTGGGCGCAGCGGCACGAGGACCCGCCGCCGGTGACCGCGGTGCGCCCGGAACTGCCCGCTGCGCTGGACAGGGTGATCGCGACCGCGCTCGCGAAGCGGCCCGCGGACCGGTACGCGTCGTGCACCGAGCTGGCGACGGACTTCGCCAACGCGGTCAACGGCGGCCCGGTGCGCGGGGCACGCAGGCGCAGGCCACCGCGTCGGCCGGGGCGGTGGAAGCCGGTCGCCGCGATCGCCGCCGCGGTCGCGGTCGTCGCCGCCACCGTGGTGGTCGTGGTGCAGCTGACGGGCGGCACCTCCAGCGCCAGCCCGGTCTTCCGGGTCCCGCCGCCGCTGCGCGGGGACTGCGACCCGGTGTCCCCCGCGCTCGCGGGCGGCGAGGACGCGCTGGACTGCCGCGACGGCGACCAGCACGTGCGGTTCACCCTCTTCGCCGACCGGCCGGCGATGGACAACGCGTACGCCGGGCTGGTGCGGGACGCCGGCGTCCCGCGCGACCGCGGCGACTGCACGGTCTCGACCGGCGCGGAACACCGCTATCCCAACGGGGGCAACCAGGTCGGCCGTGTCCTGTGCTACACGGACGGCGGCACGACCCGTCTCGTGTGGACGGACGACGGGCAGCGCACGGTCGCGCAGGCGGAGCTCCGCGAGGCGGACGACCAGCGGCTCGTCGACGCGTGGCGGGGCTGGGTCGGCATCCCGCCGTTCCCGACCGCCGCGGAGCAGTCGCTGATCGACCTGGTGGAGCTGCAGCGGTGCGAACGCACGCAGGCGGGCACGCTCGCCACGTTCCGCGACCTCGAGGCGGCCATCGACTGCGACCCGGTCAACGACGGCGCGGCCGCCGTGTCCTACTACCGGTTCAGCGACCTCGACGCGTTGCGCCGCACGTACGACCAGCACGTCGACGAGGCGAACGCGCCGACCGGCGTGGACTGCACCGCCGATCCCGTCCCGGCGAACTTCCTCGGCAACCGCCCGTTCGACCTGCGCAGCGTCGACCTCGGCTCGATGCTCTGCTACCAGGGCGCGCGGGGCGAAGCGGTGCTGGAGTGGACCGTCGAGCCGTTGCGGCTGATGGTGCGGGCGACCGGCAGCGGCGCGCCCGCGGACCTCGTGGACTGGTGGGAGCGGACGTACGGGCTGCCGCTGGCGAAGGTCGTCGACGCGGCGAACCGGACGGCGTCGCCGTCGTTCCCGCAGCCCGCCGAGGCCGAGCTGCTGCGGCACGTCCCGGAGAACACGCGCAAGAACTGCATGCGCCCGTCGCGGGGGCAGGTCGAGACGAACGAGGCGGCGGCGAGCACCGCCGCCGTGGTGTGCGGGCCGTCGCCGGGCGCGCGGATCGTCTTCTACTACCAGTTCCCCGACAAGGCGACCATGGACGCCGCGCACGTCGCGCAGTCCACGGTGAGCGGCGGCAACTGCCTGGCGAGCCCGCCGGGGTTCAGCGCGGACGCGCCGTACGCGCGGGGCGGGGACACCGGCAAGCTCATGTGCGGCACCGGTCCGCACGAGAACTTCTACCTGATCTGGACGTCGGACAAGACCAACATCCTCGGCCTCGCGTTCCAGGGCTACACGCGGGAGGACCTGATCACGTGGTGGCGGGACGGGGCCGGGCCCGCGCTCTAGTCGCGGGACTCGGCGGGTTCCGGCTGCCTTGCGGTGACGATGACCGCGAACACCGCGCCGACGGTCAGCGCGATGTCGGCGACGTTGCCGACGAACCAGCCGTGGTAGTCGATGAAGTCGACCACGTGCCCGCGCGCGAAGCCGGGGGCGCGGAACAGGCGGTCGCCCAGGTGCGTGGTCGCGCCGCCCAGCAGCAGCGAGAACGCGACGACCTGGCCTGCGGTGTGCGGGCGCGTGACGTACCAGAGCAGCCAGCCCGCGGCGACGGCCGCGATGATCGTGAAGAGCCACGTGGCGTTCTCGCCCATGGAGAACGCCGCGCCCGGGTTGTACAGCAGCCGGAACCGGATGAAGTCGCCGATGACCGGTACCGGTTCGCGCCCGGTGAGCGTGCGTTCCGCCCAGAACTTCGTGACCTGGTCGACGACCACCACGACGGCCGCGATCCCGAGGGCGAGCGGCACCCGGCGCGCTGAAGAGGCTCCCACCCGCCCCAGGGTAACCACCCGCCCGGCCCTCGCGAGTCACGCTCTCACGCACACCGAGTTGTACGTTTCGTGCACACCCCGCACCTGCACGAAACTGCCAACTCGGTGTGCACGAGAGCGTGACTCGCGGGGTTCGGGGGCGGGGGTCAGTCGGCATCCGTGGTCAGCAGGCGCAGGTCGGGTGGGCGGAGGGTGGCGGTCTGCAGGAGTTCCTGGATCAGCTGGTGGTTGACCATGTTGCCCGCGGGGTCACCCCAGTCCTCCAGGCGCAGGCCCTCGACGTACGGGCTGAGGCGTTCGCGGACCTTCAGGACCACGTTCGCGGCCTGCTTGTGCGTCCAGTCCGACCGGGTGCCCGCCGCCGCGTTCAGGTCGAGCGCGACCTGCTTCCACGACTGCGGCTGCGGGTGCGGCTCCTGCCGCAGGTAGCGCAGCGCGAGCGCGGTCAGCACGAGCCGTTCGGTCGGGTCGATCTCCCAGCTGTCCGGTGCGGCGGTCTCGGTCGGCTGGTCGGCGCCCGCCAGGGTGTCCTTGCGGCCCGCGCCGACGACCCGCACCTCCAGCAGGTGCTCGCGGCGGCTGGACGTGCGGATGAACAGCGGGCTGTAACCCTCGCCGAGCGGGATCTCGTTGCCGGACAGCAGGAACCGGGACTGCGGCAGCCGGATCGGCAGGCGGCCCTCGTTGCGCAGCCACCACTCGTCACCGTCGCGGGTGATGCGGCCCTGGAACCGGCTCATCCTCGGGTCGTCGGGGCCGATGCACACGTGCACGTCCGGCTCCTTGCGGCCGAACACCACCTCGAACCTCGGCCTCGGCGGCGCCGCGAACCCGCCACCGGCGGCGAGCACGAACAGGCTGCCCGGCGGCGCGGGTGGCACCCGGCCCGCGAGCCCGCCCGGGGACGGCGGCAGCGGCCGCGGCGGGAAGCTGTCGCTCATGGCCGCGCGTCTCCGTCGTCGGAGTCGATCGACCGCAGGTCCGGCGGCACGAGCGTGGTCGACAGCAGCAGCTCGCGCAGCAGGTTGTCGTTGAGCTTGTTGCCGACCGGCTCGCCGACCTCCTCGCGGGTCAGGCCGGGCACCCCCGCCTTGGACAGCCGTGCGCGCACGGCGGTGATCGTGTGCTCGACCTTGCGGGCGGTCCACGCGCCGGGCTCCAGCTCGTTGAGCTGGTCGGCGACCTGCTGGCGGCCCAGCGGCTGCGGGTCGGCCTCGTGGAGGAGGTAGCGCCGGCCGAGCGCGACGAGGACGAGGCGCTCCTCGGGGAGCAGCCGCCACGTGCGGGGCGGTTCGGTGACGTCACCCGGGCGCGGCGCTGGCCGGGCGCCGTCGTCGCCGGCGACGTACAGCTCCAGCAGGTGCTCGCGGCCACGCGTGCCCGGCACGAACAGCGGCGTGTACCCGGCGGCGAGCGGCAGCGACTCCTCGTCGGCGAACAGCCACTGCGAGCCGGGCAGCCGGATCGGCAGGCGGCCGGTGTTCCGCACCCACCAGCGGCCGTCCTGGCAGGTCAGCAGGCCGTGCTGGCGGCTGACGCGCCGGTCGTCCTCGCCGATGCAGACGTGCACCTCCGGCTTGTTGCGGCCGAACACGACCGTGCGGCCCTCGCGCGGGCCGACGGCGAACCCGCCGCCGATCGCCAGCGCGTAGATCGCGCCGGGGGCGGAGCGGGGCACCCCGAACGCCAGGCTGTCGTGGTTGCCCGACAGCGGCTGACCGTCGGCGAGCAGGGTGCTCCCGTCCATGCGACCTCCCCGGGTCCGTCCTTCGCGTCCCAGTATCAGTCCGGGTGCCCGGGACCGGTCCCCGGTGACATCTCGAACGCCATCAGGGTGGCCCCGATCGGTGTCGTGCCCGGGGTGCGTGGTGGCCGGGAGTGCTCGTGCAGCTCGTGCATGAGGTCGTGCAAACGTTTGCGGACGTCGAGCCACACCTCCGGGTCGAGCCACAGCTCGGCGTCGGTCACCACCATCTCCGAACCCGGCGCGCGCTGGGCGAGCCGCTGGCGCAGGTTGTTCACCATGGCCTCGGTGAGCAGCGGCGACGCGTCCGTGCGGTCGGACAGCGGGCTGCCCTTCACGGTCCGGTAGAGGCGCTCGCGACCGCCCCGCTTCGCGCGCACCTCCACCAGCTGGACCAGGCCCGCCCGGTCGAGGGTGCGCAGGTGCTGGCTCGCGAGGCCGTGGGAGATGCCCAGTTCGGCGGCCAGCGCGGCGGCGGACAGCGGGCCGCTCCACATGAGCGACAGCATCCGCAGCCTGGTCGGGTGCCCGAGGGCACGCAGCACGGGGTCTGCCATTGCCCGAGTATCGCACCCCCTAGCAGTTGCTAGGGTGTCGTCATGGACTTCCGCCGGCTGTGGCTGGCCGACGCGATCAGCCAGATCGGCACCCGGATGACGTTCCTGGCCGCGCCCCTGCTCGCGACGCTGTACCTGCACGCGTCGACGTTCGAGGTCGCGCTG
Organism: Actinophytocola sp. KF-1; assembly: GCF_054661535.1. NCBI lineage: Bacteria > Bacillati > Actinomycetota > Actinomycetes > Pseudonocardiales > Pseudonocardiaceae > Actinophytocola > Actinophytocola sp. KF-1. The sequence continues at coordinate 46,394 of NZ_BAAFVK010000001.1, read as the reverse complement.
GTGCGGACGTTCGAGTCGCTCGCCCACCTGCTGTTCGGGCTGCTCGCGGGCGCGTGGGTGGACCGGGTGCGGTGCAGGCCCGTGCTCGTCGCCACCGACCTCGGGCGGGCCGCGCTCATGCTGACCGTGCCCGCCGCCGCGCTGTTCGGGGTGCTCGCGCTCTGGCAGCTGTACGTGGTGATGTTCGCGGTCGGGCTGCTGACCGTGTTCTTCGACGTGGCGCACCAGTCGTACCTGCCGCGCCTGCTGCCACCGGCGAAGCTCGTGGACGCGAACGCCAAGCTCGCCGCGAACGCGTCGGTGGCCGCGCTGGCCGGGGCGGGTGCGGGCGGCTGGCTCGTGCAGCTGCTGACCGCGCCGTTCGTGTTCGTGGTGGACGCGCTGTCGATGGTGTGGTCGGCGCTGTGGGTGCGGTCGATCAAGCACCGCGAACCACCCGTGCCCCGGGCCCCCGACCGCCACCTGGGCCGGGAGATCAAGGAGGGCGTCCGGTTCGTGGCCACGCACCCGCTGCTGCGGCCCATCGCGCTGAACACCGCGACGGTCGTGCTGTGCCAGTCGGCGGGGATGGGCGTGAGCATCGTCTTCCTGGTGCGCGACATCGGGCTGTCCGCCGGGGTGATCGGGCTGCTCGGCGTGATCGGCCTGGTCGGCGCGCTGCTGGCGGCGGCGGTCACGCGCCCGCTCACGACCCGGTTCGGGCAGGTCAGGGCACTGGTGGCGGGCGCGGCCTGCATCGGGCCCGCATTCCTCGCGCAGGGGTTCACCACGCCCGGCTGGGGCCTGGCGTGGTGGGTGGTGAGCGGGTTCGTCGCGAGCTTCTGCATCGTGCTGACGAACGTCGTGACGGCGACGATCCGGCAGACGGTCTGCCCGCCCGCGCTGCTCGGCCGGGTCAACGCCACGATGGAGCTGACGATGTGGGGCGTCATGCCGCTGGGGAGCCTGCTCGGCGGTGTGCTCGGCACCGTGCTGGGCACCCGCGCGACGCTGCTGTGGTCGGGGGCGGTCGCCTGCCTCGGGGTGTCGTGGCTGGTCGCCGCGCGGCGGACCGGGATTGTCGGTGGCGCCGGATAGCTTGGCGGGCATGCAGTCAGCATTGCTGTCCGGTGTCGACATCTCCGGCCTCGAGGAGGCGGCCGGGCGGACGTCGTACGCGCGCGGGGTGCGGTACGCGCGGGACCGTGCCGTGGTGTCGTTGTGGTGGGACGACGACGCGAACGCGGTGCGGGGCACGGTGCGCGGCTCGTGGGGCGAGGTCTACGAGACCACCGCGTACTTCAGCTCCGGCCGCGGCCCGGCGCTGACGTTCGCGGAGGGCGAGTGCAGCTGCCCGGTGGGGATGGACTGCAAGCACGCCGTGGCCCTGGTGCTGACCGCGACCGGGCAGCCGGAGCGGCGTGCCGACGTCGGTGGCGAGCTGTGGTCGATGCTGCGGGCGGCCACCGAGGCCTGGCGCAACGGCCCGCCCAAGGTCTCGCCGCCCACGCTCGTGGTGCACGCCGCCTACGGCGAGGCGCACCGGCTGGAGGTGTCGTGGGCGTGGGAGTACCAGGTCGGTGAGCGGCTGGTGCGCAGCGTCCCCGGCGGGCAGGCCGAGCCGCACCGCGACCTGGCCGCCGAGTCGCGGCTGCTGGCCGACCTGGACGACCTGCCGCTGGACGGGTTCGGCCTGCGCCGCGGGCGGCGGCTGCAGCCGGGCCGGTTACGCGGCATCGAGACCATGCGGTTCACCACCGAGGTGCTGCCGCTGCTCGCCCGGCCCGGCGTGCTCGTCTCGGCCGACGGCGCACCCGCCGACTACCGCGAGGTCGGCGACTCGCTGACGATCGGCGTGTCCACGTCGGACCTGCCGGGCGACAACGACTGGTTCGGGCTCGGGGTGACCATCACCGTCGAGGGGCGCGAGGTGCCGTTCCTCGACGTGTTCGTCGCGCTGGCCAGGGACCGGTCGCACCTGCTGCTGCCCGACGGCGCGTACTTCTCGCTGGAGAAACCGGAGCTGCGGGCGCTGCGCAGGCTGATCGACGAGGCGCGGTCGCTGCACGAGGCGTCCGACGGGACGCTGCGGATCAGCCGCTACCAGGCGGGGCTGTGGGACGAGCTGACCCGGCTCGGGGTGGTCGAACGGCAGGCGTCGGCGTGGGAGCGGCAGGTGCAGGGCCTGCTGTCGCTGGACTCCGTGCGCAGGGCGGCCGTACCGTCGACCGTCCAGGCGACGCTGCGGCCGTACCAGGTGGACGGGTTCCAGTGGCTCGCGTTCCTGTGGGAGCACCGGCTCGGCGGCATCCTGGCCGACGACATGGGGCTGGGGAAGACGCTGCAGGCGCTGGCGCTGATCTGCCACGCGGCCGCGGACGAGCCGTTCCTGATCGTCGCGCCGACCAGCGTGGTGGGCAACTGGGTGGCGGAGGCGGCGCGGTTCGCACCGCACCTTCGGGTGGCCGCCGTGACGAAGCGGGGGCCGTTGCCCGTCGGCGCCGACGTGGTCGTGACCTCGTACGCGGTGCTGCGGCTCAACGTCGAGACGTACGCGGACGTGTCGTGGGCCGGGCTGATCATGGACGAGGCGCAGTACACCAAGAACCACCAGTCGAAGGTGTACCAGTGCCTGCGGCGGGTGCCCGCGCCGGTGAAGATCGCGATCACCGGCACGCCCATGGAGAACAACCTGATGGAGCTGTGGTCGCTGCTGTCGATCACCGCGCCGGGGCTGTTCCCCAGCCCGGCCAGGTTCAAGGACTACTACGCGCGCCCGATCGAGAAGGAGGACGACACGGCGCTGCTCGCGCAGCTGCGGCGGCGGGTGCGGCCGCTGATGAAGCGGCGGACGAAGGAGCAGGTGGCGAAGGACCTGCCGCCCAAGCTGGAGCAGGTGCTGGAGGTGGACCTGCACGCCAAGCACCGCAAGCTGTACCAGACGGTGCTGCAGCGGGAGCGGCAGAAGGTGCTGGGCCTGCTCGAGGACATGGACGCCAACCGGTTCTCGATCCTGCGGTCGCTGACATCGCTGCGGCGGCTGTGCCTGCACGCGGGGCTGGTCGACGCCGATCACGCCGACCTGCCGTCGGCGAAGGTGGACGCGCTGGTCGAGCAGCTGCGGGACGTGCTCGGCGGCGGGCACCGGGCGCTGGTGTTCAGCCAGTTCACCGGCTTCCTGGCGACCGTGCGTGCGCGGCTGGCGGCGGAGGGCGTCGAGTACTGCTACCTCGACGGCCGGACCAGGAACCGGGCCGAGGTGCTGGCCCGGTTCAAGGAGGGCACCGCGCCGGTGTTCCTGATCAGCCTCAAGGCCGGCGGGTTCGGGCTGAACCTGACGGAGGCCGACTACTGCTTCCTGCTGGACCCGTGGTGGAACCCGGCGGCCGAGGCGCAGGCCGTGGACCGGACGCACCGCATCGGCCAGCAGCGGACCGTGATGGTGTACCGGCTGATCGCGCGGGACACCGTCGAGGAGAAGGTGCTGGCGCTGCAGCGGCGCAAGGCGGCGCTGTTCAAGGGCGTCATGGACGACGGCGACCTGTTCAGCCCGGCGCTGACCGCGGAGGAGGTGCGTGAGCTGTTCGCGTGAACCCCCTCGGCGAGTGGCGCCGGCCACCGCTCACAATGGAGGGCATGGCAGCCCCGTCGACAGTGCAGACACCGCTGCGGATCGGCCAGTACCAGGTCGACCCGCCGGTGGTGCTCGCCCCGATGGCGGGGATCACGAACGTGGCGTTCCGGCGACTGTGCCGCGAGTACGGCGCGGGGCTGTACGTCTGCGAGATGATCACCGCGCGGGCGCTGGTCATCCGTGATCCCAAGACGTGGCACATGATGACCTTCGACCCGTCGGAGCACCCGCGGTCGGTGCAGCTGTACGGCGTCGACCCGGCCACCATGCGCGAGGCCGTGAAGATCATCGTGGGCGAGGGGCTCGCCGACCACATCGACACGAACTGGGGCTGCCCGGTCGTCAAGGTCACCCGCAAGGGCGGCGGCGCCGCGCTGCCGTACAAGCGGAAGCTGTTCGCGAACATCATCCGCGCGACCGTCGAGGCGGCTGGCGACATCCCGGTGACGGCGAAGTTCCGCATCGGCATCGACGACGAGCACCACACGTACCTGGACGCGGGCCGCATCGCGGAGGCGGAGGGCGCGAAGGCGGTGGCGCTGCACGCGCGGACGGCGGCGCAGCGCTACTCGGGCCAGGCGGACTGGACGCACATCGCGCGGCTGAAGGAAGCGGTCACGTCGATCCCCGTGCTGGGCAACGGCGACATCTTCACCGCCGCGGACGCGCTGGCCATGGTGGAGAAGACCGGCTGCGACGGTGTGGTGGTCGGCCGCGGCTGCCTGGGCCGCCCGTGGCTGTTCGGTGAGCTGCAGGCCGCGTTCGAGGGCCGCCCGCTGCCCACGCCGCCGAACCTCGGCGGGGTGGCTCATGTGCTCCGCCGCCACGCCGAACTCCTCGTCGAACACGACGGCGAGGAGAAGGGCATGCGTGACCTGCGCAAGCACATGGCGTGGTACTTCATGGGCTTCCCGGTGGGCAGCGCGCTGCGCCGCAAGTTCGCGATGGTCACCGCGCTGTCCGAGCTGGACGACTACCTGGGCGAGCTGGACCACGACGCCCCGTTCCCGACCACGGGCGAGGGCCCGCGCGGCCGCCAGGGCTCGCCGGGCAAGGTCACGCTGCCGTACGGCTGGCTGGACGACCCGGACGACCCGACCGTCCCCGCGGGCGCCGACATGATGCACTCGGGCGGCTGACTACTCCCGGCAGGTGGCGCCGCGCAGCGGCACGGGGTCGCTGGTGTAGACGCCGTCCCCGTCGGTCGCCTGCACCTGGAAGCAGTACCGGAGACCGGGCTCCACGTCGACGGTCATCGAGTGGTTCCGCTCGGCGAGCAACACCTTCGCCTCCCGCCCCTCAGCGGCGACGACCACCGCGAAGTCGAACTCCCGGGAGGCCGTCCAGGTGAGCCGCACCTTGTCGGTCAGATCGGTCGGCTCGGCGAGCTCCACCTCGACGTCCCCGGCGCCGCCTGCCGAGGGCACCTGCGGCGCCGTGGAGATCTCCTCGGGATCGCCGCGCAGGAGGAGCAGGGGCACCATCGCGAGCAGCGCGAGCAGCAGCGCCGCACCGGCGAGCAGGTCGTACCGGATCAGGCGCCCGCGCTTCTTCGGCTTGCCCGGCGAGACGGTGGTGAGCAGCTTGACGCCGGAGCGCCCGTGCTCGCGGGAGAGGTCACCGAAGTCGCTGAAGACGTCGTCGTCGCCGTAGGTGGCCGGGATGCGGTCGGTGGGCAGGAACTCGGGAGGCGCGGCAACGGGCGGCGGAGCGAGCGGCAACCGCTGCGGCCCCAGCACCACGGCGGGAGTGGCCGGGGGGACGGGCGGGCGCGGGGTGTCCGGTGCGGCGGTCGCAGGCAATGACACACCGGCAACCGGCGCGGGAACCACCGTTCCAGGGGTGGGAGAGGCCGGCTGCGTCACCCCCCGCGATGGCGTCGGCTCGATCACCGGCTCAGCGCCGGGAGAGGCGGCCTGCGCCGGCGCAACAGGCACCGACACCGGGGCGAGAACGTTGGCCGCGACCGGCGGCCTGGCTTCACCCGGTGCGTCCGGCGGGTTGCCAGGTTCCGTTGCGGGAACGGGAGACTCAGTCCCCAGAACAGCTTCAGGCACAACCGCATCCGCTGCCGGACCGGCCACAGGCTCGGCCGCCGAAACAGGCGCGCTCGGAGCCCCTGCCGGGTGGGCGGGTGCCGGGGCCGTGGTGGGAATCGGTGTCGCTGTCGTGGCCGGGCTGGGTGTCGCGGCGGGGAACGGCGGCACGAACGGACCCGTGGCCCGAGGGGTGCCGGGGTTCGCCGCCACTGGTGCTGTGGCGGGGAACGGCGTGCCCGGGGCTGGGCCTCCTGGCGGGAGCGGGGGGATCCGGGGCGCCGGGTAGTGGCCGCCGCCGAAGTCGTCGAAGGCGTCCTGTGGGGGCTGGGGCCGGTAGGCCGGGGTCGCGCGCGGTGGCTGTGGGGACGGGACGAAGTCGTCCCAGTCTTCTTGTGGGGGGTGGGGGGTGGTCGCGGGGAGCATGGTGGCCAGTTGCCGGGCCACGGTGGCGGCGTCCGGCGGGCGGCGCTCCGGGGTGGCGGACAGCAGCCTCGCCACCAAAGTGGACAGTCCGACCGGGACGTTGGGCACGGTCAGGGCCGGGACCGGTTCGCCCAGGATTCGTAGTACTCGTTCGCCTGGTTGTTCGCCGAGGCGGCCCGGGTGGGGGGAGCGGCCGGAGAGGGCGAAGTGGAGCACGGCGCCCAGGCCGTAGAGGTCGGTGCTCTCGTTCAGGGTGCCGCTGCGCAGCGACTCCGGTGGCAGGTACTCGATCGCGTGGAGGGGGTCCCTCGAGAACGCGTGGCGGAGGGTCACCCCGAAATCCGACAGCACCGGGTCGCCGGTGAAGCGGAAGAGGACGTTGCCCGGCGAGACACCGCCGTGGATGACGCCCGCGCTGTGGGCGGCCGCCAGCGCGGTGGCCATGGCGTGGCCCAGGACCACGACGTCGGTGGCCGCCAGCCTGCCGGTGCGTTCCATCAGGCGGGCCAGCGAGTGTGCGCACAGCTCCATCCACAGCGCCGACGCGCCACCATCGGCCTCGCCGACCGCCGTGACCTGGAGGATCGACGGGACGCGGCGGACGGTCGCGAGCTTCGCCTGTTCCTTGGTGAACGCCGACAACGTCCTCTTGTCGAAGCGCCTCGGGAACACCTTCAGCGCCATCGGGACCCCGCCGCGGTGTCCCGAGTAGACGGTCGCGACCGGGCCGTCGTCGATGCGGGTCAGCTCCCCCATGGCCCTGCTCATCCCTGTCGTGCCGTGTCCAGGTAGGCGCAGCTGTTCGCCAGCAACGGCCGGAGGTCGTCGAGCAGGTCGCCGACCAGGTCCGCCGCCGGGGTCGGGTCGCCCATCCCGGCACCCACCTTCGCACGTACCTCGCACGTGTGCCACAGGCTCGGGGCCAGCGCCGACCACTGCCACAGCTCGTAGCTGCCGCCGTCGAGCATGGCCACCGGGGGCTGGCCGGGGAGCCCGACCGCGTACGTCTCCGGCAGCTCCGGTGCGTTGCCGAGGCCGACCAGCAGCGGCTCAAGGCGATGGCCCTCGGCGAAAGCGACCTGGGTCTGCGGTGTCACCCTCGCCAGCAGGCCCGTCTCCGCCAGGCGGTCGACGACGGCCTCGGGGGAAGGCAGTTCCGCCTGTTCCGCCAGGGCGGTCACGTCCGCCTCCGTCCACGTGGTCGCGGCGCCTGCGCCGTGCGCGAGCACCCACACGCCGAACTCGTCGGGCGTCAGCGTCCGGTGTGCCAGGCCGACCCGCACGACGTGCACCCCGTCGGGGTGCCGCTCGCCGACGTAGTGGCCGATCGGGAAGACGTTCATCGGCCCTCGATCCGCACGTCGAAACACGCCACCCGCGCCGCGAGCAGCTGCGGCAGCGAGCCGAGCGCGCCGGTGAGCACCTGGTCCGGGTCCGTCTGCTCCGGCTCGGTCACGCCGGCGCGGACCGCGACCGACGCCAGTTCGCGGCACGCCCACCACAGGTCCGGCGACAGGTGCGCCCACTGCCACAGGTCGTACAGCGCACCGGTCATCGCCACCACCGGCTGGTACAGCAGGCCCGCCGAGAACAGGTACGGCTGCTCCTCGGTGTTGCCGAGCCCGAGCGCGAGCGGCACCAGCCGGTGCCGTTCCGCGAACTCGACCGCGGGCGCCGTCCGTGCCAGCAGCCGCCGTTCGAGCAGCTCGTCCACCACCGCGTCGCCGTGGGCGGCACGCAGCGCCCGCTCCTCGACGGCCGACACGCGGCCGTCGGCGTCCGCGGTGCCGTGGGCGGCGGCCCACACGGCGTACCGCGCGTCGTCCAGTTCGGCGAGCTCCGCGCCGACCCTGACCTGCCGCGTGCGGCCGCCTTCGCCGTCGTGGTGCTCGCCGAGGTCGTGGCCGACCGGCAACAACTCCACCGCGGCCTCCTCGCATGTCCGCTAGCTGCCGAGCCCGTTCCACGGGCCCTCTCGTCAGGTCATGGTAGGCAGGCCCCGCCGGACCGGTGGGCCCGTCGGCAGGAACCTGTCGCCGGAGGAGGAGCCCGTCAGGAAGAGCGACATGAACACCACAGGCCTGGTCCGGGTGACCGTCGCGGCGCCCGCACGCCGGATCGATCTCGCCCTGCCAGAACGCGCGCCGCTCGCGGAGCTGCTGCCCGCGCTGCTCGGCCACGCCGGTGAGGACCTCGCCGACACCGGTGCCCGGTCAGGCGGCTGGGTGCTGCGCCGCGCGGACGGCCGCGTGCTGGACCCGTCCCGCACGCTCGCCGCGCAGCGCGTCCGCGACGGCGAGGTCCTGCACCTCACCCCCGCCCACACCGACTGGCCGGAACTCGAGTACGACGACCTCGTCGACGCGATCGCCACCGGCTCGGCACGCACCGGCGCCGCGTGGGGACCCCGCCACACCAGGACCGCGGGGCTCGCGCTCGGCGCGCTCGCCGTCGTGCTGTGCCTCGCCGCCGTGCTGCGGGCAGGCCCGCCGTGGACCGGCCCCGCCTGGTGGTCCCTCGGGGTCGCCGGGGTGCTGCTGTCGGGCGCGCTGCTGCTCGCGCGGGCCGTCGGCGACACCGGGGCGGGCGCGGTGGCCGCCGGTGTCGCGCTGCCGTTCGCGTTCACCGGCGGTGGGCTCGTGTTCGCCGGTGACCGCGGCCTGTTCGACCTCGGCGCCGCGCACCTGCTCGGCGCCGGCGCGGCGCTGCTGCTGGCCGCGGTGGTCGCGCTGCTCGGGGTGGTCGACCGGGCCGCGTTGTTCGTGGGCGCCGCGACCGTCGGGGTGCTGGGGTCGATCGGCGGGTGGCTCGCGACCCTGGACGCGCTGGAGGGTTACGAGGCCGCCGCGATCGTCGCCGGGCTCGGCCTCGCGTTCTCGCCGGTGCTCGCGCCGCTGTCGATACGGCTCGCGCGGGTGCCGATGCCGGTGCTGCCGCGCGCGGCGGCCGACCTGCTGCGCGACGACCCGCAGCCGCCGAGGGCCGCCGTGTACGCGGCGGTCGTGCGTGCCGACGGGCTCCTCACCGGCATGGTCGGCGGGCTCGCGCTGGTCGTCGTGCCCTGCCAGGTGCTGCTGATCACCAGCGGCAGCACGGCCGGGCTGATCCTCGTGGTCCTGCTGACCGTCGGCTACCTGCTGCGGGCGCGGCTCTACCCCATCCTCCGGCAGCGCGTGCCGCTGCTGATCGCCGGGCTGACCGGCGCGGTCTGCCTCGCGCTCGGCCCGCTGATGGCCGACCGGGACGACCTGCTGTCGACGGCCGGGCCGATCCTGCTGGCCGCCGGCGCGCTCGCCGCCGTGCTGGGGGTCGTGCACAGCACCCGCGAGGCCAGCCCGTACCTGGGCCGGTACGCGGAGATCCTGGAGGTGCTGGTGGTGCTGGCGATCGTGCCGGTGATGTGCTCGGTGCTCGGCCTGTACGGCTACGTGCGCGGGCTGGGGGGCTGACGTGGCGTCCAAACGCGACCAGCTCCACGCCCACCAGTTCGTCGTCCAGCGGGTGATCTCGGCGCTGGTGACCAGGGAGAGCGACCCCGAGCAGCCCCCGTTCCGCAGGCCGGGCCACGCGGCCGTCGGCGGCATCGCGATCGCCGTGATCGCGCTGGCCGCGGTCGGGCTGTACGGCCTGATCAACCCCGGCGGCAAGGACGCGTGGCAGGACGGCAAGTCCGTCGTCGTCGAGAAGGAGACCGGGACCAGGTACGTCTACCTCGACGGCAGGCTGCACCCGGTCGAGAACTACACGTCCGCGCTGCTGGCGATCGGCAACCCGGCCGAGACCATGAGCGTCTCGCGGGACTCGCTGGTCGGCGTGCCGAGGGGCCCGCGGATCGGCATCCCGGACGCGCCGGACGCGCTGCCCGCCAAGGACCAGCTGCTGTCCGGCGCGTGGACGCTGTGCTCGAAACCGACGGAGGACCTCACGGGCGCGCTCGTGCCGAGGTCGGTGCTCCTGGTGGGCAGGCAGGGCCGCGGCGGCACGCGGCTCGAGGACGAGGCGGTGCTGGTGGACGTGCCGGAGACCGGTGACCGGTACCTCGTGCTGCGCGGCTACCGGCACCTGATCAGCGAGGAGGACGCGCTGGCCGTCGGTCTGGCGCTGCGTGCGAAGCCCGCCGTGCGGGTCAGCCCGGCCGTCATCGAGGCGATCCCGGCGGGCAGGCCGATCGCGCCGATCCCCGTGGCAGGCATGGGCAAGGCGGCGAAGGTGGTGCCGGGCAAGCTTGACATCCGGGCCGGGCAGCTGTTCGAGGTGGCGACCTCCCGGGGTGTCCAGTACTACCTGGCGGAAGTCGGGCAGCTGCGGCCCATCACCGAGCTGCAGTACGACATCCAGCGCGCCTACAAGGGCACGGCCGCGGCCTACCCGGGCAGTTCGCCGAGGGCGCTGCCGATGGGGCTGATCGAGGCGGGCAACGCGCCCCAGCCCGCGGCGACGCCCGCGAAGGCCGGTGACCCGCCGACCGAGCGGCCGGAGTTCGTGGACGGCGGCGACGCGGTGACGCTGTGCCTCGGGTTCGCCCCGGGCGCGGACGTGCCGACGGTGACGATGAACCCGGCGCTGCCCGCGATCGACGAGCTGACCGCGACCCCCATGCGCACGGACCGGGGCGCACCACTCGCGGACCGCGTGGTGGTGCCCGCCGGGCACGCCGTCGTCGTCGAGGCCACGCAGACGCGGGAGACGCCGCGCGGCACGTTGATGGTGGTGTCCGACCTCGGGGTCGCGTACCCGCTCGGCGAGCCGAAGGTGCTGGAGGTGCTCGGGTACGGCGGCGTGCGGCCGGTGCGCATGCCCCCCGGGCTCGTGGCCCGCATCCCCGTCGGCAGCGGGCTCTCGCACGCCGCGGCGCTGCAACGCTGACACGGCAACGGAAGCCGCCCCCGGGGAGCTTCCCGGGGGCGGTTTCTTGTTGTGTGGTCCTTCAGTCCTTTGTGCGCCGAGGGCCCCTTCGTCACACTGCATGCTGCGAAGGGCGCCTCCGAGGCGTCGTGCCTCGGAGGCGCCCTTCGCTTGGTGTGGTCAGTGCCGGCTGGCCGGGGTGCGCTGCTCCACCTGCCACAGGTCCTCGTCGATCAGCTGGACCGTGCTCGGGATGTCCGACTCCTCGGTCGTCCTGCGGTTGCGGGCGGCGAAGGCGTTCGGGTCGGCCTTGCCCGCCTTGCCGCTGAGCGGTCCGACCAGGCCCGGGGGCCGGCCGTCCCGGGCGCGGCCTCGGCCCGGGGCCGCCCGCTTCGCCGCGCCGGAACCCGGGGTGCCGCCACCGCCGCCGAGTCCCGCACCGGCGCCCGCGGCACCCATCGGCGGCATCATCGGTGGCATCGCCCCGCCCGCACCCGACGTGCCGCTCGCGGCTCCCAGCGCGGAGACGCTCGGGCCCGTGGCGGTCGGCATCTGGTTGACCGGTGTCGCGGACGCCGCGCCCGCGACGGGGATCGTGCCGCCGCCCGCGCCGCCGCTGCCCAGGCTCACGCCCGGCACGCGGATGCCACCACCACCGCCGATCGGCCGGCCACCGCCACCGCCGCCGATGCCGAGACCGCTCGCCGCGCCGGCCGGCGGGATCAGCGGCGGGATCAGCGGTGCGCCACCGCCCGGGATCGACGGGGTGCCGGGCAGCTGCGGCACGGTCGGGGGCGGGATCTGCGGCACGCTGCCGAGACCGCCGCTCAGCTGCGGGTCGGACGAGCCGGTCGGGCCGCCGCCACCGGTCGGACTGCCACCCGTGGGGCTGCCGGTCGGGCTGCCGGTCGGGCTGCCGGTCGGGCTGCCGGTGGGCGTGCCCGGCGGGGTGCCGGTGGGTGTGGTCTGCGGGTTCTGCTGCACCGGCGCCGTGGACTTCTCCATGTTCGGCGCCATGTTCTGCGGCCCGGTGTTGGTGGTGGGGGTGCTCGCCGGGCCGGTGCCGGTGCGGTTGTTCGGGCCGACCGGACCGGTGTCCTTGGTGGTGGGCGCCGCGTCCGACACGCCGCGCCACTCCGGGGCGCCGACGAGCTGCTGCATCGTCTGCGCGGACTCGTTGGCGGCCTTGCCGAGCTCGTTCATCGCCGCGCCGGCGACCCGCCGCCACTTCAGCTCGATGGCGCGGATCTGCTCGGCGTTGACACCGGCCTCGGCCGCGGCCTTCACCTCGTTGTTGTAGCCCTCCACCGCCTGCTGGACCTTGTCGTAGGTCGGCTTGATCAGCGCCGCGACCCGCTCGAGCGCCTGCGCGGGCCGGGCGGCGGTGACCCGCTTCTCCCAGTCGTCGAGGACCTTCTGGGTCTGCGCGGACTTCGCGAGGAACTGGGTGCCCACGTCGTCCTTGTCCCACTCGGCGTCCTTCGCCTTGTGCGTCGCGGCCAGGAAGTCCTTGGACACCTGGGGGAGCTCCTGGGCCGCCGCGTCCCACATCTTCGCCCGCTGCCGGAGCACCGCGTCGTTGCAGTACTCGCGGAGGATCAGCTGCGACTGTTGTGCCAGCGGCATCTGGGTGTAGTCCACGATCGGTCCTCTCAGCCCTGCGGCGTGATGCCGTCGAAGTGCATGCCGCCGTTGACGTCCGTCTGGTAGTAGTCCCGCACGGACCCGGTGACCTGGTTCTTGTAGGCCTGGAAACCCGCGTTGGCGTCGCGCGCGAACTTCTGGAACGCCGGGGTCACCTTGGCGTCCACCTGTGCCAGCGCGACCATCTCCGCCATCGCGCACTGCATGTTCGTGCCGCCGTTCACCTCACCGAACCCCGGTGGCGGCGTGTAGCCCGCCATCACGGTGGTGTTCATGGAGATGCCGTCGTATCCCATCTCTCCTCCTGTCCTCACACTGTGGAATCACGTTCGTCGGCGGGCGGCAGCCACGCGAGCTGCACCGTCTCCGGCTCGCCCCGCCTGGTCACCAGCACGCCCCGGCCCGGGGGCAGCACCTCCGGTTTCACGTCGCCGAGCAGCCGGCCCTCCGCCTTGTCGCCGGAGAGCATCAGACCGATCGACCCGACGTCCCGCATGCGCGTGAGGAACGGCTCGTACATGGCCCGGCCCGCGCCACCCATGCGGCGCGTGACGACCAGGTGCATGCCGATGTCGCGGCCCTGCGCGAGGAACTCGGCGACCGGCAGCAGCGGGTTCGTGCTCGACGAGGCGACCAGGTCGTAGTCGTCGACGAGGATGAACAGCTCCGGGCCGTCCCACCAGCTCCGCTTGCGCAGCTGCTCCGGCGTGACGTCCGTGCCGGGCAGCCGGTCGCGCATCACCGCGGCGGTCGTCTGCATCAGGCTCTGCGTCTTCGCCGCGTCGGTGCCGTAGCCGACGAGGTGGCTCTCCGGCACCTCGCCGAGCATGCTCCTGCGGTAGTCGACGAGCAGCACCCGCGCCTCCTCCGGCGAGTACGTCTCGACGATCCGGCGGGCGAGGGTGCGCACGAAGGTGGTCTTGCCGGACTCCCGGTCGCCGAACAGGATCAGGTGCGCGTCCGCGGCGAAGTCCAGCCGCACCGGCGCCAGGTCGGTCTCCGCGATGCCGACCGCGAGCTTGCGGGCCGCCGGGTCGTCGCGTGGCGGCAGCGAGTCGTACGGCAGCGTGCCCGGCAGCAACCGCACCGCGGGCGCCGGCGCGCCCTGCCACGCGCCGCGCACCGCGGCCACCAGGCCCGCGACGCCGTCGGACAGGTCGTCGGTGGTGCCGGCGCCGTCGAGCCTCGGCAGCGCGGTGAGGACCTGGTGCTTCGACGGCGCGAGCCCGCGGCCCGGCGTGTTCTCCGGCACCAGCAGCGCGCCCGTGCGGTCGAAGGCCGTCTCGATCGGGTCGCCCAGCCGCAGCTCCAGCTTGCTGCCGAACAGGTCGCGGACCTGCATGCGCAGGTCGAACCAGCGGGCCGTGGTGACGACGAGGTGCACGCCGTACGCGAGACCGCGGCCTGCGATCGCGGTCACGACCCGCTCCTGCTCCTCGAAGTCCTCCCGCAGCGTCAGCCAGCCGTCGATCACGAGGAACACGTCGCCGTGCGGATCGTCGACCGTGCCGTTCGCGCGCAGCGCCCGGTAGGCGGCCATGTTGTCGATCTCCAGCTCGGCGAACCGGCGCTCGCGCTCGGCGAGGATCGCGCCGACCTCCGCGATGGTGCGGCGGACCGCGCCGGTGCTCTGCCTGCCCGCGACGCCGCCGACGTGCGGCAGGTCGCGGATCGAACCGAGGGAGCCGCCGCCGAAGTCGAGGCAGTAGAACTGCGCGTCGCGCGGGGTGTTGGTGAGCGCGAGGCTCACGATCAGCGATCGCAGCGCGGTGCTCTTGCCGGACTGGGGGCCACCGGTGATCACCGCGTGGCCGGCCGGGCCGGACAGGTCCATGACGAGCGGGTCGCGGCGCTGGTCCAGTGGCCGGTCCACGATGCCGAACACCGCACGCAGCGCGCCGACGTGCGCCGGGTCGACCGGGCGGAGCCCGCGTGCCGGGTCGGCGGTGAACTCGCCGAGCAGCTCGTCCATGGTCGGTGGGACGTCCAGCGGCGGCAGCCACACCTGGTGCGCGGGCACGCCGTGCCCGGCGAACCGGTCGACGAGGATGTCGAGCAGGCTGTCGCCGACGGCGTCGTCGTCGACCTCGTCCGGCGTCCCGACCTGGGGCTCCTCCTCGACGGCCGGGGCGACGTACGCGGTCGAGTACACGTTGAGCCCCAACGGTTCCTGCCCGTCCCGCTGCGTGCCGTGCGCGTCGTTGCGGCGGTGCACACCGGAGACGTACGCGGAGCGGAACCGCATCATCGGTTCGTCGCCGTACCGCAGGAAGCCGTGCCCGGGCGCGCGTGGCAGGGAGAACGCGTCGGAGACGCCGAGGACCGTGCGCGAGTCCATGTCGGAAAACGTGCGCAGGCCGATGCGGTAGGACAGGTGCGCGTCGAGGCCGCGGAGCCTGCCCTCCTCGAGGCGCTGCGACGCGAGCAGCAGGTGCACGCCGAGCGCGCGGCCGATCCGTCCGATCTGGACGAAGATGTCGATGAAGTCGGGGCGGGCGGACAGCAGCTCGGAGAACTCGTCGCACACCACGAACAGCGTGGGCACCTCGGCGAGCGGGGCGCCCGCCGCACGCGCCTTCTCGTAGTCCCGCAGCGACGCGAAGTTGCCCGCCGCGCGCAGGAGTTCCTGGCGCCGCAGCAGTTCGCCGTTGATCGCGTCCGCCATGCGGTCGACCAGCGGCAGCTCGTCGGCGAGGTTGGTGATCACCGCGCTGGTGTGCGGCAGCTTGTCCAGCCGCGCGAACGTGGCGCCGCCCTTGAAGTCGACGAGCGCGAAGTTCAGCGAGTTCGGCGGGTGCGTCACCGCGAGCGCGAGCACCAGGGTGCGCAGCAGCTCGGACTTGCCGGACCCCGTCGCGCCGATGAGCAGGCCGTGCGGGCCCATGCCGTCCAAAGCGGACTCCTTGAGGTCCAGCTCGATCGGCGTGCCGTCGGGCTGGATGCCGAACCGCACCCGCAGCCGGTCCCGGTTGGGCCTCGGCACCCAGGTGTCGTTCGGGTCGAACGCGAACGGGTCGCCGAGTTCGAGCAGTTCCTCCAGGCCCAGCTCGGTGCTCAGCGGCTGCTCGCCGCGCGTGCCCTCGGTGAGGCGCAGCGGCGCGAGCTGGCGGGCCAGCGCCTCGACGGCGGCCACCGGCATGGTGTCCGCCCGGCCCAGCTCGATGTCACCGTCGGCGGTGCTGCTGGTGAGCGCGCCGTCGTCGGCGACGTGCAGCACGACCGCCGACCGGTCCGGCACCCTCGGCGGCACCGACGTCAGGTCGATCACCGTGGCGCCCTCGACGCCGGTGCCCGCCACCAGGTGGTCCGAGCCCGCGGTCTCGCCGCCGTCGACCACGACGACCAGGTGCGGCCCCGCGACGCGGACGCCGTCGTCCGGGTCGAACCTCGGGCGGTTGCCGAGCAGGTCCTCCAGCATCGCCTCGAGCATCGAGATCGTCGGCGCCACCAGGCGGAGCGGGCCGAGCGCGTCGACGCGTTCCTGGTGCAGCGCGTGCGGCAGCCATTTCAGCCACTCCCACTCGCCGCGCCGCTCCTGGCTCACGCACACCGCGATCCGCAGGTCGTCCGGCGACTGCAGGGTGGCGAGCTGGGCGATGATCGCGCGGACCAGCCCGTGCGCGCGTTCCCCGCCGCGCACGTGGATGCGCGCGAAACCGTTGACCGCCATGGCGAGCGGCAGGTTCGGCAGCTCCGAGTACGTCGTGATGAACCGGCGCAGCGCCAGCGCCGACAGCGGCTCCAGCTGCTCGAGCGGCTTGGTGTCCGGCGCGACCAGCGTGGTCGCGATGCTCTGCGGGCCGAGGCCGATGCGTGCCACGCCGAAGTCCTGGTCGGACGCGCGGCGCTCCCACAGCCGGTAGCTAGCCGCCACCGACCACAGCGTCGCCGGGTCGGGGTGCAGGTACCAGAGCGCGGTGCGCTGACGGCGTGCCGTCCGTCCAACCCGGACACGGTGCTGGGCGAGGCCGCGCAGGTACAGCCTGCGCGCGTGCCCCATCTCGCGCTTGCTCGGGCCGCCGCCGTTGAGGAACGCGACACCGACCATCGCGAGCATCGCGACGCCGAACATGCCGAACGCGACGTAGCGGATCGTCATGTAGCCGCCACCGGCGCCGAAGCTCCCGCTGAACAGCAGGATCATCGCGCCCATCATCAGCACCATGGGCAGCGCCATCAGCGCCTGCGTCCACTGCCTGCCGGACGGCGCCGGGATCTCCGGCGGCGCCTCGAGCACGAGCTCACCGGCCGGCATCTCCGGCGCGGGCCGCCGCAGCGGCCTGCGCACCACAACCGTCCCCACCACGACCTCCCGAATCGTTTCCCGGTACCGATCCTCACGG
Source organism: Actinophytocola sp. KF-1 (assembly GCF_054661535.1). NCBI lineage: Bacteria > Bacillati > Actinomycetota > Actinomycetes > Pseudonocardiales > Pseudonocardiaceae > Actinophytocola > Actinophytocola sp. KF-1. Next base: position 29,487 of record NZ_BAAFVK010000001.1, on the reverse strand, counting down.
CAGCCGTGCCCGCCGCGGGCCGTCGTGGCAGGAAGGTGCCGGTGCGCCGTCGCGGGTTCCCGCGCGCACCTAGCGTCGATGCCGTGCACCACAGGTGCGGCCCAGACCGCGTGTGAGAGAGGGAGCAGTCGATGGAGCAAGTCCATCTCGATACGGCAGGCGTGACGCAGGGCGTTCAGCTCGGCCACGACACCGCGTCCGGTCGCCAGGACGCCATGAACATGCTGATGAACATCTGGCTGGACATCGAGAGCAGGTGGAAGGGCGAGGCCAAGAACGCGTTCGGCGCGCTCTACCAGCTGCTGCACGAGGACCAGGACCGGATCCGCCTCGACGGCACGGACGTCACCGAGCAGACCGACCTCGCCATGCGGGACACCGTCGGCCAGGACCAGGAGAACGGTCAGCTCTTCAGCGCGCTGAAGGGCTCGGCGCTGGCCTGAGCCGGCGTCTGACCAGGACACAGGAGGAGACGAGATGGTTGACGCAGGCGTTATCTCCGCCAAGTACGGCGACCTGCAGTCGCTGCGCGAGAACATCGCCATCGCGAAGGGCAAGCTCGCCGAGCTGGCGGCGGACACCATGTCCTTCACCAAGGGCACGGAGAGCGCGGCGTGGGAGAGCGACGACTTCATGGCGAAGTTCTCCCGCGTGCAGCAGAGCGACAACTGGGTGCAGCGGGCCACCGACGCGCTGACGCAGACCGAGTCCGCGATCGACGCCTGCGAGGGCGGCTACCGCGGTTGCGTCAGCAGGAACGTGGGCCGGTTCGTCTGAGCCCCACGGGAAACAGCCCGGACGTCGCGGTGACGTCCGGGCTGTTCGTCGTCGTCACCGCGCGGGGAACAGGTAGACCTGGTCCGGGGTCTCGTCCGCGGTGCGGGTCGCGGGCAGCGGTGCCGTGCGTGCCGGTGCCCAGCGCCTGCGGTGGCCGCGCGGCAACGCGATCGCGAGCACGACCGCGACGAGGATCGCGAGCGCGGTGAGGCCCGTGGTGATCCGTGCGCTGACGCTCATCCGCGACCACCACGCCGCGTCCGCCAGCGCGTCCTGGTCCGGCGGGGCCGGGGAGATCGCGGGCAGCACGACGGGGTCGCGGTCGCTCAGGTCCTCGGTCACCGCGCGGTACGGGTCGACGATGCCCGCGCCGTACTCGAGGCTGCCCGTGCCGCCGCGGGCCGGGTCGGCTGTCGCGAGGAGACGGTCGGCGACCTGCGCCGCGGTCAGCTCCGGCCACGCGGACCGGACCAGCGCGGCGGTCGCGGCCACGAACGGCGCCGCGAAGCTCGTGCCCGTCCAGTAGCCGTGACCGCGCACCCGGGACGCGCCCACCACGTCCTTCCCCGGTGCGACGAGGTCGACGTACGGGCCGGTCTGCGAGCTGTCGACCCGCCCGCCCTCGATGTCGATCGAGCCGACGCCGAGCACGTTCTCGTAGGAGGCGGGGAACGACGGGACCGCGCCCATGTCCGCGCGGTTGCCGACGGCGGCGACCAGCAGCGCGTCCTTCGACTGCGCGTACCGCACCGCGTTGCGGATCACCGGGTAGTCGCCGTAGCCCGACAGCGACAGGTTGATCACCTTGGCGCCGTGGTCGGCGGCGTAGCGGATGCCGGTGGCGACCGCGTCCGGGTTGATCGGCACCGGGTTGCCGCCGTCGGACAGCTCGCGGTCGGTGACGCGGACCGGCAGGATGCGCGCGTTCGGCGCCACACCGCGGAATCCGACGCCCTCGGCGGCCTTCGCGGCGATGATCGACGCGACCGCGGTCCCGTGCGAACCGCAGTCGAAGTTCCCCGGCAGCCCGCCGACGAGGTAGAAGTCCCTGCCCGGCAACACCTTCCCGCGCAGCTGCGGGTGGTCGGCGTCCACTCCGGAGTCGACGACCGCGACCGTGACACCGGCGCCGGTGCTGTGCGGCCACGTTCGTTTCAGGTCCAGGAGTTTCTGCGCCCACGGCAGCTCGCTGATCACGCCCTGCGGCGGGTCGGTGGCACGGCACGCGCCCGCGGGCGGCGCCGCGACCGCCGGTGCCGGGGCGAGCAGCGGGGCGGCCGCCACGAGGCACGCCACCGCGGTGGCTCCGAGTCGGCTCATGGGCCGATCCTCCTTGCCCGGCACCGAATCCCCGGACGGCGTGGCCGGAAGCGGTCAACGCGGCTCGCGCGGGCGGGCGCACCGGCCAGGCTGGGGCGGACGCGAACGCGGGAGGTGCTGCGATGGAGTCACTGCCGGGTGGCCTGACCGGGCGGTTGGCCGAGTACGAGCGGATCGGCGAACAGGTCCGCGCGCTGCGCGACGGCATCGACGACGTCCGCGCCACCGCGTACTCCGACGACGGGCTGGTGACCGCGGTCGTGAGCGGCCGGGGTGAGCTGCTCGACCTGGAGCTGGACCCGAGGGTGTACCGGGACCAGGACTCCGGCGCGCTGGCGGACACGATCCGCCGCACCGTCCGCGACGCCGCCCAGGCGGCGGGCACGAAGGCGGCCGACCTCGCGAAGAGCCTGCTGCCGCTCCGCGGTGACGTCGACCCGCAGTTCGACCCGGCACTGCACGTGCTCGAGTCGGAGCAGACCCGGGGGCGGCGGCTGTGGGGGGCGTGAACGAGCCGGGCATCGACCTCAACGGCGCCGGGATCGACATGTACCCGGCGCAGACCGACGGTCTGGTGACGGCCGTCGGCACCGCGCAGAGCACGCTCGACGGGGCGTGGAAACCCAAGCTGGACCAGATCATGGCGCTCAGCGGCCAGCTCGGCAAAGGTCCCATGGGACGTGCGCTCGCGGCGCAGTACAACCCGGCGGAGAAGCAGATCGTCGACGGCATGACGACGGTGAAGACCCGCGTGGACGAGCTGGTGACCGACGGCCACGCGGCGGTCCAGGACTACGTGAAGACCGACCAGCAGCAGGCGCAGCGGTTCAGGGTGAACGGGAAGTAAGGCAGGCACGCCATGGGGATGCCGGAGCCGAACGACCCGCAGGGCCTGTGGGCGACGGTCAAGGACATGACCGTCGACAGCGTCTGGCCCCCGGACGACGAGGACATCGCCTTCCAGCTGGCCGCGGTCTGGCACGCGGCCGCCGCCGACGTCGACGCCGCCGCGGGCGCGATCGAGAGCACCGCGGGGAGTTTCGGTGCCGCGTGGACGGACGACGCGGGCGTCAAGTACCAGCAGGCGCTGGCTCCGCAGGCCGAGTACTACCGCAAGCTCGCGGAGGCGATGCGCGGCCTCGGCGACGGCGTGCACCAGTACGGGCAGCAGGTCAAGGAAGCGAAGATCAACGTCTGGGTGGAGATCGGCGTCAACGCCGTGCTGTTCGGCGCCCTGTCCCTGCTCCCCGGCGGCGGCTTCCTCGCCATGGGTCTCGCGCGCGGTGTCGCGGGCCGCCTGGTCTCGATGATCACGTCGATGACCGGCCGCGTCGCGTCCAACGGGTTGTCCAGGGCCGTCAGCGGGCTCACCCACCTCGGTATCGAGGTCGGCAAGGAGGCCTTCGACGAGGCGGTGGTCAACGCCGCCACGCAGGGCATCAGCATGGCGACCGGCAACCGCGACAAGTTCGACCTCGGCGAACTGGGCAAGGCAGCCGTGACCGGTGCCGTCGGCGGGGTCATCGGCGAGCCGATCGGGAAGATGACGTCGCCGGTCGGCAAGGCCGCGAACGCGGCGTTCGGCAAGGTGATGCCGGACAGCATGGCCCAGAACCTGGCGGCGGGCGTCGGCTCGGCGGCGAACAACGCGGTGACGTCCCCGACGGCCGGCTACATCGTGGAGAACCACGACAACCTCGCCGCGCTGACCAATCCGCAGGGGTACCTCAACGCCGTCAAGGACAACGGCGCAGCGGCGGCGATCATGGGCGCCCCCCGGTCGATGACCATCGACGCCGTTCAGCAGATGAACCCCGGCGGGCAGGCGGTCGCGGACAACCTCGCGGACCGGATCGCGGGCCCGGACGGACCCGTCGACGGCGGACCGGACGACGACGGGCCTGATGGCGGCGGGCCCGGCGAGAGTCAGCTGGCCGGGGATCCTTCGAGCGACGGTGGGCAGGGTGGTTCCGGGGCTGGAGCCGGTGGTGCGGGCGCGGGAGGGGATGCAGGCGCTGGGTCTGGCGCGGGGGCTGATGCCGGGGCTGACGCGGGCGCGGGGGCAGGAGCCGGAGCAGACGCGGGGGCGGGCGCTGGGTCCGGCGCGGGCACTGACGCCGGAGCTGGCGCGGGCGCCGGAGCCGGAGCCGACGCAGGCGCAGGTGCAGGTGCAGGTGCAGGTGCCGGAGGCGACGCGGGCGCCGGAGCCGGAGGCGACGCGGGTGCCGGAGCCGGAGGCGACGCGGGTGCCGGAGCCGGAGGCGACGCGGGTGCCGGAGCCGGAGCGGGCGCTGGTGCCGACGCTGGGGCTGGAGCGGGAGCCGGAGGCGACGCGGGCGCCGGGACCGGAGCGGGCACCGATGCCGGGGCAGGCACCGGAAGCGGAGCGGCCGACGGCGCAGGCGCTGGGGCTGGAGCGGGAGCCGGGACTGGAGCGGGCACTGACGCGGGCGCTGGCACCGGAAGCGAAGCAGGCGCAGGCGCCGACGCTGGGGCCGGAGCCGGGGCGGGCACCGATGCGGGCACTGGCACCGGAAGCGAAGCGAGCGCTGGCGCAGGCGCCGACGCTGCGGCAGGAGCGGGCGCCGGAGCCGGAGCGGGCACCGATGCGGGCGCCGGGACCGGAGCCGGAAGCGGATCCGGAGCGGGCGCCGATGCCGGGGCGGGAAGTGATGCAGGCGCCGGAATGGGCGCCGATGCCGGGGCTGGCACTCACGCCGAAGCGGGCGCCGATGCCGGGACGGGCGCGGGCACCGGCGCGGAAGCCGGAGGCGGCGCGGGTTCCGGAACGGACGTGGCCGGATCGAGCCCTGGGCGCGGAGCGGACGCGGGCACCGGAGCCGACACGAACGTCGGCGCGCGGTCGGACGAAACCACCACCGGGACCGGCTCCGCGAGAGGCGGCAGCGAGCCCGTCGGCGCGATGGGTGGTGCGCCCGTGCACACCACGAGCACGTCGAGCCCGCAAGCCGACCAGACGAGGACCGGCCAGAAATCCGCCAAGGCCGACGGTCTCCAGGACGGGGACACGCAGTCTCCCGGAGCGGGAGCCCCGTCCCAGGCCCAGCCAGGCCGGTCGGCCGACGCCCAGCCCGCCGAAGCAGGCACCCCGACCCAGACCGAAACCGGCCCGCACGCCACGACTTCGGAAACAGGCACCCCGACTCCGGCCGACACCAGCCACCCTGCCAACGCCCAGCCCGCTGAAGCAGGCGCCGGGTCCTCTGGCCCGGGCACCGCGACCACCACCCAAAACGGCACCGCGGGCACCACCCAAAACGGCACCGCGGGCACCACCCAAACCGGCACCGCGGGCACCACCCAAACCGGCACCGCGGGCACCACCCAAACCGGCACCGCGGGCACCACCCAAACCGGCACCGCAGCCACCAGCAAAACCAGCACCGCAGCCGCCACCCACACCGGCACCACGACCACCAGCCAAACCAGCACCGCGGGCACCGGCCACACCGGCACCCCGAGCCCGGCCGACAACAGCCGCCCGGTCAACGCCCAGGTCAGCCCGGCTCAATCCCCCGCGAGTCCGGCGGCGGCCGGGCCCGTGGTGGTGGCCGGTGGTGCGGCGATGCAGGCCGCCGCCGCGCAGGCCGCCGCCCCGAGCGCACCCGCGACACCACGGGCCCCGAAGGCCGCGCCTGCGCACACCCGCGTCGGCGGGCCGCCTGCGCGGCCGGAGCCGCAGCCGGACGCGACGCCGATGCGGCCCGTCAGCGCGAAACCCTCGTATCTCGGCACCTTCGCGGAGGAGCGGCTCACGCGGGACGCTTCCGGGCGCATCACGATGGTCGACGATGCGCCGGTCGCGGTGGCCTTGCGGTGGCTCGCCGAGATGCGGGCCGAGCAGTACTGGAACGCGCAGCGGTACGAGGACTCGACCCGCCCGGACTCGGGGCGGCCCGCGATCCCGTTCGGGACGCCGCCGTTCCAGCGGCCGAACGTCGCCTTGAACCACGAGTTCACGACCAACGCCAAGGGCAAGACGGTCCGGCAGAACCGGAACCGGACGGGGAACACCGTGGCGGTCGTCGTCAACGCGATGACCGGGGAGGTGTTCGAGGCCGTCAACGGAGCCACGCCCGACGACGAGGTCCACGAGCTGCTCAAGGAGCGCCGCGGGCGGCTGGACCCGGCTGGGTACCTCCAGTTCGACAACGACGGCAACGTCGACACCACGCCGGACGGCGAACCGGTGCGGAAGCCGACGCCCTACCCGCCGGACCTGTTCTCGCACGCCGAGGTGCGTGCCGTGAACGAGGGGCTGCACCGGCATCCCGGGGCCGTGCCGGGGGACTTCATCGCCGACGTCCAGTTCATGCGCGGGGAAGGGGTGCGATCGGCGCCGTTCTGCATGAACTGCGACCTCGTGCTCCACGACGTCACGACCAACGTCGGCCGGCGCCACTACACCGACGGCGGGCCCGTCAGCGAGCCCGGCCACTTCCACGACGACCCGCACGCGACCGTGCGGCGGCCGGGCAGTCCCATCAGGCCGAACGGGCCGAACGGGCCGAACGGGCCGGACCACCACGCCCCGGACGACCACACCGCGGACGGGCCCGCCAGAGGGTCAGCGCGGTCCGGGGCCGCTCAGTCCGGCACGCACCCCGTCCGCGCCGTGCCCCGCTCCGGGTTCGCCGCCGATCCGAAGCGGGCGCCGGACGAGTTCGTCGTGCGGACCGAGGCGCGGATCGCCATGTCGCGGGTCCAGGAGGACGCCGGGGTCACCGTGCGGAACCTCGGCAACGGGCGGTTCACCGTCACCCGTGCGGACGGGTCGCGGTTCCCGGTCCGGGTCATGTCCGGCGACACCGCCGACGGGAACCCCGCCGAGGTCGTCGTTCGCCAGGGGGCCTCGCCGATCATCCGGGTGTCCTCGCGGCTCGACCGGGTCCACATCGACCGGGCCGTCGCCAGTGCGCTCGGGCAGCTGTCCGCGCGGCTGGCCGGCAACGACGTCAGCGAGGACGTCCTCACCAGCGCCCACCACCCCGGCGGCCGGGCCGAGCGGTCCGCGCACGACGAGGGGCGCCAGACCGAGCTGCGGCACCTCGACCGCACGCTCGCCGAGAAGAGCAACCAGGTCCGGCTGCTCCGCAGGCGAAGGCTCACCGCCGAGATGCGTGCCCTCGTCGAGGACATGGGGGTGCACGCCGACGCCGGTGGCGGCAAGCAGCGCATCGCCGCGGCCGCGCCCGAGACCCGTGCGCTGCTCGACCGGCACGCCCCCGCCGGGTCGCGGCGGCCCAGCTGGGCGCGGGAGCTGACCGGCTACCCCGCATGGCACTCCTTCCGCCACCACCTCGCCGCCGAGGTCGCGCCGGGCCTCGCCGCGTCCGCCACCATCGCGGCCACCGGGGCGCCGCTGCCCGCGCTCGCCGTCGCGGCCATGACGCTCGGGAGCGGGATCGCGGGCACGTTCATCAAGAAGCGCTACGGGTGGCACGAGAAACAGCTCGTCGACGCCGGGCACGGGTACTTCGGGAAGGTCCGCGAGCACGAGGCCGCGCTGCGCCGCAAGCAGCTGCTCGACCCGCTGCTCGAACGGACCGGCGCGGCGGGCGTCGACGTCGCCGCCACCGGCCCCGCCGAACCCGCGCCCGGGGCCGCGCCGCCGATGGTGCAGTCGTACGGACAGCGGTTCCTGTTCCGGGGCGTGCCGGGGCTGGTCGGCGGGGCCGCGGTCGCCACCCTCCTGCCGCTCGGGCTGCCGATCTGGACCGCCGCCGCGCAGTGGGGCGTCGCGGGCCTGGCCGCGGCGTTCGGGCCGTTCGTCGAGGGGTACCTGCGCAAGCGGATCGTGCCGATGGAGTGGAAGGCCATCGACAACGAGTTCCGCACCGCCGACGAGGTCGCCGCGAAGTTCGACGAGGAGTTCGCCGGCGAGCTGCACAAGGTGCTCGACCGGCTCGAGCGGCTCGCGGGCGGCACGCCGAACCAGACCGGGGCGCTCGCGATCCCCGTGCGGCAGAACGAGGTGACCGACCCCGGTGTGCGGCACTTCGCCGCCAACGCCGCGCCCGGCTCGCTCGGTGACGTCGCGCGCGGCCTCGCCGACTACGGCGGCAAGGTCACCGGCGCGCAGCAGGAGGCGGCGGGCAAGACCGGGCAGGCGGCCTCGGACATCCTGGCCAAGGGCATGGTGGCCGCGGCGGACGCCGCCGCGCTCGGGACCACGCGCGGGTTGATCGGCACGCTCGTCTCGACGTTCCTGGACCGCGACTTCACCCGCGCCGAGTACGGGAAGATCCTCGAGCAGGTCGCCTTCGACGCCACCGGCACGGTCGCCGAGCAGGTCCAGCTCGAGCACTCGCGGCTGACCGGGCTGCTCGCCGACGTCAACGCGCGGCTCGACCAGGCCGAGGCGGCGCAGCGGGTGCACGGGTCGGCGCCGAGCCGGGCCACGCACCTCGCGCTCAGCACACCACCGGCCTCGAACGACCCGGCACAGCGACCCGCCGGGCAGCAGGACAAGAAGGCCTTCCGCAAGCTGGGTCTCAAGCAGGCCGTCGCCATGGAGACCGTCGCCGTCGGGGCCTCCGTGGCGTTCGACCAGGGCACGTCGTGGCTCGCGGTCCCCGGGTTGCCGTTCACGCTGCCCGCCACGGGTGTGGTCATCGGCGCCGTGTCGACGGCCGTGGCGTTGAGCGCGACCCTGCGGTACCTGATGCGGCGGGCCGAGCAGCTCGCGGTCGACGAGAAGGTGCTCGCCGACCGCGCGGCCGCCCGGGTCGTGGAGGCGGTGCAGGCCGAGGAGCGGCGGAAGTTCGACCTCGAGTTCTGGACGCGGCGGATCGAGGCGGCGGCGCGGGCGAAGGCGGCGGGCACCCCCATCGCCGAGGCGCCCGCGCCCACCCCGCCCGCCGTGCCGACGGCGCTCGACCGCCGCGACGCCGCCTATCCCGACCACGTGCGGGCGATCACCGCGTACGAGCGGGAGTCGATGCTGCGCGACCCGCGGCCGTGGTCGCTGACCAACGCGCGGCTCGACGGGCTGCGCCGCCTCAACGTCCAGGCCGAACGCGTGCGGGACTTCCTTACCAGGCAACGACAGGGCACGCTCGCCGAGCCCGGCCTGCTGGCGCAGGCGCAGCTCGACCTGTCGAACCTCCTTGCCGCGTACCAGGAGCTGGTGAAGGACGGCACCCCCATGCCCGCCGACCACGAACTCCTCGGCAACGCGAAGAAGCCCGGCAGCGCGCGCAGCGACCACGGCCAGGCGCCGGGGCAGAAGCTCAGCGGGAAGCTGCGGAAGATCTACGCGCAGAGCATCGAGACCCCGGGCGGCCGCGCCTTCCACGACCCGAACGACACGGGCATCATCCGCGACGCGCTGGAACTGCCCGCGCAGCCCGGGATGTACACAGTGGACATCCACGGCCACCCGGACAAGGTGACGTTCCTCGGCAGGCCGCTCACCGAACAGGACCTCGCCGCGCTGGTCCGCAACGACCCGGCGTGGCAGGGGCAGCCGATCTGGCTGTTCTCCTGCGAGACCGGGCAGCTCGACGACGGGTTCGCGCAGCGGCTCGCCGACGAGCTGGGCGTGCCGGTGGTCGCGCCCACCGAGATCGCCGTGTCCGACGAGGACGGTGACTTCTTCGTCGCGACCGAGGTCGGCGCCGACGCCTACGGTGACCCGGTCTACCACTCGCCGCCGGACGGGGTGTGGCGGAAGTTCGTTCCTGCCGGCCTGCTCGCGCCGGGTGAGGTGTCCGGCGAGGTGGTGGACATGGCCCCCGGGAGCGGCACGGGCAGCGGGCGGGCGAGCACCCCGGCCCGGCCAGGCCCCGGACCGCTGCCGTCGGGCAGCCACTACTACCCGGACCGGGAGGACGTGGTCCTCGCGGTCCCGACCGTCGACGTCGGGCCGGACCCGGTCCGCCCGGTCCACACGATCACCGCCCGCCTGTGGCCGGACGAGCTGGTCGACCTGGTCACCGAGGGCGGCCGGTGGACGCCGGGCGAACCGGTCCGCGTCGCGATCGACGGCACGCTGTCGGCGGACTACCTGCAGCGGACCGCCGACCTGCTCGGCGCCGACGTGTCCGTCGCGCCCGGCGTGGTGACGGACGGGCCCGCGAACCCGTCTTCCGGCATGCTCGAGGTGTTCACCGGCGCGCCCCCGGACGGCGAGATGCGCACGTTCCGCCCCCGCGTGCCCGCGACCAGCGAGGAGACACCGTGAAGAGGGCCCGGTTGTTCGACGGCGTCGACGAGGCGGGGGAACCGTTCTTCGCCCCCGACCACCCACGCCTGTCCGACGAGCAACGCGAGCTGGTCGTGCGGTTCCTCGACTCGGGCACGACGGTCCGCCGGGTGAGCCGCCTCGACGTCGACCGCGTGGACCGCAGCCGCGGCAACGTGGTGCCCATGACGTCCCGCACCGACGGGACGTGGCTGTGGAACAGCGGCCTGCGGTACTACGTCGACCGGTACGGCATCGCGCCGGAACCGGAGTTCCTGCGCCACATGGCGGCGTGCGAGTACGTGGCCGTGCCCGCCGACGAGCAGGGCAAGCAGGAAGCACTCGCCGTGCTCCGCGGTGCCCGCTAGGGACGCAGCAACGACCGGACGTCCAGCGCCGCCCGCAGGCGTGCCCGCCACGGACGACGGGCCAGCCCGCCACGCACGGCCTTGACCGCCGACCACGCCTCGTCCGCCGTGCCCGGACCGGGGCCGTGCTTCGACCACAGCGCGGTGTCGACCGCGGCCGCCAGCCGGTGCAGGCCGGCCGCCACCGGCTGGTCGGATGCCACGGCACCCGCCAGGTCCCGCACGGTCATGCCCGGGGTGTACGGCATGCCGTGCGCACGCAACCGGTCCCGCGCCTCTGCCCACGCGCCGACCACGGACCGCGCGCCGGGCCGTCGTCTGCGCACCTGGGTGCGCACGGTCCTGGTGAGCGGCACACCGGCCAGCCACACCAGGAGCAGCGCGCCGACCGCGACCAGGACCGGCACGACCGGCACCGAGAACCCGCCGCCCCCGCCGCCTTCCGCCGCGGCCTGGTCGTCCTCCGGCAGTTCCGGGTCGCGCACGTCCGCCGGCGGCGGCAGGTTCTCGCGGGCCTTGGCGGCCACCTCGGCGAGCCCCTTCGCTTCCTTGCCGGACCCGTTCGGTGCGCCCGCCGGGTCGAGCGGCACCCAGCCGATACCCGCGACCGCGACCTCCGGCCACGCGAGCGCGTCCCCGTTGCGCACCACCACGTCCTCGCCCGCACCGTCCGCGCGGAACCCGACGGCGATCCGCGCCGGGATGCCGACGATGCGCGCCAGCACCACGTACGCGGCGGCGAACTGTTCCGTGGTGCCGCGTTTCGTGTCGGTCAGGAACGTCACCAGCTGCGGCCACCCGCTGCCGCTCGGCAGGTCCGCGCCGGTCGCGAGGTCGTAGTTCTCCCGCAGCCACCGTTCGAGCACCAGCGCGGTCTGGAAGGCGGGCCGGTCCTCCTGCACGGCCTCCTCGGCCAGCTCGACGATCTCGCCGGGCACCTGGCCGAGGCCGCCGAAGCCGGTGCGGGCGGCCGGGTCGATGGCGGCGGCGCCGAGGTCCTCGGGCGCCACGGTCGGTTCCCACCACGACAGGTCGTAGCTCGCGGTGCCCTCGCGGCCGGGCGCGAGCAGCGTCCCGGACGTCTCGTCGACCAGCGGCGCCAGCCCCGTCACGGACGCGAGCAGCGGCTGGCTCGGCAGCCACGGCCCGTCCGCGGCGGGGTAGGTGACGTGCGCGCGGTGCTCGGTCGGGCGGGTCACCGGCGGGGCGGGCAGCACGGTGCCGAGCCGCCTCGGCCGCACGCCGGGGGTCCACGTGACGCCGTTGAACTCGTCCAGCACGACCAGCCGCCACCGGTCGACCGGCGCGGCGGTCGAGTAGGTGAAGACCTCCTCGTCCGGGTGCAGCACGCGGTCGGTCAGCTCGTCGAGCGGGCTCGCCACCCGGTCCGGCGGCAGCGGCACGAACTGCTTGTCCCGCAACGAGTAGGTGTCCCGGTCGACCGGGTCGAACGCGGCGCCGAGGACCGCGCCGAGCACGCTCAGCACGAGCGTCGGCACCACCAGCACCACCGCCACGAACCGCCGCCTGCCACCGGACGGCGCGGTGACGGTGCCCGGTTCGCCGTCGACGGTCGCGAGCAGCACGGCCGCCAGCACGGCGAAGCCGAACCCGGCGAGCATCGCGGTGAGACCGGTGAGCGCCACGTACGCCTGGCTCAGGCCGAGCACCGCGAGCCCCGGCAGCAGCGCCACGAGCGGCCACCGCAGCCGGACCAGCAGCTCGACCGCCAGCACGGCGGCGGCGAGCGCGGCCAGCGGCACGAACAGCACCAGCTCGGCGTCCGGGCGTGCGGGCCACGTGGACTGCAGCGTCAACTGCCACGAGTCGGTGAGCCCGGCGACCAGCGCGCGGACGGTGTCGCCGGTCGGCAGCCCGCCGACCGTGGTGGGGAACAGCAGCGCCTCGGACAACGCGAGCAGCCCCGCAAGCAGGGCGAGCAGCGCACGCCACGGCGCGAGCGCGGGCCACCGCCGGGCCGCCTCGGCCACGACGAAGCCGGTCGCGACGACCAGGCCGAGCGGCAGCAGCAGCGGCACGAGCCCGAACACGGGCGTGAACAGCAGCGCGGGCCCCGCGGCCGCGACGAGCACGGCGAGGACGGCGGCACGGGAGGTCATTCGTTCACCCACACGTTCCAGCGGCGGGTGGCGCCGCGCGCGTTCGGGGCCCTGATCACCCGGACACCCGGGATGCGGACGTCCACACCGGTGTGCGCCCCGCCGGCCAGGGTGATCACGACGGTCGACGCGTAGTGCGGGCGCAGCGCGGCGACGGCCGCCAGGTCCTGCTGGTGCGCGCTCGCCAGCACCACGACGAGCGAGCCGCCGCGGTCGGCTGCGCGGGTGAGGGGCACGGGGACGAGCGGCGGGGTGGCGGTGTCCTGCGTGAGCTCGCACAGCTCGTCCAGGACCTGCCGCACGGCCTGCGGGCCGCCGCGCAGCTTCAGGTCCACCCCGCAGCTGGTGACGAACCGGCACCAGTAGCCGGCGTCGGCGGCCGCGTTCATCAGCGACGCCGCCAGGTCGACGGCCTCCTCGAACCCGTCGGCCGGCGCGAGCGCGGCGCGGGTGTCGAGCAGCGTGGTGAACCGCGGCTGGTTGGGGTCCACGTAGTCGCGGACCATCAGCCGCCCGGTGCGCGCGATCGCCTTCCAGTGCAGGTGCCGGACCTCGTCGCCGATCACGTACTCGCGCACGTCCCGCAGGTCCAGCGAACCGTGCAGGGAGTCGTCGGTGGTGCGGCCCTCGTGGTGGTGGCGCGGGTGCCCGGCGACGAGCGCGCGGACCGGGTACGTCTTCGGGTGCACCCACATGGTCGTGGTGTCGCCGGTGGTGAGGCGGCTGCGGCCGAGGCCGAGCGGGTCGACGCGTTCCAGCGTCAGCGGGCCGACCTGGAACCGGCCGCGGCGGGTCGTTGGCAGCTCGTAGTGGTAGACCGCGTCCGCGCCGGGCGCGAGCGGGCGGACGGCGACCGCGTGGAAACCACCGCCGCCGACCCGGTCGCCCGCGGTGAAGCCACCGTGCCTGCGCGGCGAGTCGTTGTGCACGCGCAGCCGCGCGAACGCGGGCCTGCCGCGCTGCACCCGGTCCGGGTAGACCTCGCGGCTCACGGCCACCCTCGGCCTGCGCGCGGTGACGACGAGCGCGGCGGCGACCGCACCGAGCGCGGCGCCCGCGAGTGCGCGCAGGATCGGGAAGCCCAGCCACTCCCCGGCCGCGTACGCGACGAGAGCCGCCGCCAGCACCGCCCACCCGCGGCGGGTCAGCCGGGGCACTACGCCACCGAGGAGCCGACCGACGGCGCCGGGATCGCCGCCAGCACCTCGTCGACGATGTCGCTCGTGGCCCGCTGGTTCAGCTCGGCCTCGGAGGTGAGGATCAGCCGGTGCTCCAGCACGGGCTTCGCCACCTCCTTGATGTCGTCCGGGGTGACGAACCCGCGGCCGTGGGTCGCGGCGACCGCCTGCGCGGCACGCACCAGCGCGATGCTGCCGCGCGGGCTCGCGCCGTACCGCAGCGCGGCGTGCGTGCGGGTCGCGGCGGTGAGCCGGGCCGCGTACTCGACGACCGCCGGGTCGATGTGGGCGGACCGCACCTCGGCGACCGCCTGCCGCAGCATGGGGATGTCGACGACCGGCGACAGCTCGTCCGGGCCGATGCCCGCGCAGTCGCTCATGATCACCAGGACCTCGGACTCGATGTTCGGGTAGCCCACCGACAGGCGCATGAGGAACCGGTCCAGCTGCGCCTCCGGCAGCCGGTAGGTGCCCTCCATCTCGATCGGGTTCTGCGTGGCCACCACGAGGAACGGCCTCGGCACCTCGTGCCGGACCGAGTCGACGGTGACGGTCCGCTCGCTCATCACCTCGAGCAGCGCCGACTGCGTCTTCGGCGTGCCGCGGTTGATCTCGTCGGCCAGCACCACGTTCGCGAAGACGCCGCCCGGCCGGAACTCGAACTCCTCCGCGCCCTGCCGGTACACCTGCACACCGGTGATGTCGCCGGGCAGCAGGTCGGGGGTGAACTGGATGCGGCTGTAGGAGCCGCCGATGCTGCGGGCGATGCACCGGGCGAGCGTGGTCTTGCCGAGGCCGGGCACGTCCTCGATGAGCAGGTGCCCCTCGGCGAGCAGCCCGGCCACCGCGAGCCGCACCAGCTGTGGCTTCCCCCGGATCACACCTTGCACGTTGGCCGCGATCAGCTCGTACACCTGACCGGCGGTGGGGTGTGTCACCCAGCCTCCCAGACGTAGTCGTTCGACCGGACCACGGTGCCGTCGGCCTCCGACGTCGCCGTGACCCAGACAGTGTGGCCGACGCCCGCGTAAGCGAAGCGTTCGGTGGAGTAGTCGCCGTTCTCGTCGGTCGTCACACCCGCGCCGGGGTTGCCGTACTCGGGGTCGCTCGAGTGCGGCATCAGCGTGTACGTCGTGTTGGGCTGCAGCCCGTCCAGCGTGATCGCCATCCACGCGCACGCGTCGTACACCCCGCAGTAGTCCTCGGTCGGGGTGCCCTTGGTGACCGTCACCGAGCCGGCCGACCCGGCCTCCACGGTCGCGGTCGCCGTCGCGCCCTCGACGAGGCGGCCCGCGCTGTCGGTGGTGCGGGCCCGGACCGTGAACGTGAGCGTGCCGGTCGCCTGGATGTTGTCGAAGGTCCACGTGGTGCCGCCGACGCTGGACTCGCCCCAGCCCTCACCGGTCACGTAGTAACCACCCGGCGTGCCGCCGCCGTAGTCCGCGGGCGGCGCCCACGTCATGGTCGCGGTGCGGGTCCCCGGGTCCCAGTCCACCCGCACGTCGGTCGGCGCGCTCGCCGGCCGCACGGGTGCCACCGGGGTGACCGGGTTGGACGCGGCCGACGGGCCCGTGCCGACGCCGTTCACCGCGGCGACGGCGAACGAGTAGGTGGTGCCGTTGGCGAGGCCGGGGATCCGCAGCGTCCTGGCGTTGGGCCCGGCCGTGGTCGAGCCACCCGCCCACGTGATCCGGTAGGAGGTGATGGCGGACCGGTTGGCGGGCGCCGGGCCCCAGTTGACCGTCGCGAACCCGTTGCCCGCGGTGGCGGACACCCCGGTCGGCGCGCCCGGCGGGGTCGCGGGCACCTCCGGCGGGGGTGGTGGCGGCGTGGTCTCCCGCGCCGGCGGCTCCGGTTTCTCCTCCTGCTGCCGCGGCGGGTCCTGCTTCGGCGGCGGGTCCTGCTCCGGCTCCTCGTCGGCGGGCTTCGGCGGCACCGACACCCGCGCGTCCGGGTCGCCGCCACCGGTCGGCCGGGGCTTCGCGCCCTTGCCGCTGTCCTCGGTGATCGGCACGTCGGCGAACCCGCCGTCCCGGTCGACGACCACGACGTGCGTGCCCTCGTCGCCGTCGACGTAGATCCGGTCGTCCTCACCGCGGGTCATCCGCGGTTCGCCCTTCTCGGCGGGCAGCTTCTTGGCCTGGCGGTTGCCGCCGTCGGCGTCGAACGTGACGAGGGTGCCCGTGGTCTTGTCGACGACCGCGACGACCGAGCCGGTCGAGACCGGGCCGCTGTAGTCGCCCTCGCCGAGGTCGACGGTCACCGGCTCGTCCACCTCGCCGTCGAGCCCGGCGTCGACGAGGTGCATCCGCTCGCCGTCGAGCATCGCGAGCTTGCCGCCGACGTCGGTGCCGGCGAGGCGCACGTCGTCCGGTGCGTCGACGCCGAGGTCGTGCCCCGCGCCGAGCCCGTCGCGGTCCACGACGTGCACGGTGTCGGCGGTCGTGTCGACGAACACGAGCCGCCTGCCGACGACCGACAGCGCGCCCTCGTGGTTCTTCGGCAGCGCCACCGGGCAGGCGACGCTGGTGGCGTCCTTCGGCAGCCTGCACAGGATCCCGGCGCTGGTGCGCGGCAGCCACAGCGTGCCGTCGTCGGTGGCCACCGGCACGCCGACCGGACCGCCGAGCGACAGCACCGCGCTCGGGTCACCGAGCCGCACGATCTGGCCGTCCTCCCGGTAGACGAGGTACGGCCCGCCCGCGGTCTCCACCCCGACCGGCTTCTCCCGCGACGGCGGCGCGGTCGTGTCCGCCACCTCGAGGCTGGACTTGCCGAACTCGGTGATCCGCGAGCTGCCGACGACGTACCCGCTCGTGTCGCCCTGGAAGACCTGGTCGCCGGGGCCGCCGGGCACGTTCGCGCGCGCGTCCACGTTCCCCGTCGACCCGTCCACGTGGAACACCGACTGCAGCGCCGAGTTGTAGACCCAGTGGCCGGGCAACAGGAACTGCACGGCGCTCACCGGGTTCGCGGCCCCGGTCACGGCGGCGACGACCCCGGCCACGCACGCGACGACCACCGCGACCACGGGCAGACGAGACCGCCACGTCGCGAGACGTCCCCCCTTGCCAGTCATGCCCACACCGTAAAAGTAACCGGTTGCCCGCGTCCAACGACCGCCCGTGGCAGGTTCCGGACAACCCCCTGGCCGGTCAGGGGAGCACCGGCAGCGCGAGCTCGAAGATCGCGCCCGCGTCCTCGGCGTTGTAGACCGACAGCGTGCCGCCGTGCGCGGTCGCCACCCAGCGCACGATCGACAGGCCGAGACCCGACGAGCCGCTGCCCGTGCGGAACCGGTCGAAGGCCTCGTCGGCGAAGTCGCCGTCCACGCCGGGGCCGTGGTCGGCGACCGTCACCCGGCCGCCGGCGACGGAGATGTGCACGATCGCGGGCTGGTTGGGCTGGCGGCCGTAGCGGATCGCGTTGTCCAGCAGGTTGCCGATCGCGCGCTGCAGCAGCGTCGGGTCGGCCATGACCTTGCACGGGGCGGCGGTCAGCGTGACGTTCGCGCCGTCCGCCGGGGTCTCGTCGACGACCCCCGCGACCAGCTGGTCCAGCCACACCGGCTGCGCGGCCAGCCGCTCGACGCCCGCGGCGAGACGGGCGCGCACCAGGAGGCCGTCGATGATGCTGCCCATCCGCGACGCGAGCCGGACCGTGCGGGGCAGCAGGTCGCCGCGTTCCGTCGGGTTCCGCAGCGCCGTCTCGGCCAGCGCGCGCAGCGCCGCGACCGGGGTCCGCAGGTCGTGCGCGGTCTCGGCCAGCAACGTCTCCTGCTGCTCCAGCGCCGCGACCGCGGGCCGGATCGCCCGCGCCGCGATGAGGTGCCCGGCGACCGCGAGGCTGCCGATCAGCACCGTCGCACCGACGATCACCCACACCACCAGCTCGCGGTGCTCGTCGAGCATGGGCTCCGCGTCGGCGACGGCCACGACCGCGCCGAGGTAGCCGGACTCGCCGCGGAACGGCTGGGCCCGCACCCACACCATCCGGTCGTCGAGGCCGCGCTGGTACCCGTACACCTCGCGGCCGGACCTCGTGGCCTGCGCGGCCAGCCCGTCGAGCACCGCCGGGTCCACCCGCACGCACTCGCGTTCGCTGTAGTGCTTGTCGAAGCCGCTGCCGGTGTCGCCGGGCAGCACCGCGAACTGCGGGCACAGCCGGTTGATCTCGTCCGACTCGATGTAGCCGGTGACCACCGCGTCGCCGTCCCTGCCGATCAGGCGGACGACCGTGGAGGTGACCTTGGCCAGCTCGAGGTCCAGCTGCTGCTCGCCGCGGTCGGCGTCGGTGTCGACGACCAGCCACGCGAACACGATCAGGCCGATCGCGTTCATGACCGTGAACACCGCGGTCAGCACCCACCGCAGGCGCCGCAGCCGGTCGGCGGAGGATCGGTTCACGACACCGGACCGTATGCCCCGAGCCGGTACCCGCGACCGCGGACCGTGTGGATCAGCTCGGGCGGCCCGAGCTTGCGGCGCAACCGCTTCACCACCACGTCCACCACGTTGGACATGGGGTCGGCCTCGGCGTCCCAGCAGTGCTCGATGAGGTCGGTGCGGGACACCACCTGCTCCGGCCGGATTGCCAGGTACTCCAGGACCGCGAACTCCTTGTCGGACAGCGTGAGCAGCACCCCGCCGCGGCGCACGGCCCGGCGCGCGCAGTCGACCTCCAGGTCCGCGTGCCGCAGCACCGACGGCCTGCCGTCCGGGCGGCGGCACAGGATCATCACCCGCGCGGCCATCTCCGCCACGGAGAACGGTTTCACCAGGTAGTCGTCCCCGCCCGCGGCGAACCCGGCCACCCGGTCGGCCACCGCGTCCCGCGCGGTCAGGAACAGCACGGGGGTGTTCCAGCCCGACTGCCTGCGGTACTGGACGTAGTCGAGCGCGTCACCGTCGGGGAGCATCCGGTCGAACACGACGCAGGAGAACGGTTCCTGGCGCAGTCGCACGTCCGCGGTGGCGAGATCGGCCGCCTCGACCACGTCGAGACCGGCCGCGCCCAGCTCCACCGACACGGAAAACCGCAGGTCCTCGTCGTCCTCGACCACCATCACGCGCATGTCATCGAAACCTAATGTGCGCTGCTCGATCGTGGTCCACGACGGAACCGTAGCCGTCCGCGAGGAGCCGGGGGCCGCACTGGCCGGAACCGGACGCGGGTGAACCGCGCGGAGGGACCGGTCCCGGCGAGTCGTTCCTACCGTTCCGGACGAAGAGGAGGTGACCGGTGGACGCTCCAGTACGGAACACGGGCGCGGCCGCCCTGGGCGGCGGCCAGGTCCAGGCACAGCCGGTGGCGCCCGCGGCCGCGCAGGCCTCGCCGCGGCGGTGGGCGGACCCCAGGGCCGCCGCGCGCCCCGCGCAGGCCGCGGTGTCCAGGCCCATGCCGCAGCTGCTGTCCGAGGCGGACCTGCGCACCCGGCCGCTGCTGCTCGCGCCCCCGGTCCGGCAGGTGCCCGCGGAGCCGGTCACGCGGCCCGCGCTGCCGGAGCGGATGACGGCGGCCCGGCACGCCCGCGAGTACCTGCGGCGGTTGTCGCCGCTGCAGGTGATCTGCTGGCAGGTCGCCGCGATCGCGGTCGTGCTGACCGTGCGCCAGCCGTGGCCCGTGCTCGCCGGCACGTCCACCGCGGCGGCCGTGCTGCTCGCGCTGACGAGCGTGCGCGCCCGCGGCTGCTGGCTCTACGAGCTGACCGGGCTCGCCATCGCGTTCGCGACCCGCACCCGCAGGCGTGACCTGCCGGGCAACGGCGGCGCCGCGGGCATGACCCCCGCGCTGCTCGACCTGCTGCTGCCCGGTTCGACGCTGCGGACGCTGGAGACCAGCCAGGGCCCGGCCATGGCGCTCAGCCACCAGGGCGGCATGACCACGCAGCTGCGGCCCCGTGCCGTCACGCCGGAACTCGTCAACGCGCTGCCCATGCCGGCCGCGCTGCTCCCCTCGGTCGCCGACAACGCTGGCCAGCACCACCTGTTCGGCGTGCAGCACGTGCTCCACGTCGGTGTCCGGCCGGACCAGCCGCGCAGGCTGGTGGTCGCCGTGCACGCCACCCGCACCGTCGACACCCCGGTCGACGCCGAGCTGAGCCTCGCGCTGCGCAACGCGGTGCGCCGCGTGCGCAGGGCGCTCGGCCGCGCCGGGGTGCCCGCCGAACCGCTCGGCGAGGAGCAGGCGCTGGCCGCGATCGCCGGCCTCGCGCACGTCACCGGCGGCCGCAACGAGGTCCGCGAGGACTGGGCGTTCTGGCGCACCGGCCCGGTCAGCCAGGCCACGTTCGCGCTCACCGGCTGGGACGCCCTCACCGACACGCAGGCGCGGCGGCTCGTCTCCGGGCTGCTCGCCGGGATCCCGGGGGTCGCCACCACCATCGCGCTCGGCGCCAGGACCCAGCGCGGCGGCGACCCCCGGGTCAGCGCCGCGGTCCGCCTCGCCGCCACCACCGAGGCCGCCGTCGCCGCGGCCGCCACGACCATCACCGACCGTCTCGCGCCATCGGGGGTTCGCCCCGCTCGGCTCGACGGCGCACACGTCCAGGGTGTCGCCGCCTCGCTTCCGATCGGAGTGTTGCCATGACTGTCCTCGCTGAGAACCCGGTCTCCGTCCTGCGGCCCGTCGCGCACGCGACCGCGTGCCCGTCGGGCGCGGGGGTCGAGGCGCTGCTCGCGTCCGCGCACCGCGAGGTGCTCGTGATGAGCACACTCGCCGTCGCCGACCGCGACCCGATCGGCGGGGTGCGCCGGGTCGACCACGAGAACCTGCGCCGCGGCGTGCGGTACCGCGTGATCGTGCCGGACACCGCGCGCACCGCCCCGGTGCTCGCGACCCGCCTCGGCACGCTCGCCCTCGCGGGCGCCGACACGCGGACCGTCCCCGAGGTGCCGACCGACGCGCTCGTCATCGACGGGTCCGTCGTGGTGCTGCCGGTGGACCGCACGTCCGGTGGCCGATCGCTGGGCACCGCCGTGTTCCGGCTGTCGAGCGTGGTCACCACGACCATGGAGCTGTTCGAGCGGGTGTGGCTGTCCGCGGTGCCGATGACGCCGTCGGACATGCCGGACGCCGCGGAGCTGAACGCCCGTGAGCGGGAGCTGCTGTCGCTGCTGTCGTCGGGCAGCACCGACGAGTCCGCCGCCGTCCGCCTCGGCGTGTCCGTGCGGACCGTGCGCCGCATGGTCGCCGACATCATGAACCGGCTCGGCGCCCGCAGCCGCTTCCAGGCCGGGGTCAAGGCCGCCGACCGCGGCTGGCTCATCGAGAGGGCCGGCTGATGACCGTGATGGCAGCACGCACCCTGCTCGTGGCGCCCGGACGGCACGGCGCCTACCCCACCATCGGCGACGCGCTCGGCAACGCGCCGGACGGCGGCGTCATCGCGATCGCCGCCGGCACCTACGCGGAGACGTTCGAGCTGGCCGACCGGCGCCTCACGCTCAGCGCGCACGACGGCGGCGAGGTCGTCCTCGACGGCAGCGGCGGCGACTGGCCCGCGCTGACCGTGCGCGGCGGGTCGCTGACCCTGCGGGGCCTCACGATCAAGGCGGGCGCCGCGGCCGTGCAGGTCGAGGACACCGACCTGACCGTCGAGCGGTGCACGCTGTCCACCGAGGCCGGGCCCGCCATCGCGGTGCGCGGCTGCCGGCGGTTCACCGTCAGCCGCTGCGTGGTCGAGGACTCCGACCAGGGCATCGTGGTCGAGAGCTCGTCCGGCCGGATCGACGGGACGACCGTGCGGAACATCGCGGGCGACGGGATCGTCATCGGCCTCGGCGCCGACCCGGAGCTGCGGAACTGCGTGGTCAGCGACTGCGGCCAGCGGGGCGTGTACGTCTACCGGTACGCGCGGCCGGTGCTCGAGGCGTGCGAGGTGTCGCGGACCGCGCGCGAGGGCGTCGCGGTCGCGCAGCGGAGCAGGCCGGAGCTCCGCAAGTGCAAGGTCCACGACGTCGGCGGCGCCGGCATCGCGTTCGCCGCGGGCTGCGCGGGCGCCATCGACTCCTGCCACGTCGACAACGCGGCCCCGCCCGGCATCCTCGTCGCCGCGGGCGCGACGCCGACCGTGACCGAGCCGGCGAAGCGGGTGGCGAGCGGCGACGCGGGCCTCGACGACCTGCTCGCGGACCTCGACGCGATGGTCGGGCTGCCCGGGGTGAAGGCCGAGGTGCACGCGGTCGTCGACGAGATCCAGGTCAACGAGTGGCGCCGCGGCGCCGGCCTGTCGGTCGGCACCGTCAGCCACCACCTGATCTTCGCGGGCGCGCCCGGCACCGGCAAGACGACCGTCGCGCGCACCTACGGCAAGCTGCTGAAGTCGCTCGGCGTGCTGTCGAAGGGGCAGTTCCGGGAGGTGTCGCGGCGCGACCTCGTCGGCCAGTACATCGGCCACACCGCGGAGAAGACGTCCGTGGTGTTCGAGGAGTCGCTCGGCGGCGTCCTGTTCATCGACGAGGCGTACACGCTGTCCCGGCAGGCCGGGTCCGGCGGCGGCGACTTCGGCCAGGAGGCCATCGACACGCTCGTGAAGCTCATGGAGGACCACCGCGACGAGGTGGCCGTGATCGTCGCCGGGTACACCACCGAGATGGCCGAGTTCCTCGACGCCAACCCCGGTCTCGCGTCCCGCTTCTCCAAGACCATCGAGTTCGAGAACTACTCGCCGGACGACCTGGTGCAGATCATCGGCCGGATGGTCGCCGCGGGCGACTACCGCATCGACGAGGACGCGCACCCGGTGCTGCGGGCGTACTTCGCCCGCATCGCCGACGACCCGAACTTCGGCAACGCCCGCGACGCGCGGCGGCTGTTCGAGGGCGTGCGGAAGGTGCAGTCGCAGCGGTTGCGGCTGCTCGGCCGGATGCCGGAGACGGCCGAGCTGCGGACGCTCACCGTCGAGGACGTCCTCGCCGTGACCGGGTAGCCCGGCCCGGTGACCGAGCGGAGCCCGCGGAGCGCGCTTCGATACTGTCGGATACGTGCGGGTGCTGGTGGTCGAGGACGATGAGAACCTGCGGATCGCGATCACCGGCTCCCTGCGTGCCGCCGGGTTCGCCGTCGACCAGGTCGGCGACCTCCCCGCCGCCGACGAGGCGCTCATGGTGAACTCCTACGACTGCGCCGTGTTCGACCGCATGCTGCCCTCCGGCGACGCCCTCCATTACATACGTGTGCGCCGCCCGCCCGTGCCCGTGCTGTTCCTGACCGCCCGCGACACGGTCGCCGACCGGATCGCCGGGCTCGAGCACGGCGACGACTACCTGGTGAAGCCGTTCGCGGTCGAGGAGATGGAAGCGCGGGTGCGGCGCCTGTGCAGGCGTGTGCCGAGCGGGCTGCCGCCCGTGCTGCGCTGCGGCGACCTCGAGGTCGACAGCGGGCGGCACGAGGTGCGGCGCGCGGGCGTGCTGCTCACGCTGACCGCCAAGGAGTTCGACGTGCTGCGGCTGCTCGTCGCCCGCCAGGGCACCCCGGTCGGCCGCGCCGAGCTGCTCAAGGAGGTGTGGGACCCGCTCGTGGACCCCACCTCCAACGTGCTCGACGTGGTGATCAACCAGCTGCGCCGCAAGCTGCGGCACCCACCCATGATCCACACCGTGCGTGGTTTCGGATATCGCATCGAACCCGCGTGAGCACGGTTAGCCTGGAAGCACACCGCACTCCCCGGGGGACCACATGCGCCGCGTCCTGTTCGCCGTTCTCGGGCTCGCGAGCCTGCTGATCGCGGGCTGCACGTCCGCGGTGGCCGGCATGCCGCGTGCCGAGGACTCGCCGGACGACGACCGGCGGCTCGTGCAGGAGTACTTCGACGACCTGAACGCGGCGGCCGAGGACGGGCCCGCGACCCAGCGGGACTTCCTGCGCCGCAGCCAGCACCCCGACTACACCGACGACCTGTGCGACCTCGGCGACCTCACCCTGAACATCGACCCGGCCATGTCGACGCTGCGGGTGGACCCGGACTGGGTGCCGCCGGACGCGGGCCGCGACGCGGCACACCCGCGCGGGCTGGTGTACGTGCTCGGCGTGTCGATCAGCATCCGGCAGGACGGCGCGTTGCTCGGCGAGCAGATCGGCTCGCAGCGCGTCGTGGTGCTCGACGGGAAGGCGTACGGCTTCGCGCCGTGTCCCACTGGCTAGTGACTCAGGGCGACGAGAACGCCTCCGCTTGTGCGCTCCGCCAACCGACCGGAGTAGCCGTCACTGGTTCGGAGCAGTCCGAGTTCCACCGGTAGGGGGAAATCCGAACACGCACCCGTCAACATCTCAAGACCGCTCCGCCTCCCGTCGAAACAAGACCAAGTAGGGAGGTGAGCGCGATGGCAGTACTGGACACCCAACCCGAACCGGTCCAGCGGGACGCCCGCTGGCGGGACCGCAGGATCAACGAGCCGACGGTGCCGATCCAGCACCCGTCCCGGCGGAGCGAGCCGAGGACGGACGCTCGTGCCGAGCCCCGGGCGGAACGGGCAGGGTCCCGTGCCGGCTCCCGTGTCGAGGCCCGGGTCGAGTCCGAAGAGATGAGCCTGGTGGAACTGCACCAGTCCATCGCCTCCCTGCTGGCGTCGCGCGGCGAGTGGCGGCAGGCGTACGAGCACCTGCGCCACGCGCTCGACCTCGCCACGGCGGAGCGGCCGCCCCAGGTGCCGGAACAGTTCCGGCAAGAGGTGGCCCGGCTGCGCCGCGAGCACGCGGAGGCCCGCGAGCAGAGCATCCGCGACGCGCTCACCGCGAGCTACAACCGCCGCTACCTCGACCAGCGGCTGCTGGAGGTGGACCACCCGCGCGGCGAGTTCGCGGTGGCGCTGGTGGACCTCGACCTGTTCAAGCGCGTCAACGACACGTTCGGTCACCTGGTCGGCGACCGCGTGCTGCAGCAGGTCGTCGAGCTGCTGCAGATCGGCCTGCCCGAGGGCGGGTTCTGCGCGCGGTACGGCGGCGAGGAGTTCGTGCTCATGCTGCCGGGCCTCGAGGGCGCGGCCGCGTGGGCGGTCGCCGAGGCGGCACGCGCGCGCGTCGAGCAGTTCCCGTGGTCGACGATCGTCCGCGGCCTCCACGTGACGGTGTCCATCGGCGTCGCGCACGAGTCCGGGACCAGCGGCGTCACCAGTCCCGAGCAGCAGCTGCGGCTCGCGGACGGGTTGTTGTACACGGCCAAGCAGTCGGGCAGGAACAGCGTCGCCTACCGTGTGGGTGGCCAGGTCCGCCTCTCCGGCGCGGCCGGGCAGAGAAGCAGGCGTGTGTAGTTCCGGTCACCCTTGACCGGACCCTTGCGTCGGTTCGATAACATTTGAGGACACAAAGTCGATACCCCGATCGGGCGATCGGCTTGAGCCCAGTTGCCCACTGTTAGTGAGCAAATTTCGGTTGGCTGTCGTCAGAAGTGCCATCCGTCCGTACTATCTGGGCGCGGCGTAGGACACTGTGGGTCGGCAACCTAGTTGCGACACGCAACGTCTTGATAAAGAAAGAGCCACGACACCGTGGCCCGTACACGAGGTGAGAGGAGTCCGGGTGCCCGACGACGAACGCCTCGGCGGCACCCGCGATCCGCACGAGTACGGCAGGAGGCACCGCCGCGAGGAGCCCCCCAGTGGTGGCGGCGGCGAGGAGAAGCCGAGGCGCCGCAGGCGCTCCATGGAGGCGGGCGGCGGCCTGAGCGTCGCGGACCTGGTGCAGAAACACAGCGCGTCGAGGGCGGACCTCACGCCGGTCGACCCGCTCCAGTTGCAGCAGAACGGCCTGATGAGCGGCCGTCGGGCCCGGCAGGACAGACAGAGCGCCGAGGGCCTCGCCGGCCGCGGCCACCCCGGCGAAGCCCCCCGGCGCCAGGCGCCGCCACCACCGTCCATCGCCGATGCCCTGGGCGGCCCCGACTTCCCCCGCGACGACGCTCCCCGCCCCACCCGCCGCGCGGCCCGCTTCCCCCAGGACGACAACCCCCGCCGTCCACACCCCGGTGAAGCCGCCCGCAACGGCCGCCGGGCGGCGGAAGCCCCGGGTGAGACCTCCGGTCCCCGGCGCGCCACGGGCGCCTTCCTCCCCGGCCCGGCCGCACCGGCAGGCGAAACGTCCGGCCACCACGCTCTCCCGGCGGACACCCCCGCACCGCGCAGGCGCGCCGGTGAGACCTCCGGCCACCAGGCCTTCCCCGGCGACGCCCCCAGCCCGCGCCCCCGGCGTGCCCGCAGGGCAGGCGAGGCGTCGGCCCACCACGCCATCCCAGGCGACGCGCCCGCGTTCCCGCAGGACGAGGCCGCCAACGGCCGCCGCACCACCCACCGCGCGGCCGAGGCCTTCCCACCCGACGAGGCCCGCAACGGCTTCGCCCCTGGCGAGGGCTCCGGCCCGCACGCCATCCCCGGCACACCCCCGGCCCGCAACGGCCGCCGCGCAGCCGAACCCCTCCCCACCCCCGGCGAGGCAGCCTTCCCCCGCGACGAGGCCCGCAACGGCTTCGCCCCTGGCGAGGGCTCCGGCCCCCACGCCATCCCAGCCCGCAACGGCCGCCGCGCAGCCGAACCCCTCCCCACCCCCGGCGAGGCAGCCTTCCCCCGCGACGAGGCCCGCAACGGCTTCGCTCCCGGCGAAGGCTCCGGCCCCCACGCCATCCCAGCCCGCAACGGCCGCCGCGCAGCCGAACACCTCCCCACCCCGGGCGAGGGCTCCGGCCACCACGCCATCCCCGCCGAGCCCCCCGTCCGCAATGGCCGCCGCGCAGGCGCCCCGGGCGAAGCCTCCGGTCCGCACGCCATCCCCGGAACGCCGCAGGCCCGCAACGGCCGCCGCACAGGGGAAGCGTCCGCCCACCACCCCGTCCCCGGCGAGACCCCGGCCTTCCCGCCCGACGAGGCCCGCAACGGCTTCGCCCCCGGCGAGGGTTCCGGCCCGCTTGCCATCCCCGGGGCGCCCCCGGCCCGCAACGGCCGCCGTGCGCCCGAACACCTCCCCGCCCCCGGCGAGACCCCCGTCTTCCCGCCCGACGAGGCCCGCAACGGCTTCGCCCCCGGCGAAGGCTCCGGCCCGCACGCCATCCCCGGCACACCCCCGGCCCGCAACGGCCGCCGCGCGCCCGAACACCTCCCCACCCCCGGCGAAACCCCCGCCTTCCCGCCCGACAACCCGCGCACCGGTTTCCGCAGCGGCCGCCGCACAGGCGAAGCCTCCGCGCACCACGCCGTCCCGGGCGATCCCGATTTCCTCAACGCCGGCGCCCCCCACCTGCCCGGCCCTGGCGAGGTCCCCGCCTTCGCCCTCGACGGCCGCCGCCCCGGCGAAGCGTCCATCCACGTCCCGGTGCCGGGTGAGCCCCCGGTCCGCCGCCCCGGCGAGGCGTCCGCCCACCTCCCCGTCCCCGGTGAGCTCCCGGCCTTCCCCCGCGACGACACCCCCCGCAACGGGCGCCGCCCGGGCGAGGCGTCCGCGCACCTCCCGGTGCCCGGCCGGTTCCCCGTCGACGAGGCCCGTCGCCAGGGACCGCCGACGCCGCCGCCCGGCCAGTGGCCCGCGGACCCGCTGTCCGAGCCCCGCCTGACCCCGGCCGCGATCGACGCGCCCGACGCGCGTCCCAAGACCACCGGTGTCCCGCCGGTCCCGCCGCCGGTGCCGCCGCGCGGCGACGACGACCTCGTCTCGATGACCACCGAGATGGAGGCCATCGGCGAGGAGGTGCAGAAGCGGCGCAGCATCGACCACACGCTGGCGCGCTTCTCCGCCGTCCACGACGAGATCAAGGCCGAGGAGCGGGAGAAGAAGGCCAAGCGCCGCAAGCTCCTGCCGTGGCAGAACGCCGACGACGAACTGGACCGCCTCGACGAGCTGGAGGCCCAGCAGTCGATGGCGATGCGGATCCCCGTGATCCCCCGGGAGGACGACGAGCCCGAGGAGGACACGAAGAAGGGCCGCAAGAAGAAGCGCAAGAAGTTACGGGGCCGGAACGCGGGCAAGGCGTTCGTCGTGATGGTGGCCGGCCTGGTGTTCACGTCCACCGCCGCCGCGTGGGGGTTCAAGGCCTACATCGAGGGCGAGGCGAACACCGTCGACGCGCTCGACCCCGACTCCAAGGCCATCCAGGACGCGGCCGCGCAGGCCGGTGACGAGAACTTCCTGCTCGTCGGCTCCGACACCCGCGCCGGTGCGGCGAAGGAAGAGGGCGTCGGCGACGAGAACGAGGTCCAGGGCGCGCGTTCCGACACGGTGATGATCGCCCACATACCCAAGAACCGCGAACGCGTGGTGGTGGTTTCTTTTCCCCGTGACCTCGAGGTGACCCGGCCGGCCTGCGAGGGATGGGATCCGAAGACCGGGGAGCTCACGGGTGAGCAGCACCCCGCCGAGGAGCGGGTGAAGCTCAACACCGCGTACCAGGTCGGCGGGCCCAAGTGCGTCACGAAGATGGTGCAGGAGCTGTCCGGCCTCGCCATCAACCACTTCGTGGGCATCGACTTCCACGGCTTCAAGGACATGGTCGACGCCGTCCAGGGCGTCGAGGTGTGCGTCGAGCGGCCGATGAAGGACGACGTGCTCGGCACGATCGTGCCGCAGGCGGGCAAGAAGGTGCGGCTCACCGGCAACCAGGCGCTGAACTTCGTGCGCGCCCGCCACGTGCAGGGCGACGTCACCTCCGACTACGGCCGCATCATCCGCCAGCAGCGGTTCCTGTCCTCGCTGCTGCGCAAGGCGATGTCGACCGAGGTGCTGCTGCACCCGGGCAAGCTCACCGACTTCGTCGACGCGTTCTCCAATGCCACGTTCGGCGACAACATCGGCGTCGACCAGCTGTTCACGCTCGGCCAGTCGATGCAGGGCGTGCAGGCGGGGCGGGTCACGTTCATCACCGTGCCGACCGTCGGCGAGGCCAACGAACGCGGCAACGAGGAACTGCGCGTCGAGGCCAACCAGGCGCTGTTCGAGGCGATCCGCCAGGACACGCCGCTGCCCGGCGAGGAGCCGGTGAAGAAGCCCGCGGACGACGCGTCGAAGAAGCCGCGGCAGTCGACGCTCGCGCAGGACCAGCCGCAGGGCCCGGTCGACCCGAAGACCATCAAGATCCAGGTGCTGAACGGCGGCAACCCGACCGGCGGCATCGCGGGCGACACCGCGGACGCGCTCGCCGAGTACGGCTTCCAGATCATGCGCGTGGACGCCGCGCCGGAGAACGTCGACAAGCCTGCCGTCATCAAGTACAGCAAGGCACGCAGCGCGGAGGCGCAGACGCTGCAGGCGGCCGTGCCCGGCTCGGTGCTGGTCGAGGACCCGTCGATGGCGGGCGCGATCATGCTGATCGTCGGCCCCGGTTTCGACGGCGAGGTCGTGTCGCCGAACGGCGGCGGGAAGACCGCCGAGGTGCCCGCGGGCCTGTCCACGGTCAACGCCGGTGACGTCTCCTGCGCCTAGACGAGTAATGCGTAAGTCGGGGCGGTGGCTGGAGACGGACGAAGGGTGTTCAAGATCCGTTTGTGACGACAGACCTGAACACCCTTCTGACCGCACTCTACGTCAAGATCGATGACTAC